>CAVRGM010000001.1:0-519338 GCA_963720715.1 uncultured Chloroflexia bacterium
CGGCGACGTTCGAGCGTGAGGGCACGGGCATGCCCTCGACGGGGACGCTGACCCTGCACATCCGTGACAAGGCAGTCGGAAGCGGGCAGATCATGACCCAGCCGGGCAAGTTCGGGTTGGGCGGTGGCGGCCTTGTCGTCGGCCGGTCCGGCGCCGAGGTGGTCACTGACGATTACGCCGGCAGCGTCCCGTTCGCCCTGGTCGGCGGTTCGCTGACCAAGGTCGTGATCGATGTGAGCGGCGAGCCGTTCGTCGACCTCGCCGCTGAAGCGGCGGCGATGTTCGCCCGTCAATGAACCACCGCCCGGCACGGGGAGGCGCCCGGGTATCATCGGGCAGATGACTGAGCGAGGGTTGCCCAGCGCGGACGGGGCCCCGGCCTGTCCATTCGTCGCGTTCGGTGACGATCGCGAGGGTCGGTCCACGAGCCCCGACCATCGACATCGATGTTTCGCCGAGACGCCGCCGGCGCCGCGGGCCGTCGCGCATCAAGAGGCGTATTGCCTGTCCAGCGCCTTCCCGGTCTGCCCCACGTTCCAGGATTGGGCGAAACGCGAGGCGGCTCACGCCCGCGGTGCCGGCCTGGCGGCCGAGGCAGCGCCGATCGCGGTCGCCATCGACCAGGCCATCGACGGGGCCGACGACGGCCCGCTGCCCACCGAGCTCGACGAAGAGTGGCCTCTCGACTCGGGCGACGACCCGGTTGACGATTCGGGCGACGACTCGATCGACGCCTCGGGCGACGAACCGGCCGTCCGACGCAATCCACCTCGCGATTGGGCGGCGCCACCGCCATGGGCGACCGGCCAGTCCGCGGCAGCCGGGGCGTCGGTCGTGAGCCGGATCCCGCCGCCATTCGCCCGACCTTCCCAAGGAAGGGCAGGGCCTGGCGGGGAGTGCGGCGGATCGGTTGGCCGCCGGGCTTGCCCGTTGCTGAGGTCGGGGCGGTCGCGGCCACACCCCGGGTCGGTTCGCCCGCACCGACCGCCGCGCCCGACGATGAGTTGGCCGGTCTGGCTCAGAGCCGGGCGGCCACGCGACCATCCACGCCTCCTGCACCCGCGACCAGCCCCCAGTCGTCGACAAGCGCGAGACCGCCCGCGCCCGCCGGCAAGCGACCCGCGGTCAGTTCGACGCGATCGAGTGCGCCGGTCATCGCCGGCCCGTCCTGGGAGCATATGCGCCATTACGAGGCGTACCCCACGATCAAGACTCGGACCGGTCTGCCCGGGATCCCGCGGATCGCCTTGCTGGCCGGCGCGGTGGCCATCGCGGCACTGACCTTGTTCATGTTGCCGGCGCTGCTTGGCGTGGGTGGCAGTGGCGGTTCGTCCGGTGCCAGCGCCAGCCCGAGCGTCCCGGTGGCCACGGACAGCCCGACCCCGGAGATCCCCGCGGAGCCGACTCCGACGGTATACGTCGTCAAGGCCGGCGACAGCCTCGGCAAGATCGCCAACAAGTTCGACTTGACGATCGATCAGGTCATGGCCGCCAACCCGGAGATCAAGAACCCGAACAAGATCTCGGTCGGCCAGGAGATCATCATCCCGGTCCCGGACACGTCCGCTTCCTGACGGTCACGGGACGAGTTCCAGCGGCGCTACCTGGGCGCGATATTGATCGCCGTGATCTTGCCGGCCTCGACCCGAAACGTCGCATCGATATGCTGACTCTGGGCGCCGGGTCGGACGACGAGCAGGTCCGCCTCCCAGGTGTTGCCCGTGTCGCGGATCTCGCCGGGGATCATCTTGAGCCCATGGTCACCGCGCAGGAACCAGCCGCCGACCCGCTCGACGCCGCGAAGCGTCTGGACGCTGTCGCCGACGTGGACACGCATCTCCGTCTTCTCATCCATCAGCGCGACCGCAGCCTCGCGATCGCCGCCGTTCAACTTTTCGAAGAACTCTTCCATGGTCTCGACAGCACCCATTCGCGGAGTGTACCGTCGGGCGCCCATGGTCGCCGAACTGGAGTCCCTCTGGCCGCTCTTCGCCCTCCGGATCCGGACGGAGCGACTGGTCCTGCACCTGCCGACGGACGAGGAGCTGGTACGCCTCATCGCGCTCGCGAGGGAAGGCATCCACGAGCCTTGGGAGATGCCGTTCGGGGTCGCCTGGTCGACGTTGCCCAGCCCCGCATTCGAGCGTGGAGCGATCCAGCACCATTGGTCGCGTCGAGCCGATTGGTCGCCGGACGGCTGGGAACTGAACCTCGTGGTGGAGTCGGATGGTCGCCCGATCGGGTCGCAGGGGCTATACGCGGAACGGTTCCCGATCGTCGGATCCGTGCACTCCGGGTCGTGGCTGGGCCGGGCGTTCCAGGGCCGCGGGTACGGCAAGGAGATGCGCGCGGCCGTCCTGGCCCTGGCCTTCGACGGGCTCGGTGCGCGGGAAGCCACCAGTGAGGCGTTCCTCGACAACGCCGCCTCGAATGGCGTGTCGCGCTCGCTCGGGTACGCGGACAACGGCATCGGCAGCCTCGCGCCGGAGGGAGTGGCTCGCGAGACGCAGCGCTTCCGGATGACCCTCGACGGCTGGCGATCGCGGCCCAGACCGCCGGTCGTCATCGAGGGGCTGGACGCCTGTCGGGACATGTTCGGAGCAGTGACCGACCCGCCGATCGTCCCCGGACTTGACATCCGCTCATCAGGTAAGCACACGTCCGAACATTCGTGACAGATCGGTGCCTTGGCGCCCGAATGACACGATCGAGCCGTTCGCCGAGATCGATCCACGCTCGACGGACCGCGTATCGATCCTGACCGTCGTGACTAACGCTCGTGTGATGGGCAGATGTCCGAACTTTGGCGGCGGAAACGAGGGACCCGCGCGGACCCGCCCGGAACCTGACTAGAAACCGCCGCCGGCGCCACCACCGCCACCGCCCGATGAACCGCCACTGAACCCGCCGCCACCGCCCGACGACGAAGGCAAATCGCCGATCGTCCCAAGCGCCGACATCATGCCGCCGATATCGGGGATCCCTGATCCGGAGAACAGGCTGCCGCCACTGCCGGCCGCCGCCGACGACATGAACGAAGAGCCGCTCGACGTCTGGTACCAGGCCGGGAAGTAGGGCGTCGTGCCCGCGCTCCGTCCGGCCTTCACGTCGTCCATGCTTCGCGACAGGACGTCCTCGATCTCGCTCTGAAGGCCCAGGGCAGTCCCCCACACGACGGCTTGATCCGGCGTGTCGAGCCATTCCAGCCCGGCCTCGTCGACGACCTGCTGCATCGAGCGTGCCTGAGCCATCGTCTTCTGGAGGGTCCGCCGGTAGGCCGCCAGCATCGCCCGGATCATCGCCCCGGGCATCGTCACCGCCGGCATGGATCGGGCGGTGACGGCGACCACGATGCCACCGGCGATGGCCGCGCCGCCGATCAGGGTCAGCCCGGAGATCGGCACGTTGAAGCCGATGACCAGCCCGATCACGCCGATGATGATGGCGACGACACCGCGCCCGAACCAGCGTGAGACGACCGTGCTTGGTCGTTCGCCGAACCAACCGCGGCCGACGACGTGCTGCTCGAGCGCCTTGTCGAAGTCGGCGACCTCGGCACCGAATTTCGGCAGGTCATCCGGTTCGATGTACGCATCGCTCTTGCCCAGGGTCCGGAGTCGTCGCAGGGCCAGGTCCTCGGCTGGGCCGGTCGGTCGCCGCTGGTTCCGGGTCCGCTGCGCCTCGATCTCGGGATCCCCGGCCGTCGGCTCCACATCGATCCCCACCTTTCGACTGCGAAGGAGCCCGGCATGCTCCTCCCGGAACGCGATCAGCCCGCGCGATGCGAGGTCGAGCATCGCTGTCGTGAGGGCGCGGCGTGACGTCGCCCCGTCCATGATCAGTGCCCCGGAAGCGGCCGTCAGATCGGGCGGCGGGGCGGGCAGCAGGATGGACGGATCGTCCAGGTAGACCGGGTCCTTGCCGAAGCGCCGCCAGGAGAAGAGCGCCCAACCGGACAGACCCATGAATACGATCGGTGCTCCGACGAGGCCCAGGACGGCGTTGAACTGTCGAGCCTGCTGGAGCGACGCGGCGTGTTCCGGCGTGGCCGCCGCGTCGATCCTGTCGAGCGCGACGCTGAGTGCACTGTCGAAGGACGCGTTCTTCAGGTAGGGCAGCATGTCGTCGTCGAAGATGGACTGTCGTTCGCTGTTCGACAGGTAGGCAGCCTCGAAGCCGGGCGCCGCGTAAAGCTGGACCTGCCCGTGTTCGAGGTTCGGTTGCATGTCGAAGAAGATGACCATCCCGTCGTCGAAACCGGCTCGACCGATGCCCCACTGGTCGATCAGGGCCCGGGCTTTCTGCTCGGTCTCTTCGGTCGTCGGGTACTCGCCGCTGTCCTGGGTGTAGACGACGACCTCGGCGCCGGTCCGCGCCTCGATGGCGTCGATCGTCGACTCCGCCTTGACGATCGTCTCGGGGCTCAGGATCCCCGCGTAGTCGTACACGGCCCGGTCCGTCTCGGGGTTCGGAAAGGGCGGACCGGGTGGCACCTGGCTCGCGGCGGTGAGCTCCGAACCGGGCGCCGTGGCCGTCACCGCCTGGTAGATCCGGGCCAGGCCGATCAGCAGGCCCGAATCCGGGTCACCGCTGTCGAGGTAGGGTTGAACGGAGCCCCGGGCGACGGCCTGCGCTGAACCCGCAGATCCGAGCCCTTCGCCGAACCCGGTCCCCGAAGCGATCCCGACGTCGCCATGGTCCAGGCTGGGATCCAAGTCCAGGACGATGGCCACGCCGCGGTCGCCTCCCGCCTTGCCGATGGCCCACTGATCCAGCAGGGCCTGGGCATCCGCGCTGGCGCGATCCACGTCGGCGCCATCGACGACCTGCGTGTACACGACGATCTCCACATCGGCCTGCGCGGCGGCGGCATCGATGATCGCCTGGGCCTGGTAGAGCGTGATCGGTTGGAGGGCGCCAGCTGGATCGTAGACGGTCTGACCAGGAACCGGCGCCGCGAACGGCGGACCGGCCGGTGGGGTCGATGGATCGGCAGCGGAAGTCAGCCCGACGCTCATCGCGACCAGCCAGACGGCGGACGCGAGCGCGACGATCGGGCGGCGGGGAAGACGCATGGCCGTCATCGTGACGCCTCCGTCACCATCCTGCTCGGCGTGCCAGGCGCAGCGACCCGTCGGCCTCGATGAATACCTGGGCCGGACGGCGGCGACCGTTGTAGCGCGACGAGATCGAGGCGGCATACGCGCCGGCGTCAGAGATCGCGACGAGATCGCCGCGGCGCAGCAGCGGCAAGTCATGCGTGCCCAGGGCGTCGGTCGATTCGCAGATCGGGCCTTCGACCCGGGTCGGTTGGCGGCCGATCCCCGTACGGGCCGGATCCGACCCGTCGACCGGTCGCCCGAGCGACGTCAGGGCCACGATCGGATGGCGAGCGCCGTACAGGGCGGGCCGGATCAGCTCGGTCATCCCGGCATCGATGACGACCTGTCGACCGCCCCGTTCACGAACATGCAAGACCCGGGCCACGAGCCAGCCCGCCCGGGCGACGAGGGACCGACCCGGTTCGATGGCGAGTCGCGACGGCCGGCGGTCAGGCGGGATGCCTTCAAGCAATTCGTCCAGCTCGCGGGCGAAGCGCTCCGGGCCGGGACTCGGTTCGTCGATGGGCAGGATCGGGAACCCGCCACCCACGTCGAGTGTGTCGAACATCGGCAGGCTGCCGCGGAGCAAGGCGACGATCGCCAGGCCGCGCCGGACCGCATCGCGCCAGGCATCCACGGCCCGAAGTTGCGATCCGACATGGAGGTGGATGCCGCGGGGCCGGATCGCGCCTGCCCCGTGATCAGTCAGCCACTCCACAAGGGCGGTCGCCTCCGTCTCGGTCAGCCCGAATTTCGAGTTGCCGTCGCCCACCGCCAGACCCGCGATCGTCTCCGGGTCGACGCTCGGGTTCAGCCGGACCAGGACGTCGAGCGGCGGGCGCCCGTCGCTCCCGCAGCCGGCGCGGCGGGCCAGCCTGGTGAGCGCCGCCGCCTCGTCGGCGGATTCGAGGGCGATCCAGCGCAGGGGAGCGCCGCCGGCCGCCGCCCGGACCGCGGCGCGCAGGTCGGCGTCGGTCTTGCCGATCCCTTCCAGGGTGATCCGGTCGTTCGGCAGGCCCGCGTGGCGAGCCGCGGCCCATTCGCCACGCGAGACCACGTTCGCTCCGAACCCGTGGCCGGCCACCTCGGCGATGACCGCCGGCACGTCATTGGCCTTGACCGAGAAGGCCCGCAGCGAGGGGTCCGGAAAGGCCGCCCGGACCGTCGCCGCCGAACGGCCGAGCTCGGCCAGATCGGTGACATAGGTCGGCGTGCCGAAGCGGGTCGCGGCCGACCGTAGGGCTGGCCCCAGGGTCCGGTCAGTCGGGGACGACAAGCCGCACGGCAGAGCTGACGACGCTCAGCACGATCGCCCCGATGACGGCGGCCACGATCGTGTCGATCGTCGCCAGGTCGGGCGGGAAGTCGCCGATCGTCAGATCGAAGCCGGTCGAATTGGCGATGATCCCGGTCAGCAGGAGCAGACCGGCGTTGATCGCGAAGCCGATCAGTCCCATCGTCATCAGCGACAGCGGCATGGCGAGGGTCTTGACGATCGGCCCGACGAGTCCGTTGACCAGCCCGAAGATCACGGCCAGCACGACCAGACCGATCGTTTCGCCGCTGTAGCTCACGTAGTCCGGCAGGAACCTGGTGAGCACGTAGAACGCGATCGCGGTGACGATCGTGTTGACGATGAAACCCCTCAAGTCGATGCCTCCGAGCGGTGGACGACCTGCCCGCCGACGACGGTCAGGACGGCGCTGGTCCCGATGATCGAAGAGGGTCCCCCAGCAAGGATGTCGCGGTCAAGCACGACGATGTCGGCATCGGCCCCGACCCGGAGTGTCCCGCGGTGGTCCTCGGCGAATGCGGCATACGCGGATCCGTGGCCGTATGCCGCCAGGGCATCCGGCAGGGATAGCTTCTCGGACGGCAGCCAGCCGCCGGCTGGATGTCCGGCCACGGTCTGGCGGTTGACCGCGGTGTGCAGGGCCAGCATCGGATCGAACGGCACGACCGGCCAGTCCGAGCCGAGTGCCACGACGCCGCCATCCCGCCGGATCGATGCCCAGGACCAGGCTTGCCCGGCCCGTTCGGGCCCGACGTTGCCCGCCCAAACGTCGGTCTGATTGGGTGAAGGATCAGCGTGATACGGCTGCATCGACGCCACCACCCCGAGGGCGCCGAAGCGAGGGATGTCGGCGCGGGTGACGGTCTCGATGTGTTCCACCCGGTGGCGTCGACCGCGAGACGGCGCCGGACCGCCGGCAGCGGCCCGTTCGTAGCTGTCGAGGACCATCCGGATCGCACCGTCACCGATGGCGTGGATCTCCAGTTGCCAACCGCGCCGGTCTGCCTCAGCGACGAAGGCGTCGAGCTGGTCTGGCTCCCAGACAGGATCGCCGGATCTGTCGTCGTCGACGTACGGATCGAGGAGCGCGGCGGTCCTGGCTTCGATGACTCCATCGGCGAATGCCTTCAATACGCCGGAGGTCAGCCACGATCCGTCGGCCAGATCGACCACGGCGGCCCGATACCCGTCGAGGGTCGCCTGCCAGTCCGTGACCGACCCCTCCGGCTGCATCGGCAGCGCGAGTCGGGCTCGGATCCGCAGGGTCCCGTCGTCGCGCAAGGCCCGCCACAGGCCGAGTTGGTCCGGTTCGACCCAGGCATCCTGGATCGAGGTGATGCCCGCGACGTGGAGCTCGCCGATCGTCCGGCGCATGGCGGCCAGGGTCATCGCCGGCGTCGGCGTCGGGATGTGACGCAGGACCAGCTCCTGGGCGTCTTCCTTGAGGACGCCGGTCGGCTCGCCCGTGGCCGGATCACGGACGATGGTTCCGCCCGCCGGATCGGCTGATCCTCGGTCGATCCCGGCCAGTCGGAGCGCCGGGCCATTCGCCCAGCCGGTGTGGCCGTCATAACAGCCCATGAAGGCGGGCCGGTCGGCCACGATGGAGTCGAGCAGCTCGCGCGTTGGCAGGCCGCCGGGAAACGTCCCGTATTGCCAGCCCCGGCCGAGGACCCAGCCGTCGTCGGGATGGCTCCGGGCGTGATCGGCGATCGCGGTTCGGATCGCCTCGACGGAGGCAAGCTCGAACAGGTCGACCCGGTCGGCTTCAGTGGCGCCATCGACCAGGTGGATATGCGCGTCATCGAACCCAGCCGTGATCAGGCCGCCCCGAGCGTCGACATGCTCGGTCAGCGGGCCGAGCCAGTCCCGACGCGCCTCGTCGTCGCGCCCGATCCAGGCGATCGACCCGGCTCGGACGGCGATCGCCGTCGCGGCGGCGACCGGTCGCGGGCCGATGTCCGAGCCGTACGGCGTAAGGGCGGTCGGCCCGTAGGCCTCGAACAGACGCCCGTCCGTGATCAGCAGGTCCGCCGGTGGAGTCATCCGGCCAGACTCTCGGCCAGGCGCGCCCTGATCATCGGCCAATCCTCGACGATCACGCTGAAATAGGCCGAGTCTCGAAGTGACCCGTCGGCCGTGATCGTGTGGTTCCGGAAGACTCCCTCGAACGTTGCCCCGATACCCGCGAGTGCGGTCCGCGATCGTTCGTTCCGGGCATGGGCCTTGAATTCGACGCGGTTGGCGCCGAGTGTCTCGAAGGCGTGGGTCAGCTGGAGCAATTTCGCCTCCCGGTTGCGGCCGCTGCGCTGGTACGCACTGGCGATCCAGGTCCAGCCGATCTCAAGGCGACGATGCTCCGGGACGATGGACATGAAGCGCGTCGACCCGATCGCCCGACCGGACTCCAGGTCGACCGTCGCGAATGGGCGCTCCGTCCCTTCTGCCTGGTTGGCCAGCGCGGCGTCGAGCCAGCGTCGCAGACCGGCCGGATCCTGGGGACCCATGATCGTCCAGCGCCAGATCGGCAGGTCGTAGGCGACTCGCTCGAGATCGTCGAGGTGGTCGGCCCGCAACGGCTCGAGTCGGATCCGCGATCCGTTCAGCACGACCGGCTCCACCCATGTCTGCATCGTCATGTCACATCGATGGTAGCCGCCCCGTATGCTCGGGGCATGAACGACTTCGATGAACGGGTCGACACGTTCCTGGCCGAACTGTTCCGACTCAACCCGACCTTCGCGACCGTCATCGGACGACACGACCACGACGATCAGTGGCCCGACATGAGCCGCGCCGGCAGGGATCATCGGATCGGCTTGGTCGATCGCTGGCTCGCGGAATTCCGGGCGATGACCGACTTGTCACCGGACCAGGCGATCGACCGGGACCTGCTGATCGGTGAGCTTGAGGCGGAGCGCTTCGGCGAAGCCGTCCTGGCTGACGCGGCCTGGGACCCGCTCCACTGGGTCTACCTCATCGGCGACGGATTGCACGCACTCCAGGCCCGCGAGTTCGCGCCGCTGGCCGACCGGCTGCGATCGACCGCGGGTCGACTCGAGGGGCTGCCCGCGGTACTCGACGCCGCCCGGGAGCGCCTGGTCGGGGTCGACGAACGTCCCGTCGGCCGGTTCCAGACGGAGACGGCGATCCGCCAGCTGGCCGGCATCGGCGCGCTGATCGACGACGCGGTCGCCGCCGCGGAAGCCGCCGCGGCTGACGACCCGGCGGTCGCCGCGGTCAGGGACCGTCTGGCGGCGGCCGCGGGTATCGGCCGAGCCGCCCTGGCAGAGTTCAAGACCCACCTTGCCGACGCGGTGCTGCCGATCAGCGACGGCGAGGGTCGTCTTGGCCGGACGTTGTTCACGGAGAAGATGCGCCACACGATGCGTTCGGAGACGCTGACCCCTGAACGGATCCTGGCCGAGGCGGAGCGTGAGTTCGAGGCCGTTCGAGCGGAGATGATCCGCCTGGCCGGTGACCTGTGGGCTGGCTGGTGCCCGGGCCGCGAGGTGCCCGATGATGATGGGGCGCTCGTCCGCGGAGTCCTCGACGCCATCGCGTCAGAGCATCCGAAGGCCGACGACCTGCTCGACTTCTGCCGGGCGGAGAACGCTCGGATCGACGCGTTCTGCATCGAACAGGACGTCATCGGGCTCACGGACGAGCCACTCGAGATCCAGTGGACCCCGGTCTACCTGCGCGCATTCGGCGGCGCGATGCTGTCATCACCCGGCCCCCTCGAGAAGGGTCAGAAGGCATTCTTCGCGATCACCCCGATGCCCGACGACTGGTCGGAGGAGCAGCGCGAATCGAACCTCCGCGAGGACAACGACCGGATGCTCCGTCTGCTGACCATCCACGAAGCGGTCCCCGGTCACTACCTCCAGGGCGTCTACGCCAATCGCTGTCCGTCGCGCGTCCGGGCGATCTTCGGCAGCGGCCTGTTCGCCGAAGGCTGGGCGGTCTATGTGACCCAGGTCATGATGGACTTGGGCTACGGGGCGGACGATCCGGCGCTGCTCCTCAACCACTGGAAGTTCTACCTGCGATCGACGACCAATGCGATCATCGACGCCCGGATCCATTGCGACGGGATGACCGGGGATGAAGCGGTCAGCTTGATGATCGAGGGCGGCTTCCAGGAGGAGGCCGAGGCACGCAACAAATACGACCGGGCGCGCCTCTCGTCGACCCAGCTATCGACGTATTTCGCCGGTTCGATGGAGATGTGGGAGATCGAGATCGAGGCGCGGCGGCGGGCGGCCCTCGCGTCCGGGGACTCGCGCGGTGTCGCGGCCGTCCCGCAGCCCCGGATCGTCGGCGGGCTGGGCGATACGCCGGGCTTTCGCTACCGCGACCATCTCGAGTCGGTCCTGGCCCACGGCACGCCACCGACCTCGATCCTGCGCCGCATCCTGTTCGACTGAGGTCAGCCCGCGGCGCGTCCCCGGACCGCCGCCCGCATCCGCTCGACCTGCCACCCGGCCCGCTCTCCTGCGACCGACAACCGCGTGGCAACGGCCGCCGACGGAAACGGTCCGTTGGGAACGGCCTGCGAGGTGGTCCTGGCACCAGCCTGCGACGTCTCCGCCTCCAACGTGTCGACGAGGTCGAGCCGGACGGCCCAGTCCAGAAGCTGGACGAACCGATCGCGATCGACGTACTCGACGTCGTTCCAGGTGTTGATCCCGATGGCCGTCCTGACGGCTCCCGAATCGAGCCACGCATCGAGCAGGCGCCGCGGAGCGGTCCGCCGACTCCCGCCGATGGTCGCCGGGCGGGGGAGCGCCAGCAGGACCCTGACGCGCTCGGCGATCGACCACGCCTCGGCCTCTTCGAACCCGGCGCCGTGAAGTCCGGACACGAGCGGGCCGGCCATCCGGAGCTCGTCGTACCAGGCTCGGCTGGTGGCCGCCGGATCCGCCCCGGGGGCCAGCCGACCCGACCGACTCAAGGTCAGCCAGGCCAGCAGGGCGGCTCGATCGGAACGGTCACTCGCGTCTTCGGCTCGAACGCTCATGTCGAGCATCGTCGCGTCGGCGATGGCCCTGGCCGCGGTCGTCCGGATGGCCAGTCCGATGCCGCCAGGGTCGTCGCTCACGCCCGTCGCCGCAGCCAGGGCTGCCAGGAACCGTTCGATCTTCTCGCCCAGGGCGCCGATCTCGACGTCCGACGCAACGCCGTCGACGATCGCAGCCGCCGGACCGTCGGCGAAGACTTCGCGGAGCGGTCCATGGACGGGCTCGAGCTGGAGCCGCCACATCTCGGTGTCGAGCGATGGCACCCCGGCCCCGGCCAATCGCTCGCTGAGGCGCGCCCACTGTCCGGCGGATCCATCTCGGACCTCGCGGAACTCCCAGAAGACGTGAGTGGCATAGGCGTCCAGTGAGAACTCCATGCCGCGTTCGTGGATCTCGCGGCTGGACCGGACGTATTCGAACCCGGTCCGGGCATCCCGGAAGATGACGAACAGGTCGCGTTCGTCGGCCAACCCGAGCGCCTGCCCCAGCGAGTCGCGGACCTGCTGTCTGGACCCGCCCGGAGTTCGCCGCGCAAACGGGGCCGCATGCCGGATCCGGCCCCGGGTCGAGGCGAACCGGGTGTGGTACACGATCAGTGACCGAGACGCCCCGGATCCGTTCGAGTAGGCCAGCACGCTCTCGTCGACACCGTCGTCGGTGACGAAGTCGTACAGCCGGAAGTCGGACGCCTCGGCGAACCAGGCCCGACGGTGGAGGAGCGGGAAGATCTCACGCTCGTGGCGCTCGACGAGCCAACCATCGGGTTGCTCGTCGCGCATCGCCCGACGGAATTCCATGCCGTACTTCTCGCCGAACCCCTGGACCTGGCCATGGCCGAGCATGGGCAACCCGGGCAACGTGGCGAGGACCGTCGCGACGCCGAAGTACTTATCACCCTTGCCGAACTGCTCGAGCGCGGTCTCTTCATCCGGGTTGCTCATGAAGTTGACGTAGCGCTTCAGGATCTCCGGGTCGAAGGCGATCGTCTCCTTGATGACGGAGCGATACCCGGCCCCGTCCTCGTCGCGGAGCATGTGCATGAACGCGCTGTTGTAGACGCGGTGCATGCCAAGGGTCCGAACGAAGTAGCCCTCCAGCAGCCAGAACGCCTCGGCGAGCAGAAGCGTGCCGGGCACCTCCGCGGCGACCCGGTCGACCACCTCGCGCCAGAACTCGACCGGCATCCGCTCGTCGAACGCGGACTTCGGGATGGCGTGCTCGGCGCGCGACGGGATGCCGCCGCCGGTCCCGGGTTCCGGCCACCACAGCCGCTCGATGTGCTTCTTCGCCAGGACCATGGCGGCATCGAAGCGGATGATCGGGAACCGTCGGGCGACCTCGATGATCGTGCGGATGACCTGCTCGCGGACGGCGGGATCGAGGAAATCGAGCTGCGCGGTGTCGTTCCACGGGAAGCTCGTCCCGTCGTTGCCGTGGTAGACGTAACGGACATCGCCCGACTCGCGATCGAACCGCTTGAACACGACCGCCGCGTCACTGTCGTCCCAGTAGTGGTCCTCGAGGACGATCCCGACCCGGGCGTCACTCGACAGGTCGGCGCCGCCGAAGGTGTAGGCCGGGTACGGTGGCTCGGGCAGTGACAGGAACCATTCGGGGTGGTCGATGACCCAGCTGGAATCGATGCCCATGTGATTGGGCACCATGTCGCTGGCCAACCGGATGCCATGCATCCAGGCACGATCCCGCAGGACGGCATAGGCCGATTCGCCGCCGAGGTCGGCCGCGATCCGGTAGTCGTCGAGCGAGTAGGCCGAGGCCACGGCTTCGGCGTTGCCACGCATGCGCTTGATCCGTTCCGATGCCGTCGACCGTTCCCAGAGCCCGATCAACCACAGCCCGGTCACACCCCAGCTGGCCAACGTGGCGAGTTCTTCGTCCGGGATCGCATCGAGGGTCCGGATGTCGCGTCGATACGTGCGCGACAGCTGGTCGAGCCAGACGTAGGTGCTCCTGGCCATCAGCACGACCTGCGGCATCCAGGCCGAATCCGACGAGAACGCCTCGGGTTCGTCGGCGGCCCCCAGCGAACTCCCCGCGGCTCGTGGTCCTGGCTTGCCCGTCCCGCCACCGAAGCGCAGGTGCATCCCCCGCTCCTCTTCGGCCAGGACCCCGATGGCGATGTCCAGTCGGTCGATCAGGCCGGCCAGGCTGGCGCCAAGGATCGGGCCCCACCGATCGCGGACGAACCGGAGCTGTCCGGCCAGCGACGTCGGGGCGTGGCGCGCCGGCAGCCGCATCAACTCGATCAGCGATGTGCCGCCATCGACGGGCGGGCCGTCGGCGAACGTCGCCTCGAGACGCCGGATCGCCTCGTGGTATCGCGTGCCAGTCGCGAGGTCCCGGTCGTCGACGAGCTCACGGAGGGAGCCGATGGCCGGGTTCTCATTGGCGATCCGGGTCAGGAGCAGTTCTTCGAGCTGGACGGCGGCCGGCTCCGGCTCCGGGCCGACACCCGGGAACTCCAGGGCGAAGCGCCCCAGGAGTCGGTCGGCCTCCGCGCCAAGGTCGCCCTCGATCGCGGTCAGCGCGGTCTGCATCGCGTTCGGACGGCGCTGTTCCTCGTAGAACGCGATCAGCAAGTGGCCGACTTCATGGAGGAGCCCGAGAGCGGCGATCTCGCCGGCCTGGACGGACGGTGCGCCGGCGCTGCGATCCCGGTTCATTCGATCGGCGAGGCGTCGCAGCCCGGCCAGATCGGTCACGACCAGGTCGCCATCCGTGCCGATCAGTGGCCGCCGGATGGCGTACCGGTCGCGCGGTTCGCGCCGGACGTGGAAATCTCGTCGGCTGGTCACCCTCGAGGCGCCACGGTCGCAGCGTCAAGGTCGGCCACCCTGGGCCTTGTCGCGACGACATGCTCGATGGCCCGCCGCAGCAGTTCCAGTCCCGACGGGTCGAAGTCGTACGTCCAGGGACGGATCCGATCCGGTCGGGAGAACGTGCCGGCCATCCCCGCCGCGAGGGCCTCACGCGACAGGAGGATGAGATCCGCGTTGCGATCGATCGGGTCGAGCGCCTCTGTCTCGCCGATGAGTGCCGAGTCGATCTCGATGCCGACGGTCCCGGACAGGGCGAGCGTCTCGCGGATGTTCTCCACGCCTCGTCCGGACGCGCAGATGAGACCGACCCGTGATCCTTTGGGCAACTCGGCGATCTCGTGGACGAGCTCGACGTAGCCGGGGCCGACGAGCATCGCCACGACCGGGACGCGACCGGCGACGAGGGCCTGGGCCTCGTCAGCGTGGAACGTCGTCGTCGCCACCAGATCATGGTGGAAGCGATCGAGCCGGTCGGGCAGGTCGTCGAGCAATGCACCCTCCGCCTCGATCCGGCCCGAGAACGCGGCGACCAATCGCTCGGCATCAAAGCCGGCATCGGCGTTGGTGCACTCCGCGTAGAGCACCCGGACGAGCGGGCCCGGCCGCTTCCGCTCCGTCGCCGCGGCGAACGTGGCTGCGGCGACCTCGTCGGCGGTGAAGCCAGCATGGGCCGCGCGGCGAAGGGTCTCGGCGATGATGCCGGCCAGCGCCTCGGTCCCGCGCCGCTGGGGCGGTCGCTCCGTGACATGCGTCCCGGCGCCGTGTCGACTCGTGACGTAGCCGGCATCGGACAAACGTCGATAGACCGCCCGGATGGTATTCGGGTTCACTCGCAGGGCAGCCCCGAGTTCACGAACGGGCAGCAGGCGAGCCCCAGGCAGCAACCGACCGGAATCGATCTGGTAGGCGAGTTGCCAGAAGATCTGCGTCGAGATCGGGACGTCCGAGTCGCGCTCGACATCGAGAGCGCCACCGAGCGCCACACTCGAATCTGGACTTCCGGGGTCGTCGTTCATCGTGAACTGACCATACCAAGCAAAGGCAGGTCCACGTGTCCGGAATGCTCATCTTCCTGATCATCGCCGCCGGCCTGGCGCTTCTCGGGGCACTGGCCGAGAGCAACGGGGTCGACAGTCGGCCCGGGTTCGTTGATCCGCGACGGCCCGACCGTGGTGACCTCGCCTGATCTCGCTTCGAGCGTCAGGCGCGGATCATCGTCTCCGCCTCTTCGAGCTCCTCGAGGGTCCGATCGCGCACCGTCGAGATCGACTGGTGCACGGAGACCGTCCAGGATCCACCCGACTGGAGCGATAGCGGCCACCAGAACAGCTGGCCGGCGCCCTGGTACACGCGCTCGAAGCCGGCTTCCGAGTTGCAGATCGCCTCGACCGGGGCCCACCACAGTTCGGCCACCTCACTGACCGTCGTGGCGACCGAGATCCCGACCCAATCGTTGCCCTGGCGCATCGTGCGCAGCCCGCTGGCCTGACCGTACGTGTCATGGGCCGTCCGCAGGCCATCGGTCTCGATCCAGGCCGAGGGATTGCCGCCGCCTCCCAGCAACATCAGGGTCCACTCGATCCCGAACACGGCGTTGATCTGATCTGCGGACTGGTTCTCGACCGTGACCGTCAGTCCCAGGGTCGGGTCTCGCCGGCCACCGCCGAGGACGATCTCCTTCGAGACCCGGACCGCGGCCGTCCGTCCATCGGTCTGGATCGAGCCGACGCGGCTCACTACCAGTCGATCGCGTTCCAGCGTGTCGAGCTGGAACCGGCCCTCGATCAGGTCGCCGAGCTCGATCGCATCGCCGGCGGCCCAGGCGCCGACATCGGTATCGGCGGCGAGGAACCGGACGAGCCCGGACCTGCGCTCGTAGGGATCGCTGCGGATGAGCGCCGAGAGCCCCTCCTCCTTGGCCCGGACGATGTCGTGGATGGACGTGGCGTCCGAGTCGTGTCCGGCGACCGGCTCGCCGGACGCTCTCGCCGCGTCATAGTCGCGCAGCAGCTGGTGATACGCCTCGGGTCGCCGCCGCATCACGGAGCCGAGGGCATGGCGAACAGGCCGGATGTCCCAGGCGCCGATCCCGGCCCCGTCGTCGAGGTCGACGCTGACGGTCTGACCGGGTGCGCCCAGCCGGACCTCGTCCCGACCGTCCAGGTCGAGATCGCGGATCTCGGCTCGGTGCTGTCGTCCCGACGCCTGCTCCGCCAGGTCTTCGGCTGCGATGAGGTGCTCGCAGGTGGCCAGCCGCATATGGTTGATGTAGATGCCACCGAACAGGCCGTGCCAATAGCAGTCATTGGACTGACCCTGATACAGGTGATCGAGGGCCAGCTCACGGGATGGGCCGGCAGGCATCTCGTCGACGGCGTCCGAGGTTCGCAGCATCTGCTTGTGCAGATCGTTGATCTCGCGGTACTTGACCTGGAAATTCCGCCAGAACGCCCCGCGCATCCAGCGCACCTCGGGGCGGCCCTCGTCGCGGTCGGCGTGGAGGATGCGTTCGAACGCGCGACTCTCGTCGGCGGGCAGGGCCCATTGGCCCATCTCCTCGTAGGACCCGGTCGGGATGTAGACGCGTCCGATCGGGGGATGTCCGTCCAGCCAGGTCGATGGCGTCGTCGTCGTCAACCAGTCGGCATTCCGCTCGAGCGCATCGAAGAAGCGTTCCACCCAGCGACGTTCACCCCAGCAGTGCTCCCAGGTCGTGGGCCACGCTCCGAACTTCTCGCCGTCGTCGCCCATCGTCCCGATCCGCTCGCCATCGTCGGTCGCATGCTCCCTGAGATAGGCGATGACCTCTTCGACGTCGCGGAAGGGGATCCGATAGCGGAGGCCCTGCTCGGTCCCGAAAACCCGGATGAGCTTGCCCTGGTCATCTGTGGAATATGGTCCCCACAGATCCTCCTCCCGGACGGCGCCCGCCCGGAAGTGGGCGTCGTCGAGGATCGTCCACTCGTAGCCGCCCTGGACGAGGGCGGCCGGCAAGTCCGGCTCCCAGACGCGTTCGGCGAGCCACGCGCCACGCGGCCGCACCCCGAACAGTCGTTCGAGTTCCGTCGACATCCGGGCCAGCTGGCCGACCCGGTCACGGTCCGGCAGCGAGGCCAGAACGGGCTCGTAGTAGGCGCCGCCCAGGATCTCGACCTGTCCGCTGGCCGCCAGACCCGAGATCCGGTCGATGAACTCTGGACGTTCAGCCCGCAGCCAATCCAGGAGCGGGCCGCTGTAGTGGAGCGACAGGCGGACACCGGGGTGTCGCTCGAGCGCGGCGACCATCGGTTCGTAGGCCGTATCGAAGACGTCGGCGAAGACCCATCCGAAGTTGCCGACGGGCTGGTGATTGTGGATCGCCAGGGCGAGGGAGATCCGGGCGGCCACGGCGGACCTGGTCAGCCGGCTTCGGTGACGACCGGGTCGGGATCGCTGTCGGACACGGCCACGCCGGCGGCCGGCAGGTACAACGACTCCGTGTATTCGTGGAGCATCCGAGTCGTCGAGAATCGCCACAGGCCGGTCGCCATGGCCCGGCGCATGACCTGGAGCCAACGTGGCGGGAGGTCCTGGAGGTCGCGCTCGTACCAGGCCGGTACGATCTCCTCCTCGAGGATCCGGTACAGGTCCTCGGCGTCGCGCCAGTCCTGGGCGGCCTCATCGGGATCCGACTCCCGACTGCCGATGACCCAGCCGTTGTCTCCGTCGAAGCCCTCGTCCCACCAACCGTCCAGAACGCTCACGTTGGGAACGCCGTTCTGGGCCGCCTTCATGCCGGACGTGCCCGAGGCCTCGAGCGGCCGGCGCGGATTGTTGAGCCAGACATCGACGCCCTGCACCAGGAAGCGGGCGACCCGCATGTTGTAGTCCTCGAGGATGAAGATCCGACCGCGCAGCTCGTCCGAGCGGGAACGCTGAAAGATCTCCTGGATGACCCGTTGCCCGGGTCGGTCGGCCGGGTGCGCCTTGCCCGCGAATACGAACTGGACCGGCCGATCGACGTCCCACACGATCCGCGTCAAGCGCTCGAGGTCGCTGAACAGCAGGCCGGCCCGCTTGTAGGTCGCGAATCGGCGGGCGAATCCGATCGTCAGGATGTCAGGATCGAGGGCCAATTCGACTGCGGCCAGGACCGATGGCGCTTCCCCATGGCGGGCGAACTGGCTGCGCAGGCGACCGCGCGCGAAATGGGCCAGCTCCCGTTTCTGGCGAACGTGCGCCTCCCACAGGTCTCGGTCCGGGATGCGGTCGATCCGTTCCCAGAAACGGCGCCGCTGGGTGCTCGCGTCGAAGTCATCGAGGTCCGCCCCGATGGCCTTGAGCGGGCCGGCGATCGGTTCGCCGATCCAGCTCGGCCCGTGGATCCCGTTGGTGATGCCCAGTATCTCGTGGTCCACGATGTCGGACCAGGTGGCATTCGCCGTGACCGCGTGGAGCTTGCTGACCGCGTTGGCCCCACGGGTCAGCCGGAGCGAGAACGCGGTCATGTCGAACTGGCCGGGATCCCCGTCCACCCCGAGGCCGAGCTCCAGGACCGAATCGATGGGCACCGCCGCCTCGGTGAGAGCCGGCTGCGCGACCCGTCGGACGAGGTCGGCATCGAATCGCTCGTTGCCGGCCGAGACCGGCGTGTGGATGGTGAAGACGCTGTCCCGACGAACGGCCGCCCAGGCCTCGGCGATGTCCGCTCCGGCGGCCACGTGTTCGCGAGCGCGCTCGGCGAGGAGGAAGGCTGAATGGCCTTCGTTCAGGTGCCAGACCGCCGGTTCAAGTCCGAGTGCGCGGATGGCGCGTACGCCGCCGATCCCGAGGACGAGTTCCTGGTGGAGCCGCATCTCGCGCCCGCGGACATACAGGATATTGGTGATCGGCCGGTCAGCGGCGGCGTTTTCCGGGATGTCCGTGTCGAGGAGCAGGACGGGCACGCGGCCGACCTGGGCGACCCACACCGCGACGTCGAGATCACGCCCGGGGAGTTCGACGGTGACCGTCAAGGGCAGCCCGGACGCGTCCTGGACCCGTCCGAGCGGCAGCCGACTCAGGTCGTAGTCGGTGTAGTCGTGTTCCTGGTGGCCGTCGGCGTCGATCGACTGGCGAAAATAGCCCTTTCGGTAGAGCAGCCCGACTCCGATGGCCGGCAGGGCCATGTCGCTGGCGGCCTTCATGTGGTCGCCGGCCAGCACGCCCAGACCACCCGAATAGATGCCCAGGGATTCGTGGAAGCCGTATTCGGCACAGAAATAGGCGATCGGGCCTTCCAGCCGATCGGCGTATCGGCGCTGGAACCAATGGCCGGCGCCGTTGGCCATGTACGTGTCGAATGCGTTCAGCTCATCGTGATAAGCGGCCAGGAACCCGGCGTCATCGAGCAGGTGCGACCAGCCGGTGGCCCCACTGAGGACCGGGACGGGGTTCCGATACCGTGACCAGGCGGCACCGTCGATCCGGGCGAACAGCGCGCGGGTCTGCGGATGCCAGGCCCAATACAGGTTGTAGGCGAGGCGTCGGAGTCCCTCCAGTCGGGGGGGCAACAGGAAGCGGGCGGCCGGGATGGCTGGGACTCCGACGGGATCCATGAGCGCGCATGATACCCGCTGCAATGACGGCTGTGAACCGGTTTAGCCCGTCGTCGATAGCACGGACCGATCGGCGGCGCGTAGGATTCCCGGATGCCGTTGCGCGTTGCCATGATCGCCGCCGAATGCGAACCCTGGGCCAAGACCGGGGGGCTGGCCGACGTCGTTGACGCGCTGGCGAGGGCGCTGGGTGAGGCGGCACCCGATGCCTTCGATCTGCCGGTCGAGGTGTTCCTGCCGCGCTACCGTGGGCTGCCGGAGCCGACCTCGATCGAGCGCACGACGACCCTCCGCGTCCCGGACCCACAGGCGCCGGCCGGGGCCAGCACGGTCACCGTCCTCGACGTGCGTGCCGACGGTTACCGACTCCGGCTCGTGGATCATCCCGCCGCCTTCGACCGCGACGGGTTCTACGGTGACGCCGCCGGCGACTACGTGGACAACGCCTGGCGGTTCGGGCTGTTCTGCCGGGCTGCGCTCGAAGCCCTGCGGGCCGATGCCCGGCCGCTTGATGTGCTCCACCTTCACGACTGGCACGCTGGGCCTGCGGCCATCGCGCGCGACACCTGGTATGCCGACGATCCGGTCATCGGCGGCGCGGCGATCCTGACCACGCTCCACAATCTCGCCTACCACGGCTGGACGCCGCGGGCGAGACTCGGGCAGCTCGGATTGACCCCAGGCGACGGGGTCGTGGCGATCGATGCCGACGGGGTGGACCTACTTCTCGAGGCCATCGAGCGGGCGGAACTGGTCAACACCGTTTCGCCCGGCTTTGCCGCTGAAGCCCTGACTCCCGACTTCGGGATGGGGCTCGACGCCGCGCTTCGGGCCAGGGGGGATCGGTTCAGCGGGATCCTCAACGGGCTGGATACGACCGTCTGGGACCCGGCCAGCGACCCGGTCCTTGCCGCGCCATACTCTCGCGCCGACCGGTCCGGCAAGGCGGCGTGCCGGACTGACCTGCTCGACCGGGTGGGCTTTGACGCGACCGACCAGGGGATGGTGGTCGGGATGATCGGCCGACTCGATCCCCAGAAGGGGTTCGACCTTCTGGCTGGTGCCACGCCGCGTCTGCTCGAGCGCGGCACCCGACTCGTCGTCCAGGGTAGTGGCCACCCATCGCTGGCCGACCCGTTCCGTGAGATCGCCGCCGACCGACCTCGGCAGGTCGCGTTCATCGAACGATTCGACCGTGACATGGCGCGTCGGATCTACGCGGGCGTCGATGCCTTCGCGATGCCGTCGCGGTTCGAGCCATGCGGGCAGGGACAGATGATCGCCCTTCGCTACGGGACGCCGCCGATCGTGCACCGGACGGGCGGCCTGGCCGACACCGTGATCGATGCCGTCGGTCGAACCGAAAGCGGCACTGGTTTCGTCTTCGAGCGGCCCACCGTCGCGGCACTGCTGGCGGCGTGTACCCGGGCAGCGAAGCTCCACGCAACGGATGAGGCCTGGGACGGTCTTCTCGATCGAGGGATGGCGGTCGATTTCGATTGGGTTCGTGGCTCGGCGCCGCAGTATCTGGCCGCCTATCGACGGGCGGTCGAGTTGCGCCACCGCTGAAGCAACCGTCAGTCGAGCGCCCGCAGGATCGCCCTCGTCGTCTCCGCCGGATGGGTTCTCTGGGGGGCATGGGCCGCCCCAGCCAGGGTCAGGATGTGGTCGGCACCGACCCGGGCTGCGAATGCCGGTAACGCGTCGTCTGGCAGGAGCCCGGCCATGCCACCGTCCGCCGTGAGGCCGGACGGCGTCGCCTCGGCCCGGATGATCCAGGTGGGGACACCATCCGCCAACGGGTCCAGGAGATCGGTCAGCCCGCCGTCCCAGTCGCCATTGTCGAGGACGACGGAACGGGCGGCGACCTCGTCGAGCTGGGCCAGCGCCTCCGCCTTGGCCAGCACGTCCTCGTCCGACCAGGCCGGGTTGTCGTGTGCCACGGCGGCCACTGCGGCTTCCAGTGTGTCGTACACGCGTTCGGATGGGTCATCGGCCATCCGGGCGATGACGGCGTAAGGGACGGCCGGCGGATCGACCAGGACCAGGGTCGCCGGGCGGATGCCGCTGTGCGGCAGTGCGGCCGCCGTCATCGCGCCCCAGCTGTGTCCGACGATCTGCAGATCGGGACGATCCAGACGGGAGCGCCGGATCCAGGCGGCGACGTCATCGGCGGTATCCCGGAAACGATGATGGCCCCGCCAGTGGCCGGTCGATCCATGACCCGGCAGGTCCACGGCGACCACGTGTCGTCCGGTCGCCGCCAGGCTCGGTCCGATCCGCCACCAGATCCGGGCCGACGCCGTGACGCCGTGGATCAGGATCAACGGTCGGGCGCCGGGATCGCCCCAGGCGAGCGCCGAGAAGGGGATCCCGGCCGCATCGATCGTGGTTCGCCGGCCGCGATCGACCGCATCGGACGGTGTCGCAAGGATCTCCGCGACGTGGGGTGGCAGGCCCATGGCCGGCGACAGGTCGGTCATGGGGCGACGGTACACGGGACGGCGTTCGGCCGTTACGATGGACCGGCCAGTCGATGCCGACCGGCACTCGCGGAGGCAGTCATGGCCAAGCAGTTCGTCGTGCAGCTGAAGAACGAGCCAGGGGCGATGGCGACCCTGGCCGAAGCGCTCGCCGCACGGGGCGTCGACCTGCGGGCGATCGGCGGCGGCTCCATGGGCGACAGCGGTCACGTGATCATGACCACCGCCGACGACGACGCCGCGAAGGCGGTCCTCGACGAGGCTGGGTACACGTATATCGAAGGCGAATCGATCCTCGCCGAGGTCGACGATCGTCCGGGCGGGATGGCCAGACTCGCCCGGGAATTGGCCGATGCCGACGTGAACATCTACGGCCACCTGTTCCTCGGCCGCTGGAGCGATCGGGCGACGTTCGCCTTCGTCGTCGACGACCCCGAGGCGGCTCGGCCGATCCTGGAGCGCAAACCGTAAGCCCGGAGCCAGGACGGCTCCTGAAAGCGCGCACTGACGACTTCGGCTATGCTCACGGCCTTCGTGCTCGATGAGGCGCTCCGGTCAGCGCCCCGGTCAACACCGTTTCGACCCCGAACCACCACAGCGCCCTGACCGGATCCCGCACAGGCGGGCGGGCCACGTCAGGAGCACTCTCCCCATGTCATTCGATCGTCTCGGGCTGTCGCCCGAGCTCCTCCGTGCTGTCAGCCAGCAGGGGTACACAGAACCGACGCCGGTCCAGAGCCAGGCGATCCCCCTCGTCCTGGCTGGGCGCGATGTCCTCGCCGGTGCCCAGACCGGGACCGGCAAGACCGCTGCGTTCGTCCTGCCCATGCTCCAGCGTCTGCACGCATCCCGGCGTCCCGGCCCACGGGTCATCCGTGCCTTGATCATGACCCCGACCCGTGAGCTCGCCCTCCAGGTCGAGGAGAGCGTGCGCACCTATGGCACCCAGAACCCGATCCGATCCACGACCATCTATGGCGGCGTCGGCTTCGACCCTCAGGTCAGGGCGCTGCGCGCCGGCCCCGAGATCGTCGTCGCCACGCCCGGCCGCCTGCTCGACCACCTCGGCCAGCGGACGATCGACCTCTCAAGGGTCGAGATCCTCGTCCTTGATGAGGCAGACCGGATGCTCGACATGGGCTTCATCCGGGACATCCGCAAGGTCCTGGCCGTTCTCCCCGTCCGCCGTCAGAACCTGCTCTTCTCGGCGACCTTCTCGGATGAGATCCGTCGCCTGGCGGATGGCCTGCTCGACAACCCGGCCTCCGTCCAGGTCACCCCGCGGAACACCCCGACCGAGCTTGTCACCCATGTCGTCCACATGGTCGACCGGGATCGGAAGCGTGAGCTGCTGAGCCACCTGGTCTCGACCGGGCGGATCGACCAGGCGCTCGTCTTCACCCGGACCAAGCACGGCGCGAACCGACTCGCCCAGCAACTCGATCGCGACGGAATCAGTGCCACGGCGATCCACGGCAACAAGAGCCAGCCGCAGCGCGTTCGGGCGCTGGCCGATTTCAAGGCGGGTCGCTTCCAGATCCTCGTCGCGACCGAGGTGGCCGCACGCGGGCTCGACATCGAGGCGCTCCCGCACGTCGTCAACTTCGAATTGCCGATGGTCCCCGAGGATTACGTCCACCGGATCGGGCGGACCGGCCGGGCCGGCGTCGATGGCGATGCCGTGTCGCTCGTCTGCGTCGACGAACTCAAGCTGCTCAATGACATCGAGCGGGTCCTGGGACGGGGCATCCCGCGCGAAACGATCGTCGGCTTCGAGCCCGACCCGCGGATCCGCCCAGAGCCGATCCTTCGGGGCGGACTCGGCCGCGGCCGACCACAGCGAACTGGCGCCGGCCCGGCATCGAACCGGCACGCCGGGACACCGCGTCCTGCCAGTGGGTCGAGATCGAATGGAGGGCCGCGACAGACGAACCGCGGGACCGGAGGGCCGGGGCCGCGACGACACGGCCCGGATGGCAGCGCAGCCGGCAAGCCGCGTCAGCCGTCGGGCGCCCAGCGCCCGGGTCCTCGTCCATCCTCAGGTCCAGGCACGATCCTGCCCGGCGAACGGATCAGCGGCCCCGGAGGCCGACCGCGCGGCTGAAATACACCGGGCGCACCGTCGGCCGCGTCGTCGTCGCCCTGCTGCCGGTGAGCCGAGTCGACTCGGCGCCGTGCTCACGGCGAGCCGACGGGCCTTGCCGGTTCCGCGTCGGTCGCTTCACGGAAGGCTTCGACTGCTTCAGTCACTGAGCCGAAAAAATGGCCCTCGTCGACAGTCTCGAGCAAGCCGTAGCGGACGATCGCGTCACGGACGCCTGACTGGAGTTCGGCGAACGCGAGGTGGATCCCGGATGCGTTCAGCTCGAGGTCGAGGTCCGCCAGGATCGCACCGGCCGTCGTGTCGATGTCGGTGATCGGCTCGGCGGCCACCAGGACCCAGCGGATCCCCTCCGAGTCCTTAACAAGACGCCGGATCCGATTGCGGAACTGGGTCGCGTTCGCGAAGAAGAGCGGCGCCGACCAACGCACGATGAGCAGTCCCGGGACGGGCGTGGCCCCCGGGTACCGTCCGATGTCGTGATAGCCGGGAACACCCGGCGCGATGCCCAGGACCGCGGAATACGGGGCCCAGGCTCGCTTGAATACGTAGATCACCGACAAGATGATGGCGACGACGATCCCTTGCAGCACGCCGATGAACATCACCCCCAGGGCGCATGCGACTGCCAGCGCGAATTCGGCCGGCTGGACCCGATACAGGTCGCGCAGTCCTGCCAGGTCGAACAGGCTGATGGATGCTGCGATGACGACCGCCGCGAGGACGGGCTGCGGCATGGCCTCGACGAGTCCCGGACCGAACAGCAGCATGGCCAGGACCAAGGCTGCCGCGATCAGGCCGGTCAGCTGGGTCTTGGCGCCCGACTGGAAGGCGACTGCTGTCCGGGATCCGCTGGTGCTGACGGCGAAACCCGAGAACAGACCGGCCGCGAGGTTGGCCGAGCCGATCCCCGCGAGCTCCTGGTTGCCGTCGACCTCGTACCCGGCCCGCGCCGCGAATCCGCCGGAAACGGAGATGGTGTCGCCGATCGCGACGAGGGAGATGCCGATGGCGGCCGCGAACAGGAGGGGCATGTCATCGAAGGGGACGGCCGGGAACGTTGGCAGCGGGAAGCCCTTGGGGAGCACGCCGATGACGCTGACGCCCCGCTCGGCGAGGTCGAGTACGACCGAAGCCGCGATGGCGACGACGACCGCAACCAGGATGCCCGGTGTCCGCGGCGAGCGCCACCGGAGCCCGAGGATGATGGCCAGACTCACGAGTCCGACGGCCAGCGCCCACGGATTGGTCATGCCCAGATCCTGGATGAAGGCGATCGTCTCTCCGACCAGGCCGTCGGCGTCGGTCGAGAATCCGAACAGTTTGGGCAATTGGCTCACGAGGATGACGATCGCCAGGCCGGCCAGATAGCCGGTCCGGACCGGGTTCGAGAGCAGATCCGCCACGAACCCGAGCTTGGCCAGGCCAGCCCCGACGGTGATCAGCCCGACCATGAGCGCGAGCATGCCGGCGAGCGCGATGGCCATCTCCTGGCTGCCCGCCGCAAGAGGCAGGATGGTGGCCGCGATCATCGGTGACAGGGACGAGTCCGGCCCAAGAACGAGGATCGGGGAAGGCCCGACGATCGCGTACGCGACGAGGCAGATCACGGTCGTGTACAACCCCGTGATGGCCGGCAGACCCGCCAATTCCGCGTACGCCATGCCTTGCGGGACGAGCAGCGTTACCAGGACGACGCTGGCGATCAGGTCCCGCGACAGCCACGGCCGTTGATAGGTCCGGATCACCCGGAGGCCGGGCATCCAGCGTTCGGCCCCTGACCTCGAGCTGGTCGCGTCCTGGCTCATCAGGGCGGTCGGCTAGGGATCCTGATCCAGGGTGGGGTCAGGCCGCGCCGGGCACCGCGGAAAGATCGGCTGCGGCCGCCGACCCGTCGACCGTTCGGATCTTCAGCAGCTTCCTGCCTTCCTCGACGACGATGAGCGACAACGCGACGATGATGCAGATGGCCCACTGGTCGATCGACAGGCTCGCCGTGCCCAGGACCCGCTGCAGGACGCCGAGCTCGGTCGCGAACAGGATCGTCAGGACCGAGATGCCCGTCCCGATGAGGAGCGGGCGGTTGGCGAGGATGGACCCGCCGAAGACCGACTCGTCCTCGTCCGCCGTCTCCAGCGAGGAGAAGAGCCGGAAGAGGGCGAACGTGGTCATGCCCATCGTCCGAGCGATCGTGTCACCGAGACCGGATCCGCTCGCCCAGGCGAGGACGCCCAGGGTACCGGCGGCCATGACCAACCCACACAACACGAGCCAGCGGGTCAGGCGCGGCGGCATGATCTTCTGCTCTTTCGGTCGGGGCGGGACCGCCATGAGGCCCTCACGCGGCTTGCCGTAGCCCAGGCCGATCGCCTGGAAGACGTTGACCGTGAAGTTGAGCCACATCGTCTGGAGCGGCAGGAACGGGATCCCGCCCAGGATATTGAGCAGGGACGAGCCGAGGAACGTGGCGATGAAGCCGAACAGGCCGGCCATCTGGAAGCGGATGAAGCGCATGAGGTTGTCGTAGACCGAGCGCCCGAGGCCGACGGCCTTGACGATCGTGGCGTAGTTGTCGTCGGTCAGGATCATCACCGCGGCCTGCTTCGAGACCTCGGTCCCGGTGATCCCCATCGCGATCCCGATGTCGGCCTTCTTGAGCGCCGGAGCGTCGTTCACGCCATCGCCGGTCATCCCGACGACGTGGCCCTTCTTGCGGAGGATGTCGACGAGGTGGACCTTGTCCTCGGGCGACACCCGGGCGATGACGCCGATGCCATCGATCTGGCGCATCGCCTCGTCGTCGCTCATCGCGCGGAACTCGGCGCCGGTGACGGCCCGGCCCGTGATCCCGAGCTGGTGGGCGATGGCCTCCGCGGTGACGGCATGGTCGCCCGTGATCATCCGGACCTGGATGCCTGCGGCGTGGGCCTGGGCGATGGCGTCCTTCGCCGCCGGTCGTGGCGGATCGACGATCCCGACGATCGCCAGGAGGGAGAGCCCGTCGATCGCCGAAAGCAGATCGCTGTTCGGGTCGAACGTGCCCGGATCGAAGTCCTTCTGTCCGGTGGCCATGACCCGGAGACCCATCGTGCCGAGGCGTTCGTTCTCGGCGAGGTAGTTGTCGCGGAGCTGGGCCACCGGGACGTCCTTCCCGTCCGGCCCAAGGGCGGTCGTCGCACGGGCCAGCAGCTGGTCGGGCGCACCCTTGATATAGGCCCGGATGACGTCATGACCCCCGGCGTCCTTCATCGCGTGGAAGGTGGCCATCATCTTGTAGGCCGCATCGAACGGGAGGGTCGCCACCCTCGGGTACTGCTCGCGAGTGAGGGCCGGGTCAACGCCGCCCTTGGCGGCCAGCACGACGAGCGCGCCTTCGGTCGGATCGCCCACGAGCGAACCCTCGCGGACCTCCGCGTCGGCGCACAGCGCCATCGGCAGGAGGTATGGCTCCAGCGGAACGTCGGGCTGGCCGCCGGTCTTGGTGATCTGACCGGTCGTCTGGTAGCCGTCCCCGCTGATCGCGTAGCGCCGGCCGACGATCGCCATCTGGACGGCCGTCATCTGGTTGAGGGTCAGTGTGCCGGTCTTGTCGGAGTTGAGCGCGGACGTGGATCCGAGCGTCTCGACCGAGCGGAGTCGCTTCATGATCGCGCCGGCCTCGGCCAGCGTCTGTGAGCCCTTGGACAGGATGGCCGTGACGACGGCAGGAAGGGCGGTCGGGATCGCCGCGACGGCGAACGCGACCGCGCTGAGGAAAAGCTCCTGCAGCTGGATACCGCGGTACAGGCCGAGGCCGATCGAGACGACCAGGGCGACGCCGGCGATGACCAGGATCTGATTCGTGAGCGCATCGAGCTGCTTCGTCAAGGGGGTCTTCTCGATGCCGGTCGCCTGGAGCATCCCGCTGATGTGGCCGACCTCGGTCCCCATCCCGGTGGTGGTGACCAGGATCGTGCCCGCACCTCGGGTCACCTGGCAGTTCATGTAGGCCATGTCCACGCGATCGCCGAGGGCAGCGTCGGCTGCGACGGCGTCGACCTGCTTGGGGGTCGGGACACTTTCGCCGGTGAGCGCCGATTCGTCGATCTCGAGGGTCGCCGCGGACAGGATCCGAGCATCGGCCGGAACCAGATCGCCGGCTTCGATGTTGACGATATCGCCGGGAACGAGCTGGTCCATCGGGATCTCGACGAGGTCGCCGCCGCGACGCACCTTGGCCTTGACCACCATCATGTTCTGGAGGGCCGAAGCACTCGCTTCCGCCTTGCCCTCCTGGTTCATGGCCATCCAGGCGTTGAACATCGTGAGGAGGAGCAGGAATACGCCGGTGTAGAACTGACCCGGGAGGAACAGACAGACCACCCCGGCCACGAGGAGGACGAGCTGCATCGGGTCCGCGTACTGGCGCGCGAACAGCTGCCACTTGGACGCCTTCTTGGCCTGGGCAAAGGTGTTCGCCCCGTACTTGGCGCGTCGCGCGTCGGCTTCGGCCGATGTCAGGCCGACGGCGGGATCGACCTCGAGACGACTGGCCGCCTCGGCCTCCGTCAGCGAGTACCAGGCGACATCGGGCGCGGCCTGGGCGGATCCGGCCGCTGTGGCGGTCGATGCGGTCATGACCTCTTTCCCTTCCCTTTCTTCGCCTGCTTCGACCGTCGTGGGCTGCGCCGGGCGGAGCCGCGGCTCCGAGCGCGAGCTTCTGTGCCTGGAGCTCCTGGTGAGCCTCTCTTGAAACCTTCGGGAACCGCGGATCGATCTCGATCCCAGGTTGGACCCGGAACGATTCGATGAACTCGGCGATCCGCTTCGGTCCGAGGTCAGCCACGGACGAGTTCCCTTTCGCTCGCGTCCTTCGGCAGGCCATTGTGGGACACGAAGGCTCCCTTCGCCAATGCTCGTCACGGCGCGCAGCCCGGGCATCGACCGGATGACCAGTTTGCGGTGCCTTCTGACACGTTCGGATCCATCCCGGGACGCTATGCGGCGAAGCACGCTCCGAGGTCAGCTGATCGCCAACGGCCGATCCCGATCAAGGCCATCATCGCCGACGGGGCCGGCTTGACAGAGGCGCCGGCCAGGGTCGCAGCGCAGCGTCCGATGACGCGTCAGTCGGGCTGGTGGGCTGCCTTCCGCTGAGCTTTGGCAAGGGCCTTCGCGTCCCGCTTGGCGGCCTTGTCGGCGGCGTGCTGCGCCTTCTTGGCGGTGTGATCGGCCTTCGCGGCCTCGCTCACGGCGCCGCCGTGGTTGCAGTTCTTGCCGCCGACGGCGTCCGATTTCGCGACTTCTGAGACGGCCTTGCCGTGCGCGTTCGGTGCCGTGTCGGCCGCGGTCGGAGCCGGATCGACCGTCGGCGGTTCGGTCGCTGCGCAGTCGGTCTTCATGGTGTCGTCGGCTGCCTCGGTGTCGTCGGCTGCCTCGGTGTCATCGGCCGGCTCGGCGTCGTCGGTCTCCTCGCAGTCAGCGACGTCGGTTCCAGCCGGTGCCTCGTCGATGGTCTCGTCTTCTGCCGACGTCTCGTCTTCATCCGGCTCGGCTGCCTCGGTCTCATCGCAGTCGGTCGTCGCACCGGCGACCGAACTGACGAATCCGCCGTGGTTGCAGTTCTTGCCGCCGATCCATCCGCTGTGGGCGGCCTCGGTGACGGAGATCACGCCATCACCGTCGGTGTCGGCCGCGACGAACGCGGCAGCGGCCGCCTCCGGGTCGGCGACGACCGCGATCTGGCACGCATCGGCGATGCCGTTCCCGTCCTGATCATCGAACCGGAGGACCGCGGCCGCGGCCGAGCCCGCGATCGCCAGGACGAGCAGCGCGGCCGCGGTCAGGGCGGGGATCCGGCGTCGACTCTTGTGCGGCATGCAGCGGCCTCCGGTGGGTGTGTCTCGCTTCCGTTCGAGTATCGCGCGGTCGGCTGGGATCCGCCGACCCGGACCTTGGTCCTATCGGTCGAGCCTCGGCACTTCAGCCGCGAAGGCGGGAAGCCCGACCCCATCGATCGAGGTGCGCGCTGACACCGCAAGCGTGACGGCGAGGCGTCAGGCGGTCGCACCCACCGGCGAGTCGTCGGTGTCTCCGCTCCCGGCCGGCCGCACGAACAGCTTGTGCCCGTCCGAGGTCAGGCATTCCCCGGTCTCGAGGTCCCATTGCCAGGCGTGCAGACGGCAGGTCAGGACACCGTCCTCGAACGAGCCGAACCGGGTCAGGTCCGCCTTCATGTGCGGACACCGGCGCTGCAGTTCGTAGCCGGCCGCTTCCCACGTGCCCTGGGTCGGTCCACTTTCCGCGTAGAACCCCTCGGCGTACTGGAGCCGCTCTTCGGACAGGCACTTGAAGAACGTGTAGACGTAGTCGTTGTAAGCGCCCCGTCGTTTCGCCCGGAAGCGCATCGACAGGAACAGCTCGTTGACCCAGTCATCAACGTGGTTGTCGACCAGCCATTCGACCAGCCCGCGTTCGATGAAGAACTGATGGCTCGGTACATCGCCCGGATCTACGGCCCGGACCGTGCGACTGATGAAATCGAGGCCGATCCGCTCGTCACCGACGTCGATGACCACGAGGTCGTTGATGCCGGCGCAGATGAGATCGGCCTGGGCGATAAGCGGTTCGAACCACTGCTTGATCGGCGGCAGCAGGCTGGACCACTCGGAGCGCGGCCGCCAGACGTCACGTTCGGCCTGGATGACGGCGCGCTTGCGTGCCTGGTATCCGGTCAGATAGGCGCGCTTGTCGTCGAAGATCGACTCTGGCGCGACCGGATGCTCGACGTCGAAACGACCCGGGGCTACCGATGCGACCGAGCCGGGCAGCATCAGGCGGCCGCCGTCATTGCCCCGCTCCGCGAGGTAGTCGAGGAAGACCGGTTGATCGACGAAGATGTTCGACTCGTCGTCGTCGAAGTCGTTCTGGGCGAACAGGTCGTCGTCCAGGAAGCATGGCGGCCCGGCCGACGGCACCACGAAGCGCGGGCCGAGGATCTCGATGTATCGGAACGCCCGCGCCATCTGGGCGATCCGCTTCTTGTGGCCAAGGACCGCCTTGGCTCGATCCGGGAACTCATAGACCATCGGATACCAGATCGCGCCCGAGAACTGCAGGAAGAGCGCGTCCAGCGGGCCGTCGCGGAGGAGCACGTCCGGGTCCGTCGGCCGGCTGTCGTTCATGTTCAGGACACGGACCTCGCCATCATCGATGAGTAGCGCCGAATCGCCGATCGGGCCGTCGGTCGGGGCCACCAGCGCGACGCAGGTCAGGATCAGCGGTCCCGCCTTGAACGGCTCCGACTGTGGCGCCTCGATGAACGAGTGGAAACCCAGTGCCCGGAGCTCCTTCTCGAGGTGATCGAGCGGATAGGCCGGCAGGATGACGGTCGCATCCTTCGAGCAGTGGTCTCGCAGCCAGCGCGGATCGAAGTGGTCGTGGTGCAAGTGGCTGACGTACAGGTATGTCGGGTTGCCGATCCTTGCCGGATCGATCCCGTCGTTCGCCGGGAACGGATACCACGATCCGAAGAAGGCAGGGTTGAACCACGGGTCGCACAGCAGGCTGACGCCTTTCGTCTCGACGTACAGCCCGGCCTGCCCCAGGAACTCGATGTGCATGGCCCCAACGATAGCGACGTTGGAGGTTCGTCGCGGTCCTAGGTTGCGCGGGCGTCGAGCATCGTCAACAACGTCGTCGTCGTTCGCCAGTTCCGGATCGTGACCTGCTTGTAGATCGGGCGTCCGACGATCCGATTCAGTCGACTCTGGGTCGCCTTCGCGGTCAGGCGCTCGAAATAGACCACGCCGTTCCCGACGGTCGCGGTGTCGACGCCGGCCCTGGGCCCCACTTCCTCGATGACCTGTCGGCCGATGTCCGGATCCATGAGGAAGATGACATCCGAGCGATATCGGTCTGCCTCGGCGCCGAAGCCGGTCGGAGCCTGGGTGACGACATCTCGGAGCTCCGCGTGGCTACGGATGACCAACGTGGCCGAATATCCGAACCGTTCGGACAGGGCATGTTCGATCCGGCCGCGCCAGTCGTCCGCATCGACCCGGCCACCATCGAACAGGACGTTGCCGCTCTGGATATAGGTGCCGACCTCGGCGGCGCCGAGGTCGGCGAAGGCAGCGCGCAGGTCCGCCATCGGGATGATGTTCTTGCCCCCGACGTTGATCCCACGGAGCAACGCGAGGTACTGGCCGGACACGTCGAGCGTCTGGCCCAGCGAGCTACTGGCGGATGTCCTCGCCGAACGCGTCCCGGACCTGTGGCGTGGTCAGGTACCAGAGGATCAGAGCGGGCATGATCGCCATCGCGAACCCGACGCCGGTCCCCGGGAACTGGAAGAACGCCAACACGGCCTCGAACAGGCTGAGTCCGGCGATGATCATCGTGAAGATCCTGGCCCATGGCTGGAGTGCCCACAGGCCGCCCGCGACGATGAGCCAGCCGATCCCGACGATGATGGCCCACCAGCCCCACACCCCGACCGACTCGAACTGGGGCAAGTCGCCGAGGGCTCCGAACCAGTCGAATCCGAGCACCCGCAAGCCGAAGAAGAGATGGCTGAAGCCGGCGAGCGCGGCGAAGAAGCCGAGCACGGAGATGAGGATCGGCGGGTTGCGCATGGTGGACGCCTCCTATGGCCCGATCCCTCTTCGAACGTCGCCGAACGGCTGACGCATCGGGCCAGCGAACACTACGGATCGTTCAGCGTGCGTGTCAATATCGATCGTGGCGCGAGGCTGGCCGGGCGGCCTCCCACTGCCTGTCGGCTATAGTTCGTGCGTCGCACGCGCATCGAGCGGGAGTAGCTCAGTTGGCAGAGCGGCAGCCTTCCAAGCTGCATGTCGCGAGTTCGAACCTCGTCTCCCGCTCCAATCGCCTCGATCGTCCGGTCTGCCGTTCCTACGGCGCGCGCGCGGCGATGTCCTCCAGGTAGGCCTCGATCTCGGGGACCGATCGAAGGGCTCGCTCGAAATACACGTTCACGGCACCCAGGGCGGCTTCCTGGATCTCGCTCATCTCCGTCGAACGCTGCTCGTGTGACTGACGTGCCTGGAGCGAATCCCGGAGTTTGAGCAGATGGCCGACCATCTGCGCCTCGTCTGGTCCGTCCAGCGCCTGGATCGCGGACATGATCAGGCCATCGACTTGCGTGACCATCATGTCCGTGTCGAACGTGTCGCCCGAATTGGCCGCATCATCGAGCGTGCGAATCAGCGCCGAGACCTGGTACAGAGCAGTCACCGGCTCGTCGAAGAGTTCGCGGATGAAGGCCGCCTCTCGGTACTTGCCGTTCATCCGGAAGACGTTGTACATCCGGCGCGCCGCCTTGCCGTAGTTCGGCTCCTTGACCGTGTACTTCCAGACTTCGTGCTCGAGCGTGTCGACGTAGTCGTCGACGGAGTCGGCCGACAGCTCCTTGACGAGCTTCGAGAACAGCGGGATCGAGTCCGATTCCAGATAGACCTCCTGGTAATACGGATCGAGGAAGCCGTCGAGCGGTACGATCGACCCGTCGGGCGCCTCCCAGGTCGGATCGAGGACGTTGCTCGCGTTGGCCAGCTTGCCGCGGGTCTTGTCGGCGATGACCCAGTCGAGCTTGCACCAGCCCGGCTCGTGGGATGCGTCCTCCCAGGTGTAGGTCCGCACGACCCCGCCCTCCAGCGTGACCTCCATCTGCCCGGCAGCGACCTCCTCGGTCGTCCACGACATCGGTGACCCGGCACCGACGGCCTTGCCGCCCTTGGTCGCGGCGACCGGGTGTGAGCCGAACTTGACCTCCCACAGGCGATGGGTCGGCCCGACCGACGTGGCCAGGGCCTTCTCACGGATCAGGTCGGCCAGGATGGCGCACGCCTCCCCGCGTGTGTCGGCCCGAATGTGGATACGCTCGAAGAAGTCGCAGTCGGCAGGGTAGGCGTTGATCTTGCTCTGGGCCGCGGACCCCGAGATCGACAGCGCGGTCATGACCTGGGGCGGCCGATCCTCGAAGCCGACCACCGTCGACATCTCCCGGAACCGGGCCAGGTCCTCCGGCTGGAAGTCGAGCATCGTGACCCGGTGGCCGTACACGCCGCTGTTGACGTCGACCACGAGGTCGCCACCGCTGGCCTCGGTCTCCATCGCCGCGACCCACTCTTCGGCCTCCGCCTCATCAAGTTCGACACCCAGTCGCGTCGCCGAGGCGACGACCTTGGCGATCGCCTCGTCCCGATCTGCCCCTGTCGTCATCCGATCACCTCATAGGGTCCCAGCAGCCTCACATCCGCGCGAGGATCTCGGTCTTCTTCGCCTCGAATTCAGCGTCTGTGATGGCGCCTCGTTCGTGAAGGTCGGCCAGGCGCGCGAGTGCGTCGGCTTCGTCGGAGGGGCTCGCCGCCAGTGCCGCGACCGGGGTGGCGGCTGGAACCTGGGTCGGCGCGTCGACGCGCCGGTCGGCAACCTTCTGGGTCATGATCGTGTTTCGGAACTCAAGGGGATCGGTGATCGACACGAACCGATCCTCACCCGCGCCACCCGACTGCGTCAGCAGGATCAGGTCGCCGTAGCCCAGGCGCTCGCCCAGGAAGCCGACCCGTGATTTGACATCACTCAGCGACGACAAGAGGGTCGTCGAACTTCGCTTCGAGGCGAGGCCCTCCTCGCGCAGGACGCGCATCGTGGTGACCGCGAAGATCGCCGTCCGCCAGACGATGACGTTGTAGATGGCCCAGACGATACCGCCTACCACCAGGACGACGGCGGCGATGCGGAGCAACGACCAGATGAACGAGAGGATCCCATCGCCGTTCGGCGCGACCCCAAAGAGGAAGAGGCCGCCGACGATCATCACGACCGCCCAGAGCGATGCCTTGATCGGGGCGATCCAGTGTTTTCTGGACTGGAACACGATCGTCTCATCGGCGATGAGTGAGTCCGTGATCGGCATGGTGTCCTCCCTCAGCGCGGATCGGTCGAGCTTCGATCGCGTCGACCGGCAGCGTAGCGCGTTCGCTCTCGCCTGAGTAGCCGCCGCGGGCCTGATCGGTGGACCTCGGCTATCGTCCGGGCGTGAACGGGTCGCATGATCCCGCCCAGGGAACACTCGAAGTGGGCCGGCTGGTCGATGGCCGGTACCGCCTGGAGGCCGTCGCCGGAGTCGGTGGCATGGCGATCGTGTACCGGGCCTGGGACACGAAGGCCGAGCGCCTGGTGGCCATCAAGTTACTCCGGCGCGAGGTCCTCGACGACCGGGATCTGGCGATGCGCTTCCGGCGCGAGGCGCTGGCCGCCACCGTCCTACGCCATCCGAACATCATCGCGTGCCTTGAGGCGGGCACCGACGACGGCCAGCCATACCTCGTCATGGATCTCATCGAAGGCGAAGACCTCGCGGCTCGGCTTCGACGCGATGGCCGCCTGTCCGCGGACGAGACGGCGCGCATCGGCCTCGATGTCGCGCGAGCCCTTGGAGTGGCGCACATCCGGGGCATCGTCCACCGGGACGTGAAGCCCGGCAACATCGTGCTCGCGCGCGATGGGCGGGCGATGATCACCGATTTTGGCATCGCCCGGCTGGCCGCCGATGCGGAAGGCACGGTGCCCGGCACGACTCTTGGCTCGGTCCACTACTTCAGTCCGGAGCAGGCCGTCGGCCAGACGACGACTCCGGCCTCCGATATCTACGGCCTCGGCCTGGTCCTGTACGAGACCCTGGTCGGCCGCCGAGCGTGGGCCGGGGCGAGCACCGCCGAGATCGCCTCGGCGCGTGTCGGCAGCCGGGCGCCGTCCGCGCGGGCCGCTCGGCCCGACGTACCTGCGGCGCTCGATGCGATCGTCGTCCGGGCCCTGGCCACTGATCCAGCGGACCGTTTCCCGAACGGCAATGCGATGGCAACGGCCCTCGAGCCGCTCGCCGTCCGCATCGAACCCGGCGAGCTTCGGCTTGATCCCGCCGGTCCGACGATCGCCGTGGCGACCGCTCCACCCGTGGTCCCGGGCGTACGGGCGGCGCCGGATACGGGGGCCGCGCGGGATGCGCCCGTCGCGCCACGCCGACCGGCACCGCTTCCTGTCCGTCGTGCCCCGGCGGCGATCGCCGCCCCGTTGGCCGTCCTGGGCATCGTCGCGGTCGTCGTCGCGGGCGCCCTGCTCATCGCGGCGCTGCCCGGTCCCGGTGGTTCGTCGGGGATCGCCCTGACGAGTCCGTCGGCAGCGACCCGCACCGCCAAGGCCTCCCGGCTCGAGACCAACGAGCCCCCGGCGTCCGTGGCCGCGACGAACACCCAGGATCCGACCGACAGCCCGATCCCGACCCCCAGGCCCCGCGGCAACGTCGCCGATCTGTGCGATCCGCTGTTCGGGTTCGCGTGTGGGGTAGGAGCCGGCAAGGTCGAGTCATCGGTCTTCCAGCCGCCGATCCGATTGACGCTGGGCGATGGTTGGTCCGTGGCTGGCGTCGCGCCGCAGCGGATGTCGCTGGCCCGACCCGAGGGAACGATGACATTCTCCAGCGGGATCGACGCGACGTACGCCGCCGGTGAAGAGCGATCGGCACCGACCACGGCCCGCGGCCTGGTCGAGGCGTTCATCGGGACGGCTGGCGTCGCCGCGGAGGCGCCATCCGAGCGGACCGTCGGCGAGCAGCCGGCGATCAGCCTCGCGCTGACCCCGATCGGCCGCGACCGGGTCGCCTTGTTCAGGACGGCCGACCAGACGTTCTTCCTGGCGCCAGGCGGTCCGACCCGGGTCATCGCCGTCGACGGTCCGCGTGGCCCGCTCGTCATCGCGATCGAGGCGAGTCCCGACACGACGATGCGATCGATGCTGCCGGTGGCACAGACCGTGCTCAAGACACTCCGATTCCGGTAGTCGATCCGCCGGTCCTGCCGCCGGCTCGGCGTTCGTCGGGTGTTCCGGGCAGGTAGGCTTCGTCCGGCATGAGTCTGATCGACCTCCGAGACCTGACCCTTCGTTACCCGGGGGGTGTCACCGCGCTCGATGGCCTGACCCTCGAGTTGCAGCCCGGGATCATCGGCCTGGTCGGCGCCAATGGTGCTGGCAAGAGCACGCTGATCAAGATCCTCCTTGGGCTGCTGCCGCCGACCTCGGGTCAGGCCGCCGTCATGGATCTCGATGTCGCCGTCCAGGGGACGCGCATCCGGCAGTTCGTCGGCTACATGCCCGAGTACGACTGCCTGCCTCCGGATACGTCGGCGACCGATTTCGTCAGCCACATGGCCCGGATGTCAGGTCTGCCGGCGACCGCGGCCCGTGAACGGACGGCCGAGGTCCTCCGCCATGTCGGGCTGTACGAAGAGCGCTACCGCGCGATCGGTGGGTACTCGACCGGGATGAAGCAGCGGGTGAAGCTCGCCCAGGCACTGGTCCACGATCCGCGACTCCTGCTCCTCGACGAACCGACCAACGGGCTGGACCCGGCCGGCCGGGACGAGATGCTCGCCCTGGTCCGGCGGACCGGGACCGAATTCGGGATCGCCGTCGTCGTGGCCAGCCACCTGCTCGGCGAGATCGAGCGAGTCAGCGATTTCCTCGTTGCGATCGATGGCGGCCGATTGCTGCGGGCGGCTCCGCTCGGAGCGTTCACCGAGCGCACGGGCGTCCTCGCCGTGGAAGTCGAGGAAGGTGCGGACGCGCTCGCGAACGCCCTCGTGGCGCGCGAACTGCAGGCGGTCGCCGATGGTCGGACGGTCCTCCTGTCGGTGCGCGACGATGCCCAGTACGACATCGTCCGGGACATCATCGCCGAGCTCGGACTGCCCCTGGTTCGGATGGAGCAGCGCCGCCAGAGCCTGGAGGACCTGTTCGCCGATGAGATCCTGCCGAGCGCCGGGGGTGGGGCCTGATGACCGACCCGGCTCCCACTGGAAGCATCTTCGACCTCGGCTACCAGGCCTATGACGGGCCTCGGCTCGGGCGCCGGGGGGCCGTTCCGGCGCTCCTGGCGCAGACGATGCGGGCCTGCTTCGGCATCGGCCGGGGCGGTCGCGCCAAGATCGCCCCCTTCCTCTTGGCCGGCCTGGCCATCCTGCCGGCGGTGCTGGCGGTGGGCTTCGCGGCGCTGACCGCCCAGGCTGGCCGAGTCGGGGCGGCCATCCAGTCGCCGATCGACTACGCGAGCTATCACGGCCTGGTGGCCATCCTGATCATGTTGTTCTGCGCCGCCCAGGCGCCGGAGCTGTTCGGCCGCGACCAGCGCTACGGCACGTTGCCGCTCTACTTCTCCCGGGTGCTGACTCGTTCGGACTACGCCCTGGCCAAGACCGGTGGACTCCTTGCCGCACTCTTCCTGGTCGACCTGGTGCCGTATCTGATCCTGTTCGTCGGCCGCGTGTTCGTCGCACCGGACCCGGCGGTCGGCCTCGCCGACGAGCTGGGTGCGGTACCGAGATTCGTGGTGCAGGCAGCGTTGACCGCGGGCCTCCTCGGGGGCCTCGCCAGCCTGGTCGCTGCCTGGACCCCGAGACGGGCCTACGCGACCGCGATGATCATCGGGGTGTTCATCGTGCCGCCGATCCTCGTCGCACTGATCGGCAGCCAGACCAACCAGGACCTGGCCAAGGTCGCTGTCCTCCTCAGCCCGGGCGACATCCTCGACGGTACGAATTCGGCCATCTTCGGGTCGATCGCCGACGGGGCCGTGGTAGCCGGGCTGGATCTGCCCGGATGGGCCTATCTGGGCGCGGCGGTCGTCGGCATCCTCATCTCGGTCGGACTGACCATCCGCCGCTATCTGCGGATCTCGACATGACCGAGGAGCATCGCGTCACTCCCACGGCGTCCGAGACGCGGACGCCTGCTCTCGAGGTCGATCACGTCTCGCGCTGGTATGGCAACGTCGTCGCGGTCAACGACATCTCGTTCGGGTTGGGGCCGGGTGTCACGGGTCTGCTTGGACCGAACGGCGCGGGAAAGTCGACCCTGCTCCATCTGATGGCCGGACTGTTGGCGCCATCGGCCGGCCGGGTCCTGGTCCAGGGCGAGACTGCCTGGCGGCGGCCCGAGATGTATCGCCAGCTTGGCCTGGTGCCCGAACGAGAGAGCGTCCACCCATATCTGAGTGGCCTTGAGTTCGCACGATTGAATGCCCGTCTCCAGTCAGTGCCTGACCCGGATGCCGCCGCCGCCCGGGCGATCGCCACCGTGGAACTGACCGAGGCGGCGGACCGGCGCATCGCCACCTACTCGAAGGGGATGCGCCAACGAGCCAAGCTTGCTGGCGCCCTCGTCCACGACCCGCGGATCCTGCTTCTCGACGAGCCATTCAACGGGATGGATCCACGACAACGGCTGCACATGATGCGGCTGCTCCGGGCGATGGCCGCCGAGGGCCGAACGATCCTGTTCTCGTCGCATATCCTCGAGGAGGTCGAGCGACTGGCGGATTCGATCCTGGTCATCTATGCCGGGCGACTGGCTGCCGCCGGCGACTTCCGTGCCATCCGACGGCTGATGACCGATCGGCCGCACACGTTCACGGTCCGTTCGTCCGATGACCGGCGTCTGGCGTCCAGCCTGATGGCCGACCCGTCGGTCTTCGGGGCGGAACTGGCCGGGGGCCAGCTCGCCGTCCGGACGGCGGACTACGACGCCTTCACTCGGGCGTTGGCGCGGGTCGCGCGTGCTTCGGGCGTGACCCTGTTGGAGGTCCGTCCGACAGACGATTCGCTGGAGAGCGTGTTCAGCTACCTGGTTCGCCGATGAGCGTCATCGGACCGATGATCGGGGTCACCCTGCGCGGCTTGCTTGGTCGTCGACGAACGATCCTGCTGATCCTGTTCGCGGCACTGCCGGTCCTCATCGCCCTCCTCATCCGGATCAGCGGCGGTCGACCGGACGCGGACCGCATCCTCGACACCCTGGTCGTGCGGATGGTCATGCCGCTGGTGGCCGTGGTCATCGGGACCGCCGCGATCGGCTCGGAGATCGAGGACGGCACGGCGGTGTATCTGATGATCAAACCCATCGCACGCTGGCGGATCGCAGCCGCCAAGATGATGGTCGCCGCTGGACTCACCGCGGCGCTGATCATCCCCGCGGTGATCGTCACGGGGCTGCTGCTCGGTAGCCGTGGGGATCAGCTGACGACCATCGCCGCGTACTCGGTCGCGTGTCTGGTCGGCGGTTCGGCGTATGCGGCGGCGTTCGTGGCGCTCAGTGTGTTCACCTCCCGCGCCCTGCTGCTGGGACTGGCCTACACACTCATCTGGGAAGGCGTCCTGTCCGGCCTGCTGGAGGGGACCAAATTCCTGTCGGTCCGCCAGGCGACACTCGGATTGGCGGCGGCATTCGGCGTCGACGTGCCCGGCGACCCATTGGTGCCGATCGTGAGCGTCGCGGTGCTCGGGACGGTGCTGGTCGGCGCGTTCTTCCTGGCGACCTGGAAGCTGGCCCAATTCGAGGTCCGCGGGGGAGACTGAACCCGACGCTTGACGGTTCGAGGCAGGCTGGCTAGAGTCCTTTCGACAAGCTTCCTTGCCATCTTGCAGCATGCATCCTTGCTGTATCCGCGAGGACCACGCGACCCGGAGGCCCAGCGATGACCGCCGCGTTCTTCATCACCCTCCGTGAGGGCCTCGAGGCCGCCCTCATCATCGGCATCATCGGCGCCTACCTCGTCAGGCTGGAGCGGCGCGACGCGCTCCGCATGGTGTGGGTCGGTGTCGGCGCAGCGCTGACGCTTTCGGTCGCCGCGGGGGTGATCGTGGCGCTCACGGTCGAGCGATTGCCCGTGCTCATCCAGGACGGGATCGAGGCGATCGCGGCCGTCATCGCGGTGATCGTCCTGACCTGGATGCTGTTCTGGATGCGACGGCAGGGCCGTGCCATGAAGGGGGAGCTGGAGCACGGGATCGACATCGCCCTGGCTGGGGGTTCGATGCTGGCCCTGGCCGGCCTCGCCTTCGTGTCGGTCGCTCGCGAAGGACTCGAAACGGTCCTGTTCCTGTTCGCGATCGGATCATCAAGCGGTCCGGTCGTCCCGACGTTGATCGCCGGATTGGCCGGCCTGGCCGTCGCCGCGGGGATCGGCTACGCGCTGTTCGCCGCCGGCATCCGGATCGACCTGCGTCGGTTCTTCAACATCACCGGGATCGTCCTGATCTTCGTGTCGGCCGGCCTGGTCGCGTTCGCGATCCACGAACTCGGCGACGCAGGGCTCATCGTCAACAGCGGATCGGCATTCGACCTCGGCTCGGTCCTGCCCGAGTCAAGCCCGTTGGGTGCGGTCCTCGCCGGCCTGTTCGGCTATCGGTCGACGCCGACGCCCCTCGAGGTCGCCGGATACCTGTTGTACCTGATCCCGGTCCTCGTCATCTTCCTCAGACCGGCTCGGCGGGTCGCCAGCTCGACGACCGTCGCATCCACGGCGGTCGCCGGCCTCCTGGTCCTGGGCCTTGTCCTCGCTGGCTGCGGCGGCGCCTCCCCGGCTGCTCCCAGTGCGGTCGCCCAGGCTCAGGGCGATGGGCAGGTCATCGATGTCGCGGCCAGCGAGTACAAGTTCGAACCGGCGTTCTTGACCGCGAAGGCGGGCGCGGTCACGTTCGATGTTCGGAACGATGGCTCGACCGAACACGAATTCGAGATCCTCCAGGGCGACACCGTCGTCGACGAGATCGAGGGCCTCGTGCCGGGGCTGGGCCGCCAGCTGACCGTGTCGCTGGAGCCTGGCGAGTACACGTTCGTGTGCAAGCTGGCTGGCCACGATTCGCTCGGGATGACCGGCACGCTGACCGTTACCGCCGACTGAGCGGCGGGCCGTTCGTCCCTAGAACGGCAGGATGGCTCCGAGGTCCGGCAGGATGCCGTCGAGGCCGAACAGGAAGATCGAGCCGACGAACAGGCTGAACAAGCCGGCCACCGCCCCGATGGCCACGTAGATCTGCTCGCGTGCCTGGCTCGAGACGAACCCGACCGAGCTCAGGATGACGATCGCGAAGTTCGAGACCAGCAGGCCGACGACGAACGCGAACAGCATCGGCACGCCGAGTCCGGCGCTGGACGCGCCCCCGACGGCAGCGATGAGCAGGACCTGGGTCCCGGTCTCCGCGCCGATGCCATGGATCATCCCGACGCCGAATGAGGTCTTCGGCCCGTACGAACTCATCTCGAGCGGCTCGACATGCTCGTGGCCATGGAGTCGGGCCTGGAGGAGTCTCCAACCGTGGCGCAGTCCGTCGAACACCAGCATCCAGCGGCTGCGCAGCCGGAAGCGCTCCCCGGCGCGAGCGTAGCGGTAGACCGAGTAGAGGACCCACAGGCCGAGGGCCACCAGGGTGAAGCCGACGACCCGGCCCATGATCGGGTCGAGCCAGTCCGGCAGCAAGGCCCCGAACGCGATCGCCGCTAGTCCGAGGGCGATGACCACGGCGCCGTGACCCAATGCGTACAGGGTCCCGAGCCAGATCGCCTCGCCTTGCCCGGTGAATAGTCGCGACAGTCCGACCGAGGGTCGAGTGGCCAGTGACGGTGACAGCGTGGCCGCCCCGGGACCCGCGTCGTGAGCGCGTGATTCGGGACTCCCGCCGTGACCGTGCTGGTGGCCGGACAGCTCCGCATGCTGGCCTTCGTGAGCAGCCTCGGCCATGCCGGCCGCGGCGGTCGTGCTGGTGATGTCGGTGATCGCCGCGATGTGATCCCAATCGATGCCATGCCGGACGCCGAGGAGCAGGCCGGTCAGCAGGATGCCGAGGTCGGCTGCTGGCGCCGCCGCTGTCACGATCGTGCTGATGAAGTCGGCCATCGTGGTCCTCGTTTGGCTGCGTCGCCCCCGGCCGCCCGCCGGGGGTCGTCCATCATAAACGCAACGCGTTGCGTTTACTGCGGGTGGCGTTTCCCTCGACTATCCTTCGCACGATGAGCGTTGCTGGATCGGTCCTCGCTACGGATGACTCGGCCTGGACCAGCATCCGCGACCGTCTCCGCGCCCGAGGCCTGCGCTGGACGCCCCAGCGTCGCGTCCTGATCGAGGTCCTGTCGCGCTCCGACGGGCACGTGACCGGAGCGGAGCTTGTCGAACGCTGTCGCGCCCTGGATCCGGGCACGATCCCGTCGACGGTGTATCGGACGCTCGATGTGCTCGAGGATCTGGGATTGCTTCGCCATAGCCACGCCGCCGATGGCCGCGAGGAATTCCACGTCCTGCCAGAGGCGGTCCATGGCCACCTTCACTGCGCGGTTTGTGGAACGACCTGGGAGATCCCCGCCGAAGAGGCGGCCGCACTCGTCAGCTCGCTCGAACGGCGACGCGGCTTTGCGGTCGACGTCACCCACCTGTCGATCTCCGGGCAGTGCGCGACGTGTGCGGCGGCATCCGCGGCCGGGTGACCGTCGCAGGGTCGTCATCCGCCGGCACCGGCGGCGCGCGATGATGGCGGCATGACCAGGTCGATCGAGCGCATCACGCCCGGGCCCGGGCAGGAATCGGTCTGGGACTATCCTCGACCGCCCCGAGTCGAGCCGGTCGCGGAGCGATTGCGGGTGATCGTCGACGGCCACGTCCTGGCCGATACGACGAGCGGACGTCGAGTCCTCGAGACTGCCGGCGCGCCGGTCTACTACTTCCCGCCGACAGATGTATCGATGGATCGGCTCGCAGCGAGTGCGCACGTGTCACGGTGCGAATGGAAGGGGATGGCCGGCTACTTCCGCTATGTCGGGCCCGATGGCCATCGGACGATCGACGACATCGCCTGGTCGTACCCGGAGCCGGATCCGGGGTATGAGTCGATCCGCGACCACATCGCGTTCTACGCCGGTCGGGTGGATGAGGCCTGGGTCGGGGATGAGCGCGCGACCCCGCAGCCCGGCGGGTTCTACGGTGGCTGGGTCACATCCCGGATCGTCGGTCCGATCAAGGGCGAACCCGGTTCCTCCGGCTGGTAAGCGCGGGCCGAGCTCAATCGCCGGACGGTGTCCCGATGATGTTGAAGCCGCCGTCCACGTAGATCGTTTCGCCGGTGACCGCGCTCGACAGGTCGGAGGCGAGGTACACGGCGCTGCGGCCGACGTCCTCGGGCGTGATGTTGGCGCGCAATGGCGCGATCTGCGCGAATCCGCGGTACATCCCCTTGAACCCGGCGATGCCCGATGCCGCGAGGGTCCGGACCGGACCCGCCGAGATGGCATTGACCCGGATCCCGTCAGGCCCGAGATCGGCCGCCAGGTAGCGAACGGATGCTTCGAGGGCGGCCTTGGCGACACCCATCACGTTGTAGTTGGCAACGACCTTCTCAGCCCCGTAGTAGGACAGGGTCATCACCGACGAGCCACGCCGCAGCGAATCTCGTGCCGCGCGGGTCAGTGCGACGAGGGAGTAGGCGGACACGTCGAGGGCGACGGCGAATCCATCGCGCGTGGTATCCACGAATGCGCCTTCGAGGTCCTCGCGGCGGGCGAACGCGAGCGCGTGGACGAGGATGTCAAGCGACTCGTGGGTCGCATTCCAGCGCTGGAAGACTCGGCCGATGTCCGCGTCGGACTGGACGTCGCAGGGTTCCACGAAGGTCGATCCGATCGAGGCCGCGAGGGGTCGCACGCGTTTCTCGATGAGGGCTTCGACCGACGAGAAGCCGACCTCCGCCCCGGCTTCATGGAGTGCCCGGGCGATGCCCCAGGCGATCGAGTGGTCGTTGGCGACCCCGAAGATGAGTGCCGTCTTGCCGTCGAGCAGTCCCATCGCCTCCCTCGCCGCGCATGCCGTCGTCGGGCAGCCTACCATCGGGCCATGCGCGACGAACGACTTCGGGCAGCCGTGGCAGGGATCCGAGGGTTGATCCTGGACGCCGATGGCGTGCTGGTCCTGAAGGCCGCCCCACTGCCCGGTTCGGTGGACGCATTGCGAGCCCTTGATCGCCGCGGGATGCCGTTCCGGGTCGTGACCAACTTCTCGCAGCTCCATCGCGAGTCCCTCGGCGGCTGGTTCGCCAAGGGCGGCCTGGTGGTCGACCCGCAACGGATCATCACGGCGGCATCGGCTACGGCGGCCTTCTGCGCCGCGACGTACCCCGGTCGACCGATCTTCGTCCTGTCGGCCCCGGACGCGCAGCGCGAATTCGACGGCCAGCGCCTGGTCGAGGTCGGTGAGGCGGAGGTACTGCCCGCCGGAGACGTCGCCGCGGTCGTCATCGGTGATGCTGGCGATGCCCTCTCGTTCCACAACATGAACGTCGCCTTCCGGCTCGTCCGCACCGGCGCGGCGCTTCTGGCCATGCACCGCAACCCCTGGTGGCATACCCCGGACGGGATCAGCATCGATGCCGGAGCCTTCGTGGCCGCGCTCGAGTACGCGACGGGCCAGCGGGCGAGGACGCTCGGCAAGCCATCGCTCGACGTGTTCCGACAAGCGGTCGCGGGGCTGCAGCGCGACATCGGCGAGCGACTCCCTCGGCAGTCCTTCGCGATGGTCGGGGATGACCTCGACGCGGATGTCGCGGCCGCTCAGCGCGTCGGGTTGCGCGGGATCCTTGTCCTGTCCGGCAAGACCAGCCTGCGCGAGGCGGATGCGGCGGCCGCCCGACCCGGCCGGGGCCGACGACACGGTCCCGATGGGATCGCCCCGACCCTGGCCGATGTCGTCGCCGCGCTAGACTGACCGCAACGTTCCCGACACCCACGACCAGCCGCGAGGGCCCTGCCGATGACCACCAATTCCGTGCCGCGCATCAAGATCACCTACGCCACGCTCAGTGCCGACAACGAGCAGCTGCACGAACAGTTCGAGGCCGGCCTGGCCGTGGTACAGGCGAACCTGGGCGGTTACCACCAGAACCTCATCGACGGGACCTGGCGCGATGGCGATGGAACATTCGAAGTCCGGACCCCGATCGACCGTGACATCGTCCTCGGCACCTTCGCCCGGGGCACCGTCGCCGATGTCGATGCGGCCGTGGCCGCTGCCCGAGCCGCCCAGCCGGCCTGGGCCGCCGTTCCGTGGCGGGACCGGATCGCGATCATCAAGCAGGCCGGTGAGCTCATCAGCGAACGCCTGATGGAGTACGCCCCGATCATGGCCATCGAGGTCGGCAAGAACCGGATCGAGGCGCTCGGCGAGGTCGAGGAGTCGGCCGACATGCTGCGCTACTACCCACGGACCATGGAAGACAATGACGGCTACGACCACCCGATGGACAACCTCGGGGATGCGTCCGTGCACACCAGCTCGATCCTGCGGCCGCATGGCGTCTTCGCGGTCATCAGCCCGTTCAACTTCCCGATGGCCCTTGCCTGTGGGCCGGCCGGGGCGGCGCTCCTCGGCGGCAATACCGTGATCATCAAGCCGTCGTCCGCCTCGCCGTTGTCGGCCGTCAAGCTGGTCCAGGCTTATCTCGACGCCGGCGTGCCGAACGGCGCCATCAACCTGGTCATGGGGCCGGGCGAGACGGTCGGCCAGGCGTTACAGGATCACCCGGGCATCGACGGCATCGTATTCACCGGCTCGTATGAAGTCGGGATGAACCTGTTCCGAACGTTCTCGAAAGCATGGCCGCGGCCGTGCATCGTCGAGATGGGCGGCAAGAACCCGGCCATCGTGTCGCGAAAGGCGGACCTCGAGGAGGCGGCCGAGGGGATCATGCGCAGCGCATTCGGTTTCGGCGGCCAGAAGTGTTCGGCCAACTCGCGGGTCTACGTCGAGCGGCCGGTCCATGATGAGCTCGTCCGGCTGCTCGTCGAGAAGACCGAGAAGATCACCATCGGCGATCCGCTCGTCCGGGCCAACTGGATGGGCCCGGTCATCGACCAGCGGGCGGTCGACCGGCATCAGACCGCCGTCGCCGAAGCGCGGCGAGACGGCACCGTCTTCATCGGCGGCGAGCACCTCTCCGACGGCGACCTCGCCCGCGGCTTCTATGTCGAACCGACGGTCGTCGGTGGGCTTCCCTCGTCCCACCGACTGTTTCGTGACGAACTGTTCGCGCCCTTGACCGCGGTCGCGCCCGTCGACTCGATGGATGAAGCGGTGGCGCTGGCGAATGACAACGTGCTCGGCCTGACCGCGGGGGTCTACAGCGAGGACCCGGCCGAGGTCCAGACGTTCCTCGATACGGTTCAGGCCGGTGTCCTCTACGTGAACCGCCGGGCCGGCGCGACGACCGGGGCGTGGCCGGGTGTCCAGGCGTTCGGTGGCTGGAAGGGGAGCGGCTCGACCGGTAAAGCCGGTCTGTCGATGTACTACGTCGCCCAGTTCATGCGCGAGCAGAGCCGCACCATCGTCGACTGAGTCGGGGCGGTCGGGGCTTCGCGGGCCACTACGGGCCGTGGCCCCGTTTGTGGCATTGCGGCCGTTGCCCCGTTTGTGACATTCGCCCACCACACGAGCGCTCGTCGCCGCTTCCATCAGCCGAACCAAACCCACAAGCGTGACCCACGGGGGTGTTGTTGCCAGAAGCCCGGAGTAGACGACCGTCTGGCAGCGATCCGGTGTCGAACGCTCGGGTGACGAGCATCTGGCGGAGATCAGCCGGCCGGCGGCGCCCGGCAGCGGCCGGCCGGCCGGACGGCGGCGGCCGGCCCCGTGACGTGGGGCACGGATCAGTCGCTCGCGGCACCCCACCATCAGCGGCCGCCCCACGGCCTCGGCTATACTCCCGGACGATATCCAGCCTGCATACTCGTTATGCATCAGCCCAGAGGTGCACCTTGTCGTCGGTCACGTCGCGGATCGCCGGAGACCGGCCCGTCCCGCACATCGTCACGGAATTGCCGGGCCCCAAAGCTCGCGCGCACGTCGAGTTCGACGAGGCCTGGACCTCGCCGAGCCTGCCCCGTGCCTACCCCATCGTCCCGGTCCGTGGCGACGGCCTGACGATCGAGGACATCGACGGCAACCTGTTCCTCGACTTCGCTGCCGGCATCGCGGTCAATTCGACCGGCCACGCCCATCCACAGGTGGTGGCTGCGATCAAGGAGCAGGCCGCCGAACTGATCCATTTCTCCGCCTCGGATTTCTACCTGCCGATCTACCCGGAGGTCTGCCGCGAGCTTGCCCGGATCGCCCCGATCTCCGGCCCCGTCCGCGCCTATCTCGGCAATTCGGGGACCGAGGCGGTGGAGGCCGCGATCAAGCTGGCTCGCTATGCCACGCACCGCCCGTACATCGTGGCCTTTCTGGGTGCCTTCCACGGCCGGACCTACGGGTCGGTCTCGCTGACCGCCTCGAAGGCCAAGTACCACGCCGGGTTCGGGCCGCTCCTGCCCGGTATCTTCCACGCGCCGTACGGTCGGGTCGAGGATCTGCGCTGGTTCGACGAGGTGCTGTTCGACAAGCTGGCGCCGGCCAACGAAGTGGCGGCGATCATCGTCGAGCCGATCCAGGGCGAGGGCGGGTACATCGTCCCTGAGGATGGGTTCCTCCAGGGGCTGCGCGAGATCTGCGATCGCCACGGCATCCTGCTCATCGCCGACGAGATCCAGTCGGGCGCGGGCCGGACCGGCAAGATGTGGGCGATCGAGCATTGGGGCGTGGAACCGGACATCCTGCTGACCGCCAAGGGGATCGCATCGGGCATGACCCTGGGCGCCACCATCGCCCGGGCCGAGATCCTCGAGACCTGGGGACCCGGCGCGCATGGCTCGACATACGGCGGCAATCCGGTCGCCTGCGCCGCCGCGCTGGCGACGATCGAACTGCTCGAGGGCGGGCTGATCGATAACGCCGCGGAACGCGGGCACCAGGCATTGACCGGACTTCGACCCTTGCTCGATCGGCATCCGGGGATCGTCATCGACGTTCGGGGCAAGGGGCTGATGCTTGGCATCGAATTCGACACCGCCGAACGGGCCGAGGCGGTCCAGACGGCCTGCTTCGAGCGCGGCTTGCTGGTTCTCGAGTGCGGCAAGTCGAGTGTCCGGATGTCACCGGCGCTGACGGTCTCGGGCGCCGAGATGGACACGGCGTTGCGGATCTTCACGGAAGCGGTCGGGGCCGTCAGCGGCGACTGAGGATCGAGCGCCGGGCCGGGGATGTCGGCCGCCGACGAACAAGGGTCGTCCATGCCAAGGATAATCCCGCGGTGAGCACCTCAAAGGTCGCGACCATGCACGATGCGATCGCCGATCTCGTCCGCGACGGCGACACCGTGGCGATCGAGGGGTTCACGCATCTGATCTCGTTCGCGGCGGGTCACGAGATCATCCGCCAGGGCAAGCGCGAGTTGACCCTCGCGCGTCTGACCCCGGATGTCATCTACGACCAGATGATCGCCGCTGGGGTCGCCCGCAAGCTCGTCTTCTCGTGGCTGGGCAATCCGGGCGTCGGCGGGCTCGGTGCCATTCGCCGCCGGATCGAGGGTGACATCCCGGCCGAACCGCTCGAGGTCGAGGAGTACAGCCACTTCGGGATGGTCGGTCGGTACACGGCCGGCGCCATGAACCTCCCGTTCTTCCCCCTTCGGAGCTATTTCGAGACGGACCTGCCGAAGGCGAACCCGCTGATCCGGCCGATCGAGTCGCCGTACGGCGACGGGAGCGTCTACGCGGTCCCGCCCCTCCGCCCGGACGTGACGATCGTCCACGCACAGCGGGCCTCGGCCGCCGGCGACACCCAGGTCTGGGGTCTCCTCGGGTGTCAGAAGGAGGCGGCATTCGCGGCCGAGCGGGTGATCATCGTCGTCGAGGAACTGGTCGACGAATCGATCATCCGGGCAGATCCGAACCGGACGATCATCCCCGGGCTGATCGTCGACGCGGTCGTCGTCGAGCCATGGGGCGCTCATCCCTCGTACGTCCAGGGCGCCTACGATCGGGACAATCGGTTCTACCTCGATTGGGATCGCATCACTCGAGATGAGCAAGCCACGCAGGACTGGCTCCGGGAGTGGGTCTATGACCTGGACGGCCGGGCGGCCTATGTCGACAAGCTCGGGCCGGAGCGGATCGCATCCCTGCAGCCAGGGTCGGCCCCGTCGGGTTCGGTCGAGTACGGGGCGTACGGCTGATGGCACCAGCGGAAGAGTCGCCTGCCTTCAGCAAGTCCGAGATGATGATCGTGGCCGCGGCGCGCGAACTGGCCGGGCAGCAGGTCTGCTTCGTCGGGGTCGGCCTCCCGAACATCGCCGTCAATCTGGCCAAGCGAACGGTCGCACCCGATCTGGAACTCGTCTACGAGGCCGGCGTCTTCGGGGCTCGCCCGGCCCGGCTGCCACTGAGCATCGGCGATCCGACCATCGTGACCGGTGCCACGGCCGTCGTCAGCATGCTCGAACTCTTCGGCTACTACCTCCAACGTGGTCTGATCGACGTCGGCTTCCTCGGCGCCGCCCAGATCGACCGGTTCGGCAACATCAACACGACCGTCATCGGCCCCTACGACCACCCGACGACCCGACTCCCCGGGTCAGGTGGGGCGTGCGAGATCGCGATCAATGCGCGGCAGGTATTCGTGATCATGCGCCAGAGTGTGCGCAGCTTCGTCGAGACGATCGATTTCCGGACGTCGCCGGGCAACCTGGGCGGCGCCGAACAGGCCGACCGGATCCGCCGCGACGGCGGCTGGCTGGGCCGTGGCCCGACCGTCGTGATCACCGACCTCGGCATCTACCACTTCGACGATGCCGGGGAGATGCGCCTCAATTCGCTCCACCCCGGGGCGACCGTCGAGCAGGTCCGCGAGACGATCGGCTGGGATGTGGCGATCGCTCGGGATCTCGCCCAGACCGCCCCGCCGACAACGGCCGAGCTCCAGCTCATTCGCGAGGAACTCGACCCGGGTGGGGTCTACACGAAATAGCGGGTCGAACCCTCAGGCCTTCGCGAAATGGACCAGGAACTCAAGTGTCCCGTCGTCCGCGATCGAGAGGATGAAGCCGCCGACGTTCGGTGCCACGATCGCATAGTCCGACAGCGGGAATCCGAGCGAACCGGCGACCTGGATCGTCCCATCCACGAGCTGGGCCTGGCCCGGGATATCGACTGCCTTGGTGACGCCGTGAAGGGTCAGGTCGCCGGTCAAGGTGACGTCGGAGGCCGTCCCATCCAAGGCTGCCGCTGGGATCTCGACCGGGCTGGTCAGCGTGAACGTCGCGGTCGGGAACTGGTCCGTCTGCAGTCCCTGAGAACGCAGACGGTTGTCGCGCATCGACTTGTCCGAGGAGATCGAGGTGGTGTCGACGCTCAGTGCTGCCTCGGTCAAGGTGGTCGTCGAGCCATCCGCTTCGATCGTGATCGAGCCGGAGACCGCCTCGGTCCGACCGACCGCGTCGCTCTCCGCAGGGAGGTCTGCCAGTCGCTCGCGGACCCGATAGCCGGCGACGCTGCCGGTGGTCACGTTCCAGGTCCCGGCCACGGATCCGTCATCACTGCCGACCGGCGTTGCGCTCATCGCCGGGTCGGCCGTCGCGCCGACATCGGTACTCGCTGGCGGAGCGCTCGGGAGCGCGAGGGCCTCGGCGCTGTCGCCCCGCAGGACCTGGTCGTATGCGACGTAGCCGCCGATGCCGACGAGGATGGCGATGGCGACGACCGTGGCGATGACGCGGCCTCGGGACATCAAGGGCACTCCACTAGCGGGACCTGACCGGCCCGGACGAACCCGAACCTTGCCATGGATCCACGAGACAGGCCCGGGGCAAAGGTTTGGACCGAATGACCGGCGCTTTCGGACCGAACGGCAAGTCCCCGGACGGTCGGCCGTGGGCATCGTTGATGACGAATGCAGAGGGATTGCGGGATCATCGTGGAGGGCCGTCTGGCGATCCGGCTCGATGTCCCGGGCAGGCGCGAGGCGACGTGTTCTGCCGCGGATCGGGCGGCAGGCGTCGCCAGGGTGCCGCGCTCAGGGCGAGGACGGAACAGGAGCTCCGGATCGCCAACGCGATCCTCTGACCATCGTCAGCCGTCCTCGCCGAGTCCGGCCGACGCGGCCAAGCGCACGCCTTCCTGCCAGGCCCCGGGATCGTCCGCCTCGAATCGCCGACGTTCGCCACAAAGGAGCGCCCACAGGGCGCGGCGCTCCTCGCGGAGGACCGGCGATATGCGCAGACGGTGGATCGAATCGGCGATGAACGCGGCGTAGCGTGCCCGGGGCGAAGCGGCCGACAGCTGGACCTCGAACCCGGGACCGTAGTCGACAGCGACCATCAGCCGACCGAAGAAGGCGGCGACTGCGGCGGCCGCCTGATCCCAGCCCTGCGAGTGACCGCCACGCCGGAGGATCGGCGTCGGTGAGACGAGGATGACGATCGTCAGCTCGGCGACGCGGCTGACGGTCAGAAGGCCACCGAACGTCATGTACTCGTTCGAGGCGTGCAGGCGGTCGACGATGGCGACCGTGCCCCATGAATAGTCCATCTCGAGTGGAGCCGTGCGTCGGGTGATCTCGAGTCTGGATCCGCGCGACCCTTCGGTCACCCACAGATCAACCCGTTCGGGATCGAAGTGGCGAAGCGTCGGCGTCGCGCGCAGCCCGACCAGCAGATAGGCGTCGCCCGAGTCGTCAGGCAGGTCCGCGTGAGCCAGAAACCCCCAGTCCCGCAACCGCTCGGCCGCGACCCGGGGATCGATCGGACGGGTGAGCACAGGCGCTGCCGGAGACGTCATCCGAGCGTCGGCGCCGTCTCTTCGAGCAACGGGAGGAGCAAGCGCTCCTCGCGTTCGACATGCCCGGTGATGACGGCGTGGATCGCGCTCAGGTGGGTGATCAGCTCCATATCTCGCCGCGGCGTCGCGTGGCCGAGCCATCGGGCCGAATCGTCCTCGAGCGCCTTGATGAGCCGCTCGATCTGGCGATGCTCGAAGCGGGCCGACCTTGTCGCCCACGGCGTCCCAGCCAGGTCGTCGAGTTCCGGATAGAGCCAGCCGTCTTCCCAGGCCAGGTGCGGTCTGAGTTGCCCGTCGAGCCAGGCGAGCGTGGTGTGAAGCCTCGCCCAGAGCTGATCGGTGGTCAGATCCCGGGCGCGTTCGATCGTGTCAGCGATCCTGACCAGCCCGAGCGCGACCTCTCGATGCTCGTGGGCGGCAAACCGGCCTTCTCCCTGTGCGACGACATCGTGTGCTGTCATGGCCGTCACCTCGATCCTTCCCCTTGTCCGGGTCCTGATCATCTGTCGACCTCGACGTCGCCGGACAGGGCCATCGGTCGACTTCGGAGAGGTCGCCCGGCCCTGTCCCGTTGGATCGCCTTGCGGGACTAGCCGGGTGTCCTATGGACCGCTTCCCGGTGACGACCGGCACTGATGCATGGATGCGCATATGTCGATGCTCGGCATATGAACGAGATCACTGTGATGCAGGCCGAGATCCTGCGGACGCTCGCCAACCCGAACAGGCTGGACATCCTCCATCGCGTGGCGGCCGGGCCATGCGAGGTCGGCCGGCTCGCTGAGGCGCTCGGACTCAGCCAGCCGAACGTGTCGCAACACCTGGCCATCCTTCGGACGGCGGGTCTGGTCGACGCCGATCGGGACGGGCGCGAGGTCCGCTACCGACTGACCGATCCAGACGTGATGCTCGCCTGCGACATCATGCGTGGCGTCCTCGAGCGACGGCTCCAACGGCTGATCGACCTGGCTGATGCCAACGGGTCGGCCGGTCGGCGCGCTTCGGTGGCTGCGAGACCGTCATGACGACACGAGGTGACCCGATGGAAGTCCCCATGAACCTGGTCCTGTTCTCCGGTACGGATGACAAGCTGCAGGCCGCTGCGGTCCTGACCGCGGGTGCAGCGGCGCTTGGCAAGCCGGTCCATATCTTCCTGCAGTACTGGGCCCTCGATTCGTTCAGGGCCGACCGGATCTCGGCTGACCACGGCCTCGCCGCCGAAGCCGGCCCGGCCGGTCGCGCGGCCGTCGATGCGCTGACTGCAGCCGGTCAGGCCAGCTGGGCGGAGACCCTCCGCCAGGCCAAGGACCTTGGCGAGGTCGACATCCAGGCGTGCTCCCTGTCGATGGACCTGCTCAAGCTCGAACCGACCGATCTCGACCCGCTGGTCGACGGAGTCGAAGGCGTGACGGCCTTCTTCCTCGAGGCGGGTGCGGGGCAGGTCGTCTTCATCTAGCGACCCACAAGAGGAAGGAGCCCCTCATGCCGACCATCGAGATCACCCAGACCGTGGATGCCCGCGGGTTGTCATGTCCGATGCCCATCGTCAAGACAGCGCAGGCCGTCAAGCCCCTGTCGTCTGGCGCGCTCATCGAACTGCTGGCGACCGACGCCGGATCCGTCAAGGACGTCGGCGCATGGTGCCGGGCGACCGGCAACATCCTCGTCGAGCAGACATCGGATGGCGGCGTCTTCCGCTTCGTCATCCGCCGGAAGTGAGGTCCATCATGACCACCCAGACCCTGACTCAGATCGATCCGCTCGCCGAGGCGATCGCCGCCGTCGACGGGCAGCCTGAAGTCGTGACCGAGCCCGGCCCGTCGCCGGTCGACGACGGCGAGGTCAAGACGAGGGACCTCCTGATCATCGACTACAGCGGCGACCTCGAGAAGGTCTGGGCGACGATGATCCTCGCCTCGACCAGCGCCGCCATGGGCGTCCGCACCCGAGTGTTCGTGACGTTCTGGGGTCTCCAGGTGTTCGTCAAGGATTCCAGGCGGATCACCGGCGAGAACTGGATGCAGCGGATGATGTCTGCGATGCAGCGTCCCGGCATCAGCCATCGCAAGCTCTCGAAGATGAACTTCTTCGGGATGGGTCCGTGGATGATGGGCCGGCTGGCCAAGCAGTACGGCGTCGCCAGCCCGAAGGAGCTGCTCGAGGCCGCCCAGGCGATGGGCGTCGAGTTCATCCCATGCCAGATGACCATGGACATGTTCGGCCTCAAGCCCGAGGACATGATCGAAGGCATGGCCGAACCGGCCGGTGCCGCCACCGTCATCGGTCTGATGACCGAGAACTCCACTCCACTGTTCATCTAGTCAGCCGACCGTTCGAAAGGACCTGACCGCCATGACCGACGCCGTTGTCGCACCCACGAGAGTCGTCGATGCTCGAGGCTCGTTCTGCCCAGGGCCGCTGATGGAGCTCATCCGAGCCATCCGCGAGAGCCAGGTCGGCGACATCATCGCCGTGTATTCCTCGGACAAGGGCTCCAAGACTGATATCCCCAAGTGGGTCGAGAAGGCCGGCCATCGGCTCGTGGCACTCGAACTCCGCGATGGCTACGACGAGATGGTCGTCGAGAAGCTGCGGTAGGGCCGCCATGCAGCGGATCCTGATCCTCGGTGGCGGTGTCGGTGGCACCCTCACCGCCAACCTGCTCGTCAAGAAGCTGCGCAAGCAGATCGACGCCGGGAACGTCCAGCTCACGGTCGTCGACGCCAGTGGCGAGCATGTCTATCAGCCGGGCTTCATGTACATCGCCATGGGCGGCGAGCGTGCGGCCAACCTCAGCCGACCGGAGCGGTCGCTCCTCGACAAGCGCGTCACGCTGGTCGTCGGTGAGGTGGTGGCGGTCGACCCGGACCGGCAGGTCGTGACCTTGTCGGACGGCCTGCCCCTGGCCTACGACCAGCTCGTCCTGGCCACGGGCTCCCGGATCGTCCCCGAAGCGATCGAGCACTTCGACACCGAGGCAGAGCACTTCTACACGGCAGAAGCGGCGGGACACCTGCGCGCGGCCCTCGATGCCTTCCGGGGTGGTCGCATCCTCATCGCGATCGCCGGAATGCCCTACAAGTGCCCGCCGGCACCCCTCGAGGTCGCCTTCCTGATCGAGGCGGAACTGCGGCAACGAGGCCTGCGAGACGTGACGACGCTCGACTACTGCTCGCCGATCGGACGCGCCTTCCAGATCGAATCCGTGTCGGAGATGGTGACCCCGATCCTGGACGAGAAGGGTATCGAGCTGCATACGTTCTTCAATGTCGAAACCATCGATCGCGACCGAAAGGTCGTGCTGAGCCTGGAGGGTGAGGAGCTTCCCTACGATCTGCTGATCCTGGTCCCGCCCCACAAGGGCCAGCAATTCCTCATCGATTCCGCCCTCGCCCCGGCACCTGGCGGGTGGCTCCCGACCGATCGACACACCCTGCTCGTCGGCGACCGAGCGAACGTCTACGCGCTCGGCGACGCGACCGACCTGCCCCTCTCGAAGGCCGGTTCCACGGCCCACTTCGAGGCTCCCATCGTTGCGGAGCGGATCACGGCGGCGATCGAGGGACGCGACCCGGCCGGCAAGCATGCCGATTACCAGGGCAAGGTCATGTGCTTCTTCGAGATCGGCGATGGGAAGGGCACGCTCCTCCAGTTCGACTACGACCACCCGCCTCGCCCGCCGAAGCCGAACCAACTGTGGCACCTGGGCAAGATCGTCTTCAACAAGACGTACTGGCACACGGTCCCAAAGGGTCGGGTCTGAAACCCGCCCGCGATGTCTCGGGCCCCCGGCTTGTTCCCTTCCTCGAGCCGGGGGTCTCGTCCGCTACGATGCGGCCATGACCACCGGCCGTGTCTTCCGCCGATCAGCCGTGGCAGATCCGCCTGTCGCGGTCGAGGCCTACGGCTCGACGATCCGGGTCGCCGACGGGCGTGAATACCTGGACGCGGCGGGCGGGGCGATCGTGGTCAACGTGGGTCACGGACGGGCATCGATCGCCGACGTGATGGCCGACCAGGCGAAGCGCCTGGCCTATGCCCATGGCAGCGCCTTCACCACAGAACCGCTCGAAGCGTATGCGCGTGAGATCGGCCCGCTGCTGCCGGTCGACGGGCCGGCGATCTACCCGGTGTCGGGCGGGTCAGAGGCGATCGAGACCGCCCTGAAACTGGCCCGCGCGTATCACCTTGCTCGAGGCGAGACGGATCGCCAGATCGTCTTTGCCCGCTGGGGCAGCTATCACGGGAACACCCTCGGGGCATTGGACCTGTCCGGACGCAAGCCCCTTCGACGGCCGTATGAGGGCTGGCTGGGCCGGTTCCGTCACGTCTCGGCCGCGTATCCATACCGAGCCGACGATCCGGGCGCGAACGCACTGGGCACCGCCGACGAACTGGCGGCCGAGCTGGACCGGGCGTTCGTGGCTGCCGGTCCGCGCACCGTGGCCGCATTCGTGGCTGAGCCGATCGTCGGGGCGACGCTGGCTGCGGCCGTGCCGCCGGACGGCTATTGGAGGGCCATCGCGGAGGTGTGCCAGCGCCACGGTGTGCTGCTCATCGCGGACGAGGTGATGAGTGGATTCGGTCGCACCGGACGCTGGTTCGCGGTCGACCATTGGGGCATCAGGCCGGACATCCTGGTCGCTGCCAAGGGTGCGTCGTCGGGCTACTGGCCGTTCGGGTTCGTGGCCGCCTCGGACGAGATCTTCACGACGGTCCGCAGCGCCACCGGATTCGTCCACGGCTTCACCTACTCGCACACGCCGGTCGGCGCCGCGGTGGCGCGGGAGGTCCTGCGCATCCTCCGCGACGAGTCGCTCGTCGAGGCGAGTGCGCTCAAAGGTGAGCGGTTGCTGACCATGCTTTCGGCTCACCTCGGCGACCATCGCGCCGTCGGCGAAGTCCGCGGCCGTGGGCTGCTGGTCGGGCTCGAACTCGTGGCCGATCGGGAGACCCGCACGGCCTTTCCGCGAGGCGCGAGGGTCGCGGAGACGATCGTGGCCGCGGCCCGTGACCGGGGCGTCCTGCTCTACTCGGGCACTGGCAATGCGAACGGCGTCGATGGCGACACGATCCTGCTCGGGCCGCCATTCATCGTGACCGAACCCGAATTGGAGCGGATCGTCAACGTCCTGGGCGAGTCGATCGAGGTCGCAACGCTGGCCGCGACCGCGACGGCCTGACTACTCGACGGCCTTCTCCCAGACGGAGACATGGGACCGGCTGGCGCCAGTGAACGGTTCCCGGCCCCAGCCTTCCCAACGCTCGATGCGTCGCATCCCGGCCAGCTCGGCCATGAGGTCGAGTTCTGCCGGCCACACGTATCGGAAGGGGATCGACAGCCGGACGACCTCGCCATCGATGATCGACAGGTGATGGGAGATGAGGCCCTGCTCGGCCACGTCGTACTCGTCGAATCCCCAACGCGTCGGGCCGACGTCGAACGGACGGAAGACTTCGCCAGGCGGCAGGCGCTGGAGATCCGGAACGATGACCTCGATCACGAAGCGGCCCCCCGGCCGCAGGTGTGCGGCGACATTCCGAAAGCAGGCGACCTGTGCGGCCTGGGTGGTCAAGTTCAGGATCGTGTTGAACACGAGGTAGGCGAGCGTGAACGACCCATCAACCTTCGTCGTTGCGAAATCGCCGATGGTGACCCGGATGTCCTCGCCACCCGGCTTCGCCCGCAATCTCGCGACCATCGCTCGGGACATGTCGATGCCGTGCACACTCACCCCGCGTCGGGTCAGGGGCAATGCGATCCGACCGGTTCCGATCCCGAGTTCGAGTACCGGGCCACCCTGAGCGTGGACGACCAGGAAATCCACGGTCCGCTCGATCGTCTCCGGCGCGAACATCTCGCTCTGGGATTCGTCGTAGCGACGCGCCACGTCCTCATCGAAGTAGCCATCGTCGGTCACCACCCGAATGTACAGGACCGCAAGTGGCATGCTGGTCCCATCCGGTCGCCTGATCGGTTGCCTCGTTGCTCAGACACGCGCCATTTGGACGAACACGCTTGGCTGGTCGCCGGAATGGACAGGATCTGCAGGAACCGCGCACCGGCCACGCTCGCTCGTTGCCAACCTGCGTGTCGCACACGCGCCAGGAGCCGGTATACGGGCCGGCCCGCGGAGGGCGAGATGGATCGCGACGACCCGGCCTACAAAGGCCAGCGGGACTACAACCGAGTGCTCCTGAACGCCTACGACCCGCTGGTCCTCGGGCCGATCGCCCGGTATGTCTGGCGATCCCCGACGCCCCAGCTCGTCGAAGGCTACCGTCGCCACATCCGTGACCGCCACCTCGATGTCGGGCCAGGCACCGGCTACTTCCTCGATCGATCCGGCTTGCCCGAAGGCGCTGCTATGACGATCGTCGACCCGAACCAGAACGTGCTTCGGCATGTATCGAGGCGTCTGGGACGGTTCGCGGTCACCTCGGTCGAAGCGGATGTCCTCAAGCCGCTGCCGGTAGCCGGGCCGTTCGACTCGGCCGCGCTTCACATGGTCATCCATTGCCTGCCGGGGCCGATGTCGCGGAAGGCGATGGCGGTCGCCAACATCGCGGCGGTCCTCGAACCCGACGGCGTGCTATTCGGGGGATCCGTATTGGGGAGGTCCGGACACCACACCTGGCTGGCCCGCCGGTTCCTCGATGTCTTCAATCGGCAGGGCGGGTTCGACAACCTCGACGACACGGAAGATGGGCTCCGCGAGATCCTGGGCGCATCATTCGAGCACGTGGAACTCGAGACGATGGGATCGGTCGCGATCTTTGCCGCAACGCACCCGCGGACCGCCGGGGCCGCCGGCCGCTGATCGGTCGCCTCGTTGCTCAGACACGCGCCATTTGGACGAACACGCTTGGCTGGTCGCCGGAATGGACAGGATCTGCAGGAACCGCGGACCGGCCACGCTCGCTCGTTGCCAACCTGCGCGTCACACACGCGCTCAGAGCGGGGTATACGTCCCGCGCCAGGAGCGGGGTATACGTCCCGCGCCAGGAGCGGGGTATACGTCCCGCGCCCGGAGCGGGTATACATCCCGCGCCGCGACTTCAGCGCCGCCGACCGACGGCCTGGATCAGGAGTGCCGCACCCAGGGCGACCAGGATGATGGGCAGGATCAGGCCACCGAGCGATGCATTGGCGATACTCACGCCACCGATCAATGCGAGCAGGCCGCCGAACCAGAGTTGCCACCCGATGCCGCCGCCCGAGGCCGCCCGGACGATCGCGATGAACAGGAACGCGACACCGAAGCTGAAGGTGCTGAGGCCATCGGCCTCCACGCCGGCCGCATTCAGCAGGCCGGGCACGGCGAGCGCGGTGATGATCGCTCCGGCATAGAGCGAGCCGGTGCCGCGATCGATGGCCCACTTGACGAGGAACGCCAGGCCGACCGCAAGGACCACGACGGAACCCAGAGCCGCGGATCCCGGGACCACCTGCTCGAGGAGCAACAGGCCGCCGAACACGAGCAGGAAGATCCCGATCCATGGCAGGCCAGGCCGTCGCGCGTCGTCCGGGCCCCATTCCCAGTGATAGGTGTTGATCCGCGGTTCACCCGGCCCACGACCGCCGCTGTCGGGGCCGAGTCGGGTGACCGGTTCCTGCTGTCCGTCCATCGGCCTAGTATCCGCGCTCCGCGTCGACCACGTTGAGCAGGGTCTCACCCGCGCGGTACCGACGGACATTCTCGATCAACAGGTCGTCGAAGAAACGAAGGGTGTGACCCGACGCGTGCGGCGTCACGATGACATTCGGTTCGTCCCACCACGGACTATCCGGCGGCAGCGGTTCGGTCCCGAACACATCGAGGACGGCCCCGGCCAGCCGCCCGGACCGGACCGCCACGAGCAAGGCGGCTTCGTCGACCAATGCCCCTCGGGCGACGTTGATGAGCCAGGCACCTGGCGGCAGGGCATCGATGACCTCGCGCCCGATGATCCCATGGGTGATCGAGGTCAGTGGCATCGTCACGACCAGCACGTGGGCTTCTGCGGCCACCTCGGGCAGCGCCTTGTCACCGACGACCAGTTCGGGGATCGATCCATCGGGATCGCCCGTGCCGGGAACCCGGAACCCGGTGTCGCGCAGGAGATCCGGCCGTGATTTGACCGCGATGATGCCCATGCCGAGGGCCGATAGCTGGCGAGCGACCTCGCGACCGATCGACCCGTAGCCGGCGATCACCGCCGTCCGACCGCGGACCATCGAGATGAGCTCAGGCTCTCCATCCGGCCAGTGATGGGCGGCCTGGTCCCGGTCCCAGGTGGCATGCGGTTGATGGACGCGGAGGACCATCCCGGACACGTATTCGCCGATGGGGATCGCATACACGCCCCGGGCATTGGTCACGACAAGGCCGTGATCCCATGGCCGGTCCGTGGCCAGATGGTTGACGCCGGCCGACGGGACCTGTAACCAGCGCAACGCGGGAACTCGGGCCAGATCGCTGGGCGCGCGATGGCTGACCAGCGCCTCGACTTCCGGATCGATCAGTGAATCGATCGAGAACCCGTCGCCGGCCATGACGACATCGAGGTCACTGCCCAGGGCGCGCAGGGCCTCGACCGTCTTCGGACCGATGTCGGCATCGATGATCAGGCGCATCGGGCGAACGATACCGCCTCGGATGATCCGGGACCGGTCTACGAGTTGACCAGGCTCGGGCTGGCCTCACTCGCCGGACCCGCCGTGTCGTCCTCGACGTGGCTGAACCCGAGCCGGTCGACGAACCGACCGAGTGGCGCGGGTGCCCACCAGTTCCAGTCACCCAGCAGGCGCATCGTGGCCGGCACGAGCAGGACGCGGATGATCGTGGCATCCACCGCGACGGCGATGGCCATCCCGACCCCGATGCTCTTGATGGTGATGATGTCTGCCAGCGCGAACGCCGCGAAGACCGAGACCATGATGAGCGCCGCACCGGTGATGACGCCGGCCGTCTTGGCCAGACCCTCTGCGACCGATGCGGTGTTGTCGCCGGTCCGCCGATACGCCTCCTGGATGCGCGACAGGAGCAGCACCTCGTAGTCCATCGAGAGCCCGAAGATCACCGAGAACATGATGATCGGGTTGCCGGCGATGGTGTATCCGAGCGGCTCGAAGTTCAGCAGCCCGGACAGGTTGCCCTCCTGGAAGATCCAGACCATCGCTCCGAAGCTGGCCGTGATCGACAACAGGGTCATGATGACGGCCTTGATCGGGATCACGACCGACCCGAACAGCAGGAACAGGATCATGCCGCTGGCGACAAGGGTCAGGCCGACTGCATACGGCGCCCGCTCGGCCTGCGAGACGAGGAAGTCATGACCGCTGGCGGCGCTGCCACCGACCTGCGTCGTGATCCCGTCGCCCGGGTCGGTCGCCCGGATCACCGGGATGAGGTCGGTCGCCTGCGGCTGGGACGGAGGCAGAGGACTGATCGCGTCGAGCCGGACGGTCGATCCACGGACGTACTGCGCCAGCAGCGCATCGAGTCCCGGCGGCCGCTGGTCGGCAGGCAGCTCGAACAGTGCCGCGACCTGCTCGGGTGACAGCGCCGCACCCGTCTGGGGGTCGCGGATCGTGAACGGGCCTTCGACTCGATCGATCCCCTCGAGGCCGCTGATCGACCCTGCGTATGCGTCGAGCGCCTTGATGTTGGCGAGATCGGTCGGTGAGCCGGTGACATCGGCGAGGACGACGATGGGCGTGGTCTCGCCCGGGGCGAACTCGGTCTGGAGCGCGACATACGCGTCACGGCTCTCGACGCCGGCCGGATAGATCTCGGCGCCCGGGACGCCCTGTTCGAGCCGGAGGAACGGGCTGCCAGCGATGAGCAGGATGGCGAGCGTCGGGACGATGACCGCGATCGGATGCCGCATCACGCCCCGGGCGACCCGCTCCCATCGACTGGTCCGGGCGACCTCCACATCATCGGCGACAGGGCGGAATCGATGGCGCAGGCCGCGGATCGACAGGGCGTTCACCCGGTGGCCGAGCATGCCGAGGACGGCGGGCAGGAATGTCAGCGCGAAGACGACCGAGCAGATGACCACGATCGCGCCGGCGATACCGATGGAACGGATCGCCGGCGCGGTGAACAGGAGCAGGCCCGACAGGCCGATCGCCACAGCGATACCACTGAACGCGACGGCCTTCCCGGCCGTCGCCACGGCTCGTTCGACCGCCTCGCCAACCGCCCGGCCGCGACGGAGTTCCTCGCGATAGCGACTGACGATGAACAGGGAGTAGTCGATGGCCAGCGCGAGACCGAGCATGGTCGCGATGTTCAGGACGAAGATGCTCATCTCGACCTGCTGGGCCACGATGTAGATGAGGGCCAGGCTGGTCGGGATGGCAAGGCCTGCCACCAGGAGTGGCATCCCCGCTGCGACGAGCGAGGCGAAGACGAGGATCAGGACGACCGCAACGATCGGCAGTGACACGACCTCTGCCTTCTGGAGGTCCTTCTCGGACTGTTCGGCCGAGTCCTTGGTGATCGGCCCGTACCCGGTCAGTGCGACCGAATAGCCGGGTGCGGGCACGATGGCGGCTCGGATCTCGTCGACCCGTTCCACCGAATCCTCGTCGGTGACATCGAGCTGGATGACGACGTAGGCCGCATCCCCGGCCGTGCTGATGAACCGTCGGTCGCCCGTTTCCGCATAGCCGACCACGCCGCTCACATCCGCGACAGACGAGAGTCCCTCGACCGACGTGGCGATCGCCGCCTGGAACGCACCCGACGTCGCATCGGCGTCCGCCGAATCCGACCGAAACAGGGCGATGACCGAGCTTTTGCCGGCTCCGAATTCCGTGTCGAGTCGAGCCGAGACCTCCGCTGATTCGGAGTTCGAGTCGAGCCACCCGCCCGACGACAGGGCCGACGATGTCTGCGTCGCGAGCATGGCGCCGGCGATGGCGACGATCGCGGCGGCGATGACGATGGGACGGCGGAAGCGGTAGACGAACGCTCCCCAACGGCTGAACATCCGATCTCCTCAGCGGTAGCGGTGGACTGCCGGAACGATAGAGAACGACTATTCTCGTTGTCAACTCGTTGAACGTCGATCCAGCGCGACGGCATGATACAGTCAAGGGAGGCGACATTCGTCTATCGAGCCGAGGAGTCCAAGTGCCACGAGTCAGCGCGGCCCATGAGCAGGAGGTCCGCGAGCGGATCCTCGATGCCGCTACCCGGGTCTTCGCGGAAAAGGGATACCGGGCCTCGACCATCGCCGATGTCGTCCGCGAGAGCGGGCTGTCCGTCGGCGCCATCTACACGTATTTCTCCGGCAAGGACGAACTGATCCGAGCCAGCTGCGACGTGATCGCGGGCCGAGGCATTGACGAGCTCGCCCAGCGCCTGGCAGGTGCCAGCACGACCGCGGACCGCCTCGCCATCGCGATCCGGCTGTATATCGAGACGGTCGATGACTGGAATGGCGAGCCGGGCCAGGTCACCCTCGTCCAGGCATGGGCTGAGGCAGACCGCGAACCCGGCGTGCGCGAGATGCTCGCGGCACGTCGCGAACGCCTCGCCGGCGCCGGTCAGATGCTGCTGGCCCAGGGCGTCGCCAGCGGCGAACTCCCAGCGGCCCTCGACGTCGACGCCGTCACACGGGCGTTCCTGGCCATGCTCGACGGGCTGATGCTCCAACGGATCGAGGCCGGCCCGGCCTATCACCCAGCCGATCTTGAACGTCGCGCGAACTCGATCATGCAATTGATGCTCGTGGGTGGAACCTGACCATGGCGCACGTCCAGACCGTTCTGGGTCCGATCGATCCGCCTGCACTCGGGTTCACGTTGCCCCATGAACATACCCAGATCGCGCTCTGGCACATCCAGACGCGCTGGGACTACTGGCAGCTGACCCGAGACCGGGCCGGCATCCTCGATGAACTCGAGGGATACCGGTCGGCCGGCGGCGGGTCGCTGGTCGACCTGACTCTTCCCGGCGTCGGTCGCGACCCGGCCTGGTTACTCGATCTCGCCGAAGCCAGCGGGCTCCATATCGTGATGGGCTGCGGCTGGTATCGGTCCGCGTATTACCCGCCCGAAACCCGCATCGACCGGCGGTCGGTCGATGACCTCGCGGAGGAGCTTGTAAAGGAGATCGAAGTCGGGGTGGGGGACACCGGGATCCGGCCAGGCATCATCGGCGAGATCGGGACGGACAAGCCGTGGCTATCGCCTGCCGAGGAGCGCGTCCATCGCGCCGCCGCGCGAGCCGCCCGGCAGACCGGTCTGGCGGTCACGACCCACGGCGTGCTGTCCGATGTCGGCCTGGCCCAGTTGCGCGTATTCGAGGAGGAGGGCATCGACCCTGCCCGGGTCATCATCGGCCACGCCAATTCGTACCCGGTGCTGGACCACTACCTGGCCATCATCGAGCGCGGCGCGAACATCGAGTTCGACTTCCTGGGGATGCCCTGGCCGGCCGAGCATCACGGCGAGGACCGGACCGTCGCTCGACTGCTCGAGTTGCTCGAGCGGGGGTATGGCGATCGGATCCTGCTGTCACAGGATGTCTGCAACGACAGTCAGCTTCACCGTCTGGGCGGGAACGGCTACACGTATCTCCACGGGACGTTCCTGCCACGTCTCCGCGCCGCGGGTGTATCCGAGCCGGAGATCGGCGCGATGACCGTAGCGAACCCGCAGCGGCTGCTGGCCATCGGCTAGTTCAGCCCTCGAGGGTCGCCTCGACGCTGAGGGCGACGTTGCCGGTGAGGGCGATGCTGATCGGACAGCCGTCCTTGGCCTCGTCCGCGGAGGCGACGAGATCGTCGGTCGACATCCCCGGCACGACCGCCTTGACGGTCAACGCGCTCGATACCACCCGCCAGCCCGCGTCGACCTTGTCAAAGGTCACCTCGGCGGACACATCGAGTCGTTCAGGCGGTGTCCCGGCTCGACCGAGCGCGCCTGACAGGGCCATCGCGAAACAGGAGGCATGGGCGGCGGCGAGGAGCTCCTCGGGGCTTGTCCTGCCCTCAGCGGCCTCGGTCCTCGACCCCCACGTCACGGGCAGTGAAGAGAAGGCACCGGAGGTCACGCCGGACACGGCCCCGGAGCCCGTGGCAAGCGGTCCGGTCCAGGTCAGTTCAGCACGTCGGATGGCAGCCATGGTCCCTCTCCTGTCGTCGTTCGTGGCACTGGGTGACGGCATCGTCCCACAAGATCGGCGAGACGTGCGAAGATAGGGGTGGTTAGTCGTGGTCTGGTGCATCGCGGTGTGGTCTGGTGCAGTGCGATGCGGTTCGGACCCGGTACCAACCGCTCCACGCTTCATGACCGACAGGCCATGCCATGACACGGTGCTGCTATCGACGATAACTTCGTGCCCTACCGCGTCCGCCGCCTCCTTCCGCTCGTCGCCGCAGGTCTGCTGCTCGTGTCGTTCGCTGGAGCCACCGTGGCTCGCCCGACCGACATCCCCGGGACGACCGAGGTGGCTCCTGCCAGTGCGTCCCGGGCGATCTCGCCAGACGGTCTGAACACGCGGACGAACAACAATCGACAGGTCCGCGGTCTGGTGGTCGTGCGCCGGGATTCCGACCTTGCCGCGATCGCCCGCGACCGCGCCCAGGTCATGGCCAATAACGACAAGATGAGCCACAGCGAACCGGACGGGACGACCGTATTCGATCGGATCCGACGGGCCGGCTTCACGTGGTACGGCGCAGGCGAGATCATCGCGTGGAACTCGTACTCGGGCCAGAAAGCGGGCGTCAAGGCCGTGATCAAGGCCTGGCTGAAGTCATCGGGCCATCGGGCCATCATGCTGTCGAGTGGCTACAACTACGTCGGCTTCGGGATGGCGATCTCCTCCTCCGGAAAGCGCTACTACGCCGGCGTGTTCGCCAAGGAGCCCGACGAGACTGGAGCTCGAGCGCACCTCGGTGACGTCACGAAGTCCTCGGTCGACGCGAACACCGTCCGGGTGAAGGTCCGCTGGTCGGGCAAGGACCCCAGGCTGCAGGTCCTCACCTCGGGCCTTGCCAAATACGAGGTCCAGCGCCGCGTGGTCGGGGGTGCCTGGGAGTCCTGGGGCACCACGACGTCGACCAGCAAGTCGGTGATCTGGTCGCGCGACCACGATCACGAATTCCGGATCCGAGCCCGCGACAAGCGCGGAAATTGGGGGCAGTGGAAGACCGTCCGGGTCAATCTCTGACCGATCGACCCCCAGGACCCTCCGTGGTGCGCCGGTATCCGATATAGTATCGGCCCGACCGAACGATACGGAGCAACCGAACATTCCACACCATCCAAATCACCGGCCCGGTCCGGCAGACGTCGAGGCCGTGGTCGACGGCTATGACCGCCTCCTCCACCGGCTGGTCGGTGGCCATGCCGCGGAGTTCACCGAGGTCGCCATCACGATGGCCCAGGCCAAGCTGGTCTACGTCGTCATGGCGGCCGGATCGCTCCATCTCTCCGAGCTCGCCGCTCGGCTCGGGATCGGTGCATCGTCGGCCAGCGAACAAGTGGATCGGCTGGTCGATGCGGGCTTGCTCGGGCGTAGCGACGACCCGAGCGATCGACGGCAGGTCGTCGTCACGGCCACGACCAAGGCCAACGACCTGTTCGAACGATTTCGTGAACTCAACCAGCGCGAGCTTCGCGAGTTGCTGAGCCATCTCGATGGCGATGAATTGCGCGCGATCGCTCGATCCATCGAAGTCTTCGGCCTGGCCATCGATCGCCGGGCCACGAGCACTGACCACGCCGCCCAGGACCGACAAGGAGATCCCCGACCGTGAGCCGACTGAGCCGATGGGCCGTCAACAAGCGCAGTGTGACCCTCCTCTTCGCGGCCGCCCTGTTCGTGGCCGGTATCTCGGCCTGGGGCAGCCTCAAGCAGGAGTTGCTGCCTGACATCGCGTTCCCCGTGTTCACGGTCGTCGCGCCGTACCCCGGAGCAGGTTCGTCGGACGTGGCGCAGCAGGTGACCCTGCCGATCGAGCGAGCCATCGGCTCCGTGCCGCGGCTGGAGACGATCCAGTCGACGTCATCGAACTCGATCTCACTCGTCGTCACCCAGTTCTCGTACGGGACAGACGTCAAGGCAACCACATCGGCCATCGAGGACGCCCTGGCCAAGGCAGACCTTCCAGACTCCGTCGCACCGACGGTCCAGGCGCTCGATATCAATGCCTCGCCGGTGGTCATCTCATCGATCGCGGCGACCACACCCGATGGACTCGATGAGGTCGCGACGATCGCCCGCAAAGAGATCGTCCCGGAGATCGCGGCCATCGAGGGCGTGGCCCGCGCCGATCTGACCGGTGGCCTCGAAACGCGTCTCGCGGTGACACTCGATCCGGACAAGCTGGCTGCATCGGGCGTCTCGACCCAGCAGGTCGTCGGCGTCCTGACGGCCAACAACCTCACCCTGCCATCGGGCCAGATCCCGGCCGACGGCTCCAAGATCCCGGTATCGACCATCGGCCGCCTGACATCCGAACAGGAGGTCGCCTCGCTCGTGGTCGGTTTCGCGGGGACGCCACCGGACGCGCGCCCCGTCACGATCGGGGACCTCGGGACGGTCGAACTCGACGCAGTCGCAACGACCGGCTATGGCCGAACGAACGGTCAACCCGCTCTGACCCTGACCGTCTCCAAGACCTCGGATGCCAACACGGTCGAAGTCGCGGACGCCGTGCAGGCCAAACTCGACGAGATCGCCGCGCGCCATAGCCAGGAACTCACCATCACCACGGTCCAGGACCTGTCGGTGTTCATCAAGGAATCGCGCGACGGGCTGCTCCGCGAAGGCGGCCTGGGCGCGGTCTTCGCCATCTTGACCATCTTCCTGTTCCTGTTCAGCATCCGGGCCACCGTCGTCGCAGCGATCAGCATCCCGCTCTCGATCCTGACCGCGCTGGTCGTGATGCAGCTGACAGGGGTCACCATCAACATCATGACCCTCGGCGGCCTGGCGGTCGCGGTCGGCCGGGTGGTCGACGACGCGATCGTCGTACTCGAGAACATCTATCGACACCGGGCCCTGGGCGAGGATCGGCTGACCGCGTCGATCAATGGCCCGAAGGAAGTCGCCGGAGCGATCACGGCAAGCACCCTGACGACCGTGGCGGTGTTCCTGCCCCTGGGCTTCGTGGGCGGCCTTGTTTCGCAGTTCTTCCTGCCATTCGCCCTGACCGTGACGTTCGCCCTGCTGGCGTCGCTGGTGTGCGCCCTGACCGTCGTGCCGGTGCTCGCGTATCTGCTCATCGACCGAGTCAAGGGCCAGGTCGATGCCACCGGCGAGCCCACGCGGTCGATCTGGGTTCGCATCTACACGCCGATCATCGAGTTCGTCCTGCGCGGACGCTGGACCAAGGTGGCCGTGGTCGGGGCCTCGGTCCTCCTGTTCGTCGCGTCGGTTTCTCTCGCTCCGCTGCTCCCGACCCAGTTCATCAACGCCGGCTCGGAAAAGACCCTCGTCGTTGCCGTCTCGCCGCCCACCGGAGCGACCTCGAGCGCGGTCCTGGACAAGTCGATCGAGGCGGAGGCCATCCTGCTCGCCGACCCGCAAGTCGAGTTGGTCCAGACGAGCATCCCCGGAGAAGGTGGGACAAGCTCGCAGGGCTTCCAGTCGGCCCAGCAGGGTCGCGCCACGAACAGCGCCACGATGACGGTCAGGCTGACCGAAGACGCGAACGTCGATGATGCGACCGCCAGACTCGCGCTCGCTCTCCAGCCGCTCAAGACCGATGGCTACGACGTGACCGTGTCGTCCGGCGGCGGGTTCACCTCGAACGGCCTGCGGATCGTCGTGACGGGCCAGTCGGCCGCCGATGTGGCCGAGGCGACCAACGCGGTCGTCGAGGGCCTGCAGGATGAGCCGGACCTGCTCAACCTGCAGAGCGACCTCGTCAAGGCGACCCCGGAGGTCCAGGTCACGGTCGACCCGAACAAGGCCATCACGGTCGGACTGACGGCCGCCCAGGTGGCGAACCAGGTCCGGACGGCTCTCGTCGCCCAGACCGTGACGACCATCCAATCGGCCGACGGCGAGCAGGTCTCGGTCATCGTCCAGCTCGATCCGACCGCCGTCGAATCGGTGGACGACCTCAAGGCGCTTCCGGTCGGGACAGTCAGCAGCGTCCCGCTGGGCACCATCGCGACCGTCGAGCAGGCCGATGTGCAGGGCAGCATCACCCGGATCGACCAGCTTCCGGCCTCGTCCATCACCGCGGAGATCACGAGCGACGATACCGGCGCGGTATCGGCCTCGGTCCAGACCGAACTCGATGCACTGGCCGAGGCCGGAGCCTTCCCGGCCGGGACGACCGCGGAACTGGCCGGCGTCAGTCAGCAGCAGACCGAAGCGTTCAGCGGCCTGTTCGCCTCCATGGGCGTGGCGATCCTGCTGGTGTACGTGATGATGGTCCTGACCTTCAATTCGCTGGTCACCCCGTTCATCATCCTGTTCGCCCTGCCACTCGCCCTGGTCGGCGCGTTCCCGGCGCTGTTGCTGACCGGTCGGCCGATCGGGGTCAGCGCGCTGATCGGGTTCCTGATGCTCATCGGCATCGTCGTCACCAACGCCATCGTCCTGCTCGATCTGGTCGAGCGACTCCGGCGTGAGGGCCACTCGACGCACGACGCGCTGGTCGAGGGCGGGCGAACGAGGGTCCGCCCGATCCTGATGACGGCCATCGCGACGATCCTGGCGTTGATCCCGCTTGCCGCGGGCTTCAACCAGGGATCGATCATCGCCGCCGAGCTTGGGACGGTCGTGATCGGTGGGCTATTCAGCTCGACCGCCTTGACCCTCGTGGTCATCCCGGTCGTGTATTCACTGGTCGACAGCCTCAAGACTCGTGTCGGCCGTCGATTCGGTCGTCAGACTCCGCCGGAGACGGCCGCCGCCGTCGGGTAGACTCCGTACGCGCCTGCTCGTGGCGCCCGTGCAGGAGCGACAGCGATGACCGAGATCGGGCCCGCCTCGACGTCCGAACGCGAACTAGTGCCCGGCTGGCTGATCCGGATGGCTGCCGTCGGCTGGCGGGTGCTGGTGACCGTGGCGCTGGTATTGGCGATCCTGGCCATCCTGCGTCTGATCTCGACGGTCACCGCCTCCATCCTGGTCGCGGCGATCGTCGCGGCGACATTCGCCCCGTTCGTCCTGGCCTTGCGCACTCGCGGCTGGTCCAGGCTCAAGGCGGCGGCCGCCGTGTTCGTCGGCGCCGGGCTTGTGATCCTCGCGACGATCGCGGTGATCGCCCTCGCCTTCATCCCGTACATCGTCGACATCGTCAACAACGTTTCGGCCGGCATAGATGCCCTGCAGACCGAATTGTCGAGCATCAACGTCCCGCCCGAAGTCGCCGGCGCCTTCGGGGTCGCGGTCGCCGGTTTCCGGTCGTGGATCTCGGGTGAGATGTCGGGTGTGGTGGGTGACGTGTCCAAGGTGGCGACCGTGGCCATCCTGGGCACCTTCCTGACCTTCTTCTTCATGATGGATGGTGACAAGGCCTGGACCTGGGTACTCGCGTCGGCGAACGCCTGGCGTCGGGACGCGGTCACCACATCGGGCGATGTGGCGCTGGAACGCGTGGGTGGATACCTGCGTGGGACCGCGGCGCTGGCCGCTCTGAACGGCCTCGTCCAGGGCATCTTCTTGTTGATCCTTGGCGTCCCGTTCGCGGGCCCGCTCGCTGTCATCGTCTTCATCGGTCGGTTCATCCCGTACCTGGGCGGTCTGGTCACGACGGTCCTCCTGTTCCTCGTCACATTGGCCTCCGTCGGATCGGGTCCCGCCATCGTCCTGCTCGTCCTGATCGGCATCCTGGACGTCGTGTCCGGAAAGGTTGTGGCGCCGTACGTGTATCACCGGACCGTCCACATCCACCCGGCGATCGTGCTCATCGCGCTGCCGGCAGGCGCGGCATTGGCCGGCATGATCGGGTTGTTCGTGGCCATCCCGCTGGTCGCATTCGTCCTGGCCATCGCCCGATCCATCGTCGAAGTGCTCGGGGTGGAGGCGACACCGGGGACATCGAAGGATGGCCTCGTTCCGGTCTGGCTGGATCGACTCGGCCAGTGGAGCTGGCGCTTGCTGATCGCGATCGGATTGGTCGCGATCGTCGTCGGGGCGGCGATCCAGATCCCGATCGTCATCATGCCGTTGATCCTCGGCATCGTCCTCGCCGCCACGTTGGCCCCGTTCGGTTCGTACCTCGAGCGCCGCGGCTGGAGTCGCGGACGGGCCGCCCTCGGCGCGACCCTCGGCCTGGTCGTCGGGGTCGTGGTCATCGTCGGTCTGACGATCGTGTCACTGATCGGTCCGGCCAGCGAGATGGTCAACCAGGCGGTCGCCGGAGCCCAGACGTCGAACGATGCGGCGGGCGGGAACGCAGGGGCGGGCGTGGCCCTGGTCGGAGCCATCGGCAGCGGGATCCTGGGCGGGATCATCGGGGCGATCCAGGGTCTGGCCGGGTTGGCCATCGTCCTCCTGTTGTCGGTCCTCCTGACGTACTACTTCATGCGCGATGGGGACCGGTTCTGGCGCGAATTCCTCGACCGGGTCGAACCGGGGCGACGATCGCGCATCGAGACAGCCGGGAGTCGCGCGTTCAGCGTGCTCGGTGGGTACATGATCGGGACAGGCGCGATCTCGATCTTCGGCGCGGCGACCCAGTTCCTGATCATGACCATCTTGGGCATCCCGCTTGCGTTGCCCCTGGCGATCCTGGCCGTCTTCGGAGGGTTCATCCCGTACATCGGCTCGTTCGTCACGACCGCTTTGGCGTTCCTCGTGACGGTCGCGACCGGGACCCCGACCGACATCGCGATCATGGCCATCTTCACCATCGTGTTCAACATCGTCCAGGGCAACTTCGTGGCACCCATCGTGTACAGCAAGGTGGTCAGCCTGCACCCAGCCGTGGTCCTCGCGGCGATCCCGGCCGGCAGCGAGATCGCGGGTATCCCCGGGATGTTCCTGGTCGTGCCATTCCTCGGGGTGGTCGCCGCGGTCTGGCGGACGGTCTTGCAGGTCCTCGATACGGCTCCGGTCGCCGTTCCCGACGCCGTCGACGCGGAGGCCCCCGCCGTGGAGGCGACGGACGTGCCTGCGACGGCGCCGGGCTGACCCGCGACGCGACGCGTATCATTGGTACTCCGCGGTAGCACGGGCGTCGGCTGAACTGTCGCCGGCGGCGGATCCCCATGGAGGCATCGATGACACTCGGCCCACTCGAATACACCGTCCTCGGTTTCGAGGGCAATCGATTCAATGGCGAGATCGCGAAAGAGATCGAGGCCGTCGTCGACGCCGGGATCATCCGGCTCGTCGACCTGGTGTTCGTCACCAAGGACATCGATGGTGACGTCTCGGTCGTCGAGCTCGACAACAAGGATGACCCGCGCTTCGCCGGGTTCACCGGGATGATGGATGGCCTGATGGGCCTCCTGACCCCCGACGACATCGAGCGCCTGGCCGAGGGCCTGCCGACGAACACGTCGGCCCTGGTCCTCCTCTTCGAGCATCATTGGGCCGTCGGCGTCAAGGAGGCGATCGGCGCAGCCGGGGGGTTCCTGATCAGCCGCGACACGATCGCTCCCGAGGCGCTCGAGATGATCAACGCGGAGCTCGACGCAGCTGCGCTCACGGCCTGACCGGCCGACCAGAAAGGACACGACGATGCGACGACGACGAGGACCAGGGCTTTTGATGACAGCCGCCGTGGTGGGCACGGCAGCTCACGTGGGCACATCCAGCGCGAACAAGAGTGCCCAGGCGCAGGCCAACGAGCAGGCACAGAACCAGCAGCTGGCCGATCTGCAGGCGCAGAACGCCGCGATGGCGCAGCAGATGGCCCAGGCTCCCGCACCGGCACCCGCGCCGGCCGCTGCCCCGGTCGACCCGACCATGGCCGAGTTGCAGAACTTGGCCAACCTGCACACGCAGGGCATCCTGAGCGACGACGAGTTCGCCGCCGCCAAGAAGAAGCTCCTCGGGATCTAGTCTTCGCCTCGAGGTACAGATGCGCCAGGGGTCAACCCTGGCGCATCCTCATGTCTAGAGCAGGCGCGAGACGCGGTCCATCGTCGCGTTCCAGACACGCTCCCGTGGCGCGGTCGGGGCCACGGCGGAAGTCGACATCTGGACGAGTTCGTCGAAGATGCTCCGCTCGGTCAGCTCGGCGATGGCCGGGTCGTCGAACAGCAGGTCGAGCTCGTCATTCCGGAACAGCGACAGGTCGTCGAGGTTGCATCCACCGATCAGGACCTGGTCGTCGATGCGCAGGACCTTGGCGTGGGCCATCTCGGGATGCAGCAGGATCTCCGCACCGGCGTCAAGCAGTCGGCCATACCAGTGCCGAAAGGCCGCCGCCGGATAGGGAGGCGTCGGCTTGCCGGGCGCGATCAGGCGGACCTTGACCCCGCGCAGCGCGGCGTCCAGAAGGCGCTGGAGGATGGCCCGATTCGAGATGTACGGGTTGACGATGTGGATCTCCCTGGCCGCATCCTCCAGGGCCCGTTCGATGGTGTCGCTGATCGGGTGATGGCCGGTGCCCGGGACGTTCCAGAGCACGGTCGTAGCCGCCTTGAGCGGCGCGTCGGGGGCCACGTCCAGTGTCGCCGGGGGGAAGTAGCGCAGGAGTGACGGGTCGCCTGGCGCCACCCCGCCGTTGTTCCGCCAGCTGATCAGGAAGACTGCAGCCAACTGGGCGACGATCGGCCCTTCGACGCGGCACATCACGTCATAGAAGCGCTCGTCGTTGTAGTGGTCCTCGATCCCGCTGCCACCGACATAGCCGACCCGACCGTCGATGACGACCATCTTGCGATGATCGAAATGGAGGAAGTCCTCGGCGTTCGGGTCGAATGATCTGGCCCCCAGCTCGCCCGACCGCACCACGACGATGCCGTCGTGGGCGACGATCTCGACCCCAGCGTCGCGCAGCCGCCGGAACAGATCCTTGCTGCCCAGATCGACTTCGCTCCCGATCGCATCGACCGCGAGGCGGACCTCGACGCCGGCCTGGACCCGCTCGGCCAGGGACGTCAGGAATGTCTCGCCGATGTCGCCCGGCTTGTAGCCGTAGATGAGCAGGTGGATGTGGTCGGTCGCGGCCGCGATGTCCTCGAGGATGCGCGGGAAATAGCGCCGACCATGCAGGAGCGGATCGACGCTGGTGGCGATCGCCGGCGCGAACACATTGGCCAGGTCGGTCCGTCGAACGCGCGGCCGGGCGACGAGTTCCGCGGTCCTGACCGCTGCGGTCTCGGGGCGGATGGCGGTCGGATCGAATGGGTCGCTGCGGACGCGCGTGGCGCGCCGACGGCGAAGCGCGGCGCCGGCCGCGGCCAGCCCTGCACCAAGGGCGAGAGTTCTGCGTGTCTTGCTCATCGTGGCTACGTCCTTTTGGCTGGGGCAGAGACTGTACCGCGTGCGGGCGTGGTCAGGCGCGCCGCAACGTCGATGTCAGGCGGTTCCGGGTCGCTGCAGCGCGCCTGGCGAGGTCCGCGGCGTAGGCTGGGGTATCACCGCGCGCGACCGCGCCGCCATAGGAGATTCAGATGCCGAACGCTACCGTAAACCGATCACGGATCCCCGAGATAGGGACCGACGACATCCTCCGGGCCGTTAGCGAGCGACTTCCCGACGTGGACATGAGTGCCATCGACTGGCCGAAGATCGACTCGTCGGCGATCGGCAAGGCCGTGACCGACGTCGCTGCGGCCGCCCACATCGGACACCGATCCGATCGACGCCGGTGGCCCCTGATCGGCGGACTGATCCTCGCCGGCGTCGCCGTCGTGGCGATGCTCAGTCGTGAAGGGATCCGTGCCCGCATCGCAGATGCCGCTGGGCGTGTCCGGGACAAGACATCCGAGATGCTCCCGACGACGGGCGGGCCGGATACGGATGCTCATGCGTTCGATGGGGCTGACACGATGCCCATCGAATCCGCTCCGTTTCCGGTCGATCCCAAGTCCGAGACGACCGGATATCCGGACGGGCTCGGCTCGAACGGCCACGATCTGACGACGGATCTGGTCGACGTGCCGCGCTGACCGGATCGGCCGGCCACCGTGCCCCGTCAGGCCGCCGGGGTTGTCGAGGTCGGATCCGTAGGCTCCGGTCGGCCGAGTTCGATGCCGATCGACCCTAGCCATCGGCGGATATTCCGGTACATGGCTGGGGCGCCGAGTGGGACATCTTCATCGAGCTCCCATTCGACCGGATGGAGGATGAACGGCTCGGTCTGTGGCCCCCCGAGGCCGCCGTGCGAGCCGATCAGTTCCTCGAAGGCCGCCACTTCGCCGAGGTTGGCGTCGTACTGGCTGAGCAGGAGCAGGTCCGGCGCGTGGACCATCGCGTCCTCACGCTTGAGACTCATGATGGTGTGGGGGCCGAACAGGATCGTCGGATCCTCACCCTCGATCCGGTCCTGGTCCAGGAAGCGCGTGCCGTGCGGACCGAACGCGACGGCGCCGAACTCCCGCGATCGGACCATCAGGAGCCCGACACCCGGATGGGCGGCGACGGCCGCCACGAGTCCGGGGTGGAGTTCCTCCAACTCTTCGACCGTCAGTCGATGGTCGTGGCCGGTGAACCAGACCAGCCCGAGGTTGCCCGAGCCGACGACCGCGATCGAGGACACGTCCGCGACGGCCGGCTCATTCTCGCCCGCGTCAAGGTCGACGACCCCGTCCGTCGTCCGGCTCTTGAGCGCGGCGCGGGCGACGGTCGGGCCGACGCCCTTGCTCTGGGTGATCTCCGACAGGAACGAGTTCACGAAGACCGATCCCTCGGCCTTGGTCTTGGATTGGATGACCGTCGCCCGGCCGCTCATGAGGCTGCGCACGAACTCCCCGAGACTCACCCCGTAGCGCTGGAGAAAGGTCGCGCCAAGGCTCTGGCCGTGGTCCGAGAGAACGATGAACTTGTATGGTCGCGGGGCCTCGTCGGTGGCCTTGATGAGCGAGGCGATGGCTCGATCGACGCCATCGAGCGCCTCGAATGACTCGACCCGTTCGGGTCCACAGTGGTGTGCGAGTTCGTCATAGTCGGTGAAGTCGGCGTAGATGACGTTCGCGCCCCGATACATCTCCTCGATGATCAAGGCGACGTTGACGTCCCGGAGGATGACGTTGCTGGCCGCGCGCATGCCGGCGTACTTGAGCCCGCGGTGCATCTGGGGACGGACACCCGATCGGCGGGTTCGGCGCGCCTGGAACATCTCCTTGATCAGCTCACCAAGGAACAGGGTGAACGAGCGCAGGTACCCGGTCGGGCTGAAGAAGAACGACATGAATGCCCTGCTGTCGCCGATCCCGCCGCCCTCGGCCTTGATCGACGCCGTCGTCAGATAGGAGCGCGTCGCGTCACCCGTCATCAGGTTGCAGATGCTGACGCCATTGTTCGACAGGAGCCCTTCCCCGTTCGACACGCGCGAGACGATCAGCTGCGCATCGGTCGGATTGCTCGACGCCATGAGGTGCTCCCGATCGCGCTCATACCAGCGGAAGGCCGGGATCCCGTCGTTGTTGCCGTGCAGGATGCCGGCCTGGCTGCCCGAGGTCATCGAGGGCAGGATCGCCTCCCAGCGCGACAGTTTGTGGCTGCCGTCGCGAACCCAATCGGCCATCGTGTTGACCGAGCCAGCCCGCATCCGGCCGGCCAGGATGGGGTGGGCCAGACCGTCGATCTGGATGATGACCAGCCCGGGTTCGTCGGAGTGTCCCGTCGATCGCTGGACGAGGAGCCGTTGGACCAGCAGGCCGTAATAGGACCCACCGCTGTCCACACCGAGGATCGCGGTCAGGATGGTGTTGACGATGGCGTAGATGAATGACCCGATCAGGGCGGTCGTGAATCCGTCGACATGCACCCCCGGCGCCCATTGCGCGACGACGATGAACGACACCACCTGGAGGACGAGGACCAGGACCGCGACCAGGACAAGCGAAACGGGCGCGGCAAGGGCCAGCACGACCGGTCGAACGAGGGCGTTGAAGAGCGCGATGAGGACGACTGCGATGACACCGTCGATGACCCGGTCCACGGTCAGGCGTGGCAGGATCCAGGCCGTCGCCATGAACGACACCGTCGCCACGATGAGGGTGATGGCCAGGCGCTTGATGAGCCCGACCGGGCCGCCACGCCATTCCCACAGGACTCGTAGCTGGGTGCCATAGAAGCCGGTCAGTCGGCTCATCCCTCGTCGCCTCCTCGAGATCGCCATCGGCCGGACCGCGGCTGCCACACAGCATAGGGCTCACTGCATGGCCCTCGCTGGATTGCTAGGATGAGGGCTCGGCCGCCGCTTCGTCGACGTCAGGGCGATCTCCGCCCGACTGGAATGACGAGCGCGCCACCCTGGGGGATCTGCTCGGCCGCAGACAGGAGACAGACATGTCCGAAGACACGAAGCCCACCGCCGCAGCTGACTCCGGCGACGTCACGATCGTCGAAGGTGTCGTCGCTGACGACGCCGGGGTGATCGCCGAGGGCGCGATCGCCGTCGAAGGCGACCATGCGCTCGTCGTGGCCCGATTCGCCGACACACACGCGGCCCGGGCGGTATACGACGACCTGCTGGCAGCCGAGATGGACGACGTGCTGCACATCGACGGCGTCCTGGTCGTGAAAGCCGACGAGGGCGGCCGCCTGCACGTCGAGAAGATGACCGACCACAGCACCCGGACGGGGCTGAAGTGGGGGATCGTCGGCGGCGTGGTGGCCGGGATCTTCCTGCCGGCGACGATCATCGGCGGTGCCGTGGCCCTTGGTGTCGCCGGCGCGGCAGCCGGCAAGGCCCGCAACCTGGCCCACCGGCTCGACGTCGAGAAGGGGCTCGCGGACGTGATCACACCCGGCACCTCCGGGATCCTGGCCATGGTCACCGCCAAGGACGCGCCCGCAGTGGAAGCCAAGATGCCCACTGCAGAGGCGGTCAAGACGGTCCCGGTCGACGAAGAGACGGCAGGCGCCATCAAAGAGGCCGCGGCCGAGGCGACGGCGCAGACCCCGTCGGGGGACTGAGGTCCACCAGGCAACTGAGTCGTTCGGCCGGGTCCGTGCACTTCAGGCGGCGCGTGCCCTTCGGGCGGCGCGTGCCCTTCAGGCGGCGCGTGCCCTTCGGGCGGCGCGTGTCACACACGCCGATCGTGGATGGATCGGCGTGACGAGGCGCGACTTCGTGCGGATCCGGTCGATTCGCGACCACGGCTGAACGTACTCGTTTCGTTTGCGCGTCTAGCACACGCGCACGGACACACGCGCACGGACGAGCACCACGCGCACGGACGAGCGGATGCGGATAGGGCCGTCGTTGACGCGTCGGCCGCTAATCCCGATAATCTGACTAGGAATTAGACGCGTCCGAGACCGGGCGTGTGCGGGTCGCAGACCCGCCGACACCAACGACCGGAGACCCGATGACCGCAACCCGCGAGATCGTCACCGACCAGCGAGACCAGTTCGCATTCCACGATGACATCGCCTATCTCGCCCAGACCAAGCGTGGTCTGAGCCGGGCCACGGTCGAGGAGATCAGCGGCTTCAAGAACGAGCCGGACTGGATGCTCCAGTACCGCCTCCGCGCCTTCGAGCATTTCCAGAAGCGTCCGATGCCGACCTGGACGGACGGCCTCGACAAGATCGACTTCGACAAGATCGTCTATTACCGCAAGCCGAGCGAGCGCGAGGAAAAGTCGTGGGACGACGTCCCCGACCAGATCAAGGCGACGTTCGAGAAGCTCGGGATCCCCGAAGCGGAGCGCAAGTTCCTGGCTGGGGTCGGCGCCCAGTACGACTCGGAGGTCGTCTATCACTCGGTCAAGGAAGAGCTGTCCAAGCTCGGCGTCGTGTTCATGGGCACGGACCAGGCGCTGATCGAATACCCCGAGATCTTCCGAAAGCATTTCGGGACGGTCGTACCCGCGGAGGACAACAAGTTCTCGGCCCTCAATGCCGCGGTCTGGTCCGGTGGCTCGTTCGTCTACGTTCCCAAGGGTGTCGAGGTCCCGCTCCCGCTCCAGGCATATTTCCGGATCAACGGCGAGAACACGGGACAGTTCGAGCGGACGCTGATCGTCGTCGACGAAGGCGCCAAGGTCCACTACATCGAAGGCTGCACCGCACCGATCTACGCCACGGATTCGCTCCATGTGGCGGTCGTCGAGGTCGTGGCTCTGCCCGGCTCGAAGGTCCGTTACACGACCATCCAGAACTGGTCGAACGACGTCTACAACCTCGTCACCAAGCGCGCTCATGCGTACGAGGACTCGACGGTCGAGTGGATCGACGCCAACACGGGCTCGCGCAAGACGGTGAAGTTCCCGGCGATCTATCTGCGAGGGGAGAGGGCGACCGCCGACATCATCAGCGTGGCCGTGGCCGGCAAGGGCCAGCACCAGGACACCGGCGCGAAGGCGATCCACCTGGCCCCCGACACGCGGTCCCGGATCGTCAGCAAGTCCGTCTCCAAGGACGGTGGCCGGGCGACCTACCGCGGCCACCTGAAGGTCTCGCCGGGGGCCACCAATGTCGTGGCCAGCGTCCGTTGCGATGCGCTGATGCTCGACGACATCAGTCGAAGCGACACGTACCCGTACATCGACATCGGCGAAGACGACACGTCGATGACCCATGAGGCGACCGTCGGCAAGGTGAGCGCCGAGCAGGTGTTTTACCTGATGAGCCGTGGACTGACCGAGAACGAGGCGACCAACCTGATCGTCCAGGGGTTCCTCGAGGTCTTCACCAAGGAACTGCCGATGGAGTACGCCATCGAGTTCAATCGCCTGGTCAAGCTCGAGATGGAGGGGTCGCTCGGATGACGGTCGCCTCACCGCGATCCCGTCCGGTCCGCGCCGGTCGCCCAGCCAGACAGGCTCCCACCGACTTCACCCTCCCGGTCAGTCAGGCGGATGTCGACGCGGTCGTTCCCCTTACGGGCGACCCCGAGTGGCTGCGCGACGATCGGCGCGCAGCGTTCGCGGCGTTCGAGGCGCTGCCCCCCGAGTCGAATCTCCTGTACACGACGTACTTCGACTTCCGGACGGCCCAGCTGACTGATGCTCGCGTCGTGACCCGGCCCATCGATCGGGCTGGCGGTGCAGTCCTGCCCGACGGGGCCGATGGGCTGATCGTATTCGACGAGGGAGACCTCGTCGGGGTCGTCCTGTCGGACGAGGCCCGGACAGCCGGCGTGACCCTGCAGACGGTCACACACGCCGCGGAGCCCGACCCGGAACGGGTGCGTGCGCTCATCGATGGCGGCACGACGCTGCCCGACGACGACCGATTCGCCCAGCTCACGCGGGCGCTGTGGGCACAGGGGCTGGTCCTCGACGTTCCAGCCGGGGTCGAGTTGTCCCGTCCGATCATCGTCCGCTGGCTTGTCGGTGCGCCCGATCGAGCGCTACTGACCCGGTCGTTCATCTCGCTCGGCGATGGGGCCAGGGCGACGGTCCTGGAAGAGCTCGTCGGCTCCGACCGTGCGGTCGCCGACGGCACCCAATCGTTCTTCGCCGGGACGCTCGAGGTCGCACTCGGCCGTGATGCGCGCCTCGCGCTTGCGAGTCTCCAGGAACTGCCGGCCTCGACCGTGGCCATCCTCCACCGCAATGCGGTGATCGGAGAGGGCGCCAGCCTGCATTGGGCGCTCGCCCAACTGGGATCGCAGCTCGTCCGAAGTCGCGTCGACAATCGACTCGATGGCGACCGGAGCTCGGTCGAGCAGGTCGAGATCGTGTTCGGTGGCGACGACCAGGTCTTCGATCTGACGTCCTACACCCATCATGTCGGTCGCGACACGACGGGCAACCTGCTTTCCAAGGGCGCGCTGCTCGATCGAGCCCGGTCGTACATGAAGGGCATGATCGTCATCGACCGATCGGCGGTCGGGACCGACAGCTTCCTTGGCGAGTTCGGGATGAACCTCTCCAAGTCCACCCGGTCAGTGGCGATCCCCAGTCTTGAGATCGACCAGCCCGACTGCCGGCGAGCGGCCCACGCCAGTTCGGTCGGTCCGATCGACGAAGCCCAGGTGTTCTACCTCGAAAGTCGGGGCATCCCACCCGACGAGGCCCGCAAGTTCATCGTCCTCGGGTTCCTCGAGCCGGTCGTCGCTCGCGTCCCTCTGGCTGATGCCCAGGACCGGTTGCGCGCTCGCCTCGAGGCGCGCTGGGATGCCGGGACGACGACCGGGAGCGGCGCCGCGGCGTGAGACGGATCGACCTGCTGGGGGTCGACGAGGTGCCCCTCGGAACGATGAAGATGGCCTGGGTCGATGGCACGGATCAGGTCCTCGTCGTCAATGCCAACGGTGACCTGTCCGCAGTCCAGGGTGTCTGCAGCCACGAATACTTCGAGCTCGACAAAGGATTTCTGACCGCCGGCACGTTGACCTGTGCGCTCCACTTGTCGCGCTTCGATCTCGAGAACGGCGAGCCGCTCGACCCACCTGCCGAGGAGCCCCTTGCCGTGTATGACGTCGTCGTCGAGGACGGGCGCATCCTGATCGAGGTCCCCGATGGGCCACTGGAGATCAACGAATGAGCGCGGTACCAGGCCGGTACCAACGGTCGATAGCCGGGCGCCCCAGCAGACCCTAACTTCCGTGGGCCATGCAACCCATCGACTTCGCGGCATTCGCCGGAGATTGCACGATCTCGGGGAAGATGACGATGTTCGGCGAGCGGCTGACCGACTTCCTCAACGGGCAGGAGCGGTTCCGCGTCCATCACCTCGCATGCCAGAGTCTCGATGATGGTCACACCGTGGACCTTGACAGCCTCTCACTCGAACGGAATGACCTGCTCGCGGTCGTCGCCTCCGGTCCGCGCGGTTCGGAGAAGCAGCGCCTGGCGCTGCGGACCAATCGTCTGCAGGTCTCGATCGGCCCATACCTGATCCTCGGCCAGATCCACGCCGAGCCAGGTGTGGACCCGCTGGCCAGCGTCCTCAAGCGCGAACCCATGATCCCGCTGACCCACGCGACCATCGCCTATGAGGCGGCCGGCACGTTCATCGTCCGCGATATCTCGACGATCATCGTGAACCGACTGCTGGTCGACTGGATCTCGCCGACGACGGATGCTGCGTCGTTCTTCCCGGAGGCCTCGGTCCGATCGCCGTTCGTGGCCGGACTCACGAAGCGGATGGACGGGACCTCCGACCTCGTCGGCTAGGGCTGAGCCGCTTCCGCCTGACGCCCGTGACCCGCCCACGGAGTCCGTCCGGGATGGCTACGATGCCGTCGTGGCCCCGATCGACGTCGAGCAGAGCCTCGACAACCTCAAGCTGGAACGCGACGCCGTCGTGCTGTATGAGGCGCTGTCGACGATCGAGCGCGACCCGCGTCGGGCCGATGCCTTCCAGCGGATCGCGTCGAACGAGCGACGGCACGCCGAGATCTGGGCCGGCAAGCTCCGGGAACTCGGGGCGGACGTCCCGCCGGCCAGAGGCGCCCGGATCCAGGTCCGACTGATCATCCTGGCCGCTCGCATCCTCGGGACGAGCGCAGTGGCCGACATGGTCAAGTCGCTGGAGGGTGACGAGGAAGACATCTATACGGCACAGGGCGCCACACCCGAGATCGAGGCGATCGCCGCAGATGAGCGCGAACACGCGGTCATCTGGGACCAGCTCCAGGCCGACGAGCGACTGGCGATCGGCGGTGAGCGGGAACGCGATGGGGTCGCGGCCGCCCGAAGTGCCTCGAGCGCGGCCGAAGTCGGAGACAGTGAGCGTTGGCACCGGACCGGCTCCCAGTCAGGGACGCTGCGAGCGGTCATCTTCGGCGTCAGCGATGGCCTGGTAAGCAACCTGTCCCTGGTCATGGGTGTCGCCGGAGCGGCCGCTGGCGACCCGAAGTTCATCCTTCTCGCCGGCATCTCGGGTCTGCTGGCCGGTGCGTTCAGCATGGCTGCCGGCGAATACGTCTCCATGCAGAGCCAGCGCGAGCTCTTCCAGCGCCAGATCGCGCTGGAGCGCGCGGAGATGGAGGCGATGCCCGAGGAGGAGGAGGCGGAGCTGGCGGCCGCCTATCGGGCGAAGGGGTTCTCGCCGCCGGAGGCAGCCAGGATCGCGCATCGGATCTTCCAGGATCCGGCGGCGGCGCTCGATACCCTCGTCCGCGAAGAACTCGGGCTCGACCCGGACCAGCTTGGATCTCCGTGGCGCGCCGCCGCAGGCTCGTTCATCGCCTTCGCCATCGGTGCCTCGATCCCGGTCATCCCGTACCTCTTCGGTGGCGGGACGACGGTCCTCCTGGTCAGCCTCGGACTCAGCCTTTTCGCGCTGTTCGCGGTCGGTGCCGCGGTCAGCCTCCTGACCGGTCGGGGACTCATCTTCTCGGGCGCCCGGCAGCTGGCGATCGGTCTTGGCGCGGCCCTCGTGACCTACGCGATCGGCACCCTCCTGGGCGTGGCGGCAGGCTGAAGGGATGGGCGCGGCCGGACGGATGGATAGCCTGGCCGACAGGCTGCGCGGCGAACGGCTCGATGTCGGTCGATGGTCGAACGGACCCGGCGACCGGTATGCGGCGCACGACCACGCCTACGACAAGATCATCGTGGTCGAGCGAGGCTCGATCCGGTTCGACACGTCGGTCCAGGCCTACGACCTCGAGCCTGGGGACCGGCTCGAGCTGCCCGCTGAGACTCGACATGCAGCCGTCGTCGGTGAGGACGGTGTCGCCTGTCTCGAAGCGCATCTGCCGGTCGGGAGTTTGACCGAGGCGCGGATGCGTCCAGCAGGCACCTGGTGATCGGACCCGGGGTCACGCTGGCTGTAGGCTTGGCATGCGCCGGACGCCCGAAACCGGACCGGCCGACGAGGCGTAGTGGATGACGAATGGGCGAACCGGGCCGGCCGAGGATGCGGCCGTCGTCGCTGCGATGGCGGGTGGCTCCGAAGCGGCGTTGGAGACCCTATACGATCGATATGCGTCGGCGATCTATGCCGCCGTCTATCGGCTGACGTCTGATCGGGGGACCGCCGAGGAGGTCGTGCAGGAAACCTTCCTGACGCTTTGGAACCGGGCCGAATCGTTCGACCCCCGGTCCGGCACGTTGTCCGCCTGGCTGCATAAGATCGCTCGGAATCGTGCGATCGACCGGCTGCGCGCCGCCGGTCGTCGGCCGCGTCTGGTCGATGTCTCCTCGGCAGGTGGTGTCGATCAGGATCCGGCCCAGGCGCTTGAACGGCTGGTCGCAGGCGGCTCGCTCGTGGCTGGCGCGACCGGCCCGTTGTCGCCAGAGGCGGCGTTCGAATCCGTGGGTCTCCAGGAGGCGATCAAGACGGCATTGTCGACGATGGGTGACGAGGAACGAACGGTCATCCTGCTGGCGTACCAGGATGACCTGACACAATCGGAGATCGCCGATCGACTCGGCTGGCCTCTCGGAACGGTGAAGACCCGGACCCGGCGAGCGCTGCGGCTCCTGCGCGAACACCTTGGGCCGGACTACGGACCCGTCGGCGGCGATCTCGAACAGCCGGTCGGGACCGGCGACCAACGGTAAGGGAAACGATGGACCACGAAGCGACACGGGAACAGCTCGAATCGGCCGCGCTCGAACCGGGCGGGCTGGATCGGTTGATGGCCGGTGACACGCCTGAGGCCCAGGCCGTCGCCGCCCACCTGGCCGGTTGCCCGGCCTGTACCGACGAGCTGACCCGGCTCCAGCGGACGGCGGCACTGGTCCGGTCGGTGGTCCGGGAACAGCCGTCGCCTGACTTGCGGGCCAGGACGCTGGACGCGGTCCGTGCCGACGGTGTCCAGCGACCGCTCCCGACCCCGATCCTGGCCGTCGACCCAGCGCGACGACGCCGGGCGATGCTCGGCCAGCTCGCGACCGTCGCGGCTGCGGTCGTCCTGTCGGTGGTGACGACCAGCCTGGTCGTTGCATCCCGTGTCGACGGTGAACTTGCCGCTGAGCGGCAACAGGTCGCGGCGCTCGAGCACATCACCACGGCCCAGGTCGCGGTCGCCGCGGAACCGGATGCGCGCCTCGTCAACCTCGTCGGGGTCAGCGATCCTGAAGTCGCCGGTCAGATCATGTTCTCGCCCTCGACCACCCAGGTGGTCATCGTGGCGGACGGGCTGGCGCCACCCACCGAGGGTCAGGAATATCGCTGCTGGATCGCGATCGATGGTCGGCGCCAGGGCATCGGACGGATGTACTTCAGTGACGACGTCGCGTTCTGGTCCGGCGAGAGCCCGGAGCTCGCCGGTGCGCCGGCCGACGCGACGTTCGGGGTGACCCTCATCGGTGCGTCAGGATCTGAGGTCGACGCCGCGCCCGTGCTCGTCAGCGGGGGGTGACGGCCTCATCCGGGACGTCGGGGGCCGCGAGGGCTTCGTCATCGGCCGGATCCGGCGGGGGCGCCCCAAGGTAAGCCTCGTGGAGGACGAGCAGTCGCTCCGCGGCGTCAGGACTGACCTCGAATCCATCATCGGCCAGGACGGTCGACAGCCACAGGGCCTCGCGAGGTCGCTCGACCGCGTCGATCTCCGCATCGCGACGGCGCGAATCCATCATCACGAGCCAGACCAGGCCGGCCCCGACGACGAGGCCGACGATCAGCAGCCAGACATTGAACTCGGCATTCATCCGCGAGGAAGTATAGGGAGCATCACCGCTACACTCCGCTGATGCTCGATTTCACGCCGGAGCCGATCGCCATCCAGCTCGGCCCGGTGCCGGTCTACTGGTACGGGATCGGGTACGCACTCGGTCTTGCCGCCGCCTATTTCGTGATGGTCTGGCTGGCCAGGCGGGCCGGCGAGGACCCCGACATCCTCGGCAACGGCATCATCATCGTCGCGGTCGCGGCGCTCATCGGCGGTCGGGCGTACCACGTGATCGATCAGTGGGCCTTGTACCAGAACGATCCGATCAAGATCTTCCTGCCGCCGTACACCGGGCTAGGTGTCTACGGGGGGATCATCACCGGCACGATCGCCGCCTGGCTGTATGCGCGCTACAAGGGCGTCCCATTCCTGCGCTGGGCCGATATCGTGGCGCCCGGCCTGTTCACGATGCAGGCCATCGCCCGCTGGGGCAACTTCTTCAACCAGGAGCTGTACGGGACGCCGACGACCCTGCCCTGGGGCATCCCGATCGACTGCGCCCACCGGATCGTGGGTGCCACGTTCAACTACTCGTGCGAGGTCCTCCCGGAGTCGACCCGCTTCCATCCGCTGTTCCTGTATGAGTCGCTGTCGGGTGTCCTCGGGGCGTTGTTCCTCATCTGGCTTGGGTTCCGGATGCGAAAGCGGCTCCGGCCGGGCGACCTGCTGCTCGTGTTCTTCATCTGGTACGGCGCGGTCAGATTCGGCCTGGAGACCTTCCGGGAAGGGAACTGGACGTTCTTCGGTGTCCCCACTGCCCAGATCGTGTCCATGCTGTTCATCGTCTCGGCACTGGCGATCCTGGCCTGGCGACATCGTCGCGGCCACGCCCAGGACGATCCGCCGAGCCGGCCCGAGATCGCGACCTGGGGCGCGCTCGGTCGACCGATCGAGCCTGGGCCGAACACGGTCGACGACGAGTACGACGACGACGACGAAGACGACGACGAGTACGAGGACGACGACGAGGATCCCGAGGACGACGAGGACCCCGAGCGCCCGAGCAGTGATGCAGCCGACGGCGCGGCCCCGCTGCCGCCCACGGCGTAGCGTGCCCGAGGCGGATCGTCGTCGACCGCCGGCGGCCCGGGTGGCGCCCCAGGCCCTCGCCCGAGCCCGGGGCGATGCCGCGGAGGGCCTGGCCTGGCTCGGCCGCACCCCCGAGGCGGATGCGTCGATCCTCTACCGCGCGCTTCGGCTCGTTGCGAGGCTCGTGATCTTCGGAGCGTTCAGGTTCAGGATCCATACCTCCGGACAGGAGCACCTGCCCGTCGGCGGCTACCTGCTCGTCGGGGCCGCTCATCGGGGCTGGATGGATCCGTTCCTGGTGATGCACGCGATCCCGTCCGAACCCCGATGCTGGTTCCTGGGCAGTGCGCCCTCGACGTTCACGTCTCGGTGGAGGGAGCGGCTGATCCATCGGGTCGGTGGCCTGCTGCCCGTGTGGCGCGGCGGTATCGGCGTCGACCAACACGTCGCATCGGCTCGAGCGGTGATCGGCAATGGGGCGGTCTTCGCCCAGATGCCCGAAGGAACCGTGAGCGGCCCATCAGGGCGGATCGGTCCGTTCCGACCCGGCTGGGCGGTCATCGCGATGCGGATCGATGCGCCGATCGTGCCCCTGGCCATGGCCGGGACGGAGGAACTGTACGTCGGCCGCCGGCTCGCCTCACGCGTCCTGCCGCCAACCTCCGTCCGGGCCCTGGCGGGGCTCGGGCCGGACGAGGCGCTGCCGATCGCGGGCACGCGCCAGGAGCTCGACGTCGCGCGTCGGATGAGCGAAGCGTTGGCGGCGATCCTCGGTCCGGCCGTGGAGGCGATCCACCCCTGGACGGTGGACCCACCCGACCACCCCCGTCGGTCGCGTCGCCGACTGACCTGGTTGTTCCTGCGTCCGGGCCGACTCGATCGCGGCGACTGATCCGGCGGGCCGGCGCAGGCGGCGCACGGTATCCTCAGGCTCGATGCACTACGCGGAGTCGATCCTCGATCTCGTCGGTGGGACCCCGCTCGTGCGGATCTCCCGACTGACCCGTGACCTCGGACCGGCCGATCGTCAGCCGCTCCTGTTGGCCAAGCTCGAGATGCTCAACCCGGGCGGTTCGGTCAAGGATCGGATCGGCCTGCCGATGATCGAGGCGGCGGAGCGAGCCGGCCTGCTCGAGCCCGGCGGGACCATCATCGAGCCGACCTCGGGCAACACCGGACACGGCCTGGCCATCGCCGCCGCGCTGAAGGGCTACCGATGCATCTTCGTGATGGCCGACAAGCAGTCGGCCGAGAAGCAGCAGCTCCTTCGGGCGTATGGCGCGGAAGTCGTGCTCTGCCCGACCAACGTCGATCCGGAGTCGCCCGAGAGTTATTACTCGGTCGCGGCGCGCCTGGCCCGTGACATCCCCGGTGCCTTCAAGCCCGACCAATACTGGAACATGGAGAACCCGACCGCCCACGAGCGAACGACGGGACCCGAGTTGTGGGACGGGACGGACGGGCAGATCACCCACTTCGTAGCAAGCGTGGGGACGGGCGGGACGATCTCCGGGGCCGCTCGTGCGCTGAAGGCCCGGAATCCCGCCATCCAGGTGATCGGCGCCGACCCGGAAGGGAGTGTCCTCTCGGGCGATACCGCCAGACCGTACCTGACCGAGGGCGTCGGCGAGGATTTCATGCCCGGGACGTACGATCCGACCGTCATCGACCGCTGGGTCCGGGTCAGCGACCGGGACGCGTTCTCGATGGCCCGCCGTCTGACTCGCGAGGAAGGCATCCTGTCGGGCGGCTCTTGCGGCACCGCGATGGTCGCCGCGCTGGAGGTCGTCCGCGATCTCGCGGTACAGGCAGATGGCCGGCAGGCGCTCGTGGTGGTCCTGTTGCCCGACAGCGGCCGGAGCTATCTCTCGAAGATCTACAACGACGAATGGATGCGGGTCAACGGCCTGCTGGCGACGACGGGGGCCGTCGCGCGGGTGGGCGATCTGCTCGGCGACCGCCATCACGCCGGACCGCTGCCCGACCTCGTCCTCGCCAGGACCACGCAGCGCGTCGGCGATGCCATCGCCGTCCTCCAGGAATTCGGGATCAGTCAGCTGCCTGTCTCCGAGCAGCCCGACGGCGATGCCATCGACGGCATCGTGGGCTCGATCACCGAGAAGAGCCTGCTCGACCGCGCCTATCGCGACCCATCGGTCGTGGAACGGACGGTCGGCGAGGTCATGAACGGCCCGTTGCCGATGGTCGAGGTGGCAGCCAGTCTGGACGAGGCGTTCGCGCTGCTGGCCGGCGAGACGTCGGCGCTGATCGCCGTCCGCGGCGGTCGACCGATCGGGGTCGTGACGAAGCTCGACCTGCTGGAATACCTCGCCCATCGACCGCGCGGATGATCGTCCCGGACATCCGCACGCGCCGGTTCGAGCTGGTCTCGATGTCCCTTTCGTTCATGCTCCGGCTCGTCGATCGGGACCTGGCCGCAGCCGAGAAGGAGCTGGGCGCCTCGATCCCGGCCGACCTGCCCGACCAGCTCGTCCATTTCCTCCAGTTCCGGATCGCCGACCTCTCGGTCGACCCTGCCGCGCAGCCGTGGCTCGGCCGGGCGATCGTCCTGACCGAGGCGGACAAGTCGCGGCGGACGATCGGCACGGTCGGCTTCCACAGCCCGCCCGATACCGACGGTCGGGTGGAGATCGGCTATCGGGTAGAGACGGCGTACCGGCGCCAAGGGGTGGCCACAGAGGTCGTGACCGCGATGTTCGACTGGGCACACGAACAGGGTGTCGATCGGTTCCTGGCGTCGATCTCACCCGACAACACCGCCTCCCTGGCCGTGGCCGCCAAGTTCGGGTTTCGCCAGGTCGGCGTTCACGTGGACGACTTCGACGGCGAGGAACTCGTGTTCGAACTCGATGGCTGGCCGCCGACGTCCTGATCGCCCGGCTACCATGGGCCGGATGTCCGACGCCGACCGTCACCCGAGCTTCGAGACGTTGGCGGTCCACGCCGGCGCTGAACCGGATGAGCTGACCGGGGCCGTTTCGCCGCCGATCTACCAGACCTCGACGTATGCCCAGGATGGCGTCGCTCGACCCCGCCGGGGGTATGAGTACGCACGCTCGCAGAACCCCACCCGTGAACGGCTCGAGCGAGCGGTCGCGGCGCTCGAGCACGGGACGGACGGGATCGCCTTCGCGTCCGGATCTGCGGTGACCGCGGCGTTGGCCGAGCTGGCCGAGCCGGGCGACGAGATCGTGGTCGGCGACGATGTGTACGGTGGGACCTACCGATATCTCGAACGCGTCCGACGCGGAGCTGGAGTCGATGCCCGGTACGTCGATCTCGCCAGCGGCTCCGACGCCCTGTGGGAGGCCCTCACGGAGCGAACCCGACTCGTCTGGTTCGAGACGCCGACGAACCCGCACCTCAAGATCGTCGACATCGCGATGACGGTCGCGACGGTCGCCCGTCGCGCGGCCGAGGGAGGACGTCGACCGCTGGTGGTCGTCGACAACACGTTCGCCTCGCCGGCGCTACAGCAACCGTTGACGCTTGGTGCCGACGTGGTGTTCCACTCCGCGACCAAGTACCTGGCCGGTCATTCGGACACGATCGTGGGCGTGGCGGCCACCTCGGATCCGGCGGTCGCCGACCGGCTGCGGTTCCTGCAGAACGCGATGGGCGCGGTGCCCGGGCCGCTCGACTGCTTCCTGGTGCTGCGCGGTCTCCGCACGCTGCATGTCCGGATGGAGCGCCACGGGATGAATGCCGCGGCGGTCGTCGCCTTCCTCCGCGGGCGGCCGGATGTGGCGACCGTCCGGTATCCCGGTCAAGGTGGGATGGTCACGTTCGTGCCATCGGCTGGCGGCCGCGCCGATCGATCGGCCGCGGAACGGGCGATCGCGATCGCCCAGAGCACGCGTCTGTTCACCCTGGCCGAATCGCTCGGCGGCGTCGAGTCGCTGATCGAGATCCCGGCGGCGATGACCCACGCCTCGGTGGCCGGATCACCACTGGCTGTCGACCCTGCGCTCATCCGGCTGTCGGTCGGCATCGAGGGCATCGACGACCTGATCTCGGACCTGGAGCGCGCCCTCGACGGGTCGTGACGATGAGGCGTGGCCGGGGCGCGTGACCGGGGTGGCCGGGGCGCGTGCGGGTGGCCGGGGCGCGTGGCCGGGGTGGCCGGGGCGCGTGTTCCACACGCGGATTCGCGACGGGCCAGCGTGGCCAAGCCACTGTTACGCCGGATCCGGCAGGAAATGGCCATGCGCCACGCTCACTCATGTGAAACGCGCGTCTGGTACACGCGCGCGCCGGCGCCGCCGGCAGGGGCGAGCCCCAGTACCTCTGGCTGACCGCAACCTTTTCGCAACGTGGTAGCATCGATGTCAAACACGACTGCGGAAGCCGACTCCTGCGGGCCGACAGGCACGCATCACGCGCGGCCGGTCGATCAGACCGTGATCGCCCGTGCACTGGAGTCCACCGCCGATGGCCACAACAGCGCCGACCAAACCGCCCGTTCTGGGTCGCACCCTGCGCAGCAACCTGCCGACCGCCGAGCTGTACGAGGACGCCATCCGACATGGTGAGGGCCTCATCGCCGCCGACGGCCCGCTCGTTGTCCGGACCGGCAAGCACACCGGCCGATCGCCACAGGACAAGTTCATCGTCGATGAACCGTCGAGTCGCGAAAAGATCTGGTGGGGTCAGGTCAACCGGCCCATCAGCGAGGCACAGTACGCAGCGCTTCGATCCCGCCTGGTCGAATACATCGCCGACCGGCCGATGTACAGCCAGGACTGCCTGATCGGCGCGTCACCGGCCCACCAGCGCTCACTTCGTGTCTACACGGAGACGGCGTGGGCCAGCTTGTTCGCCCGAAACCTGTTCCGGCGGCCGACCGCCACTCAGCTGGCCAGCTTCGCCCCGAACTTCACCATCATCGACGTTCCATCGTTCCAGGCGAACCCCGAGACCGACGGAACGCGGACCGGCACCGCCATCCTGGTCCACCTGGGCCGGATGGAGATCCTGATCGTCGGCACCGAGTACGCCGGCGAGATCAAGAAAAGTGCCTTCACGGTCATGAACTTCCTGATGCCGGACGAGGGCATATTGCCGATGCATTCGGCCATTAACGTCGGCAAGGACGGTGACGCCGCGATCTTCTTCGGCCTGTCGGGGACCGGCAAGACGACCCTCTCGGCCGATCCGCTGCGCAGCCTCGTCGGTGACGACGAACATGGCTGGGGCGATGGCCTGACCTTCAACTTCGAGGGCGGCTGCTACGCCAAGACGATCCGCCTGTCGCCGATGTACGAACCGGATATCTTCGCCACGACGAAGCGGTTCGGGACGGTCCTCGAGAACGTCGACCTGGATCCGCGCACTCGGGAACTCGACCTCGACTCGGACCGCCTGACCGAGAATACCCGGGGCGCCTACCCGCTCGAATTCATCGGCAATGCCGATCCCACCGGGATCGCCGGCCCGCCCAAGGCGGTCATCTTCCTGACCGCCGACGCATTCGGCGTCCTGCCCCCGATCTCTCGCCTGACTCGCGAGCAGGCGGCCTATCACTTCATCAGTGGCTACACGGCCAAACTGGCCGGCACGGAGATCGGGGTCAAGGAGCCGACTGCCACGTTCTCGGCCTGCTTCGGGGCGCCGTTCATGCCTCGTCATCCCGGCGAATACGCGGCCATGCTGGTCGACCGGCTCGAGCGCGATGACGTCCCCGTCTGGCTGATCAACACGGGTTGGACCGGCGGCGCGTACGGGACCGGTGAGCGGATGAATATCGACCACACCCGGGCCATGGTCCGGGCCGCCCTCGATGGGCTGCTGGACAGTGTCCCGACCCGCCAGGATCCGACCTTCGCGGTCGATGTCCCGCTACATGTCCCGGACGTCCCGGATCCGTTCCTCGATCCGCGGACGACGTGGGCCGACCCGGCGGCCTACGATGTGGCGGCGGCGCGGCTTGCCCGGATGTTCACCGATAACTTCACCGCCTTTGTCGACGGGGTCTCGTCGGCTGTGGCCGCTGCCGGCCCGACCGTCCGCTAGCCAAGGAGTCCCTGCCCTGATGTCCCGCAACAAGGTCACCGTCATCGGCGCCGGCAACGTCGGCGCAACCACTGCCCAGCGGATCGCCGAGGCGGGGCTGGCCGACGTCGTCCTCGTCGACATCGTCGACGGCCTGCCCCAGGGCAAATCCCTGGACTTGGCCGAGGCCGCGCCCGTCGTCGGGCATGACGCGCGAATCACCGGGACGAACGACTATGCGGACACCGCCGGGTCGGACATCGTGGTCGTGACATCCGGACTCGCCCGCCAGCCGGGGATGAGTCGCGACGACCTGCTGGCCAAGAATGCCGGCATCGTCCGGACCGTCGTCGAGCAGGCTGCGACACACTCGCCCGACGCGATCCTGATCATCGTCACGAACCCGCTCGACGCCATGTGTCACGTGGCAATGGCTGCCTCGGGGTTCCCCCGCGAACGCGTCCTGGGCATGGCCGGCGTGCTTGACTCGGCGAGGTTCCGGACGTTCATCGCCGGCGAACTCGGCGTGTCCGTCGAGGACACCCACGCATTCGTGCTGGGTGGCCACGGCGACACGATGGTCCCGCTGTCGCGCTACTCGACGGTGGCCGGCGTACCGATCACCGAACTGCTCACGGCCGAACGCGTGAAGGCGTTGGAGGAACGGACGGCGAACGGCGGGGCCGAAGTGGTCGCCCTGCTCAAGACGGGCTCGGCCTTCTACGCTCCCGCGGCCTCGACCTTCGAGATGGTCGAGTCCATCCTGCTCGATCGGAAGCGAGTCCTGCCGTGCGCGGTCCAGCTCGCCGGCGAATTCGGCGTCGATGGTCTGTTCGTCGGAGTTCCGGTGGTGCTTGGCGCCGGCGGCATGGAGCGAGTCTTCGAGATCAGCCTGACCGCGGATGAGCAGGCTGCGTTCGAGGCCTCGACCGCCGCGGTCCGGGAACTGGTCGCCAAACTCGCCTGACGGGACGCGTCAGCGGGGCTTCTCGCAGCGGCGAAGGTCGGTCGGGCTCGTGCCCCGATAGTCGAACGTGGTCCCGCCGGCCATGCCGACGACGATGAAGCCATCGACCTGCACCTGGATGTAATTGACGCCGGGCATCGGACAGTCGAGGCTGCCGTCGGCGAACGTGACGGCCTCGGAAGACACGATCGTCACGTCTCGTGGGGTGAGGCCGGCATCATCGGCGATCTCGATCTTCACCGCCTCGATGATCGCGGAGGGCACGCCCCCGCTATCGGGTGCCGGCGTCAGGCTGGCCCCGGGCACCTCGGTGGGTTGCTGACTGGCGAGTTCGAACGAGGGCGTCGGCCTGCTCGAGGCGGGGATCGCCGATGGTCCGGCCGCCGTGCAGCCGACAAGGACGAACATGGCGGCCAGGAGGCCGACGCGACGCGATGTCATGATCCGATGGTAGCGCGGGTCGTTCATGTGAGCCCTCAAGGTGGGTTGTCCCCACCAGACGCCCTGAGCCCGGGGCGGGTTCCGGACCGCCTTCTATACACTCTCAGACACCGTGCCGATCGCCGTCGTGACCTTCCAGTTCGATCCGTACGCCCATCTGTTCGATGTGGCGATCCTGTGGGGGACGCTGACCCTCGCGGCCGTGATCGTGGCGGCGCTCGTCCTTGCCGGCTTGCTGGCCGTCAGCAGCGGGTTACGAGCCGATGACGTCCTGTTCATCGCGATCGGGATCGTTCCGGGGGCTGTCATCGGCGGCCGGCTTGGCTACCTCCTGCTCCACATGGACGCGTTCGGGCCCGATCCGCTGCACCTTGTCGATCCATCGGTGGGCGGCCTGGAACTCGGTCTCGCGGTCGTCGGCGGGACACTGACCGGCGCGTACGTCGCGAGTCTCCTGGACGCGCCGATCGGTCGCTGGCTGCATCTGGCCGCGCTACCGGCGCTGTTCGTCATCGGGGCGGGCAAGCTGACGATGGTCCTGACCGGGGCGGGCCAGGGACAGCCGAGTGACGCTTCGTGGGCGACGGCCTATCTCGGTCCCGGGCCATGGGCATCGCTGTTGCCGGCGCTGCCGTCCGTGCCCTCACAGGCCGTGGAAGGGGCGGCGACGCTGGTGATCCTCGTGGGGCTGACCATCGCGGTCATCCTGGGGGCATTCGGTGGTCGCGATGGTCGGCTCTTCTTCCTGGCCATCGGTCTGTGGGCCGTCGTGCGAGCCCTCGTCTCGACCACGTGGCGCGATCCAGTGGCCTGGAATGACCTGAACGCGGGCGGGATCGTATCGGTGGCCATCGGCATCGGTTGTTTCCTGATCGTGATCCTCATGTCGGTCCTGCCGCGTCGGACCGCCGGCCGACCCTCCTCGGGCGAGTCCGACCCGCCCGGGAGTATCGTTTCGACACCCATCACGAGGTCCGAGTCATGACACAGATCGCTGAACCCGACCGCCGAACCGCGACCGGGCCCGACCCAGCCCGCGTCAGCCATTGGATCGGCGGCAGGAGCGTGGCCGGAACGTCCGGGCGCGAAGGCCCCGTTTACGACCCGGCGACCGGCTCGGTCGCGCGGCAGGTCGACTACGCGTCGGTCGACGAGGTCGGTGCGGCCGTCGAAGCGGCCAGGGCGGCGTTCCCTGGCTGGCGGGCCACGTCCCTGTCGAAGCGGACCGACATCATGTTCAAGATCCGCAACCTGGTCGAATCGCACCGTCACGAGATCGCGGCACTCTTGACCGCGGAGCACGGCAAGGTGCCCTCTGACGCACTCGGCGAGATCGCCCGCGGGATCGAGAACCTCGAGTTCGCGTGCGGCATCCCGAATCTGCTCAAGGGCGGGTTCTCCGAACAGGTGTCCGGCGGCGTGGACGTCTACCAGATCCGTCAGCCGCTGGGCGTCGTCGCGGGGATCACCCCCTTCAATTTTCCGGCGATGGTCCCGATGTGGATGTTCGCGACGGCGATCGCCGCCGGCAACACATTCATCCTCAAGCCGTCCGAGAAGGATCCGTCCGCCGCCATCCTGCTGGCCGAACTGCTGGCCGAGGCCGGCGTGCCGGATGGGGTCTTCAACGTCGTGCACGGCGACAAGGTCGCCGTCGACGCGATCCTCGCCCACCCGGACATCGCGGCGATCTCCTTCGTCGGCTCTACCCCGATCGCTCGATATATCTACGAAACGGGGACGAAGGCCGGCAAGCGGGTCCAGGCTCTGGGTGGCGCCAAGAACCACATGATCGTCCTGCCCGACGCCGACATCGAGATGGCCGCTGACGCCGCGGTCTCGGCCGGATACGGCTCCGCCGGCGAACGCTGCATGGCCATCGCGACCATCGTGGCCGTCGGGTCGGTGGCCGATCCGCTGGTCGAGGCGATCAAGGCGCGTCTGCCCAGGATCACCGTCGGACCGGGCAGCGATCCGGCATCCGAGATGGGCCCACTCGTGACCCGCCAGCACCGCGACAAGGTGGCGTCGTATCTCGACTCCGGCCCGGCACAGGGCGCGACGGTCGTGACCGATGGACGCGACCATCCGCTCTACGACGAGTCCGACGGGGGCTTCTTCCTGGGTGTCTCGCTGATCGACCACGTCACGCCGTCGATGGACGCCTACCGCGACGAGATCTTCGGCCCGGTGCTGACCGTCATGCGGGTCGACACCTACGATGCGGCGGTCAAGCTCGTCAACGACAACCCGTATGGCAACGGCACGGCGATCTTCACCCGCGACGGGGGAGCGGCTCGGCAGTTCCAGTTCGAGGTCGACGCCGGGATGGTCGGTATCAACGTGCCGATCCCGGTCCCGGTCGCGTACTACAGCTTCGGCGGCTGGAAGAACAGCCTGTTCGGCGACCTGCACATGTACGGCCCCGAGGGCGTGCAGTTCTACACGCGCGCCAAGATCGTCACCTCGCGCTGGCCGGATCCGGGCACGTCCAAGATCGATCTCGGCTTCCCGCGCACGCGCTGAACACGCATCCGGGGATTGCAACGGAGTTGCAAGGCTTGCGGCAGTCGCGGATCGAGCGGTCTGGACCCGGGCGCTCATAGCGTTGCGCCCTCAGGAGGGACACATGACCGACTACGAGCGCTCCACCACCACCGAGACCCAGACGACCGGGACAGACATCCCGGTCACTCCGACGACCGCCGGGACGCCAGCCACGACCAGTACGCTCCGGACCACCGATACGCGCACGACCTCGGGACCGAGCGGCGTGACGATGGCGGCCCGCGTCGTGACGTTCGCCTTCGGGATCCTGCAGGCGCTGCTGATCCTCCGAATCATCCTGCTGCTGCTCATCGCCAATCCGGGCAACGACATCGTCCGGATCATCCTGGACGTTACCCAGCCGTTCGTGAACCCGTTCGTCGACATGTTCCAGCTCGATCGCGTGAAGGGCGACCAAGGTTCGGTCCTTGATATCGCCGCGATCGTCGCGTTGATCGCCTGGACACTCATCGAGGCGCTGATCCTGGCGGCGTTGCGCTTGTTCCGCGGTCGCTCGACCGAGGTCGCTGCCTAGAGCGCGCACGCCTATCGGTTCATTTACGGGCTGGCGGGCTCCTGGATCGTCATGCGACGGCTCCTTCACTGGCCGCGATGACGTCCGCGAGCGCGCGGATCTGGGCGGGGCCGGTCCCGCAGCAGCCGCCCAGCCAGGTGGCGCCGTACGAGGTCCAGGAGGCGACCGCCACGGGATCGAATGCGCCCGTCGGGTCGGCGATCCACCGCCTCGAACCGGCATCCCAACGATCGCCGGCATTCGGGTACGCGATGAGCGGTCGATCGGTCGCGGAGCTCGCCGCCTCCAGAAGTGCGGGCAGGTGCCGTGGAGCCGTGCAGTTCACTCCGATGGCGACGACGCGCGGGTTCGACCCGAAAGCCATCGCGTCTTCGATCGGCTCCCCCGCGGACGTCGAACCGCCATCCCGGCATGAGAAGCTGAGCCAGGCTGGCATCGCGACTTCATCGAGGATGCCGACGAGCACCTCCGCCTCGCGCACGGTCGGGATCGTCTCGATCGCCAGGAGGTCGACGCCGCCGGCGATGAGCGCCTCGATGCGTGGTCGGTGGAAGGCGGCGAACGCCGCCCGTCCTGGGTCGTAATCGCCGCGGTACTCCGATCCGTCCGCAAGGAGCGTGCCGTACGGACCTACGGAGCCTGCCACGAGCAGGTCGTCGATGGGCTCCCTGGTCTCCTCGCCATAGCGCTCGCGGGCGCGGCGGGCGACCGTGACGCTCGTTGCGATGGCAGCCAACGCGGCGGCTCGGTCCAGACCGGCCGCTTCGAACCCGGGCACGCTCGCCTGGTAGCTCGCCGTCGTGGCCACCCGGGCGCCGGCCCGGAAGTAGTCGAGGTGGATCTGCTCGATCGCGTCGGGGTCGGTCACCAGGAGACGCGCAGACCAGAGCCGACCGGACAGGTCGAAGCCGCGCGCCTCGAGTTCGGTGGCGAGCCCGCCGTCAAGGACGACGACGCCGGACGGGATCGTCATCTTCGCCGCGCCTTCCAGTCGATGCGCTTCAGGACCAGGCTTGCAGCTCGACGAGGTTCCCCTCTGGATCCGTCGCATAGACCCAGGTGACCCGCCGGCCGTCCTTGGTCCGCATGGCAACGACCTCGCCGAACTGGGCGCCCCCGGCGGTGACGACGGCCTCCACCGCGTTCGGGACGTCGGGCACCTGGAACGCGACGTGCCCCCAGCCCGGTCGAATCACCCGGCTTCCCGGGTGGTCGTCCAGTGCGTCGTACTGGAAGATCTCGAGGGTCGGACCGCCATCGCCGTGCCCGGGCAGGCGCAGGTGGGCACCCGTCAGATGGGCATCGTGCAGGCCGGTCGCCGCGTCGAGGTCGGGGCCGCGGATGTCGCGCTCCGGCGGGACGAACTCGCAGCCGAAGACGTCGCGATAGAACGCCGCCAGTCGACGCCAGTCGTGGGCGGTGACGTTCACGTGCCCGAAGCGGGCATCGATGATGCTCACGCGAACCTCCTGCGTCGCTCAGCTCATCCGGGCGTAGTCGGCCGGCGTGCGCCTGATGAACCGGCCGTGGCCCTTGCGGCCCGTGAACTCGCCATCACGGACGATCACCGAGCCGCGTGACATGACGACGTCGCTGGCGCCCTGAACGGTCCGGCCCTCGTAGCACGAGTAGTCGACGTCCATGTGGTGGCTACTCGCCGAGATCACGCGGGTCCGGTCCGGGTCGTACACGACCAGGTCGGCGTCGGATCCGATCGCCACCGCGCCCTTCTGCGGGAACATCCCGAACAGTTTGGCTGGCGCCGTCGAGATGATCTCGACCCAGCGCTCGCGGGTGATCCGGCCGGCCACGACGCCACCGTCGTGGAGCAGGTCGATCCGATCTTCGACGCCTGGCAGCCCGTTGGGGATCTTGCGGAAGTCGCCCTGGCCGAGTTCCTTCTGGCCGTGGAAGTCGAACGGGCAATGGTCGGTCGCGACGAGCTGGAGATCGTCGCGGACCAGCCCCGTCCACAGGTCGTCCCAGTGGTCTTTCGTGCGCAGGGGAGGGGAGCACACGAACTTGGCGCCGTCGAACCCGTGGCCCAGGTCGTCGAGCGACAGGAACAGGTATTGCGGGCACGTTTCGGCGAATACCTTCGAGCCGCGGTCACGTGCGTCACGGACGGCGTCGAGCGCCTCTTTGGCCGACAGATGGACGATATAGACGGGCGCCTCGGCCGCCTCGGCCAGACGGATGACCCGGCTGGTCGCCTCGCCCTCGAAGATCGACTTGCGGGCGAGCCCGTGGCCGATCGGGTCGGTCGTCCCGGCGGCGACCGTCTGCTCGGCGACGACATCGATGGCCATGCCGTTCTCGGCATGCATCATGATCAGGCCGCCGTTGCGGGCCGTCTGCTGCATCGCCCGGAAGATCGCCCCGTCGTCGCTGTAGAAGACGCCCGGGTAGGCGGTGAACAGCTTGAAGTCCGGGACGCCTTCCGCGACCAGGCCGTCCATCTCGGCCAGCGTCGCGTCGTTGACGTCGCTCATGATCATGTGGAAGCCGTAATCGGCGACGGCGTTTCCCTCGGCCTTGGCGTGCCAGGTGTCGAGCCCATCGCGCAGCGACCCGCCGCGCGACTGGACGGCGAAGTCGACCACGGTCGTGGTCCCACCGAATGCGGCCGCGCGCGTCCCGGTCTCGAAGGTGTCCTTGGCAAAGGTGCCGCCGAACGGCAGTTCCATGTGGGTATGAACGTCGATGCCGCCGGGGATCAGGTATCTGCCGGTCGCGTCGATGGTCTCGTCGGCCGTGACGCCGGCTGCCGCCAGGTCAGCGCCGATCTGGGCGATCGTCTCGCCATCGACCAGGACGTCGGCGACGGTGGAGCCGTCGGCGGTGACGATCGTCCCGCCGCTGATCAGGGTGCGCATCGGTCCCTCCTCGCCAGGTCGGCATCGGTCAGGTCAGGACCAGCATCGTAGGCGATGCGCTGCGCCCCCGCAGGTTCAGCCGGTCGAGGTCAGCTCAGGCCGAAGGACGAGGCGAGCGGCGCCAGTGCCCGCAGCCAGAGAGCGCTGATGAGTCCGCAGGCGGCGATGGCCATGGCGATCGCCAGGAGGCTTTCGGCCTGGACCCGGCGCCGGGTCCGCCTGGCTCCTGCGCCTTCGTCGGCCCACCACGGGTCTCGACCATGTCGTCTGATCACCGGCGCACCTCCATGCACGATCCGAATCGAGGCAGTCCGGCCGTTCCTCCACGGCCGATCTCGACGGATGGACGACCATGGTGGCCGAAACCGGGTACTGGACGCCAGCCTGACCTCCGGCCCATCCGGCCCGGCGCCGTCAGTCCCGGAGGGCCGGGATGACATCCCTGCCGTAGGCCTCGAGCTGGGCTTCCTCGTCGCCGTTCATGAGGTAGAGATTGAACTGGTCGACCCCGGCGTCAGCCAGCTCGCGCAACTTGGCCACCTGCTCATCGGCCGGGCCGAGGATGCAGAACCGGTCGGTGACCTCGTCGCCGACGAACGCGGAGTTCGACGAGCCGACTTCGGCGTGGTGCTGATAGTCGTAGCCGGATCGATCACGGACGTAGCCGATCAGGGACTCCGGGAGGTCCTCGAGGGGGTACTTGTTGACCAGATCGACCACGTGATTGGAGACCAGCGCCGGGAACCAGCGTGCCCGTTCCCGCCCGACGTCCCGTGGTCCGACGTACGCCGCCGCCGCCGCCTGGACCTTGATCGACGCCGGATCGCGACCGGCCGCCGATGCCGCCTCGTGCATCTGGCCGACGAACCAGCGGATGAGGTCAGGATCGGCCAGCTGGAGGATCAGCCCGTCGGCCACGCGACCGGTCATCTTCAGGGCCATCGGTCCGTACCCGGCGACCCAGACGGGCAGGGCCCAGGAGCCGGTCCAGGGCAGCTTGAGCTCGGTCCCCTCGTATTCGATGGAGCGCCCCTCGACGAGGGCCTTGATGACGACGATCGCCTCCTCGAGCGTGGCCATCGTGGTCGGTGGCTTGCCGAGGACGCGCCGAGCCGAGTCGCCCCGGCCGATGCCGAGGTCCATCCGGCCGCCCGAGATCTCATCGAGCGTCGCGAGCGCCGATGCCGTGACCGACGGCTCGCGGGTGGCAGGGTTGGTGACGCACGTCCCGAGACGCATCGTCGTGGTCGCCTCAGCCATCAGGGTCAGCAGGACGTACGGCTCGCGCCACAGGACGTGGGAGTCGAACAACCAGCCATATTCGAAGCCAGCTGCCTCCGCCTGACGGGTCAGCGCCAGCGTCCGCTCGAGCGAATGTTCAGGCTTGAGGGTGAACGCGAACTGCATCTGCCCGGCCGCTAGGGTCGGGTGAGGTCGGCGTAGGCCTCAGGTCGCCGGTCGCGGTAGAACTGCCACGTGTTGCGAACCTCGGTGATCTTGTCGAGGTCGAGGTCCCGGACGATGAGTTCCTCGTCGTGGGCGCTGCCCAGCTCGCCGACGAACTGGCCGCGGGGGTCGACGAAGTAGCTCTGGCCGTAGAAGTCGTCGTCGCCGATGTCGGCCTCGATGCCGACCCGATTGATGGTCCCGACGTAATAGCCGTTGGCCACCGCGTGGCTGACCTGCTCGATCCGCCAGAGATATTCGGACAAGCCGCGGGATGTCGCGCTCGGGATGAGCACGATCTCCGCCCCGTTCAAGCCGAGCGCCCGTGCCCCCTCGGGGAAGTGGCGGTCGTAGCAGATGTACACACCGATCTTGCCCACGGCGGTCTCGAAGACCGGATAGCCGAGGTTGCCGGGCCGGAAGTAGAACTTCTCCCAGAAGCCCTTGACGTGCGGGATGTGGGTCTTGCGGTACTTGCCCAGGTACGTCCCGTCGGCGTCGATGACGGCCGCCGTGTTGTAGTAGATGCCCGAGGCTCGCTCATCCTCCTCGTACATCGGCGCGACCACGACCATCCCGGTCTGCTTGGCGAGATCCTCCATCCGCCGGGTCGTCGGGCCGTCGGGGATGAGTTCCGTGTAGCTGTAGTACTGGGCGTCCTGGACCTGGCAGAAATACGGCCCGTAGAACAGCTCTTGGAAGAGGATGAACTGGGCGCCCTGCTTGGCCGCCTCGTGGGCGTACCCCTCGTGCTTCTGGATCATCAATTCCTTGTCGCCGGTCCAGGTCGCCTGGACGAGTGCACCGCGGACGGTTCGGGGCATCTGTCGGTCACCTCGCTGGTCGTTGCGGTCGGATGGCTCGAAGCGGGAAGAGCGTACACCGCGGAGAACGACGGATCAGTCCGGGAGCACCTCGGGTCGCCGGCGCATATACCACTCGGTGAACTCGCGGCAGCGTCCATCGGTATCGAAGCGGCAGACGAAGACATTGGCGAACTCGCGATCCACCGTGGCCCGGTCATCGGTCAGGTAGCGTGTTCGGCCGTGGGCGACGTAGGCGTCGCCATCGACCGCCAGGACCTCGTAGTCGGCCTCCCACGAGCCGGGGTCGTCGGGCTCGGCGAGCCACGCCGCCACGACAGCCGGTCGGCCGACCACGGCTTCGCCGAAGGGGTCGAACGCGTAACGGACCTCGAGACTGAACAGGTCGCCGATGGCGATCGGGTCCAGCAGGCGCCAGGCATCGATGTACCGATCGAGCCAGGATTTGAAGGCGGCATGGTCCATCGGGCGGTCCTCGCTGCGGGTACCCTCACGGTAGCATCCGACGAGCACGGAGGAGGTCCATCGAGTTGTCCGGCGATCACGATGTGTTGGGGCGAACGGCAGAACTGGCGGTCGGCTACCTGGATTCGCTGGCGACCCGCCCGGTCGGCGGGACGGTCGATCTGGCCGCGCTGCGGGCCGGTCTGGGCGGGCCGATCCCGGATGGACCGTCGGATCCGATCGAGGTCGTCGAATGGCTGGCCAGCGCGGCGGATCCGGGCCTGGTCGCCAGCGCAGGGCCGCGCTACTTCGGGTTCGTGGTGGGTGGCGGTCTGCCCGCGGCCCTCGGCGCGGATTGGCTGGCCAGTGCCTGGGACCAGAATGCCGGGCTGTATGCACTCTCTCCGGCGGCCGCGGTCGCCGAGGAGGTGGCCGCCGACTGGCTGGTCGAGCTGCTGCGACTACCGGCCGGGACCAGCGTCGGGTTCGTGACCGGCGCCACGATGGCCAACTTCACCGCCCTCGCGGCGGCTCGTCATGCGGTCCTCGATCGGGTCGGCTGGGACGTCGAGCGGTTCGGGTTGCAGGGCGCGCCGCCGGTCACGGTGGTGACCCATGCCGGGAGCCACGTGACGATCTACGCCTCGCTCCAGATGCTCGGGCTGGGTCGGGAAGGGGACCGCGTCCGGGTGGTCGAGGCGGACGACCAGGGCCGGATGCAGGCGGATGCGTTGCGCCGCGAGCTGGCCGGCATCGATGGACCGGTCATCGTCTGCCTTCAGGCGGGCAACGTGAACACCGGCGCGTTCGATCCGTTCTCGGAGTTGATCCCCATCGCCCACGATCGTGGCGCGTGGGTGCACATCGACGGCGCCTTCGGGATCTGGGCCGCAGCCGTGCCATCGCTCCGTGACCTGATGCGCGGCCACGATGCGGCCGATTCATGGTCGACCGACGCCCACAAGTGGCTCAACGTGCCGTACGACTCCGGGCTGGTCTTCGTCCGTGACCCTGCCGCCCATCATGGGGCGATGAAGTTGGGGGCGGCCTATTACGTCGAGACCGAAGGCGCCGAGCGCGATCCCTACAACTGGGTGCCCGAATCGTCGCGGCGGGCACGCGGCTTCGCGGTCCTGGCCGCGCTGCGGTCGCTCGGTCGGTCCGGGCTCGTCGAGCTCGTCGAGCGTGATGCGGCCCTGGCCCGGCAGATGGCCGACCGGTTGCGAGCGGGCGGCGCTTCGATCCTCAACGACGTCGTCCTCAACCAGGTCCTCGTGCGCTTCGAAGCACCCGACCGGGAGCCGGAGGTCGGTGATCGGCGGACGCGGGCGATCATCGACGCCGTCCAGCGCGACGGCACGGCGTGGCTCGGCGGCACGGTCTGGCTGGGTCGCGTTGCGATGCGCGTCTCGGTCTCGGGCTGGCAGACCACGGCGACCGACATCGACCGGACTGCCGACGCGATCCTGGCGGCAGCCGAGACCGTGGACGCCAGCGCATGACCGGCGGATCTGCCCGGACCGCGGCGTCGCTGCTGGTCGAGTCGCTCGAGGCCGAAGGCTGCGAATTCGTGTTCTCGGTGCCCGGCGAGGAAACGATGGACATCCTCGATGCCCTGAGCCGACAGGACCGGGTCCGACACATCACGACTCGCCACGAACAGGGTGCCGCCTTCATGGCCGACGTGTACGGGCGACTGACCGGTCGCGCCGCGGTCGCGATGGCGACCCTCGGCCCGGGTGCGACGAACCTGATCACCGGTGTCGCCGACGCCTATCTGGATCACGCGCCGATGGTCGCCATCACCGGCCAGACCGGTCTGGACAAGATCCACAAGGAGGCCCATCAGTTCGTCGACATCGTCCGGATGTTCGAACCGGTGACCAAGTGGAACCAGCGGATCGAGCTCGTCGAGGCACTCCCCGAGGTGACCCGCAAGGCCTTCCGTCTGGCACGACTCGAGAAACCCGGCCCGACCCACATCGAACTGCCCGAGAACCTCGCGGCCATGCCGGTGCCCGATGACCTGGTTCCGATACAGCCCGGGCGGACCTATTTCCCGGAGCCCACCGACGAAGCGATCGCCCACGCGGCACGACTCATCGGGGCCTCGAGCCGACCGCTCGTGCTCGCCGGCAACGGCGTCCTGCGCCGTCAGGCATCGGGATCGCTTCGGGCCTTCGCCAACGGCCTGCACGTTCCGGTCGCGGTCACGTTCATGGGCAAGGGCGCCATCGACGACCGAAGCCACCTGTCATTGATGGCCGTCGGGCTCCAGGCCCGCGACCACGTCCTGTCGGGATTCGATCGTGCTGATCTCGTGGTTGCTGTCGGCTACGACCTGGTCGAGTACGCGCCGGCACGTTGGAACGCCGGCGGCCGCCAGCGGATCATCCACATCGATACCCAACCGGCCGAGGTCGATCGGTCGTATCGGCCGGAAGTCGAGCTCGTCGGCGATATCGACGGTTCGCTGGCCCGAGTGCTGGAGGCCACCCTGTCTGGCGGCATCGCCGGCCGGTCCGCGAGCGAGCGCCACGAGGCCCGCGAGACGCTCGTCCACCAGGACCTGCGCACCGCCTTGCTCGCCGAACTGCAGGCATTCGACCATGACGACGGCTGGCCGATCCGGCCCCAGAAGGCGATCGCCGACCTGCGTCGTGCGCTTCGTCCGGAGGACATCGTGGTCAGCGACGTGGGCGCGCACAAGGTCTGGGTCGCGCGCCTGTACCAGACCTACGAGCCCAACACGGTCATCATCTCCAACGGCTTCGCTGCGATGGGGATCGCGCTGCCTGGGGCGATCGCGGCCAAGCTCGTCCACCCCGATCGTCGGGTCGTCGCGCTGTGCGGCGACGGCGGGTTCCTGATGAACTCCCAGGAACTCGAGACCGCACGGCGAGTCGGCGCGAACATCACGGTCGTCGTCTGGCGCGACGACGGCTACGGGCTGATCGACTGGAAGCAGCGGAACGAGTTCGGGCGCCCGTTCGGGGTCGAGTTCAGCAACCCGGACTTCGTGGCGTATGCCGAGTCGTTCGGGTTGGCTGCGTTCCGGCCATCGACCGCTGCCGACCTGTACCCGACGCTGATGCGAGCGCTCGAGCACGACGGGCCGACCCTTGTCGAGGTGCCCATCGACTATCGCGAGAACCTTCGATTGACCGAGCGCCTCGGCGAGCTGTCGCCGGCAGGTTGATGCCGGGCGCGATCGGTCAGTCGCGGGGCGTCGCCGACATGCGCGTGTGGAGATAGGCAGTGAAGCGCGCCGTCACAGCGTGGACGCGGTGGACCCGAACCCCGTCGATCAGGGTGCTGATGGCCTTGCCATGACCGATGTAGATACCAACGTGGCTGCCGCCGCCCCAGATGACCAGATCGCCGCGCTTCGGGTTGTGCTTGCTGGCGCGATGGTGGTTTCGGAACCAGCGCAGGAGCGCGTACGCGGAGCGGTTCTTGCCGGCACGGATGGCATTGCCGTCGCCGGCCTTGCGAAACGCGTAGCGAGCCAGGCCCGAGCAGTCGAAGGCCCGGGGGCCGTCGGCGCCCGAACGCCACGGGTCACCGATCTGGTTCCGAGCGATACGGATGATCTGCTGCGCTTCCGTCGTGGTCGTCGCGGCCGCGGCCGGTGCAGTCGGCGCCACGGTGAAGAGGACGGCGGCTGCGAGGGCGAATGGGATGAACGCTCGAGCGCCCAGATGTCGGGTGCGCAATGGTGCTCCTTCCTGCCAGAGCGTCGCGTTGGGGCGCGACGGGCGATGGCGCCCGCGAAGTCGCACGGAGCTGTCATGGGGAACCGGCCTGGGCCTGGTTCAGGAGGGTGCCGACACATCGGGCATTGCCGGAATGGGCTCGCATGGAGCCGTGCGAACGGGGCGTGTTCGTGTTTTCCGGTTTCCTGTGTTGATCAGGGTGTCGGTTGCGGGGCGCAGTCTAGCCGGGCCGATGAAAACGTGCTGTCGGGCGTTGATGCTTGAGCGGACGCGGCCCGGGGTGGCCCTCGCCGCATACAGGTTGGAGGCCCGCCGACCCGTCGCCCAGGATCGAGATCAGGCGGCCGGCAGCCGACCCCACCCACTATCCTCCGCTCGATGACCGACCACGACACGGATCCGACTGCCCCCCTCATCATCGTCAACGAGCGCGCGGCGCGGCTGCATCATCCAGCTCGCCGCGCGGAGATCGTCGAGGCCGTGACTCGTGCGGTGCGAGCCAGGTCCGGGCGGACACCGGTCGTCGTCGGTGGCGATATCGAAGAGGCCCGCGCAGCGCTCGGGTCCATGCCCGAGACCTCGCTCGTCGTGGCCATCGGTGGTGACGGCACGATCAGTCAGACGGCGGCCGCACTGGTGGCAGGAGCGACGCGCCCCCCCGTCGCGATCGTGCCCGGTGGTACCGGCAATGTGCTTGCCGGCTCACTGGGCGTCGGCGGGATCAGGACGGCCCTGGCGGTGATCCGCCACGGCGTCCCACGGACGATCGATCTGGGTCAGGCGCGGTGGGGCGCGCCAGATACATCGGAACCGACCGCTGAGTCGATCTTCCTCGTCGCCTGCGGGATGGGGCTGGACGCCCGGATCATGGCCGCCGCCGAGCACGAGTGGAAGCGCCGGATGCGCTTCGGCGCGTATGTCGGTGCGGCCTTCAAGACCCTGCCCCGCCTGCGTCCTGTCGACTTCCGGATCGATGCCGACGGTGAGGTGCTCGAGATCCGCGGTTACCTGGTCCTGGTCGCGAACAGCGGTGAACTTGTACCGGGCCGGATCGGCCCGCGACGCAGGATCGATCTCTCGGACGGGCGACTCGACTTGATCGTCGTTGCTGGCGGCCATCCGGTAGCCGGCCTCCACTCCACCGCACGCCTCCTGTATGCCCGTGGCGAACTGGCCGACGGTCCGGTGCGACGGGCTGTCGAGTCCGTCCGGATCGAATCCTTCCCGCCGGAACCGATCGAGGTCGATGGTGATCATCACCCGGCCGGATGGCTCGAGGTCCGGACATTGGTCGGCGCGCTCGACGTCCTGGTCGGCCCGGCTGGCCGCTGACGGCCCGGGCACGCTCTGTCCGCGCCCACCTCTGCTAGCCTTCGGCCGTGAGCGACGAGACGACCGTCCGGGCCTCGACGGCGGCGATCGGTATCAGGATCGTCGTGTTGGTGACCGTCCTACGTATCGCGCTCCTCGTTATCGGTCTTCTGTTGATGACGGGGACCGTGTCGGAGGCCTGGGCCACGACCACGGTCATCCCGCTCTTTCCGATCGATGACGATACCGGCCGACTCGCGTTCGCCGTCCTGGTCGCCCTGTTGATCGCCAGCGCCGCGAGCATCGTCGGTCTGTGGCGCCGCCAGACTTGGGGCTGGACGCTCTCCATCGTGACAGCCGGCTCGGTCCTCGCTCTCGGTCTCGGTTGGTGGCTGGCCGGTGACCCACGCTACTGGTCGATGCTCATCAACGCGATCGCTGTCTTCTATCTCAACCAACGCGACCTTCGCTCGGTATTCAAGGTGTGACCCGGATGACCGACGAGCGGGACCTCGAACTCCTGCAACGGCACGCGCCGATCCTGAAATTCACCCACGGCGAGCTCTTCTTCCCGATGGACGCGCCTGCCTATGTCGCGAATTGCGACTTGCTCGAGGGCCCGACGCTCCGGGAAGCGAACGTCGTGATCCCTGCCGGCACGCTCGATGTGGACGTGCTCGCGGCGACACCGGCACCGCCACCCGGCCAAGCCCAGTTCCTGCGGTTCGTCGCCAAGCCGATGGGGTCGCTCGAACTGGCGCGCTGGCGAAACCGGTCCGGTCGCCCGGTGTTCTCGGCTCCGGGACGTCTCGCGCGGGTCGGACTCCTCGCGCGACTCGTCGACGCCGGGCTGGTCCTGTCGCTGTTACTCCGCGGCCGGGTCCCGGGTGGCACCACGGCGGCCGCATCCGAGCGCTATGAGCGGATCCGGGCCGCCGATCCGCGGGCCGTCTATCACGGGCGCGTCGTCCGCGAGGGACGCTGGGTGATCCTCCACTACCTGTTCCTGTATGCCATGAACGACTGGCGCTCCACGTTCGAGGGCGCCAACGATCACGAGGCGGACTGGGAGCAGTGCTTCGTCGTCTGCGAGGCCCTTGACGATGGCGAGGTCCGGCCGGCCTGGTTCTGTGCCGCCGCGCACGACGAGAAGGGGGACGACCTGCGCCGCCGCTGGGATGATCCGCGCCTTGTCGTCGACGCCGGCCATCCGATCGTCTACCCGGGCGCCGGTTCCCACGCGACCTACCTCGAGCCGGGCGAGTACATCATGCGCCTGCCGTTCCCAGGCGAGCGCAACCTCCGGGGACCGCTTGCGCTGATCCGACGGGTCTGGCGCGACACCCTCGATCAACCGGATCCCGGCGACCTGGCGCTCGGCGTGCGGCGGACGTTGAGCGTCCCCTTCGTCGACTACGCGCGGGGCGACGGCACGGTGGTCGGTCCCGCCGGCGACATCGACTGGACGCCGCATCTGATCAGCGATTCGGACGGCTGGGTCAGCGACTACACCGGCCTGTGGGGTCTCGATACCGGCGATCGGTTCGCCGGGGAACGCGCTCCGGCCGGTCCGAAGTACACCCGCACCGGAACCGTCCGCCAATCGTGGCACGATCCGCTCGGGTTCTCCGGGCTGGACAAGGTCGCGCCACCATCCCAGGCCGTCCCGGTCCTCAAGGCACGGATCCAGGAGCTCACCGAGGTCCGGTCAGGGCTGTTGGCGGACGCCGCCGATCTGGAACGAACGCTACCGCTCATCCAGGCCGAGATCGCGGCGATCCGCGACACGCCCGGCGCCGAAGCGTACCGCGACGGTCGCACGACGGAGCTGCTGTCGGGAGAGGCACGACTCTCCGGCCTGCGCGGGGAGGCGGTCCAAACGGGCACGGCGATCGATGCTGCCCGTCGCCGGGTAGCGGACCTCGAGGCCGGCCACCTCGACGACCCCCGAGGTCACCTCCGCCACGCGTCCGAACCGGAACCCCCGGTCGATACCAAACGCCGCGCTCTGGCGGAGGCGTGGGCCGCCCTCAGCGTCGGCCTGCTGGTCGCCGGGCTGGCGGTCATCATCTGGCTGCGCATCCTGCCGCCGGTCGTGGCGCTGATCGTCCTGTTCGGCTCGTACCTCGCGATCGAGTCGTTCTTCCGCCGGGACGTCAAGGACCTCGTGCTGCGGCTGACCCTGATCCTGGCCTTCATATCGGTCGCCGTCTTGATCGTCACGTTCCTGCGCGAGGTCGTGCTGGTCGGCCTGCTCGCCCTCGGCGTCCTGCTGATCGTCGACAACATCGGGGAACTGCGTCGCCGGGTCGGCTGACGCGAGGGTCACGATGCGCCCGGTCCGCCCGATGTGCTCTAATCGGCCGACAGCACGCCGGAGGGACCAAATGGGCAGCACGACCATCTCCGACTCGATGACCAGCGCGGAGATCGCCGCCCTGTCACGAGCCCATACCTTCTTTTCGTGGTCAGTCCAGGGCGTCCTGGATCCGATCGCCATCGACCACGCCGAAGGCGTGTACCTGTACACCCCGGAGGGTCAGCGGATCCTCGATTTCAACAGTCAACTGATGTCAGTGAATATCGGCCACGGCGATCGACGGGTCATCGATGCGATCACAGTCCAGGCGACGAAGCTCCAGTTCGTCCAGCCGGCGTTCACGACCGAAGTCCGGGCGCGACTTGGCGCAAAGCTGGCCGAGATCCTGCCCGGTGACATGGACAAGGTGTTCTTCACCCTTGGCGGGGCCGAGGCGGTCGAGAATGCGATCAAACTGGCTCGTCATGCAACGGGCCGACACAAGATCCTGGCTCGCTACCGCTCGTATCACGGTGCGACGCTCGGGGCGATGACGCTGACCGGCGACCCGCGTCGCTGGGCCAACGAGCCGGGCATCGTGGGCGTCGTCCGGTATCCGGATACGCATCGTTGGGGAGAGGCGGAACCCCGTCCCGTGGCGGAAAGTCTCCAGGGTCTCGAGGACGTCATCCGCTATGAAGGCGCCAAGAGCATCGCCGCGGTCTTCCTCGAGACGATCGTCGGGACGAACGGCATCCTCATCCCTCCGGACGGCTACATCGCCGGCGTCCGCGAGATCTGTGATCGCAACGACATCCTGATGGTCGCCGACGAGGTGATGGCCGGCTTCGGCCGGACCGGACGCTGGTTCGCGGTCGACCACTGGGACGTGACCCCGGACCTGATGACGATGGCCAAGGGCCTGACCAGCTCGTACCTGCCACTCGGGGCCGTGGCCATGCGTCACGAGATCGCCGAGCGATTCGAGACCCAGATGTTCTACGGCGGCCTGACCTACAGCAGCCACCCGGTCAGCCTGGCGGCCGCCCTCGCCACGATCTCGGTCTACGAGGAGGATGATCTGATCGGTAACGCCGCCCGGCTCGGTCCGGTGATGGCCGAGCATCACGCCCGGTTGGCCGAGCGCCACCCGAGCGTCGGGGCGACTCGCAATCTCGGACTATTCGGGATCATCGACCTCGTCCGAAGCCGCGATCCCTGGACGCCACTGACCCCGTTCAATGGCACGTCGGACGAGATGAAGGCGATCGGCAAGGCGCTCCGCGAGGCGGGCTTGTACACGTTGCTGCCCAACAACTCGATCCACACCAACCCGCCGCTGTGCATCACCGAGGAACAACTGGCCGAGGGCTTCGAGATCATCGATGACGTACTCGATATCGCCGATCAGGCAGTCACCGGGTAGTCGATGGCGATGGCGAGGGCGGGCTCGGATGGGCGATCGGGGCACTCACGGCGGCGCCAGGTCCTGACCTTCGTCCTGTTCGCGCTCGCGATCCTGGTCATCTGGGAGTCGCTCAAATGGGTCGGCGGGGTTCCTTGGCGGTTCGACGACGTCCTGGGCACCGGCCTCGCGATCGATCACGATCCGCCGATGCGCTGGAGCTTCGCGGACGACCTGAACCTGCCGCACTGGTTCAGTATCCTGGGTGCCCTCGCTGCCCCGGTCCAGCGCAGCGCTGACGCTTCCCTCGGCCAGTTCCTCGTCGGCGCGGCCTTCTACACCTGGCGCGAGGCGCTCATCGGGTTCATCCTCGGAGCCTGCCTTGGCCTGCTCCTCGCGACCGTGTTCGTTCATTCGCGCATCGCCGAGCGTGCATTCGTGCCCTATGTCGTCGCCAGCCAGACGATCCCGATCGTGGCCCTGGCACCGATGATCGTCTTTGCGCTCGGCCCGAACGTGACGTCCGTCGTCGTGGTGGCGACCTACCTGACCTTCTTCCCCGTCACGATCGCGATGGTCCGAGGGCTCCGTGCTCCGGACCCGCGCGCGCTCGAACTGATGCGCTCGTATGCCGCCGGGAGATGGGCCATCTATCGCAAGCTCCGGTTACCCGCGTCCCTGCCGTACTTGTTCACGGCACTCAAGATCGCGGCCACGGCATCGATCGTCGGCGCCATCATCGGTGAAGGACCCGGTGGTATCCCCGACGGCCTCGGACGGGCGATCATCAACTTCAACCAGCAGTACATCAGCGGGCCAGAGAAGCTCTGGGCGGCGATCCTCGTCGCGTCCCTCCTCGGGGTCACCTTCTTCATCCTCATCCGCGGCCTCGAGATCCTGACCCTTCGCGGTCGGATGGCGGTGGACGGATGACGGACTCGCATCCCGTCGTCAGGCTTGCCCAGGTCGACAAGGTGTTCGTGACCGGCGGCTCGGTCACGACGACGGCACTCCAGGCGATCGACCTGGACATCCGCCAGGGCGAATTCGTGTCGCTGATCGGTCCGTCAGGCTGCGGCAAGTCGACGCTGCTCCGGATCATCGGCGACCTCGTGAACCCGACCGCGGGCACGGTCGAGGTCAACGGCAAGTCGGCCGACGCGGCTCGGCGGGCGCGTGACTATGGGATCGTCTTCCAGGCGCCGGTCCTGTTCGATTGGCGGTCGGTCGAAGACAACGTCAAGCTGCCCCTCGAGCTGATGGGTTACGACGGCGCTCGTCGGACGGAGCGCACGAAGGAGATGCTCGAGTTGGTCGAACTGGCCGATTTCGCCCAGCACCATCCCTATCAGCTATCGGGTGGGATGCAGCAGCGCGTGGCCATCGCCAGGGCCCTCGCCTTCGAGCCGTCGATCCTGCTCATGGACGAGCCGTTCGGGGCGCTCGACGAGATGACCCGGGAGCGGATGAACCAGGAGGTCCTGCGAATCTGGGAGCAGACCGGCATCACCGTGGTATTCGTCACGCACTCGATCCCGGAGGCCGTCTTCCTGTCCTCGCGTGCCGTCGTCATGAGCGCCCGGCCGGGCCGGATCACCGACGTCATCGAGATCGACCTGCCCCGCCCACGGGGCGTCGATACGCTCGAGCAGCCACACTATTTCGAACTCGTCACCGCCGTCCGCGAAGCGCTTCGGCGCGGCGCCGATGAGACGGTCGCGGCCGACCTTGCCGGCCTGGCTTCCGCGGAGCGGATGATGGCCGAGGGCGGGATCGGATGACCGCGGCAGTCCGGGCTGGCCGGCCCGCGAGGACGAAGCCGGGCGCGGTGCGCTGGCGCCGGCGTCTCGCCGACTACGCCCCCGCCCTCCTGGTGTTCGCCGGGACGATCGCGTTGTGGGAGCTCGTCGTCCGCAATATCGACGTCCGCGGATTCCCGATCCCCGCGCCAAGTCAGATCGTCGCGGCGCTGGGCGAGAACTGGGCAGAGGGCCGCTGGTCGCTCGGCAAGGGTGCGGCGGCGACGCTATTCGAGGCACTCGGGGGGCTCGTCATCGGCACCACACTCGGAGTCGGCCTTGCGCTCGTGACGGCTCGTTTCGCCTCCGCCCGGGAGGTGTTCCTGCCCCTCGCGATCGGTGCGTCCGCCGTCCCGGTGATCGCTTTCGCGCCGCTCATGAACAACTGGTTCGGCGTCCTCAATCCGCTGTCGAAGATGATGATCGTGGCGGTATTGGTCTTCTTCCCCGTGGTGGTCAACGTGACTCGCGGTCTGACCCAGGTCGAACCGGCCGCGCTTGAGCTGATGCGTTCATACGCCGCCTCCGAGTCGACCATCCTGCGCGTCGTTCGCATCCCGAACGCACTGCCGTACTTCTTCACGGCGCTCAAGATCGGGACCACGCTCAGCCTCATCGGGGCGATCGTCGGCGAGTACTTCGGGGGTGCCAATGATGTCCTCGGCCGAATCGTCGTCCAGAGCGCCAGCGCGCTGCGTTTCGACGTGACCTGGGCGGCCATCGTCCTGGCGTCGCTCGTGGGCATCGTCCTGTATCTCATCGTTGCCGGCGTCGAACGTCTGGCCATCCCGTGGCACGCATCGGTCCGAGACGTCGAGCCATAGCGTCGACTTGCCGGCGGAGCGATACTGCCGGCAGCCCACCGGGCCGGATGGTCGCCGAGCCCGGCCATCGCGAGGAGGAGGAGACATCGTGCGTCGTACTCGCAGATTCCTGACGCTGGTCGCGACGGCCAGTGTCGTCGTGGCCGCCTGTTCAAGCGGCGGCGCCAGCTCGGCACCCAGTTCCGGTGCCGCGGATCCGGTCAGCCTGCAGCTCCAATGGGCTCCGCAGGCCCAGTTCGCCGGCTATTTCGCGGCCATGGAACAGGGCTATTACGCCGACAACGGCATCGACCTGACGATCGTGCCAGGCGGCCCGGACGTCATCCCGCAGCAGGCCGGATCGGCGGCCAATGGTCCGGAGTTCACGATCAGCTGGGTCCCCAAGGTCCTCGAGGCCCGCGAGGGGAATCCCGCGTCCGACCTCGTCGACATCGCCCAGATCTTCCAGCGCTCCGGCACGTTGTCGGTGTCGTGGAAGGACTCGAACATCACCGGGCCGGCCGATTTCGCCGGCAAGAACATCGGGGTCTGGGACTTCGGCAATGAGTTCGAGGTCACAGCCGGCGCCAAGAAGGCGGGACTCGAGCAGGGGACCGACTACACGAAGGTCATCCAGCCCTTCGACATGACCCTCCTGCTCAAGCGTGACATCGATGTCGCCGAGGCGATGATCTACAACGAATATGCCCAGGTCCTTGAGGCCAAGAACCCCGAGACGGGCGAGCTCTATCAGCCCGACGACCTCAACGTCATCAACTGGAACGACCAGGGCACGGCGATGCTCCAGGACGCCATCTACGCTCGGGCATCCTGGCTCGCCGAACCCGGCAACGAGGACATCGCGACCCGGTTCCTCAACGCCTCGTTCAAGGGCTGGATCTACTGCCGCGACCATCCCGCCGATTGCGTCGAGTACACGACCAAGGCCGGCTCGACGCTCGGTACCGGACACCAGACCTGGATGATGAACGAGATCAATTCCCTCGTTTGGCCGTCCCCGAACGGCGTCGGCCAGATGGATCCGGCGCAGTGGCAGCAGACGGTCGGCGTGTCGACCGATGCCGGGATCATCAAGGCGGCCCCGGCCGACGGTGCCTATCGGACCGACCTGGCCACCAAGGCCCTCGAAGGCATCAGTGAGGACACCAAGGGCGCCGGCTTCACCAAGGGCACAGTGACCGTGACGGAGGGCGGCAACTAGGCATCGTTCGGCTCACGCCGTTCCGATGGGGGCCGGCCCGCGAGGGCCGGCCTTCCACGTTGCGGCCCGCGGTGTGGCGCGGCCGGTGGCGCCCGGGTTCCTCGACCGACCGCCGGGACCGTCGGCGCACTGGTCGCCTCCGGTAGACTCACCCGACCCAGCGACCGAGAGCAGGAGGGAACGGACATGGCTGCAGGCCACAGGACCGGGCGATCGGCGGGTTCGAGGCTCACCCTCGTGATGGGCCTGGTGCTTGTGACCGGCGCCTGCGGCTCTTCAGCCGCGACACCGGTCGATACGGCCGCGCCGGTCGATCCGGTGCCGACCACGGCTGAAACGATCGGGCCGAGCCCAACGCCGGCCGCAGTCGCAGCAACCCCCGTGCAGACGGAGAGCCCAACGGCGTCGGTCGTCGAGCCGGATGCTGGCGTGCTCCCGCGGTCCATCCAGTACGGCGTTCTCACCTGGACCGTCGACGACGCCGTGATCACCAACCAGGACCCAAAACGATACGTCTTCGGTGAGGCCGGCACTCCGACGGCCGATACCTGGCTGATCCTGGATCTTGGTCTGCGCAACGACAATGTCGCGGTCGGCATCGTTGCCGACCAGGCCCGACTGCTGGTCACGTTGCCGGATGGCACGGAGGTGGTCGGCAAGAATCAGCAGCAGGTCGGCGTCCCGCCCGCCTCGACCGCGTCCGGTCGATATGCATTCGAAGTCCCCGCTGACACGACGTTCGACGGGCTGACTCTCAGCATCGCGGATCCCGGTGTCGAACCGTCTCTCGACCAGCCGTTCAGCGGCCCAGCGACCGACCCGGAATCGAACTCGACCAAACGGCTTGACGATTCCGCCAAGATCCCGCTCCCTGGCATCGCGATGACCTGGAAGCTGCAGGACCAGATCGTCGGTCGAGATTGGCCGCTGCCGCTCGGGTCCCGCGGGGGCGCGCATGCCCGCGACGGTACGAGCCGAAGCCGGGCAGCGACTGCTCGGCATCACGGCCCAGGTGAAGGTCGGCAAGTGCGCTTGCCGAGGCGGCGTCCTCGACCAGGCAGGCAACGTTCGGATCTTCATCGACGGCACGCCCTACAGCCCGGTCTTGCGCTCGAGCTCGAGTGAGATCCTCAACGCCCAGACGGTGTCTGACGTGATGCTCGTGTTCTCGGTCCCTGCGGACGCCTCGACGGCGACGCTGCAGATCGGTCCGCTCGACAAGCCGAAACAGCAAGCCACCATCGACCTTCAACTGCCGTAGGAGAGCACGAAGCGCCAGGCGTTCGCCAGCGCACTCAGTCGGACTTGCCCGTCCCGAACTGACGGTCGCCGGCGTCGCCCAGGCCAGGCTGGATGTAGCCCTTGTCATTGAGGGAGCGGTCGAGTGCCGCGCAATAGATCTCGACGTCCGGGTGGGCGGCAGCCACCGCGGCCACGCCCTCCGGTGCCGCGATCAGGTTGACCAGCTTGATTTGGACCGGCTTGACCGCGCCCCATTTCTTGAGGACCTCGATGGCGGCCGTCGCCGACCCGCCGGTCGCCAGCATCGGGTCGAGGATCAGACAAAGGTCGACCGTGGCCGAATTGGGCAGCTTGTTGTAGTACTCGACCGGCCGGAGCGTCCGCTCATCTCGAAACAACCCCAGATGCCAGACCTGGGCGGTCGGCATCAATTCGAGCATCGCGTCGACCATCCCGAGTCCGGCTCGCAGGATCGGCACGAAGCCCACCCGCTCGCCGAGCTCGCTGGCTGTGATCGGTTCGAGCGGCGTCCGGATGTCGAGCGGCCTGACTCGAACATCGGCCAGTGCCTCGTAGCCGAGCAGCCACGACAGTTCGCGGACGACCTCCCGGAACTTCTTGGGTTCGGTCCGCTCGTCGCGGAGGATGGCCAGCTTGTGGAGGACCGCCGGGTGATGCGAGATGTGCAGGGTCGGCGTGTCCATGCCGCCATCCTAGCAACCAAGGGGGTATCCTCGCCCTCCCACCGGCGCATGCAACGCCGGGCCAAGGCCGGAGATCCATCGATCGTGCCCGCACCTGCAGCGTCCGCCAGCCCACGCCCTGGACGGTCAACACCCCGGGCCGGGATGCGCGCCCGGAGTGCGACCCCGATCGTCGCCCGCCAGCTCCGGAACGGCATCGAGGAAAGCGTCCACCGCGGAGATATCGTCGAGACCGATGCAGCGGGGCGGATCATCCGGCAGCTCGGCGATCCGGATCGAGTGGTCACGCTGCGGTCGACGGTCAAGCCATTCGGGCTGCTCGCGCTGATCGAAGCCGGCGGCATCGGGACATTCGACCTGGAGCCAGCGGAACTCGCGATCCTGGCCAGCTCCCACTCGGGCGAGGACCTGCACGTCCGGACGCTGCAGGGGATCTACCGGCGGTCGGGCGTCAGCCAGGGCCTGCTCGCCTGCGGGGCCGACGGGGCGCCTCTCGACGAGCTGACCGCGGCGCGTCTGGCTCGCGACGGCGAGAAGGCTGGTCCCGTGCGCCACATGTGCTCCGGCCAGCACACGGTCTCGTTGCTCCTCTCCCGCCTGCGCGGTTGGGATGCGACTGACTACTGGAAGCCCGGACATCCATCGCAGGTCGCCTATCGTGAGGCCGTCGCCAGGGCGTTCGGCACGACCGCGTCCAAGCTCCGGACCGCGATCGACGGTTGCGGCGTGGAGACCTACGCGTTCCGGCTTCACGAGGTGGCCCGAGCGTACGCGATGCTGGCGGACCCCACTGCCATCCCGGCCGGCGACCCACGTGCCGCTGTGGCGGACTCGCTCGCGACGATCCGCGACGCCCTCCTCGCGAACCCCGAGATGATCGCCGGTCGTCACGACCGGCTCGATACCTCACTGATGAAAGCGATCCCGGGACGGATCGTCAGTAAGGCCGGGATGGAAGGGCTGCGCGGACTGGCCATCCTCGCCGGACCTCGGGCGGGGACCGCGGGCAGCGGAGCGTCCGGGATGGCGCTGAAGATCGAGGACGGCGGTGGCTCCGATCGGGCGACCTGGGCGGTCACGGTCGAGGCCCTGAGCCAGGCCGGTGTCCTCGATGGCGGCGCCCTTCGCGACCTGGGTCGCTACCATCGCCCGCCGGTCATCGACCCACACGGTCGGGTCGGGGCCGAAACGGTCCCCGATTTCGAGCTGGCGCCGGTGGGCGAACTCATCGGCTGATGGCCGCCGAGCCCGACCCGTACATCGTCCTGGGGCTGGCCCGCGGGGCGTCGCTCGACGAAGTCAAACGGGCGTACCGGCGGCTGGCCAAGGCCAACCACCCGGACGCGGTCGGCGAACGGAACGTCGCCAGATTCCTGGCCATCCAGGCCGCGTACGAGCGGCTGGCCGTCCGTCTTGACCCGACCGGCAGCGGCTCGGCCAGCGCGAACCCGATGCCGCCTCGCCGGCCCTGGGAGGCCGATCCGGACCGCAGCGAATCGACCCGGCGAGCGTACGGCAATCGCGGACGGCCGACGGGTCGTTCCGGAGCACCTGGACGATCCCGCACGAGTGGTCCGCGAGACGCCGGGGGCACCTCGGCCCCGGGGTCGGCCGCAGGTGGACCGAAGCGCGGTGCCGAAGATGCCGCACAGTCGAAGGCGACTCCCGGCTCGACGTCATACGACGGTGCCGATGCGACCCCGTTCGAGCCGGACTGGGGCGGAGCGAGCTGGTATGGGACGACGAGTGGCACGTACTGGACCCTGAACCCAAAGGAGTATGCGGACCCACGCAAGCACGGACCGGAGTACCAGGCGCGGGCCCGCCGGGCGGCGCGTGGAGGGTCATCCGAGCGGTCACGGATCGGCCTGGATCCGGCCGATGAGAGAGTCGACGATGCCGGTCACACGACCAGCTCATGGTGGGAGTCCACGACCGGCGCCGGGCCTGAGATGGCTGAGACAGCGGAGGTTCGCCCGCCGGCGGCCGACGTACCCCATCCACGGGACGACGGGCCGCCGCCCGATGTCGGACGGGCGCTATCGGACGTCGGGCGGATCCTGAGCGACGAGCGTTGGGGAGGGGCACGCGGCCGCCTGGGTCGAGGATTGATCGGCTGGTTGCCGATCGCGTTGGGCATCGGCTGGCTGGTCGGGGAGGCCACCGGCTGCAGTCGGTTCGCGGCGGCCTGCGATGGCTCGGCCGGCCCGCTGACCCTCGTGCTCCAACTCGCGGCGCTGGCCGTTCTCACCACGGTCCCACTCCTGGGCTCGATCGCGGCGATGGCGGCGGTGACGTTGCTGGGGGTCGCCCTGGTCGCGGCGGTCATCCTCTCGGCCAATGGCGGGCAACCCGATGACGCTCGGCGCACGACGCTGGGGCTGATCCTCATCGTGGGCTGGCTGGTGGGCGCAGCCATCGCCGTCGCCCAGCGGACACGACCGGGGGCCGGGCCGGCGCGTCCCGTATCCTAAGGCCATGCCCAAGCGTCGTGACCAGCGGGACCTGTCGGCCGCTGCCCAGGAATATCTGCTCGCGTTACGCGTCCTCGTCGGGTCTGAGGACAACCGGGTCACGGCCGCGCAGGTCGCGCGACACCTGAGCGTCACGACCCAGGCGGCCAGCGAGATGTTCCGGAGACTCGTGGCCGACGGCCTGGTCGCGCATGAGGGCGGTCGCGACCTGCATCTCACCCCGGCCGGCCGGACATCGGCTGACGCCATATTCCGGCGGCACGCGCTTCTCGAGTGGCTGCTGACCTCGGTCGTCGGTCTCGGCTGGGCTGAATCGGACGAGGAGGCGATGCGTCTCCAGGGCGCCATCTCCCCTCGGGTCGAGGCGCGACTCGACGAGATGCTCGGTCACCCGGAGACCTGCCCGCACGGCAACCCGATCGATGCCGAGAGCGCCCGACGCCGGCCTTCCGGCATCCGCCTCAGCGAGATGGAAGCCGGCGCGCCGGCCACGATCTACCGGATCACCGAGGAAGCCGAGGAGGATGCCGGGTTGTTGTCGTACCTGGAGGCACGGGCCCTGACGCCCGGCGCGCAGGTGACGATCCTGGCCCGAAGCGAGTCCCTTGATTCGCTCACGCTGGACGGTCCGCGCGGTCGCGCGACCCTCGGGTTGCGACCCGCGTCGCTCGTCCGAGTCCTCCCCGGCGAGGCCGATCCGGCACTGTTCCATCGCGTCCCGGAACGCTGACCCCGTGGCAGCACCGCGCGTCAGGATCGCGCCCAGCCCGACCGGTCCGCTCCACATCGGGACGGCTCGGACGGCGCTGTTCAACTACCTGTACGCCCGACATACCGCCGGGACATACATCCTGCGCCTGGAGGACACCGATCAGGCGCGCGGCTCGATCGCGTTCGAGAAGGACATCCTCGACGGTCTGCACTGGCTTGGCCTGACCTGGGACGAAGGCCCGGAGGTCGCCGGTGAGGCAGCCCGTGGCCCGTTCGCTCCGTACCGCCAGATGCTTCGGCTGCCCCTGTACGCCGAGGCCGCAGCTCGACTGCTGGCCACGGACCTCGCCTATCGCTGCTATTGCACGCCCGACGAACTGGCGGCCGACCGCACGGCCCAGGAGGCGGCCAAACTGCCGCCGCGGTATATCGGACGATGCGCCAGCCTGACCCAGGACGATCGCGCGACGCGCGAGGCCGAGGGCCGACTCGGTGCCATCCGATTCCGGGTCGGGACGGGGATCGTCGCCTTCGACGACGTCGTGCGCGGTCATGTCGAGTTCGATGTCGCCAACCTGGGCGGCGATTTCGTCATCGTCCGGAGCGACGGCTCGCCGCTCTATCACTTCACGGTGGTCGTCGACGATGCGGCGATGCAAGTGACCGACGTCATCCGCGGCGAGGACCACCTCTCGAACACGCCGAAGCACATCCTCCTGTTCCAGGCCCTCGGCTATCCGGTGCCGCGGTTCGCCCACCTGCCCCTGATCCTGAACCCGGATCGGACGAAGATGAGCAAACGCAAGAGCCAGACAGCGGTTTCCGACTACATCGCCGAGGGTTTCGTCCGCGAGGCGCTGGTCAACTACCTGGCCCTCCTCGGCTGGGCGACCGGGACGGAGGAAGAGGTCCTGTCGATCGACGAGATCGTGGAGCGCTTCGAACTCGATCAGGTCCACAAGGGCGGCGCCGTGTTCGACCGTGGTCGGCTCGAATGGCTGAACGGACAGTGGATCCGGCGCCTCGAGCCGGACGATCTGGTCGACCGACTCCGACCGTTCCTGGCCGCCGAGCTGGCCGCCGGCCGGATCGACTGGCTGCCGTCGGACGAAGAGATCCGATCGCTCTTGCCGGTCATCGCCGAACGCCTCCCGACGCTTGGCGCGGTCGGGGAGCTCGTCGGATTCCTCTGGGTCCGGGATCTCGCGGTCGACCCGACCCTGCTGGTCCCAAAGCGCTGGGATGCGGCGACGACCCGCGATGGGCTACGTGGCGCCCGGGCGATCATGGCCGAGGAGGGGCCGGTGTCATTCGAGGCAGATGAGCTCGAGCCGCCGCTCCGGGCCCTGGCCGAGGCTCGGGGCTGGAAGGCCGGTGACCTGTTCATGGCGATCCGGGTCGCCGTCACCGGCCGGACGGCGACGCCGCCGCTGTTCGACACGCTTGTCGCGCTGGGGCTCGATCGGACCCTGGAGCGGATGGATCGGGCGATCGGCGCCCTGGAAGGAGGACTCGGACGATGACCCACAACGATGTCCAGGTCTGGCTCGACCGGTATGTCGCGGCCTGGGCCAGCTACGATCCCGAGGCGATCGGCGCGCTGTTCAGCGAGGATGCGGAGTATCGATACCAGGCGTTCCGCGACCCCGTCGTCGGTCGCGCGGCGATCGTCGCCGACTGGCTGGCGGACAAGGACGAGCCTGGGTCATGGACCGCGCACTATGACGTCTGGGCATTCGACGGCGAACGGGCGTCGGCGATCGGCGAGAGCCGCTACACGAACCCCGATGGTTCGTTCCGGGCGCTCTACTACAACCACTGGGCGCTCCGGTTCGATGGTCACGGGCGGTGCGTGGAATTCGTCGAGTACTTCAACGAACTGCCGGAGCGACTCCATCCCGGACACTGATCGCGGCCTCGAGCTGCCGATCGACGCAGGAGCTGTCGCGGCACGGGCCGGCCGTCGCCGATGGCTCGCACCGACGCCTTGGCCGGCCGTCGCCCTGATCGTGATCGCCGGCCTGGGTGCCGGTGCGCTGACCCAGATCGGCCAGAGCGTCCTGCCGGCGGGGTTCGGCCAGGCGGCCAATGCGATCTCGCCGTGGTTGCTGGTCGCGTTCGCACTCGGCTCGGTGATGCCGTCGTGGCGCTGGGCGGCGGCGGCCGGTATCGGTTCGATGCTGCTCGCCCTGGCCGGCTACTACGGGCTGATCGAGATCCGGTTCGGATATGGCGCCAGCAGTGGCTCGATCGTGTTCTGGGGCATCGGGGCGTTGGCAGGCGGGAGCGTCTTCGGGATCGCCGGCAGGGCCTGGCGCGACGACCGGCCCTGGTATCGGGGCGTCGCCATCGGCCTGCTGGCCGCCGTGACCATCGCGGAGGGCGTGTATCTGATCGGCATCCTGACCGAGCCCCTCGTCGGCGTGATGTTCATCGCTGCCGGGGTATCCGTGCCGCCGCTGGTCGGACGGTCCGCCGCGGACAGCCGGCGAGGATACATCGCCATGATCCCGGCGCTCGCGCTCGGTCTGCTGGGCTACACGGTCTTCGGGTTGATCTACGGCTGGACCGCGACGCTCTAGCGGAAACGGCCCGTTAACACGACTGGCTATCATCGATCGTGAATGGCACGCACGATCCTCGTCGTCGAAGACGAGCCCACCCTCCGCGAAGCGCTCGTGGACGCACTCGAGGCTGACGGATTCCGGGTCGTGCCGGCGGTCGACGGACGGGATGCGCTCCTCCGCTTTCGCGCCGACCGACCGGATCTCGTGCTCCTGGACCTGATGCTTCCCGAGTTGTCGGGGATCGAGGTCTGCCGGATCATCCGGGCCGAATCTGGTGTGCCGATCGTGATGCTGACGGCCAAGGATTCGGAATTGGACAAGGTGGTCGGGCTCGAACTGGGGGCCGACGACTACGTCACGAAGCCGTTCAGCCTGCGCGAGTTGTCAGCCAGGGTCCGTGCCCAGTTCCGGCGATCCGACCAGGCCGTGGCTGTCGCAGATGCACCGGCCGTCGTCGACCTCGGACCGGTCCAGGCCGACCTGGGCGGTCGGCGCCTGCTGCGTGATGGCCAGGTCGTCCCGATCAAGCCGAAGGCGTTCGAACTGCTCGCCTTCCTCATCCGCCATCCGGGCCAGGTCTTCACCAGGGACCAGCTCCTGGAGCACGTCTGGGGCTACGACTATGGGGGCGAGACGCGCACGGTCGACGTCCACGTCCACTGGCTTCGAAGTCGGATCGAAACGGACCCCGGCCAGCCCGAATTCATCCACACGGTCCGCGGCGTCGGGTATGTCTTTCGCCGCCCGGCCTGACGGAGCGTCGCCGGGCGGGTATCGGGCCGGCTTTGGGTCGGTGCGCGCGACTCAGTTCGCCTTGTGGTACATCCGCTCCATCGCTTCGGCGGCGTCCTCTGCCGCATCGATGGTGTCCTCGAAGTAGTTATAGAGGTCGCGCCATTTGATGACCTCGATCGGTGCGAGGTCGTCGGCGAACAGGCGAGCCATGGCGGCCCGTGAGAGACCGTCGGCTTCCTTCTCGAGCTGGTGCACGGCCGCGAAATGGCGCTCGAGATCCTTGAGCCCATCGAGCTTGCCAAGTGCGGCTGCGAGCTCCCCGGCCTGGCCGTCGAGGATCGCCGCGAGGCGCTTCGCCTCCTGGGTGGGCTGCGCCACCTGGTAGATGACGAATGCCTCGGCGATCGACTGGATGCCGTCGACGACGTCATCGAGGCGCGAGACCAGTTCGTGGATGTCCTCGCGATCGAACGGGGTGACGAATGCATCTTCAAGCCGACGAGTGACCTCGCGGTCGATCTCGTCGCCTTCTTTCTCGAGGGCCTGGATGTTCGCCACGCGGACCTCCAGGCGGTCGTACTCATCGACCATCTCGTGGAGGGCGGCGGCGCTGGCCGCCAGGTTGGCGCCATCCGCGACGAACAGTTCGAAGAACTTCGGATCCTTTGGCAGGAGTCGAAAACTCATCACGGGACCTCTGCAGTCACGGGGCGCCGAGCGCGTTCAGGATGACCCAGGCGACGGCCGCAAGGATACCGGCCGCGGGGATCGTGAGGACCCAGGCGACGAGGATCCGGCGAGCGACGCCCCATCGGACGGCACGGGCACCCTGGCTGGCGCCGACGCCCATGATGGCACCGGAGATGACCTGGGTCGTCGAGACCGGTGCGCCGAAGTGTGCGGTCGTCAACAGGATCGTGGCGGCCGTGGTCTCCGCGGCGAAGCCATGGACTGGTTCGAGCTTGGCGACCCGCTGGCCCATGGTCTTCATGATCCGCCAACCGCCCACGGCCGTGCCCGCCGACAATGCCGTGGCCGAGATGACGATGACCCAGGTCGGGACCGTGACGCTGGGGATCACGCCCGCCGAAAAGAGGGCGAGGGTGATGATCCCCATCGTCTTCTGGGCATCATTCGAACCGTGGGCGAATGCCATGAACGCAGCGGATCCGACCTGCAGTCGTCGGAAGATCCGGCCCATCGGCTTGCGACGCGAAGCGCGGAAGATCCAGTACAGCGCCAGCATCAGCGTGAAGGCAAGACCGAACCCGACGAGCGGCGACGCAAACATCGGGATCAGGACTTTGTGCACGATCCCGTCGACGTTGAGGGCACCGACCCCGACGCCGATGATCGTCGCTCCGAGCAAGCCCCCGATGAGCGCATGGCTGCTCGAGCTGGGCAGCCCCTGATGCCAGGTGATGAGGTTCCAGACGATCGCGCCGATAAGCGCGGCGGCGACGATGGCCTGGGTCGTGGTCTGATCGTCGACGAGGCCGCTGCCGATGGTCTTGGCCACGGCCGTCCCGGCGAATGCCCCGATGAAGTTGAAGGCGGTGGCCATCAGGATCGCCCAGCCTGGAGACAGGGCACGCGTCGCGACCGACGTCGCGATCGAGTTCGCCGTGTCGTGAAAACCGTTCGTGTAGTCGAAGGCAACGGCAAGGATCACGACGAAGACGAGCATGGCGGTCACGCCATCCAACGCAGGAGGACTCCTTTCTCGATTGAGTTGACATCCTACGCGGCTCCGACGATGGATCTGCGGCCGATCCGCCATCAGACGTTGACCCAGTGATAAGCGTCCGTTGACATCTGCGGGGCAACCTGTGGTCATGTCGATCGCCGCTTGCCAGTCGGGCCCCGACCGCCGTGAGGTCACGCAGTCCCGCAGGTCGCTGACGATCGACAGGAACACGCCGTCCGGGGAACTCCTCCCGTCGGGCGGCGGACCGATCTCGAGACCGGCGTCGGCGCCACTTCGGGCGCTGGCGCTGGCCTCGACACGCATCCTTCGCTCGCTGCGCGACCATCCGTGCGACGCCGGGTCCTGGGGGGAACCGGCGTTCGCGCGGGAGGTCGACGCGGTCCGACATCAACTCGCCCCGGTCAGCAGTCGACGCGGACTCGCGTCGTCCTACGCTCGCGAGGCGCATCGCGCGGCAGTTCCGCTCCGAGGCCGTGGGGCTCGAGGGTCTGCCCAGGTCCGGCCGGCAGACCTCGCGTACGCGATCCGTTGGCTGGAACTCGGCGACGGCAACCCTCGTCCAGGATGGTCCGCGTTCAGCATCGCGCCCGGCTGACGCGCCCGAGGCGCCGCGCCCGCTATCCTTCGCGGATGCGTTTGTCCCAGCTCTTCTTCGCGACCCTTCGCGACGATCCGGCCGATGCGGAGATGCCGTCGCATCGGCTGCTCGTTCGAGCGGGCTACGTTCGCCAGCTCGGCTCCGGGATCTACTCGCTCCTGCCGCTGGGCAAGAAGGTGAACGACCGGGTCGAGCAGGTCATCCGCGAGGAGCAGGATCGGATCGGCGGCCAGGAGATGGAGATGCCGGTCGTCCATCCAGCCGACATCTGGCGGGCGAGTGGCCGCTATGAGGCGATCGGTCCGGAGCTGACCCGGTTCAAGGACCGCAACGGACGCGACATGGTCCTGGCCATGACCCACGAGGAGGTCGTCGGCCTGCTGCTCGGCGACATCGTCCAGTCATGGCGCCAGTTGCCGATGATGGTCTACCACTTCCAGACGAAATGGCGCGACGAGCCGCGCGCTCGCGGAGGCCTCATCCGAGTCCGCGAATTCGTGATGAAGGACGCGTACAGTGCCGATCGCGATCAGGCCGGGCTCGATGCGAGCTATGAAGCCCAACACGCGGCATACGTCCGCACGTTCGAACGCCTCGGCCTCGACGTCGTCGTGGTCGCGTCGGACGTCGGGATCATGGGCGGGACGCAGGCACACGAATTCATGGTCCTCAACCCGGCCGGCGAGGACGTACTGGTCCTGTGCGAGTCCGGGCACTATGCGGCGAACCGCCAGGTCGCGGTCATGCCCAAGCCGGTCGCGGAGGATGGGCAGGACGCGGAGGCACCCGCCGCCCTCGAGGAGGTCGCGACACCCGGCACGACCACGATCGCGTCACTGGCCACGTATCTCGGGATCGGACCGGATGGGACCGCCAAGGCCGCCTTCTTCGTGACCGGCGATGGGCGACTGGTGACGGCCATCGTCCGTGGCGATTTCGAGGTCAACGAGACGAAACTGGGCAACGCGGTGAACGCGGTCGGCGGCATCCGTCCGGCCACGGTCGAGGAGATCCGTGCGGCCGGGATGGAGCCCGGCTATGGCTCCCCGATCGGTGCCCACGACACGGTGGTCGTCATCGACGACCTGATCGAGCGCTCCCCGAACCTCGTGGCCGGCGCCAACCGCGAGGGCTTCCACTTCAAGAACGTCAACGTCGGCCGGGACTACACCGCCGACGTCGTGGCCGACATCACGAATGCACAGGAAGGCGACGCGTGTCCTGTCTGTGGAGAGCCGGTCGTCCTCCGGAACGGGATCGAGGTCGGCAACATCTTCAAGCTGGGCACGAAATTCACCGACGCTGCAGGGGCGACGTATCTGGGCGAGGACGGCCAGGCCCATCCGATCATCATGGGCTCGTACGGGATCGGGGTCGGCCGCAGCACGGCCTGCATCGTCGAGGCACACCACGACGAGAAGGGCATCGTCTGGCCGGTGGAGGTCGCCCCATATGCGGCCCATCTCGTGACCATCGGGAACGGCAAGGAGCCGAGGGTGACCGAGGTCGCCGAACAGCTCTATGCCCAGGCCAAGGACGCCGGACGCGAGATCCTGTGGGACGACCGTGACGAGTCACCCGGCGTCAAGTTCACCGATGCGGAATTGCTCGGGATGCCCTGGATCCTCACGGTGAGTCCGCGATCGCTGGCCGCTGGCGGGATCGAGGTGACCGAGCGAGCGACAGGCGAGCGCGCCACCCGCACGATCGCGGAGACCGAGGCCCTGCTCAGGAGCGGTTGAACTCGTCTGACGCTTCCTCGGCGAGGACCGCCCGGACCCCTGCCAGTTCCTCCCGGGTCAGGCTCGTGCCATCGAGCGAGATGACCGCATCACCCGACTCGCCGAGGTCATCGACGAGTTCGGTCGACGTCAATTCCGATCCGGTCAGTGTTTCCGCTGGGACGTCGAGTCGACCGATCGCGAAGGACACTCCGGGCGGGATCGAAGCGGTGATGCTGACTTCCGAGATGCGGTACGGGGAGCGCTTTTCATGGAGTGACGCATTGGTCATCTCCTGGAGCGCGGTTGCCTTGATGATCAGGTCGGCCAGGACCCCAGGATCGATCCGCTCGACCACGGTCGACACCCCGCGTCGGGCTGCCCCGAGCGCGGAGCGCGCCTGCTGGCCGAGTTTTTCCTGGGTCGCTGGGTCCGCGGCCGTCCGCGTCGCCATCCCGGCCGCAGCCTGCGCCTGCTCCGCAGCAGCCTCGGCGGCTTCCCGCGCGCGCTTGATGAAGCTCACGGCCCGGAGTGTAGCGAGTCGCCCGGCTCGCGGATAGTGGGTGGTGCTCGCCGCGCGCTCCTCCGCGCCGCGTTCCCGACGCCCGCCGCGTGCCCCTCGCCCGCCCGCGTTCCCCTCGCCCGCCGCGTGCCCCTCGCCCGCCGCGTGTGTGACGATACGTGATCCTCACAGCCAAGCATGACCGCCCCCGGGATCTGACCAGAACTGCAGCAACAACGCGGCGGCCACGCACGTTCATCGCCAGGACGCGTCTGTGAGCAACACCGTCTCCCGGCGGCGGCCTCCCAACGGTCGCGGCGGCGGCCTCGCCGGCGGCGGCCTCCCAGCGGCGGCCTCCCAGCGGCGGCCTCCCAACGGTCGCGGCGAGGGTCCGGCGGGCAGTAGCATTCTCGACCATGCCGCCCAGACCGAGCCTGCCCGCCGACGACCTGTACGCGCGCCTTGAAGTCTCGGTCGATGCCAGTCCGGAGGTCATCGAGGTCGCATGGCGGTCGCTGCTTCGGCGCCACCACCCGGATGTGGCCGGTGTCGATGGTCTCGAGCGATCGAAGCGGATCAATGTCGCCCATGATTGGCTGAGCGACCCCAGCCTTCGAGATCGCTACGACCGGGAGCGCGGCCTGCGTCGCTCGATCCGCGAGGTCGGTGGTCGGCGGCCGCGCGAGGGCCACGAGTCCGCGACGGAAGAGCGGACCGCGAACCCGACCTCGCCCCGGCGTCCGCGGCGACGGCCGGCCGACCCGGCCGAGGCACTGGCCCGGTTCCTCGAGCGGGTCGGCACGCTCGAGCCGGACGAGGTCGACCGACTGGCGTGCGCGACCCCTGCCCCGATCGCGTTCGGAGCGACGATCGAGCGGTTCCTGCCACCCGACGAATCGGCCGCCCTTGAGGCCATGACCACGTCGGTCGATGCGCGACTCGCCCGCGAAGCGGCCGCCAGGCCTGGTGTCCGCGATGCTGTCGAGGGCTACGGCACCGAACTCGTCCTCGGACGCTTTCTCGACGAGCTGCTGAGCGAGCCGTTCCGTGAGCGGACCCGGGAACGCCTCACCCGCGGCTGGGAAGCGGCCGTCGGCCAGCCCCGCTACGGCCCGAACGGTGCAGCCGTCCGGGCCTGGCTCAAGCGCCTGGCCGGTCTTGACTCGTCGGACATCTCGGCCCTCGCCCGGACGGTCGATCGGTCGGCGGCGCGCCCGTCGGATGACCCATGGCCGCCCGGCACGTCGCCCGCCGACGATGAGGCCCTTCGCGTGTCGTCGATCCTGGCGGCCCGCGACGCCGAAGCGGTCGTTCCGGTCGGGACCGTCGATGCACCGACCCGGGCCAGAGCAGGGCTGGCCGCCCACCGGCTGGCCCATCTGCTTGTCCTTCGCCATGCCTTCGCACCAGCGACATTCGCGTCGCTGACCAGCGCCTGGCGTCCGCGTTTCCTGCCGGACGACCGCCCCGCGTCGCGAGTGAGGCCCCGACGCTCTCCAGAGTAGAGAGGCCCGACACGGCCTTCGCGCAACCCTGGCGCCTGCGCCGGTCCGCTGTGCGATGCTCGCACCGTGGAGACCTGGATCATCGCCGCGGCAGCCGTCGCCGCATTCGTCATCGCCGTCGTCATCGCCTTCCGCGAACGGCGATCGCTGTCGCGGATCCGTCGAGCGCTCGATGTCGGGCCGGACCGCGATCCGGCCGTGGCCATCGGCTCACTCCGTGATCGCGCGACGGACGCCGAGGACCGGATCGAGGCAATGACCCGCGACCGGACCACGTTCGTCGAATCGCTCGCCCAGGGCGTCCTTGCGATCGACGCGGAGCTCCGGATCGTCCGGGCCAACACCGCCGCGCACGAGCTGCTGGGCCGGGCGTCGGGTTCGCTCGTCGGACACTCCCTGATCGAGGCATTCCTCGACACCAGTGTCGAAGCCTTGGTTCGTGACTCCCTCGTCAGTGGGTCGGCCACCGGTGAGGTCGCCATCGCCGGACCCGATGGACCACGGATCGTGCTGCGCGCCCGGCGTGACGGATCGGGCGGCGCCTGGTTGATCCTGGAGGACGTCTCGGAGTTGCGACGCCTCCAACAGATCCGGACCGAATTCATCGACAACCTCTCCCACGAGCTCCGGACGCCACTGACCACCGTCAGCCTGCTCGCCGAGACGTTGACCCGTGAGGCTGATGCAGCCGGTGACGCGATCCCGGCCCGGATGCGTGATCGGATCGGAAAGATCGAGGTCGAGACCGGGCACCTGGTCCAGATGGTCAACGAACTGCTCGACCTGTCGCGGATCGAGAGCGGCGGCGCGCTCGGCGTGATCGATCTGCTCGACCTGGGGGACGTCGCGACCGAATCGACCGAGCGACTGCGCCTGTTCGCCGACCGGCAGGGGGTCGTCCTCCGGGTCGAGATCGGGCCCGAGATCCCGTCCGTCCGTGGCGATGCTGATCGACTGGGCCAGGTCATGGTCAATCTGCTCCACAACGCGGTGAAGTTCAGCCCCGATGGTGGCGATGTGTCGGTGTCCGTCGGGCTGGCCGAGGCAGGGGTCGTCGTCGCGGTCGCCGACCATGGGGTCGGGATCCCGCGGGCCGCCCAGGCACGGATCTTCGAACGGTTCTACAAGGTCGACCGGGCGCGCGTCCGCGGCGAGGCCGGCGGGACAGGGCTCGGGCTGGCCATCTCCCGGCACATCGTCGAGCAGCACGGGGGGCGGATCTGGGTGGACTCAAGGGAAGGGGTCGGCAGCACGTTCTCGTTCTCGATCCCGATCGCCGGACCGGCGTCGTGAGTGCGTCGCCTCGACCGCTCCGGATCGCCCATCGTGGGGACTGGCGGCGTGCGCCCGAGAACAGCATCGCGGCGTTCGCCACGGCGATGGCCGTGCCGGGTTGCGACGGCATCGAGCTCGATATCCGCCGGTCGAGCGATGGCGTGCCCGTCGTCTGCCATGACGTCACCTTGGCGCGGACCCACGGTCGCCCGGAGCGGGTGGATGCAATGACCGCCCGTGCCCTCGAGGGTCTCGGAGTGCCGTCACTGGAGAAGGTGCTGTCCGCCATCGGCCGCCACGCGTTTCTCGACGTCGAACTCAAGTCCGAACTCGGACCCGAATTCGTGGCGGTCATGGCCGCCGGCCGAGGCCCGGCTCTTGAGCGTTCGGTCGTGTCGTCGTTCATCCCCGCCGCGCTCGAACGAGTCGCCCAGCTCGCTCCTCGCTGGCCACGCTGGTACGTCGCCGACCGACTCGACGCCGCGTCGATCGGTGCTGCGACCAAGCTCGGTTGTGAGGCCGTGGCCGTCGGCTGGCGGTCGATCGAGCCGCGTTCCATGCGGGCCGCAGGGGCGGCCGACCTCGACGTCGTAGCCTGGACCGTTCGCCGCCGGCCGACGTTCGATCGGCTCGTCCGCCTGGGCGTCTCGGCCGTGTGCGTCGAGGGCCCGGCGCTCGATGGCGACGGGAGGCGGGCGTGAGCGATGTGATCGATCGGGCGGATCTGGTCGTCGTCGGGGCGGGCACGATCGGGGGCTGGGCGTCCGTCTTCGCCCGCGCCGACGGCATGGAGCGCGTCGTCGTCCTGGAGCGGGAGACGGTGGGCAGCGGCGCGTCATCGCGTGCGGCGGGGATCGTGCGGGCCCAAGGGGGCACCCCATCGACCGTCGCGCTCGGTCGCTGGTCGATCGATTTCTACAACGGCCAGCAGGCCGCGTACGGCACTGATTCCGGCTTCCGGCAGCTCGGGTACATCATCCTCGCGGTGACCGACGAGGATGAGCGGTCGGGTCGCGAGCGTGTCGCGATGCAGCGCGCCCACGGTCTGGATGTCGCCTGGTTGGACGCGGCCGAGGCAGCGGTCACGGCCGGCACCCTGGCCCCGACCGGTCATCGTGGTGGGAGCTACGTGGCAACGGACGGCGCGATCGATCCGCCCCGCAACGTGCTGGCCTACTCGCTGGCGATGCGCTCGACCGGGGTGATCCTGCGCGAACGGACGACGTTCACCGGCCTGCGAACGGTCGCGGCCAGGACCGGGATCGGTCGCCGGGTCGTGGCGGTCGAAACGGATGCCGGCGTCATCGAGACGGAGCGCGTCCTGCTGACCGGCGGTCCGAGCCTGCGCGCAGTCGGACGCCTGGCCGGTATCCGGATCCCGGCCGGCGCGGTCCGTCATACCGTGGCCGTCCTCGAACCGCATCCGGCGTTCGCGGTGGAGCGGGCACCGATGGTCTTTGACATCGGGGCCGGCCTGTACTGGCGGCTGGAGGAGGGTGGTCTGCTGTTCGGCTGGAGCGACCCCGATGATCGCCCCGGCGAGGCGCGCTCGATCGACTGGACCTACTACGACGCGATGCGCGCGCGCCTGGCCGGGCTCGTGCCGATCACCCGGGATCTCGGCCTCAGGCGGATCTGGGCGGCGACCATCGACTACACGCCCGATCACCTGCCGATCCTCGGCCCCGCGCTCGATGACGAGGGCCGGACCATCGACGGCGTCACGGTCGCCTCCGCCGGTGGCCACGGCATGATGTGGGGACCGGGCGTCGCACGGGTCGCCGCTGACCTGGCGCTCGATGGGACAACGAGCCTGATCGATGTCAGCGAGCTCGGACTCGAGCGGTTCGATGCGGATGGTCGAAGCCGTCTGGCGGCCGATCCGATCGCCCTCCCGTTCCCGGTCGAGCCGGTCGGCCCGGACCGGAGCCTCTAGGTGCCGATCGTCAGTCCCCGGGCTTGAGGAGGTCGGGCGGCACCAGCCAGCGAAGTGTGCCGCCGCCCGCGACCAGCGGCCCGCCGACGTCGATCCGGGCCAGGGCACCTTTGCGCATCGGGACTTCAGACGCCCCGGTCAGCTCGGTCACGAGGTCGCTGAAGTCCGGGTCGTGGCCGACGATGACTGGGCGTGTCGGGTCGCCGGCGTCACGCAGGACGGCCTCGACCGACGACAGGCTGACGGAATCCGCCAGCCGGTCATCGAGGGTCACGTCGACGACCAGGTGTCCGGCCACGATCTCGGCGGTCTGGGCCGCACGGACCTTGGGTGAACTGATGATCGCGTCGGGCTTGAAGCTGGCCTCGGCAAGGAAGCGCCCGAGGCGGTCCGCCTGACGACGACCCTTGTCGGACAGCGGGCGCTCGGCATCGGGTCCGGCCCACTTTGACGGGTCACCGGCGTGGGCGTGGCGGAGGACGTACAGCTCGGTCATGTCCCTAGTTGTACCAGGTGATCACGGATTGAGGTCCTCGACATCGCCCGTGACCAGGTACACGACGTCTTCGGCGATGTTGGTCGCTCGATCGCCGATCCGCTCCAGGTAATGCGAGGCGATGATGATCCTCGTCCCGCGCTCGACGTTGGCCGGGTCGGCCCGCATCAGCTCGACGACCTCGTCGAAGGTCGCGTGGTAGAGCCGGTCGATCTCGTCGTCCTCGGCTGCGATCTCTCGCGCCTTGATGGCATCCGAGTCGATCAGTGCGAGCAGGACGCCGTGGACGAGGACGGCCGCCCGCTCGGCCATCTCTGGCAGGTGGACGTACTGCTGGAGAGGCGGCTGCGGGGCGAGCTTGATGACCGCCTTGGCGACCGACGCCGCGTGGTCGGCGATCCGCTCCAGCTCGTAGGTCACGTGATCGAGCGTGAGCAGGTAGCGCAGGTCGCGGGCGACCGGCTGCTGGGTCGCGATCGTGACGGAGATGAGTCGCGATACCCCACGCTGCGCTTCGTTGATGATCGCGTCGCCCTTCACGACATCCAGGGCGAGCGCGGCATCGTGGGCGACGAGTGCCCGGCTGGCCTCGCGGATGGCGGCCTCCACGAGTGATCCCATCCGAAGGACCGCATCCCGGATCAGTTGCTCCTCGCGGTCGAGGGCTTCGCGCGGGGTGGACGACAAAGGGCCCCGGATGTCCTCCGGCGCGTCCTCGCTGATCAGTTCCTCGAGTTGCCTGTCCATGATCGTCTCCCCCGGCTGGCGTTCGGTCATCGGTCGCGCCCTCAGCCGAACCGACCGGACACGTAGTCCTCGGTCAGCTGCTCCTTCGGGTCGGTGAAGATCGTGACCGTTTCGTCCATCTCGACAAGGTACCCCGCCCGATCGTCGCCCATCGTGAAGAACGCCGTGTGGTCGCTGATCCGTGAAGCCTGTTGCATGTTGTGGGTCACGATGACGATCGTGTAGTTCGAGCGGAGCTCCGCCATCAGCTCCTCGATCCGGAGCGTGGCCACCGGATCGAGGGCCGACGCCGGTTCATCCATCAGGATCACCTCCGGGTCGACCGCCAATGCCCGGGCGATACACAACCGCTGCTGCTGACCGCCCGAGAGGGAGGTGCCGCCCTGGTGGAGCTTGTCCTTGACCTCGTCCCACAAAGCCGCCCGTGTGAGGCAGCGCTCGACCACCTCGTCGAAGTCCACGCCCTTGGGCCGCCCGGTCAGGCGCAGTCCCGCGATCACGTTGTCGTAGATGGTCATCGTCGGGAATGGGTTCGGTCGCTGGAAGACCATCCCGACCACGCGTCGAAGGGCCACCGGGTCGACCTCGGGGCCGTAGATATCCTCGCCGTCGAGCCGGACGGACCCCTCCACGCGAGTCCCCGGCGTGAGCTCGTGCATCCGGTTGAGCGTGCGCAGGAACGTGCTCTTGCCGCAGCCGGACGGTCCGATGATGGCGGTGATCGCGTGCGGCTCGACGTCCAGGTCGATGTCCCGGATCGCACGGAAGGCACCGTAGTAGACGTTCAGGCCCTTGATCTCGAGACGTCCGGTCGTTGTCTCGACGCTGGTCTCGCGGAGGAGCCGGCGACGACTCTGGCGCGGCCACGGGTGGATCGCCACCGAGGACCGACCCATCGGTCGAGGCTGGCATGGGTTCCAGTTCGGTCGTCATCGGCTCCGGCTCCTTCATAGGACTCGTCGACCCGAGGAGCGAGCTCGGACGAGGACATTGACGATCAGCACGAACAGCAGGAGCAGGAATGCCGTGCCCCACGCCTGCTGGTTCTGGAGTTCATACGGCTGGCGTGCGCTGGTGTAGATGAACAGGGGCATGGCATCCATCGGCTTGCTGAAGTCGCCGACGTTCACCAGCCGGCTCCCGAGCGCCGTGAACAACAGTGGAGCGGTCTCGCCGGCGGCGCGCGCCACCGCGAGCATGATGCCGGTCAGGATGCCGGGCAGGCCGGTCCGGACGACGACCGACAGGACCGTCCGCCAGCTCGGGATGCCGAGGGCGAGCGATGCCTCGCGGAGGGCGTCCGGAACGAGATGGAGGATCTCCTCGGTCGTTCGCATGATGACCGGGACCATGATGATCGCCAGGGCGACACTGCCCGCGAAGGCGTTGTACTGCTTGAACGGGAGCACGAGGATGGTGAACACGAAGATCCCGATCAGGATGGACGGGACGCCGACCAGGACATCGGCCGAGAACCGGATGCCACGGGCGGCCCGGGTCGAGCTGAACTCGCTGACGAAGACTCCGGCCAGGACCCCGAACGGGATCGCGATGAGCGTCGCCAGCCCGACCATCTGGATCGTGCCCAGGATCGCCGGCAATGCGCCCCCGCCGATGCCCTGGGCGCGAGGCGGTTTCGTGATGAGGTCGAGGTTGAGTGCCGCCAGCCCGTTGATCGTGACGTAGATCAGGACCGCGGCCAACGGCACGACGCAGCTGATCGTGGCCACGAACGCGACTGAGCGCATGATCCGGTCGGTCCAGGTCCGCCGACTCGCGGCCCTGGTGCCGGTCAGGCGGCCGGCCCGGACAAGGGGAGTTGCAGCGGCCATCACTCGGCCCCCGTCGGTCCGGCCACGCGCCACACGAGCAGACGGGCGACGATGTTCATGAGCACCGTGATGACCAGCAGGACCAGCCCGAGCGCGATGAGGCTCGAGGTCTGGATCCCGACGGAGGCCTCATTGAACGTCGTCGCGATCTTCGAGGCGATGGTCTGGGTCTGGTCGAACAGTGTCGTCGGGATCGAATCCTTGTTGCCGATGACCATGGTCACGGCCATCGTCTCGCCGAGCGCCCGGCCGAGCCCGAGGATGATCGCGCCGATGATGCCGGACTTGGCGAACGGGATGACCGCCCGACGGATCGTCTCCCAGCGGGTCGCCCCGAGCGCGAACATCGCTTCACGCTGCGAGCCCGGGACAGCCTGCAGGACTTCGCGCGAGATGGTCACGATCGTCGGCAGGATCATGATGGCGAGGATCACCCCGGCGCTGAACAGGCCGATCCCATAGGTCGGCCCGCCGAGGAACGGGATCCAGCCGAAGACAGACACGATCCAGGCTTCGACCGTGGTTCGCAGGAACGGAGCCAGGATGAAGACGCCCCACAAGCCAATGACCACGCTTGGGATGGCGGCCAACAGTTCGATCATGAATGTCAGCGGGGTGGCCAGGCGGGTCGTCGACAGCTCGGACAGGTAGACGGCGGTCATCAGCCCGATCGGTGCCGCGATGATGACCGCGATGAGTGCCGCCAGGACCGTACCGACGATGAACGGCCAGGCGCCGTAGAGGTCCTGGACCGGATCCCAGGTCGAAATCGGTGACGAAGCCGAGGCCGAACGTCTGCCACGTCAGCCGCGACTGCCAAACGAGCATGATCGCGATGCCGACCAGCAAGCCGATCACCACGACGGCCGCCAGCCGCGAGCTGCCCCGGAACAGCAGGTCCGCCGCGCGGCTGGATCCCTGACGCGATCGAGCGGCGAGGGTGAGGTGGGTCATCGCTCCTGTCTCTTGCTGCGACGCGTCGAGGGTAGCGCCTCGACGATAGCGTTGTGGGGCGTCCCGTCCGAGTCTCGGGACGCCCCACAGTCGGGTCCGACCGGCGAGTCGCCGGTCAACCGGTCAAGGCCAGATCGGGCTGCCACCTGACGTGATCGAGTGGAGCGAGTCGATCGACTTCTGGGCGACCTCTGCCGGGAGCGGGGCGTAACCCAGCGTGTCTTCCTCGGACTGCCCATCGGTCAGGGCCCAGTACATGAACGCGATGAGCGCCTGGCCCGTGGTCGCGTCGGCCTGGTCCTGATAGACGAGCAGATAGGTGTACGAGGCGATCGGGTAGGTGTCGGCACCCGCGCCGTTGATGATGGGGTCCTGGCGGAAGTCGGCCGGGAAGTCGGCGACGGCCGCTTCGGCCGCGGCGGTCACGCCCGCCGTGGAGCCCGGGACGAAGGTTCCGTCGGCGTTCTTGACGAACGCCGAGTCGAGACCGGTCGCCGCGGCGTAATTCAACTCGACGTAGCCGACCGCTCCGGGCGTCTGCTTGACACCGGTGGCGACGCCGTCGTTACCGGAGGCGCCGATACCGGTCGGCCAGGGGACTTCCTTGCCTTTGCCGACCGAGCTCGACCAGGTCGAGTCGACGGTGTCGAGATAGGTCGTGAAGGCGTTCGTCGTGCCGGAGCCGTCGGATCGATGGACGACGAGGATGGGCAGGTCGGGGAGCGTGACATCCGGGTTGTTGGCGGCGATGGCCGGGTCGTTCCAATCGGTGATCGTCCCCAGGAAGATCCCGGCGATATTCGCCGAATCGAGCTGCAATTTCGGCGTATCTGGGAGGTTGTAGATCACGACGACGGCGCCGAGTGCGGTCGGGACGTGCTGGATGATCTTGCCCGACGGCAACGCCGCGATCTCCTCGTCCTTCATCGGCGCGTCAGAGGCGCCGAAGGCCACGGTCTGCTCGGTGATGGCCTTGATCCCGCCACCGGACCCGATCGACTGGTAGTCGAACTGGATGTTCGGGTTGAGCGCCGTGTAGTCCTGGAACCACTGGTCATAGAGCGGCGCAGGGAAGGTCGCTCCCGCACCCTGCAGGGTCAGGTCTGCGGATGGCGCCTGAGGCCCGGTCATCGCGTCCGATGGCGCGCCCGCACTCGGGGCCGTCGAGTCCGCAGGTGCGGTCGTCGCACCGTTGCTCGAGCAGGCGCTCAAGGCGATCGACGCGATCAGGGCGACCGCACCGACCGACCGTTTGCTGGATATCGTCACTAGGTGATCCTCCTGCTGGCCGCCTGGCTGACCCACGCGGACTGAACATGGCCAGTCCCTCCGGTCTGACGAGTCCAACGGTCGCGAGGCTGCATGAACGGGCGTTTCGCGACTCGTTAATGGACGGTTAACGAGGCTCCGGATCCAGATCGAGTCGGAGCCCGATCACCTCGAGCATGAAACCGGCTGCCACCGGGAGGGTCGTGGGCGATCCCGATGCGGCCATGCGCGGACCGTGGACGTCGTGCGATGACCGGAGGTTCGGCGCTCGTCAACGAGCTGTCAGCGCCCGCCCGATCCTTCCAGTGGCCCGGTCCCGCGGTAGGCCAGGACCTCGACCTTCTCTAGCGTGATCAGTCCATCGCCGACCATCGCGTCGAGCTCGGGCAGGATGGCCCGGATGCGATCTTCCTGGTCGATGACCTCGATCAGGATCGGCAGGTCCTCGGACAAGCGCAGCAAGCGAGTCGTGTGGAGGTGCGCATTGGCTCCGAAGCCTTCGATGCCGCGCAGGACGGTCGCACCGGCCATCTTCCGTTCACGCAAAAAGGCGACGATCGCCTGGTAGAGGGGCATGCCGTCGTGATGGTCGGCTTCACCGATGTAGATCCGGACGAGCAGGGCCGGGCCGTCGATCCGCATCAGATCGCCCGTCCGACGGTCAGCCCGGCCAACACCGCGATGAGCCCGAGCAGGATCGAGCCACCGAGATTGGCAAGCGCCGGACCCCATGACCCGCTCTCGATCAGCCGCCAGGACTCGAGCATGTACGTCGAGAACGTCGTATACGCGCCGATGAAGCCGATCATCAGCGGACCACGGATGTCGGCCGGCAGGATCGCCCGCTCCGTGGTCATCGCGAACAGCAGGCCCAGGATGAACGACCCGGTCACGTTCACCGCGAGCGTGCCCCATGGGAACCCGCCAGCCGTCCGTTCGGCGACGAAGCCATCGACCAGGTAACGGGAGATCGAACCCGCGAACCCGCCGAGTCCGATGAGGATGAGGGGCATCCATCGAATGGTACCCGCGCCGTGGCAGACTTCGCGAGTGCCTACCGAGGAGATGTCCAACGGCCGTCGTATCGGGGCCGCCATCGACCTTGGCTCGAATTCGGTCCACCTCCTCGTCGCGGAGCTAGACGGTCACGATCTTCGGACCATCGTCGATGAGTCGGTCTTCCTGGGGCTGGGACTGGCCGTCGCCGAGCGTGGCCACCTCGGGTCTGTCGGTCGGTCGCAGCTATCGGGCACGGTGGCCCGTTACGCGGCGATGGCGCGAGACCTCGGGTCGCCCATGGTCACGGTCCTGGGCACGGAGCCGATCCGACGAGCGGCCGACGCGGCGACGATCGTCCACGACATCGACCGTGCCTCGAGCTGCGCCGTCCACGTCCTGTCGCACGAGGAGGAGGGCCTCCTGAACCTCATCGGGGTCACCGACGGGCGCCCCGCGGTCCGTTCAACGCTCGTCGTCGACATCGGTGGCGGCAGCTCCGAGTTTTCGATGGTCGAGCCCGGTCGGTCGCCTTGGGCGGCTGGTCTGCAACTTGGGTCTGCGCGTCTGACCGACCGCTACGTGGCCCACGATCCGCCCACAGACTCCGAGGTGACCCTCATCCACGAGGCAGCGTCGGTGGCCATCCAGGATGCCCCGGACGTTGCGCCGTCCGAGTTGGTGGCGGTCGGCGGGACCGCCACCAACCTGCCCCGGATCCGGGCGGGTACCGACCTCGAAGCGACCCTGAGCCGCGCCCGGCTGGCCGAGATCAGGGCGATCCTGGGCAGCACGACCATGGAGGCGATCGTCGCCTCGTACGGGATCAAGCCGAGCCGAGCCCGGTTGCTTTCGGCCGGCGCCGCGATCATCGATTCGGTGATGGATCGATATGGACTCGACGAGGTCGGCATCTCCGGGGCGGGGATCCGGGAGGGTGCGATCCTGGCCGTCGCTCACGCCGGCCGCGCCTGGCGCGATCGATTGGTCTCTCTCGCCGGGGGCTGGCGGACCTAGAGTCCGGCGACGACCCGCCCGAGCATCCGCCGGAACGTCACGCCGGCCACGCCGCGCCACGGTCCGCCGATCGAACGACGCAGGCGCGCGACCTCGCGCTCTCGGCTGACGAGGTAGCGGCCGATCGCCGCGCTCTCCAGCGCGGACAGCCCACCGGCGTGTTCGACCAGGAAGGTCCGGGCCATGGATGCCGCGACGTCCGCGTCGTTCATCAGGCCAAGATGATCCTGGAGCGCGGTCACCCGGGCGATGAGCGGTCCGGACTCTTCGCCCAGCGCCTCGCGCACGAACTCGAGCGTGTAGCGCAGCCACTTGCCAGCGATGCGCAGCTCATGCAGGGTCTCGACGTCCGCCCAGCGCAACACCGGTTCGTAGCCTCTGACCTGCTCATAGGCGGCCCAGACGCGTGACGCAGTCGTATCCCGGACCCGGTGTGGCTGCGTCGGCCCGACCGGCAGGACCAGGGCACCTTCGGTCCTGACGAAGTCCCGGTAGTCATCGACCCATCGACGGTAGCCGTCCGAATCCAGCTCCCGGACGAGGAGGACCCGAGCATCGTCGCGGTGTTGGCGCCAGTCGGCGAGGAGCGGTTCGATGGCGCGCTGCTCGTTCACCGGCAGATCGGCGCGGTACAGGTCGGCCGCCTCGAGCAGGACGTCGAGGTCGCGCACGGCGCCAAGTCGACCGGCGATCTCGCGCAGACCGTTCCGGTAGCGCTTGGTGCGTCGATCGCGGAACGAGCCCCCGAACACACGCCAGGCCGCACGCTGGCGGCGCGTCGCCACGCGCATGGCATGGAGTTCCTCGGGCTCGCGGCCCTCACGCGTGCCGGCTTCGCGGGCCAGCATCCGGGCGAGATGGAAGCGGAGGACCTTGCGGCCGGCCTCCGCCACGTGATCGTCGCCCGAAACTCCCGGTGTCTTTCCGACGATGAGCCGGGTGTCGGGGACGACCGCCTCCTCGACGGCCTCGCTGATCGTGTCCGACGAGGTGGGGATGACCTCGGCCGGGTCGGTCGAGGCCGGTGGCTCCTCCTCGTCGTGTTGCGGGTCCGGAGTACGGAGCGGATCAGCGCTGCGGATCGAGGCCAGAGCGGTCTCGAGCTTGCTCCCGCTCACCGTCTCGAGCGCCGGATCCGCGCCGAACACGTCGGCCAGGTACGACAGGCGACGCTCGTCGCCCTTGACCAGTTCCGCCTCGAGCTCGACGAACCGGTCGATGACCCGCGCTCGGGCAACCACTTCGACCTCGTCAAGGCTGAGTTCGACTCGGGTGTCGCCGTCACGGACGATCCGTTTGCGGCGCAGCTGACGGATCGTGACGAGTTCGATGAGCGGTGCGTCTCCAGCGATCTCGAGGATCAACGATCGGGCATCCGAGGCTGGCCAGCTCGAGAGTGGGGCGGTCCGCTCGGCCGGTCCCTCCACCTCCGTTCGCCTGACCGATCCGCCGGCGCCCTCGGTCGCGACCAGCGATTTCGCCGCGACGACCGTGCCTCGCCCGGACTGTCGGAGCCGCACCGCGAACCCGGCCCGGGCGATGGCGTCGTCGGCGGTGTCGACATATCGATCTTCCGACCGCGACGTGCGGGCCGTCGCTGCACCGACGAACGGTCCGATCGACTTGGCCACGAGGTAGCGCTCGGCCGCCGCCAGATCATGCACCCGGTATTTGAGTTCGACCTCGATTTGATCGTCCACTGAAGTCACGCTCGTGGATCGAGCGAGCCGACCAGCGATCCGGGGCGGGCCGGCGCCGAGACGACGTTTCCGTGCTCAAGGGCGTCCTCCTTGAGGACCTCGAAGGTGTCGATCGCGCCCTCGTGGCCTTCCAGTACCTCGGTCCGGACCCACGTGGCATCGGCGAGGAGTTGCCACGATCGACGATCGTCGGCCAGCATCACGTCGAGGATCGTCGCCAGCCGGGCCTGGGCGTCGTGGTCTTCGACCGGCGCGATGGCCTCGACCCGCCGGTCGAGGTTGCGATCCATCAGGTCCGCCGAGCCGATGTACCACTCGCGCGAACCGCCGTTGGCGAAGCTCCAGATCCGGGAGTGCTCCAGGAATTCGCCGATGATCGAACGAACCCGGATGTTGTCCGAGACTCCGGGCAGCCCAGGCTGGAGCGAGCACGCGCCGCGGACGATGAGGTCGATGGAGACGCCGGCGCTGGATGCGCGATACAGCGCCTCGATGACGGTCACATCGACGATCGCGTTGACCTTGAGGATGATCCGCGCCGGGCGACCGCCCCCCGCGTGCGCGATCTCCCGTTCGACCAGTTCGAGGAACCGCGAGCGGAGGCTGTGTGGCGCCACGAGCAGGCGCCGGAACGAGCGCTGGCGGGACAGGCCGGTGAGGTTGTTGAACAGTTCCGTGACATCGGCACCGATCTCGGGTCGACAGGTGAACAGGCCGATGTCGACGTACAGGCGAGCCGTCTTCGGGTTGTAGTTTCCCGTCCCGATATGGACGTATCGGCGCAGCCCGGACCCCTCCCGGCGGACGACGAGGGCCGTCTTCGAGTGGGTCTTGAGGCCGACGAGCCCATAGACCACGTGGGCCCCCGCCCGTTCCAGCTTGCGCGCCCAGACGATATTGGCCTCTTCATCGAACCGTGCCTTGATCTCGACCAGGACGACGACCTGCTTGCCGCGTTCAGCGGCTCGGATGAGTGACTGGACGATCGGTGAATCGCCCGACGTTCGATATAGCGTCTGCTTGATCGTCAGGACATCGGGATCGTCGGCGGCCTGGGTGATGAATCGTTCGACCGAGGCCGCGAACGACTCATACGGATGATGGACCAGGATGTCGCCGGCCCGGATGGCGGCAAAGACGTCCGCGGGCTCGTCCTCGTCAGGGGGCGCCAGCCTGGGCGGGGTGACCGGCGACCATGGCACCGGCTTGAGATCCGGCCGATCGAGGTCGGCGATGGCCCACAGACCGGTCAGGTCCAGCATCCCGCTGATGTCATAGCAATCGTCTTCGCCGAGCCCGAGACCACGCAGCAGCAGGTTCCGGGTCGTGGCCGGCATGGACCGCTCGACTTCGAGCCGGACCGCGGCGCCGAAGCGCCGCCGCCTGAGCTCTTCCTCGATGGCCAGGAGGAGGTCGTCGGCCTCGTCCTCCTCGATCTCGAAGTCGGCGTTGCGCGTCACCCGGAAGAGATGGTGCTCATCGACCTCCATGCCGCTGAACAGCGTGTCGAGGTTGGCTTCGATGACCTGGTCGATGAGGACGAACCGTGATGGCTCGACCTCGAGCAGCCGGGGCAGGATCTGGGGGACCTTGACCCGGGCGAAATGGCGTTCGCCGGTCTCCGGATCCCGAAGCCCGACGGCGATCGACAGGCTCAGCGTGGAGATATACGGGAACGGATGGCCCGGGTCTACAGCCAGCGGGGTCAGGACCGGGAAGATCTCGTCATGGAACCGCTGGCGGAGCGCGTCATGGTGCTCCGGGATCCCGTCGTAGTCGACGATCTCGATGCCTTCGTCGGCGAGTGCCTGTCGGACATCCACGTAGATCGCCGAATGATCGGTGACGAGATCGAGGACTCGAGCCCGGGCGGCAGCGAGTTGCTCGTCTGCGGTCCGGCCGTCAGGCGATCGGGCGACCTTGCCCGCCTCGACCTGTTGGCGCAGGCCGGCGATCCGGACCTGGAAGAATTCGTCCAGGTTCCCGGCGAAGATGGCCAGGAACTTGACTCGTTCGAGAAGCGGGTTCCGCGCGTCGCGGGCTTCATGCAGGACCCGGGCGTTGAACTCGAGCCATGACAGCTCGCGATTCAGGTACGGAAAGCTGACCTTGGGTCGGCTCGTCCGGCGTGGGCGTGTCGTGACAGCCGGTACGGCGGTTGCACTCGAGTCGGTCGCGGCCATCGGATCCTGGGACGTCTCCTAGCGGCTCCGGGCGTGTCGTTCGTCGCGCGAGCCCCCGGCGGGCGAGGATAGCACGGCCATCACCCCCATCCGGCCAGATCAGTCCTCGACGAGATAGCGCCGTTCACCCACGTCCGGGTCCACCCAAACCCGCATGCGATGGCCGGATGTCGGATCCACGAAGACCTCGTCGCTCCGCTTGAACCGGGCCTCGAGGCGTGTCCCCGGGGGTTCGCCGCCGCCGGCCCCGGTCGGCACGCGCTGCCGGTCCGTGCTGTCCGACCGGTAGCGGATGCGTTCGATCAGCGGGGCGATGACGAGGACGAGTCCGAACCCGACGACCCACAGGCCGGCGATGAACGTGCCCCGACCGGCTGCCGCAATGATCGCCAGCCCGGCCAGGACCATGGTCGCCCCGAACAGCATCACGATGATGCGCGCGGCGCCGAGACCCGCGCTCATTCGAGCGGCATGGCTGCGGCGGCCCCATCCGGATCCGGCTCGACGACGACGGCCGTCCCGTAGGCGACGATCTCGCTCATGGTACCGGACAGCTCGGAGCCATCGAAGCGCATCGAGACGACCGCGTTCGCCCCGAGCAGTGTCGCGTTGGACACCAGCCGGTCGATCGCCTGGCGCCGACTGTCCTCTAGCAGGCTGGTGTACTCGTGGATCTCACCGCCACCGAGCGAGCGCAGGCTTGCCATCAGGTTGCCGCCCAGCCCACGGCTTCGCACGACGAGGCCGAAGACCATGCCCTTGTTCTCCACGATCCGGTGGGCGCCGACGAATGGCGTGGTGACGATGATCATGCGTGCTCCTCGTGTCGATCGGCGACGGGTGTCCCGTCGGTGCTCGCCCGGCCGGCCGAACACTCCGGGCACGTGCACCGGTCGCGCAACAACGTGAACGTATAGAACCCGGTGTGATGGCCGTCCGCCCAGGCGGGTGCGATGGCGTAGCTGCCGACCATCGAAACATCGACCAGCCGGGTCTGCTCGTCGGTCAGTGTCGGGGCGCTATCGAGCCAGCCGGGCAGTCCCGCCTCGCCCCGACAGAACGCGCACGGGCACAGCCAGCGCAGGGCCACCGTGTCGTACTCCGTGTGGTGGCCGTCCTGCCAGTCGATGGTCAATCGTCCGGCAGCCCGGTCTGCGTTGATGGCCGTGGGTGCAGGCGTCGTCATACCGGTCGATCGTACGCGCTTCCGCCATGATGAGCGCGATGGCGATCGATCGAAATGAGGTGGCACATCTCGCGGGGTCGGCCCACGGGATGCCCGCTGATGCGGTCGTCGCTGCCCTCGACGCATCGTCCATCGGGCTGACGGCGTCGGAGGTCGCTCGCCGTGCCGCCGTGAGCGGGCCGAACGAACTCGAGTCGGCTCCGCCCACCTCCGTCGTTCGTCTCATCGCGGGTGCGCTGACCGAGCCGTTCCTCATCCTGCTCATCTGTGCCGGGCTGCTTGCCATCGCCCTCGGCGAGATCCGCGACGGACTGCTCGTGCTGCTCGCGCTCGTCCCGATCGTCGCCGCCGATGTCGTGACCGGCTATCGAAGCGAACGGGCGCTCGAAGCGCTCCGCGACGCATCGGCTCCCAGCGCGCGGGTCAGGCGGGATGGTGGCGTCGACGACGTGCCATCGATCGGGCTGGTTCCCGGAGACATCGTCCTGCTCCGGTCCGGCGATGTCGTGCCGGCCGATCTCCGCCTGCTGCGGACCGAGCGCCTGCTCGTCGACCGAAGCATCCTGACCGGGGAATCGATGCCCGAAGCCGGGTCGGCAGATCCCGATCCCACGGACGCGCCGCTGTCAGGTCGCCGGTCGATGGCGTATGCCGGCACGTGTGTCGTCGGTGGCCGGACGGAGGGCATCGTCGTCGCGACGGGCGGCGCGACCGAGGTCGGTCGCATCGCGCAGGGACTTGGCGCCATCGAACGCAGACGGTCGCCGCTCCAGGCCGAGCTTGACCGACTCGTGCGGATCCTTCTCGTGGTCGCGATCGGGCTCATCGTCATCGTCACCGGACTCGGATTCGCCCGGGGCCAGGACGCCGGTGCGAACCTCCTGGCCGGAATCTCGGCCGCCATCGCCGCGATCCCGGAGGAGCCACCCGTCCTGCTCGCGGTCATCCTGGGTCTCGGTGCGTACCGACTGCTTCGCCGTGACGTCCTCGTCCGGCGGCTCAGCGCCGAGGAAACGCTTGGCGCGGTCGACCTCATCATCACCGACAAGACCGGGACGCTGACCCGCAACCGGCTCGAGGTCGCCTCCGTCCACGGTCTGGCCGGCCCGCTCGATGGTGCGGCTCGGCTGTCAATCCTTGGTCGGGCATTGCGGGCCGAGGACGACGCCTGGGCCAGATCCGACGGGACCGCTCCGGGCTCGTTCACGACAGCGCTCGTCCGGGCCATCGAGAGCTCCGGAGGCGACTGCCACCTGGATCGCAGCGACCTGATCGAGTCCCGGCCCATCGACGACGAACACCGCGTCTCGATGACCCGTAGTCGCGGACCCGACGGTGTCGAGGAGCTAGCCATCGGCGCGCCTGAATTGATCCTCGATCTGGTCGCACCACCTGGTGAAGTGCGGCGCGCCTGGATCGGCCTGGTCGATACCGCCGCCGCCGATGGTCAACGGCTCGTCGGCCTGGCGATCCGGCCACTGGACGGGCGCTGGGCGGTGGGGGCGATGATCGGGTTCGCCGACCCGCTCCGGGATGGGATCCGGGAGGCGCTCGAGACCGCCCGAACAGCCGGCATCGAGGTGATCATCGTGACCGGCGATCACCCGGCGACCGCTGCCGCCATCGCTGCGGCCGCGGGCCTCGATCGCGACCGGGTCCTGCTCGGAGAAGAGATCGCCACCTGGGACGATGCCCGTCTCACCGATGAGCTCGACCGCGTCGAGGTGGTGGCTCGATCGACCCCCGACCAGAAGGAGCGGCTGGTCCGGTTGGCGCGTGACGCCGGGCGAACCGTCGCCGTCACCGGCGACGGGGTCAACGATGCACCTGCCCTCAATCGGGCCGACGTGGCCGTGGCGATGGGGTCGGGGACCGGCGTCGCCCGCGAGGCCGCTGATCTCGTCCTCGGCGACGACTCGTTCGCGACGCTGATGTATGGCCTGGCCGAAGGCCGCCGGATCGTCGATAACGTCCAGAAGGGCCTCGTCTTCCTGATCTCGACCCATGTGGCGCTACTCGGGTTCATCCTCATCGCGACGCTGTACGGGTTCGGACAACCGCTCCTGCCGCTCCAGATCCTGTGGCTTGAGCTGTTCATCGATCTGTCGACTTCGGTGGCGTTCGAGCTTGAGAAGGCGGAACCGGACCTGATGCATCGGCCGCCGAGGAAGCGGGGGGTCCCGCTCCTGACCGACGACCTCCTTCGCCGGATCGTGGCGGCCGGCGGGTTCAGCGCCGTCGCTGCCCTCGTCGTGATGGTCAGCCACCCGGGCACGGCCGATCACACCCGTTGGCTGGCCTACACCGTCCTCGTCGTGGCCCAGGTCGTTCGGGCCACGGCGAACCGGAGCCTGCACATCCCGATCCACCGGCTGCCGGTGAACTGGTTCCTCATCGGGGCCGGCGCCGTCGTGATCGCGATCCAGGCGCTGATCCCGATGGTGCCCCTGCTGGCCGAGGCGTTCCGGGCCACGCCGCTGGATGCGACCGACTGGACGATCGTGGTCGTCATCGCGCTGGCGCCAGCCCTGCTGGCAGAAGTGGTGCGTTCGGCCACCGGCCGGGCGTGGATCGCCTGAAACCCGGCTATCCTCGCTCGGTGAGCCTCGAGATCGATCACGTCACCAAGCGGTTCGGCACGACCGTGGCCCTCGATCGACTGGCCTTCGACGTTCCCGCCGGCGAGGTATTCGGCTTCCTCGGTGCGAACGGCGCAGGCAAGACCACGACGATGCGGATCTGCCTGGGGATCGTCCGGCCCGATGCCGGCGAGATCCGCTGGGCGGGCCGACCGGTCGCCGACGTCGCCCGACGCACCTGGGGCTACCTGCCCGAGGAGCGCGGACTGTACCCGCGGATGGCCGTCGTCGACCAGCTGGTCTATTTCGGCTCCCTGTACGGAGAGCCACCGGATCGAGCCCGCAGGGAGGCCCAGGCGTGGCTGGCTCGGTTCCGGATCGCCGACCTGGCGGATCGCCGGGCCGAGGAACTGTCCAAGGGCAACCAGCAGAAGGTCCAGTTCATCGCGGCCGTTCTCCACCAGCCGGAAGTGCTGCTCATGGACGAGCCGTTCACGGGTCTGGATCCGGTCAATCTGGTCATCCTCCGGGATGCCTTCACCGAGCTGCGCGACAGGGGACGCACCCTGGTCTTCTCGACCCATCAGATGGACACCGCCGAGGCACTCTGCGAATCGGTCGCCATCGTGGATCTGGGCCGGCTGGTGGCCGGTGGCCGGTTGCGCGACCTCAAGCGAGCCAGCGGGCGGCGGACTCTCCGGATCACGCTTGCCGGCGACCCTTCGCCGGCCTGGCTGGACACGCTCGACGGCGTCGCCTCGGTCCGGCGCGATGCCCTCGGAGCCGAGCTCGATCTCGAAGCCTCCACCGACTCGGATGCGGTCCTGGCGACGATCGTCGCGCGCGGCGCGTCGATCCTCCGATTCGAATTGGCCGAGCCGAGCCTCGAGGCCCTGTTCATCGAGCATGTCGGGCGCCCGCCCGATCGAGATGCCGATCGAGCAAGCGAAGTCGGGATCCCGTCGATCGCAGCGGGCGGACTGGCCTGATGGCCCGCAGCGACCCGCTGCTCCCCAACGCATCGATCGTCGCTCGACGGGAGTACCGCGATCGGACCCGGAGTCCACTGTTCATCGTCTCGACGATCCTGCTGGCCGTGATGGCCGTGATCGTCGCGCTGGCTCCCATCGGGTCCCGATTGATCGATCGCCAGGCCGTCACCCGGCTGGTCGTGGTGTCGAGCGATGCCGAGCTCGGGACGCGGGCCATGGCGGTGGCCGACCAGCTCCTCAACAATCCGCCGGCGGGCGTCGACCTGACGACCTGGAAACGGCCGTATGAGCTCGAGATCGCGTCCGATGCTGGTGCTGCCGACGCGCGGCTGGGCGCCGGCGACGTCGGCGGAGTGTTGCTTGTCGAGCGTGGCTCGAACGGCGGGGTCGAGATCCGATTGCACACGTCGGAGGGGCCGACCAGCGCCCGGAGCCAGATCCTGAGCGTCGCCGCATTCGGGATCGGGGTCCTCGATTGGAGCGCCAGACTGCCCGCCGGGACGGCGCTCGGCCCATTCGTCCCGCCGAGCTATACGGTCGAATCGATCAACACCGCCACGGATGGGGGCGCGCCGCTCGACGCCCGCCAGGCCGCGAGTCGGTACCTGCTCGGGATCGTCTTCGTGATCCTCCTCCTGATCTCGATCATCATCTACGGGATGTGGGTGGCGACCGGCGTCGCGGCGGAGAAGAGCAGCCGGGTCATGGAGCTGATGATCAGCGCCGCATCGCCCCGCCAGATGCTGACCGGCAAGGTCGTCGGGATCGGGGCTGCGGGTCTGACCCAGTACGTCGCGATCGCGCTGCCGGCCCTGGTCCTGTTGGCATTCCAGGACCGGATCGCCGCCGGGCTGCTCGGGCCGGACTGGGTAAGCGGCGCGCCGCTCGGTGGGCTGACCGGGGGGCTGCTCCTTGGGTACGGGATCTTCTTCCTGCTTGGCTTCACGTTGTTCGCGCTCATCTACGCTGCGATGGGCTCCTTCGTCAGCCGCCCGGATGACCTCCAGACGCTGTCGCTCCCACTCAGCCTGGTCGCGATGGCGGGCTACCTGATCGCGATCGTCGCGCTCGGTGGCGGGAGCGGTGCGGTGGTGACCCTGGCCTCGTTCGTTCCGCCCCTCAGCCCGTTCGTGATGCTCGCTCGACTCATGGTCTCGGCGGTCCAGCCCTGGGAACTCGTGGCGTCGATCGGGATCCTGGTCGTGTCCATCGGCGTCGTCGCAGTCGTCGCTACCCGGATGTATGCCGCGGGGGTCCTGCTCTATGGCCAGCGGCCCGGACTCCGCGCATTCGCGGCCGCCGCCCGACGCGCCTGACGATCCGCGCCCGACGCCTCACAGGTCGTCGAACGGGAATCGACTGAACAGGGCAAGCATCGGGCCGGTCGCTGGCCCGGCCACGTTCGCGTCGGAGACAGGCTCAGCCGGGGTCTCGGGGACCAAATCTGCCGCGACGTCCGCCGCGCTCGACCGCGACGCGATGAATCGCCACAGTCGACTCCGAACCCCGGGCAGGTACGGGCTCGACCGCTGCCTCGCCAGGATCCCGGCGACACCCTGGGCGACGACCGCCTCGTACAAGGCGATCCCTTCGGTCGCGATGGCGGGTACGGCGACGACCTCGTCGCCGGGGCGCAGGACGCGGCGCAGGGCCTCCCGGCGACGGATGAGCGGCTGGGACAACATCGAGCGCCCGTCGAGGTGGAGGAGGTCGAAGGCGAGGAAGGCGACCGCGCGGCCGCTCTCACCGGAGAGTCGACGGCGCAGTTCCGGTCTCGTCGGCCCGGCCGGCCGCATCGACGACCACGAGTTCGCCGTCGAGCACCGCGGAACGAGCCGCCAATCGGACAGCCAATCCCGCCAGCTCGGGCAGGGCCGCGGACCGATCCAGGCCGTCCGCATCCCGGACCACGACGTCCCCGGTCCCGGCGAGGTCGGCCGGCCCGACGAAGACCAGTGCCCGTTGACCGCCCCACCATGGCTCGAACAGGTGCGCGTCGGAATCGAACGGCTCGGGCAGCGGACGCGGCAGCATCGGCCGCAGGTCGGGCAACTCGGGCAAGCGGTCGGCCTCGAGGCGCAGCGAAAGCTGGTCGGCCATGGTCCACGGATGGTAGACCGCTAGACTGCAACCGTCCGACCGAAGGAGGCTCATCCGTTGCCACGTGCCCCGAGACCCGAAGACCTGTACCGCCTGCGGATCGCCAGCGAACCGTGCATCTCGCCCGACGGAACGCTGGCCGTGGTCACCGTGCAGACGGTCGCGCCAGGCTTTGATGGCTACCGGCACGCCCTGTGGCTGATCGACATCGACGGGCCGGCGCGGCCTCGGCAGTTGACCCTGGGTGCCCGCCACGATCGACACCCTCGGTTCAGTCCCGACGGCGGCACGCTCGCCTTCATCTCCGACCGGCGCTCGCTGGTCGAGACCGAGGTTCCCGTGCGCGGGTCGGCCGCTCGGCCACGCGAGGACGGTGAGCAGGTCTACCTCCTGGCGCTCGATGGCGGCGAGGCGCGCCGGCTGACCGACTTGGCCAGGGGGGTCGACGGCTTCGAATGGGCGCCCGACGGGTCCAGACTCGTCGTCGTCAGCACGTCGCATGGTGCCACTCGCCGTGAGGATGACCGGGTCAGGCGGATCGACCGCGACCGCGACCCGTCGCGACCGCCCCAGTCCGACTACCGATATGTCGATCGGCTCTCGTACATGCTCAACGGTGCCGGGTTCACGTACGACCGCGTCCCGCACCTGTGGCTCGTCGACGCCGCGACGGGCACGTCGACCCGGCTGACCGATGGGCGCGCCGCCGACGCGGCGCCGGCCTGGTCACCCGATGGCCGGCGGATCGCGTTCACCTCGAATCGACGCCGCGATGCCGACCTCCGGCCGGAATTGAGCGATATCCACGTGGTCGATGTGGAGAGCCTGACGGTCACGGCCATCACCCGGGGACCGAGGTCCTCGTTCTTCGCTCCGACCTGGTTGCCCGATGGTCGGACGATCGCCGCGCTCGGGCATCGACTCGAAGGCGGCGCCGGCAGCCGGAACGACATCTGGCTGTTCGCGGCCGATGGTTCGGACGCTCGGCCCCGCGCCGGGCGCAACCTGTCGGCCCGCCACGACCTGATGCCCGGCGCCTCGATGAACAGCGACGTGACATCGGGGGAGGGGGCCATCCTCGTCGCGTCAGCGGGGGGTCGGTGGCTCCAGTTCAGTGCGCCCATCAACGGTGCGTACGAACTGTGGCGGATCGCTGTTGAAGACGGCCGCATCGAACGGTTGACGCGTGGCCGCCACTACGTCTCTGGCTGGTCCGCGGTCCGGCCTCGATCCGGCGGCCGGTCGGGTTCGAACGGCCTGCGCACCGTCTATCTGCGCTCGACCGCGACGGCGCCCCCGGACCTGTGGCTCCTGGACCCGAGGCCTGCGACGAAACCGAAGCGTCTGACCCGGTTCAATGCGGACACCCTGGCCGATCTCGCCCTCGTCGTGCCGGTCGCCAGGCACGTGACGGTCGATGGCTGGGACATCGGTGGCTGGTTCATGCCGGGAGGTGTCGGCAAGCGACCGCTCGTGGTGGAGATCCATGGTGGCCCTCACACGCTCTACGGGTGGTCGCTCGTATGGGAATTCCAGATCCTCGCGGCGGCGGGGATCGGCGTCTTCTACTGCAATCCCCGCGGGTCCGAGGGGTACGGCGAGGCATTCAACGACGCGAACCACCGCGACTGGGGTCCGGGTCCCATGCGCGACGTCCTGGCCGGTGTGGATTCGCTCGTCGCCGACGGCCTGGCCGACCCTGACCGGCTCGGCCTGACCGGGGGCTCGTACGGCGGCTACCTGACCAGCTGGATCGTCGGCCACGACGACCGGTTCCGGGCCGCGATGACCTGTCGTTCGGTGAACGACATGGGCGTCCTGTTCACGACCGGCGACATCTCCGGTGGCGACTGGGCCGAGCTCGAATTCGGGTCGACGCCATGGGACGACCCGGAGTACTACCGCGAGATCTCGCCGTTGACGTATGCCGACCACATCCGGACCCCGCTGCTCATCCAGCACTCCGAGAACGACATCCGGACGACCATCGCCCAGGCCGAGGCCCTGTTCACCGTGCTGCGCACGAAGCGACGACCCGTGCGCCTGCTCCGGGTGCCCGAGGAGACCCACGAGCTGACCCGTTCCGGGACGCCATTCCGACGGGTCGAGAACCTGCGCGTGGTCGAGGACTGGTTCCGCCACTTCCTGATCAAGGGGCGACGTGGATTGCCGCCATTGCCAAGGGAGCACGGCGGGCGCTGAATCGGAGACGGCGGGCCACCGTTCCTTGGTCAGCGAAAACCGCCCTTCCCTTCCTTGCGCAGGGCGTCGAGCTGGATCGCGGTGAGGTCCGGTTCGCTCGGACGACGCCCGTCGATGTCGGGCGGCGGAGCATCGATCGACGGCGGTCCCGGGATCAACCCGGCCAATGCCGAAACGATGATCCGACCCGTCGTCACCACCAGATCCCAGATCGCCCTCATCGCGCTCATCAAGCACCTCGAACGTCGTTCGGAACGATGACCCCGGCGGCAGCGACCGTCAAGGCCCGCACCGGGACGAGGTGTATCCTCCTCGTCCCATGACTGCGACTCGACAGCCTGATTCGGCGACTCGCGAACGAGCCGATGAGTTGATCCGTGCCTGGGACGGGCGGCCGGGGCCGCTCGGCAGCCTGCTGGGGCGGGTGACGGCGGTCGACCAGGTCGGCGTCGAGGAACGGGTCGATTCACTCAAGCGACGGTCCATCAAGAAGGCCTCCAAGGCTGTGGGCCCTCGAGCTCGCGATCACGATGATGGATCTGACGACCCTCGAGGGCAAGGACACACCGGGCAAGATCCGGGCGTTGTGCGTCAAGGCGATGCGACCCATGCCGGGCGACCCGACGATCCCGTCGGTCGCGGCGGTGTGCGTCTATCCATCGCTCGTCGCCGACGCGAAGGAGGCCCTGCGTGGGTCCTCGGTCAAGGTCGCAAGCGTGGCGACCGGGTTCCCGTCCGGCCAGACGTTCCGCGACATCAAGCTCGCCGAGACTCGTGCCGCGGTCGATGCCGGCGCCGATGAGGTCGACATGGTCATCGACCGTGGAGCCTTCCTGTCGGGCGATTACCTCACCGTCTTCGAGGAGATCGTCGAGGTCAAGGAGGCAGCCGGGGAGGCGCACCTCAAGGTCATCCTCGAGACCGGCGAACTGGAGACGTACGACAACGTCCGGCGGGCATCCGTCCTGGCCATGGCTGCCGGCGCCGACTTCATCAAGACCTCGACCGGCAAGGTGACCCCGGCGGCGACGATGCCCGTGACCCTGGTCATGCTCGAGGCGATCCGCGATTTCGAACGCTCGACCGGGCGGCAGGTCGGCATGAAACCAGCCGGCGGGATCCGGACCGCCAAGGAAGCGATCCAGTACCTGGTCATCCTGTACGAGACGCTCGGGCCACGCTGGATGTCGCCGGACTGGTTCCGTTTCGGGGCCTCGAGCCTGCTCAACGATGTCCTGATGCAGATCGAGTTCCAGCGCTCCGGGCGCTACCAGGACCCGGACGACTTCACCCTGGATTAGTGGGCCCGGCGCAGCGGCGACCGGCTCAGCCTTCGGTGGCGCCGCCGGTGAGGCTTGACCGGAGTGCGGCGATCTCGGCCCGCTGACCAGATACCTCGGCCCGCAGTCCGGCCAGTTCCTCGATGAGCGATCTGGCGGTCACTCCGGCAACGGCCGACGACGAGTCCGTCGCCGGCCCTGTGTCCGCCGCCGGCCCAGCGTCCGCCGCCGCTTCCGGCGTCGTCGAGGGGGACACCAGCAGGCTCGCCAGGATGCTGGCAAGCGCGCCGATGATCCCGATCCCGGCGAGCATCACGAATACCGCGGTGATACGACCCAGCGTCGTGATCGGGTAGAAGTCGCCGTATCCCACCGTCGTGATGGTCACGATCCCCCACCACAGCGCATCGCCGCCGGTCGTGATGTTGGCATCAGGCGAGCGGCTCTCGAACTGCAGGACCAGGATGCTCGCCGTGCTGAGGACGATCCCGGCCAGCAGGATCGTGATGAACGTCGCGTACTGACCGCGGTTCGCGAGCACGTCGAGGACAAGGTCCTTGCCGGCCTGGCCTCGGAGCAGGCGGGTGATCCGGGCAAGCCGGCTGAGGCGGGCCAGCCGAAAGAGCGCCGCGATCCGGAAGACGCCAAGCGTCGGGATCGACCCCAGCAGGTCCAGCCAGCCGCGTTGGCTGACGAAATACGCCCGCTTCGGCTTCGATCCGGTGAGGTTCATCGCGAAGTCGAAGAGGAAGACGACGCACACGGTGTTGTCATAGACGAGCAGCAGATCCCGCTCTGCGGGACTGACCGGCAGGATCAGCAGGGCCATCACGACCAGCGAAAAGATGGTCAGGACCAGGATGAAGATGTTGTAGGCGTTGCCGTGCTCGCGGAGCACCGGGGATCCGTCGGTCATCGTGTTCTGCGCCTCCTGAAGGTCCAGACCGCCCTCACTATTGACAGCGCCCAAGAGTGTACGGGTGCTGACGCCCCCGCCCGAGGTGCCCTGACCTTTACGTCAACGTGAAGGTTGTGGTATGATGGGTGACGATGCAGCCTGCCCGCGAACCGACCCGTGACGAACCCTATCCGCCCCTGCTCAAGATCAACGAAGTCTCGGCCGAGACCGGCCTGACGACTCGGACCATCCGGTACTACGAAGAGCTGGGCCTGCTCGAACCGGCCGCGCGATCCGAGGGCGACTACCGGCTCTACGACGAGTCGGACCTCGCCCGGCTCCAGTTCATCCGAAGTCTTCGCGACGACGCCGGCTTCTCGTTGGCCCAGATCGGCCAGCTGCTCGAGGACGAAGCGGCTCGCGAGCGCAACCGGGCGCGACTTCGGGCGACCAATGACCCGGCCGAACGCCGCATCTACCTGGCCGAGGCGGAGGAACGGGTGACCCGCCAGATCGACCTGCTCGAGGGGAAGGCGGCGCGCATCGCGACGATGATCGAGGAGGCGGAGATCCGGCTGAAGCGCATCCGCGGCCACCTTGCCGAGCTGGACACACCAGACGCTCCGGACGGTCCGAAGGCGGCCGGCGGACAGGTGCCGGCATGATCTCGCTGAGCGCCGGGGCGCGCGCCTTCGGCCACCGCAACTACCGACTGTTCTTCGGGGGTCAGGCCGTCTCGCTGGTCGGCAGCTGGATGATGCAGGTCGCCCAGGCCTGGCTGGTCCTGGAGCTGACCCACGACCCGCTCTGGCTGGGTGTCGTGGCCGCCGCCCAATTCGTCCCGGTCCTGTTCCTCGGCCTGTTTGCCGGGGTGTATGCCGATTCGCTCCCCAAGCGGCTGACCCTGCTGTGGACGCAGGTCGCCAAGATGTGCCTGTCGATCGTCCTCGCGATCCTGGCCATCAGCGGCCTGGCCACCGTCCCACTACTCATCCTGCTGGCCCTGGTCATCGGCGTCGTCAACTCGATCGATATGCCGGTCCGCCAGGCGTTCGTGGTTGAGATGGTCGGCCGCGACGATATCGGCAACGCCGTCGCGCTCAACTCGGCGATGTTCAATGGCGCGCGCATCGTCGGTCCGGCCGTGGCCGGCCTGACCATCGGGGCCGTCGGCGTCGGGGCGGCCTTCGTCATCGATGCCGTGAGCTTCCTGGCCGTCATCTTCGCCTTGTTCGCGATGCACGAGAACGAGCTGCAGTCGCCGACCCGGATCGCCCGACCGGACTCGCTCGCAGGCGTGATGAGCCAGCTTCGCGAGGGACTCCACTATGTCCGGATCACCCCGGTCGTCCTGCTCGCGATGCTGGTCCTCGGCTTGGTCGCGACGGTCGGCATGAACTTCGGGGTGATCATCCCGGCCTACGCCCAGGATGTCCTCGACAGTGGTGCATCCGGGTACGGCTTCCTGATGGCCGCCTCAGGCGTCGGCTCGCTCCTGGCCGCCCTGTGGCTGGCCTTCGGCGGTCGGGGCCGGATCCATCACATCGCCTACGGCGCGATGTTGCTGGGGGTCGGTGAACTGGCCCTCGGGCTTTCGCAGGTGTACGCGATCTCGCTGCTGTTGATGGTGGCCGTCGGGTTCGGGGGCATCCTGATGGCGGCGACGGCGAACACGACCATCCAGCTGGCGGTCCCGGACGGGCTGCGCGGCCGGGTCATGAGCGTCTACACCACGATCTTCGCCGGCTCGACGCCGATCGGCGGGCCGTTGATGGGCGGTATCGCCTCGGCCGTCTCGATCGCCTTTTCACTGGCCGTCGGAGGCATCCTGGCCCTCGGGGTCGGGGTCGGCGCATGGGTCTGGATCCGCCGCCAGGGCCTGGATGCCCGCCTCGCCACGCGGACCCCGGACCTGGCAGAGCGTCCGGTCCGGACCTCGACCGTGGCGACCGGGCACGCTACGGCGACCCAGACCAGGGCCGACTGACCGGCCGAGCCGATCGGGCGGCTGCCCGTACCATGACCGCGTGATCATCGTCGCCGGCGAATCCCTGATCGATCTGCTGCTCCAGCCGGACGGGCGCCTCAGCGCCAGCCTCGGCGGTGGCCCGTTCAACACGGCCCGGACCATCGGCCGACTCGGGGGCTCGGTGGCGTACCTGGGGTGCCTGGCCAGCGACCGGTTCGGCCGGCAGTTGCGTGCGGCGCTCCATGACGACGGCGTCGACCTGTCGCTGGTGACGACGACCGACCTGCCGACGACCCTGGCCATCGCCGAGCTCGACGATGACGGCGCGGCCGTGTATCGATTCCATACGGCCGAGACGGCAGCGCCTTCGCTGGACGACGCCGCGGTGTCGGTCGCCATCGACCGCGGACCGGCCGCCCTGCATGTCGGAACGCTCGGGCTCGTCCTCGAGCCGATGGCCTCGGTCCTTGCGGCCGGCGTCGAACGCGTCGGCGAGTCGACCCTCGTCATGCTCGACGCCAACTGCCGGGCCAGCGCGATCCGTGATCGGACCGGGTATCTGGCCAGGCTGTCCCGCGTCGCGGCGCGGGCCGATGTCATCAAGGTCAGTGTCGATGATCTCGGGTATGTCGCTCCAGGTGCCGCGCCCATGGATGCGGTGCAGGCGCTGGCGGGCAGGTCGCACGGCGTGGTGCTGCTGACCGATGGCGGGCGACCGGTCGTGGCGGTCACCCGGACCGAGACGATCGAGGTGCCCGTCCCGAATGTCGACGTGGTCGACACCGTCGGCGCCGGGGACGCCTTCGGGGGCGCGTTCCTCACCCGCTGGATCGAACTCGGGCGGGGTCGACGCGACCTCGATGACGGCGAAGCGGTTCGTGCGGCCGTCGCACTCGCCATCCAGGTCGCCAACCTGACCTGTCAGCGGCCGGGCGCGGACCCGCCCCGCCGCGCCGAGTTGACGTGGCCCGAGGCGTGAGCGGAATCGCTACCCTATCGGCCATGCCGACCACGATCCGCCGCTTCATCCCGTTCGCCTTCGCTCTGCTCCTTACCCTCGCGACGGCGGCGGGCGTGTCCGCGGCCAGACCGCATGGCTTCCCGGGCCAGAGTCTCGGGAATCGCGGGGAGGACGTCCGGGCCATCCAGGGCTTCCTGCAGGCCCACGATCTCGATGTCCCGAGCGATGGGATCTTCGGGACCTCCACCCGCGCCGCCGTCAAGGCGTTCCGCGCGGCAAATGGCCTCTCCGCGCGGGGTCAGGTCGACGACAAGACCTGGGCGAAGCTCATCGTGCCGCTCGGTCGAGGCAGCACCGGTGAGGCGGTGACCGTTCTCCAGCGTCAGCTCAACGCCAAGCGCAAGGCGGGTCTCAGCGTGAACGGGACGTTCGACGTCGCCACTCGCAAGGCGGTCAACGCGTTTCGGGCCCACATGGGCATGCCCAGGAACGGCAAGGTCGGGCCGGTCACCTGGCGGCGCCTGATCTCGCATCTCGAACTGCCTAGGTTCAAGGCCAACGACCTGTGCGATTACCAGGTCGGCAATGGCGCGGCCGATTGGGGCACAGGTGCCGCCATCGGCCAGCTCGAGGCGGCCGGCCGGGCGTTCGCCGCCAAGGGCCATGGGCGGATCGCGGTGGGTGACGTCAGTCTCGAGCATGGCGGTGACATCCCGTTGCATCACACGCACGAGGTGGGGCTGGACGTCGACATCCGGGCGGTCCGCGACGCCGGGGACCAATGTCGCTGGGGCGTGAACTGGCGCTGGTCGACCTATGACCGGTCTGCCACCCGCAAGCTCATCAACACCATCCGCGCCACGGCGCCCGGTCACGTGAAACTGATCTACTTCAACGATCCCGTCTTGATCCGGGAAGGCCTGACCACGTGGTACGCGGGCCACGACGATCACCTGCACATCCGCTACTGCGAGAAGGACTACCCGATCGCCCGCTATCGCTGTTAGGCCCGGCGGGGCCCGGCCCGCCCCGGTGCCATAATGGCGAGCATGGCCACTGACACGAAGACGGGCGTCGTGCCCGTCGGCGACCGAACGCCATCGAGCTGGGGCATGGGCGACGGCCAGGCGATCCCCTGGGACTACGCGCCCGCCCCCGAAGCCCGCGACATCGTCACCATCCGTGAGCGCTACGGGCTGTTCATCGGCGGTCGCGAGGTCCAGGCCTCGGACAAGGGCACGTTTGCCACGGTGGACCCGTCCACGGAAGAGACGCTCGCCCTGGTCGCGAAAGCGACGCCAGCCGATGCCGATCGCGCGGTCCGGGCCGCCCGCCGCGCCCAGACTCGCTCCTGGGGCACGCTGCCCGGCAAGGAGCGGGCCAAGTACCTGTTCCGGATCGCGCGCATCCTCCAGGAGCGCAGTCGCGAATTCGCGGTCCTCGAATCGATGGATTCGGGCAAGCCGATCAAGGAGAGTCGCGACGTCGATGTGCCGCTCGCGGCGGCCCATTTCTGGTATTACGCGGGCTGGGCCGACAAGCTCGAATATGCGTTCCCGGGACGGGTGGCTCGACCGCTCGGCGTAGCGGCCCAGATCATCCCCTGGAACTTCCCATTGCTCATGCTGGCCTGGAAGATCGCCCCGGCCCTGGCCGCCGGCAACACGGTCGTCCTGAAGCCTGCGTCGACGACGCCCCTGTCGGCCCTGCTTTTCGCCGAGGTCTGCCGGCAGGCCGACCTGCCGCCGGGTGTCGTCAATATCCTGACCGGGCCGGGCGAGACCGGGATGGCGCTGGTCACCCACAAGGGTGTCGACAAGGTCGCGTTCACCGGCTCGACCGAGATCGGCAAGCGCATCGCCGCGGGCGTGGCCGGCACGGACAAGGCGTTGACGCTCGAGCTCGGGGGCAAGGCGGCCAACATCGTGTTCGATGACGCCCCGCTCGACCAGGCCGTCGAGGGCATCGTCAATGGGATCTACTTCAACCAGGGCGAGGTGTGCTGCGCCGGCTCACGCCTGCTCGCCCAGGAATCGATCGTCGAACCGCTCATCGCCAAGCTCAAGGACCGGCTGTCGACGATCCGTGTCGGCGACCCGCTCGACAAGAACACCGATGTCGGAGCCATCAACTCGAAGGCGCAGCTGGACAAGATCACCGAGCTTGTCGCTTCGGGCGTGGCCGAGGGCGCCGAGCTCTACCAGCCGGCCTGCGAACTGCCCGAACGCGGCTGGTTCTTCCGCCCGACGCTGTTCACCAATGTCGCCCAGAGCCATCGCATCGCCCGCGAGGAGATCTTCGGTCCGGTTCTCTCGGTCCTGACCTTCCGGACTCCCGACGAGGCGGTGGAGAAGGCCAACAACACGGTTTACGGCCTGTCCGCCGGGGTCTGGACGGACAAGGGCTCGCGGATCCTGGAGATGGTCCAGCGGATGAAGGCCGGTGTCGTCTGGGCCAACACCTTCAACCGGTTCGATCCGACCTCGCCGTTCGGCGGCTACAAGGAATCAGGCTTCGGACGCGAGGGCGGGATGCACGGCCTGCACGCCTATGTCCGGCTGGAAGACCGATGACGGCCGGATTCCTGGTCGGGCCCGGCGAGGGTGATTCCGTCTGGTCGATCGGCGGTCGCTTCACGCGAAAGGTCGGCGGGGCTGACAGCGCGGGTCGACTGTCGATCCTCGAGGCCGTGGTGACGCACACCGCCGAACCGCGTCGGCACATCCATCATCGGGAGGACGAGGCGTTCTACATCCTCGAGGGGCAGTTGTCGCTCCACGTCGGGGAGACCGTGCTGACCGCCGCGGCGGGTTCGCTCGCGTTCGCGCCCATGGGGATCCCACACACCTTCACGGTCGATATCGAGCCGTCGCGCATCCTCGTCATCACATCGCCGGCAGGATTCGAGGGTTTCGTCTTCGACCTTGGTGTCCCCGCGACAAGCGACGAACCACCGCCCGGTCTGTCCCTCCCGCCTCGCGAGGTGATCCTTCCGGTCGCGGATCGCTACGGAATCGAGATCGTCGGGCCACAGATCAGGCTGGAGGACCGCTGATGGCCACCCGCGCCGTGGCGCCGGCCGCGCCCCGGATCGACGTCCGCAAGACCTACAAGCTGTACATCGGTGGCGCGTTCCCACGGACCGAATCGGGACGCTCGTATCTGGTCAGTGCGGCCGACGGCGCGCCACTGGCCAACGCCTGTCGCGCCTCGCGCAAGGACGTGCGTGACGCGGTCCGCGCCGCCCGCAAGGCGTACCAGGGCTGGGCCGACAAGACCGCCATGAATCGCGGTCAGGTCCTCTACCGCGTCGCGGAACTGATGGAGGGCCGCCGCGAGCAGTTCGCCACCGAGGTCGAGCAGGCCGAAGGACTCAAGCCCGCCGCGTCGCGCGTCGTCGTCGATCGTGCCATCGACCGCTGGGTCTGGTACGCCGGCTGGGCCGACAAGATCGGCCAGGTGCTCGGCTCGTCCAACCCGGTCGCGGCGCCGTACTTCAACTTCACCATCCCGGAACCGACCGGCGTCGTCGGCGTGGTGGCGCCCGAGACGTCGTCGCTGCTCGGGCTCGTCAGCCGGCTGGCGCCGCCGCTCGTGACCGGCAACGCGGTCGTCCTGCTCGCCAGCGAGAAGCGGCCGCTCCCTGCGGTGACCCTGACCGAGGTCCTCGCCACGTCCGACGTCCCGGGCGGCGTCGTCAACGTCCTGACCGGCCATCGCTCAGAGCTCGTCCCGGTCCTCGCCGGCCACGCCGACGTGGACGCGCTCGATACGTGGGGCGTCCCCGACGACATGCGAACCGCCACCGAACTCCTCGCCGCCGACGACGTCAAGCGCCTGTCACGCCGCTCGACCACGGTCGCCGAAGCCCGCTTCGACTGGCTCGACGACGCCGCGTCCGAGCGCCCCGAATGGATCGCCGCCTTCCTCGAGATGAAGACGGTCTGGCACCCGATCGGCGGCTGACAGATGGCGGTCGGGACCGGCGGGACGCCGGGGAGCCGTGAGCGGCTCACGGCGGATCAGGAAGGCGTGGTGGAACGCCGGGTCTTCGTGCTCGCCGCGCCGCACACGGTGTGGGCCACGCTCCATGACCCGGCGTTGACCGGTGCGCTGTTCCCCGAGGTCCGGCTCGGTCCGGCCGAGCCGCCCTGGCCGGCGGCCGCCACGACCCGATCCGGCCGGGCGCGGGTCGGACTGCTGCGTGACGATGCACGCGTGGAGAGCCTGGAGGCCCGACCGGATTCGCGGTTCCGGCTGCGCGTGACCGCGTCCGGGTTCGACAGCGAGTGGAGCTGGCGGCTCGAGCCGGTCGCCGGCGGGACCCGGGTCATCCACGCCGCGACCTTCGAGCCGTTCGATCGCTGGACGGGGATCCTCGTCCGCCTCGGCCGGGCGTCGCTGTCAAGTCGCGTCGAGGCCCACCTGCGCAGTCTCAAGGAGCGAGCCGAGAAGGCGCAGCAGGCCTCGGACGCGTCCAGGTAACCGATCCGGGCGTTCGCGCGGGCCTTTCGGCGCGCGCGCATCTGGCGCCGCATGCAGGAGGTTCAGAAGCTTGTCGACCATCATCCGCACGGAACGCCTGACCAAGGCCTACGGCGAGCACCGCGGGATCACGGAGCTGGACCTCGAGGTCAGCGAGGGCGAGATCTTCGGGTTCCTTGGCCCGAACGGCGCCGGCAAGACGACGACGATGCGCGTCCTGCTCGACCTCATCCGCCCGACGTCGGGCCGGGCCGAGGTGTTCGGCATCGAGACGACCGCGGATCCGGTCGCCATCCACCGCCGGACGGGCTACCTGCCCGGCGAGTTCGACCTCTATGACCGGCTGACCGGAGCGCAGACGATCGACTACTTCGGAAACCTGCGCGGCGGGGTCGACCGAGCCTACGTCAAGGAGCTGGTCGAGCGGCTGGACCTCGATCCGAGCCGGCGCTTCAAGGAGTATTCCAAAGGCAACAAGCAGAAGGTCGGGCTGGTCGTCGCCCTCCAGCACCGGCCGGACCTGCTCATCCTCGATGAACCGACATCCGGGCTCGACCCGCTCGTCCAGCAGACCTTTTTCGGCCTTGTCCGTGAGGCTCGCGAGGCTGGCCGGACGATCTTCCTGTCATCACACATCATCGATGAAGTCGACCGTACCTGTGATCGGGTGGCGATCATCCGCGAGGGCCGCCTCGTCCAGGTCGATCGGATCGAGGCGATCCGGCGGCTGTCCTTCCATCACGTCGAGCTGACCCTCGGGCAGCCGACCACGCCGACCGCCTTCGACGCCATCGACGGCGTGACCGATGTCGAGGTCGAGGGCAACGTCGTCAGGATGCGGGTCAGCGGCCCGATCGGTGCCGTCCTCGCCGCGGCCGCCCCACTCGGCATCGTCGATCTGGTCAGTCGTGAACCCAACCTCGAGGATGTGTTCCTGGCCCAGTACGGGGATCAGCCGATCGCCGGCATCGCCACCCGATGACGGCGGATACCCGGGTCCTCTCCCGACCGGGCCCGTGGTCGCGCATCGCCGGGCTCGGCACGATCTATGGCAAGACGGTACGCGACAGTTGGCGCGCCGCGCTCGTCGTCGGGGGCGTGGCATCGCTGTTCATGATCGGCACCGGGGCGCCATACGGGTTCGCCCCGGAGTTCTCGACGATCGAACTCCGGAAGGCCTTCATCGCCGGGCTGACCTCCCTTCCGCTGGCCCTGCGGGGCCTGCTCGGTGAGCCGATCAATATCGAGACGATGGGCGGATTCCTGTCGTGGCGGGTGGGCAACACGCTGCCCGTCCTGCTCGGTCTGTGGCCGGTGATCGCCCTGTCGGGCACGCTCGCCGGCGAAGCCGCGAAAGGCAGCCTCGACCTGCTGGCATCGACGCCGCAGGGACGGCGGACCATCGCGCTCGAGAAACTGGCCGGCCACATCACGGCCGTCGTACTCGCGATGCTCCTGCTGGCGGCCACGGTCTGGCTGGTCGGCGCGGCGTTCGGTTCGCTGCCTGGCGACGAGATCGCGATCTCCGCAGCCCTGGGCCAGGTCACCCTGTACGGGGTGATGATGCTGTTCGTTGGCGGCGTGGCGTTCGCGACCGGCCCGTGGGTCGGGCGGACCCGGGCGATGGCCTTCGGCCTCATCGTGCTGTTCGCGAGCTATCTCATCTACAGCTACGCGACGCTGTCGCCGGTCATCGACGCGTTGAAGTCCTTGTCGTTCTTCGCCTGGACCGCTGGCCATCGGCCGATGGCGGGGGTCACCGACTGGCCGTCGGTCGCGGCGTTGGCGTTGGCGACGGTCGTCCTGTTCGCGATCGGCGCGATCGGCTTCGCGCGACGGGATGTGGGCAGCATCGCCAACGTCGGCTGGCTGCGCCTGCCGTCCCTGCCGGCCGGGATCGCCGGCCCATTCACGCGCCAACTCGCCGATCGCACCGGTGTCGCCATCGCCTGGGGTCTTGGCATCGGGTTGTATGGCGTCCTCATCGTCGCCTCTGCCGATGCCTTCAGCCAGATGATCGTGAACCTGCCGCAGATCGCCGCGCTCATCGAGGCGATCTACCCGGGCCTCGACCTGACCCAGCCGTCGGCCGTGCTCCAGCTGACCTTCTTCAGTTTCGGCTCGTTCATCATCGGGCTCGCTGGTGCCTCGTTCCTGGCCGGCTGGGCCAGTGACGAAGGTCGGCGTCGGCTCGAAGTCGTGCTCTCGACGCCACGCTCGCGGACGAGCTGGTCGGTCCGGAGCGGGCTGGGCGTGCTGGCCGCGATCGGAGTCGTGACGCTGGTGATCGCCTCGCTCATCGGCATCTCGGTCGCGTTGCAGGGTGGCGAGGTCGGCGACCCGGTCATCGGGATCGGCATCCTTGGCCTCGCGTCGGCCGGGTTTGCCGGAGTCGGCCTCGCGGTCGGGGGCCTGGTGCGATCGTCGTTGGCGGCCGGCGTCACCGGCGTGCTTATCGTCGCCACGCTGCTTCTGGATACCCTGGGTGCCGCGCTCAAGCTGCCCCAGTGGGTGCTCGACCTGTCCCTGTACAAGCACCTCGGCCAACCGATGGCGGGGATCTACGACCCGGTGGGGATCGTCGTCGCGATCGTGATGATCGTCGGTGGCCTGGCGGTATGCACGATCGGCCTCGCACGGAGGGATATCGGCCGCTAACGTCGACTGGTGCAACCCTGGGTCATCGGCCTGGTCGCGGTCTCGGCCGTCCTGCATCTTGCCTGGAACATCCGGCTCAAGACGGCCGGCGATCCGTTGCGAGCGGCCACCATCGGCCTGCTGGCGGGGTCGATCCTGATCGTGCCCATCGGCTTCGTCGTGTGGTGGGCGCAGGGCGCAACGGCGCTGCCGATCGAGGGCATCGTCCTCGGTGTCGGGTCGGGCATCGTCGAAGCGGCCTACTTCATCCTGCTCGCGGCGGCCTATCGCCGGGGCGACCTCTCGGTCGTGTATCCGCTGGCCCGTGGGACTGCCCCGCTGCTGGCCGTGCTCATCGGGATCACCCTGTTCGGCGAGCGGCTGGGGGTCGCCGGTTCGATCGGGGTCATCGGTCTGCTGGCGGGATTCCTGCTCCTCCAGCGACCGTGGCGGGCGATCGCGCTGGCTCGACGCGGTGGTTCGGCGGCGCGCGCGGCCGCGACCGACAGCGCGATCCTGTTCGCCCTGGCGACGGGGGTCATGATCGCGACGTACACGGCCATCGACCGGGCCGGGACGCGCTGGATCGACCCGTTCCCGTACGCGGCGATCCTGTGGGTCACGGGATCGATCGTGCTGGTCCTGTGGGTGGCATTCGTCGCCGGCGGCGATCTGCTGCGCTACGGTCCCGCAGCCGCCCGACGTGCGGCGGTCGGCGGCTGGCTGACTCTCGGCGCGTATCTGTGCATCCTCGTCGCCCTGAGCGTCGCGCCACTGTCGGGCGTCGCCCCACTGCGAGAGTCGGCGACCGTCCTGGCCGCGGCCTGGGGTGCTGTTCGGATGGGCGAGGCGACGGATCGACGGGAAGCCGGCCGACGGATCGGTGCGTCGATCCTGATCGTCGGGGGAGCCCTGCTACTGGCGATCGGCGACTAGGCTGACGGTCATGGCGAAGCCCCAGCGCCTGTCACCGATCCGAGGATCAGACCACGCTGAGGCTTCACGACGAGAGTGGCGCGGCGCAGCGTCCGATGCAACGGATGGCGGACGCAAACGGGCGCGTGCAGGCACCACATTCGAGCAGATCCCGCCAGAGAGGCTGGGCTAGGCCGCCTCGAGGGGCGGCACTCGACCGAACAGTCGGCGCCGTCCATGGCGGCTGTTGACGATGCCGATGCCGGCCATCACCAGCGCGGTACCGATGACGATCCGGGCATCGACCGGCTCCTGGAGAACGAGGTAGCCAAGGACGATCCCGACGACCGGCAGGAGATAGGCGACCATCGTGGTCCGGGTCGCGCCCCAGTTCGCCAGGAGGCGGAACACGGCCAGGTAGGCGAGACCGGAACCGAGGATCCCGAGCCACAGGATGGCGAAGATGGCCTGGGCGTCCGGCCGCGCGGTCCACGGCTGGTCGAAGGCCAGCGCCAGGGCCCCGGTCATGATCGCCGCGAACGTGACCTGGAAGACGGCCGGGATCATCGGCCGCAGTCCGCGAACATTCCGCCTGGCATAGACCGCACCGCAGGCGTAACTGATCGCGGCGCCGAGCAGGGCGAGCTCACCGGTCAGCGATGAACCGCCGTCGGTCAGGCCACGACTGGTGATGATGACCACGCCGACGAACCCGACGAAGAGCCCGACCACACCGTTGAACCGGATCGGCTCGTCGACCAGGAAGATCGCCGCGAGGACGATCGTGAACAGCGGCACCGGCGACGTCAGGATCGCCGCCAGCGACGACTCGACCGACTGCTCGGCCCAGGTGATGAGCAGGAACGGGATGGCGATGTTGACCGCCGCCATGACCACGAGGTGGCCGTAGATCCGCCGTTCGCGGGGCAGTGCCTGGCGGGACGCGAGGACGACCGCCCAGAGCAGGGTCGCGCCAACGAGCAGGCGGAGTGCGACCAGGGTGAACGTCCCGAAGTCGTCGACCGCGAGCTTGATGAACAGGTAGCTCGAGCCCCACATGAAGCCGAGCCCGAGGAAGACCAGCCAATCGGCCCGGTTCGCGCGTTCCATGTTCGATGCATCCTAGCGGTGATCCGACCTATCCAGAACCCGTCGCTCGCTCGAGCCGTTGCACGAGCGAGCGTGACACAATCGTGTCGTGACCAGACCCTGGGCGCAGCCCGAACTGACCGGGATCGGCCGTCTGGCGATGCACAGTGTCCCGCACACCGATCGACTGTCGCTGGACGGTCGATGGCGCTTCCAGCTCCTGTCCGTGCCCGATGCCGAGCCTGGCCCGGATTGGTCCGAGGCGGACGTCCCCGGGCTGTGGACGATGGCCGGCACCTGGGACTCGCCCCACTACACCAACGTCCAGATGCCCTTCGCGGGCCGACCGCCGGAGATCCCGGCGACTAACCCGACGGGCATCTACGAACGTGACTTCGAGGTTCCCGCGGCCTGGGCGGGCCGGAGGGTCGTGCTACACGTCGGGGCGGCCGAAAGCGTCCTGATCGCCAGCCTCAACGGTGACGAGATCGGCGTCGGGAAGGACTCCCACCTTGCCTCCGAATTCGACCTGACCGACCGGCTCCGGCCTGGGCCGAACACGCTCCGCCTGCGCGTCGTGAAGTGGTCCGACGCGACCTACGTCGAGGACCAGGATCAGTGGTGGCACGCTGGACTCAGCCGCTCCGTCTACCTGTACGACACGCGCGAGGTCTACCTGGGAGATGTCCGGGCGGACGCCGGCCTTGCCGATGACCTGACGACCGGGATCCTCGACTTGACCATCACGGCCGGGTTTCCGGGCCGCGAGCTGCCTTCCGGCTGGACGGTCGACGCTCGACTGGAGGGCGTGACCCGGACGCCGGAGGTGCCGCTCGAACCGGCCGATCGGACGATCCTGCGCGACGGGAGACTCGAGCTTCAGCGACTGATGTACCAGGCGGCGGCGGGGATGCCCATGTCAGAGGCCGATGAGGCCATCTGGCCGGCGCTCCGGCAGGGGATGGAACCACCGCTCGACGGGGTCGTGGCCTGGCATCTGGAGGTCCCCGACGTGGCCCCCTGGTCGGCCGAGCAGCCGAACCGCTATCAGCTCAAGATCGGGCTCCGCGACCCGAGCGGTCTGGTCGTGGAGGAGGCGACCGTGATGGTCGGCTTCCGCCGGGTCGAGATCCGCGGCCTGGACCTGCGCATCAACGGCGCTCGACCGTTCATCCGCGGCGTCAACAGACACGACTTCGACCCGCGGACCGGAAGGGTCATTTCGCTCGAGTCGATGCGGGCCGACATCATCCAGATGAAGCAGTTCGGGTTCAATGCCGTGCGGACCTCGCACTACCCGAACGATCCGGCCTTCCTCGACCTGACCGACGAGCTGGGCATGTACGTCGTCGCCGAGGCCGACATCGAAACGCATGCCTTCCAGAGCACGTTGGCCGACGATCCTCGGTACCTGTCCCAATGGGTCGACCGGGTGTCCCGGATGGCCCTCCGCGACAAGAATCACCCGTCGGTCGTCGCCTGGTCGCTGGGCAACGAATCGGGTCATGGCCACAATCACGATGCCGCGGCCGGCTGGCTGCGCGCCTACGATCCGAGCCGGCCACTCCATTACGAGGGAGCGATCCGCTACGACTGGGCAAGCGACCAGGGCGTCAGCGACATCACCTGCCCGATGTATCCGCCCATCTCCGCGATCGTCGGGCACGCCCGGTCCGGCCGGCAGCGCCACCCGCTGATCATGTGCGAGTACTCGCACGCGATGGGCAACAGCAACGGGACACTGGCCGAGTACTGGGACGCCATCGAATCGACCCCCGGCCTGCAGGGCGGCTTCATCTGGGAGTGGTTCGATCACGGCCTCGTCCAGACCCTGCCCGACGGCCGGACGCACTGGGCCTACGGCGGCGACTTCGGCGACCAGCCCAACGACGGCAACTTCGTGACCGATGGTCTGATCTGGCCGGACCGCCGACCGAAGCCGGCCCTCTGGGAACACCGCCGGCTGTCCGCCCCGGTCCGCATCGGTGGGTCCGGTCGGGATCTGGCCGCGGGTCGGGTGGAGATCTCCAACCATCAGGACTTCACCGGTACGGACTGGCTGCAGGCGAGCTACGTGTTGTCCGTCGACGGAGTCGAGGTCGCGGGCGACCGGTTCGACCTGCCCGACATCGGACCGGGCGAGCGGGCGAAGGTCGAGCTTCCAGGCTGGGCCGACCGCTCCGAGCGTCGTGGCGAGACGTTCCTGACGGTCCGGATCAGCACGGCGTCCGCGACCCCCTGGGCTCCGGCCGGGTTCGAGGTCTGCGCGCTCCAACTGCCGATCGGCAAGGGCCGACGGAACGTCGAGCTGCCCGACGGCGATCGCGACGCCCCGGTCGAACTCGACCTCGAGGGCCGCCTGCAGCACCCGCTCCTGGTGGCACCGCCCGACTTGTCGCTCTGGCGCGCGCCGACCGACAACGATCGGATCGGCGGGTGGGCTGCCGACTGGCAGGCTGCCGGGCTCGACCGGCTCAAGCGCCATCGCATCTCGACGAGGTGGACGGGCCTCGTGGCGGTCGTCCGGAGCGACTACCTGACCGGGAACGGCCTGGCCATCGCCCACGAGGCGACGTACACGCCGCTGGCCGGTGGGGGAGTCCGGGTCGAGGAAACGGTCGAGATCCCCGACGGCCTGACGGATCTGGCCCGCGTCGGGACCCTCCTGACCGTCCGCGCCGGCCTGGAAGCCCTGCGCTACTACGGATCCGGGCCGCACGAGACGTACCCGGATCGAAAGCGAGGCGGGATCGTCGCCATCTGGGATTCGACGGTCGACGACCAGTACGTGCCCTATATCCGACCCCAGGAGAACGGTGGTCACGCTGACGTCAGATGGCTGGAGCTGACCACCGGTGCGGGTCGCGGGCTTCGGATCGACCTTGACCAGCCCGGGCAGGTGTCGGTCAGCCACCATCGAGCCGCCGACCTCGCCGCGGCGACCCACGACATCGACGTCGTGAAGGTGCCGGAGACGCTTATCGCCATCGATGCCGCCCAGCGCGGGCTGGGGACCGCCAGTTGCGGCCCGGATACGCTCCCGGACTATCGCTTCGGAGCGGGCACCTACGGGTGGGCGTGGATCCTGCGCGACGTGGACCGCGTCTGACCGTGCCGATCGATTGGTTCGCGGCGGATCGGCCGTTCCACCTCCGAAACGGTCGCCTGTGGCTGTTCGTCCTCGACCGGATCTGACGAGTCCCGGGCATGTCCGACTCGACCCCACCTGAGCCGGCCGGCCTCCGTGCCCGGCTGATGGACCTCGACCCGGTCGCGGCCGGCTGGCCCGAGGCGATCCGTGTCGTTCGCGCGCCGGGCCGGGTCAACCTGATCGGCGAGCACACCGACTACAACGGCGGGTTCGTGATGCCGGCCGCCATCGACCTCGAGATCCGGATGGCCTTCGTGCCGACCGACGATCGGCGGGTCCGGATCACCCTCGCGGTGAGCGGCGAGACCAAGGCATTCGATCTCGACGCGATCGGGCCGCGGTCGGGTTCATGGATCGACTATCCGGCCGGCACGGCCTGGGCGCTTGCCGGTGAGGGCCATCGACTGCGCGGGTTCCGGGGCGTGCTCGCGAGCAACTTGCCCAGCGGAGCGGGCCTGTCGTCGTCCGCCGCCATCGAGATGGCCACCGCGTTGGCCCTCCTCGAAGCGGAGCCGGCCCCATCGGCGGAGGTGCGCGCCCTCGCCGGCCAGCGGGCCGAGAACGCCTACATCGGGGTCCAGTCCGGGATCATGGACCAGCTGGCCTCGGCGGCCGGCGTCGCCGACCACGCCGTGCTCATCGACTGCCGATCGCTCGCCCGGCGACCGGTGCCCCTGCCGCTCGACGATGTCGCCCTGGTCGTGTGCCACAGCGGTTCGTCGCGCCGGCTCGATGCGTCCGCCTACAACGAGCGCCGCGCGGAATGCGAGCGAGCCGTCGCGGCCATCGCGACCCTTGACCCGAGGGTGACCTCGCTGCGTGACGTCGACGAGACATTACTGGCCGCGGCGGAAGGCCGGATGGATCCGGTCGCCGCTCGCCGGGCCCGCCACATCGTCGACGAGGACCGGCGTGTCCTGGACACGGAACGGGCCCTGGCCGCGGGCGACCTGGCCGGCGTCGGACGGCTGTTCGCGGCCAGCCACGCGTCGATGCGCGACCTGTTCGAGATCAGCTCCCCGGAACTCGACGCGCTCGTCGACATCGCGGCAGCGACCGACGGGGTCGTTGCGGCACGGATGACCGGTGGCGGGTTCGGTGGCTCCACCGTCAACCTCGTCCGTCACGATCGCGTGGCGTCGTTCCGGGAGGCGGTCGAGCGTGACTACCCGGCCTGGACGGGTCTCCAGCCGCGCGTCATGGAGGTCGCCGCCGTCGACGGGGCGAGCCTTGTCGCGTCCTGATCGCGCGACGCAGCCGTGCGCCTCTCAGATGTCGCTCGACCAGGGATCCAACAGGATCAAACGGATTAGTACGTACCAATTGCTTGGATAACCCCAAGAACCTTCCCGGATTGCGGTATCATTTGGTGGAAACCGTGGACGTTCCACCCGACCCATCGATCCAGGACACACCGAGGTAGTTGATGCTCGCCCGACAGCGCCAGGCGTTCATCCTCGAGCGTGTGCGCGAGGATGGCGCCGCCCGGGTGGCCGACCTCGTGCGCGAACTCGGCGTGTCCGACATGACCATCCGACGCGACCTCGAGATCCTCGACGAGCTCGGGTTGCTCGAGAAGGTCCACGGCGGTGCGACATCGATCGCCGGATCGGCCATGTTCGAACCGGGCTTCACCGCCAAGTCGTCGATGCAACAGGCCGAGAAGGACGCCATCGCCGACGCAGCCGCGACCCTTGCAGAACCGGGCATGGCGGTCGGCGTGTCCGCCGGGACGACGACGTTCGCGCTCGCCCGGCGGTTGGCTGCCGTCCCCGGCATCACCGTCGTGACGAACTCCATCCGGGTGGCCGACGTCCTCCACCAGAACGGACGCCGGGACCAGACCATCATCCTGACCGGCGGCGTCCGGACACCGTCCGAGGCGTTGGTCGGTCCGTTCGCGGTGGCCGCCCTCCGGACGATCCATGTCGATGTCGTTTTCATCGGCGTCCACGGCATGGATCCGCGGAGCGGGTTCACCTGCCCGAACCTGCTCGAGGCCGATACCGATCGGGCGCTCATCGAGGCCGGTCGCCGGCTGGTCGTGGTCGCGGACCATTCCAAATGGGGCGTCATCGGGATCAGCTCCATCGCCCGCCTCGATCAGGCCGATGTGCTGATCTGCGATGCCGGGTTGGACCAGGATGCCCGGGTCGTGCTCGGTGACGCTGTTCGGGAGCTGCGCATCGTGGAGCCCGTCGCGTGGCCGTCCCTGGCCCGGGTCGGGGGCGGACCGGAGGGTCCGGATCGGTCGGCCGATGGCGCCTGACCCGCCGGCGCCTGACCCGCCGGCGCCCGCGACTTCGGTGGCCAGACTCTCGGGCGAACCGCATCGTCGGCACGACCCGTTGATCGACGAGTGGGTACTCGTGTCCGCGGGCCGGACGAGACGTCCGTGGCTCGGCGCTCAGGAGCCGATCGCGCCACCCGCCGAAGTGGCCTACGACCGCGACTGCTATCTCTGCCCGGGCAACACCCGTGCGAACGGCGACGTCAACCCGACGTACACGGAGACCTTCGTGTTCACCAACGACTTCGCGGCCCTCCGGCCCGAGACCTCGCTGGCGACCGTCGACGATGGGCTGCTCCAGGCACAAGGTGAACGCGGCACCTGTCGGGTCGTGTGTTTCTCGCCCCGGCACGACCTGACCCTCGGGCGCATGGGACCCGACGCGATCCGGCGGGTCGTCGACGTCTGGGCCGATCAGACAGCCGAGCTCGGGGAACGATTCCAGTGGGTCCAGGTGTTCGAGAATCGGGGCGAGGCGATGGGTGCCTCGAATCCGCATCCGCACGGCCAGATCTGGGCCGGCACCGCCCTGCCCGGTGCCGGCGAGCGCGAAGCATCGACCCAGCGGGCCCACCACGCGCGGACCGGTCACCGGATGCTCCTCGATTACGTCGATCAGGAATCGGGCGGTCCGCGGGTCGTCATCGAGACCGATGCCTGGCTACTGGTCGTCCCGTTCTGGGCGGCCTGGCCGTTCGAGACGCTCCTCATCGCCAAGCAGCCGGCGGCGCGACTCATCGATCTCGACGGAGCCGCCCGGGATGACCTGGGGCACGTCTTGCACGAGCTGGGTGCCCGCTACGACGGCCTGTTCAAGCGACCGTTCCCGTATTCGATGGGCTGGCACCAGGCCCCCTTCGATGGGGGGTCGTCCGAGCACTGGCAAGTCCACGCCCACTTCTATCCGCCCCTGCTCCGGGCCGACTTGCGCAAGTTCATGGTCGGCTACGAATTGCTGGCCGAGACCCAGCGCGACCTGACCGCCGAAGACGCGGCCGGCCGGTTGCGGGCGGTGGCGACGGAGTCGACGGCAGCAACGCCACTCGATGCTGCCTCCCGAGGGTGACACAGCCTCGTACGATGCCCGCACGTACGCCTTTTCGCGATAGGCCTCGCGCACGACGAACCTGGCTCGTATCTGGCAACTGGGGCGCCATCCCCGGCGCCGCCGGGTAGCATGTGGACTCACCCACCGGAGACGAGATGCGAACCTGGGGCGGTCGATTCAGCGAGGGAACCGATGCTCGCGTGGCGGACTTCACGGGCTCGGTCGAGCTCGACCAGAGGCTCGCCATGGACGACCTGGCCGGTTCCATCGCGCACGTCCATGGCCTCGGGCGAGCCGGGATCCTGGCCGATGACGAGGTCGCCGCGCTGGTCGACGGCCTGACGGCGCTGACCGAGGACGTCGAAGCCGGGCGGCTGGTCTGGGACCCGACCCTCGAGGACGTGCACATGAACCTCGAGGCGGCCCTGGCCGACAAGGTCGGGCCGCTCGCCGGACGATTGCATACGGGCCGGTCGCGCAACGACCAGGTCGCCACCGACCTTCGACTGTGGACCCGACGGGCGATCGACGGTTTGGAAGAGGCGCTGATCGAGTTCGAACAGGCGTTGCTCGACCTGGCCGAGCGCGACGGCGCGGCGATCCTGCCGGGCACGACCCACATCCAGCCGGCCCAGCCCGTCCTGTTCGCCCATCACCTGCTGGCCTATGTCGAGATGGCCGAGCGCGATCGCGGGCGACTGGCCGATGCGCGCGCCAGGCTGAACGTTTCGCCTCTCGGGGCCGGTGCCCTGGCCGGTGCCGGGTACCCGCTCGATCGGGAGGGGACGGCGGAGGAGCTCGGCTTCGATGGCGTGACCGCGAATTCGCTTGACGCCGTTTCGGATCGCGATTTCGTGGTCGAGACGCTGGCCGCCGTCGCCCTCGGGATGGTCCACCTGAGCCGGTTGGCCGAGGAGATCACCTGGTGGTCGAACCCGCGCTTCGGGTTCGTCCGGCTGGCCGATGCGTTCTCGACCGGCAGCAGCATGATGCCCAACAAGAAGAACCCGGATCCGGCCGAGCTCGTCCGTGGCCGCGCCGCCCGCGTCATCGGGGAGCTGACCACGGTGTTGACCATGCTCAAGGGACTGCCCCTCGCCTACCAGCGTGACCTGCAGGAGGACAAGGCACCGCTGTTCGACGCGGTCGAGGTCTTCGGGGCCTCACTCCGGGTGATGGCCGGCCTCATCGCCACGATGACCGTCGACCGCGAGCGGATGGCGGAGGCGGCCGCCGAGGGTTACACGACCGCCACCGCGGTGGCCGACGCCCTGGTCCGCCGCGGCATCCCGTTCCGGACCGCGCACCACATCGTCGGCTCACTGGTGGCCCAGGCCGAAGGGGAGGGGATCGGTCTCGACGCCCTCCCGGACTCGATGATCGGACTGGCCCTCGGTGCGAGCGGCGATCCCGACGCTGCCGAGCTGGCAGCCGACCCCGGGATCGGCGCGGCCCTCCGGGAGTCCGCTTCACTCGACGGTGCGCTCGCTTCGTGCGACGTCATCGGAGGAACTGCGCCGGACCGCGTTGCGGCTGCGCTCGGGGAGGCTCGAGCGCGAATCGGCCGGTGAACCGGCCGGCCCCGGCGACGCCATGGCCCCGCCTCGGCGAAGCCCCGGCGACGCCATGGCCCCGCCTCGGCGACCCGGCCGGCCTCGGCGACGCCCGGGCCACGAACCCGCGGTTTCTGTCATCTGCTCACCAGGCGAGCGCTCGTCAGTCGCCAGCGATCGCGCGCCACGCCGACTGATCGTGGGTAGGCCCGGCCAGGCGACGTGATCCCGTCACATGCTCACCTGAGTGTCGATCTGTCATGAAGGCCGTGACGAACGCTCGTGTGAGGAGCAAATGACAGTTTCCGGCCGACGCACGGCCCCTGGTCGCTCGTGAACGCGGCGCGTCCAGCCCGGCCCGCTGTGCCGATCATCGCAGGCCCGCGGTCAGAGCTCCATCGTCGAGCAGATCGCCACATCGCGGACGAGGTGCGGGTCGCGCCGCCAGGCGGTCGCCACGACGACGTGGAACTGGGCATCGGATCGGCCGTGCTCGGTCTCGATGGTCGGCAGCCAGCGTTCGGGCAGGGTCGATGCGAACCGGAACGATCTCGCCCCACCGCCGAACTCACCGGCCCCCGTCAGCTGCCCGGCCCACACGGTGATCGACTCCTTGCGCCCGCCTGAGACCGTCGATTCGGCGGACACACGCAGTTCGAGCCTGACCTCCTGGACCGTCCGGGTGTCGCCCGCTTCCACGTCGAGCCGGCCGCTGAACGGGGCGCCGACACAGAGCGGCGACGGGTCGATCCAGATCGAGCCGCGGATGCCATCGGCCTCGCCCTCGGCCGCCGGGTACAGGGCGAACTCGGCCACGGTGACCACGCCGGCCCGGAGGAGTGCGGTCGGCTGGAGGATCACCACAGGGAGGGCGACGCCGGGATCCAGACCCGCGACATCGAGGTTCGCCTCCACGGTCCAGTCGACCATGAGCTCGGTCCCGTCGAAGGTGGCCGGTCCGAGTCCCGGGACCGGCAGCTGGAAGGGCAACTCGCGGGTCTCCCCGGCGGCGAACGTGAGCGGCCCGACCACGGCGACCGGCACACGCGGCAGGTCCTTCGAACTGGTCCGGATGCTGGTGTGGGGGTGGCCCTGGGCATCCGTGGTCGTGACGTCATGCCGCCACGTCTCGGTCCCGGTCAACGTCACGCGCCCGCCCCGGATCGACCTATCCCGCCGGGCGGTCAGCCGAAGGCGTCCGTCCACGAGTCGGCCCGGGAGGAGTCGGTCCGTCTGGAGTTCCAGTTCGAGGTCGAACGCCCCGGCCCGGTTGGTCGCACGGATGGTCATCGTCGAGCCATGATGACGCCGCGCCACGACGGTGTCCCAGCCGCTACCATCGAGGCGTGCCGGATCTCGCGACCATCGCCAGCGCTCCCAAGGCGCTCCTCCACGATCACCTCGACGGTGGTCTGCGACCAGCGACGGTCATCGACCTCGCCGCCGAGTACGGCTACGACGCCCTGCCCACGACCGACGTCGACGATCTGGCCCTCTGGTTCCGGCGCGGGGCCGACCGCAAGAGCCTGGAGTTGTACCTCGAGACCTTTGCCCACACGTTCGGGGTCATGCAGTGGCCCGACGCGATCGCCCGGGTAGCGGCCGAGTGCGCCGAGGACCTCGCCGCCGACGGGGTCGTGTACGCGGAGGTCCGGATGGCGCCGGAGCTGTGCACGGAACATGGCCTGACCCTGGACGAGGCGGTCGCTGCGATCCTCCAGGGCTTCGAGGTGGGGGAGGGCCGGGCCGCCGAGGCCGGTCGCCCGATCGTCATGAAGCTGCTGGTGACGGCCATGCGGCAGGCTGCCCGTTCGGTCGAGGTCGCTGAGTGTGCGGTCCGCTGGCGCGACGCCGGCGTCGTCGGGTTCGATGTGGCCGGGCCGGAGAAGGGCTTCCCACCGACTCGCTATCTCGATGCGTTCGAATACATCCGCCGCGAGAACTTCCACCTCACGGTCCATGCCGGCGAGTCGTTCGGGTTGCCGTCGATCTGGGAGGCGGTCCAGTTCGCTGGTGCGGAACGGCTCGGTCACGGCGTCCGGATCGTCGACGACATCACGGTGCGCGACGACGGTTCGGTCGAGCTGGGCCGGCTGGCCGCGTTCGTTCGCGACCGCCGGGTCCCGCTCGAGATGTGTCCGACGTCGAACGTCCACACCGGCGCCGCCGCCTCGATCGCCGAGCATCCCATCGACCTGCTGCGCCGACTCCGGTTCCGGGTCACGGTCAACACCGACAACCGGCTGATGAGCGGGGTCACGTTGTCGAGCGAGTTCAAGGGCCTCGACGACGCGTTCCGGATCGGCCTGGGTGAGATGGAGTGGTTGACCATCAACGCCATGAAGAGCGCCTTCGCGCCATTCGACGAGCGGCTCCGGATCATCAACGAGGTCGTCAAGCCGGGCTACGCGCACCTCCGCGCCGAGGAGTCCCGGGTCGTCGTCGGCTGAGCCCGCGCGTCCGGGCCGACCACCTTCGTCAGGTTGCCGAGATCGGCTTGGCCGGCTGACCGGGCGAGGCGCGCTCCTCAGGCGGGATGTCCGGCCGGCAGATCGACCGCTCGGCCATGGCGACCAGCCGATCGGCGACGACTCCGGCCGGCAGCCCGGCCGCGTACAGCTCGTCGAATGCCTGGAAACTCGAGATGACGGTCAGGATGTCGGTCGCCTCCGCGATCGAGACGTCCTCCCGCAGATATCCCCTGGCAGCCAACCGCTGGGCCATCTGCGCCTGGCCCGGCCGCCGACCGTCCTCGATCGCGCCGATCGCCGCCACCGCGTCGGGATCGATGGCGGCCAGCGTGAACAGTGCTCGCGCGAGCGCAGGCACCGTGGCGTACATGCCGACCGCGGCCCGCTGCGCGGCTCGGAAGGCGGCCAGAGCATCTGGTAGCGCGAACGCCACCATCAGCCGCTCCATCCCGGCCTCGTCGCGCAGGTGCCGGCCGAGCGCATCGAACAACCCGGCCCGCGATCCATAGAGCAGGTACACCGTCGAGCGTGAGACGCCGGCGGCCTGGGCGACCTCCTCGACCTTGAGTGCTCCCAGAGGACCCCGCTCGAGCGTGGCCCTGGCCGCGTCGAGGATTCGTCGCCGCGTCGCGTCGGACGAAGCCGCCCTCGCTCGCTGTCGATATCGACGTTTGTCCATGTCGCCCATCCTACTTCATCGGACAGACTGTCCGGTATCGGACACAATGTCCGACTAAATACGAAGGGAGTCAACCCGATGTCTTCGCCGTTCGTACCTCAGGCGGGCACCATGGACGTGCCCGTCATCGTGGTGGGTGCCGGGCCGGCCGGCGTGGTGACCGCTATCGGACTCGCCCGCCACGGCGTCCCGTCGCTGGTCATCGAGCGCCATCCGTCCACGTCGATCTTCCCGCGCGCGACCGGGATCAGCGTCCGTTCGATGGAGATCTTCCGTGGGTGGGGGATCGAGAAAGCCGTGATGGCAGGCGGTTACAAGGTCAAGGCCCTTGGCGCCACCGTCGATCGGCTCGACGACCGGTCGCCGATCGAATCGCCACTCGGGTTCCCGGATCCGGCGGCCTGCGCCGCAGTCAGTCCGGCCGCCGCCGCGATCTGCCCGCAGGATCATCTCGAGCCGATCCTCGTCGATCAGTACCGCTCGCTCGGGATGGGCGAGATCCGGTTCTCGACCGAACTGGTCGGCTTCGATCAGGATGAGGCCGGGGTGAGCGTGTCCATCCGCGACCGGGAGACGGGTGCGGTCGACACCATCCGCTGCCGATACCTGGTCGGCGCCGATGGACATCGCAGCGCTGTCCGGCAGACGCTCGAGATCCCGATGGAAGGCCCCGACGACCTGGGCCAGTTCATGAGCATCCTGTTCCGAGCCGACCTGGCCGACGTCCTCGGCGAGAGCCGCTACGGCCTGTACATGCTCAGGCCGCAGGGTCCGGGTGCGCCGCCCAGCGTCGTCGTCCCGACCGGCAGCGACGACCGGTTCGTGCTTGGCGTCGCCCTGCCGCCCGGGATGGACCCGGCGGCCATCGAGGCTGCCTTTCCGGCCGAGCGCTGCATCGAGCTCGTCCGGGCCGCCGCAGGCCGATCGGACCTCGAGGTCGAGATCCTCGCGACGAACCCGTTCGCCTTCTCCGCGCAGGTCGCGGCCAGGGTCCGCGACGGCCGGGTGCTTCTGGTCGGCGATGCGGCCCACCGGATGACGCCGCGCGGTGGTCGAGGCATGAACACGGCCATCGCCGACGCCTTCGACCTCGGTTGGAAGCTTGCTTGGGCATGCCGCGGGATCGCCGGCGAGTCGCTGATCGACTCCTACGAGATCGAGCGTGCTCCGGTCGGTCGGCGCAACGTCATGTTGTCGATGGCGCCCGAGGGTGGCGGGTCGGCGGACGGCCTGGTCGAGGACCTCGGCCCGGTCTACGCCTCGCCCGTGATCGTCGACGACGGGTCGCCGATGCCCGCCGACGACGCGACGACGTACCAGCCCGATGCCCGGCCCGGCGCCCGCGCGCCGCATGTCTGGTTGTCACTGCCCGGTGCGACCGTCTCGACGCTCGACCTGTTCGGACGCGAGCTGGTGCTGCTCACGCGCGGCGATGGGAGCGCCTGGCGGACGGCCGTGGCGGCGCTCGTCGCCGACGGTCTGGACGTCCCGCTTCGGGTCCGGTCCGCCGATCATCCGCTGACCGATCCGACCGGCGCGTTCGCGAGTGCTTACGGCCTCGAGGATGGTGGGGCGGTGCTCGTCCGGCCGGACGGCGTCGTCGCCTGGCGCTGCTCGATCGCCCCTGCCGACCACGGCGACGCGCTTGGGTCGGCGGTCAGGATCGCGCTCGGCCACGGGGCGACCGCCTCCGTGGCCAGCGGCGAGTCGGCCACATCGGTCCGATCGGAGGCGGCGTGATGTCGACCCGATCGGCGACCGTCTGGGCGGCGCTCGTCCACCTGTCGATGGGCTGGTCGATCGCGGCGGTGTCGGCTCGACGCCGTCCGCTCGGCCGTCATCCGGCCCCGAGCGCTCCGCGGATCTCCGGTGCCACGAACGCGAGCCCGAGGAGCGTGGCGGCCAACACGCCTACGCCGCCCACGACCCGGAGCATGGTCGGCGGCCGCTGCGTTCCGCGGTAGCGCAGGATCCACCAGGACAGGGTGGCCAGGCCCGTCACGAGCAGCGCGATGCCGACGGGCGGCTGGGCCGACAGATAGGTCACCGCGATCAGCGGCAGGATGAGGAACATGCCGATGACCGAGATGCCAGAGTAGATCGACGCACGTCCGCTCTTGCCAGACGAGACGCGGACGAGGCGTCGATCGAGCCAGGCGTCGACCACCGCCGCCGCGGGACCGATCGCTCCGACCAGGACGAGGAGCACGCCGACCACGAGCGGATCGTGCCCGAGGATCACGAAGTCGGGATTGTTCGCCTCGACCACGCCGATCGATCCGAGTGCGATGGCGATCGGGATGGCGGCGAGCGCCCGCAACGCGAGGTTGTCCGGCAGCCACGGGCGGATGACGACCCACAGGGTGCCGACGAAGGCGCCGACGAACAGGCCGACGGCCACGATCAGGCCCAGGCTGCCACCGAGCGTGATGTCGCCGATCCGATTGCCGTTCTGGGTGAAGGCTCCCGCAGCATCCGGCACGATCAATGCGGCGAGTCGCATGGCGATCCGACCGCCGAGGCCGCCGAGCCCCACGCCGACGAGCAGCCCGACGAGGCCGCCGCGCGTGATGTCGCGGAAGACGTCGCCGAGGGGCCATTCGTCGACTCCCGCGGGATCAGCCACCACTGTCTGAGTCATCGCACGACCTCGACGCGACGCGATCCGGCCCGAAGCCCATGTCGACCCGCAGGCAGCATCGCCACCTCGATCAAGACCCCGAAGGAAGGGCCACAACGAAGCGCGACGAGGCGAATCCGTTGGGCTCAAGATAGATCCGTCCGCCCATCGCGGTCATCAGCCGTCGCGCCGCGAACAGCCCGATCCCGGACCCGCGCGAGCGGCCGCGGCCCTCGATCCGGACGAACGGTTCGAACACGCTCTCCCAGTCCTCTCGCGGGACGCCCGGACCGTCATCGGTCACGTAGATCTGGATCTCGTCGCCGACCCGCCAGGCGCCGATGCTCACCCCATCGGCGCTCGGTGCATATTTCGACTCGTTCTCGAGGAGTTGCTCGAGGACCTGCCGGAACCGGGTGGCATCGCCGACCGCGGTCATCGTTTCGGGCGGCCGATCCCAGCGGATGGGATGGGGCCGGAGCAGCAGACGCAGGGTCTCCACGGTCTCCTCGACCGCGGCGACGGCATCGAATGGCGCACGTGACAGCCCGGTCAGTCCCTCGCCCCGGACCGAGGCGAGGATCGAGTCGACCTGCCGATCGAGGCGACCGAGCTGGTCGGACGCCGCCTCACGCCACTCGACGGCGGCCGGGTTCGTCGTGTCGCTCTCGGCCGCTTCGGCCAGCAGATCGACGTAGACCCGCACGACCGACAGTGGCGTGCGCAGGTCGTGGGTCACGACACTCAACAATTCGGATCGGGCAGCATCCAGGGCGGTCAGCTCGGCCAGTCGAGCCTCGATCTCGGCGGTCAGCCGGCCCTTCTCGACGATGCCGGCCAGCAACGCCGCGATGGTCTGGAGGAGGGCGACCTCGGCATCATCGAATCGATGGACCTCGCGAGTCTGGACGTTGAGGACCCCCACCACGGTGTCGTGCCAGACGAGCGGGACCGACAACATCCCGGCCAGGGTTTCGATATCGAAGCCACGGACCCAGGCGAAGCGCTCGTCGACCGTCACATCCTCGACGGCGATCGGGGTTCGAGCGGCGGCGACGCGCCCGGTCACGCCCTCGCCCCAGGCCAGGCTGACCTTGCCGACCTGGGAGATATCGAGGCCGTTCGTGGCCGCCAGGGTCAGTCGCGTGTGCTCGTGGTCGGCCAGGTAGAACGAGCAGACCGCGACGCCCAGGGCGGACGTCGTGCCATCCACGATCGAGTGCATCAGCTCGTCCCAGTCGCGTGCCTGGGTCGCCATCTGGGCGATCTCGTGCAGGAACGCGAGTTCGGTCCGGTCTCGCTCGGGGTCGGTCACGGGCCGATCATCGCATCCCGAGAGTCGAGTGGGTTCGATCTAGGGTGGAGCCCCGCGGAAGTGCACCGCCACGGAGCTGGAATAGCCGTGCGGGAACGGCCCCGGGATCCAAGCCTGGAAGAAGATCTCGTAGGGCTGTTGCTGGACCGCGGAGACCTCGAATCGGGCGATTCCCTGCGCATCCGTCATAGCGCTGACCGGGCTCTGACCCTCAGGGCGGCCGTTGATCGAGGCCTGCCCCGGGAACAGTCCGTCGGAGGTGTACAGGACCTGACCGAGGTTGATCTCGACGCCCGATTGTCGGATCGGCTCGTTGAGTCGGTCGACCAGTTGGACCGCGAACGAGATCGTATCTGGGTACTCCACGAGTCGGTTCACGGCCTGGGGAGTGATCTGCGTGCCTTCCTGAACCGCCGGAAACAGTCGGCCCGCGCTGATGGTCGCCGGTCGTGGGGTAAGCGCGAAGACGACCGACGCCTGGCTCACGGTCGGCATCGACGCCGTGTTCGGAGCGAGCAGGACATATGTGGCGGCCTCTCGTGCCGGCAGGATCTCAGGGCCTTCGTCCACGATCCAATAGCTGCTCATATACGGGCCCAGCGCGACGGCAAAGTGCGGTTCCAGGGGGGCGTCGGTCCGATTGGTCGCGACGACCGTGATCCGGTCGACCGTCTGGAGCGACCCGGTGGTGTGCTCGTCGACGGGAACGATCTCGATCGGAGCTGGGGTGAGGAGGGCATGCCCAAGGGCGATGATTGCCACCCCAGAGAGCACGAGCGCGCCCCCGCGCGCCAGGCGCACGATCGAAGGCGACAGCGCGCTCGATGACGGCGCCGGACGGACCGTCGCGAGCGCGACGAGGATCCCTGGGATGGCATAGACGAAATAGCTGTTCAGCGAGCGGGTCGGCAGGAGCAGGGCGAGGAGCGGCAGGGCAGGCAGGACTCGCTTGAGTGATGGATACCAACCGGCAACGGCAAGCAGGATCGCGACCATCGCCGCCGCCCCGGCCGCCGTATACGACGACAACGCTCCGCCTCCCTGGAAGAAGGTCGTACTGAACGCGACGAAGCCCTGTCCGAACGGTACCAGTGGCTCGATGAACGGCAGCATCACCGACCGGAACCAGGTCGGGCCGTCCCAGACGATGAAGGGCAGGTTCGGGATGAGGAATGCGACGCCCGCGAAGGCCACGTACTTGGCGACCGATCGCCAACCATGGCGCCGCCCGGCGTGCTCGAGCGCGATCCCGACGATAAGAACTGGCGCCACGAACCAGGCCGCCTGCTTGATCGTGCACGCAAGCCCGAGGGCGATCGGTCCGATCCATCGCGCCGGGCCGGTCTCATCCGCCTGATCGAACCGGTCCCATCGCCACAGGGCCAGCACGAGGAACGGGATCATCAACGAGTCGGTCACACCCCCGGTGATGTAGTCGACATAGATGCCGAGACTGGCAAGGAGCGGGACGAGTGGCCGAGACGAGGCGGGAAGAAGCCCCCAGAGGAGAGTCATGCCGATGATCCAGAAGGCCGCATCGACGTAGATCGCCGCTTGACTGTGGATCCCGAGGGCGAGGATCGGCAGATAGACGAGGAAGGAGCCGGCCGGGTAGCTGAGTGTGTGGACGAACGAACCGTCAAGCGTATTCGTCGTGCCCGACGGCAGAACGCGGAAGGCGTCGAAGGTCCAGGTCAGATCGGCGCCATAGGGGTTCGTCCCGGCCAGCAGGAGTTGGGCAGAACCCTGGTCGAAGGCCACTTCGTCGGTGCCGTAGGCCGGGCTCCCGTTGACCGCCACGAAGGTCCACACGCCGACGGCGAACAAGGCCCCGATGAGCAGCACCAGATCAAGCCGTCGGGTCCAGCGGGTAGGGAGGGGAGCCAGGATGACAGCAAGGGCGGCCACGCCGAGTGCCGTGTAGGCAAAACCGAGCTCGGGTGCCCCGCCCACGACGAATGTCGGCTGGTAGAGCTTCAGACCCCAGAGGATCCAGACGAGCGCGGTCAGGACCCGCAGGGCCTGAGCCCTGGGGTCCGGACGTTGGGCCGGTGCGTCGGCCTCCATGGTCAGCTCGTTCATCGATGCCTAGCGTTGCACATCGGCGCCGGTGGGCGAGAGGTCAGTCGGCGGACCTCACTCGCCGCCAGCCGACGAGGATGACGCCGGCCGCGCCGACTGCGCCAAGGATCACGAACAGGGTGATGAGCATCGCTCCGGTCGGTTCGTTGGCCGGCAATGGGTCCGTCGACGTCTCCGGTGCCGGCGGGTCGGTGGCACCAGCGACAGCTCCGTCCTTCGTCGTCGCAAGCACGAATCCGGCCGGTTCCAATACATCGGTCGAACCGCGACCGGCCTTCACGCTTGCCGTATCGTCGGCGACCAGCCCTGATCCCGCGGTGCGGTATGCGAGGGAGTCGGTGTCGATCGTCGGGTCCGTGACGGTCAGCGTCAGCGACGCTGCCGCCGGCCCGTCCCAGCCGACGGCGTATGCCCTGATGAGCGTCTGCCCGGCCGGCAACAGCTGGCCGAGCGCGTCGCCCGACATGCCGTACACGGTCACCTGCGTGCAGTCCGCGAAGGCACTGGCCGGGACGTCGACGGTCACCGTCGCGGTCCCGTCATCGGCAGTGACCTGGCCGGCCCCGCAGACGGTCGTGGACACGACGACGACCGGGAATGCCCCGACCGGCGCCGGGCCGGGAAAGGGACCGGGTGGATAGGCCGCCAGGACGGCGGCCGGCAAGAGGAGGGCCGCGAGGACACCGATGATGAGCGCGAAGCGGCCCGAACGGCGAAGCGTGTTCATGGCCGCACCGGGGCCATGCCGACGACCGGCTGGTCGAGCGGTTGCCCGCCCTTCGATCCGAAGAAGCCGGCGTCACCGAAGGTGAAGATGCCACCGTCCGATGCGACGAGCCAATAGCCGTTGCCCGACGGCGTCGGGGCCATCCCATTGACCGGCTGGTCGAGCGGTTGCCCGCCCTTCGATCCGAAGAAGCCGGCGTCACCGAAGGTGAAGATGCCACCGTCCGACGCGACGAGCCAATACCCGTCGCCCGACGCCGTCGGGGCCATCCCAACGATCGGTTGGTCGAGGGGTTGCCCGCCGGTCGATCCGAAGAAGCCGGCGTCACCGAAGGCGAAGATGCCACCGTCGGACGCGACCAGCCAGTAACCGAGGCCGGAGGCCGTGGAGGCCATGCCCACGATCGGCTGATCGAGCGTCTGACCGCCGGTCGAACCATAGTAGGCCGCGTCACCGAAGGTGAAGATGCCACCGTCCGACGCGACGAGCCAATACCCGTCGCCAGATGGCGTCGGGGCCATGCCCACGATCGGCTGGTCGAGCGGTTGCCCGCCCGTCGATCCCAGGAAGGTGGCGTCACCGAAGGTGAAGATGCCACCGTCTGACGCGACGAGCCAGTAGCCGTCGCCCGATGATGTCGGCGCCATGCCCACGATCGGTTCGTCGAGCGGCTGACCACCGGTCGATCCGAAGAAGCCGGCGTCACCGAAGGTGAAGATGCCGCCATCGGACGCGACCAGCCAGTAGCCGTCGGTCGCGGCGGGGTTGATCGTCCAGGTGAACGACGTGTCAGCGGACAGAAGGCCGTCCGTGACGCTGATCGTGACGGACGCGACCTCGACGGTCGTCGGGGAGCCACTGATGGCTCCACTCGACGGGTCGATCGTGAGGCCCTGTGGCAAGGTGCCCCCGTCGTCGAAGGTCAGGCTGTCGCCGTCCGAGTCGTTGGCCACGATCTGGACGCCGACGACCTCGCCGATCGAGTTCTGCTGTGCCCCCGGATCGTCGATCGTGGGCGCGTGGTTGGCATTCGGTCCGCCATGCACGAAGCCCGTGCCGGAGTCGGTGAAGGTGCTGCCGTCGATGGGCAGGAAGACCCAGTCATACGAGTCGGCATGGAGGGTGAACTTCATGATCCCGAACGTCTGGTCGTTGCGGACGACGCTCGTGGGCAGGGGAGTGACCAGGCCGTGATGGCCTTCGCCACCGGTCCCGACCGTGAACTGGGTGATCCCGAAGTTCGGATCGGCGACCGGCGGGTCGGCCAGGGTCGCCCCCGACTTCATCGGCACGGTCCGCTCGTAGATGTGGTCGTGGCCGTCGAGCAGGATGTCGACGCCCGCGTCATACAGGGCATCCCACAGCGGCTGGAGGGCCTGGTTGTTGGTGGTACCCGAGCTGTAGCGCGGGCGGTGCCATTCGGCGATGACGTTCTTGGTCATGTTGGCCGCCAGATCGGCTCGCAGCCAGGTCTCCTGCGGGGAGCCCGCGTTGCAGCCGCCGACCAGGGCGCACTCGGTGTCGAGGTTGACGATGTGCCAGTTGCTGCCGGCGATGTCGTAGCTGTAGTAGCTCTTGCCGTTGGCGTCGGTCGCGGCCAGACCGTAGTAGCCGTTGTAGCCGGCCAGGCTGTCGGTGTTGCCGACTCCCCAGTCGTGGTTGCCCGGGACGGGCCGGGTCCGGCTCTTGACACCCGGGCTGCCCCACGGCGTGGTGGCGTAGCAGTTGGTGAACTCGGCCGCGGTGCCGTTGTCGTAGACGTTGTCGCCGGTCGTCCAGACGGCCCCGTCGATGCCGGCGATGATGTTGCCCGTGTCCGTGTCTTCGGTGACCGCGCACGAGGCGATGTCACCGACCCCGACGAAGACGGGATCGACGCTGGCCACGGTATGGAACGTCCAGGTCGGGCCGGTCGTGGTGTCGGTGCCATCACTGACCGTGGCATACCACTCGTAGGTCTGCCCGGCGCCCAGGTTCGGCCACAGGGTCGTGACGTCGGCACCCGAGGTGACCCCGGTGAACTGGACCAGCTGGTCGAAGATGCCCGACGCCAGCGGCCGGCCGTAGAAGGTCACGGTCAGGGGATCGCCATCGAGATCACTGACCCCGATGTCGAGTGTCGGCGAGAGCGCCGCGCCGGTCGACCCGTCGCCGGGTGCGTTGAGCGTCGGCGCATCGGGTGCGTTGGTGCCGGCCGAGGGCGGGACGAAGCCCGGGACCCAGCTGTAGCCGGTGCCGGTCACATCGCCGTCTGCCGCCGGGTTCGCGCCCGTGTCGATCGAGTCGCCGACCGTCGAGCCGGAACCATCGTTGAGGCCCCAGCGAGCCACGAGACCGGTGCCGGAGGTCAGTTCGAGATTCTTCGATGCGAGGATCTCGCCGCCGGTCCGGGCATGATCCCAGACCCGCGCTTCGTCGATGACCCCGTCGAAGCGACCGACCGCGGAACCGGTCGAGGTGATCATGGTGCCGAGCGCGGCCGGCTGGATCGAATCAGAGCGCGGATGGTAGCCGGGGATGATGCTGGCCTCAAGACTGCCATCGAGATAGACCGACCAGTTCGTGCCATCGAACGTCGCCGCAGCGTGATGCCAGACATCGTTGGTGATCGGGGTCGTGCCGCTGACCGGGAAGTTCTGGCCGGTGGTCCCCGGATCATCGATCCCTTCGAAGTCGGCGGCGATCACGTCGCCCGACGTGTTGATGCCCAGGATCCAGTTGGCGTCGACGTCCGAGCCCTCGGCCTGCGGCGCGCCGTGGGTCAAGAGCGGAACGATCGTGATGCCACCCGTCCCCGTCGTGTTGGGGGTGCCGGTCCCGGTCCGCTTGAACCAGGTCTCGATGGTGAATTGGGCGAGGTCCAGCTTGTCGGGATCGCCGAACGTGACGTAGGACGAGGTCGTCAGCTGGAGGCCCGTATTCGTCAGGGCGCCGACGGTCAGCGAGACGGTGACGGTGTTCGAATCGACCGTGCCGTCGTTGGCCTTGTACGTGAAGCTGTCGGGACCGGTGTAGCCGGTCGTCGGGGTATAGGTGAAGCCACCGTTTGCGGCCAGGGCCAGCGTGCCGTGACTGACGTCGCTGACGAGGACGGCCGTCAGCGGATCGCTATCGGCATCGGTGTCGTTGCCGAGCACGCCCGGCGCACCGACGATCTTGGCTGTGTCCTGCGGCGTGGAGTAGGCGTTGGCCACGGCCACAGGGCATTGTTGGTGCTCGGTGGCGCGTCGTGCACGGTGCCCGTGCCGGAGTCGGTGAAGGTCTGGCCGGCGATCGGGAAGAACTCCCAGTCGTAGCTCGATGGATGGAGAGTCAGCTTGAGGACGCCGTAGGCGGCGACGCTGCGGACTTCGCTGGTCGGGACGATGGTGCCGAAGCCGCCGAACAGCGCGGCGCCGCCGGTGCCGACCGTGATCGGTCGCACGCCGTAGGTCGGATCCGCGGCCCCGGTCGGTCCGGTCGGGCCCATCCGCTCGTAGTCGTGGTCGTGTCCCTGGAGCATGACGTCCACGCCGAACTCGTACAGGTCGGCCCAGAACGGCTGCATGTCGGCCAGGTTGGTCCCGGCCGAGCTGAACCGTGGCTTGTGCCAGATGGCGATGACGTTCTTCGTGGCGTTGGCCGCAAGGTCGGCGCGCAGCCAGAGTTCCTGCGGCGAGCCCGCGGTGCAGCCGCCGACGACGTCGGCGCACTCGCTGTCGAGGTTGACGATGTGCCAGTTGCTGTCGGCGATGTCGTAGCTGTAGTAGCTCTTGCCGTTGGCGTCGGTGGCGGCCGGGCCGAAGTACCCGGTGTAGCCGTCGAGGTTGCCGGTGTTCCAGTCATGGTTGCCCGGCGTCGGGCGGGTGCGATCCTTGATGTCGCCGCCCCACGACGCGTCATAGCAGTTCGCGAATTCCGTTCGCCGTGCCGTTCGGATAGACGTTGTCGCCGGCGGTCCAGATGTTGCCCTGGATGCCGTCGATCAAGGCGCCCGTCGCCTCATCCTGTGTCCGTCCGCAGTCGGCGATGTCGCCCGCCCCGACGAACACGGGGTCAGGTCCAGCGGCGGTGTTGAAGGTCCAGGTCGGGCTGGTGACGGTGGTCGTGCCGTCGGTGACCTTGGCGTACCACTCGTACCGCTGGCCGTCGTTCCGGCCGGCCCAGGTCGTCGAGGGCGTCGTACCGACCGGCACGGACGCCTGCGAGTCGAGCAGGGCGAAGTTGCCGCTTGCGGCCGTTCGTCCCCAGAACTCGACGTCGACGGTGCCGCCGTTCGGGTCGCCGACGTCGACCGAGAGACTCGGCGAGGTGGTCGTACCGATGGCGCCGTCGTTGGGTGCGTCGAGGCTGACCGTCGGCGGTGCCGCCGCGGCGGCAGTGATGGTCAACGACACGGTGGCGATGTTGGAATCGAGCGCGCCATCGTTCGCGTGATAGGTGAACGTGTCCGGACCGGTGTACCCCGTCGTCGGGACGTAGTCGAAGCTTCCGTCGGCGTTAAGCGTCAGGGCGCCGTGCGTCGGCCCGGCATCGACGGCGGCGGACAGCAGATCCCCATCCGCATCGGTGTCGTTGCCGAGGACCCCGGGTGCCGCTTCGTTCAGCGTCACGTTCTGCGGGGTCGAGGAGGTGTCATCGACCGCCACCGGCGCTTCGTTCGTGGCAGCAGGTTCGACCGTCAGCGAGACCGTCGCGACGTTCGAGTCGTCGGTGCCGTCGTTCACGTGATACGTGAAGCTGTCGCCGCCGATGTAGCCGGTCGTTGGCGTGTAGTCGAAGCTGCCGTTCGCGTTGAGGTCGAGGACGCCGTGGGTGGCGTCGTCGTCGAGGACAGCCGTCAGCGGGTCGCCGTCGGCATCGGAGTCGTTGGCCAGCACACCCAGGACCGCTGACGCGTTAAGCGTCGTGTCCTGGTCGACGTCATAGCCGTCGTTGACGGCGACGGGGGCGACGTTCGGAGCGGCGGGCGGCACGAAGCCGGCGACCTTCGTCGGGCCATTCGTGGCCGTGCCGTCGACCGTCCCGACCGAATCGGGGACGTTCGTCGTGCTGCCGTTGTTCATGCCCCAACGCGCGATCAGGCCCGGCCCGGAGACGAGCTCCGCATCGCGGGACCCAAGGATCTCCGAACCCGTGCGAGCGACGTCCCAGATCCGGACCTCGTCGATGACGCCGTCAAAGAACCCGGCGGCGGCGCCGGTGGAGTTCAACGCCGAGCCGATGGCCGCATGCTGGATGCTGTTTGCCCGAGGGGGCTCGTTGACGGACAGGGTGCCGTCCTCGACGCCATCGAGGTAGAGCGTCCACGTGCCGTCATACGTCGCGGCGACGTGATGCCAGACATCATCGGTGATGACCGTGTTGCCGATGAACGAGTGGTTCTGACCGACGGGGCCTGTCCCGCCCGTGCCCTCCTCGAAATCGGCGGCCAGCTTGTTGCTGGCGGCATCGATGCCAAGGAAGTAGTTCATATCCCGGTTGTCGCCATCAGCCTCGCCGCGACCCTTGGTCACGATCGGGATGGCGTGCTGCAGTCCGCCGCCGGTGCCGCCTGACGTCGTCGTTTCCGCGCCAACGCCGGTCCGCTTGATCCAGGCTTCGAGGGTGAATTCGCCGGCGCCCAGGGTCGGGGCGGCGCCCATCGTGATGTAGGTCGTTCGTGCCGTCGAAGTGGAACGCCGTATTGCCGATCGCGAGCGAGACTTCGACCGTGTTCGAGTCGTCCGTCCCGTCGTTGGCCTTGTAGTTGAAGTTATCCCGTCCGTTGTAGCCCGCGTCCGGCGTGTAGGTGAAGCTTCCGTTCGCGTTCAGGTCCAGGGTGCCGTGATTCACGTCATCGACCAGGACCGCGGTCAGCGAGTCGCCGTCGCCGTCGGTGTCGTTGTCGAGAACACCGTTGGCCGCCGAGACGACCTTGGCGGTGTCCTGGGGGGTCGAATACGCGTCCGGCACGGCGACCGGTGGCTGATTCGGAGGCGGAGCATTGAAGCCCGGGACCCACGAGTAGCCGGTGCCCGTGATCGTCGCCGTCGGCGGTCGGGTTCGCGCCCGTGTCGATCGAGTCGCCGACAGAATTGCCGGAGCCCTCGTCAAGGCCCCAGCGGGCAACGAGACCGCTGCCGCTCGTGAGCTCGTTGTCCTTGTCGGCATTGATCTCGTGGCGGTCCGGGCATGGTCCCAGACCCGCGCTTCGTCGATGGCGCCTGCGAAGCGTCCAGCGGTCGGCGGTGCCGGTCGACGTGATCATGGCGCCCAGAGCGACCGGCTGGATCGAATCCCAGCGCGGGTGGAAGGTCGGGGTCGATGCTGGCCTCGAGGTTGCCGTCGAGGTAGACGGACCAAGTGGTCCCATCGAACGTGGCTGCAGCGTGATGCCAGACATCGTTGGTGATAGCCGTCGTTCCGCTGATCGGGGCGTTCTGACCGGTCGGCGACCGGATCGTCGATGCCTTCGAAGTCGGCCGCGATCACGTTGCCCGCCGTGTTGATGCCCAGGATCCAGTTGGCGTCGACGGTCCGCCCTCGGCCTCTGCCGCCCCGTGGGTCAGGAGCGGGACGAGATTGGCGATCCCGCCGGTCCCGGTCGTGCTCGCGACGCCCGTCCCGGTCCGCATGAACCAGGTCTCGATCGTGAACTGCTGGAGTCCCAACTTGGCCGGGACGCCCATCGTGACGTACGCGCCGCTGGTCCCAAGATGCGAGGCCAGGTATTGCCGGCGGCTGAAACTGGCGTTGGCGCGACAGTCCCGAGCGAGCCGATCGAGGTCGCGGCAAGGACGAAAGCGAATAGGGCTGATCCCAGCCGGGCCGTGCGAGGACGGCCGCGCATAACACGCATCGATGGGCACCTCGAAGATGACGGTCGACCATTCGGTCGGATGAGATCCTTACCGAGTGGCAATAGATGCCACCCAGCAACCTGGGATGGAGCGGTGACAGTACGCGTGTCGGAAGGCGATTGGTACCCTTGGCGTTAACAATCGGTGCCACGCCGCAACGTTCGCGCTTGAATCGGGTCCTGGGGGTCGGACGCAGAATCAGGGGTAGCGGATCGGAGGCAGGACTGCCCCGGCGATAGTCCGGGGTCCATCGGCGCGATGCTCAGCCGGCGGAGAGCGTCTCCATCTCGTCGCGGAGGGCGATCAGGTCGTCGTCGGTCGGGGCGAATCCGCGCAGCTCCTCCTGGACCGGGAGGGCCAGCCGGAGCAGGCGTCGGGTCTCGTCGAGGTCCCCGCGCAGAGCGTAGAAGCAGGCCAGGTTGTAGCGGGCGTAGGCGGTCGCCCGGATTGGCCAGTGATCGTCCAGGCTCGCCTCGAAGGCCTCAGCCAGCTCGGTCACCCGGGCCCCCATCCCGACCCGTGCCGCGACACCCGGCAGGTGCGCCAGACCGTGTTCGGGGCCGTTGCCCAGGATCGAGCCGCTGACCCGGGGTTGCTCGAGGGTCTCGTTCGAGGCCGCCTCGATCGCCGCGATCAGGTCCGTCGTGATCTGGTCCGCGTCGGCGCGGACGTCGGCCCATGGCCAATCCGCGCGCTCGGCATGGAAGATCGCGTTCTGTTCGTCGGTCTCGACCGTCTCAGGCGGCTCGTCCCGTCCCTCGCGGATCGCGGTCAGGCGCGCGGTCTGGTGGCGCTTCCAGGCCGAGAGGTGGGCCTGGATATCCTTCGCCGACCAGCCACCATCCGCGGCCGGTGCGTCTCGCTCGGCCGGATCAAAGGCATCGAAGATCGCCCGTTCCGTCTCACGGGTCGCACGGTGGGAGGCGATGAGGCCGGCGCGGAGGCCGTCGCGGGCAGTGCCGTCGGGGTTCGTCATCGGTGCATCGTAGCGGCGGGGCCGCGGCCGGTGGGGCCGGTAAGGCCGCGCCGGGCCACACTGGCCGTGGGACCCGCGAGGACACGCGAGCACCGAGTGACACCTATTCGTGGGATGACTACAAGGCACCGATCCGGGCGCCCGACCGGCTTGGGCGACGCCGGAACTTGCCGATCTGAGCGTGGCGCGGGTCGTTCTGCCGGTCGCGACGAGGGGATCGGCAGGGATTTGTGGCCTAGTACGCGCTGGGCGAATGTTTGGCCGCCGAGCTGCCTGCCGCCGAGCTGGCTGGCCGCTGGGATGCCTAGCCGTCGGGCCGGCTGGCCGAGTAGCCGCGCGTGTCCTCAGACCGCGGCACCCTCCGGGTCGGTGACGATCGTGGGCAACCCTTCGAGCAACGGATCCGTCCAGGTCCAGGCCGCGCCGTGATGTTTCCCGACGGCCCCATGCCGAGCCGCCTCGACCCGCAGCGGCAGGCCGAAGATCTCGATGAACCCGACCGCCGACGCGTGATCGAACGCATCGCCTTCGTCGTACGTGGCCAGGCTCTTGTCATACAGCGACATCGGTGAGCGCCGCCCGACGACTACGGCCGAGCCATGATCCAACCGGACCCGGACCTCGCCCGACACGACCCGCTGCGACGACGCGATGTACGCCCGCAGATCCCGTGACAGGGCGCTGAACCACAAGCCGTCATAGATCAAGCCGGGCCAGCTCGTCGGCGACGAAGCCGTTGAACCGCAAGGTGTCGCGCGAGAGGGTCAGCCCCTCGAGCGCCCGGTGCGCGGCATGGAGGACGGTGGCGGCCGGCGTCTCGTAGATCTCGCGGCTCTTGATCCCGACCAGCCGGTCCTCCACGTGGTCGACGCGCCCGACACCATGGGCGCCGCCGAGGTCGTGGACCCGCTCGACCAGGGCGACCGGAGCCAGCCGCTCGCCGTCCAGCGCGACCGGCACGCCACCCTCGAAATCGATGGTGATCTCGACCGGGTCGGGCGCATCTGACGCGGCCACGGTCCAGGCGAAGGCATCGTCGGGCGGTGTGACCCATGGATCCTCGAGCACGCCCGTCTCGCACGATCGGCCCCACAGGTTGACGTCGATCGAGTAGGGCGACGCCTTGGTGATCGGGATCTCGATGCCGCGCTCGGCTGCGTAGTCGATCTCCTGGTCGCGGGTCAGGCCCATCCCCACCCGCATCGGCGCGACGACCTCGAGCCCCGGGTCGAGTGCGTGCGTCGCGACATCGAACCGGACCTGGTCGTTGCCCTTGCCGGTGCAGCCGTGCGCGACGGCATCGGCGCCCTCGCGCTTGGCGACCTCGACGAGCAGCTGCGCGATCAACGGCCGGGCGAGCGCGGTGGCCAGCGGGTAGGCGCCCTGGTAGAGCGCGTTGGCCTGCAGATGCGGCCAGACATAATCGGTCACGAACCGCTCGCGGGCATCGACGACATAGGCTCGCGACGCCCCGGCGGACATCGCCCGTGCCTCGACGCCCGGTCGGAGCGAGCCGCCGCCGAGGTCGACGGTCAGGGTCACGACCTCGACCCCGAACTGCTCCTTGAGCCAGGCGACCGCGACCGACGTATCGAGGCCACCGGAATAGGCGAGGACGACCTTGTTCACGGGTTGACTGGACCTCCGGAGCGGGCCTGGATGACGCTGAACCGTTCGCGCCAACGCTCGAGTCGAGACTCGTCGGCGAACAGGACGAGAAGGGTATTGTCACCCGCCAGCGTCCCTTCCTGCTCGTGCAGGCTCGACTCATCGATGGCCTGGGCGATGACGCTGGCCGTGCCGGGCGTCCCGGTCAGGACCAGGATCAGACCGCTCCGACCGACCATGATCGGGATGTCGGCCAGGATCCGTTCGAGCTTGCGGTCGGAGGCCGCCGCGTCGTCGTCGCTGGCCGCGACCCGGTCCCGGGTGACGTAGACATGACCCTCGGCGCCAGGTGCCTTGATCAGACCGAGCTCGGTGATGTCGCGCGAGACGGTCGCCTGGGTGACATCGAAACCCTGGGCGCTGAGCGCGTCGACGACCTCGCGCTGGCTGCCGACCGGACGCGACGCGACGAGTTCACGGATGGCCCGCTGGCGCTGCTGCTTGTGGTCGTGGCTGGTCTGCATGGTCATGCCGCACCGACCCGAGCCGGTCGCGTTGCGGTGATCCGGGTCCCGAAGGTCGGGTCGGTCAAGGCTCGCTCCAGAGCCTGCGGGGCTGCGGCGTCGGCGATGATCGCCTCGGCGCCTTCCCAGCCCAGGGCACCCAGCGCGGCCCGCACCTTGGGCACCATCCCGCCGGCGATGACCCCGGCCTCGATGAGTGTCTCGGCCTCGCCCGCGGTCAGGGCGTCGAGTCGTTGGCCGTCGGCGTCGCGGACACCATCGACATCGGTCAGCAGCACGAGCTGGCGCGCCCCGATCCCCGCGGCGATCCCGGCCGCCGCGTCATCGGCATTGACATTGCAGACGATCCCGTCGGCGTCGCGCGCCAGTGGCGCCACGACCGGGACCTGGCCACCGACCAGGATCGCGTCGAGCAGGTCGCGGCGGAGGCCGACGACCGAGGCGACGAGCCCGAGGTGGGGGATCCGCTCGGCGATGAGCAGGCCGCCATCGACCCCGGACAGGCCGACAGCGTCGACGCCCAGGTCGCGCAGACCGGATACCAGCTCGCTGTTGACCACTCCCCGGAGTACCGCGGCGGCCACTTCGAGCGACTGCGCATCGGTGACCCGCAGGCCACCCTCGAACGTGCTCGGCACGCCCAGTCGTTCGAGCCACTCGGTGATCCGCTTTCCGCCGCCATGGACCAGGACCACGGGACGGCGACGCGCGACCGCGGCCACTTCCGTCAGGACCTGCCGCTGGTCGGCGATGGTCGTGCCGCCGAGCTTGACGACCAGGATCTCAGACATCGGCCGTCCTCACGTCGTGTACTCCGAATTCTCGATGACATAGGCCTCGGTCAGATCGCAACCGAACGCCTCGCCTCGCCCGCTGCCCAGGCCTAGGTCCAGCCCGAAGACGACCTCGGGCGCATCCATCGCCGCCCGGGCCGCGGCACGATCGAACTCGACCGGACCGCCAGCCGCGCCATCGAACACGAGATGGCCGGCGATCGAGATCCGGAGACGATCTGGGTCGAGTACGGCCGGGGTACCGGCACGGGCCGTGGCCTCCGCCGCGGACAGGCCGCCCGCCTCCAGGACGCCTGAGGAAGCCAGTCGAGCATTCCCGGCCGCCCCGGCCAGCCGGCCCCAGTTCGGGTCACGACCGTGGACCGCGGCCTTGACCAGGCTCGAGCTGACGATCGCGCGCGCGACGGCCCGGGCCTCGGCATCGTCGCGCGCGCCGCTGACCGCGGCGGTGATCAATGTACTGGCACCCTCACCATCGGCCGCCTGCTGCCGAGCCAGGTCGCGGGCGATGGCCTCGATCGCCGCCCCGAGCGTGTTCGCGGCCGTGCCCGACGGGTCCGCCTCGACCGCAGCGGCCCCCGACGCCCCGGACGCCAGCACGAAGACCGTGTCGTTGGTGCTCGTGTCGCCATCGATCGAGAGTTGATCCCAGGTCCGGGCCGCCGCCGGCCGGAGCAGGCCCCACAACGTCTCGGGCGCGACGGCCGCATCGGTCAGCACGATCGACAGCATCGTGGCCATCATCGGGTGGATCATCCCGACGCCCTTGGCGATGCCGCTGACCGTGACGGACACGGGCCGGCCATCGAGATCGGGCAACTCCACGGTCGTGGTCGCGACCTTCGTGACCGAATCGGTCGTGCGCAGCGCCTGAGCGACCGCCAGCAGGCCGTCGCCGGTCGCGGCCAGTGTCGGGACGACGCTTTCGAGCCCCGTCCGCACTCGATCGAGTGGCAGCCGCGTGCCGATGATCCCGGTCGACAACAGGAGTGTCCGCTCGACGGTCGTGGCGCCCACGGCAGAAGCGAGCATCGCCGCGATCTCGGCCTGGTCCGCGTCGCCGGCCGCCCCGGTCGCGGCATTGGCCGAGCCACTGGTCGAGATGATCGCCTCGGCCCACCCGAACCCGCCCCGCGGATCGCCGGACGTGGCCGCGAGATGGGCCTTCGACAGGCGGACAGGCGCGGCCGCGAACGCGTTCGGGGTGAAGACCGCGGCCGCGGCGGCCGGACCATCGGTCGTGACGACGACACCGAGGTCCGGCCGTCCCGAGGCTTTGATCCCGGCGGCCAGTCCCCCGGCTCGGAAACCGAGGGGCATGACGCTCGCGCGCTCGACGCGTGGGAGGTTCGTCGCCGAGTCCGGGACCGTGGGGTGTTCGAGGGTGGTCATGGCGCGAGCGGGAGTTGCTGCAGGCCGGCCGTCTCGGGCAGGCCGTGGACGAGGTTGAAGGCCTGGACCGCCTGGCCGGCCGCGCCCTTGACCAGGTTGTCCTCGACCCCGATGGCCAGGATCCGCTCGGTCCGCTCGTCGAGGTGGACGAAGATCCGGACCTCGTTGCTGCCGGTCACGTCTTTGGTCGCGGGCGGGCTGCCGACGACGGTCACGAACGGCTCATCGGCATAGGCGCTCGCGTACAGCGCGTCGAGCTCGGCCTGGCCGATCTGGCGGGTCGGTCGCACGTGCGCCGCCGACAGGATGCCCCGGGTCATCGGGATCAGGTGGGGCAGGAAGTCGACCGCCACGATCCCGGGGTTGGCGTCGGGGTCGAGACCCTGCATGGCGGTGATCCCGGCCAGTTCCTGCTCGATCTCGGCGACATGACGGTGTCCGCCGATGCCATACGCCTTCACGCTCTCGTTGACCGCCCCGAACATCAGGTCGGCCTTGGCCTCGCGTCCGGCGCCGGAGACGCCACTCTTGGCGTCGACCACCAGGTCACCGATGAGACCGGCTCGGGCCAGCGGCGCCAGGGCGAGCAGCGTCGCGGTCGGGTAACAGCCCGGGGCACCGACGATCGCGACGTCCGATCCGGCCAGAGCCGTCAGCTCGGCGCGGTGCAGCTCGGGCAGACCATACACGGCGCGTTCGAGGAGATCGGGCCGCGGGTGCTCGAACCCGTACCAGCGCGGGTAGTCCTCGGGATCGCGAAGTCGGAAATCTGGACCCTGGTCGATGATCGCGACCCCGGCCTCGATGAGCGCCGGCGCGAGTCCGGCGGCGGCGCCGTGGGGCAGTGCCATGAATACCGCGTCCACGTCATCGGGCAGCTCGGCATGGACGTCCACATCGAGGCTTGCCAGGTGCTGGTGGATGCCGCCGATCGGGTCGTGGTCGCGACCGCGGCCCGTCAGCCCGACCAGGTCGACGTTCGGGTGGCGGGCGAGCAGCCTGATGAGCTCGCCGCCCACATAACCGGTCGCCCCGATGATCCCGACTCGGACACGGCGCGGACCACCGGCTGGGTCGATGCCCCGTTGGGTCCTGGAGTCGGGCACGGTCGAGGTCGTCATGGGTGGATGACTATACAGTCCTGTGCATAGTCATGCAATCGCCGAGTGGCAGTCCCCCGCGGGTCGCTAGCCTTCAGACTCCGGTTCGCAGACGAATTCGAACGATCCGGACGCCAGCTTGTTCGTCGTGAGCGAGTAGAAGGTCCCCTGGCCCTTGATGGTCTGACTGTCGAAATCGATGTCGATGACCAGGTCGTCGACCTTGGGGCTGCCCTCGCCGGCGACCCAGTACACGGAGGCGTTGTCGTCGACCTGGGCCTTGAACGTGCCGCTCTGGGTCAGTTGCGCCGAGAAGTGATAGCTGTCATCGCCGTCGAGGGTCCCCCACGCATTGGCGCTGGTTGGCAACGTGCCGTCATCCTTGAAGAGGTAGCACTGCCCGGTCGTCATCGGCAGTGTCCGCTTCCAGACCTTCGAGCCGATCCGGATCGTGTTCGATTCGACCGGGGTCGCCGGCTCCGGCTCGACTTCGCCGACCTGGCCGCCGCCGGCCGCCTGGCTGCCACCGTCCGGCTGTGTCGCGTCCGTGGCCAGGCCGTCGATGACCCCGCCGGAGGTGGGGTTCGTGGCTGCCGGTGTCGAGCCTCCACAGGCTGACAACGCAAGCGCGATCGCGGCGAGCAGGGTAAGGCGGATCCGCGTCGTCGGCCTCAAGTCGGCCTCCCTTCCAGGTTTGGGGCTGACCCTAACCCTACCGTCGCAACGCAAGTCGACGGTTTGCAGGCCGGTAGTTGGCCGTTGGCGCGGCGCCTTTATGCTTGATTTCGGGCGCCCCTGAAGGCGTCGCCACCCCGTATGCCAATCGAAGGCATATCGGGAGCTACGGATCCGGGACCTGCCTTGCCGCCGGCTTGATGCCGCGCCCGCGCCCGTGGTGGCCGAGCACCGTATGTCTGCGAATGGCATACGCGGGAGAACGGTCCGCCCTACGGCCGAAATCAAGCATCAAACGTGCGGGGACGAGACCGATCGGCCCGGGTGCACGTGAACGCGACGGCCGAACCCTAGACGATGTCAGGCCTCGCGTAGGGGCCGGTCGTCACGACCTCGCCCTCGGACTGGTAGGCGGCGGTGCCCGCGGCAGCGTCAGGGCCGTCGCCCCCCGTCGAGGTGATCTTGAAGCGGTGGTGGATGACCGTGGCCCCGGCCGAGATCATGGCACTGACCGGACAGTACTTCGTGGCCGACAGCTCGATGCAGCGGCGGATGGCGGCCTCGGACAGGTCGCGGCCGGTCACGTCGTGGATGACCGTGATCTCGGTGAAGACCTGCGGGTACTCGTCGCGCTGGCTGCCCGTGACGTGGACCCGGTACTCGTCGAGGTCCTGCCGCTTCTTCAACGCGATCGATACGACATCCATCGCGCTGCACGCTCCGAGCGCCGACAGGATGGTTTCGACCGGGCTGCCGCCCTGGTTCGATTCCCGCTCGTCGAAGGTGAGGGCGTGGCCGGAACTCGGTTCGGCACGGAACAGCATCCCGCCACCGAACGTGAGATCGACGGACTTGAGGGTCGGCATGGTCAGCGGCCGTCCATCAGACGCCGGCCAGGGCGATCGGCGCCGGCTCGTCGAGCGCGGCCGCATCCGTCTCTTCTTCACCGGCCAGGAACTGCTCTCGGTACAGCCGGGCATAGAGCCCATCCTTGGCCAGCAACTCGGCGTGCGTCCCGTGCTCGGCGATCCGGCCGCGTTCGTAGACGATGATCCGATCGGCGCGCAGGATGGTCGACAGCCGGTGCGCGATGGCGATCGTCGTGCGGCCCTCCATCAGGCTCTCGAACGCCTTCTGGATGAGGCGCTCGGACACAGTATCGAGGGCCGAGGTCGCCTCGTCGAGGATCAGGATCCGAGGATCCTTGAGCAGGACCCGGGCGATCGCCAGGCGCTGCTTCTCGCCACCCGACAGCTTGTATCCGCGCTCGCCGACGATCGTGTCGTAGCCCTCGGGGAGTTCGGAGATCCGTTCGTGGATCGAGGCCGCGGTGGCCGCCGCGATGAGATCGTCGTCGCTGGCCTCGGGGCGGGCGTATCGAAGGTTGTCGCGGACCGAGGCATGGAACAGGTACGTCTCCTGGGTCACGGCGCCGATGATGTCGCCCAGCGACGCGAGCTGGATCTTGCGGACGTCGACGTCGTCGATCTCGACCGCGCCCGAGTCGACGTCATACAGCCTCGACACGAGGTACGTGGTCGTCGTCTTGCCGGCACCCGAGGGTCCGACGAGGGCCACCAGTTCGCCCGGGTCGGCCACGAAATCGACGTGCTCGAGCCCGAATGGTGGGGGAGCGGGGGCCGGGATGTCCTCGATCGGCCTCGCATCGAGGTCGGTGTGGCGGGTGAAGGCCGCGACCTCGGGCTCGGCGGCCCATTCGACGTCGTCCAGCGCGCCCGCGTCGCTCGCGCCCGCTTCGCCCGCGGCCACCGCGTCGTGGGCGCGCTGCGAGGGCACGGCCGCGGTCGGGTAGGCGAACGACACGTCGCGGAAACGGACCCGACCCATCGTCGTGGCCGGGCGCATCGCGACCGCGTCGGGCGCATCGACGATCTCGGGATCCATCTCGAGGTACTCGAAGATCCGGTCGAAGAGGGCCAGTGAGCCCTGCAGCTCGACCTGGATGTTGAGCAGCTGGCCGAGCGGGAAGAACAGTCGACTCTGCAGGGTCGTGAACGCGACGATGGTGCCGGCCGACGGTGCGTCGGGGCTGCCGTTGGCGGCGAGCGTGCCAGCCAGCCAGTACACGAACGCGGGCATGATCGAGAAGATCGTGCCGATGATCATGAAGAACCAGCGGCCGACCATCGCCTGCCGGATCTGGAGCTTGGCCAGGCGCATGTTGAGGGCGCGGAACTTGACGATCGAGTTGGCCTGCTGGCCGAACGTCTTGGCCAGGAGGATGCCCGACACGCTGAGGGTCTCCTCGGTCGTCGCGGTCAGTTCGGCGAGGGACTGCTGGGTCTCGGTCGAGACCTCGCGGCGGACCTTGCCGACGCGGTAGGTCAGGTACAGGAAGAACGGGGTCAGGGCCAGGCTGAGGAGGGCGAGCCGCCAGTCGAGCAGGAACATCGCGACGATCGTGCTGATGGCGATGGCCAGGTTGCTGGTCAGCGAGCTGGCCGTGTCGGTCACGACCGACTGGACACCACCGACGTCGTTGGCCAGGCGGCTCTGGATCTCGCCGGTCCGCGTTTCGGTGAAGAATTGCAGCGGCATCGATTGCAGGTGGGCGTAGAGGGCGCCTCTGAGGTCCTGCATGACGTTCTGGCCGATGACGTTGTTGAGGTAGCTCTGGCCGACGCCGATCAGGCCCGTGATGATCGGCAGCACGATCATCAGGCCGACGTACAGGTTCAGGTTGGTGTAGTCGCCACCGATGATGACCTGGTCGAGCAGCACGCCCAGCAGGAGCGGATTGATCAGCCCGATGAGGCTGGTGGCCAGGATCGCCGCCAGGACGACGACGACCTGGAGCCGGTACGGGTGGAAGAAGATCAGGATGCGGCGCAGGGTGCGGGCGCGACGCTCCTTGGGGACCGGGGTGAAGTCACGGGACGCGCCGCCACCGAAGCCGCCGCCACCGAAGCCGCCGCCGCGGCCGGATCCGCCTCCGCCCCCTCCCCGGCCCGCCGCGCCGCCGGTCGCCGTCCTCGTCTGCCCTCGTGGAAAACCCATCACCCGACGCTACCACGGGTCGTGTCGTGGCGCCGTGGCGCCGAGGCGCCGAGGGCGCCCTGTTTGATGCTTGATTTCAGGCGTTCAACGAGAGGTGTCATCCCGTACGCCATTCGACGGCATATCCGGGCGCGCCAGGACCGCCCGTTGGCGATGGCTCGTCTAGTCGCAAGTGATCGACCGGTAAGCGTGCCAGGCTAGGGTCATCGACATGGCTTGGTACGAGGGTCATCGCGACCCGCAGACGCAACATGGATTCGACCTGATCGGCAACATGGTCAAGCGACGACGGACCTACCTGCACTGGACACAGCGCTACCTCGAGGAGCTGTCGGGAATCGACCAGACCGTGATCAGCCGTATCGAGAATGGTCGGCAGTACGGCCTCAGGTGGTCGAGGTGGGCGAATCTCGTCGATGCCCTCGGGGGCCTTGAGGTTCCGGTTTAGCGACGCCGGCGCCGATCGCACTCAGATGCCGGGTCGCCCTCCCGGTGGTGGCACGCTGACGCCGTCCGCCCTCCCGGTGGTGGCACGCTGACGCCGTGCGCCCCCGGTTGGTGGCACGCTGACGCCGTCCGCCTTCCGGTTGGTGGCACGCTGACGCCGTCCGCCTTCCGGTTGGTGACACGCCCGACGCCCTCCGCCCGCCGGCATGATGCCGCCGAATGGCATACGGGATGGACATGTGCGCAGACCACCCAAAATCAAGCATCAAACAGGACCGGCGGGGCAGACGGGGCAGACGGCGCGGCCGGGGCCGTCGGCAGGGAGCCCTACCAGGCAGTGGCGGTGGAGGCCTCGGCGATGCCCTGGGTCTCCAGCCAGCGCTCGGCGTCGATGGCGGCCTTGCAGCCGTCCGCGGCCGCAGTCACGGCCTGGCGGTAGCGATGGTCGTGGACGTCGCCGGCGATGAACACGCCCTCGATCTTGGAGCCGGTCTCGTCGTGGACCACGAGGTAGCCCTTGTCGTCGACCTCGAGCCAGTCTCGGAACGCCTCGGTGTTGGGCCGATAGCCGATGGCGATGAACACGCCTCCGACATCGAGTCGACGCTGATCTCCGGTCCGCGGGTCGGACAGGAGCAGCCCTTCGACCTTCGAATCGCCCAGGACCTCGTCGACCGCGGTGTCGGTATGGATCTCGATCTTGTCGTGGGCGACGGCCCGGTCGACCATGATCTTCGAGGCGCGGAATGAATCGCGTCGATGGAGCAGGTGGACCTTCGTCGCGAAGCGGGTCAGGTAGGTCGCCTCCTCGAACGCGGTGTCGCCACCGCCGATCACCGCGATCTCCTGGCCCTTGAAGAAGAAGCCGTCGCAGGTGGCGCAGGCCGACACACCCCGGCCGCGCAACCGCGTCTCGCTGTCGAGGCCGAGCCACAGCGCCGACGCGCCGGTCGCGACGATGACCGCCTGGGCTCGATACTCCGTGGCGTTGGCCCAGATTCGGAAGGGGCGCTCGGAGAGATCGACGCGATCGATGTCGGTGTCGATGAGTCGCGCCCCGAAGCGTTCCGCCTGGGAGCGCATGGCGGCCATCAGGTCGGGGCCTTGGATGCCTTCGACGAAGCCCGGGTAGTTCTCGACGTCACTGGTCAGCATCAGCTGACCGCCCGGCGCGGACCCCGCGATGACGATGGGCTCGAGATTGGCGCGGGCGGCGTAGATCGCCGCGGTCAGACCGGCCGGACCGGAGCCGATGATGACGACCTTGGCCTCGATCGGACCCTCGTCGTTGCGGATGGTCGATGTTCCGCCCGCGGTCGGGGCGTCGATGGTGGAGGCGAACCCTCCGAACTCAGTCATGAGGTCATCGTAGCATGCTGGCGATACTCCCAGGGAGTATCAGGGGAGCGCCCGAAGTGCCGGCATGACGTCACGCCCGAAGCGGTCGAGGGCGTCGGCATCGGCGAAGCCCATGTGGCTGATGATGACGTGCTCGGCGCCGGCGTCGCTGAGTTCCCCGAAGCGGTCGATGATCTCGGCCGCGGACTCCGTACCCTTGCCATCCGTGGCCGCGAACTTGACCCGCTGGAGGGTCGAGTGCTCGATCTCGGACGGGTCGCGACCGACCGCGGCGCAATGTTCGGCCAGGATCGCGTACTTGCGGGCGATGCCCTCGGGCGTGCCGAAGACGTTGGTCGCGTCGGCGTACTGGGCCACGAGGCGCAGGGTCTTCTTCTCCCCGCCGCCCCCGATCATGATCGGGACTCTGGGGCGTGACAGCGACTGCGGGGAGTTGAGAAGCCGGGTGGCCTCTGTATGCCGGCCGTGGAATTCGCCCTCGGAGCCCCGTTCGCCCTCGAACATCCCGTGGGCGATCTGGAGGGTCTCCTCGAGGAGCTCGAATCGCTCGCCGAGTGGCGGGAAGGGAAAGCCAAGGCTGTTCGATTCGTATTCGTTCCAGGCGGCGCCGATGCCGAGCCAGGCGCGGCCACCGGACAGGACATCGAGGGTCGTGGCCGCCTTGACCCACAGGCCCGGGTGTCGGTAGTGGACGCCACCGACCATCAGGCCGAGGCGGGCTCGACTGGTCAGCGCGGCCAGGTAGCCGAGCGTGGTCCAGCCCTCGAGCATCGGTTCCTCGACCTCGCCGACAGCCCGGATCTGGAAGAAATGGTCCATGACCCAGATCGAGTCGAAACCGAGGTCGTCGGCTTGGCGGGCCGTGGCCGCGAGGGTGGGCGCGATCGCCGCGGTCCCCCCGGGCCACGTGAACGAGCTGATCTGCAGGCCGAGTTTCATTCGTTGACGAGCGTACCAGTTTCCCGGGGAGTGGCGGTTTTGGGCGGGGCGCCCCCTCCCGGTATGAGAAAGTCCCAGCGATGAACGAAGCTCGAGATCGGTCCAACCCCGAACCCCTCCAGCGACGGACCTACCAAGCCGCACAGTTGGCGCGACGGCATCCGGCGGTGCTTCGCCACGAGAACAAGCAGGTCCTCTTCGCGATCGGGTGTCCGGCGGATGCGATCCATGCCGGTCAGCTCGAGTACAGCCGATGGCCGGAGATCCCATTACCTCGCCAGGTCGATCCGGCCCGCGCGGCCGGACTGGTGGTCGTGCGCGATGGCTACTACGACTATCGGCCGACGCCAGATCCGGGTATCGACCTCGATTGGTACGTCAACTTCGCCGATCCCAACCTGTTCTACGCCTACGGGTCGACGCTCTTCGCGCAGGACGAGATCCAGGATCGCCGAGCACCCCATCCTCGGATCCCTCCGCGAGGCCCTTGTTTTCGAGGGGCACCCGACCACGACGCGGGAGAACGGTCGGCCCACACCGTCCTGGTCATGGGCGCCGAGCGACGCGTCAGCATCGCGACCGGGGAGGGGGCTGTGCGGGGAGGGCCGAGTTGGCTGTACGGCATGGCGTTCGCGAACGCCATGCCCGACGCCATCCGTCAGGCCACGGCACGGATCGATCCGCCCACGAGGTCCAACATCATCGCGATCGTCGCCCCATATGGCGGCCACGGCCGATACCAGCGTGAGCAGATCGAACTGGCGCTCTCGACGGCCTACTCCGGTTTCAGGGCCGCCGTTCTCGAGTCGCAACGATCGACCGGCTCGGCTGCGCTGGTCGCCATCCACACCGGTTTCTGGGGGTGCGGGGCGTTCGGCGGCAACAGGGTCATGATGACCCTGCTCCAGGTCCTTGCCGCTGAGATGGCAGGCGTGGCTCGACTTGTGTTCCACATTGGAGACGCGAGCGGGCGCGACCATGTCGAGCACTCGCTGGCGCTGGCGGCGGATCTTGTCGCCGAGTCCGGCACGGCGCGACCTGATCCGTCGACGAGACCATGGGCATGGCCTGGGGTACCAGCGAAGGCAACTGAGCGGAGCGTAGCCGCCCACCCCGGAATGAAGCATCGACCCGGTGCGACAAGGCACCGCCCGTGACAGACAGCTGGCACGGATGACGCACTATCCTCGGGTCATGGATGTACCGGTCCTGTATTGCGCGACGTGCGGCAAGTCCGCTGACTGGCGACCCCGACGAGGATCCGACGGGTGACGCCGGCTTGCCGATCTGCGGCGAATGCGACCGCAGCCGGAATTTCGATGCGATCGAGGAGGTCGAGCTCGCACGTCTCGGGCCCGACGACGATGACTGACGGCCCAGGCTTGCTGCTCCGGGCCGTATGGTTCGTGTTCATCGGCTGGTGGCTGAGCGCGATCGCGATCGGGGTCGCGTACTTCCTGTGCGTGATCATCATCGGGCTGCCGCTCGGGTTCATGATCTTCAATCGATTGCCGGCGATCCTGACCTTGCGTCCGCGCAGCCCGGGTGAGGTCGTCGAGGTTCGCGACGGGGTCGGCTATGTCGTCGGTGGCGAGCGGGACCAGCTGCCGCTGTGGGTCAGGGCCATCTGGTTCCTGCTGATCGGCTGGTGGCTCGGCGGCATCTACATCTCGATCGCCTGGTTCCTGTGCGTGATCCTCATCACGCTCCCGATCGGACTGTGGCTGTTCAACCGGATCGGCGCGGTCATGACCCTGTTGCGCTACTGATGGCGGCGGCCGTGACGGTCGCGCCGGGCGCGTGCGCGTTGAGCGCGTCCACGTTGAGCGCGTGCTGTACACGCGTTTCTGACACGAACACGCTGGACCAGGCGCGAGAATCGACCGAGATCGTCGAATCTGGGACTCCGGCACGCTCGTTCGTTCGGGAATCGCGTCTGTGACACGCGGCGAGGCGGCGGCCCCGAACCTCACCCATAGGCTCGATACACCATCGCAAGCTCGGTCAGCCGCACGACCTCGAGCGCGGCACCGTAGATGTGTCGGCCGTCGTCCACCTCCAGGTAGGTGGTCCCGACCACCTGGCCAAAGCCCATCCCGGAGTCATCAACGGCGAAGCAGACGCCTCTGGCCCGCAACCGTGTCTCGTGCCCTGGGTATCTCGGATTGTCTCGCCACTTACCGATCCGGATCACGTCACGCGTGACCATCGCATACACGTAGCCGGGACCCTCGCGCCCGATATGCAGGTCGTTGAACAAGATCCAGCCAGTGAATTTCTTCGGGACGCCCCGATAGCACTCGTCATTCGTGAACGGGGCGGGCGGCGGGTTCGCGATCGGGAATGGCGTCGGTGTGGGCGACGGGGTCGGTCCGGGCACGGAGTTCGGATCGAAGTCGACGATCCGATCGATGACGAATTGGTCGAGGCAGAGCTGTCGCGCCTCCGGCCGACACTCCGCCGCTTTCGGGTCGTCGAAATGACCGATGACCGTGATAGGGACCGGCGGCCAGAACTGGCCGTTCGCCAGGGCCGGCGAAAAGAGCCGCTGCTGGTCCGATGCAGACGGCACCCACGGGGTGAGGTGCGGCCGGGACGTCGGGTACCTGGCGATCGAGACCCCGCCCCCCTGGCTTGTGATCTCGACGCGAAGGATCTCCTCGTCCTGCTCCGTTATCCCCCAGTCGCCGTCCGAACAATGCAGTTCGAGTTCACCCGGCGACTCGCTCAACAGGCCGCCGCACGAGTGCATGATGGTCCGGTTCGTCCAATAGCCATGCAGCGCGTACGGCCCGCCCGGCGCCTGCCCGTTTGCGCGAGCGGCGAGGAGCTCGCTGACGCTCTGGACATTCAGTCCATCCACGGTTGCGCGGTTGGGGCTGGCCATCGCCGACGGCGAGGCGGTCGAGCTCGGCCTGGCCGATGCGATCGACGGCGCGGGGATTGCCGGGGTTGTGGGCAAAGTCGAGAACGTGCCCGCACAGCCAATCAACCCGATGAGTGCCGCGGCGGGCAACAGGACGACTAACGGTCGTATTCGACGACGTCGAACCGGAACGGAATGGTCGCCGAGCGCCAGGTCCTCCGTGTCACGACCGCTCATATGAGTTGCTCCCGCGGATTCCACGGTTGACCGGCAGCCAAGCGCGGATCCGTACCGTCGACTGGTGCCTGAGATCTCGAGGTTCTTTGGGATTGTGGTCCAGATGTACGTCGATGACCACCTCCCGGCTCATTTCCACGCCCGGCAGGCTGGGATGGAGGTGGCTGTGTCGATCGATACGCTTGGCATCCTGCGCGGTCGCCTGTCGCCGCGGGCGCATGCTCTCGTGATCGAATGGGCGGCCCTCCACGCAGACGAGCTCCGCGCGGACTGGGAGTTGGCTCGATCTGGCCTGCCCCTGAAGCCGATCCCGCCGCTGCGCTAGCATCTCGTTGTCATGATTCGGATCCGATCCGCTTCCGCGCTCGAAGGTCGATGGCTCCGTCTCACCTTGACCGACGGTTCGATCGTCGAGCGCGACATTCAGGATCTGCTTTGGGGTCCCGTGTTCGACGGACTACGCGTCGACGACACGCTGTTTCGACGCGTCCGTGCGCGGCATGGGACCGTGACGTGGCCCGGCAACCTGGATCTCGCACCCGAGACCCTCATCTGGGACGGACCCGATCCAGCCGATGACAGCATGCGCCCGGCGCCGTCCCTTCGCCCGACTTCGCCGAGCCGCGCCCGCACCTAGGCTCCCGATCTGCCCATCCCTCGGGTCAGCGACCCTCTGGGGAACGTCCCTTGTCATCGCGCGAGCGGGCCAGGTTGGCGCTCTCAAGATGCGCTTCGTTGAATGCCTCCCGCGACGGGGCCTATCGACAGCGAGGCCCCACCCAGCTGATGCCTCAACAGGCATACCGGAACCGACACCGCCCAGGACCGCCCGAATCAACATACATCAGCGGTCCGCGCATACTCCCGGGATGCGCATCCTCGTCGTCGGCGCCAGCGGCTATGTCGGCGGCCGCCTCGTCTCGCTGCTCCAGGCGCGGGGTCACGACCTGGTTCTCACCAGCCGCGACGCCCGTCCGTTGGCCGCCCGATACCCGGAAATGACCGTGGTCGCGGCTGACCTGCTCGACCCAGCCACGCTGCCACCGGCCCTCGAGGGGATCGAGGTCGCCTACTACCTGGCCCACTCGATGGGCGCCGGTGAACGGGGGTTCGCCGAGCGCGACCGGCTGGCGGCGTCAAACTTCGGCGCCGCGGCGGCACAGGCCGGGGTGTCGCGGATCGTCTACCTGGGCGGCCTGGGCGACGATGCGGCCGACCTGTCCCATCACCTGGCGAGTCGCCACGAGACCGGATCCGAGCTGGCAGCCCACGGCGTGCCGGTAACCGAGTTCAGGGCCGCGGTGATCATCGGGTCGGGCAGCGCCTCGTTCGAGATCCTGCGCCACCTGACCGAGCGGCTGCCGGTCATGATCACGCCGCGCTGGGTCGGCACACGCTGCCAGCCGATCGGCATTCGCGACGTCCTCGAATACCTCGCCGGAGCGCTCGACCATCCCGAGGCGACCGGCATCGTCGAGATCGGCGGACCGGACATCCTCTCCTACGGCGACATGATGCGGACGTACGCCCGGCTGCGCGGTCTCCGGCGCCTGATGATCCCTGTCCCCGTGCTCACGCCTCGCCTGTCCTCGTATTGGGTGAACCTCGTGTCACCCGTGCCGGCAGGGATCGCCCGGCCGCTCATCGAGGGCCTGCGCAACGAAGTGATCGTGCGCGATCCCGGTCCGGCATCCACCTTCGACGTGCAGCCGCTGCCGTTCGTGGAGGCGCTCCAACGGGCCATCGACCGGACGGACGGGCACGAGTTCGAGTCGACCTGGTTCGACGCGCTGGCGACCCCCGACAAGGCGAGCCTCCCGTCGCTCACCTCGCACGAGGGCATGATCGTCGAGCGTCGAGGCCGGGTCGTCGCCGCGCCACCCGAGCAGCTGTTTGCCGAGGTGGAGCGGATGGGCGGCGAAGCCGACTGGCCGTACGCGAATGTCCTGTGGAGAGTCCGGGGTTTGATGGACCGTCTCGTCGGTGGCGTCGGGATGCGACTGGGCCGCCGGGACCCGGACCACCTCCGGGTCGGCGACGCCCTCGACTTCTGGCGGGTGGAGGAGGTCCAGCGGCCGAGGTTGCTTCGCCTGCGGGCCGAGATGAAAGTGCCCGGGCGGGCCTGGCTCCAGTACGAGGTCACCCCGACCGAGGGCGGCAGCCGCATCGTCCAGACGGCCTTCTTCGAGCCCAAGGGCCTGCCGGGCCTCGCCTACTGGTACGCGCTCTACCCGGTCCATGGCCTGATCTTCCGCGGGACGGTTCGCGTTCTCGCCGAGCGCGCGACCCGCAGGGTCGTCGATCAGCCGCCGGCGACCTGACGGATCCGCTGTCAGACTGGTCGACATCGACACCGACGACGTCCTCGAACGCCACCTCCAGACGATGCTCGGCGCCGACCGCGACGTTTCGCGATGGCCAGCGGGAGGCGATCGAGGCGGTCGCGCAGGACGGCCGGCGAGCCCTCGTCGTCCAGCGGACCGGTTGGGGCAAGAGCCTGGTCTACTGGATCGCGACGCGCGTCCGACGCGACACCGGCCACGGTCCGACCCTGATCATCAGCCCGCTGCTGGCGCTGATGCGCAACCAGATCGCGATGGCCGCGACCCTCGGCATCCGGGCCGCGACGATCAACTCCGGCAACCAGGCCGAGTGGGACGACGTCCAGGCCGGCCTCGCGGCCGACGCCATCGACGTCCTGCTCATCTCGCCGGAACGGCTCGCCAACGAGCGGTTCACGACCGATGTCCTGCCGAGCATCCAGGGTTCGATCGGCCTGTTCGTGGTCGACGAGGCGCACTGCATCTCGGACTGGGGCCACGACTTCCGGCCCGACTATCGACGGATCGGCCGGATCCTCGGACTGCTCGACCCGCGCGTGCCGGTCCTGGCCACGACCGCCACGGCCAACGACCGGGTCGTGGCCGACGTCGTGGAACAGCTCGGCGAACGGGTCCAGGTCTTCCGCGGCCCGCTCGGCCGGGATTCGCTCAAGCTCGATGCGATCGTGCTCGAGGACCAGGCCGAGCGACTGGCCTGGCTGGCCGAGGTGCTGCCGCGGCTGGCGGGGAGCGGCATCGTCTACTGCCTGACCGTGGCCGACACGCAGCGCGTCGCCACGTTCATGACCGGGCAGGGGATCGATGCCCGCGCCTACAACGCGGGCCTGTCGACCGAGGAGCGCGAGGTGCTCGAGGACGCGCTCATCGCCAACGAGATGAAGGCGCTTGTCGCCACGGTCGCCCTCGGGATGGGCTTCGACAAGCCGGATCTGGGGTTCGTCGTCCACTACCAGCGCCCGGGTTCGGCGATCGCCTACTACCAGCAGGTCGGTCGCGCCGGGCGGGCGGTCGAGAGCGCCTACGGGGTGCTGCTGTCGGGTCGCGAGGACGACGACATCGCCGAATATTTCATGCGGACCGCCTTCCCGCCGACCGTCCACATGCACGAGATCCTCGAGGTGCTCGAAGGGGTCGACTCGATGTCGGCGTCGGCCATCGAGCGTGCCGTCAACCTGCCGAAGGGCCAGATCGCGCAGGCGCTGAAGTTGCTCGAGCTCGACGGCGCGGTGGCGCGTGATGGTGGCCGATACCTCCGAACGCCGAACCCGTGGCAGCAGGACGAAGCGCGGATCGAGCGGGTCATGACCGCCCGTCGCGCGGAGCTCGCGCAGATGCAGGCCTACACCCGCCACGATGGCTGCTACATGGAATTCCTGACCGACCTGCTCGACGATCCGACCGCGGCGCGCTGCGGTCGCTGCTCGAACGACGTCGGGCGGGGGCTGCCCCGCGAGGTCGATCCGGAGCGGGTCCGGGCGGCGGTCTCCTTCCTGCGTCGCGATCTGCGGACGATCAAGCCGAGGAAGCAGTGGGTGCCCGACGCGGTCGAGGGTCTGTCCGGGCGGATCACGCCGCCCAACGAGGTCGGCTGCGCCCTGTGCGTCTACGGCGACGCCGGCTGGGGTCGGGACGTGCAGCGCGGCAAGTACGTCGATGGTCGGTTCGCGCGGGAGCTGGTCATCGCCTCGGCTCGTGCCATCCGGGACCGCTGGCGACCCGAACCAGCGCCGGCGTGGGTGACCGGGCTGCCGTCATCGGCGCAGCGGGGGATCGTGGATGCGTTCGCCCGGTCGCTGGCGGCCGAGCTCGGGCTGCCGTATGTCGAATGCCTGTCGGTCGTCTATGGCGCCCCACCGCAGGGAGAGATGCAGAACTCCGTGCTGCAGCTGCGGAACGCCTACGCCAAGCTCGGGATCGAGGATGGTCGCGTGCCGGACGGTCCGGTCCTGCTCGTCGACGACATCGTGGATTCTGGTTGGACGATGACGGTGGCCGGTGAATTGCTGCGCTCGCGCGGGAGCGGGCCGGTCCATCCATTCGCCCTGGCGATGGCCAGCGGTCGGGACGGTTGATGATCGATTTCGAGTCGCTCTCTCCAGATGCCCCCGCGATCATCCTGCTTTGCTCGAGCCTCGGGATGGATCGATCCGGCGGCGCCGTGCGACCCCTCGGTCCCCGGACCTGGGCGAAGCTGGCCGAGGGTCTGCGCCGGGGGTCGCTGGCTGGCCCGCGCGAGCTCGTGGGGTTGTCAGCCGACGAGATCGATCGCTCGCTCGGGGTGGGGGAGGAGGAGGCGGCCCGGTACGCCAGGTTGCTGGGGCGTGGTGGGCAGCTCGCGTTCGAGCTCGATCGACTTCGGTCGCGTGGCATCTGGGTGGTCACCATCGCCGACGACGCGTATCCGGTGCGGCTTGCCGAGCGGCTTGGGGTCGATGCGCCGCCGGTCCTGTTCGGGAGCGGTGATGCGGCCTTGCTTGAGCGTGGCGGGATCGCGATCGTCGGCTCGCGTGAGGCAGACGATGCCGCGGTGGCATTCACGGAGCGCCTGGCGGCGGCCGCGGCTCGGGGTGGCGCGCCCGTCGTTTCCGGCGGCGCCCGAGGGGTCGACGTGAGCGCGATGCGGTCAGCTCTCGAAGCAGGAGGCCACGTGGTCGGCGTGCTGCCCGAGGGCGTCGAGCGTCGACTCCGGACCGCCGATGCGACCGCGCCGGCGGTCGCGTCCGGCCAGGTCGTGCTCGTCTCCCCCTATCAGCCCACCGCCCCGTTCTCGGCCGGCGCCGCGATGGGCCGGAACAAGCTCATCTACGCCCTCGCGGATGTGGCTGTCGTCGTCAGCAGCGCCAGCGGGTCAGGCGGGACGTGGACCGGGGCGCTCGAGGCGATCGAGCGCCGCTGGGTGCCGGTCCTCGTGCGCGACGGTGAGGGCGTCCCGGACGGGAACCGTGCGCTCATCGAGAAGGGCGCGTGGGCGCTTGCCCCGGAGGATGTGGTCGCGGAGGCCCTGTCCGTCGAGGACATTCTGGGTCTGGCGACCGTTCCAGACCGCTCCGCCGCTGAGACGTCGGCGCCCTACGAGCAGCAGGCCTTCTTCGAGGAGTAGCGGCGGCGAAACCACGCTCCCTCGCCATCTTGATGCTTGATTTCGGGGGGCGGCGGACGTCCCGTATCCCGTATGCCAGTCTGAGGCATATCGTGCGTGCGCGACGGTCAGATCGGGCCGGTTCGCCTCGCCGGCCAGCTCACCCGCGCCACCCCGTTGATGCCGCCATTGGCATACCAGGTGGAGGTGCCCCGGACCGAGTCCAAATCAAGCATCAACCGCCGGGCCAAGCCGGGCGTCGGTCGCATCGTCCGCGACACCGCCGTAGTACCGATCCAGCACCTGCTCGAAGACCGCTTCCTCCGGTGCCGCTCGGTGGAACAGCGTCATCGAGGAGCGGACCTTCTTCGCGTCCAGCGACCCGAAGATCTCGGTCGCGGTGCGCCCGGGGCTCGCCAGGATCAGCCCGGCACATTCGCGCAGCCGCACGCCAAGAACGGGATGGTCGAGATAGGCCCGGGCCTCTTCCAGAGATCCGATCGAATACAGCTGGGACATGCCGCTGGACCCGAGACCGGCGACCTGGGGAAAGATGAACCAGATCCAGTGACCGGTCTTGCGCCCATTGCGAAGCTCCACGAGCACGTCGTCATAGACGGACCGTTGCGCCGCGACGAACCGCTCCAGGTCGAATGCCATCAATGAGTCAATCGGGCGGAATGATACCAGCAACCCAGCATACTGGTATGCTGGCTACATGAAAGTGACCATCGACCTCGACGCCGATCGATACCGGGCCATCAAGGTGGAGGCTGCCCGCTCGGATCGAAGCGTGCGCGACATCGTGGACGAAGCCCTCGCGACCTGGCTTGAGGCAGAAGAGGCACGGGAGGATCGGGCGTCCGCGGAAGCCGCGTTGTCCGAATACCGACGCGATGGCGGGGAGTCGGCCGAGGCCTTCTTCGGGACGCTGGCCGCCGAGACGCGAGCAGCGTACGACCCCGACCCTGGGTGACCGACCGCGGCCCTCGTCGAGTCGAACTCTCGCCCGCCGCGCAGCGTCAGCTTCGACGCTTGCCCCCCGGCGACGCGGCCCGACTTCGCGGACCCATTCTGGCGCTCGCCCTCGATGAACGACCGCCGGGCGCGGTCAAGCTTGCCGGCACCGACTTCTGGCGCTTACGCCTTGGAGACCTGCGCGTCATCTACCTCATCGAGCCGTCGACGAACCTGATCTTGGTGCTCCGCGTGGCCCGTCGTTCGGAGAGCACGTATCGGCGGATGTAGGGTAGGGTCTACCGCCTTAGCCGACCCGATCGGAGGTACCTCTCATGGCAGTCGCACGCGTGACCGAGATCAGTTCCACCTCGCCGACCAGCTTCGACGATGCGATCCAGCAGGGAGTCGCTCGCGCGACGAAGACGCTTCGCAACGTCCGGGGTGCCTGGGTCAAGGAACAGCGGGTCGACATCCGCGACGGTCAGATCACCGAATACCAGGTCAACCTGATGGTGACGTTCGTCCTCGACGACTGATCGGGTTCTGTCACTGGGGGAGCCTGCTCGTCAGGCGAGGTAGCATCGGCTGACATGACCCGATTGATCTTGCGAGCCGTGTTGATCGCCGTCGTGGTCGCCGGCTGTGCTCAGGAACCGCCGTGGTCGCCGCCACCCACGCCGACCGAGGCCCCCTCGCCGTCTGCGGCCCAGGCATCGGCCTCCCCGTGTTCGCCGGCACTCCTGGAGACCGGTGCGCTGACGCGCCAGCTGGCGGACACCCTCGTCGCGCTCCGTCCGACCATCGTCTCGAAGCCATTCCATCCGGCCGACGCGGTCCCGGTCATCCGTCGCGCCTCGGCGGTGTTCACCAACTACGACGGGATCGACGACGTCCTCGCTACCTGCCCGCAGGCGGGAGCGCTGACCGCCCGAGTCGACCAGCTGCGGACCGATGCCCAGGACATCCTGGACGTGGCCCAGGCTGCCTCGATCACCGATGCGGCGACCCAACGCGATGCCGGGGCCAGACTGATGGCCCTCCTGCCCGAGGTCATGGCGATCTCGTCGGATGTCCAGACGATCGCGTCCGACCTCGGGATCGAGGTCGCTGCGGCGGTCGTCCCGCCCGGTGCCACGGAACCGATCGACGGTCTGACTCCAGTCGCCACCGCTTCACCCGAGCCGACCCCAGTACCGACCCCGTCCGGACGAACGGCACTCTCCATCGAACCGTCGTTCTTCGGCGGGGGCGTCAGGATCTCCGGCTACAAGGTCCGGGGCTCCACGCCGTCGACCATCTCGCATTCGATCGCCACGTCCGGGCCGTACCAGAAATGGCTGGGTGGGACCGCCGCCGCGACCACGCATACGAGCGGCATCTACGACTTCCACCTCTCGACCGCGTCCAGCGGCGGCTGCTCGATCGTCATCGATAGCGAACCGCCCGTGCATCTGGCGTTCACGATCGTCCTGCCCAGCTGGAAGGCGCCCCGCGCGGCCTCGACGGCGACGATCCGCTGGTGGAACAACGAGCTGCGCGACATCGCGACGCACGAGAAGCACCACGTCGAGTTGTATCGCGCGGCCACGCTGCGGCTCATCGACGCCGTCCGGACGAGCACCTGCGACAGCATCGAAGACAACCTGGGCACCGTCTGGAAGGCCGCCCAACGCGAGAACTGCGAGTTCGACATGAAGGAGTACGGTCAGGAGCAGGGCTTGTCGCTCAAGGCCTGCCTGGCCGCGGCGGCGGGGTAGGTTGCTCGAGCGGCGGGCGGCCGCGCGTCCGACCTCTCCCGCTAGAATCAACGGCCTGAGGAGGATCCAGCCATGCCCGACACCGACATCGAATACTTCGACGTTCCCGAGACGACATCGGGGACCAGGCGCCCGTTCTCAGAGGCGGTCCGGGTCGGCTCCATGCTGTACCTGTCGGGCACGCTCGGCGTCGATGACACAGGTCAGTTGGTCCCCGGCGGGATCGAGGCCGAGACGCGCCAGACGCTGGCCAACATGCGGACCATCCTGGAGCGCCACGGATCGTCGCTCGATCAGGTGGTCCGCTGCCTTGTGATGCTCGCCGACATCGGCGAATGGGCGGCGATGAATGCGGTCTACGTCAAGCACTTCCCCGGGCATCTCCCGGCGCGCAGCGCACTCGGTGCCTCCGGGCTGGCCCTGGGCGCCCGGGTCGAGATCGAGTGCATCGCGGTGGTCGGCGAGTAGCGCCCGGTCAGCCCACCAGCTTCTTGTACTTGATCCGGTGTGGCTGGTCCGCGGCGGTTCCCAGCTCGCGGTGGCGGAACTCCTCGTATTCGGTGAAGTTGCCCTCGAAGAAGCGGACCTGGCTGTCGCCCTCGAAGGCCAGGACGTGGGTCGCGATCCGGTCGAGGAACCAGCGGTCGTGGCTGATGACGACGACACAGCCGGGGAACGACTCGAGGCCCGCCTCGAGCGCCCGGAGCGTATCGACATCGAGGTCGTTGGTCGGTTCGTCGAGGAGCAACACGTTGCCGCCCGACTTCAGGAGCTTGGCCAGGTGGACCCGGTTCCGCTCGCCACCGGACAGCTTGCCGACCGCCTTCTGCTGGTCGGTGCCGCGGAAGTTGAAACTCGAGACGTAGGCACGGGCCGGGAGTTCGCGCGGGCCGACCTTGATGAACTCGTCGCCGGCGGCGATCTCGTCGAAGACCGACTTGTCGGCGTCCAGGTCGTCGCGGCTCTGATCGACGTAGCTGAGCTGGACCGTATCGCCGAGCGTGATGCTGCCTCCGTCCGGCGGCTCCTCGCCGACGATCATCCGGAACAGGGTCGTCTTGCCGGCCCCGTTCGCCCCGATGATCCCGACGATCCCCGAGCGCGGCAACGAGAACGTCAGGTCATCGATCAGAAGCTTGTCGCCGAACGCCTTGCGGAGGCCCTTGACCTCGATGACGCTGTCACCGAGCCGCGGCCCGGGCGGGATGGCGATCTCGAGCTCCCGGGTGCCGTCCTTGTCGGCCTGGGCCTCGGCCATCAACTTTTCGTAGGCGGTCAGCCGCGCCTTGCCCTTCGCCTGGCGGGCTCGGGGCGCGAGACGGACCCACTCGAGCTCTCGGGCGAGGGTCCGCTGGCGGGCGACGTCCGCCCGTTGCTCGCCGGCCATCCTGCGCCAGCTTCTGTTCCAGCCAGCTCGAATAGTTGCCCTCGAACGGGAGGCCGCGGCCGCGATCGAGCTCCAGGATCCACTGCGCCACGTTATCGAGGAAGTATCGATCGTGGGTGATGGCCACGACCGTGCCGGCGTATTCCTGGAGGAAGCGCTCCAGCCAGTAGACCGATTCGGCGTCGAGGTGGTTGGTCGGTTCGTCGAGCAGCAGCAGGTCGGGATGGCTGAGCAGCAAGCGGGCCAGCGCGACTCGACGCTTCTCGCCGCCGGACAAGGTGGTGACCGGGGAGTCGTCGGGCGGACAGCGCAGGGCGTCCATCGCGATGTCGACGTTGCGCTCGAGGTTCCAGGCGTCTGCCGCGTTGATCTGGTCCTCGAGCGCGGATTGTTTCGCGCCGAGAGCTTCATAGTCGGCATCCGGCTCCGACCAGCCGGCCATCACCGCGTTGTAGTCGTCGAGGAGTTGTTTGACCGGCGCGACCCCGTCCATCACGTTGCCCTTGACGTCCTTGGTCGGGTCGAGCTCCGGTTCCTGGCTCAGGAGCCCGACCGTGAACCCGGGCGTGAGGCGCGCCTCGCCGGTGAACCCGTCGTCCAGGCCGGCCATGATCCGGAGCAGGCTCGACTTGCCCGCCCCGTTGGAGCCGATGACCCCGATCTTGGCGCCCGGATAGAACGACAGCGAGATGTTCTCGAGGACCGTCCGATCGGGCGGGTAGTGCCGGGCGAGCTTGTACGTGCTGTAGATGAATTCATGGGGCATGGGCATAGGGTAGCGGGGACGTAGCGCCGGGGCGCGCGTCACCGGGGCGCGCGGCGCCGGGCGGCCAGACGGCTTGATGTTTGATTTTCGCCTTCCGGAAGGCCCTCCCGTCCGGTATGCCATTCGGAGGCATACGCACATGGGGATCGAGGCATCAAGAGGTGGGCAGGGTTCTGGCGTGAGTGGCGTCGTGTGGCCGTCATCCCATTCTCGATATGCGGAGCCGGGGACCCACCCGAAGCCCATGCCGGCATCGTCCCACTCATACGCGTAGCAGACTCTCCGACCCATCGTCCGGAAGTGCTGGCCCGAGCGGTCGGGATCACGGGTGCGACCGCCGATCTCGATCACGTCGCGGGTCACCATCGCGAACAGGACTGCATCAGGTCCATGGTCGGGCAGCAGCGTTCTCGTCATGGAGCGAGTCCGGACGACTGCTCACAACCTGATGCTTGCGATCATGCCAAGCATCCCCCAGGCGCCCGAGTGGTGACGACGCGGCGCCGGGGAGTTATGCCTTCGATTGGCATACGCGGGAGAGGGGTCCTGGGGCGGCCCCAAATCAAGCATAAATGTCGGCCAGATCCGCCGACTGACCGCCGACATACCGCTCATGGAACCGGCGACCGGCCTCAGACGTCTGCCCACGGAACGCGGCGTCGTCGCGACCACGATCCAGGAGACCCAGTGATGCGCAGCCGATCGATGCGCCTGGCCGCCACGATGCTCGCCGCCACGTTCGCCACGCTCATGATCGCCGGGTGCGAAGGGGCGGCCGGCGGCGGAGGGGCAGGCTCATCGGCGCAACCGCCGGCCTCTGACGCGCCCTCGACCGGCCCATCGGTGGCACCTTCGGCCTCGCCGGCTGACGCGACCCTCCTCCTGCGGATCACCTCCGAGGGTGGCTTCATCAACCCGGCGGCGACGATCGCGCAGCTCCCGACGGTCGTCGTCTACACGGACGGCCGCATCTTCACCCCGGCTCCGATCCCAGAGATCTACCCGGGTCCGCTCGTGGGCGGCTACACGGTCCGCGACGTCGGGGCGGCGGGTGCGGTGGCCATCGCCGATGCGCTCCGGGCGGCCGGCCTCGATCAGCCATCGACTGATGATGGTGGGATCGCCGCCGACACCGGTACGACGGTCGTCACGGTGGTCCTTGACGGTCAGACGCAGACGACGCGGATCTCGGGTTCCGGCGTTGTTCCCGGCCGCCCGGGCACGGATCCCCAGATGACGGTGATCTCCGAACTTCTGGACCGACTGAACGACCCGACCGACGCCTGGGGATCGACGGCCACCGAACCCACGGCTTACGTCCCGGACGCGTACCGGATCTTCGTCGCGCCGGGAGCCCCGCCGGCCGACGCGAATGTGCCCCAACAGCCCGCCGCGTGGCCGCTGTCGACGCCGCTGGCGGAGTTCGGCACCCCGGCGACGCCGGATCGGGGCATCGCCGGTCTCCGGAGCGGGGTCGTGATCGGCGACGATGCCGCGGCCCTCACCCCGTTCCTCGCCCAGCTCAACACCTTGACCCCGGTGACGTCCGAAGGCGAGGCGTACACGCTCTACGTCGTGCCGTTGCTGCCGGACGAAAGCGCCGGGTAACGGCACGCCGACCATCCCGCGGCTCGCGGTCCTTCCACTTCGGGTCTTCCTCGGCGTCACGTTCCTGTATGCGGGGATCGACAAGCTCGTCGATCCGTCGTTCCTCGACCCGACCGCCCCGAACTCGATCGTTGCCCAGCTGACGGGCTTTGCGCGGACATCGCCCCTCGCGCCGTTGATCGTGCCGGCCGAGCCGTACGCGATCCCGATCGGACTGGCCATCGCACTGGCCGAGATCGCGATCGGGCTCGGGGCACTCACCGGCCTGGCGTTCCGAGCCGCGGCCATCGGTGGGGCGATGCTGTCCATCCTGTTCTGGTTGACCGTGTCGTGGACGACGCATCCCTACTACTACGGCCCGGACCTGCCGTACGCCGTCGGCTGGATCACGCTTGCGCTGGCCGGGACCGGTGGGTTCGAGCTGGCCCGGGCACGGAAGGCGCCTGATGCCCCCGTTTCGCCCGGGCGGCGGGCACTCCTCCAGACGGCGACGCTCGCCGGGCTCGCGGTCGTCGTCGGGTCGCTGGCCGTCCCGCTCCGGATGTTCGGGTCATCGCGTCCGGCCCCGGCGCCGACTCCAGTGCCGACCCCCGAACCGACAGCCTCCGTGCCCGATGGCTCGATCCAGGTCGCCACCACGGCCGACGTCGGCGCCGATGGATCGCTCGCGTTCACCGTCCCGTTTCGTGCGCCGGCGCCGCTGCCCGCCGGAGATCCGGGGATCATCGTCCGGCTGCCCGATGGCCGGTTCGTGGCGTTCGACGCGGTCTGCACGCACGCGGCCTGCACGGTCGGCTGGGACGCCGAGGCCGGCCTGCTGGCCTGCCCGTGCCACGGGGCGACCTTCGACCCGGCGCGTGACGCGGCGGTCATGAGCGGGCCCGCGGAATTGCCGCTGACGAACCTGCCTATCGTGGTCGATCCCGGGTCGGGGGCGATCTACCTGGCTGTCGATTCGGGTGCCGCTCGTTCGTCGATGGGTTGACGGGTCATCCAGGGCTCCAGAACCTGGCCCGACAGCATCAGGAGACCGACCGATGGCAGACGCACGGGTGATCCATTTCGAGATCGTCGGCAAGGACCAGCAGGCGCTCCAGGACTACTACAGCACGCTGTTCGGCTGGAAGCTCGACACGAGCAATGCGGGTGGCTATGGCATGACCGATCCGGCCGCCACAGGCGTCGTCGTGGGCATCGGCTCGACGCCCGATGGGTCGGTCGGCCACGTGACGGGCTACGTCACGGTCGACGACATCAACGCGACCCTGGCCAAGGCGACTTCGCTCGGTGGCAAGGTCGTCATGCCTCGGTTCAGCCCGGACGGGAATGCCTGGCTGGCCCTCGTCGCCGACCCCGACGGTCACATCGTCGGCCTGACCGAGATGTAACGCGCGGTCCGTTCAGCGGATGGCTGCGGCGAACGCCTCGATGCCGCGCTCGACCATCGCGTCGCTGGCCGTCAGCGAAACCCGCAGCCAACCCGGACACTCCACGATCCGGCCGGGCAGGACGATCGCGCCAAGCTCGGCCAGTCGCTCGGCGAAGGCGAGGTCGTCGGGTTCGGGCGTCCGGACCATCAGGTAGAACGTGCCCTCGGGCCGGGTGACCTCGTAGCCCAGCTCGATGAGGGCCGGCACCATCCGGTCGCGGCGCGCCTGGATCGACCCGATATCGATGGACAGGGTCTCCAGATCCGAGATCGAGTGCTGGAGCAGCGCGTTCGGGAAGCCCCAGCCCGACGACATCTGCTCGACCATGATCCGGAACATCGTCGAGCGGCGATCGGGGAAGGTGGGGCTCAACGCCGCATACCCGATCCGCTGGCCGGGCGCCAGGAGCGTCTTGCCATAGGTGTACCAGCCCGGGGAGTGGCAGTTCCTGCGGGTTCCCGAAGGCCATGTCCGCGATGCCCGGGTCAAGGTGGTGGCGTTCCCAGCCACCGTGTTCGAACCAGTCGAGGACCGGTGCGACGGCGTCGATCATCCGGTCCATCCGCGGGCGGGTCATGGTGCGCGCTCAGTCTCGGCGGAGAAGATGGCATCCCAGATGTCGGCATCCTCGGGGAACAACCACCGTTCCGCCTGTCGGCCATCGCGGTAGTGGAAGACGCTGACGACCCGGGTCTCGATATCGAGGCCATCACGCCGGGCTCCCATGTGGCTGATGGCCACGACATGGGCATCGTTGGCCAGGACGTCGTGTTCGGTCAGCCAGAACCCGATCGACTTGGCCTTCGCGAGCCAGGCGACGAGGGCGTCCCGGCCGACGACGTCGCCGGCCATCGGATGACGGCCCGGGACATGCCAGGTCACGTCGGGATCCATGAACGTCGCGAGGGTCTCGAGATCACCCGCCCGGAGTGCATCGGCGGTTCGTCGATAGGTGATGGCGTCGGGGTGTTCGTTCATATCCATCGTCCGATTATCGCCGCCCGACGTCACGGGAACAGGTCGCTCTCGCGCGGGATGAGCGCATCGCGGATGCGAGCCTCGCCCCGGGTGAAGGCGGCGCCCCGGACCAGCGCGACCGGCCGACCGGCCGACTTGCCGAGCGTCAGTTCCGCGGCAGATGCCAGCTCGTCGGCGACGGCCCGGACCGTTGACTGCATGATCCGGCCGTCGGCATCGGGTGAGCCGCGCAGGTCCTCGAGCGGCAGCAAACCGGACACGCCGATCGCGACATCGACGATGCCCCAGCGCCAGGGTCGCCCGAACGAATCGGACACGATGACCGGGACATCGATCCCGAAGCGCTCGCGGATCGCGGCCCGGATAACCGCCGCCGAACCGTCCGGATCGACCGGCAGCAAGGTGACGATCGAGCCCGACCCGGGCCCGACGTTCGAGGCATCGATCCCGCCGTTGGCGCAGATGAACCCGTGGGCGGTCTCCGTGATGAGCACGCCATTGGCCATCCGGACGACCCGCTTCGCCTCGCGCAGGACGACCTCGAGCTGTCGTGGGTCGCGACCCCAGCGCTCGGCGAACTCGATCACCTCCGCTCGTGGCTCGACCGTGGTCAGGTCGACAACGGCGCCTTCCGCCTTGGACACGATCTTCTGGGTCACGACCAGGACATCGTCCGCGGTCAGCGGCAGGACACTCGCCGATCGATCGATGGCGTCGCCGATGATCCGTCCGAGGTCGTCACCGCTCGCGATCTCCGGGATGCCCTCGAGGGCGACGAGGTGGATCGTCGAGTCAGCCGACACGGAGTCCCTCGACGAAGACCAGGTCATCCGGCGTATCGAGGTCGATCGTGAGCGGGCCCTCGAGCTCTTCGTACGTGGCGCCGGCGGTCTCGGCCGCGGTTCGATGGGCGGCTCGGCTGTCCGGCCCGAAGGCGACATCGATGCCATCGGGTGGCCGAACGGCGAGGACATTCGTGCCAGTCCCGTGCCGGTCCGTGACGAGGACGACGCTTGAGCCGGGTCGATCGGCATCGATGATTTCGGCGACCGAATCGACCGCGGCCGCGTCCACGAACGGCAGGTCGATGGGCAGGATCATGATGGCGTCGGCCTCGCCCGCGACGACGTCGGTCCGTGCCTCTCGAAGGCCGGCATTGAGCCCGACGGTCCGCTGCAGCAGGGTCCGCGCGCCGAGTGCGGCCGCCTTGGCCAGAACCTCGCGGTCCGGGCTGACGACGAGCACGTCGTCGAGGCGATCGACGGCCATGGCGGCCACCACGGTCCGTGCCAGGAGACCTTCCACGAGTTCCTGCCGTTCCTCGGCATCGAGGGCGTCGCCGAGCCGTGATTTGGCGCCGTCGAACGTGCCGACCGGGATGATGGCCGCGATCCGGGTCACGCCGCCGGGACCCCGACCGTGGCCGCGAACCCAAGAACGGCCGACGCCAACCGCGCCTGCCCGGCCGCATCGGCCATGATCGTGTTGGTCACGAACGGCCGCAGGCCGAGCTCGGCGACCGCCGGTGCCCGGGCTCCATCGACCGTGTCGAGGACGAACCCGTCGAGCTGGCCGTCGAGCTGGCTGAGGAGCAGTGCGGCCACGCCCGGGGCGCTCGATTCCAGCCCGAGCGACCGAAGCATCCGATCGGCCGGGCCCTTGAGCGCCACACCCCCGACGATCCCGCTCACCGCAACGACCGAGGCGCCCCGAGCGCGGGCCGCCGCCAGCAGCTTGGTCATGCCCGGGACGGCCAGGATCGGCGCCACCGAGACGACCGGGTTCGATGGCCCGATGATCACGATGTCGGCGCGACCGAGGGCGGCCTCCACCGCGGGTGTCGGCTGGGCGGTCTCGATGCCCGCGAACTCGACCTCGAGGACATCTGGCTCCTGCTGGAGCCGGACGAAGTACTCCTGGAAGTCGAGCCAGCCCTCGTCGGTCCGGACCCGGGTCCTGACGCTCGAATCGGTCATCGGCAGGATCGGGGTCGGGATCTCGAGCGCAGCCTGGATCGCCAGCACGGCCTCGCTGATGGTCTGGCCGTCGCGGATCCGCGCGGTTCGCGCGATGTGCGTCGCCATGTCCCGGTCGCCGAGTCTGAACCAGGTCGGTTCGCCGAGTCCGGCCAGGGCATCCATGACGGCCCAGGTCTCATCGCGGACGCCCCAGCCTCGGTCGTCGTCGAAGCGACCGGCCAACCGGTAGAGGACGGCGTCGTGGTCGGGCATGACCAGCAGCCCGTGGCGCTCCGTGTCGTCGGCGGTGTTGGCGATCACCTGCAGGTCACCCGGGTCCAGGACGTTCTGGAGCCCCTGCGCCAGCTTCGCGCCGCCGGTCCCGCCCGCGAGGGCGACGACCTTCACGCGTCCAGGAGGTCGCGGACCTCGGCCATCCGGTCGATGGTCTCGCGATCGAACGGGGCGGGCATCCGGACGATGACGGTCTCGAAGCCAAGACCGGCATAGGGCCGGATCGCGTCGGCCACCATCTCCGGGGAGCCGAGCAACGGATGTTGATCGCTTCGCTCGACGCCGTTGCGGTCGAGCAGGGCACGGAACCGCGTCTCGGCCGCCGCCGCGCCGTCGCGGATGACGATCGGGAAGCTGACCGTCTTCTCGATTGTCGTGATGTCCCGACCGACGGCGTCGCAATGCTCGGCCAGTTTCGCCAGCTTGCCCGTGACCTCCTCGATCGTGCCCGCCGTGTTCCAGCCGTCGGCGCGGAGCGCCACCGTCCGCAACGTCTTCTTGGGCCCGGATCCACCGACCAGGATGGGCAGATGCGCCTGGATGGGGCGCGGCTCGCACAGTGCATCGGTGAAGGTATAGAACCGGCCCTCGTGGCTGAACCGCTCGCCATCCAGCAGCCGGCGCATGAGCATGACCGCCTCGTCCAGGCGGTCGAGCCGCTCGCCAAAGCCCGAATAGAAGTCGATGCCGAAAGCCTCGTGCTCGCGGGCGAACCACGCCCCGCCGATGCCCAGAACGGCTCGCCCGCCGGACAGGTGGTCGAGGGTCGTCGCCAGCTTCGCGGTGTGGCCGGGATTTCGGAACGTATTGGCCCCGACCATCAGCCCGAGACGGACCCGCGAGGTGATCGTGGCCAACCCGGCGAGGACGCTCCAGCCCTCGAAGATGGGCTGTTCCCACGGCCCGAAGATGGCATCGAGGTGGTCCCAGGTCCAGACCGAATCCCAGTCAGCGGCCTCGGCCGCGAGGGCCGCATCGCGGAACCCGGGCCAGTCGGTCTGCTGCGCCCAGAGTTGGAGCCCGAAACGGGTCATCGCGGCGTCGGGGTCGAGTCGGTCACGCCCTCGATGGTACGCGAGCGACACGTTTGTGTGGCGCGGGGCGGGGGATGCGCTCGAGTCGCCTGGGCAGGGCCGGTTCGCTGGCGGGTCGGCCGAGCAGATAGCCCTGGCCAAGGTCGACCGACAATCCGGTCAGGGCGGTCAGGTCGGCCCGCCGCTCGATGCCCTCGGCCAGGAGACGCGCGCCGATCCGTCGGCCGAACGACACGAATGCCTCGACCAGTGCCTGTTTTGCGTCGTCGTGGCCGATGCCATGGACGATCTCCCGGTCGATCTTGATGACCGACGGCTTGAGTGCGGCGATCAGCGCGAAGCTGGCATAACCGGCCCCGGCGTCGTCGACTGCGAAGCCGAAGCCGATCCGTCGGAGCCGGCGAACCTGGGTCTTGAGCATCCGCACATCAGCGACGGCCTGTTGCTCGGTACACTCGATCGTGATCTGGCGCGGATCCAGCCCCGCCGTTCGGACCATGTCAGCGAGCGCGCCCGCTTCGAATGTCGGGTGAAGCAGACTCGACGGCATCAGGTTGATCGCATAGTGGCGAGCCGGTCTGCCGGCCTCCCGGGTGGCGGCTTCGATGACACCGATCCGCTCCAGGATGGTCGCCACGATATACGTGTCGAGCTCCACGCCGCGATCCGTGCTGATGGCCGCCTGGACGACGGACCCGATGGACTGCGGCAGCATCGGCATGTCCGGGCGGAACAGGCATTCGTACTCATACGCCTCGCCCGTCCCGATCTCGACGATCGGCTGGAACGCCACCCGATGCATCCGACGCAGGCTGAAGAAGTAGTCCAGCATCTTGGTCTGGACGACCTGGGTCGATGGCGCCATCCCGATCCGGCCGGCCAATCCGGACAGCTGGACCGCCGCCGCCATCGCGACGAGATAGCGATCCCGCTCTGGCAGCGAGGAATCGATGGTCGCCAGGCCGTATTCGAGGGCGTTGGACTCGTCGGCGACGATGGACGCGACGCGATCGGACAGGATGTCGGCCGGCGCGATCATGACCGACCCGGCGTCCATCTCCAGGATGCGCGAACCGGGGATGCGGGCCGCCAGGCGATGCACGAACCGGATATCGCGCGACCACAGCAGTCGCTCGTCGACGGCCGGCTGCGACGAGGTGATGAATCTCACGCGCGAAGGGTGCGCCCCGGCACGTATCGTTGTCGCTCGGGCGAGTGTCCGGTCCGCGGGCTCCATTGGTACCAGGGTCCCTGGCCGAAAGTCGGCCCTGGAGTCGGCCGCCCATCGTAGAATCCGGCCGAGGACGCCGCTGCCGCGTTCCGCCAGTACTGATGGAGGCGACGCGTGGCCCACGGCTCGGAGACTGCTGAGATCGGCGTGTTCGGGGGGTCGGGCTTCTACTCGCTGCTCGACGACGTCCGGGAGATCAAGGTCGACACGCCCTATGGGCCGCCATCCGATTCGTTCTTCCTGGCCGAGGTCGCCGGTCGCCGGGTGGCCTTTCTGCCGCGCCACGGCCGGCGCCACACGATCCCGCCGCACAAGATCAATTACCGGGCGAATGTCTGGGCGATGCGTTCACTCGGGGTCAAGGCGGTCATCGCGCCATGCGCGGCCGGATCGCTCCAGCCTTCGGTCAGACCCGGCGACTTCGTGGTCTGCGACCAGCTCGTCGATCGGACGAACGGGCGGGCCGACACGTTCTACGACGGCCCCATCGTGACCCACCTGTCATCGGCCGAGATCTACGACCCGGTCCTGCGCGAGTTGACCATCGCGACGATCCGGGACCACGGCATCAACGTCCACGAGACCGGGACGATCGTGATCATCCAGGGTCCGCGCTTCTCGACCAGGGCCGAGTCGAAATGGTTCAGCGACGCCGGCTGGGAAGTCATCAGCATGACCCAGTATCCCGAGGCGTGGTTGTGCCGCGAACTCGGGATGGCCGTGGTCAACATCAGCCTGATCACCGACTACGACGCGGGCGTGATCGAGGGGACCGAGGCCGTCGATGCGATGAGCGTCCTCGAGGTCTTCCAGCAGAACGCATCGCGGATCCAGTCCGTGGTGCTCGACCTGATCGGGCGCTTCCCGGCCGATCTGGACGGGTTGGGGGCGCTGGCCGCGCTCGACCCGACCCGTGGCGACGGGCATGCCATGGCCGACGAGGACATCCGACTGTTCGAGACCGGTTTGTGACGACCGCCCCGGCCCGGTTGCCGATCGGGGTCTGCCTGCGATCGATCCGCGCCGAACCCGGCTGGTGGCTGGAGAGTGCCAGACGCCTTGATGCTGCGGGCTATGCCGGAGTCTGGTCCTGGGACCACTTCATGGGCCGGGGCGACCTGACCGTGCCGGTGGTCGAAAGCTGGACGATCCTGGCGATGGCGGCGGCGGCCACCGAGCGGGTCACGGTCGGCCCATTCGTGCTCAACGTCATGAATCGCCACCCGGCGGTCGTTGCCCGGATGGCGTCGACGCTGCAGATCGCCAGCGGCGGCCGGCTGATACTCGGGATGGGGATCGGTGGCGCGCCCAAGGAGCATGCCGCGATGGGCATCGACTTTCCGGCCGCCCCCGAACGGGTCGCCCGGCTGGAGGAGGCGGTCGCGGTGATCCGGGCGCTGTGGGGTGGGGGACCGATCACGCGGCCGTCGCCGTTCTACCCGCTGGATGGCGCCGTGGCATTCCCCGTGCCCGTGCCGGCGCCACCCATCATCATCGGTGGTGAGACACCCGCCGGCGCCCGGCTGGCCGGCCGGATCGGCGATGGCTGGACCGCGTTCGACGACAACTTCGAGGCCAACCTGCCGCAGTATCTCGAGTCGCTGGCGGCCGCCGGTCGACGGCGCGAGGACCAGCGGGTCATCGTCGGGTTCCAGGGCGACTGGCTGGCCGAAGGGTCGATCGCCGATTCGCCATGGGTCGTCGAGCCGCGCGACACCTGGGCCCGGTGGCAGGCCTCGGGTGCGGACGAAGTGGTCGTGCTGGCGCGCTCCACGGCCGACATCGACTCCCTGGTGGACGCGGTCGCGCGCTGGTAGCGACCGTTCGTGGCATCTGGTCGGCCTGGGACGGGTTGCGCGACCCGCCGCCGCAACCTGGCGAGATTCTCATGGGGGGACCGCTATGTCATGTCGCGGTGCCCTGGTCATCTATTCGGCCGGCACTCAGAGTCGATCCACGCTTGAGACGAAGATCGCAACCCGCACATCGCCCCGAATCGGCCCGGATCCTCGCGTCCCAACTGGCATAACGGTCTGTACGTGCAAATCTTGCCCGATCGCGACCCGATGACCGCCCGATATGCGCGGCTTGTCAGACTCTGGCCAAATGGATGACCAGCGGTTCGGAACGATGATCCGGTCGATCCGCATCAAGCGGAACCTGCGTCAGGAGGACTTGGCAGCCTTGGCGAAGGTCTCGCCGTCGACGATCTCGCGTATCGAGCGCGGCCACCTCGACACGATCGCACTGGCGACCCTCCGACGCGTCGCGATGGCGTTGGATATCCGGGTCGAGCTTGTCGGTCGATGGCGTGCGGGCGACCTCGATCGGTTGCTCAACTCGAAGCACTCGGCGCTGCACGAACAGGTCGCCCGAATGTTCCGCGACCAGTTCAAGGCATGGAGATTCGAGCCGGAAGTCTCGTTCTCGATCTTTGGTGAGCGTGGCGTCATCGACATCCTGGCATGGAACCCGGAACACCGGGCGCTGCTCGTGATCGAACTCAAGACCGACATCGTCGATGTAAACGAGCTCGTCGGCGGCGTCGATCGAAAGCGGAGATTGGCCCGCGACATCGGACGCGACCGAGGATGGGATGCCGTGACCTCCTCGAGCTGGGTCATCGTGTCCAACGGGCGGACGAACCGCGCTCGGATTGCCGCGCACGGGGCGATGCTACACGCTGCATACCCCGTCGACGGCAGGGCCATCCGTGCTTGGCTGCGAACCCCGAACAGACCGATCTCGGCCCTGTCGATGTGGCAGAACGATCATGCGGGGACCGCTATGCCACATATCGCGGCTCGCCGACGGGTTCGAGTCGGGTCATTTGCGCCGGCCTGAGCGCGGGACCGTGTGATCCACGTCAAGTTTCGGGTCCGTCGCCCGCGTGGGTGCGGCACAACGGTCTGTGGGTGAGGATCCTGCCAGGTTTCGCGTCCGCCGGCCCGGACCTGGTGGACGCGGTCGCGCGCTGGCAGCGACCGTTCGTGGCACCATCATGCGGTGACCGATCCCGCGACGGCGTCGCCCCAGCTGACCCACGCCTGCGCCAGGTGTGGCAAACCCGTGCCGCTCGACGTCGGGCTTTGCGAGGAATGCAATCCGCTCGGGCTGCGCGATGTCTCGAGTTCGCAGGTGCACGGCATCGCGGTCGGCGGGGTGATCGTGGCCGTGATCCTGCTTGCGGTGGCCGGCAAATTCATGCTCTCCGGGGTCGGCCCGTTCGAGGCGGATATCACCGGTGCGACACCGGATGGAGCCGGGTTGCTGATCACGTTGTCCGTGACCAACGACGGCAAAGCCGCCGGGCAGACCACCTGCCACATCACCGATCCGACCGACCGGACCGGGAATACCGGCGCGATCATCCTCAGCCCGAAGATCGAGCCCGGCCAGACCCGGACGTTCTCCCAGCGAGTGACCGAGCTCGGCGGGGAGCTACGGCCGCTCCTGGCCGATTGCGGTCAACCGTGACGACCCTCGACGACGGCATCGCGACTCGGACAACGAGCGCGTTTCGCGCCGAGCTCGACTTCGCGCTGGCGACCGCCGAGCGGGCCGGGGTCGTCCTGATGGATCACTACGAGCGTCTCGAGCAGATCGATTACAAGAGCGCCCGTGACGTGGTGACCGAGGCGGATCATCTGTCGGAGGCGCTTGTGCTCGACGCGATCCGGGCGACGTATCCGGCAGATGCGATCCTGGCCGAGGAGACCGGCGCGCACGATGCCAAGGCGGGCGAAGCGCCGACCTCCGGCCGCGGCCGCGTCTGGATCGTCGACCCGCTCGACGGCACGATCAACTACGCCAATGGCATCCCGATGTTCTGCGTCTCGATCGCCCTGGTCATCGACGGCCGTCCGACCGTCGGGGTCATCCTGGACCCGACCCGCCACGAGGTATTTGCCGCGACGGTGGACGGGCCGCCGACCCTCAACGGGCACAAGATCGCCGCTTCCGACAAGGACAAGCTGTCCGACTTCGTCATCTCGATGTCGCTCAACGGCCGGACCGCGGCCACCCGGGCTCGCAACGTCCGGAAGGCGATCCGGATCTCGCGGTCGATGGGGTCCGCGGCCCTGGGCATCGCGTACGTCGCGAACGGACGGTTCGACGCGTTCGTCCAGCAGGGCGGCCTGTCTGTGTGGGACGTGGCGGCCTCCGCCCTGATCGCCGAACGCGCCGGCGCGACGGCCAGTGCCATGGACGGCGGTCCGTGGTTCGACGTCGGCCAGGCATCGAAGTCGGTCGGCATCCTGGCTGCCCCGACCGCCCACCACGCGACGATCCTGGCCCTGGTGCGCTAGCTCTCGAGCTCGCGAAACCCGAATCGGGAACCGAGAGGGGCTGACACGACCCGTACCCTGTGAGTGCGGCCGGACGTGCCGCACCGTCCTCAGGAGGCCCGATGCAACGGGACCTGGTCGAACGGGCGATGGCAGGCGATCACGGCGCGTTCTCGGAGTTGACGCGCGCCTCGATCGGCAGACTCTATGCCACAGCCCGCCTGATCCTCCGCGACGACGGACACGCAGAGGACGCGACTCAGGAAGCCCTCGTGGCCGCCTGGCGAGATCTCTCGGCGTTGCGGGATCCCGATCGCTTCGACGCTTGGCTCCATCGACTCCTGGTCCGCAGTTGCTATCGGGAGATCCGCCGCGGACGAAAGCGCTGGATGATCGAGGTCGATGTCGACGGCTACGAGGTCGCCGACCCCGGCCCGTCCGTCGATCTGGCCGATCGCGACCAGCTGGAACGTGCCTTCCGCACGCTCGACGCCGACCAGCGGATCGTCCTCGTGCTGCACTATTACCTCGGGTTCGGACTGGACGAGGCGGCCGACGTCCTCGGAGTCCCGCCGGGTACGGTCCGGTCGCGACTCCATCGAGCCACTCGTGCCATGCGCGCTGCCGTCGACGCCGATGCGCGGCCTTCCATCCTGACTGACGGGCGGGCGACATGACCGAACGCGACGATCTCGACCGACTCCTGGCGACCTGGCTAACATCCGACGCTGCCACGAGCGAGCCCGGGCATCTGCTCGGGCAGGTTCTCGCGAAGACCGCTCAGACCCGACGCCGGCCGGCCTGGCGTATCCCCGAACGGTGGATCCCCATGTCTGCGATCTCGAATGCCACCCTGGTCGCCGCGCGAAGGTCGTGGCGGATGATCGGTGTGGCGGTGCTCCTGATCCTCGCGCTGATCGCCAGCTTGCTGATCGTGGCGGCGTCTCAGCCGCGCTTGCCGCCGCCCTTCGGTGTCGCGGGCAACGGCAGCGTCGCCTATGGGCGAGCCGGGGACATCGTGATTCGCGATTTTCTCGTTGGGACGACCAAGAACGTCATCGATGGCCCCTCGATCGATGCGTTCCCGGCCTTTTCCATGGATGGGACCCGGTTGGCGTTCCTTCGCCAGGTCGAGGGCGCAAGTAGCGACCCGGGATCCCCGTACCTGATGGATCGCGCCGAGCTATGGGTCGCCTCGGCCGACGGTTTGGCGCCGCACCGGATCGCCGGTCCGTTCGGCGGGGTGCGCGACTACCAATGGTCGCCCGCGGGTGATGCCGTTGCCCTCCAAACCCAAACCGTGAGTGACGGCCGGTCAACCATCACGATCGTCGATATGGAAACCGGTCTCGCGACACGTCTTGACCTCGGATCAAAGTCGGTCGATCGCATGTCCTGGAGACCGCCGACCGGGCAGCAGATCTGGTTCTATGCGTCCGACGGGACGGGAGGTGGCCTCTACGAGTTCGATCGCGACATCGGCCGCTCCCACCAGATCGACGGCATCGAATCCGGCCTGACGATCGACGATGAATGGCTTGCCTGGAGCCCCGATGGCACACGGGTCGCGTTCGCACCGGCCGTGACCTCGGGGCCGCAGCTGGTCATCGTGACGCTCGGGCCGGATGGGGAGCGCGTATCGGATCAGATATTGCCGATCGAGGGCGGCGGCTCGATCGTCTCACCCAGGTTCCTGCCACAGGGCGATCGGATCCTGTTCAGGCGAGACCGTGAAGGGAGCGGAGATCCCATCTGGACCCTGAACGTCGTATCGGCCGAGGACGGAAGACTGCTCGCTCTGGATCTTGGAGGCGGTTCGGCAGCGACGTCCATGGCTGGGGATATCTTCATCGTGGCCCCAGACGGGAAGCGTCTTCTCGGTGACCGAGGAGGCGGCCAATTGGCGCAGTGGGTGGACCTGGAAACGGGCGGTGGTGCCGACGCCGGGTTCGTGATCGAGAGCGGCGTCGCCTGGCAGCGCGTCGCGCCGTAGAACGGCCCTCAGCCGTCTGCCAGCCAGCGGTGGGGTCGTGACCGCAACCGGTCGAGGCCCCATTCCTCGCAGAACGCCTCCCACTCGGGTCGCGGCGCGCCGTCCCAGCGGAGTTCGTCCGGATCGGTCTGGCGGATCGGCACGCCGTCGGCGACGGACCGCAACCGAGCGAGGTCGCGGTAGAGCATCGCGTCGGTCCAGTGATCGCGCAGCGAGGCGGCCAGCGAGGCGGCCCGGGTCCCACCGACACCAGGCACTTCCCAGGCTGAGGCCATCGGTGGCACATCCTCGAGGTGGCCGTAGCGCAGCAGCACCGCCGCTGCGGACTTGGCTCCCCAACCGGGCAGCCCTGGAAACCCGTCGGACGAATCGCCCACGACGGCGAGATAGTCCGGGATCGAGGTCGGCGCCACGCCCCACTTCTCGCGAACACCGGCGTCGTCGTAGACGATGTCGCGGCGCCGATCCCAAAGCACGACCCGCTCGTCGACCACCAGCTGGGCCATGTCCTTGTCCGGCGTGCACACGATGATGCGCTCGACCGTGGGGTCTTCGGCGAACCGCCAGGCCGCCGCGCCGATGGCGTCATCTGCCTCGAACTCGACCATCGGCCAGAGGACGATCCCGAGCGCATCGACCGCGGCCTCGGCGATCGGGAACTGGGCGAGCAGCTCCGGCGGCATCCCGGCCGACGACTTGTAGCCGGCGAACAGGTCGTTGCGGAACGATTCGATGACTCGGTCCGTCGCGCAGCCGACGTGCGTCGCGCCCTGCTCGCGCAACAGGAACAGGAGCTGGTCGCACAACCCGGACACACCCGACAGCACGATCCCGTCGCGGCCGATCACCGGCGGTCGTGGCGCGTAGTGCGCCCGAAACAGCTCGTACGTCGCGTCGACCAGGTGGAGCCGCACGCGTTCGGCGATGGTTGTCAGGTCCCGCAGGTCAGCTTGGCGTCGGCCCAGTCGCCGTGGTCGTAGTTGATGTTGTCGCCACCGTTGGTGACGATGAACCGCAGGTCGGTCTTGCCGGTCACGTCGACATTGGCCGTCGCGGTCGGGCTGGTGCCGGTCATGACCCCCGAGTCATACAGCTTGGTCCCATCGCCGAAGACCTGGAAGACGATCGACCCGAGGGCGCCGACCTCATCGTCGACCCCGACCTTGGCGCTGAACAGCGTGCAGCCGCTCGCGCTGTAGCGGACGTCCGAGGCGGCGTGGGTCCCGAGACCCTTGCTGTAGACGACCCCGGCCAGGGTCAACGGCCCGCCGTCGCCGGACAGGTTCTCGCCGTTGCTGCGGTCCTTCTCGGGCGGCCCCCAGCCGTTGGCCGTGACCGTGTAGGGGAGGTCGGAGAGATAGCTCGTGGTCGAACTGCCGGTCGCCGTCGTGAACGACCAGCTGACGTTCGCCGCCAGCAGATTGCCGGCCAGGTCCTTGACCCCGCCGGTCCCGCCCTTGACCGTCGCCGTGTAGCCGGTTCCGGCGAGCAGCGCGGCGGACGGGGCGAGCGTGGCGATCTTCGTCGCGGCGTTGTACGTGACGCTGGCGGCGAGGACGGTCGACGTGCCCGTCCGGACGAGAGTCACGGTCGTCGTGTTGATCGTGGCCGGGTCGATCGCTTCATTGAATGTGGCGGTCGGGCTGACCGAGGTGGCGACGCCCGTCGCGCCCGACGCCGGGGTCGTCCCGGTGACGATCGGCGGGGTCGTGTCGGGCGGCGGTCCACCACCGCCGCAGGTCAGCTTGGCGTCGGCCCAGTCGCCGTGGTCGTAGTTGATGTTGTCGCCACCGTTGGTGACGATGAACCGCAGGTCGGTCTTGCCGGTCACGTCGACATTGGCCGTCGCGGTCGGGCTGGTGCCGGTCATGACCCCCGAGTCATACAGCTTGGTCCCATCGCCGAAGACCTGGAAGACGATCGACCCGAGGGCGCCGACCTCATCGTCGACCCCGACCTTGGCGCTGAACAGCGTGCAGCCGCTCGCGCTGTAGCGGACGTCCGAGGCGGCGTGGGTCCCGAGACCCTTGCTGTAGACGACCCCGGCCAGGGTCAACGGCCCGCCGTCGCCGGACAGGTTCTCGCCGTTGCTGCGGTCCTTCTCGGGCGGCCCCCAGCCGTTGGCCGTGACCGTGTAGGGGAGGTCGGAGAGATAGCTCGTGGTCGAACTGCCGGTCGCCGTCGTGAACGACCAGCTGACGTTCGCCGCCAGCAGATTGCCGGCCAGGTCCTTGACCCCGCCGGTCCCGCCCTTGACCGTCGCCGTGTAGCCGGTTCCGGCGAGCAGCGCGGCGGACGGGGCGAGCGTGGCGATCTTCGTCGCGGCGTTGTACGTGACGCTGGCGGCGAGGACGGTCGACGTGCCCGTCCGGACGAGAGTCACGGTCGTCGTGTTGATCGTGGCCGGGTCGATCGCTTCATTGAATGTGGCGGTCGGGCTGACCGAGGTGGCGACGCCCGTCGCGCCCGACGCCGGGGTCGTCCCGGTGACGATCGGCGGGGTCGTGTCGGGCGGCGGTCCACCACCGCCGCAGGTCAGCTTGGCGTCGGCCCAGTCGCCGTGGTCGTAGTTGATGTTGTCGCCACCGTTGGTGACGATGAACCGCAGGTCGGTCTTGCCGGTCACGTCGACATTGGCCGTCGCGGTCGGGCTGGTGCCGGTCATGACCCCCGAGTCATACAGCTTGGTCCCATCGCCGAAGACCTGGAAGACGATCGACCCGAGGGCGCCGACCTCATCGTCGACCCCGACCTTGGCGCTGAACAGCGTGCAGCCGCTCGCGCTGTAGCGGACATCCGAGGCGGCGTGGGTCCCGAGACCCTTGCTGTAGACGACCCCGGCCAGGGTCAACGGCCCGCCGTCGCCGGACAGGTTCTCGCCGTTGCTGCGGTCCTTCTCGGGCGGCCCCCAGCCGTTGGCCGTGACCGTGTAGGGGAGGTCGGAGAGATAGCTCGTGGTCGAGGTCGAGACGGCGTAGGTCGCCGTGTACGTCTGGTTCGTGGCCGCAGTGATCGCGTGTGTGGCCGCGCCTCCATCCGACCAGCTGCTGAAGGCATACGTGGTCGATCCGAGCGTTTGTGTAAGCGGTGCACTGAGCGTCTGGTTCGACTGTTTGATGACCGGGACCGTGTAAGGGGTCGGGGCGGCTGGGGCCGAGCCGACGCCGACAGACAGGCCGCTGGGCACGGTCTTCAGCGTAAGGTCGACGGTCTTCGGATCAAGTTCCAGGCTGGTGCTGGCCGACTGGCCGGAGGACGTCGCCGTCAGGATCAGCTCCAGGTAGGTGGGATAGTCGTGGTCGGGCGCGTTGAACGAGCCCGAACTGACACCGGCCCAGGTCTGGACCGTGTGGGTGTGACAGGCCGACGGGCAGTGATGGATGAGGAGCGTCCAACTCAGCCCCGAGGCGGGGATCGGGTTCCCGCTCGCATTCGTCCCGTGCCCGCTGAAGTTGATCAGGTCGCCGACGGACCAGGTCAGCGAGCCGCCCGGGGTATCGATCACCGGGGACGGCAGACTGGGGTTGACATCGATCACGGTCGTTGTCGAGCCGGTCAGACTGGTCGGATCCGTCACGCGCAGACCCACCGTGACCTGGCCAGCGACCGTGTAGGTATGTGATGGGGTCGGCGACGTCGAATCGCCGTATGTCCCGTCGCCGTCGAGGTCCCACGAATAGGTCAGCGCACCACCCTCGGGGTCCGATGACCCGGTGCCATCGAACGCGACCGTGAGCGGCGGACTGCCCGAGGTCGGCACAGCCGAGATCACGGCCGTGGGTGCCTGGCCCGCAAGGGAGACGATCCGATGCACCTTGCCGCCCTCGAGGTCCGCATAGAACAGATCGCCGCCAGGACCGATCTGGAGGTCGACCGGATTACCTGCCCCGGAGACGAAGGTGGAGATCTTGCCCGGGTCGGGCAATCCCGACGTCGTCTTCATGACCCAGATGCAGTTCCGGGTATGGTCGGCGAAGAACAGCGCGCCCTGATACGAACTCCCGTAGCTTCCGCCGAAGGCCGGATAGAATGCGATCCCGGTCGTCGACGAACCGTTGGCCGTCGGGCAGGTCTCTCCGGGCACGACCTTCGCCCCGTGGTCATAGGTGTAGAAGGGGCTGACCAGTCCGGTGGTGTTCGCGTACAGGCTGGTGCACGAGTTTAGGCCGACCGCCTCGTACTGGGGTTGGTGACCCGTGCCTTCGTAGCACGGCCAGCCGAAGTTGGCGACCTGGCTGGAGAGTGGGTCGGGGATCCGCTCGATCTCCTCCCAGGTGCTCCAGCCCACGTCGCCGACCCACAGGTCGTTGGTCCCCGGTCTGAACGCGAACCTGAACGGATTCCGCAGGCCGTATCCCACGATCCGCCTGGCGTTCGTATCGGCGGATCCGAACAGCGGGTTCGTGGACAACGCGGCACCGGTCGCCGGATCGACCCGGATGATCGTCCCATCGAGGACGGTCGGCTGGCCCGACGGCCGTCGCAGGCTTTGGCTTCGGAGGGCCCCACCCTGAGCGGTCGGCGGGGTCAGGGTCGCACCGATCCCGCCAGGTGGATCGCCACACGGGTTCTTGGTGGTGATGCCACCGGTCGTCCCGTGCTGACCGTAGTCCGCGTCGCTGAAGCTCGCTCCGTCGCCGCCCGACGCATACAACGCTCCGTCGGCCCCGAACCGCAGGTCGCCGATCGAATGGCTCGGCCACTGCTGGCACCAGTCCGTGATCAGGACCTTTTCGGACCCCGTCATCACCGATCCGGAAGCCTGCAGTCGTGAGATCCGACCCGACACGACGCAGCCATCGGTCGTCGGTCCGGGTGGACTGTCGCAGACGTCGTTCCAGCGAGGCGCGCTCCCTCCGGGGACCGCGTCATACGTGTAGGAGACGTAGACATACGGAACGGTCGGAAAGCCCGGGTCCAGGGCGAGGCCCAACAGGCCGCGATCCCAGTAGTTGTCGACCTGCGTCCTGAGGTCGGCGAAGATCGTGGGCGTCGTGGCCGTGACACTCGCGAAGACCTTGATCAGGCCACTCTTCTCGGCGACGAAGACCCGACCATCGGAGGCGAACCGCACGGCCGTCGGGGACGACAAGCCGCTGAACACGGTCGTGTCCTGGAACCCCGGAGTCGGCGTCAGCGCAGTCGGCGCGACCGGCAACGGGCTGGTCGACTCCCGCTGGAATCGATGACTTGGTGGGTCAGCGGCCTGGGCGATGTCGGTCTGTCGGATCGCCGGGATCGATGTCGCCGCGATCAGTCCGAACACGCCAAGGGCGACGGCCACGCGTCGGCGTACGGAGTTTCGTCTCGTCAGCCTGCTCACTGTTGTCTCAGCCGACCTCCAGGGATCCTGGCGACGCGCCCGCCCGACCGTCGCGTGCGAGCTCCGCGTCGAATGGTCCTGTCACGCGAAAGCCGATGGTACTGCGTCGGAGCGCATCGACCAACGCCGTCTCCGAATGCACCATCGATTGGCGGTGCGCAGAAGCAACACGCGGTCAGGTCGGCGATTCGACGACAGGGGACAGCAGCGCCTTGCCGGCCCGCGGCGGGTCCACGATCCAGTTCGGCCGCCACATCGCTCGCACGGCGAGCCAGGTGAGCCAGACCAGGAGCACGTTTCGGGCGGCGACCAAGGCGATCCCAAGCAGGGTCGGGTCGAGGTAGCCATCGGACGCCGGATCTGCCCGGGCCAGGGTTCGACCGAGGAGGTACGGGAAGATGACGGTCGAGAGCACGCACGTGACGATGAACAACACCTGGAAGACCCTGGTACGCCGCTCCCCGATATCGATGAGTGGAACCAATGGCAGGAGCCAGATGAGGTATTGCGGCGACAACAGCTTCGTGGTCACGAGTGTGACCAGGAGCGTCGTCACGGTCGCGACCAGGATGAGTCGTGGGTCACCTTCAGCGAGGCTCGGGCGAAGGTCCGCCGGCGACGGCACGCTGCCTCGCCACCCGATCCGCATGCGTGCGGCGCGGAGATACAGGACCGCCGTGACCAGGACGCCGACGACCATGATCACCGGCGACGCCTCAGCAAGGCCGGCCGATGGGACCGACCGGAGTTCGAACGTCGCGTACCGGGACGTGACCTCGAGTGGCATCCCGAGGACATGAAGGACGAGAAGGATCGTCCCCGGGACGGACTCGATCTCGATGCCCTGGTCGCCTCGGATGCGAAGGAAATCGACCGCTCTCGCGCCTTCCATGATCACGAACGGCAGGAATGCGACGACGGTCAGACCCACCAGCACGATGAACCGCCAGCCGATCGCCCCGATCACCGGCACAGGCCGCGCGCGTGCCTGCACGACGAGGTTGGCGGGAAGCGCGGCCAGGACCCACAGTGGCGCCAGCGCGATCGGTATCGCCTTGAAGTTGATGGCCACCGCCAGCACGAGGAATGAGACGAGCCAATGCCCCCTGACGAGCAGCACCAGGCTGATCAGTACCAGGGCCGCGACGACCAGATCGAGCCGATCGAACAGCAAGTTCCCAAGGATCAACCCCGCGCTCCCGAAGACGGCGAGTCGCCATGCATCGAGTCGGTGTTCGCCGGAAGGCAGCATGGAGCGAGCGGCCCACCCGACGAGGACCAGGATCATGAGAAGTTCGACGGCGAGCATCAGGAGCCGGTATCGCCCGAGGTACGCGCCGCCGTCCGACGACGGCGGGGCATCGAGATCGAGTCCGATGCCAGCGGCCGCCATCCATGCCACCGCCAATGGCGGGTACTCGACGATGAGCTTTTCAGCGGGTGGCGGAGGACGACCGGCGCCACGAGCTTCGTCGCGAAGGATGCGGTCGCGAGCGTCCGCCCATGACGTGCCCTCGTCGATCCCGCGTGCCACCGCCGCGGCGTAGTCGCGGTAGACGTCCACGTCGGTGTGGACCGCCACATAGCTGGTGGCCAGGACCAGGTTGGCAACGACGACGATCAACAGCACCCGGGGTAACGTCAGGCTGCGAGGCCACGACGTCCTGCGAAGCGTCGTCACTCCGACACTCCGGTCGGACGAGTCCGCCGAGTCCCGGTCACGGGATCGTCCCACCCGATGACTGGCGAGCGCGGCGCGTATCGGACCCTGAGCAGCTCGTAGGTCCGTCGACCAGATGGAGCTGCATCGTCTGGAGTCGGATCGCTCAGTCGACGGCGGCGGGCGGTGTCGTCGGCTTGAGCCTGGGGCGCTTCGCGCCAGTCGTTGCGGCCGACTTCGCGTCGGCCCCGACCTCGGCTTCGACGAGTTCCTTGAACCTGACGAGATCCGCCTGGAAGATCGCGCTGAGAACGGGTGTCATCGCCAGAGAACCAAGATGGGCGAACACCGGCGGGATGAGGATCTCGTCCCAGCGCACGATGGTCGTCGTGGCATCGGCGCCGGACTCCAGGGTGATCGTCCCGGAGCCACGGAACGCACCGTCATGGCTGATGGCGTAGCGATGGGGTGGGTCGAACTCGGTGATCCGGACCGGATCGGTGACGGTGATCCCCAGGATCCGGACATCCGCTTCGCACACGAGTCCCACGCCGATCGGTTCACCGGCCGGGATCCGAACGGCCTTCATCTCGTGCATCCAGAGCGGCTGGCGCTCGATGTCGGCGACCATCTCCCAGACGCGTTCGATCGGCGCGTCGACGACGATGAGCGACCGGATCGGATCGGGCTCGGCTCCCTTGGACTGTTCGGCCAGGATCCGGTCGAGCGCATAGCCGATCCCGGCACCGACGAGGGCAAGCCGGACAGCGCCGCGGATCATCGCATCACCGTACGCCATAGACCGATGCCGCGCGCTTCCATCTCGGCGAGAGCCCGGGCACCGTCGCCGTCGGCAAGGTCGACCGCCGCGATCGCGTCGCTGAGCACGTTCGTCTCGAACCCGAGCCGGACGGCATCGAGTGCTGTCGCCTTGACGCAGTAGTCGGTCGCGAGCCCGACCACGACGACCCGCGTCACGCTCGCATCGCGCAGCAGGCCTTCGAGCTCGGTCGCCATCGTCTCGCCCGAGACTGGATCGCGCATCGTGAAACCGGAGTAGCCGTCTTCGCCGTTGGTGCCCTTGCGGACCCGTGGCGCGTCATCGGGGAGGCTCAGGTCCGGGTGGAGTGCCGCGCCCCAGGTATCGGCGACGCAGTGGACCGGCCAGACCCCGCCGTCCTTGGCGAAATGGGGAGTCGACGGTGGATGCCAGTCCTGGGTGGCGACCACGAAGCCCTCGTTGTTGCGGGCCATCTCGATCTCACGGTCGATGGTCGGCACGATCGCGTCCCCGCCGCGGACGGACAGACTCCCATCCGGATCGGCGAAGTCATTCTGGACATCCACGACGATGAGAGCGGAACCGGGTCCATAGCGCTGCATGGGATGAGAGTAGCCTCATCCGATCAAGGCGGTGGGCTCCTCCTCGGCTGGGGCGACAGTCTCGGGCGGCACCGGCGGCTCGACGTCGAGCAGATACCCGATGCCCTGGAAGGTCTTGATCCGACCGGGCTCACCGGGCTGGGCGCCCAGCTTCCGTCGGACCCGCGAGACCCACACCCGCAGGTACTGGAGGTCGTCGCGGTACTCCGGACCCCAGACCTTGGTCAGCAGCTCCGTGTGCAGGACCACCTTTCCGGCATTCGCGGCGAGGTGCTGCAGCAACAGCCATTCGGTCCGCGACAACTGGACGAGTTCACCGTCCCGCGTGACCATCCGACGTTCGAGATCGATCTCGACGTCGTCGAACTTGAGGACGCCGACGCCCGGCTGCGCACCCGACGATCGACGCAGCACGGCCCGGACCCGTGCCGCGAGTTCATCGGGGTGGAACGGCTTGGCGATGTAGTCGTCGGCGCCCAGGTCAAGACCCTTGGCCTTGTCCGACGTCGAGCCTTTCGCGGTCAGCAAGATGACCGCGACGGGTCGACGTTCGCGCAGTTGGCGCATGACCTCGATGCCATCGAGATCCGGCATGACGATATCGAGCAGGACGATGTCCGGACGGACTTCCTCGGCTTTGGCGAGGGCCTCTTCGCCGCTTCCGGCGGTGACCACCCGGAAGCCCACTTCGCCAAGGGCGATGGACACGAGTTTCGTGATCCTTGGCTCGTCGTCGGCGACGAGCACGAGCGGCTGGGTGCTCATGGCCACCTCCTGGGGTGATGACATGGTGACGGACACAGGCCTCGCTGGCCAGCATCGCCTGGATCGCCTGACAGCGAGGTCGCCTCGCCGACCCCCGAGCTTGCAGCGACATCTCAGTTCGCAACCGTCCCGCCACCGTCCGACTTGGGCGAGGTGCGCTAGGCTTGGCGATATGCGTTTTTCTGACGCCGAGCTTGCGCTGCTCGACGACACCAGGGAGATCCGGATCCAGACGAGCGCGCCCGACGGCGGGACCCACCGGACCATCATCTGGGTCATGGTCGATGGCGGCGAGGCGTTCGTCCGGTCCGTCGATGGATCCACCGCTCGCTGGTATCGCGAGGCCACGGCCGAACCCGCTATCGAGATCCACGCGGCGGGTCAGACCCTGGCGGCAAGGGCACTCCCGGCCACGGACCCTGACTCCGTCCGCCGCGCGAACGACGCATTGACCCGCAAGTACGCCGGCAGCGGCGGGTACGAATCGATGCTCAAGCCGGACATCTTCGACACCACCCTTCGACTCAGCCCTCGCTGACGGCCATGTACTTCGACGAGTTCAAGCACCAGCTGCCGGACATCGACCCCGATGAGACCGACGATTGGCTCGCCTCGCTCGACCAGGTCGTCGCCGATGAAGGCGAGGCTCGGGCGCGGTTCATCATCTACAAGCTGCTCAAGCGCGCCCGTCAGCTCCAGGTCGGCCTGCCGCCGCTGACCCAGACCCGCTACATCAACACCATCAGCCCGGAACAGGAACCGGACTTCCCCGGCGACGAGGCGATGGAGCGCCGGATCCGGCGGCTCATCCGTTGGAACGCGGTGGCGATGGTGCTGCGTGCGAACAACCAGTTCTCCGGGATCGGCGGTCACCTCGCCACGTATGCCTCGGCAGCCACGCTCTACGAGGTCGGCTTCAACCACTTCTTCCGCGGCAAGGACGATGGCGGCACTGGCGACCAGATCTTCTACCAGGGCCACGCCGCGCCCGGGATCTACGCCCGCGCGTTCCTCGAAGGTCGGCTGACCGAAGGCCAACTCGATCACTTCCGCCGCGAGACGACGGGCGCACCCGGTCTGAGCTCGTATCCGCATCCCCGGCTGATGCCGGAGTTCTGGGAATTCCCGACCGTCTCGATGGGCCTCGGGCCGATCAGCGCGATCTACCAGGCCCGCTATAACCGCTACCTCCACAACCGGGGCTTGCTGGACACGTCGAACTCGCGGGTCTGGGCGTTCCTGGGCGACGGTGAGACCGACGAACCGGAATCGCTCGGTGCCCTGCATGTCGCCTCGCGCGAGGGACTGGACAATCTGACGTTCGTCGTCAACTGCAACCTGCAGCGGCTCGATGGGCCGGTCCGCGGCAACGGCAAGATCATCCAGGAGCTCGAATCCGCCTTCCGCGGCGCCGGCTGGAACGTCATCAAGGTCATCTGGGGGCGTGAGTGGGACGATCTGCTCGCTCGCGACGTCGATGGCCTGCTGGTCCAGCAGATGAATGACACGCTCGACGGTGAGTTCCAGAAGTTCTCGGTCGCCGGCGGTGCCTATATCCGCGAGCATTTCTTCGGCCCGGACCCGCGGCTCGCCAAGCTGGTCGAGCACCTGTCCGACGACGACCTGGCGAAGCTTCGCCGAGGCGGTCACGATTATCGCAAGGTCTTTGCCGCGTACAAGGCCGCCACCGAGCACACCGGTGCACCGACGGTGATCCTGGCCCACACGGTCAAGGGCTGGACGCTCGGCCCGGGCGTCGAGGCCAGGAACATCACCCACCAGGCCAAGAAACTCAACGAGGCCGAACTCAGGATCTTCCGTGATCGCCTTGAGCTGCCGATCCCGGACGAGCACCTGGAGGAAGCGCCCTATTACCACCCTGGCCCGGACTCGGAGGAGATCCGGTACCTCAACGAGCGGCGTCGCCAGCTGGGCGGACCCTTGCCGAGACGGGTCGTCCGCTCCGAGCCGCTCCCGGCGCCCGCGACCGCCGTCGACGCCGAGTTCGCGGCCGGCAGTACGACCCCGGTATCGACCACCATGGTCTTCGCCCGGATCCTTCGCAACCTGATCCGCGATCCTGGTCTGGGGCCGCGGATCGTGCCCATCATCCCGGACGAGGCGCGGACCTTCGGGATGGATCCATTGTTCAAGGAGGTCGGCATCTACGCCGCCCTCGGCCAGCGCTACGAGCCAGTCGACTCCGACCTCGTCCTGTCATACCGCGAGGCGACCGACGGCCAGGTCCTCGAGGAAGGCATCACCGAGGCCGGCTCGATGGCCAGCCTCCAGGCGGCCGGCACGTCGTACGCGACCCACGGCCTGGCGATGATCCCGTTCTACATCTTCTACTCGATGTTCGGCTTCCAGCGGACCGGCGACCAGATGTGGGCCTTCGCTGACGCCCGCGGGCGAGGCTTCCTGATGGGCGCCACCGCCGGTCGGACGACCCTGACCGGCGAGGGACTCCAGCACGACGATGGCCACACCCACATCCTGGCCTCTACCGTGCCGAACCTGCGCGGATACGACCCGGCCTTCGCCTACGAGCTCGCCGCCGTCGTCCGGGACGGCATCGAGCGCATGTACGGGCCGAAGCCCGAGGACGTCTTCTACTACATCACGATCTACAACGAGAACTACGCCCAACCGCCGCGACCGGACGGCGTCACTGACGAGGAGATCCTGCGCGGCATCTATCGCTTCGCGAAGGCGCCGTCGATCGGCGGCGATGCCCACCCGGCGCGGCTCATCGGGTCCGGCTCGATCATGCAACAGGTGCTCGCCGCCCGGGACGTGCTGGCCGAACGCTTCGGGGTGGCCGCCGAGATCTACAGCGCGCCGTCATTCCCGTTACTGCGTCGTGATGCCCTGGAAGCCGAGCGCGAAAACCGCCTTCGCCCCGACGCCCGCAAGCCACGCGTCCCGTACGTCAGCACGATCCTGCCCCACGAGGGCGGCCCGATCATCGCTGCCACCGATTGGATGAAGGCCCTGCCGGACATGGTCGCCCGCTGGCTCCCGCCGCACTACACGGCGCTCGGCACCGATGGTTTCGGCCGCAGCGACACGCGCGAGAACCTGCGGACCTTGTTCGAGATCGACCCGGACCACATCGCCGCGGCGACGATGGTCGGGCTGGCCCGTTGTGGCGCGATCCCGGCGGCCAAGGCGGCCAAAGCGGTCAAGGAGCTGGGCATCGACCCGGACAAGACGGACCCGCTGGCGCTCTAGTCGGGTCCCGCGGACCACGGCCATCGAGTGGTTCGATAGCTGGATGTCACGTCTCGTTGCCGGCCGTGCATCGTGTTTCCCAGGGCCATGCCCGTAGGGTGCCCTCGACCCCCGGACCCTGGAGGACATGACCCATGAAGAAACAATTCGCATTGCTCGTCGCTGCTGCGGCGCTGGCGCTTGGTGCCTGCAACGGTGGCCCCGGCGCCAGTGGTCTCCCGAGCGTCCCCGACCTTGAGTCGCTGATGCCGGAAGTCTCACCGGCCACGAGCCCGGAGATGAGCCCGGAGATGAGTCCGGACGAGAGCCTGCTGCCGGCCCCGAGCTGATCCGCCGGACGCGATCACCAAACGAGGCGCCCCGCGGGCGCCTCGTTTTCCGTACCGTCAGGTACGCGACGTGCTCCGACGCAGGCCGATCCAGGCTCCGGTCGATGTGACCAGCGCGATCACCGCAAGGACTGCCAACTGCCAGGGGGCGCCGATCGCGCCCCGAAGCATGACGTCCTGCATCAGCTGGATGCCGCTGGTGACCGGCAGCAGGTAGGCGAGCGCCTGGACGGGCGCGCTGAATTCCTGGATCGAGAGCACGAATCCGCTGAAGAACACGGAAGCCAGCAGCACCAGCAGCGAGAGCTGCACGGCCTGGCGCTCGGAATCCGAAACCACGGCGATCGCGAGGCCGACGCCGAGGGACGCCAGCAGCAGGAGCCCGATGACCAACGCCAGTGTCGCGGCGGTCCCCAGCATCGGGATCCCGAAGACGCCGATGAGCAGGGCGGCCGTCACCCCACCGACGAGTGCGCCGATGAACAGGTACGCGATGACCTTGCCGGCGATCAGCTCCCACGCGTTGACGGGTGCGACCCTGAACAATTCGATGACCCCGCTGGTTCGCTCGCGAACGAGGGCCAACGCGACGAGGGTCACCGCGAGGTGTTGCAGGATCAGGGCCAGGACGGCCGGGCCGAAATACGCCAGGACCTGGGGCGTCGACGGAGCGATATTGACGACGTCCGCAGTGGTGGGGGCAGCGACGACCTCCGGCGGGATCACGCTGCCATCCGGCTGGGCAGCGGCGACCGCATAGCCCTCGCTCTGTTCGACAACCTGGCGGATGATGGTCTGGTTGACCGCACTGGCCAGATTCGCCGCAAGGAATCCCGCGTAGTTCGCTTCGATCGGGTCGACCGTGTCGACCACGACGTCGATGGTCGATTGCTCACCTGCCTTGAATCGTTCGGCGGCATCGGCCGGCGCGATGACCGCGACATCGAGGCTGCCATCCTCCAGACCGCTCCTGGCACGATCGAACGTTTCGTCCACGGCAAGGATGTGCAGGCCGGCGCCGGCCAGGTCCTGATAGGTCTTGACGTCTCGAGACAGGTCGGAGGTCGGCGGGATCACGACCACGGTCTCCAGCGGGCGACGCTCTCCGTCATACCCAAGGCCGAACACCGCCATGATCAGGAACGGACCCAGGATGAGGCTGACCAGGGCACCCGGGCGTCGGACGACCTCGACGAGCTCCTTGCCGATGAGGGCCAGCAGCCGGAGTGCCATCGTCGCCAGCGGCCTCATGGATCCACCGTCGCGTCATCGACCGCCGGCGGCCCGCTCGGGTCGGCAGTCTCCCGGTCCCGGGCGACCAGGGCGGCAAACACGTCGTCGAACGACGGCCGCTCCTCACGGGCCGTGACGACGTCCCCTCCGCGGGCGTCGATCGCCTCGACGACGTCCGGCAGTGCCGTTCCCGCGTCGTCGACGACGACAGTCAGCTGGCGCAGCCCATCCTGCGTGGCCTTCTTCACCATCGGCAGGTCGGCAAGCGTGGCCGCGTCGAACATCCCAGCCGTCTCGATCAGGATCACATCGCCACCGACCGCGTCGCGACGGAGCTCGTCCGGGGTCGAAAGCGCAAGGAGGTGGCCGCCGGCGATGAGGGCGACCCGATCGCACGACTCGGCCTCATTCAGGTACTGCGTCGTCACCAGCAAGGTCCGACCTCGATCGCGCAGGCGGTGGAGCTCCTCCCAGATCCGTCCCCGGAGCAGTGGGTCGATTCCCGCTGTCGGCTCGTCCAGGAACAGCAGGGTCGGGTCATGAACGAGGGCGCAGGCCAGCTCGAGGCGACGTTGCATCCCGCCCGACAGCTGACCTGCCCGGCGACGCTGAACGTCCCACAGGTCGACGAGTTCGAGGACCTCCTGGGTTCGCTTTCGGCGCGAACGGAAGAGCATCCCGAACAGCGAGCCGACGAAGTCGACATTCTCCCGGACCGTCAGATCGCGATACAGGGTGAATGACTGGGGCATGTAGCCGATCCGCTCCCGGGTCTGACGGCGGAACGAGGTGGGCGTCTCGCCCAGGACGTCGACCGTTCCGGATGTCGGGGTCAGGGCACCGGTCAGGATCCGGATCGCGGTCGTCTTGCCCGCCCCGGATGGGCCGATCAGGCCGAGGATCGCGCCCCGTTCGGCGTTCAAGGTCAGCCCGTCCAGCGCGGTCTGGCTGGGGAAGCGCATGGTCACGTCGGACATGGCGACGGCTCGCGGTGGATCTGCGACGCGAGGTGGGGATTCCGTCGTCATCGGGACTCCTGGGGGTCGAGGCGGCATCGGCGGGCGTTCTGCGCAGGATGGCGTGGCCCCGCTTGCATCGATTCCTGCGTGCCCTTGACCGCCCTCACATCGGCCTCGCAGTCTGCAACGTGCCTGTGAGGCCGACTCCCGCGGCACCGACTCGTCGGAGGTCCATCGCCGCGTACCGTCCGGATATGTCCGTCGACGATCTCCGGAGCGATGACCGTTCCGCGGCGCGTGAAGCCGGTCTGCGCTACTCGACGGATTCGAGGCCCGGCATCGCGCGGCGACGTGCGGGCCGCGGGTTCAGCTACCGTCGGCCCGACGGCACCCGCGTGGACGAGCCGATCGTGCGGAAGCGGATCCAGGCACTGGCCATCCCACCGGCATGGACCGATGTCTGGATCTGCCCGGACCCGATCGGACACCTTCAGGCGACCGGCCGCGACGCGCGCGGTCGAAAGCAATATCGATACCACGCGCGCTGGCGGATGCGACGTGACGCGGACAAGTTCGGGCGACTCATCGAATTCGCCTCAGCGCTTCCCCGCATCCGTCGCCGCTGCGACCGGGACCTCGCGCGGCGCGGCGCTCCGCGCGAGAAGATCCTGGCGGCCGTCATCCGGCTCCTCGAGACGACGCTCATCCGGGTGGGCAACGATGAGTACGCCCGACTCAACAGATCCTTCGGATTGACGACACTGCGCGGTCGGCATGCGCGCGTCACCGGATCGGCCATCCGTTTCCGGTTCCGCGGCAAGTCCGGTCGGCAGCATGAAGTCGGCTTGCGGGACCGGCGTCTGGCCGCGGTCATCCGCCGTTGCCAGGAACTACCGGGGCAGGAGCTGTTCGGGTATCTCGACGATGAAGGCGTCGTCCACGACATCGGGTCCCAGGACGTCAACGACTACCTTCGGGAGATCTCGGGCATCGACGTCAGCGCGAAGGACTTCCGGACGTGGGCCGGGACGGTCCTGGCCTACCGCGCCCTGAAGGCACTGGCGCCCGGGACCGACGAGCGGTCGGCCCGACAGAACGTCGTCGAGGCGGTGCGCCTGACGTCCGACCGCCTGGGCAACACACCGGCCGTCGCTCGAAAGAGCTATGTGCACCCGGCGATCATCGAGGCGTATCTGGATGGGTCGATCGGTTCGGCCCTTGTCGAAGCCGCCGAGGAACAGGTTCTGCCTCCGGCCGCTGCCGACCCCCAGGAGGAGGCGCAGGTCATCGCCCTGCTTCGTCAACGGCTCCGGTCATCGTCGTAATGCGGCCGTCACGATCTGGCCGTTTCGTGGGGATTGCCCGCATGGACCCATGCGCCACGATCTGGCTGACCCCCGGATCACAGAGATGGAGGCACACGATGTGCATGAATTGCGGATGTGGTGAGCCCAACGAGCGTCATCACCCAACGGATATCACCAGGGACGACCTCCAGCACGCCGCCGACGGCGCCGGGATGAACATCGAGGAGGCCGCCCGAAATCTCAAGACATCCGCGGGCGAGATGTCAGGCGAGGGTGCGAGCTCCACTCAGGGAGCGAGCCAGTAGGCTGGCGCTGTCACAGAACGCCGCCCGACCGACGGTCGGGCGGCGTCGACGTGCCTGCCGTCGACTTGCCTGTGGCGCGGGATCAGGAGATGCGTTTCGTCGGCTGGTCGGTCGTCGTCGGAAGCGCGAACCCGAATTCGGCCTGCCCGGGCGAGCCGCCTGCCCACACCCGACCACCCATCGAGGCGACCAGGCGATCGGCGACGTAGAGCGAGATCCCGGCGCCGGCCCGCCCGGCGGCCGTCGTCGGCGGGTCGGCCCGGTAGTCGAACGAGGCAGTCCTCGAGTGGGGGAGGGGACCTTGGTCAAGGAAACGGACGGTCACCTCCCGCCCGACACCCACGACGACTTCGACCCGCCCCGAGGCGCCGCCGTTCCGGATGGCGTTGTCGAGGAGGTTGCGGACGATGTGCGTGACGAAGACCTCATCAGCCCGGTCGACTACCGCATCCTGTTCCCCTCGCATCTTGATCTCGAGTGCGGGCCAGCGCGCGGATTCTCGCCGAACTGCATTCCTGACCAACCGGCTGACCGCGACCGGCTCGCCGATCGGCTTCAGGCCGCCGCGTTCGGATTGTGTGAGCAGCACGAGATCCTCGATGAGCCGGTACAGCCGGTCGGCTTCACCCCAGATGTCCTCGGCGAGCCCGCGGGCGGCGTCGGTCGTCCTCTCGTTTCGAGCGAGCAGCTGGGCCCCGCCATAGATGGTCGTCACCGGCGTTCGCAACTCGTGAGCAAGGATCTCCAGGAATTGAACCTGATCGACCGCATTCCGGGCCGGACCGCGGACGGGGGCCGACGGATCGGGTCCGCCCACCCGATCCTCCGACGCTCGCTGCTGTGCTCTCTCGGTCTGCATCATCGACCGGATCGTCCCGTGCCGGGGGGTCCGGGCGTGCTGGTCGCCTGCCCGGCGACGTTACGGCTGCCTCGCGGTCTGCTCAGTCCGCCGTCGCGTCGAGGGTCGCCATCGACATGATCGGAAGGCTCACGACGAATGACGTCCCACGGTCATAGCCGTCCGAGCGGACGCTGATCGAGCCGCCGTGGGCCTCGACGATGCCCCGGCAGGCATACAGACCCAGGCCGAGACCATGGGCACCGCTCCGGCGAGCTCGGTCCGTCCGGGTGAAGCGCTCGAACACCTCGCTCAGCTCGTGACCTTCCATGCCGATGCCGCGATCCCGGATCTCGATGATGGCCGTGTCCGCATCGCCCGGCCGGACCTCGACCTCGACGGGGGCCCCAGGTGCCGAGTATTTCAGGGCGTTGCCGATCAGATTGGCGACGAGACGCCGGATGAGGCTTGGATCCCACACGCCCATCAGCCGACCAGGCTGGACCTCGAGACGGACGCGCTCGCGGGCCGATGGGCCGAGTGCGGCGATCCGCTCGCGGACGACATGATCGAGGATGACGGGTTCCGTCTCCGGCCGGAGGGCGCCCATCGCGACTCGCGAGGCGTCGCTGAGGGTGTCGATCATGTCGACCAGCTCGAGGGTGGCCAGCAACGCGTCGTCGACGGCCTGGGCGACGCGCTCGACGTCCGGCTCGGCGTCCTCCAGCCAGCGATCGGCCAGCAGCAGCGAACCTTCGACCAGCGTGATCGGTTGGCGAACGTCATGCAGGGTCGCCGCCAGGAACGACTCGCGGAGATCCTCGATCCGGTCTGACAGTGAGGTGAGTCCTACGGTCGCCGCACCGTCGAGCGCGTCGCCGACGATCGTCAACCCGGCGACGATATCCTTGACATCGGCCCGCTCATCGGGCGTTGACGCCATGGCTCGTCCGATCTCCTGACGAAGGATCCGGAATTCAGTGACGATGGCGACTGGCCCGAGGCCCTGCAAGAAGCGGGCCTGCGCATGCGCCGTCGCTGCCGATGTCACGGCAGCGTCCTCCAACGGTGCCTGAGGACGATCGTCGGGAGACCCTGTCCGCCTGAGCAGGGAGACGATGGCATCGAACAGCGTCGGGATGTGATCCGCTACGGCACCCTCGGGCCGCTGCTCGTGGAATGGCTGCCGACGGGCGGCCTCCAGCCATCGACTCCAGGATGGTGCCGCGATGTGCGGCCAAGTCCTCTGCGACGGGACGCATCTCAGCGTGCTGCACGATCGCGTTCACCCGGCTATCCATGTCTGCCGACGGACGGTCGGTCGTCGGCTCGTCCGGTTGGGCGTCGGCGGGGTCCATCCTTGGGAGCATAGACCACCGGTGCGCGGAAACGCCTCCGGCATGGCCGGAGGCGTTTCCGCTTGTTGGATCGATCGGTCAGCGATTCGGATCGACCGCTCGACGCAGGTCATCGCCGGCGTTGCCCACCTTGTCGGCGACACTCTCGTCACCGTCGGCCTTGCGGGCGGCCTCCTTGCCCTGGTCGGTCGCGTTCTTCGCTGCCGCGTTGGCGTTGTCGCCGGCATTGCCGAGGTCCTTGCGGATCTCATCGCCGGCGTTGCCCACCTTGTCGGCGACGCTCTCGTCGCCGTCGGCCTTGCGCCACGTTTCCTTGACGTCCTGCTCTGTCTCGCGATAGCCCTGCTTGGTCTGGTCCATGATGGTCATTCCTCCGTGTCGTCGCCGGGATCGGCGATCCTGGTGTGACCGTACAGACGGCCAGGTCTCAGTGGTTCGCGTGGCTCGGGGTCGACGGCTATCAACGACCTTGCACGCCGACGCCGGTGGCGTTGCGGCGCGCGCGTCCGGAGCGATCGAAGAGGGTCAGCGACATCATCGCGGCGGGGATCAGAGCCGCGGCCACGACCAGCCGGGCGGCACCGCCGATGAGCAGTCCCATCGCCAGACCGAACGACAGCGCGCTTCCGATCGAGAGCATCTCATCGCTTCCGGCGCGCATCTGACGGTTGGCGTCCTCGATCGCCGACCGTGTCGTGGCGGCAACGTCGGGCAGCTTGGCGACGGCATCGTTGGCCACGCCACGCACGTTCTCGGCAGCGTCGCCGGCTGAGTCGACGACGGTGCCGAGCCGGCTGCGGTCATCGTGGCGTTCTGACGAGGTCGCATTCGTCGAGGTTCGGGCGGTCGCGGGGGTGGCCATGTGGATGCCTCCTTCAGATGGCGACGGACGGCCCGGGGAGGGGCCCGAGCCGTCCGTGCAAGACCCTGGATCGCCCCGTCACTGGCGCCCAGGAGATGTGAGATTCGTCTCGTCCGTTTGTGCCTTGATGCTAGGTCCGTTCGGGCGTCGGTCAGAACTCACATCGGCGTCGTCGCGTTGCAACGACGTGGCAGCAAGCAGAGCGTCGGCCCCCGGACCCCCAGTGGCACGGGAGCCGACTTTCGCAAGCCTGACGGACGAATGGTCGCGTACGTGTCGCGCCATCCCAGTAATGCCTTGCATCCTCGTGGCGCCGGTGGTCGCGAAGCAGGACGCAGAACACCCACCCCGTTGCCGAGGTGGGTGTTCGCCGTTCGATATCGTCGGGGCGGTCAGGCCCCTTGGCTGGGTCAGACGGCGCCGCGACCGGACCGACTCGTGTTCATCACGAACGACACCACCAGGACGGTGACGATCGCGCCGATCACGGCGACGACGACCGATGTGATGTTCAGCCCGTCGACGGGATTATCGCCTGGGAGCAGTACGCCCGCCAGGAAACCGCCGACGATGGCACCGACGATGCCGAGCACGATGTGTCCGATGATCCCAAGCCCTTCGTCGCCCTTGACGATGAACCCGGCAAGGTAACCGGCGATTGCGCCGAGGACGATCCACGCGATGATACTCATCTTGTTCCTCCAATCCCAAGGCAGGCCTCGCACCCGCTCGCTGGGTCATGCAACCCCAGGTCGGGGTCTGCCGTCACTGTGGCGCCCGGAACGGGTCGACCCCGCAACGGTGAGAGTCGGACGCATAACAACTGGGTATCACCTCAATCTTCGACCGTCCCGAGTGCAAACCCGAAACCGGAACCGCCACCATCCCGGGGCCTGGCCCAGATCCGGCCGCCCATGGCCGCCACCAACCGTGCCGATACGAACAGGCCGATCCCCGCGCCGGTCGCCGACATGGCCGTCGCGGGGGAGCGATAGAACAGCTCGAACAGGCGGCCCGCCTCATCCGGCGGAAAGCCGGGACCATCGTCGAGGACCTCGACTCGTGACCTCGGATGCATCGCCCTCCACGACGATCGTGACCGTCGAACCTGAGCCACCGTACTTGGCGGCATTTGACAGCAGGTTTCGGAGGACCTGCTCGACATAGGTGGGATCCGCACTGACCGTTGCGATATCGTCGGCCAGTCGTTCCTCGAACCGGATCCCCGGCCAGCGACCTTCTTCGGATCGGACGACTCGCGGGATGAGTCGCTGGAGCAGCACCGGCTCCCAGACGATCTCACCGGGACTTTCGCCGAAGCGATTGAGCGCGACGATGTCTTCCACCAATCGCTGGAGTCGTTCGGCTTCATGGTGGATGTCGGCGAGGATCTCGCGCCTGGTCTTGTCATCGAGCGTGGAGTCTTCGCGAGCCAGCAACTTGGCACCGCCGTAGATCGTCGTGATCGGCGTCCGGAGTTCATGGGACAGGACGCCCACGAACGTTTCCCTGACGAGTTCGCGTCGGCGCGCTTCGGTCACATCGCGCATGACGACGATCGTTTCATCGCTTTCCATGGATATCCCCAGCGTTCCGGCCACCGGGTAGGTGGCCAGTTCGATCCACCGGTCGGGGTCGTCGCGCGTCTGTATCTGGACCGGCCCGCCCCGGATACCGAGGCTCGGTGCGGTGTGGGCGGGGTCATCGAGCTGAGCGAGGATCTCGGCATACGACCGCTCTTCGACGTCCGGAAACAGGTCGTCGGCGGCCGGATTGGATAACGTGATGGAACCGTCAGCCGAGCAGACGACGACCGATTCGCCCATCGCCTGGATCACGGCGTTCAGTTCGGCCGCTCGCGCATGTTCGGCCTGGGCTACACGCTGGAGCCGCACCTGCGCCTGGACCCGCTCATGGATGTCGTGCCCGATCGCCACGATCATGACATCGCGGTCATTGACCTCGACGCGGCGAAGGAGGATCTCCAGGTCCTGCGATCGGCGTTGGTCGATCGCGAAGCTGAGGACGAGGACAGCGTTTCGCCGGCCATCGCGGCGTACGACATCAAGGGCGTCGGCGACCCGAGGCACGTCACTCGGCCGCAGAAGCGAATCGAATCGGACACCGACGATCGCTCCGCGAGGTCGATCCAACAGCTTGATCGCGGCCGCATTCGCGTCATCGATCACCAGGCTGACCGGATCGAATACGAGCATGACATCGTCCATCGCATCGAGGATGGCGCGCTGGCGGCCGACCGTCAGATCGGTGACCGGATCGAAACGAGGCGTGGCCGCGGCGGTCAGCTCTTGTTGTTCCGTCACGGGTCCTCGGCAGCTGTCAGGTGGTGCCATGTCCTGGGGTACACGTCGGGGTATGTCCGGTACTGGACCAGAAAGCGGCTTTCGGTGACTGTCGACCGGATCCCGCGGACGTTGCAAGCACGCGACAGATGCCGTCCATCAGGAGCGCGCACGGCTATACTTGTCGGCCCCAGCCTGCCCAGGCGTCCAGAGGTCCCGATGCACATCGCCCCCGCCGACCTCAAGAGCGTCCGCCAGGACGGCCTCGTCCTCCGGTTCGCGATGCTCGGCAGCATGGCCTTCATCTTCGGAGAAGTGCCCGCCAGCGGTTCGGCCGGCACTTCCCTGGAGCAGCCGTGTGTCCGCCCGCACTGGGGGTTTGTGATCGAGGGCGAGTTGACGTACGAAGCCGGCGCGAAACGGGAGCGGATCACCGCCGGCCGTGCATTCCACGTGCCACCCGGCGGGCCGGAGCATCGGTTCGAGGCAACGGGGCCTGTCCTGGTCGCGGGCTTCCAGCCCGCCGAGGGAACGGTGGACGTGACGGATACGGGCTTGGCCGCCCAGGGGTTCGAGATCCTCCGGCTGCCATCCGCCCCCACCATCGTGCCGGCGCTCCCGAGGCGTCAGGTGCCGATCGGTCGGGTCGCGAGCGAGTCATGGCCGATGTCGGGCTATGTCATGACCCGGGCAAGGATGGGCGAGCGGAGCGGTTTCAGTGCCGGCTGGTGCGACGCTTCCCATTGGGGGATGGTCATCGATGGACGCCTGACCATCGAGTACGAAGATGATGTCGAGGTCCTGAGCACCGGCGAGGTCTTCCACTGCCCCGGTGGACCCCCGGGTCATCGGATCGAGGCCGCCGACCCAGCGATATTCGTCGACCTGACCCCGGTCGACGCGTTCGACCGGGGTCGGATCAGCGAATGGCGTCACGAGCCTCCCGGAGCACCCATCGGGACGTCGGAACGGATCGCCGTCGCCCTCCGGTGAGGGATCGCGACCTCAGCTCGGCGGATTCGGGGCCGCGGGACTGAGTGAGTCGATCCCGTCGGGTAGCCCGTTCCCATATCGCTCAAGCGTGGGCCGGTCGGGCGACTCGACGGCCGACGGATCCTGGGCGACCGGTGTGTCGCGAGCCTGTAGTGGGCTGAGGACGATCTCGATGGATGCCGCGACTGGGACGGCAAGCAAGGCACCGACCAGCCCGGCGACCGCGGTACCGATCAGCAGGCTGAGGAGGACCAGCAGCGGCGAGATCCCGACCGTGTTTCGCATCACCAGTGGGACGAGGACGCTGCCCTCCACCAGCTGGATGGCGACGTAGACCGCGCCGACGATCAGCGCCAATTCGGGCGATACGGTGGCCGCCGCCAGGATCGCCGGGATCGCACCCAGCAGCGGCCCGACGATCGGGATGGCTTCGGCCAGGGCGGCGATCAGGCCCAACAAGAGGGCCCCAGGGACCCCCAGCAGGGCATAGGCCAACCCGGTCGCGACGCCCATGGTGGCCATCAAGGTGAGTTGTCCCCGAACCCAGAGGCCAAGGCGGCTCTCGATCTCGTTCCATCCTTCGCGCCCTCCGGGTCGGCGCTCGGCCGGCAGAAAGGCCAGCACGTAGCGCTGCCATCGGGCATGCTCGACGAGCCAGAAGAAGACGATCGTGAGGACGGTGGCCACTGCCACGGCGGCTTCGGCGGCGGCGGTCCCGACCTCCACGACCTGCTCGGCGTCCGGCGTCGGCGTCGGATCGATGATGGACGCGGCCGAGTCGACGACGGCCGTGATCGAGGACGAGAGGGCGGCGGGGCGGAGATGTGCCGCCCATTCGCGGATCGAATCGAAAACGGCTGGAAGGCCGGCCACGACGGTCTCCGCCTGGCCGATCGCCGCCGGGACGACAACGAAGGCCAGGGCGACGACGCTCACGAGGAACATGGCATAGACGACGAGGATCGTCGGCCCGCGGCCGATCGGGAGCCGATCGCGCAGAAGCCCGATGATCGGCTCCAATGCCGAAGCGAGCAGGATCGCGACGAAGAACAGGACCAGGACCCCGGCTGCCGCGCCGGCAAGCCACAGGAGCCCGGCCACGATGGCGACGCCGGCCGCCAGACCCGCCCCGCGAACGGTCCAGGGTACGAACTCGGAACGCATCGTCCGCCGATCGTGGTCGAGCCGGCGTGCCACCCGGTATCGTTGAGGCAGAGACTGTCTTGCAGTCCCATCGCAACGAGGCCGATACATGCCCGAACCGGTCCGCATCATCCCGGCCACGGATCTTGGCAACGTGGAGGTGGCCAAGGTCGGCAACCTGTATCTCCTGACCGACCAGCGGGGCGACATCCGGCCGGATAGTCGGGGACTCGGCCTCTACGACCTCGACACGCGGGTCCTGTCGGCCTCGATCGTCCGGCTGAATGGTCAGCAACTCACGCTGCTCCGAGGACCGCATCGCGATGGCGACACGGAGACGATCCAGCTGACGAATCCAGAGATGCGCCGGCTGGGCGATAAGCGAACGGCGGCGCGCAGCCTTGCCCGACAGGAGCTGAGCGTCACCCGGACACGCCAGCTCGATGGGCTGCTTCACGAAGAAGTGACCGTCGAGAGCTTCTCCGAGCGGACCGAATCGATCCTCGTCGAACTCGGTCTCGGGGTCGACATGGCGGACATCTTCGAGGTCCGCGGCTACGAACGTGATGGCCGAGGCAAGCTCGCCGCGCCGCAGATCGACGGAGACCGGGTGCGGTTCGTGTACGACGGACTCGACGGCCGCCGCCGGGTGACGACGGTGCGGCTGGAAGGGGCCACCATCGAGTCGGCCAGCGACGACGAGTCCTGGCCCGGTTCGACGATCGTCGCCTCGTGGCGGGCGCGAGTCCGAACCGGTCGTCGGATGACCGCTGGCTGGACCGTGTCGTGGGCCGTCGATCGTCGCCCGGGTGGTGCCAAGTCTTCCCGCCCCTCGCCGACCCCGTTTCCGATCGCGCGTATCCGGTCCGACCACGAATTGCTGGATGGGACGCTCGCCCGTTCCGAGGCGGACCTGACGATGTTGCGCAACCTGGGGCCACGGGTCGGCGAGTCGTACCTGGCGGCCGGCGTCCCCTGGTTCACCACGCTGTTCGGGCGCGACAGCATCATCGCCGCGCTCGAGATGTTGCCGTTCAGCCCGACCCTGGCCACGGCCACGTTGCGCGTCCTGGCTCGTTTGCAGGCCACATCGGACGATCCCGCGCACGATGCCGAGCCGGGCAAGATCGTTCACGAGATGCGGACCGGAGAGATGGCCGCGACCGGCGAGGTTCCCTATTCGGCCTACTACGGCAGCGTCGACGCGACGCCCCTTTGGCTCATCCTGCTGGCCGAGACCCACGCCTGGACCGGGGACGACGCGCTGCTTGGATCGCTCTGGCCGAATGTGTTGGCGGCGCTGGCCTGGATCGACGGCCCGGGGGATATCGACGGCGATGGGTTCGTCGAGTATCGACGCCGGGCGGGTCGCGGGCTGGCCAACCAGGGCTGGAAGGATTCCGGCGATTCGATCCGCCACGCCGATGGCCGCCTGGCCGAGGGTCCGATCGCATTGGCCGAGGTCCAGGGCTATGTCTACGCCGCTCGTCGGGCGATGGCCCGACTCGCGCGCCACCGCCGAGAACCCGACCTGGCGGCCCGCCTCGATGGCCAGGCGGATTCCATCCAGCGACGGTTCGATGAAGCGTTCTGGCTCCCGAGCGCCCGGTTCTATGCGATGGCCGTCGATGGCGACAAGCGGCCGGTCGCCTCGATCGGATCGAACGTCGGTCAAGCCCTGTGGACCGGGATCATCCCGCCCGAACGCACTGCCCGGGTCGCCGAACGACTGACCGAGCCGGATATGTTCTCCGGCTGGGGCGTCCGGACATACGCCTCCGGCCAGCCGGGCTACAACCCGGTCGGCTATCACACGGGGTCGATCTGGCCACACGACAACGCGATCATCGCCGCCGGACTCAAGTGGGCGGGCGCGCCCGACGACGCCAACCTGCTGGCTGGCCGACTCATCGAATCCGCGCAGTGGTTTCCGGGCTTCCGCCTGCCCGAGTTGTTCTGCGGCTTCGACCGAGGGACGGTCGGTGCCCCGGTCGCCTATCCGGTCGCCTGTTCACCGCAGGCGTGGTCTGCGGCATCACCGTACTTCCTGCTGTCGACGATGCTCGGACTCCGGGCCGACGCCGGCGCCCGTCGCCTCGAGCTGGTCCACCCGAAACTGCCCGAGTGGCTCGGCCAGCTCAAGTTGACTGGTCTGCCCGTGGGAGCCGGCTCGGTCGATCTCCTGGTCCACCGCTGGCGAGGGCGGACGAGTGCGGAAGTCCTCGACAGTCGCGGCGACATCGATGTCCTCATCCATGCCTGACCCGCGATCAGCCGCCCCCTGAGATCCGGAGCAACTCCCCGGTCCCGACGCTCGTCGCATAGACGGTCCCATCCTCGCCTTCCCCGAACGCGCTCAGGCCGCGACCGAGCGTGGTGAGCAGGACCGGATCCTGTGGGCCGTCGCTCGCCGGATCGATCGCCCACAGGTTGTCCGTGCACGAATCGCCGAACAGGTACCGGCCATCCAGGTTCCCCTGACGGGCGTCGCGGACCACGACGCCGCCGATCACCGCACAGCCCTGATCGTGCCCGTACTCCGTCACGGGTAGGGTCAGCCCGCCCTGGTCGCAGCCCTCGGATGGCTGGTAGCAGTGGAAGCCCTCCATCACGTTCCAGCCGTAGTCGAGCCCGCTGGACCCGGCGCGCGCGACGTCGATCTCCTCCCACGCGCCCTGGCCGACATCGCCGATCCACAGGTCGCCGGTCCCGCGGTCGAACCGGATCCGCCACGGGTTGCGCAGGCCGCTCAGCCAGGTCTCCGGGCGGGCGTCGGGGTCCCCGGCGAACGGGTTGTCGGCCGGGACCTCATATGGGTCGATCGAGCCGGGGGCCACGTCGACGTCGATGCGCAGGACCTTGGCCAGCAAGGTGTCGAGGTTCTGGCCATTGCCCTGTGGGTCGCCGCCCGAGCCGCCGTCACCGGTCGCGACATAGAGCATGCCGTCGGGGCCGAACACGACCGCGCCACCATTGTGGTTGCCGAACGGCTGGGTGATGTGCAGCAATCCGACCTCGCTGGCCGGATCGGCCAGGTCCGGATCGGCGACCGACACGTTGAACTGCGCGATGACGGTGTTCCCGTCGCGATCGGTGTAGTCGACGAACAGTCGGGGGTCGGTCGGATAGTCAGGGTGAAATGCCAGGCCGAGGAGTCCGCGCTCACCGCCGCTCGCGATGCGATCGACGATGTCGAGGAAGGGTCGGTCGACCAGCGTCCCGTCCCGGACGATCCGGATGCGGCCGGCCTGCTCCACGACGAAGAGTCGCCCGCTCCCGTCGTCGGCGTTCGCGATGTCGACCGGCGCATCAAGGTCGGAGGTGACGACCGCGACATCGACGCCGGTCGGACTCGCGTCAGTCGGTCCTGCCGATGGGGATCCGGCGACCCCGCTCGACGGTGGGTCGGTGCCGTCCGACGCGGACGGGGATCCCGACGACGTCGCCGGCGAGCAGGCGGCCACGAACAGCAGCAGGGCTGCCAGGGTGGTCCGCGATCGAGGTCGAAGCACCGGCGGATGGTAGTCGGGATCCGGCCTGTTAGCCTGTCGCCATGGATGCTTGGGAACACGGTGCCATCGAGGCGGAGCGATCGAGTCGGGCCACGCTGTATCACGAGTTCATGCGCGTCCCGGCCCTGTCGGCCGGGATCTATCGTCTCGAGGCCGGCGCGACCGACCCCCAGTCGCCCCATACCGAGGATGAGCTGTACTACGTCGTCGCCGGGCGAGGCATGATCACGGTCGGCGAGCAGACCCGTCCGGTCGTGCCGGGTTCGCTCATCTTCGTCCCGGCCACCATCCCGCACCGCTTCCACGACATCGCGGTGGCCCTCGACTTGCTCGTCATGTTCGGTCCGGCCGAGGGGTCTCGCGCGACGGGCTGAGCGTTTCCTCGAGCTCGAGGGCCAACTCCGGTCCCCGGCCATCCGGATCGTGGCGAAAGAACACATACGCGTCGTCGCCCGCGGCAAGGAACGGCTCGATCCGGGCGGCCCAGGCGGCCACCTCCGTCTGGCTGTAGTCGGGACGTCGGAGTCGCAGATAGAGGAACGACCCGGTTCGCCGAATGGTGGGTGGATCGTCGTCGTCAGGCGATTCTGTCGTGCACAGCGCGGCGCCCACGGTGGCCAGCGCGCCGAACGTCTCGTCGACGTGCCATGACGAGTCCTGGAATTCCATGGTCAGGGGGAGGTCGGCCGGCCACGCAGCCAGCAGCGCGGCAAGCTTCGCGTCGTCGCGCTTGACGCCCTCCGGGACGCGAAACAGGACGGTCCCGAGCCGGTCGCCGAACGCCCGGTACGGCTGCGTCAGCCAGGGCACGCTCTCGGTCGGATCGATCTGCAGGGACCGGAACGACCCTCCACGCTGAGCCTTGACCGCGAACCGGAATCCTGGCGGCGTGGCCGCCAACCAACGTTCGACCTTGGTCGCGGACGGGGAGGCGTAATAGGTGTTGTTGAGCTCGACGGCGTTCAGCCGGGACGCGTAGAAATCAAGCAGGTCGGGGGCTCGCAACCGAGCCGGATAGAACCGCGGGGCCCAGCCGCCATACGAATAGCCGCTGGTCCCGGTGAACAGCCTTCCCGGCCGGCGCGGCTCAGCCTCGATCGGAGGTGATGCCATCCGGCGACGCAAGGTCGTCCGTCACGCACAGTTCGGGCTCGCCGCCGCCAGGCCCGGCTTGACGGGCGATCGCGGTCATCGACCGCTCCACGATGTGGAGGTCGCTTTCGTCCATGGCGCCGAGGAAGTGCTCGTCGATCCCGCGGAGGTGCGTCCGTGACGCCGCCCGCAATCGGTCGAGGCCGGGCGTGGTCAGGACGGCTTCGGCACCACGGGCATCGGACATGCAGGCGCTGCGCTCGACGAGGCCGTCGCTCACGAGGCGATCGATCAGCCGCGTCACGCCACTCTTGCTGAGCAGTACCTGTTCGGCGAGCAGACCCATCCGGATGCGCTGCCCAGGGGACTGGGCGATGTGGAGCAGCGCCTCGTATTCGGCGAACGAGATGTCGTGCTCCGCCCGCAACTCCTCATCCATCCGTCGGGAGACCCGGGCATGGGCGATCAGAAAGGCGCGCCACGGCGCCAGCTTCGGGTCGTCCGCGGGCCGCGTTCGGCCGACAGACTCGACGATCGTCATGGCGGCATCCTACCACCTCATGGTCGTTGACAGCGCAACGAGATGGGCATACAGTTGCGTAGTCAACTACAACACCAGTCCGGCGTGACACCGGACACGGAGGCACCCATCCCATGGCGACATTCACGATCGATCCAGCCCATACCGACGTCCTGTTCTCGGCGAAGCACATGATGGTCACCAACGTCCGCGGCACATTCACGGACCTGTCGGGCACGATCGACCTGGACGACACGGAGCCGACCGCCTCGAAGGCGGAGATCTCGATCGAGGCAGCCAGCCTGGACACCGGCTTCGGTCCGCGCGACACGCACCTTCGGTCGGCCGACTTCTTCGACGTCGAACGCTTCCCCGAGATCCGGGTCGTCTCGACGGCGATCAAGCACGTGAAGGGGAACGACTACGTGGTCACCGCTGACGTGACGATCCGCGACATCACCCGCTCGGTCGATCTCGACGTCGAATTCCTCGGGTTCTATCCGGCCATGGACGGGTCGCGCCGGGCCGGTTTCAGTGCCTCGGCCAAGGTCAACCGCAAGGACTGGGGGCTGGACTGGAACGTCGCCCTCGAAGCTGGTGGCTGGCTGGTCGGCGAGACGGTGACCCTGAACGTGGAGGTAGCACTCCAGGAGGCCATCGCCGTCGCGGCCTGACCGCTACGACGGATCGATCCGGTAGAGCGTGCCGCCCTGGCCGTCGAGGACATACAACTCGCCGGAGGCATCCTCACCGAACGACGTGATGTGCAGCGAGGTCGAGGCCAGGACACTCTTGGTCGCCGGCTTTGCTGCAGTCCGGGAGATCGTCCAGATGGTCCCGGAACACCAATCGGCGAAGACGTAGCGTCCGGCCAGGGCCGGGACAGCCGAGCCGCGGTATGCGTAGCCGCCGGTGACCGAGCAGCCATTGCTGTGGGTGTACTGGGTGATCGGGTCGCGCTTTCCGGACGTGTTGCAGCCGTGTGCCGGCCGGTAGCACTTCCGACCCTCCATCACCGGCCAGCCGAAGTCGACACCACGGCCGCGGCTCGTCGACTTGGCGTTGACCGGCGCTCGATCGATCTCCTCGATCCGGTCCTGGCCCACGTCACCGATCCACAGGTCGCCGTTGACTCGATCGAACGACCAGCCCCACGGGTTGCGCAGCCCACGCGACCAGATCTCGTTGCGCCCCGCGCGTCCGACATACGGGTTCGAGCGCGGTGTCTTGTAGGCGTGCTTCCTGGTCGTACCGTTCACGTCGATCCGGAGCATCTTGCCGAGCAGCGACTTCAGGCTGCGTGCCCGGTTGCCGGGATCGCCTGCGCCGCCTCCGTCACCCGTGCCGATGTACAGGTAGTCGTCGGGTCCGAACGCCATCCGACCGCCGTTGTGGTTCGAATACGGCTCCTTGAGGGTCAGGATCCGACGTCGAGTCGACGGGTCCGCGACGTTCGGATCGCCGCTCGAGACACGATATTCATTGATCGCCACGGCGCCATCGGACTTGCGCGTGAAATAGACATAGAACCGGCCATTCGAGGCGAATCGTGGGTGGAAGGCGAGGCCCAGAAGGCCACGCTCGCCGTCGGACAGGATCTTGTCGCCCAGGTTGATGAATGGGGTCGAGCGCAGGGCGCCGCCAGAGATGACCCGGATCCGACCGCCCTGCTGGACCACGAAGAGTCGACCCGAGCCATCGCCGGGATCGATGACCTGGGTCGGCGCGGCGAGCCCGGAGACGACCGGGGTCAAGCTGATCCCGGAGGCGGCGGCCGACGGGGTGGCCGTCGGCGGCTCGGCCACGGGCGCTGCGCTGATGGGGCTCGTGAACAGGATCGAGCCGATGACCGCGATCGAGAGCAACGCCGCGGCGCGACGAGTCGGGTGGGCGGGAGCGGCGAAGTGGGTGGTCATCGGCCGATGATGGCCGAGGTCCCAGATCGTGGCAAGGCGGACCTTCGGGACGGTCGTGACCGGCCGAGACCGATGACCGGCGCCCGGCGGCCAGCGTTACTGCCGGGGTCAGTGTTGCTGCTCGGGGTCAGCGTTGCTGTGACACGGGCCCGCTGGGGGCCGGCGTTGCTGGGGGCCGGCGTTGCTGTGACACGCGGCCTGCTGGGCGCTTGCTGTCCAGGCGTTGCTGTGACACGCGATCTTTGCGCGAACACGCTCGTCCATGTCCCGTTATCGACAAGAACCGTCGAATTTCCAGGCCTGTCATGCGTGTTCATCGAACGCGTTGTCGCGTCTGTGACACGAGCCGACACGTCGGCCGTACAGAGCCGACACGCGGCCGTCGGCCGTACAGAGCCGACACGCGGCCGTACAGAGCCGACACGCGGCCGTCGGCCGTACAGAGCCAGCACGCGGCCGCGGACCTCGGTCGATCCCCGGCCATGACCGACCTTCGAGACTCCCCGGGGATATCCTCCGCCCATGACCATGGAGAGCTCGACGACGCGGCCATATGGGGCCCAGAGCATGACGGCGCCGCTTCGTGACGTGCTGGTCAAGCCACCCGGTCCGGCGTTCGGTGCTGCCTTCGACGATCCCGCCCACGGCTTCCTCCACCCGGTCGACTTTGAGGTGGCGCGACGCGAGCACGACGCGTTCGTTGAAACGTTGGTGATGCTCGGGCCGCGTGTCCACGTCCTCGAGGCCGAGCTCGATTCGCCCGACCTTGTCTACACGTTCGACCCGTTGCTTGTGACCGACCGTGGAGCCATCCCACTCCGTCCGGGTAAGCCGAACCGGGCCCTCGAGCCGGGTGCCATCGAGACATGGACCGCGGCGGCCGGTATCCCGACACTCGGCACGATCGAGGCGCCGGGCACGATCGAGGGTGGCGACACCTTCTGGCTGCGCCCGGACCTCCTTTGTATCGGCCGGACTCTCAGGACCGATGACGAGGGTGCGAGGCAGCTTGCGACCCTCGTCGGCGGTGACGTCCGGATCTTCGACGTCCCGTTCTGGCGCGGTCCCGCGGAGCTCATCCACCTCCTGTCGGTCGTCTCGCCGGTCGCTGATGACCTGGCCGTGGTCTATCTACCGTTGCTCCCGGTCGGGCTTTGGCGCCTGTTGCGCGACTTCGGGATCAAGCTCATCGAGGTCCCCGACGAAGAGTTCGCGACGCTTGGCTGCAACGTGCTGGCCGTCCGTCCCGGGGTCGTCGTCGTGGCCGCGGGCAACCCGGCGACCGCGGCGGCCCTGGCCGCTGCCGGATGCGAGGTCCACACGTACGAAGCCGCGGAGATCGGGATCAACGGTTCCGGCGGACCGACCTGCCTGACCCGCCCCGTCTGGCGCGATGTCCTGGCCTGATCAGCCGCTCGGGAGCGCGACCGACCGGGCGCGTGATATCAGCAGCCAGGTCGGGATGATCACGAGCGCGGCGCCCATCAGCCCGAGGGTCGCATAGCCGGCCCCGGCCACGACCACCCCGGAACCGAGGCTGGCGGCCGCCGCTGAACTCCAGATCAACGCATCGGCCAGGCCCTGGACGCGGGTTCGCTCCGAAAGGCCGAGGCCAACGGTCAGAAGGGCGGAACCGGCCACGAACCCGAGGTTCCAGCCATATCCCAGGAAGAACAGCGCGAGGAACAGCAAGATGCCGCCCTCGGCCGGCGCGACCGCGGACAGGATCCCCGATCCGGCCAGGATCACCAGCCCGGCCATGACGACAGGGAAGCTCCCGAACCGGTCGGTCAACCGGCCGGACAGCGGCGACAGCGCGAACATCCCGAAGGTGTGCCCGCTGATGACGATCCCGACCGCCGTCAGGTCGTGGCCGTGCTCGGTCATGTGGAGCGGGGTCATGGTCATGATCAGGACCATGACGACCTGCCCGGTGATGAGCGCGACGATCGCGACCGGGACATTGGGTCGGGCCATGATCCGGCGCAGCGAGGTGGTGGTGGATCCGTCATCCGGGCCGGCGTCACTCTGGTCGGCCAGGCGATACGGGTCCGGCCGCAGCAGGGCGAAGGACACCATCGCGGCCGCGCCCACGAAGACGATCGGCAGGAGATACGCGCCAGCCAGTGGCGGCAGCCCGATCGAGCCCCCGACCGTCCCGGCGATACCGATCAGGTTCGGACCCAGGATCGCTCCGAATGTGGCGCCCCATACGACGAGTCCGATGGCGGATGCGCGCCGGCTGACCGGATACAGGTCGGCGGCGGCGTAGCGAGACAGCTGGTTCGAGGCATTCCCGAATCCGATCAGTAGCATCGCGATGAGCAGCAGCGGGAACGCTCGACCAACGACGGCCCCGGTGGCCGCGATCGCCCCGACGACGCCGATGAGGTAGCCGGCAGTCAGTCCGAACCGTCGACCCTGGGCGATCATCATCCTCGACAGGATCGCGGAGCCCCCGGCCGCTCCGAGGACGACCGCCGCTCCGGGCGCGCCACTGAGCAACGGCGAACCGGTGAGGTCGCGCGCGACGATGGTGCCGACGGTCACGGCGGCGATGTACCCGGTACTGCCCAGCGCGACACCCGAGAACAGGGATCGGACGGTTCGCCGGCGTAATCCGTCGAGGTGTACCGGGCTGGCATCGACCGGGGTGCGATGCATCAGTCGGACGTTTCCGCCGCCTGTATCGTCGCCGTCTCAACGAAGCGACACAGGGCATCGACCATCGTCATCTGTTCGGGCGTCCGACAGCCGGCCGCCAGCAACCGGGGCTCGGCGACAAGGATGGCCACGCTCTGCGCCCGCGAGATCGCCACGTTCAGGCGGTTCCGGGAGTACAGGAAGCCCATATCGCGTGGCGCGTCCTCCCGGCTCGAACTGGCCATCGAGTAGATCGCGACGAGCCCTTCCCGGCCCTGGAACTTGTCCACGGTCCCGACGTTGCCGCGCTGGCCCGTCCGTCGCTCGATGGCCGCTCCGATCTCGGCGACCTGGGCGTTGTACGGCGCGACGACGATGACGTCATCGACGGTGATCGGTCGGTGCCGGCCGTCGATGTCGCGCCAGGTCAGCCCGGTGAGGCGAGTGATGATCCCCGCGACGATCTCCGCCTCCTCCCTCGAGCGCGCGGCGTTGCCGACGTGCGTGCCGGGCACGAACCGGACGCCCGAGCCGGACAGCAGCGGGTCCTCGCCCAGGACAACGCGACGGATCGTCTCCGGGTGGGTCTCGAGGCGGCCCTCGTAGAACGCCGGCGAGATGAACGCGTCGACGTCGGGATGCAGGCGTCGAGTGGTCTCGAGGAACAGGCCACGATCGGCCGGCACGGTCACCGAGTCACCGACGAGCTGCTCGAGGCAGCTCACGCCAGAGCCCCCGGGGTGGACGCCCTGGCTGACCATCGGGAGCTGGTTCGGGTCGCCGATGAGCACGATCGAGCGGGCGCACGTGCCGATCGCGACGGTGTTGGCCAGCGACATCTGGCTCGCCTCGTCGACGAACAGGACGTCGAACGCACCATCGAATTCGGACCGGGCCAGGAGCCATGGCGTCCCGGCCACGACGTCGGCGGTCCCCGCGGCGAGGGCGGCTTCGACCGCCTTGTTGTCGCCGACCAGAGTGACCCCGGGGAGGTGGCCCACGTGCTCGTCGTCCTCGTCGGCCTTCTGGATCGCCCGGACCGGCACATGCTCCGCATCCGCCGCGTCCATCACCGACTCGAGGAGATTGCTGATCGTCTTGTGCGACTGGGCGGTGATGGCGACCGTGCGTCCGCCCCGGACGAGGTCGACGATCATCCGGCCCCCGGCGTAGGTCTTGCCGGTGCCCGGGGGACCCTGGATCGGCAGCACACCGTGGTCGAGCTCGAACGCGATCCGACGCGCCGCTGACAGGACCTCCTCGCCAGGTGTGACCAAGTCGATGCCCGCGGTCGAGACCCGGCGCGGCGGCCACCGGAGCAGGAGGTCACGGACGGCGCGGTATGGTCCGTCGCCATCGATCCCGTCCGCGATGACGGTGTCGGCCACGCGAAGCAGCGCGAGACGCTGCGCCTTGCTCTCGATCGGGCCTGACTTGATCAGCCCGGCCGGGTGCGGCCAGTCACTGTTGCGCGACCGTTTGAGCTCGAGGGAACCGTGGATATCGTCGATGGCGATGAGCGTGCCCGCCGACTTGCCGGTGTCCGCATCGATGGCCGCATCGCCTGGGTGGAACGAGTGGTCCTGGGGCTCGAATCGATACCTCCGGATGAGCATGACGCCATCGCCTGGGCGCTCGTCCACGAAGATCAGTCCGGCCAGAGCATCACGTTCGCCCACGAGTTCATCGGTGGTCATGTCTCGCAGTTCGAACCAGCGCCACCACTGGGGCTTGTCCTCGCGGCGATGCCAATCGAGCAGGTCGGCCAACAGGCGCCGACCGTCGGCGCCCGGGGAATGGTCGTCGGGCTCGAGGCCGTCCGTGAGTGCCTCGACTCGTGCCGCGACCTCGGTCAGCCAGGCGCTCAAGGCATCCGAGGCGGCGGGGGCCTCGGCAACGGGACGGGTCCAGTCGATGGCCGGCCAGCGGGTCATCGCCTCACCTCGACGATCCTCCAGCCAGTCGCGTAGCCGCCACGTCGACAGGCAGTCGTCGCGGTTGTAGTCGGCGATGCCGTCGAGGACGGCCGGATCCCCGTTGCTGAGCCATGTCTCGAACGCGACGACGCTGAACCCAGCCTCCGTCACAGGCCCTTCGCGGACCGGCATGTAGAACTTTTCGATCTGCTTGAGTGAATACGACTCGACCGATGCCCGCACGCCCTGGCGGACGACGTTCAAAAGGTCCACCAGGACATCGCCGCGAAGCAGCCGGTCGACCTCGTCGACACGAGTCGCGTGGCGGTGCATGAGTCGCTTGATGGCGCCCGATTCGTAGCCGCCGTAGTGGTAGACGTGCATCTCCGGGTGGGCATCGATGCGTTCGATGACGAGGTCGATGAACCGCTCGAAGGCAGCCCGCTCGTCCGCCTGCGACGTCCCCCAGATCGCGAGGTAGCGGGGTTCGCCGTCGCTCGCGTCGACGACACCGAGGAGATATTCGAGACCGACCTCGGTCGCCCATGGATCGGCTTCGATGTCGAAGAAGAGATCCCACGGCGAGGGTTCGGGCAGCGCGGCGAGGCCGCGACCCGGGTCGTCGGGATCGGGCGGGATGAGGTCGAAGATCCGATCGCCAGTCTCGCGCTCGTGCAGCTGCAGCCGTGCCTGCTCGCGGATCCCGGCGAGTCGTCGAGGAGGGACCTGTTCGATCGCCCGGTCCTCGGGAAGGGCAGCAAGGCGCGCCAATGTCGGTACGCCCCCGGCCATCAGTCGTTCTGTATCGATCCGGCGGACTCCGGCCACGAGCGAAAGGTGATCGTCCGCCCGACGTCGACCGATGCAATCCGGCAGCCACGTGCAGACCCGACAATGATCGACCGGGTTCGGGTAGGTGTCGGCGGGCTCGCCCGCCAGGCCCGCCACGATGCGGGCGTCGAATCGCGCCCTGACGTACCGGAAATACGCCGAGAAGTCGTCCGTGCGATGGGGGTGGCGGACGCCGTCGCCGGTGATGACGTCGAGGTACTCCGGGGCGACGCCCTGGAGCTTCTCGAGCAGGTCCGCATAGACGCACATCTGCAGGATCGCCCCAGCCTTGACCGAACGCGCCAGCTTGGTGTCGGCGATGTCGTAGCTCCACCCGCCGAGCACCGGACTGGGCCGGTCGTCGCGTTTGAACAGGAAGTCGGCATGACCTCGCCAGCGACCGTCGAAGAACGTCGCCTGGAAGATGACGTCGACCCCGGCCCGCATCGCATCCAGCGTGGTCGCCTGCGCCGCGCGAAGGTCATCGGGTGTGGACAGGACCTGCTTGGCGATCTCGACCACGGTCTTGCCCTCGGCCCGCAACCCGGCCAGGTACGCGGCCTCGTGGAGGTCGCCCTTCTGCTGGATGAGTTCGATGGTCGGATCGTCGCGCCGGTGTGGCTTCTCCCAGAGCCCCTGGACTCGACCGAGTTCGAGTGTCGCCAGGTGGTCGCAGGCGAGATAGCCGACCAGATCCGTGGCGCTGACGATGAGGGTGCCGTCGGCGGCGAGTTGCACGCCCGAACCCTAGCAGTGGTGGCTGACAGCTTGCCTGTCAGTCGCCCGGAGCGGTCAGGGGTCGTCGCGGAGGCGGGAATAGACGACCAGGTCGTGGTACGCGCCCGCACGGAACTGGACCTTGCGAAAGACCCCGTCGCGGTGCAGGCCGGCCTTCTCGAGCGAACGCTGCTCGGCGATATTCTCGATATCGGTCGATGCCTCGACCCGGTAGGTCGGCGTGATCTCGAACAGGAGATCGACGAGCAGCGCCTGGGCCTCGGTCCCGTAGCCGTGTCCGCGTTCCTCGGGCAGGAGCTCGATCCCGAAGTTGAGTGCGCTCGACTCCGGGTTCGGTCCGTAGCGCTCGCTGTGCCAGCTCACGGTCCCGATCGGTCGGCCATCCTCGACGAGCTCGACGATGAGCAGCCCGCGGCGCTCGCTCCGGAACGGGCCTGCGGCCAGCGCTTCACGATCGATCCGGTCGGCCGGCATGTCGAAGTCGTTGAAGCCTCCGCGCTCGTTTCGCCAGGTGTCGAGCAGGTCAGCGTCGGCGAGGGTCACGTCACGCAGACGGACACGCCGGGACGTGGACTGGGAATGGGCCTTCACGCCTTCGAGTATGCCCGAATCCGCGGTACGATCCGGTCGATGAGCCCGCAACGCCGTGACGCCCAGGGTCGACCGCAGACGGCACATTCCTGGGAGAGCCTGGTCGAGCGCCAGATCCGCGAGGCGATGGAGGCTGGCGCATTCAAGGAGCTGCCGTTCCAGGGTGAGCGGCTGCCGCTCGAAGATGACAGTGCCGCCGGTGAATGGGCGATGGCCCACCGAATGCTCAAGAGCGCCGGTATCGCGCCGCCCTGGATCGAATCCGACAAGGAGGCTCGGCGATTGATCGCCGACCTCGAGGACAAGGTCGACCGGGCGCCGCGCGTCTCACGCCTGTCTCGAGGGCGGTTCCGGCGTGACTTCGAGAACACGGTACGGGCAGCGAATCAGGCCATCGCCCGGGTCAATGCGGAAGCCCCGACCGCACGCCAGCATCGTCGGCCGCTCGATCCGGTCGCCGAGGCAGAGCGACTCGAGCGCGCCTTCGAGGGTCGTTGACCCGGCCCGCGGCGATCCGGGGCCACACTGCCGGAGTCGTCCGGCGCGATCCGGCGGGATCCGGCGCGGTCGTTGCTGGATCCGGCGCGGTCGTTGCTGCTACACGCGTTTCACTGACGAACGAGCGTGATCGACTCGCGGTTCGTGCGGGTTTACGCCGAATCCAGAGGTGCGGCCCTCGAGTTCATCCCAGATTCGCGTGTAGGTCACGCACCCGCCACGCTCGGCCCCGGCCCGCGACGCGACACGGCGCGACCCGGCGCGACACGGCGCTTTGCGGCGCGATCCCGGGGCGATCGTTGCTGCTACACGCGTTTCACTGACGAACGAGCGTGATCGAGTCGCGGTTCGTGCGGGTTTACGCCAAATCCAGAGGTGCGGCCCTCGAGTTCATCCCAGATTCGCGTGTAGCTCACGCACCCGCCACGCCCGGCCCCCGGCCCCGACCCGCGGCCCCAGCCCGGACGGTGTCAGGCGAACAGTGCCCCGAGGGCCGCTTCGAAGACCTCGGTGTGCCGATCGACGTCGGCTTCGGTGGTCGCCGGTGACATCAGTGCCATGTTATGGAAGGGGGTCATGAGGACCTCCCGGTTCATCGCCCAGAGGTGGAGGAACCGCTCAAGGTCCGGATCCATGGCGGCCCACTGCTCGGCCCCCGTGCGTGGCGGGTCGGGTCGGAAGTGGTACTCGGCTCGGGCGCCGAGCCGGGTCACGTGCCAGGGCGCGTGGTGGGCGGTGATGGCCGCGTTCACGCCCGCCTCCCATCGCTCGGCGAGCGGGATCATCCGGTCGAAGGCCCCGGCGGTCAGGACATCGCCGAGGGTCGCCCGCATCGCGGCCATCGAGAGGGCGTAGCCGGCCAGCGTCCCGCCCACGCCACCGATGTCGGAGTCCTCGACCGTGGTCGAGGCATCGATCCTGGCGGCGACGGCCGGGCTGAAGCCGTAGGCCGCGGTCGGGAAGCCGCCGCCGATGGTCTTGCCGATCACCACGATGTCCGGTTCAAGGCCCCACGCGGCGGTCGCGCCGCCGGGACCGGCACAGATCGTGTGGGTCTCATCGATGATCAGGAGCGTGCCGGTTTGGCGGGTGGTCGCCCGGACGGCATCGAGGTAGCCAGGCTCCGGCAGCACGATCCCGACATTCGTCAGGGCGGGTTCCATGAGCAGGGCCGCGACGCGCCCGTCGGCCAGGGCGGTCTGGAGACCGTCGACGTCGTTGAACTCCACGACCCGCGTCGTTCGAGCGACGTCCGTCTGCGGTCCGACCGAGGTCGCCATCGAGACGACGGCCCCGCCCGGATCAAGCATCGCGATCGCCTCGTCCACAGACCCGTGGTAGCAATGATCGTCGACCGCGACCATGCTCCGACCCGTGATCTGGCGGGCGATCCGGAGGACCCATCGGTTCGCGTCCGTCGCCGACAGCGCGAACTGCCACGAGCCGACCCCGAATCGACGGGTCAGCTCGTTGCCGACCCAGGTGGCGTCCTCGGTCGGCAACATGTGGGTGATCCCACGCCGCATCTGACCCTCGACGGCCGCGATCGTCGCAGCCGGACCGTGGCCGGCCATGGCGCCGGTGTCGCCGAGGCTGAAGTCGACATAGTCGTGGCCGTCGACACACCAGAGGTGGGCACCCGACGCACGCTCGACGTACGGCGGGAATGGGCTCGCCCATTTCACCATCCAGGGCATCGGGACACCCGCAAGGAGTGTCGCCGAGGCCACTTGATGGATCGCCCGCGAACGCGGATGACGGTCGCTGAAGGACGCCACCTCCGCGCGCATCAGGCGCTCGAGGCGGTCGCGATCGGGTCGGTCGGGCTGGGCCATCGCGGTCTCAGGATACGGGCCGCCCGACCCGCCGGGTCAGTCGAACCGGCGGACGAAACCGCAGATCTGGCAGGTGGCCCGACCGGTCGACGGCTCGAGCTGGAGCAGACTTGCGCAGCCATTGGTGCTGCAGAACAGGGGATTGGGGTTCGCCGCGTGGCTGCGGCGACGCATCCGCCGCATGGCGGATGCACGCCCAGTGACGGACGATGTGGTTGAACGGGTCATCATGGTCTAGGTGCTTCTGTGCTTTCTGGCGCGCCATGATCGCGAGATGAGCGATCGGCTGCGCGGCCGGGGTGCGTTCCTCGGACGTGTCATCCTGGAACAGCGGTCTGATTAGGGTCTCCGCGATCCGCCTCGGGAGCGTTGTTTGGGCGCTCGAACCGGGTCCGTCGCGTGACGGGTTACCTGAACATCATCGGCCCACGGGACGATTCCGTCAAACGCCCGATGGTCCGGGGTGGGTTCGTGGCCGGCGACGGGTCGACTCGGAACTCCGCCGCCCCGGAACTCCCGCCCCCCCGGAACTCCCTCAACCCCGGCCCTCTGCCAGATGCCCGTCGGGCGAGCGTTCGTCACCAGCTCGATAGCGGATAAGGCGCCGATCGCGTGTGGCCGAGCGTGGCATCCGGACGGCTCGCTGACAGATGCCCGGATGGTGAGCATCTGCCGATCCTGTCCTGACTAGCGCCCGTCTGGTGAGCATCTGTCAAAGATCGAGGACCCCGGGGCCGAGCACGAGACCCCCGGGGCCGAGGCCCGAGACCCTCCCCGGCCGACGACCACGACGGCCCAACATTGCGTTCTCTTCATCGAAGCTTGGTTGATTCCGCCACCTTCGCGGGATGAGAATCGCGGGCGGTCCAGTTTCGCATGTCATGCGAACGGCGACCCGTGGCGCTCCCCAGGCGCCCGCCGACGTCGAACAACCGAAGGAGGTCTCCGTGGCCGTGGCATGGAAGGTCCGATCGTCGCGGACGAAACTCGGCCTCGCAGCGGCGACATTGGCCGCGGCAGGATCGATCGGGGCGGGGGCGATCGGGCTGGCGCCGGTCAGCGCCGCCAACGCGATCACCATGACCACGCCCTTTCCGGCGGTCGCCGTGGCGCCCGGTGCGAGTCCGAACTTCGATATCGAGGTCACGACCGACCAACCCGGCCGGGTCGACCTGGCCGTCGGCAAGGCGCCCGACGGCTGGACCGCGGTCCTGCGCGGCGGCGGGTTCACCATCGACGGCATCGAATCGACGGGCAAGAACCCGACCAAGGTGACACTCGCGGTGACCGTGCCGGCTGATGCCGCCGCGGGTAGCCAGACGATCGATGTCCGAGGCACGACGTCATCCGGCGCCAGCACGACCTTGACCGTCGATGTCCGGGTCACGCCGGCGGCGGCCGGCGACGTCACACTCACGACCGATACGCCGCAGCTCCAGGGGGCATCGAACGCCTCCTTCACCTTCTCGCTGACCCTCAAGAACGACACGGCCGACGACCTGCCGTTCAGCGCCAACGTCACCGGACCGGCAGGTTGGACCGTGACGGCGCAGATCGGATCGCAGGCACAGGCGGCCAGCGTCGTCGTCAACGCCGGCGCGACGTCTCCCGTGTCCGTCACGGCCAAGGCGCCGTCAGACGCATCCGCCGGTGACTATCCGATCTCGGTCGACGTGACCAGTGGCAGCCAGACCGCGCATGCCGATCTCGCGGTCACCATCACCGGCACGTACACCTTGTCCCTCTCGACCTCGGACCAGCGGCTGAATCTGAGCGCGAGCGCCGGTGCGAGCAGCGACCTGACCTTGATCCTGTCGAACACCGGTACGGCGGATATCGAGGCAGCGAAGATGACGGCCACAGCACCAACCGGCTGGACCGTCAAGTTCGATCCGGAGACCGATATCGCGGTGCCTGCTCAGCAGCAGGTCAGCGTCGTCGCCCATGTGACGCCGTCGAGTGATGCGATCGCCGGGGACTACCAGGCAACGTTCAAGGCGACCGCGCCCGAAGCCAACGCCTCGACCGATATCCGGGTGACCATCGAGACGTCGCTCTTCTGGGGTGCGGTCGGTATCGGCCTGATCGCGATCGTCCTGATCGGGCTGTGGTGGACCTTCCAGCGGTTCGGACGGCGATGACCGCCGCCGGCGCATTGCCGGTGTCGGCCGACCCAGAGCCGGGACCGCCCAGCGAGCCCGCCCCACTCGACTCGCACGAGCCGGTCATCCGGACCCGGCGCCTGACCAAGCGATACGACACGATCACCGCGGTCGACCACCTCGACCTCGAGGTCTATCCCGGGGAGATCTTCGGGCTGCTCGGTCAGAATGGCGCCGGCAAGACGACCACGATCCTGATGCTCCTGGGCCTGTCCGAACCGACCTCGGGCGGTGCCGCCGTGATGGGCCTCGACCCGGCCCGCGAGCCGCGCGAGGTGAAGCGCCGGGTCGGCTACCTGCCCGATGCCGTCGGCTTCTACGAGGGGATGACCGGGCGCCAAAACCTGCGCTATACGGCCCGGCTCAACGGGCTGGACCGGCGAGACGCCGACGCGGCCATCAACGAGGTACTCGAGCATGTGGGCCTGACGGATCGGGCGGACGACCAGGTCGGGACGTATTCGCGGGGCATGCGCCAGCGACTCGGCATCGCCGACGCGCTGGTCAAGTCGCCTGACCTGCTGATCCTCGACGAGCCGACGACATCGATCGACCCACTGGGCGTGGTCGAGATCCTGGACCTGCTGCGCAAGCTGGTCGACGATCGCGGCCTGGCCGTCATGCTCTCCAGCCACCTCCTGAACCAGGTGCAGTCGGTGTGCGACCGGATCGGCATCTTCGCTTCGGGCCGGCTGGTCGGGGTCGGGACCATGGCCGAGCTGGCCGCGACATTCGGCGATGGCAGCGCGGTCATCGAAGTCGGCCTGGAGTTGCCGACGGCCGCGGATCACGTGCGTGCGACCTCGATCCTCGAAGCGCTGACCTCGGTCGCCGGCGTCGAACCTCCACCGATCGGGAGCGACCTGTGGCGGCTTCATGTCCGGCCAGCCGACGATGAGGGCCGGGTCCGACAGGATGTCCTCGTCGCCGCGGTCGAACACGGACTGCGTCTGACGACCATCCGACCGATCATCCCGTCGCTCGACGACATCTATCGCGTCGCTGTCGAGCGCCCGTTGCCCAAACGACCGGGACGCCGACCGAAGTCGACACGACGGGCCAGCGCGGACCGGAGCGCATCGTGACCGCGTTGCGCATCCCGCGGTCGGGCTGGCGCGTGATCGCCGCCAAGGAATTCGGCGACCACCTGCTGAGCGTTCGGTTCATCGTCCTCCTGGTCGTGCTCGGCCTGGCCGCGGCCATCCCGCTCTACTACGCCGCCGACCAGATCCGCTCGCTGGCCCCACAGGCGAGCGGGGTCCCGGCTGTCTTCCTTGCCCTGTTCACGGTCGGCTCGCCCGACATCGGGATCCTCCGGGTCGACCGGTTCGTGGCGCTGCTGGCCCCGCTGCTCGGGCTCGCCTTCGCATTTGATGCGGTCAATGGCGAACGCGCGGAAGGGACGCTGCCCAGACTGCTCGCCCAGCCGATCTACCGCGACGACGTGATCAACGGCAAGTTCGCGGCCGGCATGGCGGTCATCGCGCTGGTCCTGACCTCGGTCATCCTGCTCATCGCGGGCTTCGGGATCGTGCGTCTCGGGATCGTGCCGCATTCCGAAGAAGTCATCCGGCTCGTCACCTGGCTGCTGGCCACATTCCTGTATGTCGGTCTGTGGCTGTCATTCGGGTTGCTCCTGTCGGTCGTGATCCGTCGCGCGGCGACGGCTGCCCTGATCGGGTTCGGGGTGTGGTTCCTCGTGGCCGTCCTGGGCGACCTGTTGACCACGATCGTCACCGGGTTCATCCAACCCGCGGCGGGCGCGGCGTTCGATACCGTGGTGGGCGCCGCTCAGCTCCAGGAGTTCGTTCGGCGACTGCTGCCCAGCCAGCTCTATTTCGAGGTCAGCCGGGTCATCCTCGATCCCACGGTCAATGCCCGCGATGTCGTCATCCCGTCGACGATCGGGCAGTACACCCAGGCCCAACAGCAGGTATCCGGTCTGTTGTCGATCGACCAGAGCCTGCTCCTGGTCTGGCCCCAGGTCGTCGCCCTCGTCGCCCTGACCGTGGTCTGTTTCGGGGCCGCCTACGTCGCGTTCATGCGCCAGGAGGTCCGGGCCTAGCTCGTTCCGGCGACGACCGCAAGGATCTCATCGCCGTAGCGATCCAGTTTTGTCGGCCCTACCCCGGGGACCCGACGGAGTTCTGCGATCGTCCGCGGGCGTCGCTCCGCGATGGCCTCGATCGTCGCGTCGTGGAAGACGATGAACGGGGCGACCGCATCGGACCGGGCACGGGCCGTGCGCCAGGTTCGGAGTGCGGTCGACAGCGGCGATCGGTCGGCCGGGTCCGTCTGGGCGGGTCTGACCGTCGCCGAGCGCGGCGCGGCGCGGTTCATGGCCCTCGGTACCAGCCCATCGAGGAACCGTGATCGCGCGCGACGAGCCTCTCGACCCGTCACACCGACCCGGCTGGTCGCCCAGGACAGCCACAGGTATCGACGGGCACGGGTGATGCCCACGTACAGCAGTCGGCGCTCCTCGGCGATCTCGGTCGGTTCGGTCGCCTGACGGATGGGGAGCGTCCCCTCCTCGAGCGCCGGCAGGAAGACGGCGTCCCACTCGAGTCCCTTGGCCCGGTGATAGGTCAGCAACTCGACACCAGCCGCCTGCCCACCCGCCTCGACCTCGGTCAGCCGCGTGACTTCGGCCAGGAACGCGGCAAGATCGGCGGTCGGATCCGTGCGAACGAGACCGTCGGCCAACTCGAGCAGGGTGACGACCGCGCCATGCCGCTCCGCGGCCGGACCACTGTCCGGGATGGCATCGCGTCGGACCCCGAGCTCACGCTCGAACACGCCGGCAAGCTGTGCCGCCAGCGGATCGCCCGGTTCCACCGACGAGCCGGCCCGGCTGGCTGCCCGGATGGCTCGCCGGACCTCCGGACGGGCGAAGAATCGTTCGCCGCGAACGTGGAACGGGATCCCGGCCGCACCAAGCTCACGCTCGATGGCCGGGAGTTGGGCGTTGATCCTGACCAGTATTGCGATCGCTCCGGGGACCGTTCCGGCGGCGACCAGGCGGCGGATGGCCGCGACCAGCGCTGCCAGCTCCGCGTCGTCGGTGGCGAATCCGCAGATCTCGGGCGATGGCCCCGTGGGCAAGCTCGGGATCAAGCGCTTGGGCGGTCGGGGTAGGTCCTTTGACCTTCGCTCGTCGCTCGATCGCCGACCCTCGTCGAGGACCCGGTTCGCGAGACCCAGGATCTCCGGAGTCGATCGGTAGTTCGTCTCGAGGTGAACCACCCGGGCGTCGGGAAAGCGCGTCTCGAACTCGATCAAGTAGTCGCTCGTCGCCCCGGTGAAGGTGTAGATGGTCTGGTCCTCGTCGCCGACGACGGCCAGGTCCGTTCGATCGCCCAGCCATGCATCGAGGAGGGCGGCCTGGAGTGGGTTCGTGTCCTGGAATTCGTCGACCGAGAACCACCGATATCGGTCGCGGACCTCATCGGCGATCGACCGGTCGCCGTCGATGAGCTCGATGGTCAGTTCGAGCATGTCCTCGAAGTCGATCCGTGCGGCGCGCGTCTTGGCGGTCTCGTAGCGGCGATACAGCCCGGCCATGAGATCCGGCGGCAGGGGTCCGTCATGCCCGTCGTCCTGCGTCGCGTCCGCATAGTCGGCCGGCGCGATCCGCCTCGCCTTGGCCCATTCGATCTCCGCTGCCAGATCACGGATCGGCAGATATCGATAGCCACCGGGCAGGCTGGCTGCCAGCGGGGCGAGGATGGGCGCCTTCGACTCGAGGATCGACGGCAGGTCGCTGCCGTGGGCACGTGGCCAGAAATGACGAAGCTGGCGGAGCGCGGCCGAGTGGAACGTCGATGCCGCCACCCCCCGGTGTCCGAGATCGGCCAGCCGAGACGCCATCTCGCCGGCAGCCTTGTCGGTGAACGTGACGACCAGCACGTCGCGTGGGCGGACGACGCCAGTCGCGATCGCGTAGGCAACCCGGCGCGAGATGACTCGGGTCTTGCCACTGCCCGCACCGGCCAGGATGCACAGCGGTCCGCTCGTGATCGTGACCGCCCTACGTTGCGCCGGATCGAGGTCGAGGAGGAGGTCCTGCGGGTCATGTCCTGGCACGAGGCCATCGTAGCGGCGGGCCCTTCATCGCCGAGGAACTGGTGCGCCGACGCGGCGCGGCTGCATGATGGGGCTTGCCAGCCATGATTACTTCGTTAGCATGGGGCGCAGTCCGAGCGTGGCACAAGTCGCCAGGCCGGATCGACAAAGGAGGCACCAAGCACGATGACCGATCCGACCCCCATGGATCCGGCCCCTGAGCCAGTAGCGGCCACCCCGCCCCCGGCGCCTCCGGCCCCCGAACCCGCTGCCGCGCCGCCGGCTGCGAGCACGCCCCCTGCGTCCACGACCTGGACTCCACCCGCATCGGTCGGGGCCGCCGCCGGCTCGCGTCCGACCGGGATCACGATCCTCGCCATCCTGGCGGGCATCGGCGGCGTCCTCGGGCTGTTCGGTGGCTTCATCGTCCTCTTTGCCGGCACCGTCCTCTTCGGCGCCCTCGGGGGCCTGCTCGGCATCGCCGCGCTCGCCTATGCCGCCTTGCTCATCGCTTTCGCCTACGGCGCGTGGACCCTCAAGCCGTGGGCCTGGCCGCTCGGCGTCGCCGTGGCGGCGTTCGGGATCATCCTGTCCGTGCTGTACATCATCGGGGGCTCAGGCATCGCGAATCAGGCGCTGAGCATCATCATCGACGGTGCGATCCTGTATTACCTCAATCAGCCCGGGATCAAGGCGGTGTTCGGGCGCGCCTGATCGACGACTGAGGACCTAGAACGGCGGCCACGGGATGGCCGGCCAATCCGGCGACGGGTAGGGGAACCGGCCCGTCGCCAGGAGGGACTCGACCCGCCGGGTCGTGGCCCGGATCTCCGAGCGCGACAGGAGCGGCCGGAGCGTCTCGCCGAGGTCGCCTCCCAGTCCGCTCCGGACGGCCTCGACGCCCGCGATCTCGTCCGCATCCAGCGGCTGGCCACGCCAGCCCCACAGCACCGTCCGCAACTTCGGGACGGGCGAGAACGTCACGCCGTGGTCGACTCCATAGACGTGATCTGCCGCGTCGACCGGGAGGATGTGCCCGCCCTTGCGGTCGGTGTTGTTCACGATCGCGTCGAGGACGGCCATCCGACGGAGACGCGGATCGTCGCCGATGACCATGGCGACCACATCGACGTCGGGATCCGACTCGACGTAGGCCTGGACCATCCCGCTGCCGAACGGCCCGTCGCGCAGGACCGTCGGCGGGACGATCGCCCAGCCGATCGCCTCGGAGACGTGCCAGGCGGCGACCTCCCGTTGGGCCAGCGTCCCGTCCGGGAAGTCGGCCAGCGGACGCTCGCCGACGGTGGGCTTGTAGATGGCCTCGATGGTCATCGCCGGCTCCGGGTCGGGACACACGCGCGTGACCCGCACCAGCAGCGCGTTATTGGACGACTCGACGATCCGACCGATGACCTCGATCTCGCCTTCGCGCAGCACCTCAAGGATCGGACCGCGATCCATCACCTCGAGGACGCCTAGTTGACGTAGTGGCCGTTGCGACGCGGGCAGATGTGGCCCTGCGGGTCGAGCGGTGCGCCGCACAGCGGGCATGGTGGTCGGCCCGACGCCACGATTCGCGCCGCGCGGGCCACGAACCCTCGAGCCGCGTCGGCCGAGATCATGACCCGCAGCAGGTCCGGGCCGTCCTCGTCGTCGTCGTCATCGTCGTCCGGATCGATCGCTTCGCCGTCCTCCGACTGGGCGCGTGCCTCGACCAGGACGCGTTCCGCTTCGCCGTCCCAGCCGAGCGTCAGCGAACCCGCCCGGAACGCCTCGTTGAGCGGTTCATCGAGGGGCTCGGTGTCATCGGCAGGGACCGGCACGTCGGTCTCGGATACCGCAGCGACGCCTCGCCGGCCGAGTTCGGACAACAGGTCGCGCAACCGATCCGCGAGGACCACGACCTGGACCTTCTCCAGCACGATCGAGACCACGCGTGGGCCGTCGCGTGCCTGCAGGAAGAACGTCCGATCGCCGGGTCGGCCTACGGTGCCGGCCACGAAGCGCTCGGGCGGGTCGAACAGGTACCGACGTCGAGCCATCGACTGACTCTATACCGATTCGGCGAGGGCCCGCCGCAACGAGTCGCAGGGATCAGCTGACGTTGATGGCGATGGTATGCCAGCCGCGGGCACCGTCCGGAGCCGGCGGTGAAGGGATCTCCTCCTGGACGACGCCGGTGCCATCGGTCGCCCGCACGGAGATGGTGTGGGAACCGGGTTCGGCGGCCCAGTCGGCCACCCACTGGACCCACGTCGCGTCGGAGATCGGGGTCGACAGCCGAGCATCGCGCCACACACCGTCGATGGCGACCTCGACCTTGGAGATCCCCCGATCGGGTGCCCATGCGATCCCGGCGATCGCGACCTGCCCCGGATGGACCCCGCCATGCGGAGTGTCGATCCGTGACTGGGTCAGGATCGGCGCTTCCTTGGCCCAACCGAGCGGGACCCAGTACCCGTTGAACGCATCCAGCGTCGTCAGCTCGAGCTCCTTCAGCCACTTCGTGGCCGAGACGTAGCCGTACAGGCCCGGGACGATGAGCCTGGCGGGATACCCGTGGCTCGGCGGCAGCGGCTCGTCATTCATCTTGAGGGCGATCATCGGTTCTCGCGCCGGATCCATGACCCAGGCTGTGGGCATCCCGGCCGTCCAGCCATCCACCGATCGACCGACCAGCTGGCTGGCGCTGCTCTGGACACCGGCCATATCGAGGACCTCGCGCAGCCTGACCCCGGTCCACTTGGCGTTGCCCACGAGATTGCCACCGACTTCGTTGCTGACGCAGGAGATGGTCGTGTATTGCTCGAACATCGGGAGGTTGATCAACTCATCCCAGGTCAGCGTCGTCTCGCGATCGACCATCCCGAAGATGCGCAGCGTCCAGCCGTCGGTGCTGACGCTCGGCGTCAGGAGGGCGGTGTCGATCCGATAGAAGCGATCATTGGGCATCACGATCGGCGTCAGTCCGGTGATGGTCGTCGACAGGTCCTGATCGGCCGACACGGGTGGCACGATGACCGACGCCGGGGGAACGCTCGGGCCGTTGCCGACCGGTGGCACGCGTTGCCGTTCCAGAAGATTCCGGCCCACGACCCCGAGGGCCAGCGAGCCGACACCGACCGCGGCCGATCGGACCAGGAAGGACCGTCGGGACCAGTCCGGCATCTGGGCCGTCGGCTGACTGGCCGACGCCGTGCTCGATACGGGGAGCAGCCAGCCAAGGACCCACAGGGCCGCCCCGACCGACACGGCCGATACGACCGCTGCGATCGCGGGGTTGGCCAGTGGGTCGCCAAGGGCCGCCACGAAGCCCACCACCCCGAAGGCGATGAACGCCCCGACCGCGACCAGATACCAGCGACGAGCGACGAGCCCCAGGATGGCCCCGAACACGAGTGCGACGAAGACCACGAACAGTTCCAGGGCGAGCTTGTCGTTCGTCCCGAACAGGGTCACGACCACGTCCTTCGCGCCGGGTGGCTGGAGGTCGATGGCGACCTGGCCGACCGAGGCGATCAGCGACGTCGCGCCGGGCAGCAATCCGGCCAGCAGCTCCGAGGCGCCGAGCGCGGTGGCGGTCGCGACGACGCCCGCGATGGCCGCCCGGATATCCGGGTGGATCGCGTTCGACGAAGCGGTCGGGCTGGACGCGGAGGTTCGAGCAGCGGTACTCACGCGCCGATCATGGCCCACCGACATGACATTCCTGTGTCGAGGCCCGGCTCGGTCACGGCGCTGGCGGGACGGGGACGACCTCGAGCGTCGGTGTAGGGGTGGGTGTCGGTGCCGGCGTCGGCGCTGGGGTCGGCTTGGGTGTCGCTGTCGGGGCCGCGGTCGGCGTCGGCGCCGGGGTCGGCGGTGGTTCGGTGGGCGTCGCCGACGGCGCTTCGGATGGACTCTCGCTTGGCGATTCCAGGGGACTTGACGTCGGGCACGGGAGCGCCGCGACTTCCGACCCGGACGGCGAGGGCACGGCGAACGACGGTGTCACGCCGCTTGGATCCGGCGTCGGCACGACATAACACGATGGCGTCGGTTGCGGACCGCAGCTGCCCCCGACCAGGGCGCCCCATGACGCACCGTATGGCTGGAACGATCCGTTGTAGAAGTACGAGACGCGGGTCCGCTCCGGCCCGCCGATGGTCCCGGCACCGCGTTCTGCCCGTCGGAGCCAGTCGCGGTCGGCCCGGATCCAGGAATCGAACGGTGTCTCGACGCCGACCCGGAACACGACGTCGATGCCGCATGTATCGGGCCCGAGCGGCACCTGGGGTGCCGTCCCGGCGATGAACCATTCGTTGACATTGTCGCTGCGCGACGACGGCAGGCCCGTCCATGGGTCGACCCTGACCCGGACCAGGTCCGTGTCGGGTCGTGCGAAATCGGTGATCGGCCAGTCCCTGGATGCCTCCTGCAGGAAGCCCTGCCAGACGTATGTCGACACGTCGATGGAGAACAACGGCTGGGCCGCGGTCGAGACGAGGCTGTTGTCAGAGTTCCCGTTCCAGACGCCCACAGCGAGGGCGTAGGCACCGGCGTCTCGACCCTTGTTGGTCGGCGGCGCGATGTAGCCGTACGCGTTGAGGTCCTTGGCGTCGTTGTTCGTCCCGGTCTTGAGCGTGGCCGGCCGTCGACCATCGGGACTCCGGATCGCGAACTTGCCCCAGTACGGATTGACATTGGGATTCGTGTTGCCGGCCAGGATGTCGGTCACGATGAATGCGGCCTGGGGGCTGACCGCCTTTTCACCGGCTGGCGGGACGTACGGATCGACCACGTCCTGGCCGTCGGCTTTCTTGACCGCGAGGATCGTCGTGTGGGGGATCATCCGACCGCTGTTGCCGAGCGTGCCATAGGCGGTGACGAGATCGACCGGCCGGACTTCCTGGACACCCAGCGCCAGCGCCAGGTCGGCGGTCCGCGGGCCCTGGAAGACCATCCCGAAGTCCTGTGCCTTGGCGAAGACATGATCCGGCCCGTTGATGCCCATGGCCTTGACCGACGGGATATTCAGTGAGAACTGGAGCGCATTCCGGACCCGGACAGGCCCGCGCTCGAGTCGGTCGGCGTCGTTCGGTTTGTATGGCGGGTTGCCCCCGAAGTCGGTGCCGACATCCATCAGCATCGTCGAGGCGGTCAGTGTCTTGTCGTTGATCCCGGTCGCGTAGTTGAACGGCTTGAACGCCGAACCCGGCTGACGGTACCCCTTGCCGACGACGTCGAACTGGGGTTGGAAGGACTTCTTGCTGGAGCTCGCGTAATAGTTGGCGCTGCCGACGTAGGCGATGAGCTCGCCCGTCTGGTAGTCGAGTGCCACCATGGCGCTGTTGTGCAGGTTCTTGCCCTGCAGGTTCTTCATCCACGGTTCGAGCTTGTCGAATCCGAGTGCGCGAGCCGCTGCCGCCGGGTTCTTGGCGCGGGGCACGATCGCGGCGGCCCTGGTCCATTTTTCGGCGATCTTCTGGAGCCCGACATCGAGGGTGGAGGTCACCCGCAGGCCACCGAAGTCGAGGGCGTCACAGCTTGGCGTGTCTGGGCCACACAGCTTGTCGGCGAGTTCGTCGCGGACCGCCCAGACGAAGTGCGGCGCGACCCAGCGCGTCGCGGACTGCCCGGCCAGCACGACGGGATCCTGCTTGGCCGCGATGAAGTCTGCGGCCGTGTAGGTATTCCCGGACATCGGCGTACGACCCTCCGCGAGGAGGTCGAGGATCTGGTTGCGACGCTGGACCACGGTCGTGTCAGGCTGCACGACCAGATGACCCTTGGGACACTCGGCGCCCTCGTCGACGACCGTGTCGCATTGCTCGATGGCGTTGCGGACGAGGTCGTAATTGGACGGCGACTTGGGCAGGCCGGCGATGATCGCGGCCTGTGCCGGATCGATATCGGCCAGATCGATCCCGAAGTAGGTACGGACCGCCGCCTTCACGCCGTAGCTCTGATTGCCGTAGTAGTTCTGGTTGAGGTAGGCGGTGATGATCTCCTGCTTGCCCTCCTCGCCGGAGAAATACTGGGTCACCCGGATCGACTGGATGATCTCCTTGAGCTTGCGTTCGACGTTCCGGCTGGGGTCCTGGACGAGGTCCGCATCAAGGAGTCGCGCTCGAACCAGCTGCTGGGTGATCGTTGACGCCCCGCGGCTGTCGCCACGCAACGAGTCGATCGCTGCGGACACGATGGCCACCGGATCGAAGCCGGCGTTCTCCCAGAATGTCTTGTCCTCGACGGCGGTCGTCGCATCGAGCAGGATCGGCGGGATCTGGTCGAACGTGACGACCTCGCGCTTCGCGTTGCCGAAGCGGGCGAGTTCGATGGTCCCGGTCCGGTCGTAGATGACCGTCTCCTGGGGGAGCACGTACTGGGTCAGCGTCGAGGGCGCCTGCAGCCCGGCGGCCAGGCCGTTGTAGGCGCCGACCGCGGCGACCGCGGCGACCGCCCCGAGGCCGGCGAGGAACAGGAAGAGGATGACCGCCAGCCAGCCGATCGTCGTCGGCTGGGTGCGCGCGGTCGCCTTGCGCGGCGTGGCCTGTCTTGTCGCGGACATCGGGAACGGGGACTCCGGTGCGTGACGTAAGGATGCCGCAAGCGCCAGTCAGTGCGCCCGCGCGATGGCGGGTGCGACATGACAGCGGCACTGCGGCCAGAGAGGAAGACGCTCAGTGGCGACCGGATGTGTCGTTCGGGATGCGACCATCCGCGACCGAGATCGCATCGGCCGGCGGCAGGTGTCGGGCGATGGCGACGACCCCACCCGAGGTGATGCCATCCGGGATCGGCGCTCGCGTCGTGGGATCTATCGGAACACGGCCCGGACTGCCCGCCGCAACGGGTAGAAGAGGAGTGCCAGGGCGATACCGAGGACGATCGCCATGGGGCCGTGCGGCAGCCCGTTCGCAGTCTCGAACAATCCGACCTGACCGATGAAGTCGCCGGTCCCCTCGGGCTGTGGGCCGGTCTCCGGATCAGGCAAAGAACGCCTCGATCGCCGCCGTGTCGTCGGAGAACGCCCAGCGCTCCACGATCTTTCCGTCGCGAACATGGGCGATCTCGGCGACCCGATAGGTCAGCGTCCGGCCGTCGCGGGTCGCGGTCGCTTCGGCAAGGACGATGGCGTGGTCGTCGTTGGCCAGGACGTCGTGGACCCTGACGTCGATGCTCGCCGATCCAGCCTGCATGGCCTCGATCACAGCCATCTTGCCGGCCCGCGGCTCGGAACGCCCGATCTCGTGCCAGATCACGTCATCGGACAGCGAATCGAGTGAGCCGGCCATGTCACCTCGGTCGACAGCCTCATAGGCGGCGCGGACGACCGCGACATTCGGGTGCTCGGACATCGGTCTCTCCCTTCTTCGCCGGGGCGATTCCCGGCGGAGCGATCGCCTAGACGGGTCCGCCCGGCACGACACCGAGCTGCTGCATCATCGCCATCAGGTCCATGACACCCCAATGTTCGGCGATTCGACCATCGGCGTCGAAACGGAAGATATCGATGAGTTGCGCGTCGACGGCCTTGCCGCTCGCCGGCATGCCCTGGAAGTCTCCGCGCTGCGTGCCGGTGTAACGAACGCGAGCCACGACCTTGTCACCCTCGGCGACGGTGTCCTCGACCGCCATCCGCATGTCCGGGAACGCCGCGATCTGTGCCCGAAAGAAGGATAGGACCCCATCCTTCGTCGGCGTAAGACCGGGAGTCTCCTCATGCTCGACGAAATCCTCCGCCAGCGATCCGGCGAAGCCGTCGACGTCGCCGGCACTGAGCTGTTCATACATCCGCCGAACTGTGGCAACGTGATCCATCGGGGGGGGGTTCCTCATGAGGGGCCGTCAGGGTGTCCCAGTGTACGACCAGTGCCGTAGCCGATCCCGTTCGTTCACCGACGCGCCCTCGGGACTCAGCGCGACTGCTGGTGGGCACGTCATGCCGGCCGTCGTCGCTCGCGACGGATGATGTCGCGGTAGATCAGGCCGCTGAGACCGCCCTCGTCCAACTCGATCCGCCCATGGCCGTCGTAAACCGGCGAGTCAGTCCGCGTAGTGGATCGGTGTGAAGGCGAAGTCATCGGGCAGCTTCACGCCCGTCGCGTGGATCGGGCAGTAGCCGCCAGGGTTCTTGTCGAGATACTGCTGGTGGTAGTCCTCGGCGTAGTAGAACGCCTCGAGTGGGGCGATCTCGGTCGTGATCGCCTTGTAGCCGGCACCGGACAGGCTGGCCTGGTACGCGTCGCGTGCGGCCTCAGCAGTGGCTCGCTGCTGGTCATCCGCGGTCAGGATGATCGACCGGTACTGGGTGCCGCGATCGTTGCCCTGGCGCATGCCCTGGGTGGGATCGTGATCCTCCCAGAACGTCTTCAGGAGCTGCTCATAGCGAGATCCGCGCAGGATCGAAGGCGACCTGGACGACCTCGGCATGCCCGGTCCGACCCGAACACGCCTCGTCATAGGTCGGGTTCGGGGTCGATCCGCCGGCATACCCGACCGCGGTCGAGACGACGCCGGGCAGCTGCCAGAAGGCCTTCTCGGCTCCCCAGAAGCAGCCCAGGCCGAAGACGGCGGTCTGGGTCCCGTCCGGCCAGGGGCCGGCGATGGGCGTTCCGAGGACGGTGTGTCGGCCCGGGACGAGGATCGGATCTGGGCGGCCCGGGAGGGTATCGGTGGGGGAGGGGAGAGCCTGAGGCTTGGGCATGAGGAATCGCATGTTCAGACTATAGATGTGCCCCGTGAAGGACCGATGACGGTCCCTGGTCGGTCGCTCTAGGCCGCGACATCGACGAGCGGTGTCGTACCCGCGATCAAGTCGTAGCTGCCCCATAGGACGATCGTCGCCGCGATCATCTCGGTCACCTCCTCGGTCAGGATCTGGACCGCACTCGCAAGTGTTCCGATCTCGACGAAGTTCGAGAGCAGGTCCAGCCCGCCCGCGGCGAACATGAACAACGCAAAGCCGGCGGCGATCTTCAGGAATCCGGTCGGGTATCGGGCGAGGTAGGGCCGCACGGCCGCGATCAGCCCGATGAACAGGATGATGAATGGGATCCCCAGGAAGAGGAAGTAGAAACCGGTGCGGATGAACGGGGTGTCGTCGCGTGTCCCGTTCGGCAGCAAGACATCGGTCAGGACCCCGATATGTTCATGGAGCGTCGCGACCTCGTCGACGGAGAAGAGCAGGAACACCATCGGCACGATGATCAGGAACCACGACCGGACCTGCGAGCGGACGATGTGCCGGACCGCGAAGACCCAGAGCACATACGCCACGCAGAACCACTGCATCGACGAGTACCAGGTCGGAAGGTTCGCCTCACCGTCGAGATCGATGACCTTGGCCAGCGGCTCATATGGGTGCCCGATCAGGAAATAGCCGAGATAGACGACGCCGAACGCGATGTCGACCGCGAACAGGACCGCGATGAACCTCGGGACCGACATCCGCACCACCTCAACGGGACCGTCGCCAGATCGATCGGTGCCGGCAGCCGGGGTGTCAGCCCGATGCCGTGGAGGCAGGATTGTAGCGGCCCTTAGTCGGCGCGGGTCACCCGGATATCGTCGATTTCGACTTCGAGCAGATTCGCGGTGCCTCCGTCCACCGCCGCGAACCGCAGTCGTACCACTTCACCAGCGAAGGGGTCCAGGGCGACCGACGCCGACCTCCAGACGCCGTCGACATCCGCCGCTCGGCCTTCGACGGCAAAGACTTCGACCTGACTGCCGTCCTCACGCTCGACGATGGCGCGCAGGCTGTCCGCGCTCGATGAAGACGCGCTGTGGGCGAAGACATATCGGAAGGTCAGGTCCTGGCCCGGGCCGGCGGCCAGCTTGATCCGCGCCGATCGAATCGTCGACGAGCCATCGAGATCGGCACTGGTCGATGTCGCGCCGGCAGCGGCCCCGGTCACGAATGCGGCGCTGCCCGATGGCGTTCGGCCGAGCTGCTTCTTGCCGGCGCTGTGAGTCGGAGCCGGGTTTGCCCGGACGAATCGGGCGCCGGCCGGGGCGGTGTCCGTGCCGTCCGGATCGACCTGCCAGCCTCGCGAGACTTCCAGGTCGTCGTCGAAGACGCCGCACCGGGCGGTCTTCACCGCGCTGCCGAGGACGCCAAGGGGGCACCAGGCGTGCTCCATGAGGTAGAGCACGGCCTCCTTGTTTCTACCGGTCTCGCTCTTGATCTTCGAGTCGTCGGGGTAGTCCTTGACCGACAGCTCGAACGTATAGCTGAAGATCCGGTACGAGCCGTATTCGAAGTCCCGCGACGTGCCCGACGTGATGTACAGGTCGCTCGCCTGCTCCGGGCGGTAGCCGTTGGTCGACGCCATGTGCCTGCCGATCTTCGCCAGCGCGGCGTGATCGTCAGTCGTCATGTCGGAGGGAACGTTCTTCTTCGTATAGCCATACGGCCACATCACCAGTCGGCCGTACTCATGGAACGAGATCCCGGCCCGGATCTGCTGGCGGCCACCGATCACCCGGCTGGCCAGGAAGTCGCGCATCGCCCGGTCTTCCGGGCTGGAAAAGGCGGCGGGGCCTCGATAGGTGATGGCCTGCGGGTTCGTGCTGGTCCGTCCGCCGCCGCCCCACTTGTAGCCGTAGTTCCGGTTGAGGTCGGTGCCGATCGAAGTGGACCCGGGAGTGGGTTGCCGATTCTTTCGCCAGAAGTGGAAGTGGCCGCCTTTGATATCGAATTCGGCTCCGTCGGGGTTCATCAGGAAGACGATCCAGATCTCGCGGGTGTCGACGATGTCGGTGATCCGGGGATCGACCCCGTAGCCGTCGGCGAGCCAGTGAAGGATCCGCAGGGTCATCTCCGTGCCCATGTGTTCGTCGGAGTGGTGGCCGGCGTCGAACATGACCTCGGGCTCGTCTTCATCGACGGTCACGTTGTCGGACACCTTGGCGGCCCAGATCTCGCGGCCCTTGTAGCTCTGGCCGATCGAAAAGCGCTGGACGATGTCGGGGTGCGCTGCCGCCACTGCCGCGACCTCGGCGGTGAGCTCGGCATAGCTGTGGTACCCCTCCTTGCCGGCCGGGAACTCCCTGGCGTTGACGGCGAGGGCTGTCGAGGCGAGGAGAACGGCGCCGAAGATGGCTGCGAGAGGCCCGATCACGGCCGTGTGACGGCGTGGCATGGCGTCAGCATAGGCTAGTCGCCATGTCCGACCTTGCGTCCGTCCTGAGTGAGACCGACACGTGGGGCGCCGACCATGCGGCGGCTGCCGTTGTCGGCCCGACCGGGGTGATCGCCATTCACGGCGATCCAGCGCGCCTCTTCCGCTGGGCATCGGTCACGAAGATCGCGACGGCCTTGACCGTCCTGGTCGCAGCGGACCGCGGGCTGGTCGACCTGGACGAAGCGTGCGGCCCACCCGGATCGACGATCCGCCACCTGCTCGCTCATGCCTCAGGCTTGACCTTCGACGGCCCGACGACCGTCGCCCGACCTGGAACGCGCCGGATCTATTCCAACGCCGGGTTCGACCTGCTCGGCGATCTTGTCGCGGAACGCGTCGGCGGACCGTTCGCGGCCGCCCTCGAGAGTTTCGTGCTGGGGCCTTTGGCGATGACCGACACGCGCCTTCGTGAGCGTCCCTCGCAAGGGCTTCACGGGCCGATCACCGACCTGGCCCGGCTGGCCAAGGAGCTGCTCCGACCCACGCTGCTCAGCCCGGCCACGTTCGAGTCGGCCAGCACGGTGGCATTTCCGGGTCTGGTCGGTCTGCTCCCCGGGGTCGGGCGGTTCGACCCCCTCGATTGGGGCCTGGGTCTCGAGTTGCACGACGCAAAGTCGAGCCACTGGATGGCGGACACGAACAGCTCCGGCACGGTCGGACACTTCGGGGGTTCCGGGACATTCTTGTGGGCGGACCCCGTGGCGGATCTGGCGCTCGCCGTGCTGACCGATCGAGCGTACGGACCATGGGCCCTGGACGTCTGGCCGGGGTTCTCGGCCGCGATCCTGGTGGCGTCCAGGGACGACGGTCAGGCCGGCCGACCGGCCTGAGACTCCTTGGCCGACGCGTGGGTCTGCCGCCTGACGGCGGCCACCAGCTCCTGGACGTCAGCCTGTTGTTCTGCGGTGACGAAGACACTTGCCGACCGTTCCCCGTCGGAGATGACCAGTCTCGACGTGGCGTGATGAGCCGGCGTGAGTCGCACGCTGGTCGGCTGTTCCAGATGCCACGCTCGGACGCCGGACCGCGGTCGGAAATGCGCTCCGTCGCGGACGAGGACCAGGTGTCGATCAGTCAGGACGAGTGTGCACCCGACGCCGGATGCGACCAGATCGACCTGCTCGGTTCGACCGACGACGGGGGCCAGAGCGGCGCGCATATCGTCGGACAGTGGGACCGCCGCCGACGATCTCTGGTTCAACGTATCTGCCATGACACTTCCGGCTGGCGCGCGCTCAGCGGCGACAGCGTACACCCGGCACGGAACCGCGTTCGTGCTGGCGGTACCATCGGCGGCGATGCGTGACCCGGATTCGATCCTGATCCGGTCGGCGGCGTTTACCACCGACCCGTCTGGCGGCAATCCCGCGGGGGTCTGGATCGGGTCGTCGCTGCCGTCCGTCGACGAGATGCAGCGGATCGCGGCCCAGGTCGGCTATTCGGAGACGGCGTTTCTTGCCCGCGATCGAGCGGATGACCCGAAACGCTTCCGGGTCCGCTATTTCAGCCCGCTGGCCGAAGTACCCTTTTGCGGTCACGCAACGATCGCCGGTGGTGTGGTCCTGGCGGAGCGGGGCCTCGTTCCCGGCGGCCTGCAGGGTCGCGTCGTGCTTCTGACCAACGGCGGTCTCGTGCCGGTGGACACCACGGTCGATGAGCACGGACAGATCGTCGCCACCTTGACATCGGTCGGGACATCGGTCGAACCGCCCGGACCGGGGCTTGTCGACGGGGCGATCGAGCTCCTCGGATGGCAGGATGACGAGCTCGACCCGGCACTCCCGCCGGCGGTCGGGTTCGCCGGGGCAAGGCACTTGATCCTGGCCGCCCGTGAACGCGCGCGGCTCGATACGCTCGACTATCCGTTCGAGCCGCTCAAGGACCTGATGCTGGCACACGACCTGACCACCCTCCAACTCGTCTGGCGTGAAAGCCCGCATCGGTTCTTGGCCCGGGACCCGTTCCCGGTCGGGGGAGTCGTGGAGGATCCCGCCACGGGGGCGGCGGCCGCGGCCCTTGGCGGCTATCTGCGTGACCGCGGTGACATCGAGGCCCCGGCCTCATTCGAGGTGCTCCAGGGTGTCGCGATGGGCCGGCCAAGTCTCCTCACCGTCTCGATCCGACCCGGCGAGCCCGGCGTGATGGTTTCGGGTACGGCCGTTCCGATCTGATCGAGCGTCGAACCACATTCGATACTGACGCTGGATCACGCGACCGAGCAGGTCGTCAGCTGGCGATGCGGCGCCCGAGCACGACGAGGGCGTCCGCGACTTCCTCGTATCGCTCCGGCGGGACTGACAGGACCTGGGGCTCGTCGGCGGGATCCTCGGGCACGAGGACCAACGTGGCAGGCCGCTGGCGTTCGATGTCGAACTGGATGCGGCGCAATTGATGGTGGGCGATATGCAGGGCCACGCGCTCTTCGTCACCTACCAGGAGGCGTCGGTCCGTGACCACGACCTGGTGCTCCCGAGCCCTGGCCAGCACCTCGATCGTCTCGTCGGGTTCGATGAGCCCGCGCATCGCTGTCGGAAGCAGCTCCCGATCATCGTCCATCTTGCTTCTCCCGACTAGGCGTTTCCGCGACGACGATCCGCGCCGATGTGGCCCGGTTCATCGTCCCCAGAGGCTCGGCATCGCCCTCAGCCATCTGCTCGAGAGCGCCCGCGGGTTGGAGGTCGGGCGGGACCACGATCGTCGACGCACCACGGTCGCGGGCGTACTCAGCGAGCGCGTCTGCGCCGGGCTTCGACGGTAGCCAGGCGACGGCATCGACGCCCCGGGCCAGCGCTTCCTCGAGCTGGCGGGCGATGGGCGCCCGACCCGCGGTCTCGAGGTCGCGTGGTTCGAGGTCGTCCGGTGTTCGTTCTTTCGTGCCGTCGGCAGACCAGTCGGACGGAAGCGGATCGCCCAGGACGGCGGCGGCGTCCCAGTCGTAGAGAAGCAGTCGGGCGCCGTCCCGGATCGCCAGATCCATGGCGACGTGGCGGCATGGCGCATAGCGGTCATCGTCGGCGGTCACCGCGATGATCAACGAGGAGCCAGGCTTCGGGGTCGGGGGCTTCGATCGTGTCATGCGCCGAGCATGGCGCTGGCTGGCTTGCTTTCCGACAAACAGGAGCATCGTGGTGCGTGTCATCGGCATGGCACCGGGCGTGCGCCGTGTCTGCGAGAAAGTCGCAACGACAGTGGCGCCAGGGATGATGGGAGCAGGCCCGCTGGAGACGGAAGATCGGGAAGTGAGATCGCGCCTCTAGACCATCGGGCGCTCACGGACGGTTTTCTCCGCACCAACCCGACCGACGCGATCGATCGACTGGATGTCGCGCTCGGAGGTGTAGTTCTCGATGGCTGACGATTTCGTATCTGCTCCCAGGTCGCTTCGTATCGCCCTCGTGGCTCCGCCGATGAAGTCCGTTCCGCCGGTCGGCTATGGCGGGACCGAACGTATCGTCGCGGCGCTTGCGGAAGGGCTGCACGCTCGCGGCCACGAAGTCACGCTGTTTGCGAGCGGTGACTCGGAGGCCGCCGGGACCATCGAGCCGACCGTCCCGGCCGCGCTCTGGGACAGCGGGTTCGACGGTGATGCCACGTACTACCTGCAGCACACGGTTGCGCGAGTCTGGGATGAGGCGGGGCGATTCGACATCATCCATTCCCATCTCGAGAACTATGGATTCGCCCTCGCGCGGCACTGCCCGACCCCGGTCGTCAGCACGCTCCACGGCCGGCTCGACAATCCGGGTCTGCCCGAGTTGTTGGCCGAATACCACGACATCCCATTGGTCGCGATCAGCGACAACCAGCGCCGCTGGCAGCCAGACCTGGGTTGGGTCGGGACCGTCCACCACGGACTGCCACTGGCATCGATGCCCTTTCGTCGCCGACCCGGGGACCACCTGACCGTCATCGGCAGGATCTCGCCGGAAAAGGGCATCGCCGAGGCGATCGAGCTGGCCCGGATGGCCGGCCTGCCGCTTGACATCGCGGCCAAGGTCCACCGGCCCGAGGAACACGAGTTGTTCGCGAGCCTGGTCCAGCCGGCGATCGATGAGGGCATCGTGCTCTTCCACGGCGAGTTGCCGCCCGAAGGTCGCGATCCGCTGCTGGCCGGTGCGCTGGCGACACTCATGCTCGGTGGCTGGCCGGAACCATTCGGGCTGGTCGCCATCGAGTCCCTGGCAACGGGGACGCCGGTCATTGCCCGTCGAGCCGGCGCATTGCCCGAGATCGTCGAGCCGGGGATCGACGGGTTCCTCGTGGACGACGTCATCGAAGCCAGGGCTGCCCTTGAGCGGGTTCCCTCGCTCGACCGTGAACGGATCAGGGCTCGAGCCCTGGAACGGTTCTCGACCGAACGGATGACCCGTGACTACGAGGCGGTGTACGAGCGCGTCCTGGCGTCAAGGCAGCGCACGGTGCCACAACCGTTGAAGGAGGACGGCGGGCGAGCGGGACAGGACGGAGCCTGGCCGCTGGCCGCTGCCAGTGGTGCCACGGATGTGCTGGCCCACCCCGCCGACCCACGGTCACTTGACGGCCACGCGCGGCGAACCAGGGGAACGGCACGGACGCCCGTGAAGACTGCGATAGCCAGCCGCGGCTCATGAGCTCGACGGGCCCCCGCATCGAAACCCTGGACGTCACCGTCTACCGCGTGCCCACCGACGCACCCGAGTCCGACGGGACACTCGCCTGGGACGCGACAACGATGATCGTCGTCGAGACCGAGGCGGGCGGGTGTCGGGGCCTCGGCTATTCGTACGCTGACGGATCCGCCGGCCTGCTGATCGTCGACACGCTGCGGCCCGTGGTGGTCGGTCGGGACGCCTGGGATATCGCCGGGACCTGGTCGTCGCTGGTCGGTGCGGTCCGGAACATCGGCCGGCCGGGGATCGCGTCCACGGCGATCTCGGCCATCGACAACGCCCTGTGGGATCTGAAGGGCAAACTTCTGGGGGTGTCCCTGGCCGATCTCCTGGGTCGAGCCAGGGATTCGGTGGAAGCCTATGGCAGCGGCGGCTTCTGTTCCTATGCCGATGACCGGCTGGCGGAGCAACTCGGTGGCTGGGCCGCCGATGGTTTTGGTTCGGTCAAGATGAAGATCGGCCGCGACGCGTCCCTGGACCCGGGACGCGTGGACATCGTCCGCGACGCGATCGGTCCCGATGTCAGCCTGTTCGTCGACGCAAACGGTGCGCACGACCGCACTGCGGCCCTGGCCACTGCCGACTGGCTCGCCGAACGAAGCGTGACCTGGTTCGAAGAACCGGTCAGTTCCGACGACGTCGCCGGGCTGCGGCTCCTGCGCGACCGCGCGCCGGCGGGAATGGCCGTCGCGGCCGGCGAGTACGCTTGGGATCAGTTCGATCTCCAGCGGCTCCTCGAGGCGGGCGCCGTCGATGTCCTTCAGGCAGATGCGACCCGTTGCCTGGGGGCGACAGGGTTCCAGCTGGCTGGGGCCCTGTGCGAGACGTTCAAGGTGCCCCTCTCGTCGCACTGTGCCCCGTCGATCCATATCCACCTGATGTGTGCGGCGAGGCCGGGCTTGAATCTGGAGTGGTTCCACGACCACGTCCGGATCGAGCGACTGTTCTTCGACGGCTTCCGCGAACCGGTCGACGGGCGCCTGGCCCCGGATCGGTCACGGCCCGGGCTCGGTGTGGAGCTCAAGACCGACGATATCGAGCAGTACCTGCAGTGGCGCAGCGCATGACTACGCATCTCGCCGCCGCGCCGCCCCATCCGCCACGCCAGCCCGCTGGCGAGGCCGAGCGTCTCGCAGTGGACCTGCTCAATGCGGTCCGAGGCGAGGTCCGTTTTGACGCGGGCAGTCGGGCGCTCTATTCGACCGATGCCTCGAACTATCGTCAAATCCCGATCGGCGTGGTGATCCCGCGCGACACGGAAGATGTGGTCGCGGCCGTTGAGGTGTGCCGGAGTCATGACGTGCCCATCCTGTCGCGCGGCGGCGGGACGAGCCTGGCCGGTCAGACCTGCAACGTGGCGGTCGTCATCGACCACTCGAAGTACAACGACGGCCTCATCGAGTTGAACCCGGTCGAGCGGTGGGCCCGGGTGCGGCCCGGCCTGGTTCTCGACAGGCTGCGAGATGCGGCCGAGAAGCATTCGCTCACGTTCGGCCCGGACCCCGCGACCCACGACCATTGCACCCTCGGCGGGATGATCGGCAACAACTCGTGCGGGGTGCACTCCGTGATGGCTGGTCGGACCGAGGACAACGTCCTCGAACTGGAGGTCCTCACCTACGAGGGCGATCGGTTCCGCGTGGGCCCGACCGATGCAGCTGGGTTCGACCGGATCATGGCCGCGGGTGGTCGGCAGGCAGAGATCTACGCGGCGATGCGACAGCTGGCCGACGATCACGCGGACGAGATCCGGGCGCGATACCCGGACATCCCACGTCGAGTCTCCGGTTACAACCTCCCGCAGCTGCTGCCGGAACACGGATTCGACGTCGCCAAGGCGCTTGTCGGCTCCGAATCGACGCTGGTCACGGTCCTCGAGGCCAAGGTCCGTCTGGTGGAAAGCCCGTCGGGTCGGACGCTCGTGGCGGTGGGCTACGAAGACGTCTTCGCAGCAGCCGACGACGTCCCGGCGGTCATGAGATCCGGTTGCATCGCCTGCGAGGGCCTGGACGACAAGCTCGTCCGTGACGTTCGTCAGCGTGGCGCGCACCTTGATGCGCTCGGACTGCTGCCGGCCGGCGGGGGGTTCCTCCTGGTCGAATTCGGGGGACGTGACCGGAAGGAGTCGGATGAGAAGGCCCGGGACTTCATCGATGCCCTGGGCAAGCGTCACAAGACCGCCAACGCCCGCCTGTATGACGACCCGGCGGACGAGGCGAAGCTCTGGAAGGTCCGCGAATCGGGCCTCGGCGCGACGGCCATGGTGCCCGACAAGCCGCTGACGGCTCCCGGCTGGGAGGATTCCGCCGCGCCACCGGAGCGCTTCGGCGACTACCTCCGGGCCCTACGGAAGTTGTGGGACCGGTACGGCTACGACGCAGACATGTATGGCCATTTCGGTCAAGGCGTCCTCCACTGCCGGATCGACTTCGGCCTGGAGACCTCCGACGGACTGACGGCCTTCCGCAACTACCTCGATGAAGCGGCCCAGCTGGTCGTCGACATGGGCGGATCACTCTCGGGTGAGCACGGCGACGGTCAGGCTCGAGGCTCGCTCCTGCCGATCATGTTCGGCGAGGAGCTCGTGGGTGCCTTCGAGGATCTCAAGCGGATCTGGGATCCCGGGTGGCGGATGAACCCGGGCAAAGTCGTGCGCCCCGATCCGATCCTCGATCACCTCCGGCTTGGGAGCGACTATTCACCGCCAACGCCAAAGACCTGGTTCCGCTTCCCGGAGGACGATGGTGCATTCGCGCACGCTGCGCTTCGCTGTGTGGGCGTCGGGGAATGCCGGCGCCACGAAGGCGGCGTGATGTGTCCGAGCTACATGGTCACCCGTGAGGAGCGACACTCGACGCGCGGCCGGGCGCGTCTGCTCTTCGAGCTTCTGAACGGGCGAGAACTTGACGGTGGCTGGCGCAACGACGATGTCGCGGATGCGCTCGACCTGTGCCTGGCCTGCAAGGGCTGCAAGGGAGATTGCCCCGTCGGCGTCGACATGGCGACCTACAAGGCGGAGTTCCGGGCGCACCACTACGCCGGTCGCCTCCGACCACGAGCCGCCTATTCGATGGGGCTCATCCACTGGTGGGCGGGACTCGCCGCGCGGATGCCTCGACTGGCCAACGGCCTGGCTCATGCACCGGTCCTGACCACGCTCGCCAAGGCGATCGGCGGCATCGCGCCCGAGCGCGAGATCCCGCGCTTCGCCGACCAGACATTCCGGTCATGGTGGGCCGAGCGGGGCGGAGCCTGGACGTCGTCTCGCGCTCCCGACCCGGGCGCCGATCACCGGGTGATCCTGTGGGTCGACACGTTCAACGATCACTTCCATCCTGACGTCGCACGAGCGGCGGTCCGCGTTCTCGAGGATGCCGGCTGCGAGGTCGTCGTGCCGGAGCACGCCCTGTGTTGCGGCCGCCCGCTCTACGACTGGGGCTTCCTCGGCCAGGCCAAAGGGCTGCTCAAGGCCATCCTGCGCGATCTCCGGGCGGAGATCCGGGCCGGGACTCCGATCATCGGGCTCGAGCCATCGTGCGTCTCGGTCTTCCGTGACGAGACACTGAACCTTCTCCACGGCGACGTCGACGGCCAGCGGATCGCGGCGCAGACGCACACCCTGACCGAGTATCTCGGTTCGCTCGATGGCTACCGCCCGCCACGGATCGAGGGCCGGGCCATCGTCCACGGTCATTGCCATCACCGTTCGGTGCTCGATTTCGAATCGGAATTGACCGTCCTCCGCGCCACCGGTCTCGATCTGGAGGTGCCCGACACCGGTTGCTGTGGTATGGCCGGCTCATTCGGTTTCGAGCGCGGTGAGCACTACCAGGTGTCTGTCGCGGCTGGCGAGCGCGCGCTGTTGCCGGCTGTCCGGCGGGCGACCAGGGACACCTACATCGTCACCGGCGGGTTCAGTTGCCGGGAACAGATCGAGCAGTCGACCGATCGAACGGTCCTGCATCCAGCCCAGGTCCTGGCGTTCGCCCTCGACGGGGACGACCCGGCACATAGCATGCGAGGAAGGCAGCCATGAAGGTCCTCGACCTCACGAATCCAGGCTCGGAGCGCGTCGTCGCGGCGATCTTCGACCCCGGCGACGATCCGATCGCCGGCCTCACCGACGCGGCACGACGAAGCGGGATGGATGCCGCGCATCTCACTGGTATCGGTGCCTTCGAGCACGTGACCGTCGGCTGGTTCGATCTGGAAGCTCGGGACTACCGAAAGATCGAGATAACCGAACAGGTCGAGGTCCTGTCCCTCGTCGGCGATATCACTCGGGCCGGCGACGGGTCCGACGAGCCGAAGGTCCACGCCCACGTTGTCCTGGGCCGATCCGATGGGACGGCGATGGGCGGACATCTGCTCGGCGGGGCGGTCCGGCCGACCCTGGAGATCGTCATCTCCGAGACGCCGGCCCAGCTTCGGCGGCGCCACGACCCGGATACCGGCCTCGCGCTGATCGACCTGGACCGTTCACGCGGCGTGGGCGGAGCGACCGTGATCGAAGGAGGAACACGATGACTCGGACTGCTGCAGACACGCTGATCGAGACCCTGATCGAGTGGGGCGTCGATACGATCTTCGGACTCCCCGGCGACGGGATCAACGGGATCATGGAGTCGCTGCGGACCCACCGGGACGAGATCCGGTTCATCCAGGTCCGTCACGAGGAGACGGCGGCGTTCGCGGCAACGTCGTACGCGAAATTCACCGGACGACTCGGTGTCTGCCTGGCGACGTCCGGGCCCGGCGGCCTGCACCTGATCAACGGTCTGTACGATGCCAAGCTCGACGGAGCATCGGTGCTCGCGATCACCGGTCACCACTACAGCGACCTGATCGACACGGCCCAGCAACAGGATGTCGACCTGACCCGGGTCTTCGAGGACGTCACCGTTTACAACACGCGGGTGATGAACGCCGCCCACGTCGCGAACGTCGCGCCGCTGGCCTGCCGCACGGCTCTGGCCAGGCACGGCGTGGCGCACATCTGCTTCCCGACGGATCTGCAGTCGCTCGAGGCTGACGCCGGGCCGCGGTCCAAGAGCGACATCGCGGGACACAACAGCGACGTCATGGCGCGGTCGTCGGGCCGGCCCGAGGATGAGGCGATCGTTCGTGCCGCCGAGATCCTCGACGCGGGATCGAAGGTCGCGATCCTGGCTGGACGGGGCGCGCTCGGCGCCGGTGAAGTGCTCGAACGGATCGCCGAGCGGTTGGCCGCTCCGGTCATCACCCCGCTCCTTGGCAAAGGCGTCATCCCCGATGACAGTCCGTTCGCGACCGGCACGATCGGGCTGCTCGGAACGAAGCCATCAGAGGATGCCCTCCGGGAATGCGACACCCTGCTCATCGTCGGCAGTTCGTTCCCATACATCGAGTTCTACCCGGAGCCCGGCAAGGCCCGGGCCATCCAGATCGACCTCGATCCGGGTCGCATCGGGCTGCGCTATCCGGTGGAGGTCGGCCTCGTCGGGGACGTGGGGCGATCCCTCGAGGCGCTCGCTCCGAGGATCCGGGCGCACACGGATCGAGCTTTTCTGGAGCGCGCGCAGCAAGGGATGACCGAGTGGTGGGATCTCATGGCGGAACGCGAGGCCCGGATGGACAGGCCGATGAAGCCGCAGCGGATCGTCGCCGAGATCAGCAAGCGACTGACCGATGACGCGATCGTCGTCTCTGACTCAGGCACGATCACCACCTGGTTCGCCCGCCACATCAAGGCCAAGCGGGGCCAGCAATTCTCACTGTCTGGCAATCTGGCCACGATGGCGTGTGGTCTTCCCTACGCGATCGGGGCGCAGATCGCCCATCCGGACCGCGAGGTCGTGGCCATCGTCGGTGATGGCGGGTTGAGCATGCTGATGGCCGATTTCGCGACCGCCGTCAAGTACGAGCTCCCGATCAAGGTCTTCGTCATCAAGAACGACGTGTTGGGACAGATCAAGTGGGAGCAGATGGTCTTCCTCGGCAACCCTGAGTACGGTGTCGAGTTGCATCCGATCGATTTCGCCAAAGTGGCGGAGGCGTGTGGTGGGACGGGCATCACGATCGACGATCCCGAGGCGTGTCCCGACCAGGTCGAGGCGGCCCTGCGGACGAAAGGCCCGGTCGTCATCCAGGCCGTGGTCGACCCACTCGAAGCGCCGATGCCAGCGCGGACGACGCGCGATCAGGCGGTCCACTTCGCGGAGGCGCTGCTCCGCGGCCAGCCCGACCGGGTGGCGATCGCCACCCAGACCATGGGCCAGAAGATCCGCGAGATGGTATGAGTGCCGTCGCATCGCGTCCTCGCTCGAAGCACGCTCCGGAGGATCAGACGGACCAGAAGCGGAAGGTCCTCAAGCGATCGCAGGCCTCGACCGTCCGGAGCATCAGCGACGCCGTGGTCATCAAGGACGGCGATCCGTTCTTCCTGTGTCCGCCCGATGGCCAGATCCCACTCGATGGCGAGCATGGTTACGGACTGTTCCAGCATGACACGCGTTTCCTGGCGGGTTACGAGGTGGAGATCCTCGGAACGGCTCCGGAACCGCTGGCTGCGACGGCGGCCGCCGGTCGTGAGGCCATCCTTGAGTTGACCAATCCGAAGATCGACCTGGAAAATGGGCGCTCCATCGGCAAGGACCGATTGTCGCTCCGATGGACCAGGACGCTGGACGGTGAAGCCGCCTCTTTGACAGACGTCATCCAGGTCGCCAACCGCGACCCTGACGATGTCGAGTTGAACGTCCGGATCCGGATCGCCGCTGGGTTCCGGGACATCTTCGACATCCGCGGTCTTCTCGACGAACCTCCCGGGACGCGGCAAGAGCCGGCTTGGGAGGACGATCGCCTGGTCCTCGCCTTCGACGGACGCGACCATGTCAGGCGCGTGCTCACGGCAGAGTTCGAGCCGACTCCCAGCGCGCGCAAAGGCACCGAGGTCTCGTTCGATCTCTCCGTGTCGGGTCGTGGCACCGGCCAGATCCGGGTCGTCTTCGCCATGGAGGAGGCAGTCCCGGACGATGCTCCGCCCGTCGAGGGTGGGCCAGGTCGCCCGGAGCACGACCGCGCGGAAGCCGAGGGAACGCGGGAACCGGACCGGGACCGGTGGATCGGTGGGGGGGACTGGACCGTATCCCTGAAAACGGACTCGCCGACCTTCGATGCGGTCATGGAGCGTTCCCTGGCTGACGTCGACCTGCTCCGGACGCGTTTGGACGGGCACACGTATGTCGGCGCCGGCCTGCCCTGGTTCTCGGCCCTGTTCGGTCGCAATTCACTCATCGTGGCCCTGCAGATGCTCGCCTACGACGCCTCGATCGCGGCCGGAACGCTCCGGCTCCTGGCCGGGCGACAGGGGACCACGGTCGATGACTGGCGCGACGAGGAACCGGGAAGGATCCTTCACGAATTGCGAGTCGGTGAACTGGCGAGACTGGGCCGGATCCCCCAGACGCCGTATTTCGGGACGGTCGACGCAACCCCGCTGTTCCTGATCGTGCTGGCCGAGCACGCGCGCTGGACCGGGTCGCTGGATCTGTTCCACGAACTCGAGGAGCAGGTGGCACGCGCGTTCGACTGGATCGATGAGCGCGAGGATGCTGACTCGAGGGGTTACCTCAGCTACGCGAGCTCGTCGGACGGTGGTCTGGCCAATCAGGGCTGGAAGGACTCGGGTGACGGGATCGTCGATGGCGAAGGGCGCATCGCCAGACCGCCCATCGCGCTGGCTGAAGTCCAGGGCTACGTCTATGCCGCCCGCACCGGGATGGCTGCGCTGCTCGAGCGGGCCGGGGATGCCGACCGCGCCGAGGAGCTGCGGGAAAAGGCGGACCGCCTTGCGCAGCGCTTCGAGCGTGACTTTTGGTCCGATGACCTCGGAGCGTACGTGCTGGCTTTGCAGGGCGACGGATCCCCATGCTCGGTCGTCAGCTCCAATGCGGGCCAGGTCCTCTTCTCCGGGATCGCCTCGGCCGACCACGCCCGCCGAGTCGGTCGTCGCATGTTCGCCCCGGACATGTTCAGTGGCTGGGGCATCCGGACGCTTTCCTCCGCTGCCATCGCGTACAACCCGGTCGGGTATCACCTCGGCACTGTCTGGCCGCATGACAACAGCCTCATCGCCGCCGGCCTGCGACGGTATGGTGACGACGCCGGTGCGAGTCGGATCATGGGCTCGCTCGTGGCCGCCGCCGGCGACTTCGCGCACGCCCGCCTTCCCGAGTGCTTCGCTGGCATCTCCCGTGTTGACTTCGGCATCCCCGTCCGCTACCCGGTAGCCTGCCATCCCCAAGCCTGGGCCGCCGGCAGCGTGCCGTATCTGCTGACGGTCAACCTGGGTCTGCGACCGACGGCATTCGAGCATCGGCTGGACGTGACCCGGCCGCGGCTGCCCGAGTTTCTCGATGAGGTCCGGATGCGGGGCCTCCGCATCGGTTCGGCTTCGGTCGACCTCGTATTTCGCCGTTCTGGCGACAGCACCGATGTCGTCATCGACCGGATCGAGGGTGACTTGAACGTCGCTGTCGAGCCGGCAACACCAGAGGAGGGATCGCGATGATCGTGGTCATCACCGGCGCATCGGCTGGCGTCGGTCGGGCAACGGCTCGGGCATTCGCCGACGACGGATGGGACGTCGGCCTGATCGCGCGAGGAGCGGCCGGCCTGGCCGCTGCGGCCGACGAGGTCCGAGGAAAGGGCCAGCGTGCCCTGATCCTCGATCTGGACGTGGCCGATGCCGGCGCGGTCGAAGCTGCAGCCGAACGGGTCGAACGCGAACTCGGCCCCATCGATGCATGGGTGAACGTCGCGATGGAGTCCGTGTTCGCTCCTGTCCGGCAGACGACTGCGGACGAATATCGGCGGGTGACGGAAGTGAACTACCTGGGCTACGTCCATGGCACTTTGGCGGCCCTGCGCCGGATGATCCGACGGGACGCGGGGGTGATCATCCAGGTCGGTTCGGCGCTTGCGTACAGATCGATCCCGCTACAGTCCGCCTATTGCGGTACGAAGCACGCGATCGTCGGCTTCACCGACTCGCTGCGCTGTGAATTGATCCACGACGGGAGCCATGTTCGGGTATCGGTCGTGCACCTCCCCGCCATCAATACCCCGCAGTTCGACTGGGTCAGGAGCCGCCTTCCCGACCGCGCACAGCCGGTGCCACCGATCTTCGAACCGGAGGTCGCGGCGCGAGCCATCGTGGCGATGGCCCACGCGCCGCGTCGCGAGTTGTTCGTCGGTCGCTCCACCGTGATGGCCGTGCTCGGCCAGCGACTCGTCCCGGGTCTGATGGATCGCTACCTCGGTCGGACGGGGTACGCCGGACAACAGACCGACCAACCGAGGCCGGCCGAGCGACCGGACAACCTCGATGGGCCACTCGACGAGGAGGTCGATCACGGCGCGCACGGACGATTCAGTGCGATGGCAAGTCGCACGTCGCCGCTCCTTGAACTGTCGCTCCATCGCCGAGCGTTGCTGATCGGGGCCGGGGCGCTGGGAGCCATCAGCGTCGTCGTGGGGCGACGGTCGCGCCAGCGGGCATGATGACCTGGAGGAGCCCGGCCCGTTTCTGGGGCCGGGCTCAGGTCAACGTCCGGTGCACGTGGCACGATGGAGCGCCGCCGAGGACACAGTAGGGGCGCCTTCATTGCGTCTTTGGTTGAGCGGCCTGTCCCGATCGTTGCGGGCGCCTCGCAAGAGGCATCGGACTTCCTCTCAGGACCTGGCCAGGTTCCAGATAGCCTCGAGCGTTGCGGTCACATCCGTTCCTTGATCTCGTGCGATATCAGCCACCAGTTGACGGGATAGGCGGTCAGGAAGCCGAGTCCCATCCCGATCTGCATCATGAACCAGAACGTGGGTTCGATCGGCGTGACATGATTCGGGAAGATGACGAGCTGGACGAGGATCATCCAGCTGAACAGCCCGACCTCGAAGGCGACCAGCGACAGGGTGTCGGCTTTCAACGCGGCCACTAGACCGTCGCGCAGTCCAAGTCCGCGCATCGGGGCGATGGTCAGGTACTGGAACACGATCCCGAGCAAGAACGCCAGGGTGAAGTCGATGACGAGTTCCGGCCACAGGGCCAGACTCGCGATCGATAGGGCCAGGACGAACACGAGCGTGCTGCCGATGATGTCGCCGAGGGTGCATCCGGCCCCGCAATGGGTCACCGCGAGGGCTGTCGCGACCGGCATCGACCGATCCCTGGCCGGGGCGCCACGCGGCCGACCCCAGCGTCGATAGCCGACGATCGCCAGGGGCCCCAGGTACAGCGCGGTAACGGGCCAGACGACCTCCATGATGGCCATCTCCAGGCGATTGCCCCGGACGACGATGTCGAACCCGATGACCAGGGCACAGCCGATCGCGATGGCGATGGCGAGCAAGGCGATCGTCGAGATCGCCGCAGATGGCTCGCTCACGCGGCCATGTCGGCCGTTTTGACCACGGCCATGAGCCAGTCGCGCCCCCCGGCGACGGCCAGCGCGGCGCCGACGAGCACGAGTGCCGGCGTGAACACCAGCCCGAGCGCTACGACGGCGACTCCGAGTCCGATGACCAGCGGCGCACCGGAGGGGCCGGGCAAGCGACCGTTCGAATCGCCGAACGGACCTTCGACCTGCGGGGAAGCAGCGGGATGGCTCGCCGGTTGCGCGTGTTCCAGCTCCGTGACGCTTGGCAGCGCCCGGATGAGATAGACGACCAGGCCGCCCATCGCGATGGCGAAGGCGATCAGCAGGGCGGATCCAGCGACTTCGTAGGTCAGCACCCAATAGGCGCCGCCGATCACCGCCGCGAATACGAAGCTGCGCAGGAAGAACCCGACTTCCTCGCCGTACCTGGACGGGGGCAGGCCGCGCTGGGTCGCCACCGGCTTGGTGGATGGCAGCGTCGACGCAGCGCCGACCAGGGTGCCCTCGCGGGCGTCGTAAACGGGTCGTTCCGAACGGATCGGCGGCAGCGACCGGAAGTTGTGTTCGGGCGGCGGCGAGCTCGTGGCCCATTCCAGCGAGTTGGCTCGCCATGGGTCCGCGGGTGCGTCAGCCGTCTTGCGCAGGGCGAGCACAACGGCGACCAGGAAGGGCACGATGCCGATCGCCAGGAGGAAGGCACCGGCGGTCGACAGCGCATTGAGCAGCTGCCACCCGGTGGAGGGGACGTAGTCCGCGATGCGTCGTGGCATGCCGTCCAGACCGAGCTGGTATTGGGGCAGGAAGGTCAAGCTGAAGCCGACGACCCAGATCCAGAAGTGAAGCTTGCCGAGCGGTTCGGACAGAAGCCGCCCGGTCATCTTGGGGAACCAGAAGTACAGACCGGCGAACAACGCGAACAACGTCCCGCCGATCAGCACGTTGTGCAGGTGCGCCACCACGAAGTAGGTGTCCTGGAGGTCGAAGTCGACCGGGGCCGAGGCGACGATGACGCCGGTCACGCCACCGACCACGAACAGGTAGAGGAACCCCATCGACCACAACATCGGGGTCGGGAACCGCAGGTCGCCCCCCCACATCGTAGCGATCCAGTTGAAGAATTTGATCCCGGTCGGGACCGCGATCGCGAAGGACATCAGGCTGAAGAACGGCAGCGATACGGCTCCGGTCGTGAACATGTGGTGGGCCCAGACGCTGATCGACAGCCCAGCGATAAGGACCGTCGCCAGGACGAACGCGCTGTACCCGAACAGCGGCTTGCGCGAGAAGACCGGGATGATCTCGGTGATGATCCCGAAGAATGGCAGGATGAGGATGTACACCTCGGGGTGACCGAAGAACCAGAACAGGTGCTGCCAGAGGATCGCGTCCCCGCCCTGTCCCGGATCGAAGAACACGCCACCCAGGCTGCGGTCGATGTACAGCAGCGCGAGGGCGGCGGTGAACGGCGGGAACGCCAGCAGGATCATGGCCGCCGTGACCAGGATGTTCCAGGTGAAGATCGGCATCCTGAGCATGCCCATGCCGGGTGCCCGTCGCGTGTAGATGGTCACGATGAAGTTGATCGCGCCGAGGATGCTGGCGATCCCGGTCACGATCAGGCCGACGATCCAGAGATCCTGTCCGACGCTCGGACTGTACGTTGGACCGCTCAGCGGGACGTACCCGGTCCAGCCCGATGCTGCGGCACCGCCGATGGTGAAGAATCCGAGCGGGATCAACAGCCCACCAAAGAGGAACATCCAGAAGCTCAACGCGTTGAGCCGCGGGAATGCCATGTCCGGGGCGCCGATCTGTAGCGGCGTGAAATAGTTCGCCAGGCCGAGTGCGACCGGCGTCCCGAAGAGCAGCATCATCAGGGTCCCGTGGATCGTGAACAGCTGGTCGTACATCGCCTGATCGACGATCTGCATGCCGGGGGCCGCCAGTTCCGCGCGCATGACCATCGCCATCAGCCCGGCCAGGAAGAAGAACCCGAATGCGGCGACGATGTACAGGATCCCGATCCGCTTGTGATCGGTCGTTGTCAGCCACTCCATAAGACCCGCTCCCAGCCGTCCGCGAGGCTCGTCGGCGGCTCGCCAGGTCGATCCAGGAACGGTCAGGTCCGCGGTCGTCACGGCGTCACCGGGAGCGTCGCGGGCGGATCCGAGGCGCGCCACCCGCCGGCCAGCCATGCATCGAACGTGCGGCGATCCACTGCGCGCACGGTGAATGTCATGACGCTGTGTCCGATGCCGCAGAACTCCGCACATTGGCCGGGGTAGACCCCGGGTGAAGTGGCCTTGAAGTCGAAGCTCGTCTCGCGGCCGGGGATGGCATCTCGCTTGAAGAGGAACGTCGGGACGTAGAACGAGTGGACGACGTCCGCGGAAACCAGATCGACATGGATGGTCTCGTCGACCGGGACAACCATCTCGGGCGGCTGGCCCGGGGTCCCGGTGATCGTCACCGGGGTGCCCTCATACTCGAACTGCCACTGCCAGGTGAAACCGGTGACCCGAACGGACACGGCTGGATCCGCGGCCACTGCGTCGACCGCGATCTGCGTGCGGAAGGTCAGGATGAACAGGCCCACGAGGAGGATCGCCGGGGCGACCGTCCAGGCGATCTCAAGCGGGATGTTGTTGCGGGTCTGCCGAGGGCGGTCCGACCGGTGCCGGTAGCGGATGATCGACCAGGTCACGAGGACCCAGATCAGGACGGCGACCCCGATCCCGATGCCCAGGAAGAGCTGGTAGAGATCTCGGATCCTGGCTCCCTGCTCGGTCGCCGCCGCTGGTGCGCAACCGCCGGCGACGGCGACCAGCGCGGCCACCGCGACCGGCGACCGCCATCGACATATCGCGGTCCGGTTCACGATCGCTCGACCTCCTCGAAACCACCGCTGGCGTTGCGCTGGACGGTCACGCCACGGTCGGTCGGTTCGTCTTCGTCGGGTCGGTCCCGCCGTCCATGGTCGACGAGCAGCCGGTAGCTGACGATCCAGGCGACGATCGGGCCGGCGACCAGCAGGATCCGGAACGCGTTGGTCAGGCCCTCGAGACTCAGGTTGAACGTGGCTGCCAGGACGTCATTACCGCCGGCCAGGGTCAGGACGGTCATGATCGTCAACATCGCGATACCGGTCGCCGAGCGTTTGGGTGCGTCCCAAGGCATGTCGAGGAGGTGGTGTTCCCGACGATCGCCGGTCCGCCACGCCTCGAGGAAGGGCCAGAGTGCGACCGCCGTGAACAATGCGCCCGGGATCACGACCGCGGCCCAGAACACCGATGGGACGGTGACCCCCAGGATGACCGGCTCGAACGCGGGTCCCAGGCGGACTGCTCCCTCGAGCCAGCCGATATACCAGTCGGGCTGCGCCGGTGAACTCGCCTGCCAGGCCTCGAACGGGCCGTATAGCCAGATGGGGTTGATCTCCACGAGTCCGCCGATGAGCGTCACGATGGCCGCCGTGAGGAAGAACAGACCGGTCGAGCGAAACGCCTGGTTCGGCCAGAACCGCTGGCCGATGACGTTGCGCTCGGTTGCGCCGGGGCGCCGGAACTGGGTGTGTCGCTGGACGAAGATGAGGATCAGGTGTGCGCTGATCCCGCCGATGAACAGGCCCGGCAGCAGCATGACGTGGAGGACGAACAGACGGCTGGTGATCGCGACCGTGGGGAACTCCCCACCGAAGCCGAGAAATGCCAGCGCCGGCCCGACGAATGGCACGCTGAGGACGACGGAATAGGCGATCCGCAGGCCGGTGCCGGACAGGAGGTCGTCGGGCAGTGAGTAGCCGGTGAACCCCTCGGCCAGGGCGAAGATGAGGAGGCTGAACCCGATCAACCAATTGATCTCTCGCGGCCGACGGAACGCACCGGTGAAGAAGACCCGGGACAGGTGGACGACGATGGCGCCGACGAACAGCAGCGCGGTCCAGTGGTGGATCTGGCGCATCAGCAAGCCGGCCCGCACCTCGAGACTCAGCCGCATCACCGAATCGAAGGCACTTGACACGGAACCCCCCTGCAACGGCGGGTACGGCCCGTCGTACGTCACGGGCGCGGCGCTGGGCACGTAGAAGAACGTCAGGAAGACGCCCGTCGCGAGGAGGATGACGAAGCAGAAGAGGGCCAACTCGCCGAGCAGGAAGGACCAGTGATCGGGAAAGACCTTGGCCAGCACCGTCCGCGTGATCGATTCGAAGCCGGTCCGCTCATCGAGCCACGTGGCGATCCGCTCGAGTTCCGTCGGCCGCCGCTGATCCTGCTGCCGCTCGCTCACGGCCCGACCTCGCCACGCTCGATGTCCCAGAACGACGGCCCGACCGGGCCGGTGAAGTCCCCGAGCGCCTCGAACCCGTCATCGTCGGTCAGGGCGATCGGCAGTTGCGGCAGCGGCCGCACCGCCGGTCCAAAGATCGGCACGGCGCCATCGATCACGTCGAAGGTCGACTGATGGCATGGGCAGATGAGCTGGTGCTCGCTCGCTCGATAGAGCCCGACCGGACAGCCGGCATGCGTGCAGATCTTGGAGTAGGCGACGAACCCGGGCGGTGTCGGAGCCAGGTCGGCCGTCGATGCCGCGAGGCTTCCGGTCGGGACCCGGATGAGGATGACCTGGCTGTCGGCCACGCCGACCGCGCCCTCGGGAAAGGCGGTCACGATGGTGTCCACCGCGAAGCTGGCAGCCTGGATTCGTATCCCGGTCTCATCGACGAGGCGGAGTCCGCGCCGCCAAGCCGTCCGCCGCAGCGCGTCGCCGGGCGCCGGCCCCAGCGAGAGCACTGGCAGGATGAGCGCCGCACCGAGTCCGCCGAGGCCGAAAGCCAGTGACCGGAGCAGCATCGTCCGGCGCGTCATCGGCGGTGCGACGTCGCCCGGAGGGGACGACAGGTCTTCGCGCTCCTCGACCACTTCGGTCGTCGGCATCAGGTCGCGCGACCACAGGGCGATGCCGCCGCCCAGACCGCCGAGGCAGACGGCCAGCAGCACACCTTCGAGTTGCGTGTGGCCGCCGGCGACATAGACGCCGAAGAGGGTGATCCCGGCAACCCCCGCAGCGATGAAGCCCGCCGACGCGAGACGGGCTGTCCGCCGTTCGTGCGTCGAATCGGCCGATCCGTCCATGACGGTGGTCGAGGATCGTGCCGGCTCCACGGCCGAACCGCTGCCCCGTCCGATCATCCGGCGCCCGACCGTCAGGGTGATGGTGGTCAGCAGGCCGACGAGCCGAGCGAGCCACCCGGAACCTCGGCCGCCGGGCTCTGGCTCAGTCATCGTTCGGTCCGTCCGTCGGATCAGGCGGACGATCCGCCACCTCGGGCTCGCGCTTGTCTCCACCCGGCGCGATCCAGCGTGCCACGAGGACGAGCGCACCCAGGCCGATCACGACCGCGATGAACCCTTCCGTGACCGGCCCGACGAGCGGCGGCTCGATCCCGCCCGGGGATGGCGCCCCCCGCAGGTACTCGATGTATGAGGCGACCGCGGCCGCTGCGTCGTCGTCGATCGTGCCTGGGGGGAAGACGGGCATCACGTTCGGGCCGGTCCGCATCGCCTCGACCACGGTCCGCGGATCGGCCTGGCTGAGCGACGGGGCGCTCGCCCCACCGCCGATCGCCACCCCGGCCCCGGAGGGTCCATGGCATTGAGCACAATTCGCGTCGTACAGCGCCCGTCCCGCCGGGATGTCGGCGGCCGAGGTGACGACGTCCGGCACCGCAGGCCCGACCCCGAGGCTTCCGACATAGGCAACGAGGGAGCGGATCTGATCGTCTGTGAACGCTGGCACGCGTCGCTGCGTGGGATCTGCGGGCGGACTGAACGGCATTCGGCCGGTCCGGAGCATGAAGTCTGCGGACGCGGCGCCGCTATCGATCAGCGGGGGTCCCTGCGCCGTGCCGGCACCGCCCGGCCCATGGCACGCCGCGCAACTCTGCAGGTAGAGGTTTCGCCCGGCCTCGCTTTGAACGACCTGGTCGGAGCCAGACGCATCGGGGAGGCTGCCGGGCCCCAGGAACAACAAGTAGGCGAGGCCGACGACGAAGGCGACGCCGATCGCACCGAACGAACGAATGAGATCCATTGGATAACCACGTGACTCGGGCCGCTACCCGGCAGTCCTCGGACCTCTATCGTACGGGCCAGAGGGGTGCCGGGATCTTCGATCTACATTTCATCTTCGCGACAATGACCGCCGCCGCGATCCTGGCCACCGGTCTGATCGCTGCGGTCGGATTCGTGCTCGCTGCCGGCGTCCAGCCGTGGCTGGATCGTTCGATCCTTCTGGATCTGGCGCTGGCCGCCGTCGCCGCACTGGCCGGCATCGCGGCGTTCATGCGGGCTGGTCCGGCCGACATGCTCCACCTGCTCTACGGCGCAGTGTTGTTGGTCGTGATCGCCGGTGGTCGATATCTCGGCCGACGCCCGGGCCGGTCGCAGGCTGGCTGGGTCGCTGTATCGTCGCTCGTCGCTCTGGGCGTGATCGTCCGCCTGGCGATGACCGGTTGAGTGCTGCACCCGCCGTATCAGACCTATAGATCACTCCCCGGGGCATGCTCGGTCGATGGCGATCCGCCCTGCTCCTCGGGGGCGATGGTCGGCGCATCCCTGGGCTCGGCCCCGGGCTTCAATCCGTGTTCATCGCCGCCGGTCGGTCGACCGTCCTGGCGCTGCTCGTCGCTCGACCGGATCTGGTCCGGCTCTTCCAATGGGATCGCTGGTCGGTCAGTCATGTCACCTCCATGCCGTGATACTCGGACCCGAGCATCCAGCAACGCCGGTTACACGCGTGCCGGACGCTCGGCCGTGGCCGTGTCGGCGGCATTACCGTTCGCCCGGCTCTGATACGCGATAGCAACGCCCAGCCGGGTGGAATCCGCAGATGCGGAAGGCCCTGATCGAAAACGGTTTGATGCTGGCCATGGCCGGCCTGTTCTGTGTGGCTCTGGCCGGCCTCGCGATCCTGTGGTTCGCGGTCCCGGTGCGACGGAACCTGCGTGAGGGTGGCGCCTCGCTCGGGACACCGCCGGACCGCATCGCCCGGCCGGAAGAGACGGTCGACCGCTAAGCCGACACCGCCGATGCGGACAATCGTGGGATGAGCTCGTGCTCAGCAAAATCCAGGAAGCCCGCCTGGTCCGGTCCGATCTGGTGGATGTAGACGTGATCGAACCCGGCTGCCAGGTACGACTCGATCTTGTCGAGGTGGATCGCGGGATCCGGCCCGCACGGGATACGTTCCGCGACCATATCCTCGGTCACCATCTCCGCGAGCTGTTCGAAGTGGACGGGGGAGGGAAGTTCCTGCGTCGCCTCGCCGGAGATAGCGGCCGTCGGCCACCAACGATGCGCCGTACGACGGGCGTCGCGCTCGGTCTCCGCCCAGCACACGGTCACCTGCGCGTACCTCGGGCCGCTGCCGCCCGCCAACTCGAACGCTTCGATCGTCGACGGGTCCGGGCCAGTCGCGATCAGACCGTCGCCGATCCGTCCCGCCAGCTCCGCTGCGCGCTCGCCGCCGGCGGCGACATGGATCGATGGCCTTCGTTCGGGCAGTGTATACAGCCGCGCGTTCTCGACCGTGTAGTGCCGTCCGTGGTGGCTGACGGTATGGCCACGCCACAGGTCGCGGATGATCTCGATCGCCTCCTCGAGCATCTCGGCGCGGACCTCCCATTCGGGCCAACGGTCGCCGAGGATGTGCTCGTTTAGGTTCTCGCCGGTGCCAACGCCAAGGAAGAACCGGTCAGGGAGGAGTGCGGCCGCCGTGGCCGCGGCCTGGGCGATGATCGCAGGGTGGATGCGCGTGGTCGGACAGGTCACCCCGGTCCCGATCTCGATCCGGTCCGTCGCCTGGGCGATCGCACCCAGGACCGCCCACACGAAGGGGCTGTTTCCCTGACGGTCGATCCATGGGTGGAAGTGATCGGAGATGACCGCGAATGAGAACCCCGCGGCCTCCGCCCGGGCAGTATCCCGGACGAGGTCGCGGGGCGAATGCTCCTCGCTCGAAAGCGCGTAGCCGACGTTCACGAATCCTTGCCCTGTTGGGACTTCGTCTCGCCCTTCTCGGCGCGCTCTTTGTTGACCGTTCGGGCGGCTCGCTCCTCTGCTTCGTCCTCGCTGACGCCGCGGTCCTCGTACGAATCCTTGATGTGCTCGTACTGCCGCTCGCGCTTGTCGCTCCAGGCTTCCTGTGGCATGTCCGGATCCTCCGTGATGGCTGTGGTCACAGGACAACGCGTCGGAGGGTACGCCGGCGATGTGCATCCGGGACTGGGTCGCTTCATCGTCATGACAATGGCGCGACGGAAGCCGACGGACGATGTACTGTCAGCGTGATCCACCTCCGCGCCCCATGACAGCGAACGTCGCGGTCACGCGGAATTGGCGATCGGGGGCGCCCATGCCATACCGCGTCATCGCACAGGAGGCGCTGGCCCGCTGGCGCGACGCCGAGCGGCGTCGGGAGCGAGCCGAGGCAGGCAGCCCCGATCACCTCGCCGCTGAGCAGGACGCCGAACAGGCCAGGCGGGACTATCAGGACGCCATCGATGCGGCGATGCGCGAGCACTTGCCTGTTCCCGTCGCCTTCGACGAGGCCGTAGGTGCCGAGGCCAAGACGGATATGTCGGCGGTCGGCGACGACGGTCAGGTCTTCGGCGGCTGATCACGTTGGCCACTGGGACCGGCGATTCCCATCCGACGCCCATCCCGCCGGTGTCCGTGGAGCTCCTCGGCGCCGCCTCACTGGGTGCGACGACTTGTCGGTTCCTGCACCGCGCTGGCGCGAAGAGACGGAGCGATATCGCTTCACTCAGGCGGTCCCCCAGCCGGACATGCCGACAACACAGGACTCACGGCCCGTTTGATGCGGGCCGTTCGTACCTGTATCTCCTGGGCCACAGGAGCGAAATTGGCCGCAGGCACCGAGACGCGACATGGCGGTGACATACACCGCATCGTCGAACGGTTCATCAGGAGGGAGCGAATCAGATGTCTACCCTACGCAGGCTGGCGATCCCCATCGCGGCGGTGGCCGCGATTCTCTTGTTCCTGCTCGTCAACCCATGGCTCGTCATCGAGCCGGACAGCGCCATCAGCCAGATCGTGACCATCGGGTTCTGGCTGTCGTTCCTGCTCCTCCTCATCGTCCTGTTCGAGATGCGCAACGAACCGGGCGGCCAAACCATCGAGGTCGAGGGTCCGGCGTTCACGAGATTCCTGTTCGGAAATTCGCGAGCCGGCCTGTTTTGGCTGCCGATCCGCCTGTTCGTCGGGTTCACCTGGGTGGAGGCCGGCTGGCACAAGCTGAGCGGCGAAGGCTGGATCGATGGTGGGACGGCCCTCAAGGGCTACTGGGAGCGCGCCGTGACGATCCCGGATCAGGGAAGCCCGGCGATCACCTACGACTGGTATCGCAGCTTCGTTCAGACCCTGCTCGACAATGGCTCCTATTCGTGGTTCGCCTGGCTGATCACGCTGGGTGAGATCGCCGTCGGCGTCGGCCTCCTCATCGGCATGCTGACCGGGCTGGCCGCCTTCTTCGGGGCGCTCATGAACATGTCCTTCCTGCTTGCCGGATCGGCCTCTTCGAATCCGGTGCTGTTCACCCTGGCGATCGGTCTCATGCTCGCCTGGAAGGTCGCCGGTTACTACGGCGTTGACCGCTACCTGCTCCCGATGCTCGGCACGCCATGGCATCCGGGCGCGATCACCGGCAGAAAGACGCATCCAGCGGAAGCCCCGACCGGCTGACCCGCTCGATCCGTCTGCCCAGACCAGACCCCGGGTCGCTCGAGGAGGCGACCCGGGGTTTCGTTCGTCCACCGCTGGGGTCTCCCTGGATGGTCTGGTTTGGGACGCGAATGGCGATTCGATAGGCGGCTGCGAGGCGTCCGGCCGTCGGTGCGCTGCTCTTGTTCTGGACGAGCCGCTGCAATCAGCAGTGCGATGCAGCAGGGCTCTCACCATGGCGGATGATCAAGCGGCCGTTCCCGATCAGGAGGAACGGCCAAGCTTCCGCGACCGTTTCAATCGGGCAGCTGATCGCGTCACCGCCGGCCTGGGATCGATCTGGGCGCTGCTGGGGTCGGTCGGCCTGGTCGTCATCTGGGCGATCACCGGTCCGATCTTCCAATTTTCCGATACCTGGCAACTGTTCATCAACACGACCACGACAGTGGTGACCTTCTGGATGGTGTTCGTCATCCAGAACAGTTCGAACCGGCAGGACAAGGCCACGCAGCTCAAACTCGACGAGATCATCCGGGTCCTGGCGGACGCCCGGGACGAGTTCGTGGAGTTGGACCACGCGACCGAACAGGTCGTGAAGGCCCACGAGGCCGAATTCGAAGGCCTCGCCCGGAGCGGAGCCGTCGACGCCGGGCGGTGACGTCGGGCGTTCCAGCCCCGGCGATCGAACGACTAGAGATACTTCTCAGTTCACGCAGTGCCGGGGACGTCAGCGGATCGTGGCGTCATCTCGGGAGGTTGCTCGAAGTCGAAGGTCGTCCGCATCGGCTCCTCGCGCATGAACAGGACCGCCACGAACGCGACCAGCGCTGCGATCAAGCCGACCCAGAAGGTCGAGGCGATCGCGATCGAGAAGGCCTCATGCAGGCCCTGGACGATGGCCGGGATCAGCGGCGCGATCTGCGCCTGCGCATCGGGTGGCAGGCTGGCCAGGATCCGTTCCCCAAGGTCACCGGTTCCTGTGACATCGACGCTCGAACCACCGGCGAACCCATCGACGACCGGTTGCGGCACACCCGCCGCGACGAGCTGGATCGGGATCTCCGTGACGAGTCGCGACGCCAGCACGGTACCTGCAAGGGTCAGCCCGATCGTCCCGCCGATCTGCTGGAAGAAGGTGAGACTGCCGGTCGCCGCGCCGATCCGATCGGGCGAGACCGAGTTCTGGACGACGAGCGTGAACACCGCAAACGACGGCCCGATCCCCAGACCGGTGATCGCCATCCACAGCCAGAGGATCGGTCGATCCGTCTCGGCGGTCAGGTTGGTCAACATGAACAAGCCGAGCGCGAGGAGCAATAGGGAGCCGAGCATCAGCATCTTGTAATGGCCGGTCCTGGCCACGATCTGGCCCGAGGCGGTGGCGCTGATGATCAGTCCGAGAAGAAGCGGCAGGACGTTGTAGCCCGATTCGGTCGCGCTCGCGCCGGCCACGGTCTGGAACCAGCGCGGAAGGAAGATGACGGCGCCGAAGAACCCGAATGCGGCGAGGAACATCGCTGTCACCGAAACCGAGAAGTTCCGGATCCGGAAAAGGCCCAGCGGAACGATCGGGTCGGCGGCGCGGGACTCGATCCAGAGGAAGACGGCGCCGATGGCCAGACCGGCCACGATGAGTCCGCCGACCCATGGATCGGTCCATTCCGCGCCCGGGCTGCCCTTGTTGGTCAGGCCGATGAGGAAGAGCGTGATCGCCGCCGCGAAGACCGACGCCCCGATGTAGTCGATGTGCCGCGCGGCGTCCGGATGCTTGATGGCTGGCAGCAGGCGCCAGATGATGACCAGTGCGACGAGCCCGATCGGGACATTCACGAAGAAGATCCAGTTCCAGCCGACCGTGTCCGTGATGATCCCACCGATGGCCGGACCGACCAGCGACGAGAGGCCGAAGACCGCCCCGAAGAGGCCGAGGTACTTGCCGCGTTCGGCGGGCGTGTACAGGTCGGCCACGACCGCCAACGCGACCGGGAAGATGGCGCCGCCGCCCAGGCCCTGGAGGCCGCGGAACAGGATGAGCTGCCACATCGACTGGCTCAGGCCGGCGAGGGCGGATGCGATCAGGAAGAGGGAGACGGCGAACAGGATGATCGGCCGTCGCCCGAACAGGTCCGACAACTTGCCGTAGATCGGTCCGCTGATCGTGGCCGTCAGGAGGTAGACGGTGACCACCCACGTGTACAGCTCGTTGCCGTTGAGGTCGGTGACGATGACCGGCAGCGCAGTGCCGACGACCGTCTGATCGAGTGCGAACAGGAAGAGGGCGAGGAGGATCGCCCCGAGGATCTCAAGACGAGCCCGGGGACTGAGCTGGAGGTCGGCGGCGGCCTGGTCGGACATGTGGAACCTGTGCGTCGAGCGGTCAGTCTAGCGTCCGCCGCGCGGCCCCGTGACGCTCAGGACGAGGTGCTGACCCCAGCGGGGAAACCGAGTTCGTCGACGGGGATCTCGCCGGTCAGCCGTCCCGTCATCGGCGACCCTCGGCGGCTTCGAAGATCGATTCGAGGACCCGCAGGTTGGCGATGGCGTCCTCCGGACCGAACGGCAACGGGACGCCGTCGAGGATGGAACTCGCGAAGACGTCTGCCTCAACGCCATAGGGATCCGCGGCGGCGAAGGTCATCGTCTCGGTGGCGGGAGCGACGGGCGGGTTGCCGCCGGCCGTCACGTACACCTCGGTCGGCCGATCCGGTGGGATGTTGAATGGGATCCCGATCGAGATTCGGCCATCCGTCCCGTAGATGTGGACGCGCTGGTCCGTTTCGCTGCGGGTCGCGCAAGTGAACGAAGCGACTCCACCATCGAACTCGAGGATCGCACTGGTGAGGATATCGACGCCGCTCGCCGTGTCGCGCTTGATGGCCGCCGCTACCCGAACCGGCTCTGCCCCGAACAGCGTCCGCGACAGGTTGACGCTGTAGCAACCGATGTCGTACAGGGCTCCGCCACCGAACGTCCGGATGTTGCGGATGTTGGTCGCGTCGTCGTTGAAGTAGGAGAACCAACTCTCGATGGCCACGAGTTCTCCGATACGGCCGCTCGATACCAGGTCGCGCACAGCTGCCCACGAGGGATGTAGGCGATACATGAAGCCTTCCATCAGCAGGACTCCGGCCGTCGTGGCGGCGTCGGCCATCCGTTCGGCCTCGGCAGCGGTCATCGCCAGCGGCTTCTCGCACAGGACGTGCTTGCCTGCCTGTACGGCCGCGATGACCCATTCGGCGTGGAGATGGTTGGGCAAGGGGATGTACACCGCATCGATCCCGGGATCGGCAAGCATCGCCTCATACGAACCGTGCGCCCGCGGGATCGACAATCGGTCGGCGACGGCGCGAGCCCGGGCGATGTCGCGGGATGCGATCGCGGCGACCTCGACCCGACGCGCCTGGCGCATGCCCGGGATGACCTTGTGGACGGCTATGTCCGCCGTCGACATGACCCCGATCCGCAAGACCCGCTCCGCAGGTTCCATGAGATCGTCCACCCCGTCCTCCTCCATCAGCCGGACTGCCGTCTGAACGCGTCTTGACACCACGGCCACCTTGGTAGAGTCTCCCACAATCGGTTTGGAAGAAAGGAACACAAAACCCAATGCTTCCCGGTCGGGACGACCTCGGGCATCGCAGCGAGACCGTCCGTCGCGCGAACCTCAGCACGATCGTCCGCGAGCTCCACGGGAGCGGGACCCAGTCCCGGTCGGATCTCGTGGCGCACACCGGCCTGACCAGAAGCGCGATCCGTGCCTTGATCGGCGAACTCGTCGCCGGAGGTCTTGCGACGGAGGGGCCCGCTGCTCTCGATGGGACCCCCGGAAGACCGTCCCCGCTCGTCCGAGTCGATCCGGACAGCGCGGTCGTCCTCGCGCTTGAGATCGCCGTCGATTCACTGGCCGCCGCGATCGTCGGATTGGGCGGAGATGTCATCGAGGTTCAGCGGGTGGGACTGCCGCCCGGCCGGACCGGCATCGACGACATCGTCGCCGCGCTCGCCGAACTGGCTGCCGGTCTGCGCTCCAGACCCGGGATCGAGAGTGCGCTGGTCGGCGTCGGCGTCGCGATCGTGGGCATCGTTCGTCGTTTGGATGGGATGGTCTCGATGGCCCCGAACCTGGGCTGGCGCGACGAGCCACTCGGCGATCGACTGGGGGCCGCCCTCGGGACCGATGTCCCGATCGCGTTCGCCAACGAGGCGGACCTCGCCTCGCTCGCCGAGGGTCGGCGCGGAGCGGGACGCGGCGTCGACGACCTGTTGGTCATCTGGGGATCCGTGGGGGTCGGCGGCGGTCTGATCGTGGGGGGCGCGCCGCTGACCGGGGCGGCTGGCTACGGCGGCGAGGTGGGCCATATCCCGGTCAACCCTGAAGGCCTGGCGTGCCGATGCGGCTCGATGGGCTGCTGGGAGACCGAGGTCGGGGCGGGCGCTATCGTGCGTCGGGCGGGCTTGCCGGTCGAGGCAGGCTACGAACGGCTGCGCACCGTCATCGATGATGCAGCGGCCGGGTCTCCGGTCGCGCTTGCCGCATTCGCCGAGACGGGTCGCTGGCTCGGGATCGGCTTGGCGGGACTGATCAATACGTTGAACCCGCGCCTCGTCCTGTTGGGTGGCCAGCTGGTGTCCGCCTATCCCTTCGTCCGCTCGACCATGGAAGCCGAACTCGACCGTCGCGCCCTGCGCGCGTCTCGGGCGCTCGTCCGCGTCCAGCCCGCATCGCTCGGGCCGGACGCCCCGTTGCTGGGCGCCGCCGAACTGGCTTTCGAACCATTGCTCATCGATCCCGCGGCGTGGTTGCGCTCCACGCCCGCGCCGGTCGCGCTTGCGATCGCCTGACCATACATCGACGAAAGGAGGGATCTCGCGTAATCTGCCGTCGCCCGGCCCTTCGAGTCCGGGAAGGGGAGTGTTAGCCTAGCGGCTGGCATCGGCCAGTCCACGAGACTGTCGAGTCATACAGGAGGAGTGTTGAGAATGTCCATTCGTCGTGCGGCGGCGGCCCTACCGGTCGCTGCCATCCTTTTTGCTGCGTGCAGCAGCAGCGGCGCGAGCCCTGCCGCGAGCCAGCCGGCCGCGAGCGAACCGGCCGCGAGCCAGCCGGCCGCGAGTGAGGCCACCGGAAGCCAGGCGGCCGGAGAGTGCACCGTCGGCGTGTCATGGAACAACTTCCAGCAGCCGCGCTGGGCGAAGTTCGACAAGCCAGGGATCCAGAGCACCGTCGAGGCCGCCGGTGGGACCTACATCGATGCCGACGCCAACCTCAGCAATGAGCAGCAGCTGACCGACATCGACACCATGATCTCGAAGGGCGCCAACGTCCTCGTCGTCCTCGCTCAGGACACCCAGGCCGTCCTTCCGGCGATCCAGAAAGCCAAGGACGCGGGCATCCCGGTCATCGCCTATGACCGCCTCATCGAAGATCCAGGCGCCCTGTACATCACCTTCGACAACGTCGGTGTCGGCAAGGCTGAAGCCGCCGCTGTCCTGGCCAAGGTGCCGAGCGGCAACTACGTCCTGATCAAGGGTGATCCGGGCGACCCGAATGCCTCGACCTTCCTGCCGCAGGGCTGGGACGAGGCCGGGCTCAAGGACAAGGTCGCCTCCGGCGACATCGTCATCCTCAACGGTCCTGACGGCACCTTCACCGATGCCTGGAAGACCGAGAACGCCCAGAAGAATATGGAAGCGATCATCGACAAGGCCGTCGCCGACGGCACGTCGATCGATGCCATCCTTGCGGAGAATGACAGCACGGCGCTCGGCGTCGTCGGTGCCCTCACCGCAAAGAGCTACGGCTACCCGCCCCTTAGTGGTCAGGACGGCGACGCAGCCAACCTGAACAATGTGGCCCTCGGGAAGCAGTACGTCGACGTATGGAAGAACGCCAGTGAGCTGGGCAAGGCCGCTGGTGCCGCGGCGCTGGCGCTCTGCGCTGGCGGCGACATGGCCAGCCTTACGCTGCAGGACGGCCTGATCGACCCATCGGTCGCGCCGACCGCGGGCCTGACGGCCCAGTCGTTCACCACCCCCGGTGGGAACACGGTCAGCTCGTTCATCCTCCAGCCGACCCCGTTGACGGCGGACAATCTGCAGTTGGCCGTCGATGGTGGCGCGATCACGAAGGAGGAACTCTGCAAGGGCGTCGACGCGGCGACCGCGCCCGCCGCCTGCCAGTAAGGGTGATCGACCGCTTGCGGTAGACGTCCAAGACGTGCGCCCCCGGACCCCCGGGGGCGCACGACATTTCCAGATGCCAACACCTAGCATCGGGCCAGGAGGAGGACGGTCGTGACGAACCAGGCCGCGACGCCGGTGGCCGGTCAGCAGGTCCAACCGCCGGCCCGACGATCGATCCGGGGGCTCGTCGCCCAGACGGAGATCGATCTCCGTCTGTTCGGGATGCTCGTCGCGTTCATCGGCATCCTGCTGGCGTTCCACGTCATCAGCGGCGGCAAGCTCATCTCGCCGACCAACATGATCACGATGGCCGTCCAGGCGACGGGCGTCGCGATCATCGCGACCGGCATGGTCCTCGTCATCGTCTCGCGCAACATCGACCTGTCGGTCGGCTCGCTCGTCGGGCTGATCTCGATGAGTTACGCGCTATGGATGACCGACTGGTTCCCCCGCATCTTCGGCCTTGGGCCGGATTTCCCGTTCCAGTGGGCGCTGGCGCTCGCGCTTGGGATCGGGATGGGCGCGGCCGTCGGCGCCCTCCAGGGCTTCATCATCGCCTACGTCGGCGTCCCATCGTTCATCGTCACGCTTGGTGGCCTGCTCTCGATCCGCGGTCTCGTCTGGTATCAGTCGCAAGGCGCCGCTGTCATCGGCCTCGACCCGACGTTCCAGTTCATCGGCGGAGGGGCGCTCGGGTCGGTCGGGGAGACCATCACGTGGGCTCTCGGGATCCTCGGCTGCCTGGCCATCATCGCCATCCTTTACAACGGCCGCCGCAACCGGCGCCGCTATGATTTCCCAGTACGACCGATGTGGGCCGAGGTGCTTCTGGCAGTCGTCGGGTCGGCCATCGCGCTCGGTCTCGCCTGGTTCGCGAACAACGCGTTCTGGCCGGCCGGCCTGGCAAACAGGTACGCACAAGAGCACGGCATCCCGGTGCCGCCCGGCGGACTCCTGATCCCGGTCGGTATCCCGCTACCGATCGTCCTGTTGATCGGGGTGACGCTGGTGATGACCTGGATCGCCAACAGGCGACGCTTCGGCCGCTATGTGTACGCGTACGGAGGCAATCCGGAGGCCGCCGACCTGGCCGGGATCAACACGCGCTGGACCATCCTCAAGACGTATGTGCTCATGGGTGTCCTGTGCGCCCTGGCTGCGGCGGTCGCGGCCGCCCGCCTGAACGGATCGACGCTGGACATCGGTACGGGCTACGAGCTCTACGTGATCGCCGCAGCGGTGGTCGGTGGGACGTCCTTCTCCGGTGGGATCGGGACCATCCCCGGTGCTGTCCTCGGCGCCTTCGTCATGCAGGCCCTGTCCTACGGGTTGAGCTTCATCGGCGTCAACTCGCCCGGCCAGAACGTGGTGGCGGGGATCGTGTTGATCGTGGCGGTCGGCTTCGATACGTTCAATCGCCGTCGTGGCAGCTGAGACGAAGGGGGGCATACCGTGACGATCGAGACGAGCACTCCACTGGTCGAGATGAGCAATATCAGTGTCGCCTTCGGTGGCGTTCACGCCGTGCGCGACGTGTCCATCGACCTCTACGCGGGAGAGGTCATCGGACTCGTCGGCGGGAACGGAGCCGGGAAGTCGACGTTGATGCGGGTCCTGTCCGGCGCCCATCCGGCCGACAGCGGGCAGATCAAGATCGATGGCAAGCCGGTGACCATCGCCAACCCGCGCGACGCCAAGCACTACAACATCGAGACCATCTACCAGACCCTCGCCCTGGCCGACAACATCGACGCGCCCGGGAACCTGTTCCTGGGTCGCGAGGCGACCACCCGGTTCGGCTCGCTCGACGACTCGACCATGGAGGCCGAGACGCGGAAGGTGATGGGTCGGCTGAACCCGAACTTCACTCGGTTCAAGATGCCGGTCAAGTCACTGTCCGGTGGGCAGCGCCAGGCCGTGGCGATCGCTCGAGCGGTCCACTTCAACGCCCGGATCCTGATCATGGACGAACCGACGGCAGCCCTTGGACCTGCCGAGACGGCCCAGGTTCGTAACCTCGTCCGCCAGCTCAAGGACGAGGGCATCGGGATCTTCCTGATCAGTCACGACATCCACGACGTATTCGACCTGTCGGACCGGATCAGCGTCATGTATCACGGGCGGATCGTCGATACCGCGCTCAAGGGTGACATCACCCCGGATGACGTGTTGGGGATGATCATCCTGGGTTTGAAGCCGGAAGAAGTCACCGATTCGGACAAGGCGGCCATCGAACTTCGCCGCTGAGTACGTGTGGGTCCAGTCGATACGTCCTTCGGCGCCGACCGACAGGAGCGGGCAGGCCGGGGCCAGGTTCGAGCGGGTCGCGGCGAACGTGTCGCCCTCCGACGACAGGACGCGGACTGCTCAGGACGGAGTCGCCGTGGCCAGCAGGGATCGGAGCTGATCGACCGGGATCTCGCCGGTCAGCCGTGTCACGACCCGGCCGTCGCCGTCGAGCAGTACGAAGAACGGGTACGCGCTCAGGCCATACGCGGCCGCGACCGTGTTCGATGGGTCGACGATCACCGGCACGGACCAGCTCATCCTGTCGAACCAGGCCTTCGGCGGATAATTCGGCAGGGTCGGATCGATCGCGGTCGAAACCGTGCGAAGGTCCACATTCGGGGGGACGCCGCCGGCATCGATCCAGGCCTGGATCGTCGGCAACTCGCGCTGGCAATGCGGACACCAGTGGGCGGCGAAGATCACGAGCATCGGGCGCCCGGTGGGCTCGATGCTGACGGGCCGTCCCTGGTCATCGTGCCCGATCACGGTCGGTGCCTGCTGGCCGATGGCCGCGTCGGCCGCGGTCGACACGAAGCGTGGCAATGGCGCTCCCGAGATCGTCGGTGGGCCGGTCAGCGGCGCCGCAGAGGGACTCGCCGCCGCGCCTGAACCCGACTGGCCGAGCAGGATGGCCACGCCTGCGACGCCGACGATCAGGATGGTGGCGGCTGGGATCAGCCACCGCGCTCCGGACCCTCGTCGCTGCTCGAGTCTTGCCGCTTCCCGGCGCGACCTGCGCGCCGTCGACTTGCTCATGGCGGTGTTCCGTCCCCAGCGGATCGAGCCAGGGACGACAGGGTGATGATGGTCAGGAATGCACTGAGCGCCAGCAGGGGCAGGCTCACGAAGCCGAACTCCCTGAACCAGACGACGGTGCACGACGGCCCGGTCCCGCACGCTCCGCTGTCCAGAGCCGGGACCCATTCGAGGGCGAGGTGGTAGCCCGAGACGATCGCTCCGATCCCGGCCAGGACCTGAGCGTAGATGGCGATACGGGTATCGCGCCGGACAGCCGCGATGCCGAGGATGATGACCAGGGGATACATCGCGATCCGCTGATACCAGCACAATCGACACGGTTCGAACTGCGCGACCTCGGAGAAGTACAGGCTGCCGACGGTGGCGAGGGCCGCCACGACGAATGCCAGCGCGATCGCGTTCGGGCGGATGACCGTGCGAATTGCCACGTACCAACGACGGCTGGTCTCCGACCACACCGCCAGGACCCGGATGAAGACCACGGCGCCGACGAAGACCAGCGCGATGATGGCGAGGATCGAGTAGAACAGCTCGACGCTGGCGACCGTCATGTCAGGCGGGCACCACGATCACCTGGCAAGTGGCTCCTCTGGTGACTTCGGAGGACACACTCCCGAGCAGGAGTCTGCGAAGGTCCGTCCGACGCCGGGATCCCAGCACGATCACGTCAGCTTCCTCGGTGACGGCCGCTTCGAGGATCGACTCCGCCGGGTCGCCGTCCCAGATCAGGTAGGTCGCCGAGACGCCTGCCGTCCGGGCGCGTTGGACGACCTCGCGAGCCAGCGTTTCGAGACGGTCCCGCTCCTGGTCGATGCGGCGCGAGAACCCGCCCGGCAGGCGCAGGTTTGATCGCTCGAGGACGCTGAACACGATCAGCGCCGCCCCATCGCGAGACGCCAGACGGATGGCCTCGTCGACCGCGCCGCGAGAGGCGGCCGTCAGGTCGATGGCCAGCAGCACACGGCTGGCGGCTTCGGGCTGGTCCAGGTCCATGTCAGCAACAGTGATGTTCGGGCGTCCGCCATTCACGGTCCATCCGGCCGGTTGTCGGGGGGCCGCTTGTCAGAGTCCTCTGCTACCCTCGGCCTCGTGATGGGGATCGATCGGCCGGCCACGAGGGGGCAGATCTACGATGCGTTCGACGCCGCGACCCGCGCGATCGCCGGCCTCCAGGCGGTCGACGATGTTCTCCAGGTCATCGTCGACCGGGTACGACCGCTCGTCGGTGCGAGGTATGCGGCGCTCGGGATCGTCGATGGTGGCGGCGCCATCGACCGGTTCATCACGTCGGGGATCGACGATGTCACCCGTGCCAGGATCGGGGCCTTGCCGCGCGGTCACGGTCTGCTCGGATCGATCATCCGCGAAGATCGGTCGATCCGGATCCCGGACATCGCCATCGACGACCGGCGTCATGGATTCCCGCCCGGTCATCCGCCGATGCACAGCTTCCTGGGGGTACCGGTCCGGGTGCAGGGTCGATCGGTCGGGAACCTCTACCTCACCGAGAAGGCCGACGGCCAACCGTTCTCGGCCGAGGATCAGCGTCTCGTCGAGACGTTCGCCAGCCATGCCGCGATCGCGATCGAAAACGCCCGCCTCCATGCACAGGTCCAGCGACTCGCGATCGTCGATGAGCGGGATCGGATCGGCCAGGATCTGCACGACGGGATCATCCAGAGCATCTATGCCGTGGGCCTCTCACTGGAGGACGTCCCGGATCTGGTCTCGGAGGATCCCGACGAGGTCGTCCGGCGGGTCGAGCGGGCGATCGACAACCTGCACCTGACGATCCGCGACATCCGGAACCTTATCTTCGGCCTGCGGCCAGAGCTGCTCAGCGGGGTGAGCCTCGAGGTGGGACTTGCAGCCCTCGTCGAGGAGTTCCGCCACAACTCGATGATCGACATCGAACTGCGGACATCCACGTCGGTCGGGGACCCGCCGCCCGACACCACCGCGCACCTCCTGGCGATCGTCAACGAGGCGTTGAGCAATGTCGCGCGCCACTCCGGGGCATCGCGCGCGATGGTCACCCTGGACGATGACGAGCGTGGCCCGAACCTGGCCATCACCGACAACGGTCGTGGCTTCGGCGGATCACCGACTGAAACCCTCGGCCACCAGGGATTGGCGAACATGCGCTCACGGGCGGACGGCATCCATGCGACCATCGAGGTCGAGACCGGGCACGATGGCACGACCGTCCGGATCATCCTGCCAGTCGAGACCGAGGAACGATGATGGAAGAAGGCACGCCTGGAACGAGCCGTACCCTGACCATCCTGGTGGTCGATGATCATGAAGTCGTCCGTCAGGGGCTATCGGCGATGCTGGATCGCCGTCCTGGATTCCAGGTCATCGCCGAGGCGGGCACGGTCGCCGAAGCCATCGATGGAGCACGGCGCTTCCGGCCGGACCTGATCGTCATGGACGTCCGCCTGCCGGACGGATCCGGCATCGAGGCGTGTCGCGAGATCCGGGCAGAGTTGCCTGAAACCCGGGTCGTGATGTTGACGAGCTATCCGGACGAAGAAGCGGTCCTCGCCGCGATCATCGCCGGCGCCAGCGGCTATCTGCTCAAGCAGGTTCGGGCTCGCGACCTGGTCAGTGCGCTCGAGGCCGTCGGCCGAGGCGAGTCCCTCCTCGATCCGGCGGTGACGGGCAAGGTGCTCGAGCGGATGCGGCGCATCGCGGCATCGGATCAACCGGACGAGCTGGCGGCCCTCACGCAACAAGAGCGGAAGATCCTTGCCCTGGTGGCCGAGGGCAAGACCAACAAGGAGATCGCAGCCGAGGTATTCCTCTCGGACAAGACGGTCAAGAACTACGTCAGCTCCATCCTGGCCAAGCTCAACCTGGAACGCCGCGCCCAGGCGGCCGCCTACGTCGCCAAGCTGAAGACCCCGGGCGGTTGACCGGGACGCGGACCGGCGTCGCTGGAGCGACCGCTAGATGAGGCGATACCGGCGTGCGTCGGCCTCGAGATCGGCGCGGTGGTCCGGATGGGCGATGCCGATGAGCGCCACCGCGCGTTCTCGGAGACTTTTGCCGAAGAGTTCTGCCACACCCCATTCGGTCACGATGGTCCGCGCATGCGCCCGGGTCGTCACGACCCCGGCGCCTTCCTGAAGCGTGGCCGTGATCCGCGAAACAGCCCCGTCGGCCGCCGTCGACGGAAGCGCGATGACCGCCCTGCCCTCCGGGGCCAGTGCGGCGCCCCTGATGAAGTCCATCTGTCCGCCGACGCCTGAGTACAGGCGGTGCCCGATCGAGTCAGCCACGACCTGGCCAGTCAGATCCACTTCGATCGCCGAGTTGATCGCGACCATGGTCCGGAACGACCGGATGACATGGGTGTCATTGGTGAAGTCGACAGACCGCATCTCGACCATCGGGTTGTCGTCGACGAAGGCATACAGTCGCGGGCTGCCCATCACGAAGGCGGTCACGATCTTGCCCCGATTGCGCTCCTTGCGGCTGCCGTTGACGACCCCGGCCTCGACGAGGTCAACGACCGCGTCGGTGAACATCTCCGTGTGGACCCCAAGGTCGTGCTTGCCACCGAGAGCGAGCGCGGTGGCTGCCGGGATCGTCCCGATCCCGAGCTGCAAGGTCGCCCCATCGGGGACCAGGTCCGCGACGTATTCGCCGATCCGTCGCTCGACATCGCCGATCGCGCCGGTCGTATGGACGTACGGCGGGACATCCACCTCGACGGCGACGTCGATCTCGTCGACATGGATGAAGCTCTCGCCGAGCGTCCTCGGCATCGCCCGGTTGAACTGGACGATCACGGTACGGGCCGCTCGCACGGCAGCGTGCATCGCCTCGACGCTCGTCCCGAGTGAACAGAATCCATGCTCATCGGGAGGGGACGCGTTGATGAGCACGGCGTCGAGGGGAAGGGTGCCCGAATCGAAGAGGAACGGCACGTCTGACAGGAAGACCGGGACGTAGTCCGCCCGACGGTCGTTCACGGCGGCACGGGCATTCGGCCCGATGAACAGCGCGCGGTGGCGAAAGTGGGCTGCCATGTCCGGTGTCAGATGCGGCCCGGGACCCTCGATGTGCAGGTGGAGCATCCCGACATCGTGCAACTCCGATGCTCGCGCGACGAGAGCGTCGAGGAGCACCGACGGAGTCGCCGCGGCGCAATGGACATACACCTGGTCGCCTGACTCGATGGAGCTGACCGCTTCCGCGGCTGAGACTGTCCGCATCACCGAAGACTACGCCCGTGGCACCGGGCTGACGCGACCCGCCGGCACCTGTCAGGACTGGGTCGGTGGAGCCAGGTGGGGGAGTGGCCCCGGCCAGCGGACTGCCCGGTCAATCGTCGAGGATCTTGTCCGCCTTTCGATCGATCTTCTCCTTCTCGGCAGCCGTCAGGTTGCCTTCGTTCTTCTGTTGCGATGCTCGTGCCTTGGCGTTGCGGGCATGAGACTTGTCGGGCATCGGATACTTGCGCTCTTCGGGCAACCCGAAGTCGGACTTCGGTTCGGAGTTGCGTTTCTTGGTGCTGAGTTCGGCCATCGATCCATCCTCCGTTTCATCCTCGAGATGTCGCAAGAATCCGCCGGATGGGCTTTCATGCGCACCGAACGCTCGATCGTGGCCATGTCGGCTGCATGACCGTTCGGTGTGGGTATCTGATAAGTGCAGGCAAAACCGGCCGCTCGCTTGGTGATGCCGCCTCGACGGCAAGGGAGGGGAAACAGATCGTGTCGGAGACGGAAGAGCGACCGCGCGAAACGAGCAAGGAGCGCGTGGACCGTGAGCTGATCGAGCTCCTCAATGAGCTGCGCGTCGCCCTGCCAGGTATCCAGGTGTTGTTCGCCTTTCTACTCATCCTGCCGTTCCAGTCCGCGTTCGCCGAGATATCGGACCTCGAACGAGGCCTGTACTTCATGGCATTTCTCGCGACGGCGGGCGGGTCCATCCTGCTCATCGCCCCGACGACCTACCATCGGATCCGCTTCCGGGCTCCGGACAAGGAGCACATGCTCCGGACGTTCAACAAGCTGCTACTGGCCGGGACGGCCCTCCTGGGGGTCGCGATCAGCGCGGTGACCTTCCTGGTCACCGATGTGGTCTTCGGCCGCGGGGTCGGGCTCGTCGCGGCAGCCGTCGCCGCGGGGCTGATCGTGGTCCTCTGGTTCGTGGTCCCGGTGCGCCGAAACTTGCGCGAGGGAGGGCCGGCCCTCGGAGCCGACCCGGACAGGCAGGCGCCTGACCACTAGGCCGTCAGCACCTTCCGGTCAGTTCGTGAGGGCGGCGAGCCCCTGGCCGATGAGCTTCACCCCGATGATCAGACACAGGATCGCCATGATGACCGCGTTGTTCTGACCCATCCAGGCCTTCATCCCGTCAAGGATGGCGGGGGCACGATCACCCAACGCGAAGTAGATGATCACCGGGGCGGCCACTCCGATCGTCGCGATGAGTGCGAAGACCAGGTACGCGATCGCCTGCTCGCCGGTCGAGATCGAGGATTGTGCGATCGTCGCCGCGCCGCCGACGGCAAGCAGCAGGTTCTTCGGATTGAGCGCGCTCAAGATCGCGCCCGCAGCCAGCGACTTGGGTGGCGAGAAGCCATCGATGGCGCCCATCCACTTGGGGGTCGGCGCGGTGTCCCCGTCGTGCGGCCGACGGCTGAACTGGCGCGCGGCCACGACGAGGAGCAACACACCCAGCCCGAGTTCAAGCCACGGCACCCAACTCGCCGGACCGCCGGAGTCGCCCCCGGCCCCGCCCAGGATCCCGATGACGAGGATCCCGATGACGGCCAATCCGAGCAACCAGCCGAGGATGAAGGCCGGCCCGTTCACACGCGCCTGTCGGGTAACGAGCATCAGGATCACCGCGATGATCGGGACCGGGCTGATCGCTACGCCGACTGCCATCGGCAGGATCTGACCGATCGCTTCACCCACGCCCATCTGCTCCAGCCGGGCTGGATGCGGCCGCGGGACTCGAGCTGTAGCCGCCAGCGGCGATCTCAGTGGCGCGGCTCCGATAGGCGTCCGGGCTGGGCGGCGTCCTGGCGCGGAATCCATCGACCATCCGGTTGTACATGGAGAACGCTGCCGCGATGAGCACCGCGAGCTGGACGTCGGCGTCGGACGCTCCGGCTGCACCGGCGGCAGCGACGTCGGCGGCGGTCAAGCCGCGAGGATCATCGGCCACCGTCCGAGCGATGTGAAGCAGCGTTCGCATCTTGTCGTCGAAGCCGTCGGACGAACCGATCTTGAGCGTGTCGATGAGCGGGGATCGCTCGAGGGTTCCGTCGCGCTCGAGCAGGGCGCGGGCGAATTCACCGTGCGAATCCATGCAGTAGAAACAATCGTTCGCGGCCGACACGCCAGCGGCCAGCATCTCGCGCTCGGCGCGTGCCAGGGTGGTGCCAGGGAACTCGTTGACCAGCAGCTCGTCGGCTAGCCCCCGCAAGTGGACGCCCAACCCCGGTGTCAGGCGCATCGCGGCGGCGATCCCCGGAACGTCCGGCAATCCACCCACGATCGGGTCTTCCTGCGATCGGCTGAGACGCTCGTCGTCACGGGCCATACCGTTTGATCCTCCTCACTCGGTCAGTCGCCCGTCGCCGGTGGCAGTACGGCGACGGTCAGCCATCGTCCGCCCGTCGCCTGGCGCATCACGAACTGCAAGGCGAAGGGCGACGACTCCTGCGCGAGGAGCCGACCATCCGCATCATAGGATCTCCCTGATCAGGGTGCCTCGCGAATCGAGACCCATGCTCAGCCCATCCTGGCGTCCGAAGGGGACGAGCAGGGACATTCGCACCGTGTCGATCTGGTAGCGGCCGATGTCGATCGGGCCGTCGGCAGGTGCGGCAGTGATGCGGGCGCGCATATCGTCGAGTCGGTCGCCGTGATCGACCGCCGGCAGGATGTCCACATCGCGCTGGATCAACGCCTGGCGCTCCAGCTCGAGGTTCTCGGCCAGGGTCTTGACCAGCTCCTGGGCGCCCGAACCGGCCATCTCGTGGTCGTAGTCGATGACGTCCTGGTCGACCGTGATCGTCGGGAACGTCGACGCGTCGACGCGGTGCGGGATGCGGTCGAGGACCTCAGTCATGTCCGGAGCCGCGAACCCTCTCGCCGGCGTGCCGGCTGCGACGATCCCGGCCCCGATCCCGAGCACGACGAGCCCGATGACCATGACCCGACCCAATCCGCGCGCCAATCCGGCGCTCGCGCCGTCACCGGTCGCCAGACGGGCCGCGAACCGGCCCAGATGGTCGGCCGCCGACCGCGGCTCGGGCAGCACTCGATCCAGGAGCGGTCGAACCGCACAGATCACGACGAGTCCCGCCAGCAGGCCGACCTTGGTCCCGAACTCGTTGGTCTGGGGCGCCATCAGGAAGACGCTGGCAGCGGCGACCAGCGCGCCGAATATCACCCGCCCGATCTGTCCGCTCGGCGTGGTCTTCGGATCGGTGATCATGAAGAACAGGAAGATGAGGACTTCGGGTGAGGTCACGATGACGCGCCAGAAATCGAAGCCACAGACAGGCCCGAAGGCCCAGTTCGTGGTCATGCAGTGGCCGCTGCCTGCCAGGACTCCGGTGCCCACAGACAGGGCGATCCAGAAGGTCGCCGCAAGGGCGAGTAGATGGAGCCGGCGCGTGATCAACAGCCCGCCGGCGAGGATGACCGCGTAGGCCGTGATCATCCATACGTCGAGCGGACCCCACCAGAAGTCGAGTGGCTCGACCCGCGTCGACCCGAGCACCACGAAGGCGACGACCAGGCCCAGGTTGGACGGATTGAAAACGTGGGCGCCGCGGTACTTGATGACGTATTTGGTCAGCAGTGAGAAGCCGGCCACCGCCGCGAACACGTACCAGCCATCGAGCGTCCAGGGCTGGTTCGGCGGGGTCCCGACGACCCGCAGGATGAGGGCGACCCCACTGCCCGTGAGCATCGCGCTGGCCGGCCACACGAACGACCGGCTCTGCCGGAAGGTCAGGGCAACCTCGATGACGGCGCAGGTCAGGATCGCGGCAAGGATCTGCGGGACGCTCACCGCGAATCCGAGACCCACCTGGCCGAGGACGTGGATCGTGATGATCACGGCCGCCACGTGAAGACGCGGGTCCCGCGTGCTGGGCAGGATGACCGGATATGTGGAGGCGCCGAGGGTGAGCGTTCGGCTGGTCACCGCGGAAGTGTATGCACGACTGCCTCGTCGTGCCGCTCAGCGGTGGCTCCCGCGCGCCTCGGATCGCCGCGACTCAGGGCCGGACAGGATCCGGGGCAGCAGTCCATCGTTCGTCCGGCGGGTCGCTGTCGCCGATCGACAGGTACAGGTCTTCCTCCTGCGCCTGGTGCAGGCGCAGGATCGCTTCCAGGCCGTACAGGAGGCGTTGGAGATCGGTCCGGTCGTCGGGGCTCGGGCCATCCGCTGGCAGGTCGCGGACCTGGCGATCAAGGAGCCGCGCGAGTCGGAAGATCTCCTGGTGCGTTCGGTGCATCGCCGTGGTGGCCTCGTCTGACCCAAGGGCCAGGGCCAGCGTGGGGTAGATCGTCCGGTCTTCCAGCTCCTCGTGCGGCAGCAGATCTTCCGACACGAACCGGCGGACCTCTTCGAGCGCGACCGACGCGTCAAGTCCGGACATCCCGTCAAAGCTGTCGGCCGTTGCGCGGATCCGGGCGATCGACGGTTCGAGTGCGACATGCGCAGCGCTCAGCCGAGCGCTCGTCTCAGTCCAGCCGGGGACCCGGGCCTGGACCTCCACGCCACCTCGCAGCGCGCGGAGCGCGTTGGCGATCACGATGACATCGATGGCCTCCTGGAGGATGGCCCCGGCGACGACTGGCAGGAAACCAAGCGCTGCGGCCACCATCGCGACGATCGACATCCCCATTCCGAGTACGACGCTCTGGATGGCGATCGAGCGCGCTCGCCGCGCGATCTGGACCGCCTCGGTCAGTCGATCCAGTCGGTCCACCGTGATGACGATGTCGGCTGCCTCGGAGGAGGCGCTCGCGCCCCGGGCGCCCATGGCCACGCCCACATCGGCGAGGGCCAGGGCGGGTGCGTCGTTGAGCCCATCGCCGACCATCACGATCGGACCCGCGGCGTCCGACCGCTCGGCGTGGACGGCATCGACCTTTTCGGACGGGGCCCGATCGGCAAGGACCGCGTCGACACCGATGGCCGACCCGATGATGTCAGCGACGGCCGCGTTGTCGCCGGTCACCATCACGACCCGGGTGAAGCCGATCCGCCGAAGTGAGCGGATCGCCCGCGGCGTCTCGGGGCGGAGCGGGTCGTCGAGGACGAGCGCTCCGCGGACCACACCATCGATCTGGACGAAGGCGGACATCGAACCCTCGGTCGCCGCGCGACGCCGGACGACGCGCGCCCAATGTGGCAACCCGCCTTCGTCAGCACAGAACGCCGCCGTCCCCACGGCGACCCGCCGACCGTCGACGAGACCTGCCACCCCGGCACCCGGCGTCTCGACGACCTCGTCGGGCATCGACAGCACGAGTCCGCGTTCCCGGGCTCCACGCACGATCGACCCGGCGAGGACGTGGGGCGACAGTTGCTCGACCGAGGCCGCCAGCCGAAGGACCGCGCCTTGGTCGATGGCCCCGGGCTCGGTGCCCGGACCGATGACGATCCTGGCCAGGCTCGGCCGGCCGGCGGTGAGCGTTCCGGTCTTGTCGAACAGGACGACCCGGGCACGCGCCAGGGTCTCGAGCGGACCACCGCCCTTGACGATCACCCCGCGACGCGCCGAACGGGAGATCCCCGCGACGATCGCGATCGGAGCGGCAAGCAGGAGCGGGCAGGGCGTCGCCACGACGAGGACTGCGAGCCCGCGGACAGGATCGCCGGAGACGAGCCATGCCGCCGCGGAGATGACCAGGGTGAACGGAACGAAGATCAAGGCATATCGGTCAGCGAGACGGACGAATGGCGCCTTGCTCGTCTGTGCCTCCTTGACCAGGCGGACGATCCCCGCGTACGCGCTGTCGGCCGCCCTGGCCGTGGCCCGGAGATCGAACGACGAGCCGGCATTGACCGTGCCGGAGGAAACGGCGTCGCCTTCTTCGCGGATCACCTGCCGGGACTCGCCGGTGAGGGCAGATTCGTCGAGAACGGCCGGGCTGCCGACGACCATCCCATCGACGGGCACGACCTCGCCGGGACGGATCGCCAGCAGGTCGCCGGGGGCGATGACCGCGATCGGGGTCGTCACGAGTCGGTCATCGACATATCGCTGGACTTCTTGCGGGGCTCGCCCGAGGAGGGCGGTCAGTTCCCGGTGAGCGCGACCCTGTGCGAATCGTTCCAACGCCTCGCCAGTGGCCAGCATGACCGCGATGACCCCGGCAGCGAACGGCTCGCCGAGCAGGAGCGCCCCGACGATGGCCAGGATCGCGATGAGGTCAACGCCGAGCTGGCCGCGTACGAGATCCCGCACGATCGCCCACGCGAGACGGACCGCCACCACGACCGACGGGATCGTCCAGGCGACGCGAGCGGCTGCATCGTTTCCCGACCATATGAGTGCCAGTCCGGCCACGAGCCCGAGGACCGTCATCGGCAGGATCGCACGCTCGACGAGCTGGCGGGCCTGATCGATCGGGTTCATCGATGTGTCCGTGGCCTCGTGCGCGGGCGTGACAGCACGTGGGGCAAGGGCACTCATGGATGGAGCCTAGGCGCCGTTCCTCTGTGCACCCCCGGCTGGACCGCCTGAACGGAGGGGCCATCGGGCCCGTATTCGGACGGCCCACGGTCGAGGCGGATCTCTTGCTGGCGGAAGGAGACCCAGGGCGCCCGCGCTGCTCGGGTGGCATCGCCTTATCTGACGTCGAACTGGTGCTCGACGTACGCCGGCCAGTGGTGGGCCGCACCCGTGTTGCTGATCGTCACCACGTAGCGTCCGCTCTCGAGAACCAACTGTTGGTGGGTGCCGGAGGGTTGAGACCCCGACCGCGATCGGCCTTCTTTCACGCGGACGATGTCCGGCCCAAAGGCCGCATCCCATCCGTGGGCAACTCCCGCGACCGCCAGCCGAGTCTCGCTCAGGCAGACACAAGTCCATGGAAGGTGACCGGGTGGACATTCCTGGTCGGCGGCCCCACCCTCATAAGGTGTTCGTCCCCAAGGTCCGCATGGTGCGATCAGCTGCATCATGCACGATGGCTCGGCTGGCAAGCGCATCCCCGCAAGCATCGGGTCTGCGCTTCGGGCTCGCGGCTGCGGCGGCGCTCGTTGCTGTCGGTCTTGTCGATGCGACGGCGGACATCCTGCCTGGCGGCGGCGCCTTTCTCCTGCTCCTCCTGCCAGTGATGGCGGTTTCGCTCGGACTCGGCTTCACGGCGGGGTCGCTCACGCTGGGCCTCTGCGCACTCGGCGCTTGGCTCCTCGTACCGCTACGGGGACATCCGTGGCTAACCGACCCCGCAGACCTCATCCGAATGGCCCTGTACCTGGTCGAAGGGGCGGTGGTGGCGATCCTCGCGTTCGGACTCCGTGCGACCGCGCGGGGGCCGGAAACAAGACCGTGGCCATCGGATGACTCCGAGCTCGATCCGATGACGACCCGTGAGCTCGAAGTGCTGACGCTGGCGGCGGCGGGTCTCAAGACGGATGAGATCGCCCGCCGGATCTTCGTGTCCAGGAACACGGTGAAGACCCACCTGGCTCACACCTACGCGAAGCTCAGCGCCCGGAACCGTGCCGAGGCCGTCGCTACCGCGCTTCGGATCGGCGTGATCGAACTCGTCCCGGGTGAGCGGGCGCGACGGTCCGGATCGTCGGATCCCGTCGTGCACCACCGTCAGCAGCTTCCAGTCCCGATCCCACACCGACATCCATCGAACCGACAGCCGTAGATCGAGTCCTGTCCCGATCAGACTGGCGCTGCAGCGTGACGCGGCGGGATCGCTGAGCCCCGGACGCCCCGAGATACCCGACGATCGCTTTCCGAGTGCCGAAACGGTGCACGTCCACGCGTCTTGATCGCCAAATCACCCGTTCGGGTGACGCCAGTCTGGATCAGCTGCTGGCAAAGTAGGGGCCTTCCCATCCACCGGGCCAACTCGCTCGCATTTGCGATCGCCCGAATGACGAACAGCACCGCACCGCGGCAAGCGTCCCGCGATCCAACGAACAGGAAGGGCGCTTTCCGATGCAATCACCCAGGACCCTTGCCCGCGTCGCCGGGCTCGCCTATCTCATGGTCGCCGTCGCGGCAGGCGTCGCGGGCTACGCTCGCAGTACGATCGTGGTGTCCGGAGATGCCGCCACCACGGCAGCCAACATCCGCGCATCGGAGACGCTGTTCCGGATCGGCATCGTCGCCGACTTGCTCCAGGCGACGTTCTTCCTGCTGACGGCGATCGCCCTGTATGCCCTCTTGCACCATGTCCATCGGTTCGCGGCGGTCGTGATGGTGGTCTTCGTCGCGGTCAGTGTGGCGATGCAGGCGCTGAACCTAGTCCTCCATGTCGCCGCTCTGTCGATCGCGACCGACCCCGGGATCACGACGGCATTCGGATCGGCCGGCTCGGATGCCCTCGCGATGCTCTTCACCGGGATCCAGCACGACGGCTTCGTTCTCTCCCAGATGTTCTTTGCCTTGTGGCTCCTGCCGCTTGGCTACCTCGTCGTGAAATCGGGGTACTTCCCCAAGGTCCTGGGCTATCTGCTGGTGCTCGCCTGCTTCGGGTACCTCGCGGACATGCTCGCCTACTTCCTGGTGCCCGACGTCGAACCGGTTGCGTTCCTGCCCGTCTCGGCCGTTCTGGGCGTGCTGGGAGAGGTGACGTTCATCGCGTGGCTGTTGGTGAAGGGGGTGAGGACGCCGCCCGTGGAGGCATCCGTCATCGCTGACGGCCGATCGAGCGCGCCTGCCGGCCGGAGCGCAGAGGCGTCGCGGTGAAGCCTGTGGCCGACGGCGTCGGTGAGGTCCGAGCATGAATGTCGTCGAAGTCAGCGAACTCAGAAAGCAATACGGCAGCCACGTGGCCGTCGACGGCGTGTCGTTCGCGGTCGAGGAGGGTGAGATCTTCGGCATCCTCGGCCCGAACGGCGCGGGCAAGACGACGACGGTCGAAACGATCGCCGGGTTGCGCAAGCCCGACGGCGGGACGATCCGTGTCCTCGGCCTGGACCCGCAGCAGGATCGTGACCGGCTGCGACCGCTTGTCGGCGTGCAGCTCCAGGAGAGCGAGCTGCCCGATCGCATGACCGCGGCCGAGGCCATCGGGATGTTCGCGTCGTTCTATACCGATCCGGAGGATCAGACGACGCTGATCGATGGCCTTGGGCTAGCGGAGAAACGCGATACGCAGTACCGCAACCTGTCTGGCGGCCAGAAGCAGCGCCTCTCGATCGCCCTGGCCCTCGTCGGCAAGCCGAAGGTCGCGATCCTCGATGAGCTGACCACGGGCCTCGACCCGCAGGCTCGCCGCGAGACGTGGCAGGTCATCGAATCGATCCGCGAACGGGGCGTCACCGTGCTCCTCGTCACGCACTTCATGGAGGAAGCGGAGCGCCTCACGGATCGCGTCGCGATCATCGACAGTGGCCGGATCGTCGCGATCGACACGCCCGCCGGGATCATCTCCCGCCTCGACGCCGAGCAGACCCTCCGCTTCCGTCCGTCGGCGCCGATCGAGGATCGGCTGCTGACCGATCTGCCGGAGGTCAACGACGTCAAGCGGGCGGGGCCCGTCGTCGTGGTCACCGGCATCGGCAACCTCATCCACGCCGTGACGTCGGTCCTGGCGCAACACGGGGTCGTGGCCAACGAGCTCCGGGTGGAGCAGGCCAACCTCGACGATGCGTACCTCGCCCTGACGGCCCGCACGGCCAAGGAGCTGTCATGAACGAGATGCGCGCCCTCATCGTTGCCGAGACAAGACTCCTCCTGCGCGAGCCGATCAGCTGGATGCTGGCGATCTTCCTGCCCACGGCGATCCTGCTGGTCTTCGGCGTGATCCTCGCGCCGCACCGCCCGGATCCGGTGTTCGGGGGCCTGCGGTTCATCGATGTGTTCGCGCCGTCGCTGGTCGTCATCGCGATGGCCATCCTCGCCCTCCAGATCCTGCCGGCCCGCCTGACGACCTATCGCGAGCGGGGCATCCTGCGTCGCTTCTCGACGACGCCGGTCCACCCCAGACGGCTGTTGATCGCCCAGGTCGTCGTCTACTCGGTGACGGCGACCCTCGGCGTGGTCCTGCTGATCGTCGTCGGCCACTTCGCGTTCGACATCCGGATCCCGGCAGATCCGATCGGCTTCGTGGTCGCGTTCGGCCTTGGGATGGCGGGCCTCCTCGCCATCGGGCTGCTGCTGGCCGCGGTCGCGCCCTCGACCGGCGTCGCCACGGCCGTCGGGATCCTGGCCTTCATGGTCGTGCTCCTGCTGGGCGGTGTGTACGTCCCGCGGGCGATCCTGCCCGAGATGCTCATCCGGATCGGCGAGTTCATGCCCCCAGGCGTCCAGGGACTGCAGGACGCATGGGTGGGTGCCACGCCGCAGCTCCTGCCGCTGGCCGTGCTGGCTGCCCTGACGATCGTCCTCGGGGCGATCGCCAGCCGCACGTTCCGCTGGGAGTGACCGCCGGCATGGCCTCGCGTCGCGGGGCCGAGCGCATCGGTCGGGCGAGGCCGAAAGGCTGTTGTGTTCAAGACCGCCGTCACGTTCCTGTCTGGGAGCAGCATGGGCGTGTCGTTCTGGGCGTGAGCAAGCTCCCCCAGCAAGCTCCCCCAGAAGGAGGAGTAGCGCCACCACTCCGCGGACTCGACCCGGCCAACCAGCAGGAAGCAAGGAGAAGCCTATGACCGCCACGGTGACAGACCAGATCACGATGAAGGCAATCGTCCAGGACAGGTACGGCTCGGCCGATGTGCTGGAGCTGCGCGACATCGAAAAGCCCGGGATCGGCGACGACGAGGTGCTTGTCCAAGTTCACGCGGCCGGCGTCCATGCCGGCGACTGGCACCTCATGGCTGGGCTGCCGTACCTCATCCGCATGGGGTTCGGGCTGCGCGCGCCCAAGCAAGCTGTCCGGGGCACGGACGTCGCAGGGACGGTCGAGGCGGTCGGCAAGGACGTGAACCGGTTCCAGCCCGGTGATGCGGTCTTCGGCACCGGGGCCGGCGCGTTCGCCGAATACACGATCGCTCAAGAGGACAAGCTCGCGCCCATGCCCGCCAACCTCAGCTTCGATGCGGCGGCGACGGTCCCCACCTCCGGGTCGACGGCGCTTCAAGGTCTTCGCGACGTGGGCAAGCTGCAGCCGGGCCAGACGGCACTGATCATCGGCGCGGCCGGAGGCGTGGGCTCGTTTGCCGTGCAGATCGCGAAGGCTCTCGGCGCCCACGTCACCGGCGTCTGCAGCACGGCGAAGGTCGACCTGGTCCGATCGATCGGCGCGGACGAGGTCGTCGACTACACCCGAGAGGACTTCGCTGAGGGCGGGCAGCGCTTCGACCTCATCTTCGATACCGCCGGAGGCCGTTCCCTCTCCCAGCTGCGGCGCGCCTTGGCGCCCCAGGGAACGCTCGTGATCGTGGGAGCCGAAGGGGGTGACCGGTGGATCGGCGGTGTCGATCGCCAGCTCCGGGCCACTGTCCTGTCGCCGTTCGTGGGCCAGAAGCTGGGCACGTTTATCTCGAAGGAGAAGAACGAGGACCTGCATTCCCTGAAGGCTTTGATCGAGTCGGGTCAGGTCATGCCGGTCATCGACCGGACCTACCCGTTGGACAAGGTCCCCGACGCGATCCGGTACCTGCACGAGGGACACGCCCGCGGCAAGATCGTGATCGGCCTTGACCGCGCGACGGCCTGACGAGGTGGACGCTATCCGCAGGCCCCCTTCGATTTCGTGGTCGGCTTCGGTCGAAGCCTTCGAGTGGACGCCTGCGGGATTCCTGCTCGTCACCGATCATCACCCACCCTCCGGGCTCAGGTGACCCGTAGGTGGACGGCAACGACAGTCGTGAGATCGGCACCGATCAGATAGAGAGGATGGATACATGCCGAAGAAGCGATTGAACCAGGGGGCGTGCATCGCCCTCGGTGCCGGGATCGGCGCCGCCATCGGGAGTGCCATCGCCAACGTCGCCGTTGGCATCGGCGTGGGTATCGCCATCGGTGCTGCCATCGGAGCCAAGCTGCCGGGCGCTGAGGCCTAGATGAAGGCGATCCGCCGAGACAGGTACGGCCCGCCCGACATCCTGGAACTCAACGAAATCGAGAAGCCCGTCCCGGGAGACGACGAGGTCCTGGTCCGTGTCCGGGCGGCATCCCTGAACCAGGCCGACCTGGATTACCTCCTGGGCAAGCCATTCCTGACGCGGATGGGCACCGGGCTCCGGACGCCCAGGAACCTTGGCCTGGGTCTGGATGTGGCCGGGCAGGTCGAGGCCGTCGGCAGGAACGTCGCGTCGTTCCAGCCGGGCGATGAGGTGTTCGGAGACTTGACCGCGTTCGGCTATGGTGCATTCGGCGAGTACGCGTGCGCCTCGGAGGGCGCCTGGGCGCACAAGCCCGCCAGCCTGACGTTCGAGGAAGCGGCGACCATCCCGCAGGCGGCCATCCTGGCCCTGCAGGGGCTCAAGCGAGGGGAACGGCTCAGACCCGGAGACAGGGTCCTCGTCAATGGTGCTTCGGGCAATGTGGGGCCGTTCGCCGTCCAGATCGCCAAAGCCTTCGGCGCGCACGTCACCGGCGTCTGCAGCACCGCGAAGATGGACATGGTGCGCGGGCTCGGTGCCGATGCCGTGATCGACTACACCCGCGAGGACTACACCTCGAACGGACAGCGGTACGACTGGATCGTCGACGTCGCCGGCAACCGCTCGATCCTCGAGTGCCGGCGGGCGCTGAAGCCCCGAGGCGTCTATGTGATGGTCGGCGGCCCGACGAGTCGGATCATCGGTGCCCTGCTGCTCGGCCCACTGATCTCGCTGGCTGGGAGTAAGAAGCTAGGTCTCATGTTGTGGTGGAAGGTCTTCAAGAAGGAAGACGTGGTCCTGCTGAAGGATCTCGTCGCGGCCGGGCAGATCAGCCCGGTCATCGACCGGAAGTATCCGCTGGCCGACGTTCCTGAAGCGCTCAGGTATCTGCAGGGAGGACACGCTCGAGGAAAGGTCGTCATCACCGTCTGAGCTCCGCGCACGCCTGGATCGAATCGTCGTCCGCAAGGATGGTCCGTACGGCGTGACCCATGGCTCGGCATCGTCGTCGCCTGGTTGGTCGATGACTCAGCGCAGAAGAAAGGAAGAAACGATGGAAGGTCTCTGGTCGGCGCAAATGTGGGGCACGCCCGTCGGATTGGGCATCGTCACGTTCCTGGTTGGAACCGGGCTTGGAGTGTTCTTCTGGGGCGTGAGCAAGCTCCCCAGGAAGAAGGAGTGATCCCTATTCAATGCGCGGACGGTTGCGGCCTGCGTTGATGTTGCGGCGCCGTAGGTCATTGGGCTGGTGGCGCGATATCGCCGTGTCGGTGGCGATCGCGATCACGATCGCCGGCTGCTCGAATGGCGGCAAGGCGGGTCTGCCCATCGAACCCTCGGTGACCGACACCACGGCAACGGCCACGGCGTCGGCATCGCCATCGACGTCTGGCTCGACCTCGGCATCGCGGGCGTACGACTTCCGCGAGGTCTCCGGACTGATGGATCGGTTCGTGGGCCAGCGCGGTCTTGGCGGCGCGGGTTTGATCGTCGTCGAGCACGATGACGGGATCGTCCACCAGGAGTACTGGGGCGGGTTCGACGCCGAGCGAGCTTCGCTGATCGCGTCGGCGAGCAAGATGATCACTGCAGGCGTCCTGTTGAGGCTCGACGACGGCGGATACCTCGACATCGACGCTCCGGTTGCCGATGTCGTCGATTGGGGATCTGGCAACTCTGCCATCACACCCGCCCAGTTGCTCTCCAACAGCTCCGGGCTTGTCGGCATCTTCCCGGACCCGGTCTACCTGCCGTACATCTGCCAATACCTTCCGGAGGGGAGCCTCCAGGACTGCGCAGCGTCGATCTTCGCGACCACCGACGACGACGCCGACGTGATCGCACCCGATACGTCGTTCCGGTACGGCGGCGGCCAATGGCAGCTAGCCGGTGCCGTCGCCGAGGTCGCATCGGGACGGTCGTGGGCGGATCTGGTCGACGAGACCTACATGCAACCATGCGGCCTCGATCCGGGCAGCTTGGGATACAGCAACTACATCTCACTGATGGGGAACGGCATCGACTACCCGACCGAGTTCAACGGAGACCCGTCGACGCTCGTGGCCACCAACAACCCCAACATGGAGGCGGGCGCATACGCAACGCCCCGAGTATTCGCCGAGCTTCTGTTGATGTACCTGCGCGGGGGCGAGTGCGGCGATGGGCAGCAGGTGCTATCCCAGAAGGCCATCGATCGGATGGTCGCCGATCGGGTCGGCCCGGTCTACGACGGCAGTGCCGGTCCGGGCCTGGGGTACGGGATGGGTTGGTGGGTCAATCGCCAGGAGGGATTCGTTTACTCGTTGGGCGCGTATGGGGCCGTTCCGACGCTCGATCTTGACGAGGGGTTCGGCTACTACCTCGTGCTCGAGGCGAACGATTCCACGTGGCAAGCGATCGCCGAGCCCCTCCAAATCGCCATAGAGACAGCTGTGCTCGCTGCCCGCAAGTGACCCGCTCCAGATCCAGCAAGATGTTGTGGTCGTGTCTCCTCGACAACCCAACAAGGTCGCAGCGTTGGCTGGCGAGGAAGGTTTCGAACCTTCGATCTCCTGACCAGACGGTCGAGGACCGGTGAGCCGCCTACCGTCCGAGCCATCCCCCGTCGACCGGCACGACGATGCCGTTGACGTAGTCGGAGGCGGCGGACGCCAGGAACACGGTCGCCCCCGCGAGATCGGATGGTTGACCCCAGCGACCGGCCGGGATGCGTTCCAGGATCGAGCGGTGCCGGTCGGGGTCGTCGTACAACGCCTGGGTGTTGTCGGTGGCGATATAACCGGGGGCGATGGCGTTGACGTTCACGCCCTTCGACGCCCACTCGTTTGACAGCGCCTTGGTGAGCCCGACGAGGCCGCTCTTGGCGGCGGTGTAGCCGGGCACGTTGATCCCGCCCTGGAAGCTCAGCATCGAGGCCGTGAAGATGACCTTGCCGCTGCCCCGGCCGATCATCGAGCGGCCGATCTCGCGGGTGAGGACGAACTGGCTCGTCAGGTCGACCTGCAGGACGCGGCCCCAGTCCTCGTCGGTGTGCTCGGCCGCCGGTGCGCGCGCGATGGTGCCTGCGTTGTTGACCAGGACGTCCACCGGCTTGCCGAGGTCATTCAGCTGGGCGGCCAGCCGGCGTACGTCCTCTGGGTCCGCGAAGTCGGCCGCGAGTCCGGTGAACGCGCGGCCGCAGGCACGTACCCGCTGCTCGAGGACACTTCCCTCGGCCTCCATGGAGGCGCTGACACCGATGATGTCGGCGCCGGCTTCGGCCAGCGCCTCCGCCATGGCCAGGCCGATGCCGCGCCGTGCGCCCGTAACGACGGCGAGCCGGCCGGTCAGGTCGAAGAGCCTGGTCATGCGTCGGCGCTCGCTCGGCAGTCGATGAGGACCTTCATGACCCCGCCGCCACGTTCGAGCTGCACGAACGCGTCGGCGGCCTCCGACAACGGCACCACCGCGGAGATCAGGGCGTCGGCGGGGACGACCCCCGCGGCGACGAGGTCGACAGCGCGCTCGTAGTCGGTGCGTTCGTAGACACGCGCGCCGATGACCGTCAGCTCCCGCCAGAACAGCCGGAACAGGCTGACCGGGCGGGCCTGAGGGTGGATGGCGACGACGACGAGCCGACCGCGAACGGCGAGGGCCTCGACCGCGGTGTCCAGTCCGGGTTGTGAGCCGGACACCTCGAACGCCAACGGGACGCCGGCGCCCTCGGTCCAGGCGTCGACGCGCGCGGCGACGTCGTCGGTGGTCGGGTCGAGCACATCGAAGCCCAGGGCGGCGATGACCGACCGTCGGTGGGCGTCGACCTCGAGGACAAGGACCTCACCGCCGGACTCGCGGGCGACCACGGCGACGAGGAGCCCGACCGGCCCCCCGCCGACCACGAGGACCCGTTCGCCAGGCATCAGCTGACCCCGTCGCACATCGTGGACGGCGACCGCGGTCGGTTCCACGAGTGCTGCGTCCCTCAGCGAGATCTCGTCAGGCAGCCGGACGAGGATGCGTGATGGGACCGTCCAGGACGACTGCATGGCGCCGGGGGAGTCGATGCCGACGAAGATGAGTCTCTGGCAGATGTGCTGGTGGCCGGCCAGGCAGGCGGGGCAGGTGCCGCACCACTCGAGGGGCATCACCGTGACGGGGTCGCCGACCTTCCACGTGTTGACTCCTGGTCCGATCTCGGCGATCCGTCCGGACATCTCATGACCAAGAACAGCTGGCACGGTGACGCGCTGATCCATGTCCCCGTGAACGATGTGCAGGTCGGTCCCGCAGATGCCGGTAAAGGCCACGTCGATCCGGACTTCTCCCGGTCCTGGGGCCTGTTGAGCCACGGGGGCGACGTCGACGGCGTGACCGCCGACGTAGCGGGCGGCCCTGGTCTCGTTCGTCACGACTTCCCCTGGGTCGTCCACACGCGCCCGTCGGGGAACTGGTAGTCCTCGAGGGTGGCTGGGTGCATCTGGCTGCTGAACCCCGGCATCGTCGGGGCGAGGTAATGCCCGTCCTGGATGAGCGCGGGGTCGAGGAAGTGCTCGTGGAGGTGGTCGACGTATTCGATGACACGCCCTTCCTTGCTCCCACTGACGGCGACGAGGTCGAACATCGACAGGTGCCGCACGAGCTCGCACAGCCCGACGCCACCCGCATGCGGGCAGACCCGAACCCCGAACTTCGCCGCGAGCAGGAGGATCGCGATGTTCTCGTTCACGCCGCCGACCCTGGTGGCGTCGATCTGCAGGATGTCGAGGGAGCCAGCGGCGAGCATCTGCTTGAAGACCACGCGATTGGCGACGTGCTCACCGGTCGCAACGAGCACCGGGGCGACCCCAGCGCGGATCGCGGCGTGGCCCAGGATGTCATCGGGGCTGGTCGGCTCTTCGATCCAGTAAGGGTCGAACTGGGAGAGCTTGTTGATCCAGTCGATGGCCTCGGCGACCTCCCATCGCTGGTTGGCGTCAACGGCGATCGCGATGTCCGGGCCGACGGCAGCGCGCGCGATCGCCATCCGGCGGACGTCCTCTTCGAGGTCGCGGCCGACCTTGAGCTTGATGAACCGAAAGCCATCCTCGACAGCCTCGACGGAGAGCCGGGCCAATTTCTCGTCGTCGTAGCCGAGCCAGCCCGGGGTGGTGGTGTAGGCGGGGTACCCCGTGCTCAGGAGCTGTGCGGTGCGGGCCGCGCGGCCAGGCTCAGCCCTCCGGAGGATGCCCAGGGCTTCATCGCGGGTGAGCGCATCGCTGAGGTAGCGGAAGTCGACCAGATCGACGATCTCCTCGGGGGACAGGCACGAGAGCAGCGCCCACAGCGGCTGGCCAGCGCGCTTGGCGCGCAGGTCCCACAAGGCATTGAGCACCGCCCCGGCCGCCATGTGCACGACGCCCTTCTCGGGACCGAGCCACCTCAGCTGGGCGTCGCCGGTCAGCTCACGGCTGAGGTCGCCGAGGTTGTCCAGCGTCTCCTCGACGTCGCGACCGATGACCCAGCTGCTGAGTGCGCGGATCGCGACGGCCTGGATGTCGTTGCCACGACCGGACGTGAAGACGAATCCGTGGCCCTCATGCTCGTCTCCGGCATCCGTCGTGATGACCACGTAGGCCGCGGAGTAGTCCGGCGCCGGGTTCATGGCATCTGACCCGTGTAGGCCAACGGAGGTGGGAAATCGGATGTCTCGGGTCTCCAGGCTGACGAATCGCGTCATCGATGCAGACCCCTCGTGAGTACGGCTGCGGGGCCGCTGCTGATCGCGCACCCAAGGGCATCGCCTGATGCCTTACGCATGAGCGGCCGGCGGCTGCCGGTCGGGTTGATCTTCATCTGGACTCCCAGGCCCGTGCGTAGACCTCCAGCGCGGTGCCTCGCATGACTCGATCCCTCTCGCGCGCGCCGAGGTCCGACACAGAGTCGAGGACGAGGGACACCCATCCAGAGTAGGAGATGTACAGGCTGGCGTTGGGCCAGTCGCTGCCGAACATGCAGCGGTCCGGCCCGAAGGCGTCGACAGCTGCCCGCAGGTATCGACGGATCTTGTTCGTGCCGCGAGCCGTTGTCACGAGTCGCACTCCGAAGCTGGGGCGATGAGGTCGTCGACGGGATCGGTGGACGTCGGTCCACGGGAGCACATGGCCCGGCACTCACCGGGAGTGCCGGGCCCCTCGGATGTCGTTTCAGCCGGCATCCGAAGCGTGCTCCTATGCGGACGGGGTTACTGCCAGGCCGACGTGAAGTCGGCCGCGTTTTCCTTCGTCACGAGCGTGGTGCCCGTGTCGATGGCCTTGACGTAGTTCTCGCCCTTGAGCGACTTGACCGCCGCCTCGACGCCGAGGTTGGTCATCTTGAACGGCGACTGGGCCATCGTGGCCGTGGTCTTGCCTGCCTCGATGAGCTTGGCCATCTCCGGGTCTCCGTCGTAGCCGAAGATCAGCAGCGGGTGCTGCTTGGAATCCATGACCGCCACGGCACCCATCGCCGGGGAGTCGCACGCCGAGTAGATCGCTGTGAGGTTCGGGTACTTGGTGAGCAGGTCCTGCGTCACCGAGGCGCCGGTCTTGGTGTCACACAGGGTCTGCTGAGCCCCGATCACGACCTCGACGCCAGTACCTTCGAGCGCTGCCTTGACACCGTCGATGCGCTGGTCGAGGTTCGGCACGCCACGGACGGCTTCGAGCAGACCGATGGTGTCGCCGGACTTCAGCTGAGTCTTGATGTATTCGCCGGCTGCTTCGCCGCCCTTGACGTTGTTCGTGGCCGCGACCGCATCCGGGACGACACCGGGGATGGTGTTGTCGACGAAGACGATCCGGACGCCTGCCTGCTGAGCCTCATTGAGGGCATCGGTGACGCCGACGCCCATCGGGGAGATCACGATCGCCTGGGCGCCCTTGGTGACAGCGTCCTGGATCTGCGCGATCTGGCAGGGCGTGTCGTCGTTGGTCTTGCACGCGTTGGTCGTGAGCTCGATGTCGTCCGGGTGATCGGTCTCATACTGCTTGGCGCCCGCGATCATGGCATCCCAGAAACCGCCCGTGGCCTTGGTGAGAAGCGTGACCTTGATCTTCTCGTTCGCGGCTCCGCTCCCACTCTCGGACGGCGCCGCGGTCTCGATCGCGGCTCCGCTCCCACCACTGGACGGCGCCGCGGTCCCGCCCCCGCTGCTGTTGCACGCGCCGATGAGCATCGCCCCCGCTCCGAGCATGACCAACGCTTTCATTCGAGTCGACATGTGTGTTGCTCCTCCTTGTCGGATCTGGCGCACGTGCGTCACTTCGTGGCCGGCGAAGAAGTTCGCCGTTGGATCGAGGTACTATGCCAGCCCGATATCGTAAAGTCTATAGGATAGAGATGATTTGGATGCTGTACCGTAGTCGTCCGACCCTGGAGCCATGCACTCGCTTTTCGGGCGCGTTTGCCGTGACACGGGCACCGGGCCGGTTGTCGACCTAGGCGCCGGCTCAGCCGTCGAGGCCGTGCGTCGTCGCGGCGAGAAGGGCTCATGGAGGTTCCGATGTCCCGTTCGTGGCAGGACTCCTCACGTCCGCGGGATGAGCGCCTCAGTGACCTCCTTGCTGAGATGACGCTTGAGGAGAAGGTCGCGCAGCTGGGGAGTGCCTTTACCGGGTTCAACTTCGGGGCCGATCTTGCGACGGACCAGCAGCTGGTGGGCCTGTTCCAGAACGCCTTCGAGGAGACCCCCTGGGACAAGTCGATCCTCAACGGGCTCGGTCAGATCACCCGGGCCTTCGGTACCGCGCCGCTCTCGGCGCCCGAGGGCGTCGCGCGGCTGGCGGCCATGCAACGCGACCTGGTGGACAAGACGCGCCTCGGCATCCCCGCCATCGCCCACGAAGAGTGTCTGACGGGTTTCACCACCTACCAGGCGACGATCTACCCGACACCGCTTGCCCTCGCCGCCACTTTCGACCCGGACCTGGTCCGACGCATCGGCCGCCGTATCGGCGACGACCTGCGCAGCGTCGGCGTCCACCAGGGCCTTGCCCCGGTGCTCGACGTCGTGCGCGACTACCGCTGGGGTCGCGTCGAGGAGACGTTCGGCGAGGACCCCTACTTGGTCGCCATCGTGGGGGCGGCCTACGTGCGGGGGCTTGAGTCCGGCGGGGTGATCGCCACCCTCAAGCACTTCGTCGGCTACTCAGCCTCGCGCGCGGCTCGCAACCACGCGCCGGTGAGCATGGGACCTCGGGAACTGCGGGACGTGATGCTCCCACCGTTCGAGGTCGCGGTCCGCGAGGGCGGCGCCCGCTCGGTGATGAACGCCTACACCGACATCGACGGCGTCCCGGTCGCCGCCGATCGGGAACTGCTCACGACACTGTTGCGTGACGAGATGGGCTTCACCGGGGTCACGGTGTCCGACTACTGGTCCATCAGCCTGCTATCAGATGTGCACAAGGTGGCTGCCTCACCAGCGGCCTCCGGCGCGCTCGCCCTCGAGGCGGGTTTGGACGTGGAGTTGCCAGCGAGCCGCTGTTACGGCGCCGGACTGGTCGACCTGGTGCGGGGCGGGCAGCTGAACGAGGCCGTCGTGGACCGGTCCGTCCGAAGGGTTCTGGATCAGAAGCTTGACCTCGGACTTCTCGATGCTGACTACGACCCGCTCAGCGGTGTGGATCCGGCCCCCGACCTCGACAGCCCCGAGAATCGGGCCGTCGCGCAGCTCGCAGCCGAGGAATCGGTGATCCTGCTGGCCAACCGCGGGATCCTGCCGATGACCGGCCCGTCGAGGCTCGCCCTCGTCGGCCCGACCGCCGCCGAAGCCCGGTCCTTCCTCGGGTGCTACTCCTACCCCAACCACCTACGCCGGCGCTTCCCAGAACTCGGCTTGGGCGTGCCCGTTCCAACCCTGGCGGATGCGGTCGTCGCGGAGTTCCCGACGACGCAGATCACCACGACCCTCGGCTGCGCCATCAACGGTCCTGACACGAGTGGGATCGCCGAGGCCGTCGCGCTGGTCCGGCGGGCAGACGTCGCCCTGGTAGCAGTCGGGGACTTGGCCGGGATGTTCGGCGGTGGCACCTCAGGCGAGGGGTGCGACGCACCTGACCTGACCCTCCCGGGGGTGCAGGCAGAACTTGTCCGAGCCGTACTGGCCACCGGCACCCCCACCGTCCTGGTCTGCGTGTCCGGTCGCCCGTATGCCCTCGGCGAGTTCTCGGACGCGGCTTCCGCCATCGTCCAGGCGTTCATGCCCGGACAAGGCGCAGGGTCGGCGATCGCCGGCGTCTTGTCCGGTCGCGTCAACCCGAGCGGTCGCCTTCCCGTCCAGATCCCGGCCGTACCCTACGGCCAGCCCTCGACCTACCTCCAGTCCGCCTACGGCCTTCCGGGACTCGCTGCCAGCTCGATCTCGGTGCCGGTCCTCTATCCCTTCGGGCACGGACTCTCATACACCAGCTTCGAGATCACCAACGTCTCCCTAAGCGCAACCACTCTCCATACCGCCGGCCGACTCTCCGTCTCCGCCACGATCACGAATAGGGGAGCGCGCCGGGGGGCTGACGTCGTCCAGCTCTACTACAGCGATCCGGTGGCCGAGGTGGCCCGGCCGGTGATCATGCTTCTTGGCTTCGCGCGAGTCGACCTGGACGCCGGCGAACAGGCCGACGTCACGTTCGAGGTCTCCGCTGACCGCTTCGCATACTGCGGACGACAGGGGCGCATCGTCGACTCGGGGACCATCGAGCTGATGCTCGGCCACTCGAGCACCGACATCGCCCACCGCGCGCTATTAGCGGTGACGGGCACCACTCGTGTCGTCGGCAGCGAGCGCACCCTGACGACGCCCGTCACCGTCCAAAGGTCCGTGCGGTCGACGGGTGCTGCCGCATCGGGCGAGCAGCAAGGCATCCAGTAGGCGGGCCGATCGCTTCGGACGTTCATGCTGGGGCTGTGAGGCGGCGGCGATCGGGGACGGCCTCGTCCTAGCCCGCGTCGCTGGCGCCGTCGAAGGTGGTCTCGACGAGCCGCGCCATGTTGGTGAGACCCATAAGGTCAGCACCTATCCGGTTTGAGGAGCGAGCCGATCCTCAACAAGCTCCCACAACTCCGGTGGAATGGAGAGGGTGGCGTTGCGCATGAGCTCGTCGATCCGCTGTGGTGCGCTTACACCGACGACGGTTGAACGGATGCGCGGGTCGCGGGTCGAGAACTGAAGCGCGAGCGCGGCTAGCGGGACACCGAACTTGCCGCAGATCTGGTGCAACCACTCGACCGTCGCCACCACCGTCGGAGACGGTGCTCGGTATCCGTAGCGCGGGCTTGACGCGAGGGGCTTCGCCAGGATCCCGCTAGCAAAGGGCGCGGCATTCACAAACGACACACCGGCGGAGACACAGTCCGTGATCAGCGGACTCGCCGAACGGTCCAGAAGAGTGAAGCGGTTGTGGTTCAAGAGGACGTCCAGCAGGCCGGTGTCAAGGTAGCGTCGCAGCTCGCCCAGATCGCCGCCGGCAACACCGATGAGACCGACCAGTCCTTGGGCTTTGAGTTCGCGGATCGCGTCCAGGGAGCTGCCGGGTTTGACCATGTCCGCGAAATCGAACCGCTCCGGGTCATGGAGATAGTAGACGTCGAGGCGATCAACGCCCAGGCGGGCAGCGCTCTCAGCGAACGATTCGCGTACCCGGTCGCCGTCGAGGATGCGCTTGGCCCGCGCAGGGTCTGCCTTGGAGGCGATGGAGACCCGCTGCCCGCTGGCCCCCAACTCACGCAGCACGGTACCGATTCGTCGTTCGCTCTCGCCGTCACCATATTCGTTCGAGGTGTCGATGAAGGTGAGGCCGCGATCGAGGGCGTGACGGATGGTCGCAACCGCTCGAGCCTCGTCTACGTCGTACCCGTACGTGTCAGGCATACCGCCGAGCGGGCTCGTTCCCAGGCAGATGTTCGGCATCGAGAAACCGTCTAGCTTGGACAAGCTCTGCCTCCGTTCAGGTTCTCCCGATCCAACTTCGTCACCTTCGATGCCTCCCTAGCTGCGGGTTGGCTTGTACACGTCCGAGCCGATGCCAGTCCCAAGGGTCGGGCTGGCCAGGTCACTGAACACGAACCACGCTCCTCTGCTCCGTCGGCGATGCGGGCGTCAGCGTTGCGCCCGCGCTCCGGCTCCGCTGACGAGGGCAAGGACCTCCGCCAACGTGGCCGTGGAAGTGTCTCCTGGCGTCGTCATCGCGAGGGCGCCATGAGCGGCACCGATCTCGACAGCGCCGGCGAGGTCGTGGTCCGTCATCAGCCCGTAGATCAAGCCTGAGGCAAAGCTGTCCCCGCCCCCGACCCGGTCGAGGATCTCCATCCCGGGCCGTTCCACCGATCGCACCAGGCCGGTATCACGCGACCACGCGAGGGCGGACCAGTCATTCACTGTGGCCGTGCGCACTGTGCGCACCGTGGTGGCCACGGCCTTGAGGTTCGGGAAGGCCGCCGTGACTGACTCGATCATCCGGAGGTAGCCGTCGCTCTCGAGCTCGATCAAACCGGCTTCGGACTGTCCGGCATCGATGCCGAGGCAGGCGCCGAAGTCCTCCTCGTTGCCGACCATCACGTCGACGAGCGGCGCGATGCCCCGATTGACCTGCTGCGCCCGTGCTTTCCCCCCGATGGCCTGCCACAGGCTCGGTCGGTAGTTGAGGTCGTAGGAGACGACGGTGCCGTGGCGTCGAGCGGCCTTCAGTGCCTCGATGACGACGTCGGGCGTCGTGTCCGACAGCCCGGCGAAGATGCCGCCTGTGTGCAGCCAGCGCACGCCCAGGCCACCGAAGAGGCCGTCCCAGTCCACGTCGCCCGCGCGCAGCTGGCTGGCTGCCGTGTGACCCCGGTCGGAGACGCCGACGGCCCCGCGGACCCCGAACCCACGTTCGGTGAAGTTCAGGCCGTTCCTGACGTCTCGACCGATCCCGTCGTACGGCACCCAGCGCACGAGCGAGGTGTCGACCCCGCCCTGGAGCATGAGGTCCTCGACGAGGCGCCCGATGTCGTTGTCCGCCAGGGCGGTGACGACCGCCGTGCGCAGCCCGAAGCAGCGTCGCAGTCCGCGGGCCACGTTGTACTCGCCCCCGCCTTCCCAGACCTGGAACTGGCGCGCGCTGCGGATCCGACCCTCGCCAGGATCGAGGCGCAGCATGACCTCGCCGAGGGCGACAGCGTCGAAGTGGCAGTCGCCGGCGGGACGCAGGTGCAGGCTCACGCGCCCACCTTTGTGCGTGCGCCCCGCACGACCCGGACGGCTGCGGCCGCCAGGTCGGTGATCTGCGCGAAGTCCTGGGCAGCGAGGAGGTGCGCCGACGCCAACCAGGACCCTCCGACTGCGAGGACCGACGGCTCTGCGAGGTAGCTGGCCAGACCGTCGGCCGTGATGCCTCCGGTGGGCACGAACCGGAGTCCGCTGAACGGGGCCGCCAACGCCTTGAGCGTCGCTAACCCGCCGGAGGCCTCGGCGGGAAAGAACTTCACAGCCTCGAGGCCAGCTTCGAGTGCTGCCTGGATCTCGGTAGCGGTCGCGACACCCGGGAGCACGGGGACTCCGCAGCGCTGGCACTCACTGACCACCGACGCAGAGAAGCCAGGCGACACGATGTAGCGGGCGCCCGCCTGCAGCGCCGCCTCGACCTGCGCTGGACGAAGGACGGTCCCGGCGCCGACGAGCAGGTCGGGGTTCTCGGCCAAGACGCGTAGCGACTCCAGCGCCGTGTCGGTCCGTAGCGTGACCTCGGCGCACGGCAGCCCGCCGAGGAGGAGGGCTGAGCCGAGCGCCGCGGCTCGCGAGGGATCGTCGATGACGACCACGGGGATCACGCCCAGGTCGCCCAGACGGTCGAGGACGGGTGAGCCGCTCACCGCCCGAGCCATCCCCGTCGACCGGCACGACGATGCCATCGACCGGCTGCGGGGCCGCTGCTGATCGCGCACCCAAGGGCATCGCCTGATGCCTTACGCATGAGCGGCCGGCGGCTGTCGGTCGGGTTGATCTTCATCTGGACTCCCAGGCCCGTGCGTAGACCTCCAGCGCGGTGCCTCGCATGACTCGATCCCTCTCGCGCGCGCCGAGGTCCGACACAGAGTCGAGGACGAGGGACACCCATCCAGAGTAGGAGATGTACAGGCTGGCGTTGGGCCAGTCGCTGCCGAACATGCAGCGGTCCGGCCCGAAGGCGTCGACAGCTGCCCGCAGGTATCGACGGATCTTGTTCGTGCCGCGAGTGCCTTCGCCTGCCTCTGTGGTGAGGCCGGACAGCTTGCAATGGACGTTGTCCAGGTGTGCCATGGCTTTGATGTCTTGGAGCCATCCGGTCCATTGGCCACCCGCGACGTCAGGCTTGCCCAGGTGGTTGAGCACGAATGTGACCTCCGGGCAGAGGTCGGCGAGCTTTGTGACCTCGGTGATCTGGTGGTTCCGGACGCAGAGGTCGACCGTCAGCCCGAACTGGCCGGCCAGCCGGACGGCGTCCACGAACGGGGGCTGCAGTGCAAAGCCTTCGGGTTCGTCCTGAATGAGCTGGCGTACCCCCGCTACACCCGACTCGTGACTGAGTCGTTCAAGCGAGGCGTTGACCGCGGCCGTGCCGCGATCGAGTGGCACACCCGCCACCAGACCCTGGATCCGTGCGTCCTGGCCGCGAAGGTGTTGGACCCACGCGGTCTCCTGGTCCACCACGTCCCAGACAGGGTTGGCCTGCACGAAGATCAGGGCTTCGATCTGGACTTCGCCCACGCCTAGGTCTGCGGGGAGGAATGGGCGGTTCAGTTCGCTGAAGCCTTGGAGCCAGGGGTAGTCGAATCGGTCGGTGTCCCAGAAGTGGATATGGCTGTCCACCACGGCCTGTTCCGTTGTCACGAGTCGCACTCCGAAGCTGGGACGATGAGGTCGTCGACGGGATCGGTGGACGTCGGTCCACGGGAGCACATGGCCCGGCACTCACCGGGAGTGCCGGGCCCCTCGGATGTCGTTTCAGCCAGCATCCGAAGCGCGCTCCTGTGCGGACGGGGTTACTGCCAGGCCGACGTGAAGTCGGCCGCGTCGTCCTTCGTCACGATGTAGCTCCTTCTTGTCGGATCTGGCGCACGTGCCGTGCGTCCAGGTGAGGCTTCAAACGGTGCTCCCTCGGGCCCCGACGATCCAGGACACGAGTTGCTCTTGGTTGTCGGCGGTCGCCGGCGCCTCGCCGATCTTGCGGCCGCGGCGCATGACCATCGCCCGGTCCGCGACCGCCATCACGTGATCCATGCTGTGAGAGATCAAGATGACCGCGACGCCGGAGGTTCGGAGCCGATCGACCAGCTCCAGGACCCGCGCCGACTCCCGAAGCCCGAGGGCGGCAGTCGGCTCGTCGAGGATGACGAGCTTCGAGGAGAACGCCGCGGCTCGCGCGACCGCCACCGCCTGGCGTTGGCCCCCCGACATCAGCGCCACGTCAGCATCGAAGTCAGGGAGCCGGATCTGCAAACGGTCGAGAAGGTCCTTTGTGCGGGTGGACATCTCCTTCTGGTTCATCCACTGCAAACCGCGTGGCAACCAGGACGGCCCCGCCAGTTCGCGGCCGGCGAAGAAGTTCGCCGTTGGATTGAGGTTGTCGAACAGGGCCAGGTCCTGGTAGACGGTCTCGATCCCATTTGATCGGGCGTCGGCCGCCGAGGTGATCTGCACGGTGGCCCCGTCGATCCGGATCTCGCCTCGGTCGAGTCTGTGGACGCCGCTGATGCACTTGATGAGGGTCGACTTGCCGGCGCCGTTGTCGCCGAGCAGGGCGAGAACCTCACCGGCGCGAACTTCGAGGTCGACGCCGTCGAGTGCAACGACGGCCCCGAAGGTCTTGGTGGCACCACGAACCCTCAGGACGGGTTCCACGTTGGAGGGCACTTCGACGTGACCGGCGTCAGTCATGCGAGCGTCGCATGCATGCTTCGGAACCGGTTCTCGACGAACGCCCGCAAGACGTCGAGCTCGACCGCGACGATGACGACCACTCCCACCGCGATGTACTGGAAGTTCGGATCGAGACCGAGCAGGTTGAGGCCGTTGTGCATGACCCCGAGGATCAACGCACCTGTCAAGGCGTTCAAGACACCGCCCCGGCCGCCCAGGAAGCTGCCTCCGCCGATGATCACCGCGGCGATGGCGGTGAGCTCCATGCCCTGCCCGGTGAACGGCGAGCCGGCGTTAGCGGTTCCGACGAAGAGCATGCCGCCGATGGCCCCCGACAGCCCACTCATGACGTAGACCGAGATCAGTGTCCCGTTCATCGGCACGCCCGTGCGGACCGCGGCCTCGGGGCTGCCACCGACGGCGTAGATCCATCGTCCCCAGACCAGCCTGTGCAAGATGACGGCACAGGCGACCGCGAAGACGATCACCACGAGCGTGGCGTAAGGGAACCATCCGATGTCGCCCGCGCCCGGGATCAACGGGATCCGTCCGCCGCCGAGCAGGTGCACGATCTCCGGGGAGCCCAGGACGGTGGCGCCACCGGCGATGTAGAGGGCGAGGCCGGCGCAGATGCTCAAGGTGGCGAGGGTGGCGATGAAGGGATGCGGCAGACGCCCCTTCACCAGCAGCAGCCCGTTGACCAGACCGACGGTTAACCCCGTCAGCAAGGTGACCCCGATGGCCAGCCACGCCGAGTTGGTGTCGCGGTAGACGACAGTCACCATGACGCAGCACAACGAGACGTTCGAGCCGATCGACAGGTCGATGCCCCGGGTCAGGATCACAAGGAGCTGGCCCAAGGCGATGATGCAGACACCGCCGGACTGCTCGAGGACGTTGCCGATGTTCCCGAACGTCATGAAGACGTGGCCCTCGGTGGCCACCCAGAGGAACAGCATCAGCAGCGCGAGGACGAATACCGGCCCCGCCTTCAGCGCCAACAGGACACCCTTGATCGCGCGTGACGATCGGTCGTTGGCCGTATCCGGACCCCTCCCGATCTCAGGCTCAGGTGCGACGTCGGCGACGTCGGCAGCAGTGCGAGTCATCGACTCGTCGTCGAGCACGTCGCGCCCTCCCTTGTCCTGCATCGTCGGTGACTATGCCAGCACGCTAGGCTAAGTCTATAGGATAGAGATGATTGGGATGCTGTACCGTAGCCGTGGAGTAACTCGACACGCGAAGGGCCGACATGGACCGTTATCAGATCGAAGCAATCCATGCGTCCGCCGCAGGACAGCGCCTGGCCCAACGGCAACCGCTGCCCGGCTCGGTCTACGAGATCGTCACGGACATGCTCATGACCCACGCGTTCGAACCCGGCGCCAGGCTCAACATCGAAGAGCTCGCCCGTGCCCTCGGCGTGTCGCCGACACCGGTGCGCGAGGCCTTGGCACGCGTCGAGGCCGACGGTTTGATCGTGAAGCAGCCAGGGCGCAGCTACACGGTGGCGCCCCTCATGGGGATGGAGCAGGTGCGCGAGCTCATCGAGCTGCGGCTGCTCGTGGAGCCCGCATTGGCCGCCAAGGCCGCTGCCCAGGCGGAGCCGAACGAGATCAAGGAGCTGCGCCGCGCTGCCCGGGCCGGTGGAGCCGGCGCCGAGATCACGGCTGCGGCAAACCGGTTGGACATGGTCTATGACGCGACCTTCCACGCTATGGTCGCCGACCTCGCCGGCAACCAGATCATCAGCGACATGCTGGCCCGACTGCGCAGCCACCTGCACGCCTTCCGGCTCTTCTACCACGCGGGCCTGTATTCGGTGACGAAGAACGAGCACCTGGCGGTGGTCGATGCGGTCGCCCGGCACGATCCCGACGGGGCCGAGGAAGCGATGCGTGCCCACCTCGTGTCAGCGCTGGAGCGGCTGGAGACGTCGGTCGTCGGCGGGAGCGCGACCGATGAGGCCAGGCGGATCCCGAAGCAGGGCGGCGCTGTCGGTGGGTGAGGGGACACTCAGCGGCCAGGTCGCGCTGGTAACGGGCCAAACGCGTGCGTTGGGTCGCTTGGGATCCTCGCGTGGGCACTGCTCGAGCCGACCTCGGGACAGTTCGATTTGGACTGGCCTGAGGCCATCGTGAACCGCCTCTACGATCGCGGAATCTCCGTGGATCTCGCGACCGGGACAGCCAGCCCTCCTCCCTGGCTTTCCCGACGCTACCCGGAGATCTTGCCGCAAGGTCCTGACGGCACCCGGCTCTGGCCGGGTGCCCGTCAGGCCTGGTGCCCGAGCTCGCCGGTCTTTCGGGAGGAGTCCGGCATCTTGGTCCCGAACCTGGCCGCTCGATCCTGCGACACGGCGAGGGCGATCAAGGGATGACGGCAACCCCACGCTCCCGGAACGCCCGACCCGAGGGCGGCGATCGGTCGCTCCATGTCGATCACGTGACGCTGGGTGTCTGTTACTACCCGGAGCAGTGGGCGGAGTCGCTCTGGCAGGACGACTTCCGCCGAATGCGCGACCTCGGGTTCGAGATCGTCCGGATGGGAGAGTTCGCGTGGTCGATCTTCGAACCAGAGGAGGGGCGTTTCTCCTTCGACCTGTTTGATCGGGCGATCGCGGAAGCCGCGCGGCACGGTCTCATGGTCATCCTCGGGACGCCGACTGCAACACCACCCGCATGGCTGACCACCGCCTACCCCGAGGCGCTGAATGTGACTCGTGAGGGCGTCCAGCTTCAGCACGGGTTGCGCCGACATTGCGGCTACAACGCTCCCTCGTTCCACCGTCTGGCCACCCGGGTGGTTCGCGAACTCGCTATTCATTACGCCGACCATCCCGCGGTCATCGGGTGGCAGATCGACAACGAGTTGAACTGTGAGGTCGACGTTTTCTACGCCGAGGCCGACCAGACCGCGTTTCGGGACTGGCTGCGCCGCAGGTACAGCGCCGATCTGGAAGCCCTTAATCGGTCGTGGGGGACGGTGGCGTGGAGCCAGACCTACACCTCGTGGGACGAGATCCGGCTCCCCGGTCCGACACCCCATGACAGTCACAACCCCCAACAACTGTTGGACGAGAAACGCTTCATCTCCGATAGCGCCATCGCATTCGTCCGCATCCAGACCGAGATCCTACGCGCGCTCGCGCCGCGCCAATGGATCACGACCAACGGGATGTACAAGCATCTCGACAATCATCGGCTGACCGACGAACTCCTCGATTTCTTCTCATTTGACTCGTACCCGAACTTCAGCACGATCCGCACGCCGATCCTTGATGTCAGCCACACCGACGCGACCACGACGGCCGGTGGCGGCTCGGTGGATCCCCTCAGCGATCGCGCATCGAGTTGGTTCCTTTCCATCGTGCGTGGCATCTCGCCTACCTTTGCCGTGCTCGAGCAGCAGTCGGGCGGGGGCGGCTGGGTCGATCGCATCGCGCAACCGGCACCGAAGCCAGGCCAAATGCGCCTATGGACGTACCAATCGATCGCGCATGGCGGCGACATGGTGCTGTACTTCCGATGGCGAACGGCGACCGTCGGGACCGAGATCTATTGGCATGGCATCAACGACCAACACAATCAACCGAATCGACGGATCGAGGAAGTCGCGAGGATCACCCAGGAACTTGCCGCCGCCGCTCCGCGGATTGCCGGCACCTCCGTGGCGGCAGACGTGGCGATCCTCGCCGACTACGACAACGAGTGGGACGGCGAAGTGGACGTGTGGCACGGTCCATTGACCAAGCAGAGCGTGCGTGCCTGGTTCACGGCCCTCCAGTTCGCGCACGTGCCGGTCGATGCCTTGTACTTGCGCCCTGGCACCACACCCAGCGATCTAGCCGGATACCGACTCCTGATCTATCCGCACGCGGCGATCCTGTCAGCGGACACCGCGACACTGCTCGACGGGTATGTCCGAGACGGGGGCACCGTGATCTTCGGCGCCCGGACGGGCTACAAGGACGTGACCGGGAAGGTGAGCGATCAGCCGCTCCCCGGTCCCGTTGCAGATCTCTGTGGCGTCACCGTGACGGACTCCACCATGATCCTCGGCTCGGACCCGGGACCGGTCCTGCGTTGGCGCGGATCTGATGCTGTTCCGAGTCACGCGCCCGGCTTCAATGAGATCGTCCGGCTCGACTCTGACAAAGCCGAAGTCCTTGCCGAGTACGGCGAGGACTACTACGCGGGTACACCGGCCCTGGTTCGCAATCGCCGAGGCTTGGGTTCGGCGCTGTTCTTCGGTGCCGCGTTCACGCTCGAAACCGCGGCGACGATCCTCGCCGTCCTGGGCGTAGGGTCGCCAGTCGCCGGGTGGCTCGAATTGCCAAGCGAGGTCGAGCTGGCGATCCGCGAGCGTCCGGATACCCGAGATCGCCTCGCCTTCGTCATGAACTTCAGCAGCGCCGCGCAAACGATCGAGGTTCGCCGAGAGTCGCTCGACATCCTGTCGGGACGCTGCCTGAACGGTTTCGTGACCCTTGCGCCGTTTGACGTTCTCTTGCTCGACGGATCGACCGAGGTGGGCGAAGCCTGGCGCTCTCTCACCGACCCTCGTCCGACGGCCGATGCCGTTGATCCATCGCACGACTAGCCTGTCCGGGAGGCGATGTCTGGCCGCGAGTGGAACGACCTCGGGGATCATCTGGCTCGCAATCGTCCTCTCAACACCACATCAACTGGTGGTCTGAACCCGGTCAGACCCCACAGGTTGTGGGGTTGGCTGGCGAGGAAGGATTCGAACCTTCGATCTCCTGATCCAGAGTCAGGCGCCTTACCGCTTGGCCACTCGCCAGTGGAGCGGCGGCGATGATACCGCACGAGGCCCGGTCGGGCTTCCTCTGCTACCCTCCCGTCCGTGGATCAGGAGGAGAGTGGGCCGAGCCCGGATACAAGCGCGCAGCCGGATGACGAGCTGCCTGGGACCGTGACCCCCCCGCCGTCGAGCGGCCGACGACGGTACATACCCGCGATCCTGGACGCGATCATCCCGGGCGTCGGACACCTGTTCGCCGGACGTCGCCGAAGGGGGATCATCTTCCTGACCCCCGTGATCATCGCCGTGGTGTTTTCGGTCTGGATCCTGCTGACCACGTCGACCGCCCGACTCGGCGCGGAACTCATCGGGTCGGAAGTCATCTGGGGACTGCTCGCGGTCCAGGGCCTGCTGCTGATCTGGCGGCTGCTGGCCGTCGGCTCGAGCGTCTGGAACCCGTCCCTGCCACGGCCCGGCCGGCGGGACGTCCTGCCTGTCGCACTCCTGCTCCTGATCATCATCGCCCCGCAGGCATATGCCGGGTATGCGACCGAGACGGGTCGAGAGGCCGCCGACGAAGTCTTCTTGGAGGCCACGCCGGCGCCGACGGGTCCACTTCCGGCCCCGGAGAGTGACCCCGAGAACGTCGATGCGGCCCCGAGCGCCTCGCTGGAACCGGGGAGCTCACCAGAGCCGTCGCCTTCGGCGACCCCGCAGACGCCACGGATCACCGGGCTGGTGGTCGGCGTCGACTCCGGGACCGGTCGCACGACCTACCTGACCGACACGATGATCGTCGTCTCGCTCGATCCGGTGACCGAGAGCGTGTCCCTGATCTCCATCCCCCGCGACATGGTCGATGTCCCGCTCGGCGACGGGCGAAAGTTCCGAGGCAAGATCAACTCGCTCGTCTCGTATGCACGCCACAATCCGAAGGTCTTCCCGGGCTCGGACGGGACGGGCTTCGATGTCCTGATGACGGCCCTTGGCACGCTTCTCCAGGAGCCGATCCAGTACTACGCGACGGTCAACCTGGGTGGCTTCGTGACGGTCGTCGATACCCTCGGTGGGGTCAATGTCAACGTCGTCCGCGGGTTCTGCGACCCGCACTACAAGGAGTACGGCTACGAGCACGGGTTCTCGATCACGGCCGGCCGACACCACCTCAACGGCTACCAGGCGCTGGCCTATGCGAGGGTGCGCAAGCCGCTCGGTGAGAGCGACTTCACCCGGGCCGCTCGTCAGCAGGAGGTCGTATCCGGGATCCGCGACTCGATCGTCAAGGGTGATTTCCTGAAGGACCCGATCGGGCTGATCAAGGCTCTCGGCCAGACGGTCCAGACGAACGTGCCGCGCAAGGCGCTCCCGGACCTGGCCGAGATGGCGAGCCGGATCAATCGCAAGGACACGTACCGCGCGGTCATCGACCATCCACTCGTCCGAGGTCGACTCGAGGCTGTTCGAGGATCGATCCAGGTCCCGAACATCCCGGCCATCCGCAAGTTGGCCGCCAACATGTTCCCGCCATCCGGCACGCTGCCAGCGGCCAGATTCCTCTCCCCGGAGAACAGTGGCAGCGTCAACGGGAGCGGTGTCGGGTCGTGCCAGCCCGCGCCCAAGCCCACGCCGAAACCCACGGCCAAGCCGACATCGAAACCCACCCCCAAGCCGACGCCCAAGCCCACGCCGGAACCGACCCCGACCCCGACCGCCGCACCTCCGGACCCGTCGTCGGCGACTCTCTGACGGTACGTTCGTCTCGGCGACACGGTCGCGCGGCGCTGGCATGATGGGTGGGATGTCCGACCAGATCCGCACGAGCCCGTGGCGTCTCGCCGCGATCATCCTTGGCGCCGCGATCCTGAGCACATCGGCGACCGCGCTCGCGTCAGCGAGTTCGCTGCCGACCTGTCGGATCGCCGACGTGAAGACGGCCCAGCGTGACTACGACGACTGGAGTCGGACGGTCCTCGACCAGACCTATCGATTGACCAAGGGCTACGCTCCACCTGATCTTCGCTCCACCTCGAGGGCTGGTCTGAATGGCGGGCACAAGGTCCGAGCCCTGGTCGTGGCGGATCTACGCGAGATGGCCAGCGCGGCACGCCACGATGGCGTCAGACTGGCTGTCCAGTCCGCGTATCGAAGCTACTCGACCCAGAAGGCGACGTTCAGCTACTGGGTGCGGGTCCTTGGCAAGGCCGAAGCGCTCCGGACGAGCGCCAGGGCCGGCCATAGCGAACATCAACTCGGGACGACGATCGACTTCCGAGCGCATGGCGGCCCGGCTCCCTGGGACCAGAAGGGTTGGGGCAAGACCGAGGTCGGCACGTGGCTCCGCCGCAACGCATGGAAGTTCGGGTTCGTGATGTCCTACCCGAAGGGGATGAAGTCGGTCACGTGCTACAGCCACGAGGCCTGGCACTATCGCTACGTGGGGCGCGACGCGGCCGCCGTGGTCCATGCCCAGGACGTCGTCCTTCGTCAATACCTCTGGCAGGCGCAGACGGAACCGACACCGACACCGACGCCCACGCCCACGCCCACCCCAACGCCGATCCCGACACCGACACCGGAACCGACGCCCACTCAGACTCCGACTTAGTAGCCTACTGGCACACATCTCTGCTATCATGGCTGAGATGCCCACCCGCCCCTCATCCAGATGAGCCTTGCCTCTGCTGTCGCCCTGGATCCTCTTCGACGCAGGATCCGGAGCGCCGCGTACCTCCGCAAGTGGGTCGTCCTCGGGGCGCTCATCGGTGTCATCGCCGGCCTCGGGGCGGCCGCGTTCTTCCTGGCCCTTGAACTGGCCACGAAGTTCTTCCTCGGATACCTGGTCGGGTTCACACCGGCGTCGCCGACGGGTGAGGGCGGCAACGCCATCGTCGATGTCGCTCGACCCTGGCTGTTGCCCATCGTGGTCGGTCTTGGTGGCCTCATCTCGGGGATCATCGTGTTCCGGTTCGCGCCGGAAGCGGAGGGCCACGGCACCGACGCGGCGATCGCGGCGTTCCACCATGGCCCGCGCACCGTTCGATCGCGGATCCCGTTCATCAAGTTGATCAGCTCGGCGATCACCATCGGTTCCGGCGGTTCGGGCGGACGCGAGGGCCCGACCGCCCAGATCGGGGCGGGCTTCGGCTCGTACCTGTCGCGGCTGCTCGACCTCGACGCACGGGATGCCCGGATCGCCGTCGCGTCCGGGATGGCGGCCGGGATCGGGGCCATATTCCGGGCGCCACTCGGTGGGGCCGTGCTCGGTGCCGAGATCCCGTATCGCGAGGACGTCGAATCAGAAGCCCTCGTCCCGTCCTTCGTCGCGTCCGTCGTGGCGTTCTCGATCTTCGGTTCGATCATCGGGTTTGCGCCGATCTTCGGGAAGGTCGGTGGAGCCGGGTTCCAGGACCCGCGCCAGCTGTTCTACTACGCACTCATCGGTCTTGCGGCGGGCGTCGTCGGCCGGCTGTACATCCGGAACTTCTATGACCTGACGGCCCGGTTCCGTGCATCGCCCGTCCCCAGGTTCGTCCGACCGGCGATCGGCGGGTTCCTCGTCGGCTGCATCGGCATCGTCCTGCCGGGCGTGCTCGGGACCGGCTACGGCTGGGTGCAGGCGGGGCTGGACCGGGAGACCCTCCTGGCGGTCCCGTTGTGGATCATCCTCGTCCTGCCATTCGCCAAGATCCTGGCGACGTCGCTGTCGATCGGATCGGGCGGGTCCGGCGGCATCTTCGGACCCGGGATGTTCGTCGGCGGATTGCTCGGAGCGGGCATCTGGCGTCTGCTCGAGCCGTTCGCGCCGGGGATCCCACTCGACCCTGCCCCGTTCGTGATCGTCGGGATGATGGCCCTGTTCGGCAGCGTCGCTCACGCACCCCTGGCGGTGATGCTCATGGTCGCCGAGATGACCGACAACCTGGCCATGCTCGCGCCGGCGATGATCGCGGTCGGCCTGGCGACCTTGATCGTGGGCGATCGGACCATGTATCGGAGCCAGCTGCGGACTCGCTCGGATTCGCCGGCCCACCGGTTCCGGTTCGCGATGCCGTTGATGTCGGCCATCCCGGTCGGCGACGCGGCACGGGTGCCAAAGCTCGTGTTCGATGGCGACGATCGGGTCGCGGCCGCCCGCGAACGCCTGGCCGAGAGCGACGTCCCGGGAGCACCCGTGATCGATGGTGGCGGGATATTCAGGGGCATCGTGAGCCCGGATATCCTTGACGCCGCGGACCCGAAGGCGCGACTCCGCGATGTGGCGGATACGTCCTTGTCCATCTCGACCGGCGATGGCCTCGATGACGCGCTCGGGAGTCTGGCCGACAAGCACGCCGACTGGGCGCCCGTGGTGTCCGATGGCCGCCTGGTCGGGATCCTCTCCGCCCGCGATGTGATGGGAGCGTACCGCAAGGCACTCAACGGGAACGTCCGGCAGGTCCGGGGACTGGCCGGCGGCGGTGTCCTGCTCGAAGCCGATCTGGACGAGACGTCGCCCCTCGCCGGGGTGTCGGTAGCTGGTGCCGCGTGGCCCCCCGAGGTCGTCCTGGTCGCCATCGAACGGACAGGTGCGTTGATCGTCCCGCGCGGCGACGTCGTCCTCCAGGCGGGCGACCACGTCTCGCTGTTCGCGGCACCAGCGTCCGAACTCCGGGCCCGCGAATTGCTCGGTCAGGCGGCCGCGGTCATGGCCACCGCGGAAGTCTAGTCCCGAGCGAGCTCCTCGCGGAGCAGGACGGCCAGCTGGTCCCACTCGACGAGGAACGCGTCGTGGCCCTTGGTCGAACGGATCTCCCGGTAACGGGCGTCGACGCCGGCCGCTGACGCTCCATCGACCAGGGCGTGGATCTGCCGTGGACCGTACAGGATGTCGCCCTGGATCCCGACCCCGGTCAAGCGGGTCCCGCCCGCAGCCAGACGCCGGAAGGCGCCGTCGAGTCCGCCTCGGGCACGACCGGCATCGTGGCGGTCCATCGCCCCGGCCAAGACTCGATAGGTCTGCGGATCGAAGCGCTCGGCCAGCTTCTCGCCCTGGTAGTCGAGGTAGCTCACCACGGACGGTCGGCCATCGGGCTCCAGCGATCGCCCGAACCGTTCCTCGAAATCGGCTTCGCTCCGGTAGGTCGTCATGGCCAGCTCGCGAGCGAGGCGCAGCCCGTCGACGCCGAGGCGTTCGATGAGCTCGACCTGGAGATGGTTCCAGGCGACGGCCATGGGTCCGGTGGCGGCCGGGGCGGCGATCGGCATCGTCGCGCGGACCCGGTCCGGTCGTTCGAGAGCGAACTCCAGGGCGACCATCCCGCCGAGCGAGCCTCCGACCACGAGTTCGACGCGGTCGATCCCGATGGCGTCCATGAGTCGCCACTGGACCCGTGCCTGATCGCGGGTGGAGATCGCCGGGAAGGTCGATCCATAGACTTGCCCGGTTCGTGGGTCCCTGGCGGTGGGACCGGTCGTGCCGTAGCGGCCCCCGAGCAGGTTGGCGGACAGGACGCCGACCCGATCCGTGTCCAGCGCTCGGCCCGGCCCGATGAGCGGCGCCCACCAGTCGCCCGCCGCGTCGGCCGAGCCGGTCAGGGCGTGGACGACGACGACCTGTGGCGCCGTTCCCGGGGCCGGCCCGTCGTGCCGGTAGGCGACGGTCAGGCCGGCGAGGGTCTGGCCGTCGTCAAGCCGAAGTTGGTCAAGATCGACCGACTCGAGGCGGCCGGACCCCGGGTCGGGTCCAGCCACCTCGATCGCTCGAGAAACCGTGGTCATCCGGCGGCGCCGACGAGCTCCCCATCCGTCCGGCTCTCGGCGGTCGCCGCGGTGAGGGCCTGGTCGAGGTCGGCGATCAGGTCGTCGACGTGCTCGAGGCCAACGGACAGACGGATCAGGTCGTCGGTGACCCCGGTCGCAGCCTGCTCCTCCGGTTCGAGCTGCGAGTGCGTCGTCGACGCCGGATGGATGATCAGCGACTTGGCATCGCCGACGTTGGCCAGCAACGAGAAGATCTGGACACTGTCGATGAGGCGGCGCCCGGCGTCGACCCCGCCCTTGACTCCGAACGTCACGATCCCGCCGTAGCCACCGGTCAGATAGCGCTTGGCCAGCTTGTGCGAAGGGTGCGACTCGAGGCCCGGGTAGCTCACCCACGTGACCTCGGGTCGGGTCTCCAGCCAGCGAGCCACGGCCAGGGCATTCTCACTGTGGCGGGCGATCCGGAGCGGCAGCGTCTCCAGGCCCTGCAGGAACAGGAAGGCGTTGAACGGGCTGAGAGCCGGTCCCAGATCGCGCAGACCCTGGACGCGCAGCTTGAGGATGAACGCGAGGTTCCCGAAGGCGCCCGTATAGCTGATCCCGTGGTAGGACGGATCCGGGTCTACGAAGTCCTGCTTGAAGCGTTCTGACGCTGCCCAGTCAAACGTCCCGCCGTCGACCACGACGCCGCCGATCGCCGTGCCGTGTCCGCCGATCCATTTGGTCGCTGAGTGGATCACGATGTCCGCTCCGTGCTGGATCGGCTGAGCGAGGAGGGGAGCGAAGGTGTTGTCGACGATGACCGGCACGCCTCGCGCGTGTGCGACGTCGGCGATCGACGCCAGGTCATGGACGTCAAGCCGCGGGTTGCCGATCAGCTCGAGGAAGACGGCCTTGGTCCGTTCGTCGATCGCTCGACCGAACGCCGATGGGTCGGACCCGTCGACATACGTCGTGGTGATCCCGAGCTTCGGCAGGGTATGGGTGAACAGGTTGTAGGTCCCGCCATAGAGCGACGATGACGACACGATGTTGTCGCCGCTACGAGCCAGATTGAGGATGGACAACGTTTCGGCCGCCTGGCCGGAGGCGACCCCGAGCGCCGCGACGCCACCTTCAAGCGCGGCGACGCGCTGCTCGAACACATCCGTCGTCGGGTTCATGATCCGGGTGTAGATGTTGCCGAATTCCTGGAGCCCGAACAGGCGGGCGGCATGCGCAGCGTCATCGAAGACGTAACTGGTGGTTGCGTAGATCGGAACGGCCCGGGCGTTGGTCGCCGGATCGGGTTTCTGGCCCGAATGGAGGGCGCGCGTCTCAGGTCGGAAGGTGGTCGGATCGAGTTCGGCCATGTCGTTCTCTCCTTTGGATCGTCGGGTCGGTGTGCCGGGGCGGGAACACGGGATGAGGTCCGCAGGCCTGGGGGGCCGTATCGCCAGGCGGACACCCGTCGCGTCGATCGGAGGAAACAAAAAAGCCGCAGCTCCTCTTGGAACTGCAGCCCCGGGACCTCGTCCTTGGCCCCACGTCCTGTCTCAGGTAGCGTGCGACCTCAGACCCCATCCTCCGCACGGCGGGGCCGCCATCGCATACACATGTTCCAGGAGACTTGGGTGTGAGTCACGGTCCGCGCATGGTCCGCCATGTCCGAGCCGTCGTCAACCGGCGCGACCGAAATGCAACCTGACCGCCTAGGATTGGGAGAATGACCGACGAGGAGTCCCGATGACCGTGATCCCGGCGACCTTCCGCGCCTACACCGCGACTCGGGCCGATGACCGCTTCGAGCGTGGCGTGGCCGACTTCCGCGAAGCGGACCTTCCGCCCGGCGAGGTCGAGATCCGGGTCGAGTGGTCAAGCGTCAACTACAAAGATGGTCTGGCCGCTCGTGCAGATGGCAAGGTCGCCCGGATCAGCCCGCTCATCCCGGGCATCGACCTGGCCGGCGTGGTGGTGGCCTCGACGGATCCGTCCATCTCGGTCGGCTCGGCCGTGCTGGTCCACGGCTACGAGCTTGGGGTGTCTCGACATGGCGGCTATTCGAGCTACCAGCGTGTCCCCGGCGACTGGGTCGTGCCCCTCGCGCCCGGCCTGTCGTCGCGCGACGCGATGTCGATCGGGACCGCCGGGTTCACGGCGGCGATGTCGGTGGTCGGTCTCGAAGAGCGCGGACTGACGCCAGCGTCCGGGCCGGTCCTCGTCACCGGCGCATCTGGCGGCGTGGGCGGGACGGCGGTCGCGATCCTGGCCGACCGCGGGTACGAGGTCTGGGCGGCCACCGGCAAACCGGACGAGGCCGATCGACTCCGTGCGCTGGGCGCGTCGGGCATCCTCGCCCGGGACGAAGTGACGGGGGAGGGTCGTCCGCTCGAATCGGAACGTTGGGCGGGCGCGGTCGACGCCGTCGGTGCCGCCACGCTGCCGTACGTGCTCCGGACGCTCCAGACCGGTGCTGCGGTCGCCGCCTCCGGCAATGCCGGCGGGGTCAGCCTGGAGACGACGGTCTTCCCGTTCATCCTGCGCGGCGTCGCACTGCTTGGGATGGACTCCGTCCACGTCGAGATCGGCCGCCGTCGGGCGCTCTGGGATCGCCTGGCAACGGACCTGCGACCTCGTGACCTCGGGCGGCACGCCACGGAGGTCACGCTCGACACGTTGGACGACGCCCTCGATGGGATCCTTGCCGGCGCTGCCCGCGGCCGCTGGATCGTCAGGATCGACGCCTAGCTCCGCCCGCCCGAAACCTACTCGAGCTCGCCGCGAAGCTGGGCGATGGCCCGCTTGATGGGCCGCCGGACCTGGTCGCCGGGGTAGGCCGGGAACGGGCTCAGCGCCACGGCGTCGTCGACCGCAAGCTCGCCAGCGTGGACCCGACGGGCGAGGTCGGCAAGGGCCGCGATCGCGACCGCTTGATCTTCGGCGAACCGTCGGCCGGCGTGATCACCGTGGCCCGGGACCACGACATTGTCGGTCAGCTCCGCGACCCGGAATGCAGTCTCCGGCCAGTCCAGCGGGTATCCGTCGCCATAGAAGGGGACGTTCCCGTTCTCGAGCAGGTCGCCGGCGAACAGGACCCCGGCGCCAGGGACCCGGATGACGATGTCGTGGTCGGTGTGTCCGCGTCCGAGGAAACGCAGCTCGACCTGTCGGTCCCCGACGTCGACATAGGCCGTCTCGGAGAAGGTCCGATCGGGTGGGTCGATCACGACCTCGTCCAGGTCGTCGGCGATCTCGGGCTCCTCGGCCGCGATCGTCGCCCGCCGCGCTTCGCCCGTCCTCGCCATGAATGTCACGCATCGCTCGTGGCCCCAGATGGTCGCGGGCCGGAAGACATGGTTCCCATAGGCATGGTCGAAGTGACCATGGGTGTCGACAACGACCGTGACCGGAGCGGTCGTCAGCCGGCGCAGGTCGCTCAGGATCTCGCGCGCCTGGACGTAGGTCGATCGAGTATCGACGACCAGTGCCTCGTCACCGCCAAGCACGACACCGATGTTCTGATCGAAGAACGCGTACCGGCGCACGAACACCCGGTCGCCGATCTCCAGCCAGTCGCCCGGGTCATGCGCTCGAAGGTCGGTCCGTTCCACATCTCTCCTCGCCTACGGGTGGGCCAGGGTGCAAGCATCCCACGGGGTCTGGGCGGGCGGCCGGCCGGGGCGGGCGTGGGGCGCGCGTCGTCGTGGGGGCGCGCGTCGTCGTGGGGGCGCGTGTCACAGACGCGAACCCCTGATGAACGTGCACGACGAGGCCCCGGATCCGACGGTTCCTGTCGAAATCGGAACATGGACGAGGGTATTCGTGCCACCGCCGCGTGTCACAGCAGCATCTCCACCGGGAGCGGCCGCCCGGGGCAGGCGTGCGCGGGCGGGCGTCGTGGCGGGCGCGCGTCACAGACGCGAACCGGTGATGAACGTGCACGACGAGGCCTCGGATCCGACGGTTCCTGTCGAAATCGGAACATGGACGAGGGTATTCGTGCCACCGCCGCGTGTCACAGCAGCATCTCCACCGGGAGCGGCCGCCCGTGCCGAGCGACCGCCCGTGCCGACCGCCTGCCCTGCGACGCCCGCCCCCGCCGAGGTAGGCCCGGTCGTCGGTCGCTCGTCCGACTTGACAACCGACTTAGTACTCACTAAGTTACCGGCATGAACGCCACATCTTCAGCCCACATGACGCGTCAGACCGCCGATGAGCGGCGCGACGCGATCGTCGTCGCGGCACTGCACGAATTCGCCGAGGGCGGCTACGCGGGCACGTCGACCGAATTGATCGCTCGGGCAGTCGGCGTGTCACAGCCATACGTGTTCCAGTTGTTCGGCACGAAGCGGGAGTTGTTCCTGGCCGTCGTCCGACACGGCTTCCAGCGGACTCGCCTCGTATTTCGCGAGGCCGCCCGTGAGGCGCCGATGGCCGACCAGCCATGCACCGTTCTCGAGGCGATGGGGGCGGCCTACATGCGGCTCCTTGCGGACCAGGATCTCCTCAGGGTCCAACTCCAGGCGTATGCCGCATGCGGAGACGAGGACGTCCGTCGGGTCGTCCGGGAAGAGTTCGCGGCGACCTACCTCGCGGTACGTGAGCAAAGCCTCGCCTCCAAGGAGGACATCCACCATTTCTTCGCTGAGGGGATGCTCCTCAACGTCGCCGCCGCGCTCAAGCTCGGTGGAGCGCCAGATACATGGTCGCTCAGCGGCCTCCTGACCGAGCAGGGCCTGACGAACCCGTCCGGAGGTGCCGCCTGAGCCAGATCAGTCAGCACCCCCTTTTTGTCGCCCGTACCTAGTGACTGCTAACTCACGAAAGGGAGCCCAGCCGTGACCCGCCCTCGTTCCAATGCGTTCTGGACGTTCATCGTGACGTCCGTCGCCCTGTTCATGGTCGCCCTCGACAACCTCGTGGTGACCACCGCGCTGCCCGTGATCAAGGCCGATCTGGGCGCCTCGTTGCAAGACCTGCAGTGGATGGTCAATGCCTACACCCTGACCTTCGCCGTCCTGCTGATCACGGGCGCCGCCCTCGGCGACCGGTTCGGGCGAAAGCGGGTGTTCCTCATCGGGATGGGCATCTTCGTGGCCGGATCGGCCCTGGCGGCGTTGGCGCCGTCGACGGATGTCCTCATCGTCGCCCGGGCTGTCCAGGGGGTCGGCGGCGCCATCGTCACCCCCTTGACGTTGACCATCCTGTCGGCCGCTGTCCCACCGGAGCGTCGGGCAGTGGCGCTCGGTGCCTGGGGTGGCATCGCCGGCCTGGCGATCGCCATCGGCCCGGTCGTCGGGGGCGCCATCGCCGAGGGCCTCGATTGGCACTGGATCTTCTGGCTGAATGTCCCGATCGGGCTGGTGGTCATGCCCTTCGCCGCGCTGCGGCTGACCGAAAGCCACGGGCCGGACGGTCGACTCGACGTCCCGGGTCTGGGGCTGATCAGCGCCGGTTTGTTGGCCATCGTGTGGGGTGTCATCAACGGCAACGATCTCGGTTGGTCGAGCCCGCAGGTCGCCGGGGCGATCGTCGCCGGGGTGCTGCTTCTGGTGGGCTTCACGGTCTGGGAGGCACGCCTGGAGCACCCGATGCTGCCGCTCCGCTTCTTCAGGAGTCGAGCCTTCAGCGCGGCCAACGCCGTCTCCTTGCTGATGTTCTTCGGGATGTTCGGCTCGGTCTTCCTGCTCAGCCAGTTCTTCCAGGTGGTCCAGGGCTACAGCCCATTCCAGGCTGGCATCCGGACGCTGCCCTGGACGGGGATGCCGGTCGTCGTCGCGCCGCTCGCCGGGATCCTGGCCGATCGGATCGGCGGACGTCCGATCCTGGCTACCGGCATGGCTCTCCAGGGGGTCGCCCTGGCCTGGCTGTCGCTTGTCGTGAGCCCGACGGTTGCCTACGAGGCCATGATCGTGCCGTTCATCCTGGCCGGCATCGGGATGGGCCTGTTCTTCGCGCCGATCGCCAATGTGGTCCTGTCGGCGGTCCGGCCCATCGAGGAGGGCAAAGCGTCGGGTGCCACGAACGCCATCCGGGAAGTCGGTGGCGTGTTCGGGGTGGCCGTGCTCGCCGCGATCTTCAGTGCCAACGGCGATTACGCGACACCTGTCGCCTACGTGGCCGGACTCCAGCCTGCCATCGCGGTCGGTGCCGTCGTCGTCGGCATCGGGGCCGTTGCGGCGCTGTTCATCCCGGCGCGCGCCGGGGCGAGGGCGCGCGTCCCGGCAGGTGACGCCGAAGCGCCAACGTCGGTCGCCGCTGTCGGCGAACCCGCCTAGCCGCATTCCGGAGGCGGTTTCGCGCGAGTGCTACGCTAGGGCCTCAACCGAACACCGCCTCCGGGGAGCGCATCGAGCGCTGAGAGTGTGGCCCGCGCGCCACAGACCCGCGGAACCTGATCCGGCTCGTACCGGCGAAGGAAGCAGGCCCGTCGACTCGTTCGACACCGTCCCCCGACAGACGGCATTCGACGCGCTCGACCGGAGGTTCGAAGACCATGGCAACCACCATCAGCGGCCCGGCGTCGGTCCCCGCCCCCGACACTCGCTGGCGGACTCGGGACATCGTCGTCGGGGCCGTCATCGGGGTGGCTTTCGGAGTCGTGTTCATCGCCGTCGGCGGCATCTGGAAGGCGGTCGAGACGGTCGGTCCGGTCGTCAACGTCCTGTACGGCGTCTGGTTGCTGCCCGCGGTCGTCGCGCCGCTCATCATCCGCAAGCCCGGCGCGGCCCTGTTCGCGGAGATCGTTGCGGCCGGGGTGTCGGCCATCCTCGGCAGCGCCTGGGGCCCCGACACGCTGTTGTCGGGTTTCGTCCAGGGCGCCGCCGCCGAGCTGGTCTTCGCGTTCACCCTGTACCGCTCTTGGACGTTCCTCGTCCTGGCGCTGGCCGGACTGGCCAGCGCGGCGGCGGCCTATGTCCATGATGTCGTCGTCTGGTACCAGGGCTACGCGACCGACGTCCTCGTCATCATCGCCGTTTCGATGGCTCTGTCCGGTCTGATCTTCGTCCCGGTGGTGTCCACGGCCCTCGTTCGCGCCCTCCGATCGACCGGCGTCCTCGACGGTTTCCCGGCCTGACTGGAGCGCAACCCGAGGTCGCGGCTCCCGGCGCGATCCACGCCCGTGGCTTTGGGTTCACGTATGCGGGTGCCGGGTCGCCGGCGATCTCGGGTATCGACCTGGAGGTTCCCGCTGGCGCGTGCCTGCTGGTCGTGGGCCCGTCCGGGTCAGGCAAGACCACGCTCGGCCTGGCCCTGGCAGGTCTGATCCCGAACGAGATCGGCGGGACGTGGCAGGGGTCACTGACCATCGACGGTACCGAGACCCGCTCGTTCGGTCCGGGTGCCCTGGCCGCTCGCGTCGGGCTCGTCTTCCAGGACCCGGGCAGACAGATCGTGATGGACCGGGCCGGCGATGACACCGCGTTCGGGCTTGAGAACCGGGCCTGGCCCGCAGCGGAGATGCACGAACGGGTCCCCGAGGCCCTGGCCGCGGTCGGGCTGGCCGGATCCGATCGCCGCTACGCACGGACGCTGTCAGGTGGCGAGCAGCAGCGACTGGCGTTGGCCGGCGTGCTGGCCCCGCGCCCCGGCGTCCTGGTCCTCGACGAACCGACGGCGAGCCTGGATCCGGATGGCGTCCGGGCGTTCGACTCGAGACTCGAACGGATCCGGTCAGATCGAAGCGCGACGACCGTCCTGATCGAACACCGAGCGTCCGTCGCCTGGCCGCTGGCCGACCTGGTCCTGGCCCTGGGACGCGATGGGCGACCGATCGCCGTCGGATCGCCCGCCGCGGTCCTCAGCGGTCACCGCGGCCGTCTCGCCGCCGAAGGTGTCTGGCTTCCTGACGAGGCCCCTCCGTCGGCCGACAAGCGCTTCGAGGGCGAACCGAGTGACGAGGTCGTGCTCGAAGCGGGCGGCCTCGAATTCGGCTATATCCGCGGCCACGACGTCCTTCGCGGGGTCGACCTGGTCATCCGGCGCGGCGAGCGGGTGGCCCTGGTCGGACCGAACGGGAGCGGCAAGTCGACCCTGGCCCGGCTGCTGGCCGGGCTCCTGCACGCCCGACAGGGATCCGTCCGCATGCTCGGGAAGGATCCCGCGCGGCTGTCAGCGGCTGCCCTCGGAGCCCACGTCGGTTTCGTCTTCCAGGACCCGGAACGCCAGTTCCTGACCGAACGGGTGGGCGCCGAGATCCGACTCGGCCTCGATGGCGAACAGCTCGCGACCGTCGAAAGGTTCATGGACCGGATCGGGCTCCCACTCGAGGTGTTCGGTGACCGGAGCCCGTACCGCTTGTCCGGCGGCGAACAGCGGCGCTTGTCGCTGGCCACGGCCCTCATCCGAGAGCCGGACCTGCTCATCCTCGACGAACCGACATTCGGCCAGGACCGTCGAGGTTTCCTGGGGCTGCTCGACATCCTGGCCGAACGGGTCGGGGATGGGACGAGCCTCGTCATCGCCACGCACGACGAACGGCTCGTTGCGGCCATCTCCAGTCGGGTGGTGCGCATGGAGTCGGGCCGACTGGTGGAGGCTGCGCGATGATCGCGGCCCCAACGCTCGACGACGGCCCCATGGAGAGTCCGCTGGCCCGGACGAGTCCGCTGGTGAAGCTCGGCGTCGCCATCGGCTGGCTGCTCGGCCTGGCGACCACCACGGGATACCAGGCGCCGGCGATCATCATCGTCGTCGCACTCGCGGCCGGGACGATCCTGGGGCGGATCCCGACGGTGACGCTGGCTCGGACGGTCGCGCCGCTCTGGAGCGTGGCCCTCCTTGTGGTCATCGGCAATACCGTCTTCGGCTCCGCCAACACCGATCCGAACGCCGTGATCATCGCCCGGATCGGGCCACTGACGGTCAGCGCTGCGGCCGTCGCCACGGCCACAGCGCTCGGCCTGCGCATCGTCGCGATCGCGACCGTCGGTGCCGTCTTCGCCCTGACGACGGGGCCGACCCGCCTGGCCGATGCGCTCGTCCAGCAGGCTCGGGTGCCCGACCGCTTCGCGTACGGGGCGCTTGCCGCGTACCAGGCGATCCCGCGCTTCGGCGACGACCTGGCGGCGTTGCGCGACGCCCGTCGCCTGCGCGGACTCCGTTGGAGCTGGCATCCGCGCCTTCTCGTCAACCTGCTGGTCCTGGCCATCCGCCACGGCGACCGCGTCGCGCTGGCAATGGACGCCCGGGCGTTCGGCTCAGGCCCGCGGACCCGCTATCGGGTCATCTCCTGGGGACCGCTCGACTTCGCCGTCGCGGTCGGCGCGGCGGTCGTGATCGTCCTCGCCCTGGCGGTCTGATCCGCACCACTCGAACCTATGGTCGACCCGCGAGCTCCGACAGCAACGAAAGCGAAGGCGCGAAGTAGTAGCCACCGCTGTTCGGCCGGGAGAAATCGGCCAGCCGATCGTGCAGGCCGTCGTCAGACGGCCCGAACATGCGCTTGAGCATCCGGGCGAACCGATCGGTATCCGCACTGAACGCGACGAAATAGAGGCCGTGCTCCTGGGTCGTCCCATATGGCACGCTCCGGCGATAGATCTGCAGTTCCTCGCCGGCGTCGTCCTCGATCTGGACCCGGGCGATGTGGGCATCCGGCGACAGGCGGGCGCCGACGAACTCGATGCTGTCGGGTTTGGTCCGCCCGAAGACACGTTCCTGGGCGTCGATCGGCAGGTGCTCGAATGACTCCAGGTCGTGGACCCAGCGCATGGCCACGACGTGGCTGCCGCCGGCGCCGGGCCGGCCGTCGGGCACGAGTGCCGCCCTTGGAGCTTCGAGCAGCATCGGATTCGCGGTCCCGTCGATGAAGCCGGTCAGGTCCCGGCTGTCGCGATGCACGAACCCTGGCTGATCCAATGCGACCTCGAACAGCGTGTCAAGCGTTCGGACCGCGGCATCCGCGTGCTCGAATACGACATCCGCGGAACCACCATTGATCCACAGCCACAGATCGTGCTGGGTGGCCGGGGCATGGTGTCCGCCGACGGATCCGAGCGGTGTGAACGGTGCGAGATCGGTCGGCGCCTCGCCCGGGACGAGCCGCCGCCAGAGGTCAGGCCCGAAGGCCAGGACGAGGTTCACGCCGCCGGCTGAGACGGCCGGTGCGCGCAGTTCGATGATCCGGTCGGCGACCTTGTCCAGGTCGACGTCCGGACGCAGATCGAACTCCAGGAACTCGTGAGCCGGCGTGCCCTGGGCGAAGATCCCGAACTGGGGGAGTGCCACACGCACAGGCTAGCTCACGCCTCGATGCCCAGAGCAACGTCGCGGAGATGGGACGGGTGCTCCACGTGACGGGACGGGCTCCCCGGGTCGGGCTACGATGACGTCACCATCAGGACGATGATTCACCGAGGACCTGATCCCCTGGAGGACTCCGGATGACCGACGTGGTCGAGCGCGTGAAGACGTACCAGCAATTCATCGGCGGCAAATGGGTCGATTCCGCCTCGGGCGAGATGCTCGACGTCGAAAATCCGGCCGATGGCACGGTGATCGCGAAGGTCCAGGCATCCGGGGCCGAGGATGTCGATCGGGCGGCCGATGCGGCGGCGGCCGCCTTCGAGACGTGGGGAAAGACCACGCCGCAGGAGCGGTCGACCGCGTTGCTGAAGCTGGCGGACGCCATCGAGGCTCGCGCCGACGAGCTGGGCCGGCTGGAGTCACGGAATGCCGGCAAGCCGGTGACCGCCGCCATCGAAGAGATCCCGGTCGTGGCCGACAATCTCCGCTTCTTCGCGGGAGCGGCGCGCCTGATGGAAGGCAAGGCCGCCAACGAATACATGGCCGACCACACCTCGTTCATCCGCCGTGAGCCGGTGGGCGTCGTGGCGTCCATCGCGCCGTGGAATTATCCGATCATGATGGCCGGCTGGAAGATCGGCCCGGCCCTGGCGGCCGGAAACACGGTCATCCTCAAGCCGTCGGCGCGAACGCCGCTGACCGCCTTGATCCTGGCCGAGATCGCGTCGGAGATCCTGCCTTCCGGCGTGCTCAACGTCATCACCGGCACCGGCGCCGGGATCGGCGACCACCTGGTCGGGCATCCGAAGGTGGGGATGATATCGGTCACCGGCGACACCGACACCGGCAAGCACATCGCCAGGGTGGCCGCCGACCGGGTCAAGCGCCTGCACCTGGAGCTCGGTGGCAAGGCCCCGGTCATCATCTTCGACGATGCCGATCCGGCGTCGGTAGCGGAGCAGATCAAGCTGTGGGGGTACTGGAACGCCGGCCAGGATTGCACGGCCGCGACACGGGTCATCGCCGGCCCCAAGATCTACGACAACTTCGTGGCCGACCTGACCCGCGAGGCCGCCTCGATCAAGTGGGGCGATCCGGCCGAAGGCGACGATATCGAGATGGGCTCGCTCATCGCCCAGAGCCAGGCCGACAAGGTCGAAGGCATGGTGGATCGCGCGCGGGCGGGTGCCGAGATCACGACGGGCGGCGTCCGTCCGGATCGACCCGGCGCCTTCTACGAGCCGACCGTCATCGCCGCCCCGGATCAGCGCAGTGAGATCGTCCAGGACGAGGTGTTCGGCCCGGTCGTGACCGTCCAGCGGTTCAGCGATGAGGATCAGGCCATCGCCTGGGCCAACGACGTCCGGTTCGGACTCGCCGCCTCCGTCTGGACCGCCGACGCCGGACGCGGCATGCGTGTCGCCAAGGCCATCCAGTTCGGGACGGTCTGGATCAACGATCACTTCATGCTCGTGTCCGAGATGCCCCATGGCGGCTTCAAGGAGTCGGGCTACGGCAAGGACCAGAGCATGTACGCGGTCGAGGACTACACGGTCGTCAAGCACGTGATGCTCAAGATCTGACATTCGCGCTTCGACAACGGTCATGGCGCAGCGGGCGGTCGATCCGCTGCTCCGGGACGCCATCCTCGCGTGGTACCGATCCAACGGGCGATCCTTCCCGTTCAGGGGCAGCACCGACCCGTATGCCATCCTCGTCTCGGAGGCGATGTCCCAGCAGACCCAGGCGGCCCGCGCAGGCGAGGGCTGGATCCGATTCCTGGGCTCCTTCCCGACCGTGGAGGCATTGGCCTCGGCATCACCCGGAGACGTGTTGCGAGCGTGGCGCGGGCTCGGCTACAACAGCCGGGCACTGAACCTGCGACGCGCCGCCGAGCGGATCGTCACCGAATTCGGGGGGATCGTGCCCGCGGACATCGCGTCGCTCGAGTCGTTGCCCGGTGTCGGCCCGTACACCGCCCGAGCGATCGCGGCGTTCGCGTTCGGCTTGCCGGTCGGCGCCGTCGATACCAACGTCCGCCGCGTCCTTGGCAGGATCAGCGTCGGCCGCCCAGACCGGCTCGGCCGGGCCGATATGCAGCGCCTTGCCGACGCGTTCGTGCCGGTATCCCGGGCCGCCGCCTGGACGCATGCCCTGATGGACATCGGTGCGACGGTCTGCCGGCCTCGACGACCGTCCTGTTCGGTCTGTCCGGCCAAGCCCTGGTGTGCGTATGCACAGGCGCCAGCCGCCGGCGTGTGGGCCGAGCCTGCTCCGCTCGATGCGCAACCCGACGGTTCATCGCGCGAGGCACGGGTGACCGTCGTTCCGTTTCCGGCAACGTCGAGATGGCTGCGGGGCAGGATCGTTGATCGTCTGCGCGACGCGCCGGCCGGCGAGTGGGTCGTGATCGTGCCGCCCCTCGGCGAGCACGACGGTTCCGCTATCGAGGTCGCGGTCCGTGGTCTCGCGCGGGGCGGGCTCCTCGAGATCGACGACCGGCGTTCGCAGTCGCCGCTGAGGGTCAGGTTGCCGATCCGGTGAGCCGAGGAACGGTCGGCTACGCTTCCCGGTGCGATGCCGACCGAGACGCGACCCCTGCCAGCCGACGACGCGGCGATCTTCGAGATGGACCTCCGCGGTCTTCGACGACATTGGGCCGATCGCGCAGCGTTGCCTCCGATCTCGGCCGAGATGATGACCGGGGCCGACCGACGCGCCCAGGCCTGGGGGTTTCCTGAACTCCGCCTGATGGAGCATGCCGGGACCGCGGTCGCGGCTGCCGTGAAAGCCCTGGCCATCGACCTCGACCGGTGGGGGACGGGTCCGATGGTGGTCATGTGCGGACCGGGCAACAACGGTGGTGACGGCTATGTGGCGGCCCGGCGGTTGGCCCTGGCCGGTGCGTCGGTCATCGTCGCCGTCGTCTCTTCAGACGCCCGCCCACGCGGTGTATCGGCGGCCCGGAACTGGGATCGCGTGGCGTCCGATACGGGGATCGTGAAGGTTCACCTGGCCGTGGCCCGAGACGTCGCGATGTTCGGGCAAGGCGTGGCCAAGTCGGCCGTCATCGTCGACGCGCTGCTCGGCACGGGCGTGACGGGCGCCCTGCGGGAACCCATCCGATCCGCGGTCGAGGTCATCGCACGGGCGCGCGCCGAGGGCGTGCCGGTCGTCGCCATCGATACCCCGACTGCGGTCGACTTGTCGAGTGGCGAGCCCTCGCAGCCGGCGGTCCAGGCGGACTTGACCGTCACGTTCCATCGACCCAAGACCGGGCTCCTGACCCGCCGCGGCGCGGCGCATGCCGGACGCGTCCTCGTCGCGCCCATCGGCATCCCAGCCGGAGCTGATCGTGTCTGAGCGTCCCGGAGCGCCCGAACCGGGTTGGCGCCAGGTCATCCTCGTGGCCGGGGTGGCCGTCGCGGTCGTCCTGGGCGCGGCCGTGCTGACCAGCCTGTTGCCGACCGGGTTCCAGGAGTTCGTCTTCCACACGCCCATCGCGATCGCGGTCCTCATCGTCGGTACGGGCTGGCTCCTATGGCGGATCTCGCGCCGTCCGTCAGGACATCGCGAGCCACGCGGGATGCACGAACCGCCCGATCGGTGATCCCGGGCGGGTCGAGCCGTCATCCTGCCGTCACCTAGGCCGGCCAAGGTGGGTGCCATGGAAGCCCTCGATGACCTCCAGCGCGCCTTCTTCGATGCGCTGTACACGTTCCGGATCCCGATCCTCGTCGCGTCGGTCATCGCCGCTGTCGTCGTCCTGGTGGTCGCCTCGCGGCGTGGCTGGTTCGGCGCTGCCCGTCGTCACCCGGGTCGAACTGGCGCCCTGATCGTCCTGCTCCTGGCGGTCGGCCTGCCGGTCGCCTACTACACGGCCTCGCCCTTGTTCATCCGCACGGAACTGATCGAACCCGATCCGATCGCCGCGATCGATGCATCGACCCCGACTGCCACACCCCGCTCACCCGCGGCGGATCCGACCGTGCCGGTCGCCACCCCGGGACCGTCGGCGTCAGGACTGGCCCCGACGTCGGCTGCGACTCCGTCGACTCTCATCCCGGCCGAGTTTGCGCCACGAGTCGTGTCATCGGGCGAGTTCAAGGGCACAGACGACTTCCATTTCGGCCGCGGGACGGCGACGCTCGTCGAGACGGCACCCGGCGAATACCGACTTCGTCTCGCGGACTTCTCGGTCCGCAACGGTCCGGACCTGTTCGTCTACCTGTCGCCGGCGGCCGATGACTACACGAAGGGCTCACTCGAGCTCGGTCGCCTCAAGGCGACCGACGGGTCGTTCAACTACACGTTGCCGCAGGGTGGCGACCCGGCGCACTTCAAGAGCGCTCTCATCTGGTGCAAGCAGTTCTCACACCTGTTCGCCGTTGCGCGACTGACCGGCGGCTGACGAATTTTCGGGTATTGGCAAGGCTCGACGAAGCGCGTACCATCCCGCCTGAAATGCCGACCGGATCGTCCGGCGGCCAAGAACGTAGCTCGACGCACACACTCGGACTCCTCTCACGACTGACGCGAGAACCCGACCGGGATCGCGTTGGCTACCGAGAGGAGTTTTCGTTTTCGTGTACAACGACAAGAACCTGACCTGCGCGGATTGTTCGCAAGAATTCGTGTTCACCGCATCCGAGCAGGATTTCTATTCGCAGCGGGGCTTCACCGAGCCACGTCGCTGCCCGTCGTGCCGAGCCAGCCGCAAGGCCGCCCGGAACGCCGAGGGTGGCGGCGGCTACAGCTCGGCCGGCGGCTATAGCTCGGGTGGCTACTCGAGCGGTGCCGGCAGCTACGGTGGCGGCGGTGGTGGTGGTGGCTACGATCGCGGTCCGCGCGAGATGTTCAGCGCCACCTGCTCGTCGTGCGGCAAGGAGGCTTCGGTCCCCTTCCGGCCGACCAGCGGCAAGCCGGTCTACTGCAGCGATTGCTTCCGCAGCCAGCGCGGCGGCTGACAGCCACACCCATCCTCTCGGTGCGGGCCGACCAACGACCCGCCGAACCAGCGTAGAACCCCGACCCGGGCCGTCAGTCGACCCGGGTCGTTCGATTCCCGGGTCTCGGCCGGCCCGAACGACACCGAAGGGTGCCAGACCCCACCAGAGTCCACCTTCGGGAGTTGCCAGGGGCGGGCCGCAGGCGCACCATGACCGGAATTCCGGCAGCACATCGCCGACCGTAACGTGTCGGTGGGGGAGGGTGTTCCTGCCGAGCCAGCCACCAGGAGGAGGTGTCACCCACCATGAGATCGCAGCGTTCGCGCGCACTCAAGGTCCTCGCCGCGGCAGCCGCCGTCATCCTGCTCGCCGCCATCCCGACCGGGGCGGCCGCACACCACCGAGGCTTTCGGACCACGAGTCCGGCATTCGTCTCGCTCGAAAACGGGATCAAGGGCTCGGTCATTCCGCTGGTCAACTCCGGTGAGAAGGTCCGCGGCACGGTCTTCGAAGGCCTGCCTGATGGGATCGGCGTCGCGCCGGCCCATCCCGATCGGGTGTCCTCGTCGAGCCACCCGCGCTACGTCGACCTGTACGTCACGCATGAGCAGTCACACGTCCCGTTCGGCCTTTCAGCGACCACCGTCTTCGCCGACTTCCAGGATTCGTCCGTGTCGCGACTCCGCGTCGATACGAGAACAAAGAAGATCCAGAACCTGACCGTCGCCCTCTCGCCGGACCTTGGTTTCATCCGGTTCTGCTCCGCCACGATGGTCGGCCCCAACGAGGGCTTCCAGAACTACAAGTTCCTGGTCAACGAAGAGTCCAACGACGTCATCCCCGTACCGGGCGGGGCCCCGTACGGCTCGGATCCCGCGACCGGTGCCGGGCTGCGTCAGGCCGGCTACAGTGCGGTCCTGAACACCAAAACGGGCCACGTCGGGCTCCTTGAGACTGCCGGCCGCATGAACCACGAAAACCTCGTCGTCGTGCCCGGCTGGCGAGACGGTGTCTTCGGTCTCACCGGCGACGACACGTTCACGTCACCTTCCACCGCGGATCGCCCGAACCTGAGCCAGTTGTACATGTACGGCGCGGGGAGCAACAGCCGCTTCCTCGGCGGCGACGGCCACCTATGGGCCTTCCGGGTGACCAGCGGGAATGCAGGGCCGGTAGATCCGGCCGACCCGCAGAATGACGCCAACGACTTCTTCGAGATCAACGTCGGCGACAACTGGAAGGGCGAGTTCATCCGAGTCCCGGACGCGGTCGCCCAAGGGACCACGGGCGACTTGCCGCAAGACGCGCTCGAGGATTGGTCGAACGCGAACAACGTCTTCCAGTTCATCCGGATCGAGGACATCGCATATGACCCGGACCACCCGCGGAAGGTCTACTTCGCCGACACCGGCAACTCGCGCCTAATCGAGGACCCGGGCACCGGCCGGCTTTATCGAGCCGCATCCGGCACGCCGGGGACGTCGAGTTCCAACGGCCGGGTCTTCAAGATGGTCATGAGCAAGCACGACCCGACCCGGGTCAAGTCGTTCAAGGTCCTGGCCGAGGCAAGTGACCTCGGCATGCGCAGTCCCGACAACATCGCGGTCAGCCACAAAAGCATCATGGTCCAGGAGGACACCTCGAGCTTCTCCAAGATCTGGCGCTACGATCTGGCCACCAAGACGTGGACACATGTCGCCACGGCAACCCAGGAACCGGCGGAGACGAGCGGCATCGTCGACGTCTCCCGTTGGTTCGGGCCAGGGTGGTGGGCGCTTGACGTCCAATCGCACACCGATCAGGCACTGAACAATCACTATCTGACCTGGACGGGCCCGACACCCCCAGGCGGAGATCAGTATCGACTCCACCGTGAGAACGGTCAGCTGCTGCTGATGCACCTACCCGGCAGCTGATCTGCCGCCGCGATCAAGAGGAAGGCCGCCCTTTTCAGGGCGGCCTTCCCGATTCCCCGATCTGCGGTCCTGCTGGCGTCAGTTGGACGAGCGACGACCCGCGAGCGATCCGAAGTCGAACTTTCGCTCCTGACCGTGGATGAGCCGGTCGATGTTATCGGCGTGGGCCAGCCAGATCAGGGCGGCCCCGACCGCCGAGTACAGGACGTACGGAAGTGGCGTTTCCGGGACGACCAGTAGGACAAGGAGCATGGCTGGAACCATCGCGGCTGACCCCAGGAGTGACCCGAGCGACACGTAGCGAGTCAGGAGGATCACGATGATGAAGACCGGGGTCGCCAGCAGGACCGCGACGGGCTGGATCACGAGCATCGTCCCGACCCCTGTGCCGACCCCTCGACCACTGCGAAACCCGGCGAAGACGGACCAGATCGCCCCGGCCACCGCTGCCGACCCGCAAAGCACCTCGACGGTCGGGTTCCCCCCGGTCACAAAACGCGCCAGCAACACCGGCAGGGCACCCTTGAGCAGATCACCGACCACGACTACGGCCGCCCACCTTGGGCCGAGTGCTCGCAGCGCATTGGTCCCGCCGGTCCGGCCCGACCCCACGGACCGCAGATCCGTGCCGCCGGCGTACCGTGCGACCAGCATCCCGACCGGGATCGAACCGGCCAGGTAGGCGATCGCGACCAGGACCACCGCCTGGAGGGCGTTCGTGGGGTCCACGGCCGGAGTCTAGCACCGCGGTTGCGGGACTCCGGACCCCGCGCGTACCATCGACCACGATGACCCCCCACGCCCCGACCGAGGCTGCCTGACCCATGGCCGTCGGTTCGTCGAACGATTTCGATCTGGTCGTGCTCGGGGCGGGCACCGGCGGCTACACCGCGGCGTTTCGAGCGGCCCAGCTCGGACTCAAGGTCGCCCTGGTCGATGAGGACAAGATCGGCGGTACCTGTCTGCATCGCGGCTGTATCCCGACCAAGGCGCTGCTTAAATCGGCGGCGTTCACGGACCGAGTCCGACACGCGAAGGACTACGGCCTGGTCCTGGCCGGCGATCCCGTTGTCGACTACGGGGCGATGGCAGTCCGCCGGGACGCCGTGGTCAAGCGCTTGTGGACAGGCCTGAAGACGCTCATCGACAAGAACAAGGTCACCTGGATCGCCGGCCGCGGGCGTCTCGATGGACCGGGCAAGGTCCAGGTCAGTCAGGCTGGAGACGACGGGACCGCCGGGGCCGGCGGCGACCGCACCCTCAACGCCACGGACATCATCATCGCCACCGGTTCCCGGGTGAAGTCACTGCCCGGCCTTGTGCCAGATGGCGAGCGGATCGTGACCAGCGACGACATCCTGAAGCTGGACACGTTGCCCAAGGACATCGTGATCGTCGGTGGCGGCGCGGTCGGGGTCGAGTTCGCCAGCATGTTCGCCGATCTTGGGGTCGTGGTCACCCTGCTCGAGTACCTGCCCCAGATCGTCCCGCTCGAGGACCTGGAGGTCAGCAAGGTCGTCGAGCGTTCCTTCACGAAGCGTGGCATCACGGTCATGACCAACGCCCGGTTCGATCCGGCCTCGGTGACGACGGACGACTCGGGCGTGTGCCTGCTGGTCGGACCGGAGGGCAAGGACGCCGCCGAACTTCGCGCCGAGATGATGCTGGTCGCGACCGGGCGGGCCGCCAACATCGAGGACATCGGGCTCGACACGACCAAGGTGGAGACCGATCGCGGGGTGATCAAGGTCAACGGCCGGATGCGCACCCGCGAGCCGCACGTCTACGCCATCGGAGACGTCATCGGCGGCCTGTGGCTGGCCCACACCGCCGGCCATGAGGGGATCACCGCAGTCCACACGATCGCGGGCGACCCCGATGTTCACGATCTGGACTACACGAAGCAGCCGAGGGCGACCTATTGCCGTCCGGAGGTCGCATCGATCGGCTTGACCGAGGCCCAGTGCCAGGAACGCGGCATCAAGATCAAGACCGGCAAGGTGCCATTCCAGGCCATCGCCAAGGCGATCATCGGCGGTGAATACGAAGGGTTCGCGAAGGTCATCGCCGACGCACAGACGGACGAGACCTTGGGCGTCCACATCGTCGGCCCGCACGCCACCGACCTGATCGCCGAGGCGTCGCTGGGGTTCGAGCTCGAGGCGACGGCCTGGGAGATCGGCGGCGCGACGCACGCCCACCCGACGCTTTCGGAGGTCCTCGGCGAGGCGGCCATGGCCGTCGGCGGCCGGTCGATCAACTTCTAGCCAGGGAGGCCAGACTGCGCGATGGCCGTCACCAGGGACAGCGACTCGCACCTCGGCGCTCCGCTCGGGCTGACCGACGCCGACCTCATCGCCATGTACCGACAGGTGGCTCTGGCCCGGGCCGTCGACGAGCGGATGTGGATCCTCAATCGAGCCGGTCGCATCCCGTTCGTGATCAGCGGCCAGGGTCATGAAGGGGCCCAGGTCGGGATCGCCTGGGCGTTCGAGCCTGGGCACGACTGGATCGCGCCGTTCTATCGATCGATCGCCACGTGCCTGACGTTCGGGATGAGCCCACGCGACATCATGACCGCCCAGTACGCGACCGCCTCCGATCCGTCATCGGGCGGGCGGCAGATGCCCGGTCACTATGGCAGCCGCGAGCACAACCTCGTGTCGGTCTCGTCGCCGGTCGCGACGCAACTGCTCCATGCCGTCGGCATCGCCCTTGCGGCAAAGATCCGCAAGACGGGCCAGGTGGCCATGGCCAGCATGGGCGAAGGGTCGTCCAACCAGGGTGACGTCCACGAAGGCCTCAACTTCGCCGCGATCCACAAGCTGCCGTTCGTCTTCGTGGTCGAGAACAATGGCTATGCGATCAGCGTCCCGGCCGCGATGCAGGTGTCGGTCGCGGACGTGGCCGAGCGGGCGTCCGGCTACGGCATCCCTGGCACCGTCGTCGACGGGGCGGACGTCCTGGCCTGCTACGCCGCGGCCCAGGTTGCCGTAGCCAGGGCGCGGGCCGGCGATGGACCCTCCCTGATCGAGGCCAAGGTCACCCGACTGACCGCCCATTCCTCCGATGACCAGCAGACCAAGTATCGATCGGCCGATGAACTGGAATCGGAGCGCGGGCACGACGCGCTGCCTCGGTTCCGGGCTCAACTGCGTGATGCCGGTGTCCTGACCGAGGAGGTCGAGGCCCGCCTGACGGCCGAGATCGCTGCCATCGTCGAGGACGCGACGGAGTACGCCGAGGCCGAGGCCGACCCGGATCCCGCGACCGCGATGCGCTACGTCTACGCCGAAGAGGCCGACTGATGCCCCCGCGCACGTTCATCGATTCGATCCGCGAGACGCTCGCAGAGGAGATGCGCCGCGACGAGTCGATCATCGTGCTCGGGGAAGACGTGGGCAAGAAGGGCGGCGTGTTCCTGGCCACGGACGGCCTGTGGGCGGAATTCGGCGAGGAGCGGGTCATCGACACGCCGCTGACGGAGTCGATGATCGTGGGCGTCTCCATCGGCGCCGCCGTCAACGGCCTCCGCCCGGTGGCCGAGATCCAGTTCGCGGACTTCATCTTCCCGGCGTTCAACCAGATCGTGTCCGAAGCCGCCCGGATGCGCTACCGCTCCAACAACGGCTACGGCGTCCCGATGACGATCCGTGCCCCGTACGGTGGGGGAGTCCACGGGGCGCTGTACCACTCCCAGTCGGTCGAGGCCTTCTTCACCCACGTGCCGGGCCTAAAGGTGGTGGTCCCATCCACGCCGCATGATGCCCGCGGCCTCCTGCGCTCGTCGATCCGCGACGAGGATCCGGTGCTCTTCTTCGAGCACAAGAAGATGTACCGATCCGTCCGCGGTGACGTCCCCGATACCGACTACGTCATCCCGCTCGGCAAGGCCAAGGTGACCCATCCCGGGTCGCAGGTGACGGTCGTCGCGTATGGGCTGATGGCCCACTACGCCCTCGAAGCCGCGGACCGTGTCGCTGAGGACGGCATTTCCGTCGAGGTGGTCGACCTGCGAACACTCCGGCCGCTCGACCGCGAGACCCTGCTTGACTCGGTCCGCAAGACCGGTAAGTGCCTGGTGGTGTACGAGGACAACAAGTTCGGCGGCTATGGCGCGGAGGTTGCGGCGATCGTGGCCGAGGAGGCATTCGACTACCTCGACGGGCCGGTCACCCGGATCGCCGGTCCGGAGGTCCCGGGCGTCCCGTACAACCACGTCCTCGAGGATTGGTTCATGGTCGACGCCGAGAAGATCGCTGCCGGCATCCGCAAGCTCGCGGCGTACTAGGCGTCCGATGGCCGGCCCGACCACCGTCGACGAGTACCTGGACGGTCTCTCGGATGATCGGCGTGGCGTCATGGCTGGATTGCGGCGCACCGTCACCGAGGCAGCCCCTGCTGCGACGGAGACGATCGCGTACCAGATGCCGGCACTGCGTCTGGACGGCCGGTTCCTCGTGTCATACGCGTCGTTCAAGCGCCATTACAGCCTGTTTCCGGCCAGCGCTGCCGTCGTCGAAGCACTCGGCGACGAGATCGCTCCGTATCTTGCCGGCCAGGGGACCATCCGGTTCCCGGCCGACCGGCCCATCCCGATCTCGTTGGTCACCAGGATCGTCGAGATCCGGCTGAAAGAGGAGGCGGCCGCCGCGAGCCGCAGATGAGCCTCGCTGATCGCAGGCTCAGGACATGCCACGACTGGCCCTCGATCCGCGGACTCGACCCCGATCGGCCGGATGGGCGACACTATGGGCAAGCTCAACCAGGCCGCGGAGCGGCCGACCGCGAAGGAGCACGATGGCCAAGGTGACGATGCCCCAGCTCGGCGAGAGCGTGGCTGAGGGGACGATCGGGAAGTGGCTCAAGCAGCCGGGCGATCATGTCGACAAGTACGAAGCGCTCGTCGAGGTCGTGACCGACAAGGTGAACGCAGAGGTGCCTTCACCGTTCGAGGGCGTCCTGCGCGAGATCCTGGCCGAGGAAGGCGCGACGGTCCCGAACAACGCCGAGATCGCGATCATCGACACGGCCGACGATGCCGCTGACGCCACGGCAGCGACGGCCGGCGCGACCGGACCCGTCATGACCGCGGAGCCCGCCAAGGCCCCGCCCGAGCCCGCCAAAGCCGAGGCTCCGCCCGAGGCGCCATCTGCCCAGCCGGTCATCGCGACCGGACCAGCTGGCAGTGATGAGCGCGGCCCCGCCGATGTGGCTTCGGCAGCCAGCGGCGCGTCGGTCGCGGCGCCCCCAGCGACGGCCGATCCGGACGCCCGGATGACCCCCGCCGTACGGCGCCTCCTTCGCGAGCACGACCTGTCTCCCGCGCAGATCGTCGGAACCGGTGGCGGTGGGCGAATCACTCGAGAGGACGTCCTGAAGGTCGTCGAGGCGATCCGCACCGGGACCCTTGTGCCGGCCACCGCCACGTCCTCCGCTGCCACCGGCGCGGCTCCCACCGGCGCGGCTCGGCCGCCGGCGCAGACCCTCCCTGTCGGGGCCACGATCGAATTCCCTGACGGGTCGGACGAAGTCCTTTTGCCGATGACCCAGATGCGCAAGGGCATCGCGGCACAGATGACCCGCGCCCTGGCCGTTCCGCACGCCTACGTCCATATGGAGGTCGATGCCGGCGCCCTCGTTCGCGCCCGCGAATCGGCCAAGCGCGAGTACCAGTCGCGTGAGGGGATCTCGCTCAGCTACGTCCCCTTCGTGATCAAGGCGACGGTCGATGCGCTCCGTCGCGCGCCGGCCTTCAACGCCCATTGGACCGAGGCCGGTCTGCTCGCCAAGCGGCGCATCCATATGGGTGTCGCGGTCGCGGTCGATGATGGTCTGCTCGTGCCCGTCGTGCGCGACGTCGACCAGCTGTCGATCAGCGGCTTGAACCGCGCGATCGCCGACGTTGCCGCTCGCGCCCGTGCCGGCAAGCTTCGCCTCGAGGATTACGGGGGCAGCACGTTTACGATCGACAATACCGGCTGGTTCGGCTCCAACCTGACAATGCCGATCATCAATGTCCCCGAGGTCGCGATCCTGACCATGGAGGCCATCACCAAGCGACCGGTCGTCCGCGAGACACCCGAGGGCGACGTCATCGCCATCCGACCGGTGATGAACATGGTCCTGGCCATCGACCATCGGGCCAACGACGGCGCGCAGGCGGCATCGTTCCTGCGCATGATCAAGACCTGGATCGAGGGCATCGGGCCGGATACGCCGGTCTACTGACCAGGCTCATCTGAGCCGCCCATGACCAAGACCGTATTCGTCACAGGCGCCGCCGGATTCATCGGTTCGCGCGTGGCTCGCCGGTTGATCGAGCGTGGCGACAACGTCGTCGCGATGGTCCGTGACCCCGATGCCGATGCCGCGCAGACGATCCGAAGAATGGGTGGCCGCCTGGTCCAGGGCGATCTGCGCTCCGTCGCGGAGATCCGGAATGCCATCGGCCGGGCCAACGCGATCATCCACCTGGCCGGCATGTATCGCGTCGGCATCCGCGCCGCGGAACGTGGGGCGATGTACGAAGCGAATGTGACCGCCACGGAGCGGGTGGTGGATGCCGCGATCGAACTTGCCATCCCACGCATCGTCTACATCTCCACCGTCAACGTCTTCGGCGATACGCACGGCCGGGTCCCGGACGAGACGTTCCGGCGGAATCTCGCCGACGGGTTCCTCAGCTACTACGACGAGACCAAGTACCGCGCCCACCAGGCGGTCGCGGGCCGGGCGGCGGCGGGCGCCCCGGTCGTCATCGTCCAGCCGGGGACGGTCTACGGCAGGGGGGACCATTCGCAACTCGGCGGCCAGCTTCGGGCCGCCTACGACGGAACGTTGCCGTTCATCGCGCTGGGCCAGACCGGCATCTCGCCGACCTACGTGGACGACCTGGCGACGGGCATCGTCGCCGCGATGGATCGCGGCCGGCTCGGCGATGCCTACATCATGGCCGGCCAGAACATCCTGCTCATCGATGGACTCCGGGTCGCCAGTCGCGCCGGCGGTCATCGCCTGCCTCGCTTGCGGATGCCCACGACGGCCCTGCGGATCGGTGCCCGACTCGCCCCGAATAGTGGCGCCCTGGTCGGGCAGCCGCCGAACGTGGCCGAGATCCTGCGTGCCTCGGACGGCGTCACCTATTGGGCATCGAGCGCGAAAGCCGAGACGGAGCTGGGATATCGATCGCGGGCGCTCGATCAGGGCGTCCGCGCCGCATTCGAAGGTGGTTGACGGCTCGAGCCATCGAGTCGTCGTACACTCCGGGCATGCCTCGCGAGCTCCCCATCTTCGAACCGACCCAGGAGCCGCACGCCGTCGTGGTGCCCCTGGAGCACGCAGCCGGGACATCGGCGGCGCGCCGTCACCCCGACTGGATCCGTGCCCGGATGCCGTCCGGCGAGCGCTACCACGAGTTGAAAGCCCTGATGCGGGGGCTGTCGCTCAACACGGTCTGCGAGGAAGCCCGCTGCCCGAACATCGGCGAGTGCTGGGACCAGCGGACCGCGACGATCATGATCCTGGGCGATACCTGTACACGAGCCTGCGGTTTCTGCGCGGTCAAGACGGGGCGGCCGACCTGGTTCGATGATGACGAGCCGCGGCGGGTCGCCGACGCCGTCGGGCAGATGGGCCTCGAACACGTGGTCGTCACCTCGGTCGCCCGCGACGACCTGCCCGACGGTGGCGCTCGGATCTTCGCCGAGACGATCACCGCCATGCGTGAACGATCGCCGGGCATGGGCATCGAGGTCCTGATCCCCGACTTCGACGGCTCCGACGACCGGCTCAGGACGGTCATGGATGCCCGCCCGGACATCCTCAACCACAATCTGGAGACCGTGCGCCGACTGCAGAAGCCGGTCCGCAAGCGAGCGCGCTGGGATCGCAGCCTGTACGTCCTCCGGCGGGCCAAGGAGATGGCATCCGAGATCGGCTATCCGGTCCACACGAAGTCGAGCCTGATGGTCGGTCTCGGCGAGACCCGGCCCGAACTCAATGAGGCCTTCATCGCGCTCCGCGACAACGACGTCGACATCCTGACCATCGGCCAGTATCTGCGGCCCTCGCCCCAGCACCTGGCACTGGCGCGCTATTACCATCCCGACGAATTCGCCGACATGAAGCGCGAGGCCCTTCAGCTTGGCTTCAAGCATGTCGAGTCGGCACCTCTCGTCCGGTCGAGCTACCACGCGCGCGACCAGGTTCCGGGTGCCGAACTCAAGCGGCTGCGCCGGCAGGCCACGATCGATGCGGAGGGTCGGATCGTCCCGCTCGCCGGCTAGGCGGACCTGCCGACCACCAGATGAGCGTCGATTTCGACCCGGTCAGGCTTGATCCGAAGCGACGGCGACTCGACCCGGTCGTCGTCGGGGTCGTCGTCGTGGTCATCGCCCTTGGGGTGGCCATCATCAAGCCGTGGGAAAGCGATGCCACGCACGGATCCGTCGTTGCTGCATCGGCAGCCCCGACGACGTCAGCCTCGACCCACCAGCCCAGCCCGACTCCTTCCCGGCCGGAACGAGTCGGGGCCGCGCCGCTGAGCTGGGCCGATGTCGCGACGGTCGTGGCAGACCACGAAGCCTGGGGCGCGCGAGGGATCCTCGCGGCTGAGGGTACGGCCGGGTCATCGGGGCGGCCGCAGGCCTTCGCCGATCGCTGGTCGCCGACGCCGTTGGATCGGCATGGCCGGGGCTCCGCGTTTCTCGAACGGGATGAGCGCTCCGTCGTGATGCTGGGCGTCACGGCCCCGGGCGATGTCGACGCCATCGATGCCCGGGTGTGGCTGGCCTACCAGGGCGACGAATTCGAATGGATCGACACCGTTCGGGTCGACCCGAACCTGACCCATCACGCATTCCTGTTCTCGCGACCAGGCACCGATGGACAGCCCTACGCGGCCTGGGATCCTGGAACTTATCGGATCGACATCCTGACTGCGGCCGGCATCCGTGCGATCGACGTCCGGATCCCGGACGTGTCCGGACATGTGCCGCAACTCGAGGACCCGCCCCTTCCCGAGCCCGGCATCCTGTCGCTACCGGCGATCGATGCGTCCGGGATCGTCGGTGGCCTCTTCGCGACCACGGCCGAGTCTGCCGTCCCGCTCGGGGCGATCGCTCATCGCCGACTGGATCGGCAGGCAGCATGGCTCGACGTGACGACCTCCAGGGATCCCGTCATCGCCTCGGTCTACCTCCCTCGCGCGACCGGTCTCGGGGTCATGCTGGCGTCCGGCGATGACATCACGGCGTCCCGGATCCGCCGCCTCGCGCCCGACGGCCCGCTCCAGGCTCTACGTCCGATAAACGGGATGTCGGATCGGATCGGCAACAGGCTCTTCGTCGTGTTCCCGGCGCCGGACGGCGTCTGGCGACCCGGGACCTATGCGATCACGCTCCACTGGTCGACCCCCAAGGGCCAACACGAACATGGCACCTGGCATGTCGAGCTGCGCCCAGGGCTGACCTAGGACCGATCTCCCGGGTCGAGGTCCGGTATCCTCAGCCCATGGCCCGAGTCCTGTCACGAAAGACCCCACTGGCCGAGTTGCATTGCCACCTCGGCGGGGCCGTGACACCGGCCATCATGTGGGGCATCGCCCACTCCCAGGGCATCAAGCTGCCGACCAAGGACTACTGGGAATTCCGGGACATGATCACGGTGTCGGCGCGTCGGAACCGCTCATTCGATGGCTACCTGCAGCTCTTCCACTGGACCGAGCTCATCCAGAGCTCGCCGCTGGCGGTGGAGCGCTCCGTGTACGAGGTCGTCGGCGGCGCGTATCGCAAGAACAACGTCACGTCCATGGAGTTGCGCTTCAACCCGATGAAGCGGAACCGCGGCGGCGAGCAGGATCTCGACCACATCATCGCCGCGGCGGTCCGCGGGATGGACAAGGCCAGCCTCGAATACCCGGTCAAGCCAGGCCTGATCTTCTGCCTCGATCGGGCGTTCCCGTATGAACTCAACGAGATCATCGTCGAGAAGGCCATCGCCTGGCGCGATCGCGGCGTCGTCGGGGTGGATATCGCCGGCCCCGAATCCTCGACCTTCAGGGTGGCCGACTATCGGCGCCTCTTCCGACGGGCGCGACAGTTCGGTCTCGGCCTGACCGTCCATACGGGTGAGTCCGGGCCGATCGAGGAGGTCGCTCGAGTGGTCGAACAGCTCGAGCCCGACCGGATCGGCCATGGCGTGAAGGCCGCCTACGACCCACGGGCGATGGCGATGATCGCCGACCGGGGCATCGTCCTAGAGATCTGTCCGACCTCCAACCTCAATACCCGGGTCGTGTCCGGCTGGGACGAGTTCCGCTGGATCTTCGACACCTTCCGGCGCAACGAAGTCCGGTTCACGATCAACACCGACGGCCCGGAGATGCTCAAGACCTACATCCGCGACGAGATGGCCCAGCTCGGTCGGCTCGGCATCCTGTCATTGGCCGATCTGGAGAATGCCGCCTCGACATCGCTCGCCTCGTCCTTCGTGGCCAACGTCACCGATGTCCCGGCGCCGCGCCTTGAACCAGCGTCGCGGGTCGCGGTCGAGCGCGAGGAGGCCTAGCCCAGCCGGTCAGTCCGGCGTCCGGTCGCCGATCCGATACGAGCAGCAACGGTCGCCCGAGGCGATGTGTTGGTCGCGATGGACAGCGGCGCCCAGGACTTCACGGAACATGTCCAGTTCGGCTTGACAGGCCGCGGGCGATCGCTGTGCGACGTGGTAGATGGCGCAATTGTGCTCGCGAAGTCGGATCGTCCCGTCCGGGTCGATGACGCTGTCGGCGAGGTACCCGTTATCGGCCTGGATCACGGCCAGTTCCTGGACGCGGTTCGCGAGTGGCGCGTCGGACGCGATCTGGGCGGCCATCCGTTCCCGGACGCGATCGCCGAGCTGCCTGCGTCGGGCGGCGAAGACCTGATCGAGCAGGTCGTCGCCGCCGATCGACTCGATCGCTGCGAGCAGACCGGACGCCAGCGCGTCGTAGTTCGAAGGGAAGAGGTCCTGCGCGGCGGGCGTGACGTCGTAGAGATGTCGCGGGCGCCCCACGCCATGACGAACGGCCTTTCGACTGACCAGGGCGGCGGCCTCGAGCGCCCGTAGCTGCTGGAGGACCCCCGTCCGGCTGGCACCCACCCGCTCCGCCAATTGATCGGGCGAACTCGGGCCATCGAGTCGAAGTCGGAGGAGCAGGTCGCGACGAAGACTCGAGGGTCCCTTTGTCGGAGCGATGTCGCTCCTGAGCGGGACCGCGTCGTGGGCGGCCGTCTGCGTCGTGGGCTCGCGCATCGACTCAGGCTAGCACCGAACGTCCGAAGCGCGCTCCCTCGGTGGTACGGTTGCGGTCATGGACCTCGATCTCCCGACGGAGCATGTCCTGCTCCGCGACACGATCCGCGACTTCATGCTGACCGAGGTCGCACCAGTCATCGACGAGCACGAGCGAGAGCGCCAATTCCCGAGCGACATCGTCCGTCGTATCGGCGAGCTGGGCTGGCTCGGGATCCCGATCCCCGAGGACGAGGGCGGCGCAGGTCTCGACACCCTGGCGTATGCCATCGCGATCGAGGAGATCGGTCGGGTGTGGGGCTCACTCGGGCTGATCGTGGCCGCCCATACGAGTCTTGGCTGTGGCCCGCTCCACCTCGCCGGCACGCCCGAGCAGCAGCAGCGCTACCTCGTCCCGATGGCCCGCGGCGAGGTCATCGGAGCGTACGGCTTGACCGAGCCGGGCGCCGGCAGCGACTCTGGCGGGACGCGCACGACCGCTCGTCGCGAGGACGGCCCGGACGGCGGGAATTGGGTCATCGAAGGTGGCAAGCGGTTCATCACGAACGCCGGCCAGGCCGGGACGTACATCATCACGGCTCGGACCGGGACACGCGACGACGGCGCGGCCGAGATCAGTGCCTTCATCGTCCCGGCCGACACTCCGGGGTTCAGCGTCGGGCGCCTGGAAGACAAGCTCGGGCTTCATGCCTCGGCGACCGGTGAGCTGCTCTTCGATGGCGCCCGAGTCCCCGCCGCGAACATGCTCGGCGAGCAGGGGAGTGGCTTCAAGACCTTTCTCCGCATCCTCGATGGGGGCCGGATATCGATCGGGGCGCTCGCGGTCGGGATCGCCCAGGGGGCGCTCGATGCGTCGATCCCGTACGCGCAGACGCGGGAGCAGTTCGGCCGGCCGATCGGCTCGTTCCAGGGCGTCGCGTTCATGGTCGCCGACATGGCGACCGAGATCGAGGCCGCCCGCGGTCTCGTCTGGCGTTCCGCCTGGCTCAAGGACCAGGGCCGCGACTTCGGTCTGGTCGCAGCACAGGCCAAGCTGTTCGCCTCGGAAGTCAGCTCGCGCGTCACGAACCATGCGATCCAGATCCATGGCGGGTACGGCTACGTCACCGAGTACCCGGTCGAGCGCTACTTGCGCGATGCCAAGCTGACCGAGATCGGGGAGGGGACCAGCCAGGTGCAGCGCCTGGTCATCGCGCGCAAGATCCTGGGGCTGCGCGTCCTCTGAGGCGCCCGTCCCGCTCCGCCTCGACTCGGAGCTCGCCGCAGACGCCTCATGGCCCGGCCGAGCGCGAGCGTCTCGAGCCCGCCGGCCGTGGCCGCAGCGTGGTCGCCCTCGTGAGCGACGATGTTGCCGAAGAGCATCGGTGAGAACGAGTTCGTCGTCATCGGATCGAACGCCATAGCCGAATGGCCAGTCGACTGTTCGGACGAAGTCGCACGCCGCTCGGCCCCATCTCGGCCATCGAGCATCGCCTTGAACCATCCGTGTGACCTTGCGACCCTACTCGCGAAGGCATGACGCGCCGTGGGACGCTTGGCGGTGGGGTCGCTACTCGCGGCTCGACGTCGCGCCCTGAAGACTCCGGTGCATACGCAGGCCAATCCCGGCGAGCCGTACCGCCCGGGAACGCCCCGCCCGGCACCGCCCGCCCGGGACCGCCCCGTACCGGCGGGCCGGGACTGCCCGATGGCCGCCGGACTCTCCGGAACGCGCCCGCCGGGGCCTCAGTCGCCTGTGCCGGCGGCAATCTCGAGGCCCTGGCGCAGGACCGCCTCGAATTCGGGTGCCCAGGGTCCCTGGCCGGCCAGAACGAACGGGGACTGCTCTGCCGACGCGAAGGTCTGCGGGTCGGTCACGAAGCTCTGGGCACAGGTGTCGATCGTCCCGCGCAGCCGTTCATAGGCATCACGGTTGCGGAACACGTACAGGTAGATCTCGACCGGCGTCTTCTGGTCGAGTCCGTCGGCCCGGAACGCGATCGCTGTGGGAGCAAGGACGGGGTCGTCGCAGCCGGGCTGACCGGACACGACATCGTCGATGTGCAGGCCGCGCTTGGCGAATTCGATCGCGATGCCTCCAAAATCGGCGGGGGTCGGGGCCGGCGGCGTCGTCTCGACGTAGTCGCAGGCGGCCAGCAGCAGTGGGATCAGGCCCAGACCGAGGCTCAGGCCGAGTGACCGGTGGGACGACATCGAGCCGGAGGCTACCACCGAGCGTGGCGGAGTGCTGTCGGGGGCTATCGGTCGCGGCTTCGACGCTTGGCTTCGCGCAGGCGCGCCATGGTGTCGGAAGGTTCCGGAGACGCCGCTGGCGGCGTCGGCCGCGGCTTGGACCCCGGCGCCGGTGTCGGCCCCGGCGTCGGCTCCTGCGGACGCGCGGGCTGTCGGGGTAGATCGGCCGCTGGGATCGGCGACGAAACGATCGGAGCGGGCGAGACCTCGCCGGTCGTGGCCTCGGCACGCATCGCCGTCCGCGCCTCGCTCGAGCGGACCCGGCTGCTGGCGGCAAGCAACCCCTCGGCCGTCGCGGTCCGAGGCCCGGACGCCGGCCGACGCCGGCCGACACCGCCGACCCAGCCACGTGCCGCCGCCAACTCACGCCGTCCCAATGACATCCGGCGCAGGGCGATGTCGAGTGGCCACAGCAGGAGCGCGAGGATCAGCAGCAACGGCCACAGGTCGGTGAACCGATCCGTCGTGGTGAGGTCGTGGATCCAGGGATCTTCCGGGGTGGCGATGACGGTCCCACCGGTCGCGGCTCGGAGCGACGCGAGGAACGCCTCATTCGCCCCCAGTTGGCGGTACTCGGCGGAGGTCGGAGCCACCAGCCCGACGGTTCGCCCGAGGGGCGACGATCCGGGTCGGGTCTGGGTGATCCGGACGGCATACGCTCCCGGGTCGATCTCGCCGAGTGGGGTCTCGTAGACACCGGGCGCGATCTGGGCGAGATCCACGGTCCGAGGTTCCAGATCGGGCCCGACCACGACCGCGCTCGTGGCGTAGAAGTCCCGCGGCGAGCCGTCCGTCTCGACGCTCTGGACATGGAGTGCTGTCGTGCTCCCGGTCGTTTCGAAGGTCGCCTCGATCCCGCCGGTCTCCTCGCCCGGGAACGTCCAGCTGACGAGCTGGCTGAAGAATCGATTGAAGCCGGCCCAGCCGACCCAATCGCGTGCCCAGCGCCCGGTCGAATCCGAGGTCCAGGCGACGGACCGTCCCAGCCCGTATTGCCACTGGGCGAGGAGCGGGTCGTCGCGGGCCGTGACCAGCACGCTCTGTGCGGCGGCCTTGATCGTCGTCCCGTTGTACCCCTGCAGCCGGGGCAGCCCCGCATCGAGCCCTCGCAGGATTGGTGAGCTCGAGGTCTGGATCGGGAAGAACGGCTCCTCGACGATCTGTTGGCCGCTGACCTGCTGGGTCTCCTTGAGGAAGATGTCCGGGATGCTGGAAGGGTTCGTCGCCGCATAGAACCGTCCTCCGCCCCGTTGGGCGAGTTGCTCGAGGAACGGGTTCGCGCCGCCGCCGGCACCCACCGTCGAGAGGGTGATGCCGTCGGCCTTCATCTTGGCCAGGATCGCGTCGTACTGGCCGGACGTCGACCAGCCGTCGGTCAACAGGATGATGTGGCGTCGCGTGGCGGTGGCGCCCTCCAGTGACTGGACCGCCTGGTCGAGGCCGGCGAAGATGTTGGTCTGGCCGTCGGCCCGGATCGCGCTGATATCGCCCTGCAGGTCGCTGATGCCGCCGAGTGGCTGGGTCCGGACGACCCAATGGGCCGCCTCGTTGAAGCCGACTACGCCGAGCTCATCTCGCTCCGTGAGCGCGGCCGCGGCGCGCAGGATGGCTTCCTTGCCGATATCGACCTTCTGGACGCCGCCGATGCCGCTTCCCGCGCCGCCAGCGCCCCGATCGAACGTGTTGCAGTGGCAGGCGGCCATCGAGCCCGATTGGTCAATGACCACGACGAGCGCGATATCCGGTTGCTTCTCGCGGTCGCGAACGCCCATGTCGACCGGAAGCGTCTCCTCGAGGGGCGTCTTCTGGAAGCCGCCCGCGCCGTATGTCTCGGGACCGCCGACCATGACCAGCCCCTTGCCGAGGTCGCGCACGTCGACCTGGAGTGCGGCCAGCTGTGCGTCGCTCAGCCGGGTCCGCGGGACATCGACGAGGACCACGCTGTCGTACGTGGCCAGGCTCGCGAAATCGGTCGGCAGCGCCTCGGGGACGATCGTATCTACTTGGTGGCCCTGGTTCTCGAGGGCAGCCACGAGCTCGACCGCGACCGTGTCATCGCCGGCCAGGACGAGCGTCCGCGGCTCGCCCTTGACGATCGTGTTCGAGTCGGCCCGGTCGTTCTCGCTGAACGTGTCACGTGCGGCCTCGACGACGGCCCGGAAAGTGTGGAAACCCGCATCGGCGGGCGTGACGTCGAAGGTGATGGTCGTGACGCCGGCGCTCAGATCGACCGGCTGGGTAGCGGCCAGCGCCCCGTCCGCGAACAGCCTGACCGTCGCCGTCTGGGCGACCGACGACCGGACATCGACCACGACCGGGACGGATTCGCCGAGGCGTGCCGTGGACGGCGAGGTCATCCGCTCGATGAGAACCTCGTCGATGTCGCCGGGCCCGATGCGACGAGTCTCGATCCGGACCCCGCGGGAGGCGGCCAGGGCAGCCTCTGCCTGGCCGTCGCCGGTCGTGTCGTTGCCGTCGGAGAGCAGCACGATCCGCTTCTGGGCATCATCGGGGAACAGCGCGCTGGCCAGTCGCAGCGCGGCGCCGATATCGGTCGCCGACCGGACCGGCGTCGACGCGATCCGGTCGATCTCGGTGAGGTCGGACGGGAGACGCTCGACGAGTGCCTGCTTGCCGAATGCGACGATCCCGGCCACGTCATCCGCGGGCCGCTCCGCGAGGGTCTCACGCAGGAACGCCAGGGCATCCTCGCGACCAGCGTTGCCGACGGAGTCCGACAGGTCGACGACGAAGACCGTCGCCAACCGATCGACCGGGAGGACAAGCTGGAAACCGGCCAGCGCGAACACGAGCGCGGCCAGGAGCACTGAGCGAAGGGCAAGGGCGGCCCGCCGTCGCCCCGAACCCATCCGCCGTCGCGCGCCGAGGTGGAGCCCGATCGTGATTGCCAGGGCGGGGATGAGCAGGAGGAGCGCCAGCGGGGTATCGAACGAGATGCCCATCAGCCGCTCGTGTCCGGCGCGCTGCGGCCGAACCTCGCGCCGAGGTTGCGCCGGAACCTGATGAGGGCATCGCGGTGATAGATGGCCCACTCGAGGCACAGGCCGACGAGTACGACCAGGATGATCGGAACCCACAGCTCATCACGAGCCGTCGGCCTGGCCGTGGCATCTGCGCCCGAGCCAGCCGACGTCGCCGAGATCCCGACCGCCTCGATCGCCGTCGCAGAGCCGGGCGCGATCGTCGACTCGTCGACATCGAACAGGTCGACGGCGAACCGAACCGGCGTGTCGGCCGCCACCGGCGGTTCCGATGTCCCAGGCGAGACACTCGCATCGGACGACCCCGACGCCGACCCCGCCCCCGACGCGGCCGGGCCGAGATGGGGCGTGACCTCGTAGATCCCGGGAAGGTCCGTACCGGAGAACATCACGGTCGCGGTCTCGGCGGTCCCGGGCACGAGTTCCACGACTGACCCATCGGGGCGGGTCACAGCCAGGCCCGTCGCGTAGGCCGGGATCGCCAGGCTGACCGGCGTGCCGGGTCGGACGGCCTCGGCCGGAGCGGCAGACCCGCCAAGGAGCTCGCCGGTCAGGTTTGCCAGGAGCACCGGAAACGCGACCTGGAGGGGCAGGTCAGACTGCCGCGGCTCGAAGGCCAGGACGGCGGTCGGCAGGCCCGCGCGATCGCCGGCGTAGAGGAGGGGCGAGCCGGACGGTCCCGGGATGATCGCCCGTGCCCAGTCGGGCAGGACCAGCCGGGTCGCGGACGCGATATGTGTCGTGGACAGGTCGACATAGCGGAGGATCGGCTCCGCCGGGTCGAGGGAGCCGATGCCCGGATCCTTCAGCGTCCCGCTGACCTCACCAAGGGCGCTCGTCGCGTCCGGTCCGATGGCGAGGATCGGTGTTCGTGGCAGCACCGCTGGCAGGCTGCCCTCGAAGATCACGAGGTCCCAGGGCCGCCCGTCTGTCCGCTCCGATGCCGGCCCGTACTCCTCGGCCGTCACTCCGAACAGTTCCACGTTCGGCAGGTAGCTGAGAGCCGTCTCGAGGTATGGATCACCTGGCCCCACGACCAGGACCAGTCGTGTCCGGTCGGGCGGGATGATCGCCCAGGCCCGATCGTCGACGGCCAGCTGGTCGGCTGGCCCGGTCGCCGCCGGGTCGGCGCTGACCAACCGGAGCTCTACGGCCGAGATGTCGGAAGGGACGTCGTCGATGACGACGTCGGAGCGTGCCTGTGCCTCGAGCTGCAGGTCGCGAACCTCGATGAGGCTGCCGTCGCCCCAGACCTCGAGGCGGCGGCCCGCCCGATCCAGGTCAAGGTTGGCGACGCTCACGAACACGGACCGGGTAACGGCGGATGCCGCGGTCCGAACAGCCAGCGCGACGATCGCCTGGTTCTTTCGATCGCGCCCGACCGGCAGGACCGTGATCCTGGCCGGGATCTTCGTGTCGGCGTTGACCGGCGTGGCGAGCGCGCCGTCGGTCGCCACGAGGATCTGCGCATCGCCGGAGCGGGCCGCCAGCTTGCCGGCCAGCTCGAGGGCATCGCCCAGGTCGCCGCGACCGGTGGTGACCTCGATCCCGTCGAGGGCCTGACGGATCCGACCAAGGTCGCTGGACTCGTTGACCACGATCCGGGCGGTCCGGTCGGCCGCGATCACGCTGACCTTGCCGCCGGTCGGCAGGTCATGCAACGCATCCAGGGCGGCGGACTTCGCGGCCGAGAGACGGTCTGGTGCCACGTCCGTCGCCGCCATGCTCGCCGACGTATCGATCACCAGGACGACGTCGCGGGCCAGGCCCGCGGTTCGTTCGAGGAACGGACGGGCGGCGAGCAGGACCAGCAGGACGACCAGCAGGAGCTGGAGGAGGAGCAACAGGCTGCGTCGGAGCCGCTGCCACGGCGCGTTCGCCTCGACATCGGCCACGAGCCTTGTCCAGAGGAGCGTCGACGGGACGACCGTTTCGTCCCGTCGCAGCTTCAGCAGATACATCGCAACGACCGCCGGGATGAACACCAGGCCAAGCAGGGCGAGCGGCGTCGTGAATGGCACCGCTCAGCCCAGCACGCGACGACGTCGCAGCTCGGCGAACATCAGGTCGGCCAGGTTGGTCGCGGACGAGAGGTCGATGTAACTGGCCCGTCGCTTGGCCGCCAGATCAGCGAATCCTGCCTTCCAGGCCGTGAGACGGGCCTGGTAGGCGTCCAGGGTCGCCAGATCGGCCGTGACATCGATGCCATCACCGGTCTCGACATCGACGAGCCGTAGGTCGCCTTCGAGCGGCGGGTCAAGTTCGTCGGGCGACAGGACGTGCAGGACGATGAGCTCGGAGCCGGTCGCCGCGAGTTCCCGGATGATCCGGTCGGCGGCCGGATCGAGCAGATCGGAGATGAGGATCACCACGCCCCGGCCATGAAGTTGCGCGGCGGCATGGCGGCTCGCGGCGACGAGGTCGGTCGGACCCGGCGCGGGCTCGATCGCGGACAGATCGGCCAACAGTCGAAAGATCCGGCCCGACCCGCGCATCGATGCCCGACGTCGGGCGATCCTGCCAGCCAGGGCGCTGACCGCGACTCGATCCTCGCTCGCGAGCCCGATATATCCAAGTGCGGCCGCTGCCCGTTTTGCAAAGAGCAACTTCGCCGGCTGTCCGCTGGCCATCGATGCCGAAGCATCGATGAGCAGGGTGATCGTGACGTCCTCTTCCTCGACGAACAGCTTGACGAACAAGCGCTCCAGACGGGCGTACACGTTCCAATCGAGCTGACGCAGGTCGTCGCCCAGGCTGTAGTCGCGATAATCGGCGAACTCGACCGACTGGCCGCGCTTGACACTCCGTCGGCCGCCCTTGAGCCCGCCCCGGACCGGTGACTTCATCAGCAGCAGAAGGCGTTCCAACTGGCGCAGGAACGTTTCATCGAAGACGGTCGGGTCGACCTCGCTGGGCAGGAAGACCTGCCGGGTCCCGGCTGTCGGCGGCGTGGGAAGGCTGTCCATCGCGCGGTCGCCGGCGGTGTGGCGGCCTACTCCACGGTCGGCGCGACGACCGCGTCGAGGATGGCCCGGACGATGGCTTCCGAGGTGATGCCCTCGGCTTCGCCTTCGAAGTTCAGGATGATCCGGTGCCGCAGTGACGGCAGCGCCACCGCCCGGATGTCGTCGATCGAGACGTTGAACCGCCCATCGAGCAGCGCGTAGATCTTGCCCGCTGTGACGAGCGCCTGGGCCCCTCGAGGTGAGCCGCCGTAGCGCACGTAGTCCCGGACAATGCCCGGGGCTCGAGGCTGGTCCGGATGGGTCGCCGCCAGGACGCTGACCGCATAGGCGGTGACGTGGGCCGCGATGGGCACGGCACGGGCGAGGCGCTGCATCTCGACGATCTGGGCGGCCGTGCAGATCTTCGTCGCGGTCACCGATTCCGAGCCGGTCGTGCGATCCATGATCGTGACCAGGTCCTCCTCCGAGGGGAACGGGACCATGACTTTGAAGAGGAACCGGTCGAGCTGTGCCTCTGGGAGGGGATAGGTCCCTTCCATCTCGAGCGGGTTCTGGGTGGCGAGGACGAAGAATGGCGCTTCGAGCGGAAATCGTTGGCGGGCGACCGTGACCTGATGCTCCTGCATCGCCTCAAGCAGCGACGACTGGGTCTTCGGCGTGGCACGGTTGATCTCGTCGGCAAGGACCAGGTTGGCGAAGATCGGTCCCGGCTGGAAGCGAAAGACCCGTTGGCCGTCTTCCTCGATGAGGATGTTCGTCCCGGTGATGTCTGCAGGCATCAGGTCCGGCGTGAACTGGATCCGGTTGAAGGCGCAGTCGATGACGTCGGCGATCGTCCGGACGAGCATCGTCTTTCCCAGGCCGGGCACGCCCTCGAGGAGCACATGGCTGTTGGCCAGCAGCCCGGTCAGCGTCTGGCGGACAAGCGCAGATTGGCCGACGATGACGCGCCCGACCTCGCGCTCGATGGCCTGGGCCCGTTCGGCGAAGGCCTCGGGTGCGAGGCGCGTCGCGGCGCTTTCCGGCGAGCTGGCAGCGTTCATGTCGAAGAGTGCCTCCGGCTTCAGTTCGATGGGTCGAGTGAGCTGAAGTAGTCCCGGACGTAGTCTTTGATCGAGAGCGGGATGTAGCCGCGGTCGAGCGACGTCTGGGCGAAACGTTCGAAGTCGGTGAAGACCTGCTGGTAGGGAGTCAGGGTCCCGTTGTTCGAGCCCTGCCCGGTCTGACTGCCTTGTTGGGTCTGGCCGTCGCCGCCGGTGCCGGCCACGTAGGACGGATCACCGGGATGGCCGAGACGATCGAACGGAGCGAAGACCGATGACAGATCCGGCCCAAGCTGGGACGGGCGATTCGGGTTCGTCGGACCGGCCGGACGACCATTGCCGCCGATCCCGTTCCCAAGGGAACGGGCATTCGAGCCGCCCCCACCGATCGCACCTTGCCCCTGACCTTGCCCCTGACCTTGCCCCTGACCTTGCCCCTGACCTTGACCCTGACCTTGGCCTTGACCTTGACCTTGACCTTGACCTTGACCCTGGCCCTGACCTTGACCTTGACCCTGACCTTGCCCCTGGCCCTGGCCCTGGCCTTGACCTTGACCCTGACCTTGCCCCTGGCCCTGCCCTGACCTTGCCCCTGGCCCTGACCGGCCCCGCTCGGGGTCGGGCTGCCTTGGCCCTGCCCTTGCCCGGGCTGGCCCTGATCTGCGGTCTGGCGGCCGGCGTCGGCCAGGTCACGTCGCGCGTCCTGGAGTTGCGAGGCCGCGCCGGCCAGATCTCGCGTCGTCGTCACGCGCTGGTCCGCACCGGTCAGGGCATCACCCAGGCGCGCGAGTGCGGATCGGGCGCCGGCCGTGTCGCCCTGGGCGAGGCTCTGGGCGGCGCCACTCAACGCGGCGCCCGCAGCTCCATCGGCCTGTGAGGCCGTTGCCTCGAGTTCCGCGAGTCGTCGGGCAAGTTCGCGTTGCTGTTCCGGTGTCAGCTCGTCGAGCTTGTCGCCAAGGTCGCTGAGGTCGTCACGTGTCTTCGCGGGATCGCCATCCCGATTCGAATCAGGCTGACCGGTCGCGGCGCTCGACAAGGCGCGGCTGAGTGACGTCAATGACGATGCCCGCTGCTCGTTCGCCGGGTCCACCTGCGCACGGACGTCCGCTTCGATGCTGCCGAGGCGGGCGAGGTTGGCATCCAGGTCACCCGGACGGTCGCGTAGCTGCCGAGCCAGATCGCGAAGTTCCTGGGCGAGGCGTGTACGCGGATCCGCGGCGTCCTGCCCCTTGGTCCCGAGTTCGTCGGCGACGCGCTCGATCCTCTCCGCCTGCCGGGCGGCGGCATCACGAACCTGCTCCTGCTGCGCGATCACGGCGTCCTGCGGATTCGGGAGCAGGAGGACCGGGGCGAGGAGCAAGCCGGCGACGACGATGATCACCGCCGGCTGGCGTGAGAATCGAGGTCCGAACAGCGGCGGCATCGTCCGTACGGCGCTCAGCGCATCGGCACGTTGTCGTCGGACGAACCGGTCGGTCTCGGCCGCCTCGTCGGGGAAAATGGGCATCCGAGAGTCGTTCGGGTCCGTGGGCGGACCCGCCAAATCCGGGAACTCGACCGCAAGTTCGAGGGCGCTTGACAGGCGGTCACCGAGTCGAGCTTCGGTATCAACGGCGAGCGCCGTCTCGCCGATACCGGGCTTCGACCGCATCGCCGCGGCGAGCCAGATGGCCAGTGCGATGACTGGGATCGCCGTCGCGAGAACCGGCGCCGATGGCAGCGGGATGAGCCGGGCGATCGTCCAGATGGCGAGTTCCGCGAGCACGACGGCGGCAGCGGCGATCCAGCCGCGCCGGACGATCCGTCTCAGCCAGAGCCGTCGTTGCTGCGGTACGAGCGATGATCGGACGGCGGCGAGGTTCGGGTCAAGCGGCGCCGGGAGCGCCCGGACGGGATCGGGCGGCAGGACGGCAGGCACAGGGCGTCGCGGCGCGGTCATGGATCGGAGTCGGGATCGAAGCCGACTCATCAGCCGGCCTCTGGCGGGACGCGTCGTCGACGACGAATGTGCCAGCGGCGCGTCGGCGAGACGAACTGGACGGAGGCCACGAGGAAGACGATGGACAGGATCAGCCATGTCGCGAGACTTTTCGGCCAGAACGCGTCATGGATGACCCCGAACGGCACGACATCGGCCGGAGGCGCGAATCCGCCCCCGGTGTCGTCAAGGATCACCGTCGGACCGGACGAGAAGTCCTGGTTGGCCCCGAAATTCGGACCGCCCGGACCGGGCAACAATTGGGATTCGAACGCGCACCAGCCACCGCCAGATGTGTCCGTGCCGCACAGCACATCGACCTGGGCAAGGAACGGGTTGAGATAGGCGATGACCTGTGGCGGCGAGCCCTTGATCGGGCCGAGCCCGTGCCCGTCGTCGGATCGAGCCATGACTTGCCAGAAGACCAGGAAGAAAACCGTCCCGATGCTCAGGAACAGGACGGCGAAGATGCTGATCGCCGTCGCCGCCTGCGTCCGCCGGACGAGGCTGGACGCGAATAGCCCCAGCGCTCCGAACCCGAGCGCGGTCACGATCAGGACGAGGTAGCCGCGGACCACGTCCTCCGGGGCCACGCCGCCGAACACGAATACCACGGCGGTCAGCGGGACCGACGCGGCGATGAGCAACCAGACATAGATCAGCGCGCTGAGCAGTTTGCCGACGACGATGGCGAGTGACGATATCGGGGTGACGATGAGCAATTCGAGGGTCTGCTTCTCGCGTTCGAGGCTGATCGCCCCGGCGGTCGCCGATGGCGCAAGGAACACGACCTGCAGCGTTTCGAGGATCAGCAACGCGGCGAACAGGACCTGGCCGATCTGTGCCGATGCGAACGCCGCGGACTGACCGAATCCGGACGTATAGCTTCGCTCCATGATGAGTTCGACCATCCAGGCGAAGCCGCCCAGCAGGATCAGGTAGATGGTCAGGATGATGAACGCCCGCCGCCCGCGCATCCGGCCTCGAAGCTCTTTGACCCCGACCGCTCCGATCCCGCCCGCGGTGCTGCGGACGGCCCGAAGCGGGGATCGACGCGGCTTCGGAGGCAGCGCATCGGCGACCGGCGGCGGCGTGTCGATGGGCTGTTCGATGGCGGTCACGTCAGGCGGCCTCCAGCGGCTCACGGTCCGGAGCGGTCACCTGGAGGAAGAGCTCCTCGAGATCGCTCGCGGCACGGGCGAAACTGACGATCGGCAGTCCGGCGGCGACGGATGTCGCGAGCAATCGAGCCGATGCCGCATCGTCGCCCCGGAACCCGAGCTCGATCGTGCCGTCCGGGAGGATCGCCGCCGATGCGACGTCCGGGTCGCCAGTGAACGATGCGCGTGCCTCCTCGAGCGCCTCGCCCTCGAGCAACAGGCGGACGCGCAGGACCGCCCCGAATCGAAGCCGGCGCTCGATGTCGGACACGCGTCCCTGGGCGAGCACTCGACCGCGGTCGATGATGGCGACGCTGGTGCACAGCTCCTCGAGCTCCGGCAGGATATGGCTGCTGATCAGGATGGTCTTACCCAGCGACCGCAGTTCCCTGAGCAGTTCGCGGAGCTCGACGCGCGCCCGAGGGTCCAGCCCTGACGCCGGCTCGTCGAGCAGGAGGACCTGGGGATCGTGGACCAGGGCGTGGGCAAGGCACAGGCGTTGCTCCATGCCTCGCGACAGCGTTTGGACATACACCTCGCGCTTGTCGCCGAGATCGACGAGGTCGAGCAGGTCGTCGATCATCCGACGTCGGCCGGCGGCCGGCAGGCCGTAACAGCGCGCGAAGAAGTCGAGGTATTCCCAGACCTTCATGTCGTCGTACACGCCGAAGACGTCGGGCATGAAGCCAAGGACGCGACGTACCTCGTCGGGGTTCCGGGTGATCGACCAGCCCGCGATCTCGGCGGTCCCGCTGGTCGGCGCGAGCAACGTCGCGAGCATGCGCAGCGTGGTCGACTTGCCGGCTCCATTGGGCCCGACGATCCCGAAGATCTCGCCGTCCTCGACGTGCAGGTCCACCCCGGCCACCGCGAGCGTTCGGTCGTAGCGTTTGACCAGGCCGTCCGAGCGCACGATCTCAGTCATGGACATCACCGGAGATGGCGACGTCGACGGAGAACCCGACCCCCTCGTTGACCTCGTTGACGTAGCGGATCAGAACGGTCGCAGTCGTCGGGTCGACATACCGCTCGGGATGCGCGACGGCAACGCGCTGCAACTGACCCAGGTGCGGCAAGCGGACCCACTCCTGAGCGTCGAGGTCGAAGAGCTCGACCTCTGGCAGCCCGTCGAACTGACCCTGCCCGCAACCGTCCGGCGGCGGGTCCTCGCCGGTGTTCGCACACGCGGCCGGGGATCGATGGCAGCGGCTCGATCGGCGTCGCCACGAAGCCGCCCTGGACGTCGCCGCCTAGGTTGAGGCCGATGGCCAACTCGGTCGCATCGAGCGAACCCTCGAACCCCGCAGGCCGATAGGCGATCGTTGCGCTGCCGCGCCCGAAGTTGATCGAGTACGGATCCTGGCTGAAGAACGCGGCATCCGAGCCGACGACGGTCGACCGGATCAGGTCGGAGCGGAAGGTGGTCGGTCCGCTGGTCGAAAAATCGGTCGGGATGTAATACAGGACGTTCGCGAGATGCCGAGCCTTCTGGCCATCGACATCGACCGGCAGCAGACTGCTCGTGCCCCAGGCCAGGACGACCGGACCGTCCGCGGGCAGCGTGCTCATCGTTCCGAAGTTCGGGTCGTAACTCAACTGATCGACCATCGTGTGACGGACATACTGGTTCGACGTGTCGCTGCTCAGACCCTGCTCACTGAAGAATATCTGGCCGACCACTCGATCTGACAGCTGCATCCCGAACGGATCCGACCGCAGCAGAAGATCGACGTCGGCCGTCTCGCCCGGCTCGAGATCGGCCAGGACGTCCACGCTCGAGCCCAGGACCACCGCCGGGCGGACGAGCCGTTCGGTCGAGCCGTTCGTGACGGTCCCCCGCAGGCGACCTGCCTCGAGCCGAAGATCGGTTTCGATCATCGGGACGTTGACCTGCGCCTGGGCGCGGATCGTGCGCAGCGACCCGAATCCGACCGCGAGGTCGCGTACGTGGGCGGGATCGCCCTGGAGGATGTCCATCTGGCTGCTGCCCGAACCGAAGACATCGCCGGATATCGGGGTCGACAGCAGGGCTCCCCCGGGCACGGTCACCTGGTAGGTGCCTCGTGTCGGCGAAAAGATCCCCACGTAGATCTGGGCGGTCCCCTCGGTCGTGCCCGGGGCCCCGCGCGCGATCGCCACCTCGTTGATGATCAGTTCGCTCCCGCGCAGTGTCGAGCCGATCGCATAGGCGCCGACTGTGAATACGACGATGAGAGCCGGCATCGTGACCCATGCCCACTCCCGTTTGTCGAGGCGACGCAGGACGAAGTAGTTGATCGGACCGATGAGCAGGATGTACGCGCCCAGCAGGGCGATCAGCCCGGTGATCGGCGGCAGCGCCAACGACGGCAGTTGCGACACGGCCTGGACCATCATGGAATCGTCGGCGAATGTCAGATCTCCCGCCGTCCGAGCCGGCAACAACCGGCGCCACAGCGTATCGGCGGTGTCCGTCCGGGCGATCCAGTCAACGCTGGGGTCGAAGCCGATGATCGTCACGGAGCCGCTCCCGAACGGGCGCTCCGCCGCAACGACTCGATCGCCGACGCTGGCCAGGGCTTGCCCACCGGCGAGTGGCCCGGACAGGGCCGGCAGCTCCGTCGCGGTCGGGGGAACCTCGCCGAGGATCCCAGTCAAGCTGGCGGCCGGGACGTCGGTCGTGGTTTCCGGTCGGAATGGGAGGATCGCGTCCGGGAAGGCGGACAGGCTTCGCGGGCCGGCAGTGCCGCCGGCGATGACCAGCCGACCGCCACCTGCCACCCATCCCTGCAGGGCGGCGAGTTGGGCCGGCGTCAGGCGCTCCGAGTCCACGTCCTGCCAGATGATGCGATCGAGGGTCGAGAGTGCTTCCACACGTTCTGGAAGGTCGGCTGTCGAGAGTCCGACCACGACCGGTGCGAGCTGATTCTGGCCAGGCAACAGGTGGAGGCTCCCGATGATGCCCTCGGGATGTTCGGCAACGACCCCGACGATCAGCTGGCTGCCGTCGTGGCTCGCATACTTCGGCTTGGTCGAGATGATCGTCCGATCGCCATCCACGAGTGCGACGCCGACCTGCGACCCGAAGGCGGGCGGCTGGACATAGACGACATAGGTCTTGTCCGATCCGGTGGGCAGATCGACTGCGGTCGAGTATCGGGTCTGGCCCTGTGCACCCCCGGTCAGCCGAAGTTCGCCGCTGACGGGCGGGCCGTCATTGGTCAGATGGACGGCGATGGCCAGCCAGGCGCCGATGCGAACGTGGCCGCCAAGCAGTGGGCTGGCATCCATCGTGGGGCCGTCCGCGGCGGCGACCGCGACGCCCGACGGCGCAAGCGCGATCAACGCAAGCGCGACCGCCGCCACGACCCGTGACGCGCGTCGGGCGGCGAGATGGTACCCAGGCGCGGATCGGGGGGCTCGCACGTAGGCTCCGAGTAGCGATCCGACGGTAGATTGTCGCAGCAAGGACGCCCAGGCCACGCCATAAGTTGCACGGCCTCGGCGTCGGAACGGTGGCTATCGTACGATGCGCCCGTCCCGAACACCCGTGACGCTGCGATCCGTCGTGAGGTTCCGTGCCCCAGATCCGTCCATTCCGCGCCCTCCGTTACGACCTTGCCAACGTCGGCGACCCGGCCCTCGTCGTCGCGCCGCCCTACGACGTCGTGGATCCTGTGGCGCGTGCCAGGTTGGCCGCTCGCCATCCCGCCAACGTGATCCGTCTGGAGCTACCCATCGATGAGCTCGGTGACGAGCCGGATGACCGCTATCGTCGGGCGGCAAGGACACTTGCCGCGTGGCGATCGGATGGGACCCTCCACAAGGACCCGCATCCATCGATCTACGTCTACGAGCAGACGTATGTCGTTCCGGGGACGGACGTCATGCGCGTCCAGCGCGGCTTCCTCGCGCGCCTACGCCTGGAGCCGTTCGGTCTCGGCGCTGGGGTCCTGCCCCATGAACGGACCCTGGCCGGACCGAAGGAGGACCGCTACCGGTTGCTTCGGGCGACCGGCGTGAACACGAGTCCGGTAGTGGGGCTGTACGTGGACCCAACGGGCCATGGTCGGGCCGTCCTTGAGGCGGAGGTCGCCCGTCCGCCGACGGTCGACCTCGTTGATGACGAGAGCACGCGCCATCGTCTCTGGGCGGTGCCGGCCGATGGTGACCGCGCGCCCGGCGTCGCGCCCCTGCTCGAAGCGGCGAGCGCTGGCCCGATCACCATCGCCGATGGTCACCATCGATACGAGACCGCCCTGCGCTATCGCGATGAGCGGCGGATGAGTCGGTCATGCGAGGAGGATCCGCCGTTCGACTACCTGCTCGCCTTCCTGCTCGACCCGTCGACCGAAGACGTGACGGTCCTACCGACGCATCGGGTCGTCCGCGGCCTGGGTGACAACGCTGTCGCGGAGATGGTCGCTCGGCTCGATGCCCTGTTCGAGACCCGGCGCGGGGTGTCCGCCGACGAGTTGCGCGGAGCGTTCGATCAAGCGGGTCTGGTCGACGGCGGGAATGGCAGGTTCGGACTATGGACCAGGTCAGGCGGCCTGCTGCTGTCGGCCCGGCGGCCCGCCTTCGAACCATTCCTGCCCGCTGGTGGGGCCGCCCTGCGTGGGCTCGACGTGACACTCCTGGGCATCGTGCTCGAGCGCCTGGCCGCGGTCGACGCCAGGGCTGTCGCTGGCGGCGCGGTTGCGTACACGAAGTCGGCGGCCGAGGCGATGGCCTGGGTGGATGCGCGTCACGACGAAGCCGATGCCGCGTTCCTGCTCGAGCCGACGCCGGCGGCGTCGATCATCGCGGTCGCCTCCGATGGCGACGTGATGCCCCAGAAGTCGACCTACTTCTATCCGAAGGCCCTGACGGGCCTCGTCATCAACCCGCACGAATGGTGAGCCCGGATGACCGATACGACACCTGAGCAGATCCTGGCCCGAGCGCAGGTGCCGCCCACGAATGGTCGGCCCATCCGCAAGGACGAGATCGAACTTGACTCGCGCGGCATCTATATCGAGTCATGGATGCCCGAGCGGCGTTCCCGACGCAAGCCGCTGCTGTTCGTGCACGGCGAACTGGCCGGCTCATGGCTCTGGGAGCGCTACCTCGGCTACTTCGCGGCCCGGGGCTGGGAGGGCCACGCGCTCAACCTGCGCAACCACTACTGGTCGCAGACAGCGGATCCGGCGACGTTGTCGTTCGACTCGTACACAGAGGACGTGGTCGCGGCCCTCGACCACTTCCAGTCGGAGGTCGTGGTCATCGGGCACGGCATGGGCGGGCTGCTTGCGCTCAAGGCCGCCGAGCGGATGCCCATCGCCGGCCTGGTGCTGATCAGTGCGGAGTTGCCCCGGGATCTGCGGATCCCGGCCAGGCAGCACGCGCTTCGCGACATCCCGGAGGTCTACGGTAAGTCCATGATCGGCTGGGAGACGCTCCCCGAACGCCTGTTGCGCGACGATCGTGACCTGACCCTGTCAGACGTACTGCGTATCCAGCACCTCCTTGGCCAGAAGCCCCACGAAGCCGGCGCCGCGCGTCGCCAGATGCTGAGCGGTGTCCCGGTCGATCGGCGGGGACTGGCCGACGTCCCCACATTGGTCATCGGGGCCGGTCTGGACCGCCAGGTCCCGATGCTCGATTCTGAGCGGCTGGCCGAGTGGTTGGATGCGGATCACGAGCCGTTCGGCGCGCACTCACATTTCGGTCTGGTGATGGGTGAGAACAGCTATCAGCAGGTCGCCGACTCGATCCGAAGCTTCCTCGAAGCCAACCGCCTGTAGCCGCGAGCGGCGGTGGTATCATGCCGACCGGCCGGCGGTTCCCCGCCGTGCGCCGACGGGGCCGCATTCGTCTAGAGGCCCAGGACACCGCCCTCTCAAGGCGGAGATCACCGGTTCGAATCCGGTATGCGGTACCACCCACGCATCCCCGACGCCCCGGACCGCGCCCGGGGCGTCCTCGCATCCAGGGTCGGCAAACACAGGCCCGTCTGCGCTCGCGGCAAGCGGTCAACGCTGAGGTCCACTTACTCCGTGAACGGGGAACAGATCTTCGGGTCGCCGCAGTAGGCAGCCTTTCCGTCGACGATCGTCGCGATGACCGTCATGGCGCGGATCTCGTCGGGCGTGGCGGTGGTGACGTCGCCGCTCAGGATCGTGACGTCGCCCAGGGTGCCCGGCGCAAGGTGGCCCCGTCGGGCCTCGTCGCCAAGGGCGTAGGCGGCGTCGAGCGTCACCGCTCGTAGCCCCTGCTCGGCGGTCAGCAACTGGCGCTGGACCCAGTCCGGCGTCTCCGGGTTGGCCAGGCCACGCCCGTCCATCCCGCCCGCGATCTGGCCCACGGGCCGCCCGACGGTGTCGGTCAGGGTGAAGTCGGGATAGATCCAGGGCGTGTCCGTGGCCGCCGCGACGTGGAGTCCTGCGTCGACGAAGTCGCGCCAGCGTGTGAGCCAGCCGACCATTTCCCCCGGGTTGTCGGGTCCCAGGTGGCCGAGGTAGTCCGCCTCCAGCACCCAGTCGCTCGCGGCACCGTCGAGGTGGATCACCGCCGCGACGTCGAGCGCCACCATCCGGGCCAGCTGCTCGTCGGACACCTGAATGGCATGGTCGATCCGGTGGTGGAGCGGGTTCGGTCCGGTCGGCCCGAGCGCGGCTTCGTAGGCGTCCAGCACCATCTCGTGGGCCTCGGTGCTCACCGTATGGACCGAGACCTGCCAGCCTGCCGCGTTCGCCCTGCCGATGGTCTCGGTCAGCTCCGCCGGCTCCCAGTGGAAGATCGTTCCCCAGCCATTGTCGAGGGTGATCTTCAGCCCCTGGACGCGGAGGCGGTCGGTCACGAGTCCCGGCTCGCGGTCGGCGTACCAGTCGCCGAAGTGCTCGCCGCCGGGTGCCGGCGCGTTCAGGGCGAGGTAGGCATCGACGCGGAGTGGAAGGGCTTCGCTCGCGGCCAAAGCCGTGAGCTCGTCCAGCTTCTGTGGGTTCACCCACTGCTCGGAGATCGAGGTCCAGCCGCGGCTGAGGGCGGCGTCCATGGCCTCGCCCGGCACGTCCATGCCATAGACCCCACGATCTCCGATCCAGTGGGCGTGGGCATCGATAAACCCCGGGTAGGCCACGTTCCGGCCGATGTCCATGACCGGTACCTGGTCACCCGCTAGTGCCAGCACCTCGTCCCGTGTGCCGAGCGACGTCACTCTGCCATCCTCGATGAGAAGAGCCTCCGTGATGGGCGGGACGTCCATCGTGACGATCCGGCCGACGATGACGAGGCTCCCCGTCCGAGTCGACGCCGTGGCACTGGCGGCCGCGCTGGGTTCGCTGGACGCGCCTCTGGGCGCCGGCGACGCGGATGTGCCGGGGGCACAGCCGATGACTGCGGTCAGGCCGATGAAGGCCACGACTCGCTTCGCGCGGGTGGCGATCACGGCGTCAAGCTCGGTGCCTGCTCCATCTAGTTCAGCGTCTCGAGCAAGATGTCTTCGGCAGCGGCCAGGTCGGCCACGTTCAGGTACTCGATGTTCGGCGTCCCCTCGACCAGGCGTGTGAAGCCGACCTCCGGACCCTCGACCTCCTCGACGTCGACGCGAGCCGGGCTGAACGATCCGACCGGGTGCCCGGCGACCAGTGCGGCGGCAAGCGGATCCCACAGGAAGTAGGTGCCATCGGTCATGAACGGATGCCCGGCAAAGAGCTCGGCGAGGACGAGCGCACCTGGACCGGTCGCCTCCGCCTGCACGCGCTGCGCGAAGGCCTCGGTGACGGGCACCTGGTTCGTGCCGTCGAGGCTGATCAAGCGGACCGCAAGTCTGGCGTCGATCACCACCTGGGCGGCATCCGGATCCACGTAGATGTTCCACTCGGCGACTTCGTTGTCGGGCGGGCCCCCGAAGCGCACGTTGCCGGGGACGGACAGCGCCCCACCCATCGCGTACACGGAGTCGAGCCGCGATCGAAGGTTCGGCTGGTTGGTGAGCGCGTCGGCCAGATTGGTCATCGGGCCGATGGTCAGGATGCGTAACCCCTCGACACGGTCGACGGTCTCCGTGATGAGCTGGACCGCGTCCCCGGCGAATGACTGCCGCGATGTCGGGGGCATGGCGAGCCCGGAGCCGTCATCGACGCTCGCTCGCCAGGCTTCGGGGAACGCATGGACGCCGGCGATGGGCGTCTCGCGGCCGCACGCGACATCGATCATCGGGGCGTCCAGGCGCTGGAGCAGGCGCAGGACGACGTTCACGCCGGCGTCGCAGTGCGCCTCGCCGGTGCCCGACACGGTGATGGCCTCGACGTTGACACGCGGCGACGCGAGGAGGAAGGCGATCGCCACGAGGTCATCGGCCGCGACATCGGTATCGATGAGGATCGGCCGGACGTCTCCGGCCAGATCCGAGGGCCCGGGCGCGGTGGGGCTGGTGGCCGGGTTCGGGGACCGATCGGTGCTCGGCGCACATGCGCTGACGGTGATCAGGCCGAACAGTGCGACGAGCAGCCTCAGTCGTGCGGGGATGACGGCTCGAGCACCGTCCCTGTGATGAACGACGTGAGCGGCCCCGACGGGCCGCACACGTATCGGTCTACCGGCGGGATCGGTCACGGCGCCGCGAACGTGGCCGACTCGGCGAGGGTCCGCATCTCGTCGACGAGGTCGACGGGCGTCGCAGGGCTGTAGGCCGCATCGAGGATCACGATCGTGCCATCCACGTCCAGGATCCAGAGCTCATCGATCTGGCCAGCCCCCTGGGCATTTCGGGTCGGCTCCGTGTCCCCCTCGGCTGCATAAAAGCCGAACACACTCTGATCGCAATCGGCGAATTGTTCCTCCCGGCTGGCACCTGGAATGTCGTACGACATCGGCACGTGGAGCGTGATCGCCTTGCCGGCGTGGCCGCCCACGGTAACGTCCATCGGTGCGGTCGGGTCGCTCGACGCCTGGGCCGCGAGGGCCACGGCGATCTCGTCGGGCGTGGTGGCTGGCGTCTCGGAGATCGTCGTGGACCAGTGACAGGGGTCTCCATACACGTTGAACCCGGTCCCGGCCGGCCATGCCCACGCGAGCAGGGCCGCGCCGACGGTTTCCGGGGGGTCCAGGCTGTCGTCGTCTTTCGACACGGCATCGAGTCCGTCAAGTGCCTGCCAGCCGGACGCCGCGATGTCGACGGTGACCTGCACGGGGCCGTCGGTGCCGTTGATGAGGAACGGCCCCTCGGGGAGCCCGCCGATCGCAGTCGATGGCCCGGCGACGGACGGCAAAGGGGTCGCAGTCGGTGTCACCGTGGGTGTGACCGTGGGTGTGGCAGTCGGCCCCGGACTTCCGACGTTGGAAGCGCCGAACTGTCGGAAGCCGACGACGGCGACGACCAGCACGGCAGCGGCCGCCAGGCCGATCTTGAGGTATCGATTCACGTCTGGTTCCCTCCACGGGCCGATGACGGCCCGTTGTCGCTGTCTTGTCGATGGTGGTCGCGAATGGCGTCGTAGATCGGGTCCGCGAGCTCGGTCTGCACCCTCCATGAGGAAGGCGTCGATAAGTCGATTCGGGGTCACGTGGCGCGTTCATGCCAGTCGCTCCTGGGAATCGGGGGTCGACCGGGCGTCAGCTTCGATGCTGGCCCGGAGCGACTCGCGTGGCGTGGTGAAGGCGGGACTTTGCGGTCCCGAGTGGAAGTCCGATGTGTGTCCGCGACCTCGGAGATCGAAAGCCCGAGGTAGTGGTGGAAGACCAGGACGGCGCGCTGTTCGACGGTGAGCCTCCGGAAGGCCCGCTCGAGCAGGTCGCGGTCGTCCACGGTCAGGTACTCGTCGGGGCTTTGGGCGCCCGCGACGGGAAGGATCCTCAGGCCCTCGGACCATCGCCTGCGACGCCTGGCCTCGACGTAGCATGCGTTGGTGAGGATGCGGTGGAGCCACGGCTCGAAGCGAGATGGGTCGCGCAGCGTGCGGAGTCGCGTCCAGGCGATGATCATGCGCGGACTGCACGGCGTCCTCGGCCAGGTCGATGATCGCGAAGGATCCGTATCGCGATCGCCAGGCATCGGTCGCCGACCATGCGTGTCAGGGAGTCGAACGCTTCCGCGTCACCCCGTTGCGCCTGCTCGACGAGTCCGACCTGCACCCGTCACTCCGTTCCGTGTCGGTCGGCCACATGTGGACCGATCGATTACTAGGTGCTTGCGGAAGGCCCATCTGTTCAATCCCGGCCGAACCCCATTCTCGGTGCCAAACCCGATCGTTGGCGACACCGATCCTTGACTTGGCGGTAGCGCACCGCGACGATCTGCCGGGCGCTGAAGCCGCCGTACCTTCCGGGGACGTTCATTGAGCGAGCAGAAACTGGCGACCGAAGCTTGCCCGTCCTGCGGGGGGACGAACCTCGTCGGCGCTCGATTCTGCTCGACGTGCGGGGCCGTCCTCGAGTTCGCGACGTCCAGGCCCGAGTCGCGCAAGACCGTAACGGTCTTGTTCTGCGACGCGACCTCGTCGACCGAGCTGGGCGGACAGCTCGATCCCGAGCGACTGCGCAGCCTCATGACGCACTACTTCGAGATCATGCGGGAGGTCATCGAATTCCACGGAGGAACGTCGAAAAGTTCATCGGTGACGCGGTGATGGCGGTGTTCGGGGTCCCCACGGTTCACGAGGACGACGCGCTTCGGGCATGCCGCGCGGCGGTCGAGATCCGCGAGCGCCTCGACGCCATGGATGTGCATATCCGCGCCGAGAAGGGCGCCACGATCGAGTGGCGGATGGGCATCAACACCGGCGAGGTCGTGGCTGGAGACGTCTGGACCGGTCAGCGCATGGTGACCGGAGACTCGGTCAATGTCGCGGCGCGGCTGGAGGCAGCGGCCTCGCCCGGCGAGATCCTCCTCGGGAATGACACGGTTGCGCTCGTGCGCGACGCGGTCAACCTCCAGGCGATGGACCCATTGCGGCTGAAGGGCAAGACGGATCCGGTACACGCGTGGCGTTTGATCGCGGTCACCGGCGACGCCCGTCGCAGTCCGCGTGCGATCGAGGCGCAGCTTGTCGGGCGCCGCCGTCCATTGCGGCTGCTCGACGATGCCTTTCGCGAGACGGTCGAGGAACGCGTTTGCCATTTGTTCACCATCCTTGGCGTGGCGGGGGTGGGCAAGTCACGGCTTGTCGAGGAGTTCCTCGCGTCGGTCGGCGATGGCGCCCAGGTTGCCATGGGACGGTGCCTCGCCTACGGCCAGGGCATCACGTTCTGGCCTGTCATCGAGGCCTTGCGTCAGGCACTGGGATCATCGGAAAGTGACAGCCCGAGACGCTAATGGAGCGTCTGGAGGATGCACTCCGAAACGATCCGGAGGCCGATCAGATCGCCGGTATCGTTCGAGATCTGCTGGGACCGGCCGGAGGGGTGGCAGCGCCCCAGGAAACGTTCTGGGCCATCAGAAAGACATTCGAGGCCATCGCCCGCGTTCGGCCGCTGATCCTGGTTTTCGACGATATCCACTGGGGTCAGCCGACATTCCTTGATCTCGTCGATCACATCGCCGACTGGACCCGGGACGCACCGATCCTCCTGATCGCGATGACGCGGGCGGAGCTGCTGGAACAGCGCCCGGGATGGGGAGGTGGCAAGCGCTGGGTCACGACCATCTCCCTCGAGCCGCTTTCCGAGGCCGAGAGCGACGAGCTGGTGGACGGTTTGCTTGGACGGACCGACATGCCGGCCCGGCTCCGAGAGCAGATCCGGAACGCGGCCGAGGGTAACCCGCTGTTCGTCGAAGAACTGCTCGGCAAGCTCATCGACGACGGTTTCATCCTGCCGCTGGGCGACGGCTGGTCCATCCCGTCGGTCGCAACCTCACTAGTTATCCCACCGACGATCCATGCGCTCCTGGCAGCTCGGTTGGACGGGCTCAATGGCGAGGAGCGAGCCGTCATCGAACGTGCCGCGATCGAAGGCAAGGTCTTCCACCGGGGGGCGGTCGCGGCGCTGACAGCAGAAGCCTTCCGCTCCGGGGTGGGACCTCGGTTGGCCAGCCTCATGCGGATGGAATTGGTCCGACCAGACGTTGCGAAGTTCGCGGGGGAGGAGGCGTACCACTTCCGACACCTCCTGATCCGCGATGCCGCGTATCAGGCGCTCGCCAAGCAGACCCGATCTGAGCTCCACGAGCAGTACGCTGACTGGCTCCAACTCGCGTCCCGAGAACGTCGATACGAGTACACCGAGATCATCGGCTATCACCTTGAGCAGGCGTACCGATATCGCCTCGAGCTCGGCCATCCCGATCGCGCAGCAGGAGCGCTCGCGGTGAGAGCCGGCGACCTGCTGGCAGACGCCGGCCGACGCGCGCTCCGGCGGGGTGACCGGCGGCGGCCGTGGACTCCTCGAGCGGGCGGTCCGTCTGCTTCCGGAGGAGCGGGCGCGCGAGCAACGGCTCAAGGTCGGGCTCGGAAAGGCGCTCTATGACGCTGGCGAACCGCCAGAGCCGAAACCCTCCTGGTCGAGGCAGTGACGGAGGCGGATCGGGCGGGCGACGAAGGCGCCGGTGCGCTGGCCGCCGCGTTTCTCGTGGTCGTCAGGTCGTCGACTCGATCGACAGCGTTGGCCGAGACGGCGAGCGAATCGATCGTTTGTCGAGCGTCCTCGCCCGCACCGGCGACCTCGCCGGCGCCCGACTGACCCGATCGATGGGAGCCTTCGCCCTCTTCGCGCAAGGACGCGCTGGTGCGGCGGCGGACATCGCCGGGGAGCTCATCGAGCCGGGTCCATCCGACGAGGAGTGGTACGACGAAGCTCGCATAACGTGGGGCGTCGCAGCGGTCTCGGACCGACCCCGATCGACGAGGCGATCGCAGCCATCGAGTCGCATATGGATGGATCCCGAGCGTCATCAATCGGCGCCGGCCCACTGACGGCGATCAGCCGACTGCGGTCGCTGCAGGGGCACTTCGGGGAGGCACGTGAGCTCCTCATCGAAGCCAGGCGGCCTTCGAAGAGCTCGGGAACGCCATCGGTTGGCGGGGCTGATGGATGGCGAAAGTCAGATCGCACATCTCGCTGGCGACCTCGAGTCCGCTCGCCAGTCGGGGTCCGCCGCCTTCGAGGCGATGACGGCGACGGGCGATCGGTCGTTCGCGTCCACCTTCGCGGTCAACCTCGGTCGAGTATTGGTCGATCTCGGCCACCTCGATGACGCCTGGCGCTACGGGGCGATCGCTCAGGACGATTTGTCGAGTGACGACGTGATCTCCCAGGCCGGTGGTCGGGCCGTGCGGGCGCGCGTCTCTCCAGTCGCGACGAGAACGCTCAGGCCATCCTCCTGGCGCGAGAAGCTGAAATCCATGATGGCGGTCACTGACTACCTCGTCGAGCACGGCCAGGCGCTCGAAGACCTTGCCCACGTCCTGCACGCGGCCGGCGAACGGGAGGAGGCGATCACGGTCGCCGATGCTGCGGCAGGTCTCTACGAGGCAAAGGGGGCCACCTTCCTCGCGGATCGAGCCAGGCGGTGAGCGCGGACTGGACGGAGTGACCCGAGCGCAACAGGCTAGGTGGTGCCGCGGGCTGTCCACGCGAGTGCTTCGAAGACTTGATCAGCCGGCGGTCCGGCCGCGGGCTGCCCACGCCCGCGCCTCGATCACGAACGGTGGATCGGGCAGCGACCGCCGACATGCCTCACGCAATCCGGCCTGGCGTTCCGGGTCGAGACTCTCGACGTAGGCGCCCGCTGGTCCAACGCCGGCGGTGTACGGCTCCCACCACGCCTCGAAGGTCTGATGTTCGAGGTCGGCCGTGATCGACGTGCCTTCGATGTCATCCAGCCCTGCGGCCTCGAACAGGGATTCGAGTTGGCCCGCGCCGGTGCCCGCCATCAGCGACTCGTCACGGACGTCCGCATCGAACGTATGAGCCGCCTGCCAGAACCGGCTCAGCGGGCCGTTGCCGCCGGCATGGTCCCAGACACAGGCCACGACCACGCCGTTCGGCTTCGTCACGCGGGCCATCTCGCGGAGCCCTGCGACAGGATCGACCATGAAATGGACCACCAGCTGGGCGAGGGCGGCATCGAACGTGTCGTCCGGGAACGGCAATCGCTCGGCCGAGGCTCGGCGGACATCCGCGCCCGGGTGGCGAGCTTGGGCGGCCCGGACGAACGGCTCGGATGGGTCGACGGCGGACACAGCCGCTGCCCCGAGTCGAAGCGTGAGCTCGGTCGTCAATGAGCCGGGGCCGCAACCGACATCCAGCGCTCGCTGACCGGGCCGCAGCCCCGCCAGGTCGGCCATCCGCGGCGCGAGGAGCACCGAATACCTGCCCATGAACCGGTCGTATGCGTCGGCGGAGACATCGAATCCCATCAGCAGGGAGCCTCCGGAGTCGGTCCGGCGGCGATGCGCTCGAGCCACGGATGTGCCGCATCGATCCGGATGACCGCAGCGGCCAGGACCGCTCGAGCCTCCGCGGTCATGCTTGGGAGGGTGGCCTCGAGGTCTGCGTCGTCGTGCCGAACCAGGTTGCGAGCCTTGAATGCCAGGACCAGTTCTGGACGCAGGTATCTGACGCTGTCCGTGCCGACGAAGACCGCATCGTCAAGTGGGACCGCCAGCTGGTCGTCGAGGGGCGAAACCCATTCGTCACCGTCCCCCGGCGTCATCGCGAGGTCGATCAGCCAGGGCGTGCCTCCGTCCCGTCGCACCCACAGCTGGCGGCATCCCTCGAGCAAGTCCTCGGCTCGCTTGAGCGGACGGAGGGTCCCGCCCAGGTTCGACCAGACGCAATAGTCGGGCGCAAACACATCCAGCACGGCCGGCAGGTCCGCCCTGAAGAACCCGATGTCGATGTCGTCATGCTCCCGGTGCCGACCGCTGAACGCGTCGATCGCCCAGCCGCCGACGATCCACCACGGTGCCTGCAGGCCACGCATGATGCCCGCCACCTCACCGGGTGTCGGGGACGTCCACGGTCCGTACCAGCGGTAGAACTCCCGGTCCTCGGCGGATGTCGTCATGGCCGGCATCGTCGCACCTCGCGGGTCATGGCGCTCTCGTACACTCGCGAGATGCCAACAGACGGACCCCGCCGCCTCGTCATCCTCGCCGAGGGCGCCTTCGGGCCCCACGATGGCAAAACGGCCTATGGGGTCATCCGGTACGGCCCCGACGAGGTCGTCGCGGTCCTCGACTCGACCAAGGCGGGTCAGAACGTGACCGCCTACCTGCCCGGCCACGACATCCCCATCCTGGCCACGCTCGGCGAGGCCCTCGCACACCCGCATCCGCCGACCGCGCTGCTCATCGGGATCGCGCCGACCGGCGGTCGATTGCCGCAGGCCTGGCGAGGCGTGATCCTCGAGGCGATCGAGGCGGGTCTCGACATCCTGTCAGGACTGCACATGTTCATCGGCGACGACCCCGAGTTCGCGGCGGCGGCCAGCGTTCGGGGCACAAAGATCGTCGATCATCGACGGCCCCCGGAGCAGCTTTCGACTGCCGTTGGCCGCCGGCATGGTCCGGGCAAGCGGGTGATCCTGACCGTCGCCACGGATTGCGCCGTCGGCAAGATGTCGGTAGCGCTCGAGCTTCGTCGAGCCGCCGAGGCGGCCGGCGATCGAACCGCGTTCGTGGCGACCGGCCAGACCGGGATGATGATCGAGGGCTGGGGCGTCGCCGTCGACAGGCTCATCAGCGACTTCGCCCAGGGTGTCGTGGAATCGCTCGTCGAGGAAGGGGAGCGCCGAGGGGATTGGGTCTTCGTCGAGGGCCAGGGCTCGCTCGATCACCCAGCCTATTCGTCGGTGACCCTGTCGCTCATCCACGGGGCGACGCCACAGGCGATGGTCATGGTCCACAAGCCAGGCCTGGCCGAGCACGACTTCGACCACTTGCCGGAGGCATCCTTCCCGATCGCGGCGCTGCCTCCGTTCATCTCTCTCCACGAACAGGTGGCCCGGCTCGTTGCGCCGTCACAGGTGGTCGCCGTCGCGCTCAACACCTCGCTCTATCCCGACGATGCCGATGCCCGAAGGGTCGTCGACGAGATCGCCCAGGAGACCGGGCTACCGACCGACGATCCGTTCCGGTTCGGGCCGGAGCCGTTATGGGCGGCCATCCGCGAGCGCGTCGATGCGCTGCCCTGGGTCGTCGCCGGATGAGCCTCCACCTCAGCCACGAGGTCCTTCGCCTGGGGCTCCGAGATCCATTCCGGATCGCTCGCTCGGACCATGGCAGCAACGAGGATGTCGTGACGACGGTCCTGGTCGAGCTGACTGACGATCGATACCCGGGGGTCGTCGGTGTCGGCGAAGGGTATCCGGACCGCTATTACGGCGAGACCCCGGAGACGATGGCGGCCGTCTTCCCGGATCTTCTGGCTGTGGTCGAAACGGCGAGGCTCGAGGTCGACGAGGGCGGAGAGGGCCTGGCCCGGATCGGGCGATCGATGGCGGATTCGATCCGCTGGAACGGGGCGGCTCGTTGCGCCGTCGACATCGCCCTGCATGACCTGGTCGGCAAGGTGCTGGGGCGTCCGGTCCATGACCTCATCGGTCTGCCTGCCGAGATCCCGCCGACCGACTTCACGATCGGCATCGACGACCCCGAGATCGTCGCGCAACGTGCGGCGCGGGCGGCCGACTTCCCCGCGCTGAAGATCAAGCTGGGCGGGCCACAGGATCTTGCCACGCTGCGTGCCGTCCGGGCCGTCTTCAGCGGGCCGATCCGGGTGGATGCCAACACCGGCTGGACGCGCGACGACGCCGAGCGACTGCTCCCCGAAGTGGTCGACCTGGGCGTGGAGCTGATCGAACAGCCGTTCGCGGCTCGAGCGTACCGAGACCTCGGCTGGCTCCAGGAGCGCTCGCCGATCCCGATCGTGGCCGACGAGAGTGCGGTCGTCGACGAGGATCTCGACGCACTGCTCGGGGTCGTCGAAGGCGTCAACGTCAAGCTCGCCAAGTGTGGCGGCATCGCGCCGGCCCGAGCCATGCTCGATCGGGCCGTGGCGCTCGGCTTCCGAACGTTCCTTGGCTGCATGGAGGAGACCTCGGTCGGGATCGCCGGGTCAGCGGCGGTCGCCTCACTCGCCGAATGGGTCGATCTCGATGGCTGCCTCCTGTTGGCCGACGACCCCTTCACCGGTCTGGAACTCGATGGCGGACATCGCTGGATCCTGGCTGACCGAGGCGGCCTCGGACTGGTCCGACAGTCGTCGTAGGCCGGTCGTGCACGGACCGCACGGGCGTTCGGCGAACGCCTGTTCGTGTGGATAAGTTGGTGGATGAACTGGTGGACAAGCCCCCTACCGGCCCGCCGCCGGACGCCCTACGATAGTCGCTCACCGGTCGGCCGAGGCCCCGAGGAGGCTGGCCACCGGGGTCCATGAACCGCGTCCGGTCGTCGGGCCGCCCGTCCGATCTGCCGGTCCGTGGTTTCGTATTGCCTGGAAAGGAGGGCACGCCATCGATGGATCCTCGCACCGCCGCCCCGGGGAGCCCAGACCCCGATGCCGTCGAATTCGTGCGGTTCTGCTACCGCCGTCGACGAGTCGGCTGGCCGGAGCTGTACGACGAGATGTGCGCCGTGGCCAATCGTGGCCTGTTTCGTGGATTCGATGCAGATGACCTGTCGTCGATCGGCATCGGGTTCTGCCTGTTCGACATGCCGGCCCTGGCCGTTCTGGCTCGACGCGTCGTCGCCGAGGAGCACGCCATGCGTCGACCTGTCGCCGTCATGATCGAGCCCGGAACGGCCGTGGTCGCTGTCGAGACGGCGCCGTCCCTCTCCGCCGAGGCCGGAGCGGAGCCCGACCGTCGACCGTCCGACGCCTCGTTCGATGTCCCGGTCCGGCTGCGGATGGTCCCCACGCCAGCCTGACGCCCGAGATCTTCTTGCCGTCGTATCGACGGACTGACGAACCCCCGCTCCCGAGCGGGGGTTCTCGATTCTGTGGCGGCCTTCGGTCAGGCGCGGATCCGGCGCCTCGCCATCTCGCCTTCGATCTGTCGCTCCGCCTCGACGTACCGATCGATCTGCTCGCGCAGCTGATTGGCCTCCGGCGTGTACAGATGCACCTGCTGCTGGAGGATGTACGACAGCCGACGGCTGGTCATGCGCACGTGGTCGAGGTTCTTCATCAGCACGAGCGGATCCATCGATGCCAGGTCCGACGGGTGATACATCTGTTGCATGCCGAGCATTCTAGAGTGAGCGGAGACCCCTCGGCGGCCACGTCCAGTCGACATCGAGCGGTGCGGACGCGAGGGCGCGTCGACGGCCCGCCTCCGTGGCACCGAGGACGAGGATCCGGTCGGTCTTCGTCGCCCGTCCGGCTTCGTCGCCCCAGAGTTTTGTCATCTTGCGATCGGCCGCGATGGCGTCGAGCGCGACGCCCGCCAACTTGAAGCCTTCCGGCTGGGCCGCAGCCTCCCAGACACGTCCGGCCAGATCCATGCCGCCCTGGATCCGACGGCCCCGATCGGTCTCGACATCGCCGATGACGAGGACGACGACCGCATCGTCGGCCAGGACCGGGCGAAGACCGCCGAGCACGTCACGCAGGAACGCCAGATACGGCTCGCGATGATGTGCGTCGTCAAGAGCGGCATCGATGGCGTGTGCATCGAACCCGAGGAACCAGGTCCGCAACCAGTTGTAGTAGCCGTACTTGACGACGCGTAGATAGGGTGGCGAGCTCACGACCAGCCGCGCGCGATCCGGCAGGCCGCTCGCCCGCAGGGCGGTCTGCGCACGGAGCGCGAGATCGCGGGCATCTCCGAGCAGGGCGATCCCCTCGCGAGCTGGCGGCGTCTGTCGGAAGAGTCGGTCGAGCTTCTTCGAAAGGCCGTCGAATACGTCGCGTTCCGGCGAGCTGAACGCGGTCCGGGCGGCGAAGTCGCGAACGTAGCGCGGGGCCATGGAGAACGTGTTGGGCATCAGTTCGGACAGGTAGCTCGCGCTCTTGCCGTGGAGGATGCCGGTCAATGCGGCGGCCAGAAACCGGTCCGTGCGGTCATCGAGCTGGAGCGTCGTCCGGACGAACAGGAGTTGCCCGAGCGTGCGGGGATGGAAGGCCAGCGCCACCTCGACCGGGACGGACTCGATCCCGACGGCGGCGGAGCTTCGTGAGCCAGCCCCGGGAATGCGGCTCTCCGGCCCGGTGGGATCGGCCGACACGCGAGCTGCAAGCTGTAGCCAGTCTGGCGAGGCGCCATTCCAGGCCAACCGAAGCTGGGCGAGGCGGGTCGCGGTCTGGGCTCTGGTCGCGGGCTCGACCTTGGCGGCGGTGAGCAGATGGGCGAACGGATTGAGGTCGTTGCCCAAACCGATCCGGCCCTCGGCGCACGCCTGGAGGGCCGTCGTGCCCCGCCCCGAGAACGGATCGATGACCACGTCCCCGGGCCGCGAGTAACGGGCGATGAATGCGTGGGTCAGGGACGCTGGGAAGCTCGCGAGATAGGAGCACATCGGGTGGAACGCGTGGCCCCACAGCCGCTGCTGATCCTTCCACTCCGGCGCGAGGTCGATGACGGGCAGCGTCGCGGGCAGCTCGAGCGCGAGCTGACCATCGGTCGGATTCACCGGACGAGCCGACATCGGACGGTCCCGGACCTCCCTGGGCCACGCGCCGATCCCGGTCGGTGCGATGGGGCGCGGAGTGTAGCACGCTCGAATCGTGGGCTAGACTCGGGGCCACGTCCCCGTAGCTCAGCGGACAGAGCAGCCGCCTTCTAAGCGGAAGGTCGCAGGTTCGAATCCTGCCGGGGGCGCCACGTCACCTGATCGCAGCGCATTGCCCCGGACCACCCTGCGTCGTACCATCGGGCGGCCAGGGTATCGAATCAGAGATCGTGGGAGCGCGAAATGACCGATCACGAGTCCGATAACCAGCCGATGGATGCGGCGGCGCCGGCGGCCGACGTCACCGACGCCACTGAGGCGGACCCGGGGATCGAGCGGCCTCCTTCGTTCCTGGCCGATCTTGCTCGTGCCATGCAGTCGACGGCGGTGGCCGAGCAGGCCCGTGATGCTGAGCTGACCGCCCAGCGGCGTCAGGGACATATCGACGGGATCCGTGCGCGCGAGGCGATCGAGGCAGACCAGCTGCGCGAGTTGGCCAAGGAAGACGTGGCCGCCATCGACGCCTGGTCCGACGGCGAGATCAGGCGGATCAAGCTCGAGCGGGAGCGTCGCATCTCCGATCGACGCGACCAGCTCCAGCTCCGGCTGGAGGAGCACCGCCAGGTCATCGGTCGCGAGGTCGATGCAGTCGAAGCCGCCGTCGGGGCGTATCGCGAGGAGACCGATCAGTTCTTTTCCCGCCTCGGGTCCGAGACCGACCCGGTCGAGATCGCCCGGCAGGCAGGGACACGACCCGGTTTCCCCATCCTCGAGCTCATCGGTCCGGAAGATGCGCCAGTGGATTCATCCGCCGTCGATGCGGAGGTACCGGAGGCGGTCGAAACACCGGCCACGACCGACGTGTCCGAAACGCCGGCCGAGTCGATCGCTGACGCGCCGGCCGCACCACCGGTCGACGGCCCGACCGACGATCGGCTGATCGGGGTGATGGATGGCGGGTCACCGACGGGGGTGCCGACGTCTTCGTGGCCACCGCCGGTCGTGGCCGAGCCGGCCCCGATCGCCGAGCCGGCGCCAACCGTCGAGACGGCCCCTGTCGCGTCGCCCGTGGGCGCCCCTGAGCGTTCGACGGAACAGGGATCATCCGACACGTCTGCCGACGGTGCCGAGGTTCGCGGTGTCGTCCCGAGGACCGGTGCCGGCTCGTGGCTCCGTTGGCCGAACAGCTCGCCAGATCGCCCCGACTCGGATCGATAGCGCTTGCGGATGGACGCGATCCTCGCGGTCATCCCGGGCTACCAGGAAGGTCCCCGCATCGGAGCGGTCGTCGCGGCCGCGGCGCGGCACCTCCCCGTGGTCGTCATCGACGACGGTTCGACGGACGACACGGCTGCCCGGGCTTTGGCGGCCGGGGCCGAGGTCATCGTCCAGCGGCCCAATGCCGGCAAAGGAGCCGCGCTTCGAGTCGGGTTCCACCACGCGATCGAGCACGGTGCCGAGGCGGTCGTCACGCTCGATGCCGACGGACAGCACGACCCCGACGAGATCCCTGCGTTCCTTGCGGCGTTTCGGGCCAGTCGGCCGGAGCTGATCATCGGGCGCCGGGACTTCGGCGAGATGCCCGTGGTCCGGCGGCTGTCGAACACGCTCGGTGGCTGGGCGCTGTCGGCCGCGGTCGGACGCCGGATCGTCGACAACCAGTCCGGCTATCGGCTCGTCGGCAGGGAGTTGATGCGGACGCTCCTCGACAGCGACGAGCGCGGGTTCGAATTCGAGGTCGAGATGATCGCCCGCTGTATCGCCCTCGGGCTGCCCATGACGGAGATCCCGATCCGGACGATCTACGCTGGAGAGCCGAGCCACATCCGACCGTTCGCCCACTTCGGAAGCTTCCTGCGGGTGAGCCGCGACGCGCGACGGATCGTCCGTGGCGGCTGAGGGTCGGCCCCCGCCCCACGCGAGTTAGTACTGCCGGACATCCCAAAGTACGGCTTGGCGCATGCCACCCCGCACTCCTACGCTCTGCCGCACAGCAAGCCGGACCCTACCCCTGAGCACAGCAGGGGCCCGGACCTGCCGAGACAGCGTGCAAAGCGAGGCAAACAGCACATGGCTTCGATGGCCGTCAACGAACTTGGACCGATGCTCACCGCGACCGAAGTCGCCGACATGCTTCACCTGCACGTCAACACGGTGAAGCGGCTCGGTGACCGGGGGGAGCTGCCGTTCTACCGCGTTTGCAAGCGTGGCGATCGTCGCTTTCGGCTGGACGACGTCATGAAGTTCCTCTCGCAGAACCGCTAGCTTCCCGGCGCGAGGCGCCTCTCCGGAAGGGCTGGTCAAGCCACCTGGCGCCGACCCTCCGGCCCATCATGTGATCCGTCGTCGTCATGTCCCGTCGCGCGTCGACCCGTCGCGCGCCTGTCGCCCGGTCGCGCGTGTGTCAGACGCGACTTTCGGATGAACGTGCGAGATCGACGTCCAGATCCTGCAGATTCTGTCGATTCCCTCGGTGTGCCGTGCGAACTCATCTCCATTACGCGTGTCCCACACGCGTGCCCGTTCCGCGCGAAGATTCCCCAGCCAGTCGCCCGCCGCATCCCAGACCCTGACGCTCACCTTTTCGGATCTCGCGGGTCAGGCGCGCGGCGATCGCGCGAGCGACTCCCCGAAGATCTCGATCGCCTCGGCGATCTCCGCGGCAGAGACATCCAGGGGCGGGATCCAGCGCACGACCTCGTGTTGCCGACCGCAGGTCAGGATCAACAGCCCAGCATCGGCACACGCTGCCATCAGCACGTCCGGGGTGGTCCCGTCTGGCTCGCCGGTGGCCCGGTCGCGGGTGAATTCGACGCCGACCATGAGACCCGGTCCGCGGATGTCACCGATCCGATCGTCTTCGGCCGCGATCCTGCCCAGACCAGCAACCAGCTCCGCCCCCCGCGTCGCGGCGTTCTCGACGAGGTTGTCGTCGCGGATCGTCTCCAGGACGGCCAGGCCGGCGGCGCAGGCGACGGGGTTCCCGCCGTAGGTCGATCCATGCGCACCGCGGCCCCAGCGTTCCTGGAGTTCGCGACTCGAGACGATCGCCGAAAGCGGCAAGCCGTTGGCGATGGCCTTCGCGACGCAGACCACGTCCGGGACGATCCCGCTGTGCTCGAAGGCCCACATCCGGCCGGTCCGGCCATAGCCCGATTGGACCTCGTCGGCGATGAGCAGGATCCCGTGTTCGTCACAGATCTCGCGCAGACCCCGCAGGAACGAGGCGGGCGCCGGGTTGTAGCCGCCTTCACCGAGGACCGGCTCGATCAGGATCGCCGCGACCATCGAAGGCGAGATGACCGAACTCAATAGTCGCCCCAGGTTCGCCAGACAGGCAGCCGACGCGGCCGCTTCGTCCCCGCCGAACTCCGGATAGGTCGTCGGGTACGGAGCGAAGTAAACGCCGGGCAGGAGCGGCTCGTAGCCGGTCCGATAGTTGAGATTCGACGTGGTCACGCTCGTCGCCCCGAACGTGCGGCCGTGGAACCCGCCACGGAAGGCGATGATCCCGGGCCGGCCGGTGACCCGCCGGGCCAGCTTGAGAGCGCCGTCGATGGCCTCGGAGCCGGAATTCAGGAACATGACCGAGTCGAGCGGCTCCGGGAACGTCGCGGCGAGCGCCGCCGCCATCGCCGAGACGGGTTCCGTGTATCCGATGGCGCTGATCGGCCCCGTCAGCCGATCGACCTGGGCGTGGATCGCGGCGGTGATTCGTGGGTGAACGTGACCGAGTGCCGTCACCGCGATCCCGTTCGCGAAATCGAGATACGCGCGACCGTCCGTGTCGTACAGGCGGTGGCCCTCCCCGTGACTCCAGGTCCGCTCGAAATAGCGGCCCAACACTGGGGTCAGGTGTTCGGCGGGATCCGCACTCACGTCAGTCTCGGCTCCTGGGACGGTGGGGTCGCCCGAGTATAGGGGTGCCACGTCGCGTAGGATGCGGCGATGGTCGACTTCGAACTGAGCGATGAGAACAAGCTCGTCCGGGATTCTGTTCGGGCCTTCGCCGAGGCCGAGATCCTGCCGAACATCCAGGAATGGGATGCCGCGGGCGAGGTCCACCGTGAGGTCTTCGAGCGGATGGGGGAGCTCGGATTCCTCGGGGCACCCATCCCGGAGACGTACGGCGGCGGAGGGATGGACTATCTCAGTTTCGCGATCTTGTGCGAGGAGCTCGAGCGCGCCGACACGTCGTTCCGGGTCGTCCAAAGCGTCCATGTCGGACTCAATTCCCTGGCCCTCCTCCAGTGGGGGACGGAGGAGCAACGCCAGCGCTGGCTGGTCCCGCAGGCGCGTGGCGAGAAACTCGCGACGTTCGGCCTGACCGAGCCGGGTGTCGGCACCGACGCCGGGAACCTTGCGACGACCGCCCGTCGCGACGGCGCCATCTATCGACTCAATGGCCAGAAGATCTGGATCAGCCTGGCCGATATCGCGGACCACTTCCTGGTTTTCGCGACGGTCGATCGAGCCAAGCGCCACAAGGGCGTGACCGCGTTCGTGCTGGAGCGCGGGACGGCCGGCCTCACGACCGGCACGCTCCACGGCAAGCTTGGGATCCGGGCCGGGAATACGGGCCTGATCAACCTCGATGACGTGCCGGTCCCGATCGAGAACCGGATCGGCGAGGAGGGCGAAGGGTTCCTGGTCGCGATGAGCGCCATCGACCAGGGTCGGTTCACCGTCGCCGCCGGTGCCGTCGGACTCGCCCAGGCGTGCCTCGATGCCTCCGTCCGCTATGCCCACGAGCGACAAACGTTCGGACAGGAGATCGGCGAGCATCAGCTGGTCAAACAGTTGATCGCCAAGATGGCGGCCGGCACGGAGATCGGCCGGCTGCTCGTCTGGCGCGCGGCCTGGCTCAAGAACCAGGGTCTACGGAATACCCGCGAGACGAGTCTGGCCAAGTGGCACGCGACCGAGCACGCCGTCCAGGCCGCGCTCGATGCCATCCAGGTCCATGGTGCCAACGGCTATTCCAACGAGTTTCCGGTCGAGCGCTACCTGCGCAACTCCAAGGCCGCGGTCATCTACGAGGGAACGAGCCAGCTCCATACGCTTATCCAGGCCGACTATGCCCTTGGCTATCGGGAGGATCGGCCGCTCCGCTGTGAGCCGTGGCCGGCACAAGGCTGGACCCGACCGGGCTGACCGAGCGCTCGGTCGGTTCGATGGCGAACGATCCGGCGGGGTCCGGTTCGCGAAGGCTCGTCCGTGGCGACGGCAGCCGGCCCCGTGCGGTGATGATGAGGGCGACGGCGGCCACGATGACCGCTCCCGCGATGGCGGTTCGGGCGTCGATCGGCTCGCCGAGGATGAGCCAACCGAGGATGACCGCGACGACCGGGTTGACGTAGGCATAGGTCGTGACCATCGGCAGTGGCGCGACGCGGAGCAGCCAGCCGAAGGTCGTGAAGGCGAGCAGGCTGCCGATCAGGGTCAAGTACAGCAACGCGATGATCGAGGCTCGGGTGATGGTCGCGGGATCGAACCTGGCGAGTTCGCCCGTGGCGAGCGCCATCCCAGCGAGGACGGCCCCCCCGAGGAGCATCTGCAGCCCGGTCGCGACGAGTGGCCGTCTGGGGATGACCGCCCGATGGGACGCGAACAGGGACCCGATCGACCACGCGATCGGCGAGATGAGCAGGGCCATGAGCCCGATCGGATCGTACCCGCCGGTGCCGCCGACGACCGATGGCCCGACCAGGACCGCGACGCCAGCAAAGCCGATGATGATCCCGGTCACGGCCAGACGGGGCAGCCGCTGGCCGAGGAAGATGCCGCCCAGGATCGCCACCCAGACCGGCATCATCGCGACGAGCAGGGCGGCGATGCCCGATGGGACCGTCTGTTCGCCGAACGCGACCATCCCCATCCCGCCACCGAGCAGGAGAGCACCGATGACGGCGCTGTCGCGCCATTCGCGCCTGGTCGGCAGCTCGAAGGAACGACCTTCTCGCGCGATCGACCAGCCGAGCAGGATCAGCCCGGCCAGGCAGAACCGAACGGCGGCCATCATGAAGGGCGGGATCGAGTCGACGGCGACGGCGATGCCGAGATACGTCGATCCCCAGACCACGTACAGGACCAGCATCGCGGCTGCGATCGACGACCGACCAGGTACCGTGGCGGACGAGGTTGGCATAGCTGACTGGTCCAAGCGCAAAGTGTAGATGCGGCCCGACCGGGTGTCCAGTCCGAGATGCCCGGTCAGGCTGCGATCGCTCCCGATGCCGGCCGGCACTGGCGGCACGGGCGGTATCCGGAGGCAACGGCCCGCGCCATGGAGCTGAAGGAGACGCGGTGAGCCGGCGTGATCCGTCGGGCGGCATGGCAGGTCGGCAGACAGACGACATGCGTCGAATCGGACCCGACATATCGAACCCCGGCCCTGGCGGCCGCCTCGAGTGCATCGGGGTCGAGCCCCTCCGCTGCCAGGATCGTCCGCTTGTTGTGTGGACCACCCAGCGAGTACTGGCCGATCGAACCGTCCGTCCGAACCACGCGGTGGCATGGGACGATCAGCGGGACGGGGTTGTGACCGAGCGCCGTTCCGACCGCGCGGACGGCCTTCGGGCGTCCGATCTCGGCGGCCAGCCAGCCGTACGGCCGAACCTCGCCACGGGGGATCTCCAGCGCCTTGTGCCAGACGTCCCGTTCGAACGCGGTGTGGCCGCGCAGGTCCAGATCGATCCGGACACGGCGATCGCCGCCGAGCCGCCGAGCGATGGCGCGAGCGAGAACGGTTCGGGATCCGCCCGGCGGCGTACGCTCGTCGCCCCGTCCGTTCCTGGTGCGACGACTCGAAACCGGCGGCGTCCGCGGCGGCCTCCACGGCGACGACGCCGACACCGTTCCAGGCCACGAACAACGGCCCGATCGGCGAATCGAACGGAGCGTACTCGTCGGCCAGCCCGAGGACTGACAGCACGCCGCCCGACAGGCCGTCTGGTGCCGTCGCGCGCAATCCGGCCAACTCGGATGCGATCTGCGTGTCGCTGGTCATGCGCTCATCTCCTCGCGCTCGCGTGTCTGGGCAGCCTCGTACGCCCGTCGCAACAGCGCCAGGCCTCGATGGACCTGGGCCTTGACCGTCCCTTCCGGCCGCTGCAATGCCGCGGCGAGATCGGGATAGGACAGACCATCGACATGACGGAGCACCACCGCGCTCCGATAGGCCGGTGGCAACGTCAGCAGAAGCGCGGCCCAGCCACCGGCCGAGTCTCGGTCCGTCACGACGGCCAGCGGCCCACGAGCGTCGTCCACCCGGGGCTCGAGGCTGCCCGGCAGTGGCTCGTCGAGCGACAGTGGTGGCCGGCCCCGACGGGTGCGGCGACTCAGTCGTGACCGACACAGGTTCAGGACGATCGTCGCCAGCCATGGCCGGAGCCGGATCGAAACGATCCGATCGCGGTCGTACCCGGCCAATGCGCGATAGGCTCGCACGAACGCGTCCTGGGCCGCCTCCTCGGCTTCGCCTGGGTCGCCGAGCATCCGCAGGGCGATCGAGAACAGCCGGTCCTGGTGGGCCATCACGAGGGTCTCGAATGCACCGTCGAGATCGGCGGCCAGGGAGTCGGCGAGCCTGCTATCGCTATCCATCACTCCCAGAACCAACGAGTCGGGCGAATCGTTGCGCCACGTCCGATACGGTACCCGGCCGCGACATCCGGGCGCGGTCTGGCGTGCGACAATCGAGCGACGATGGCCCTCGACGACCGCTTCGATGACCTGATCGCCAGCCTCGGCGGATTCCACCGATCGTGGCTGGTCTACCTCGGCATCGAGGCGGGCTTCTTCCAGCGGCTTCGCGAGGCCGGCACCGCCGGGATGACCGTGTCGGAACTCGCTGCCTCGACCGGGTGTCAGGTTCCGGCGGTCGAAACGTGGGCGTGGGCGGCCGACGCGCACGATCTGGCCACACTGGAAGGCGATCGTTTGACGGTCGACGTCGACGTGGCGGCCATCCTCCTTGACGAGACACGCCCCGAATTCCTGGGTGGCCAGTTCGTCCACGCCACGGTCGCTTCGCTCGACTGGGGCGGGATGCTCGAATTCTTTCGGGCCGGCACGCCGATCGGATCCAGGCCGGATCGGTACCGCGTCGCGATCGAGCGGCTGACGGCCCAGGACATCGCGGTCTTCTTCCAGGAAGCGCTCGCCGACCTGCCCCAATTGGTCGCCGACCTGATGGCGGGAGGGCGGGTCGTCGATGTCCATTGTGGTGGCGGTCGCTGGCTGATCGCGATGGCTAGGCGGTTCCCGCGCCTCGAGCTGGTCGGGGTCGAATTCGAGGAGGATTCGGTCATCCGGGCGCGGGCCAACGTGGCGGCTGCCGAGCTGACCGATCGGATCACGATCAGGCAGGCGAACGTGACCCAGCCTGGCCGAGCCGGCGAATTCGACCTCGCCTATTTCCAGTACGCCCTGCACCAGCTGTCTGATGCGCCCGCGGTCCTGCGCGCGGCCTGGGCTGCGATCAAGCCCGGCGGACGGGTCATGGTCCTCGACTGGCCGCTGCCATCCGGCCGGGACGAGTTCCGTACCCGGCACGGGGAATTGATCGCCGGCGTCCAGCTCGACGAGTTGTACCAGGGCACCGCCCTCGCGACCCGCGAACAGTTCATGGCCTGGTTCGCGGCAGCTGACCTGCCGACCCCGGGTGTGATCGACTTGCCCTCCGGTGCGGCACTCTTCCTGGTCGAGCGATCCTGACGATCGACCCCGCCACGATGCGCCGCCTGCTGGTCCATGAGGCGCGAGTCCATGGACAGCCGGGACGGATCCTGCGCGACCTTGGTGACGCCATCCTGTTGACCGACCCGGATCAGCCCGAACCATTCTGGAATCGCCTGGAAGGTCTTCGCTGGCCGGCCGAGTCCGATGCATTCGATCGGCGGCTCACTGAGGCCCTCGTCCAGTTCACCGGGCTCGGCCGACAAGCCCACATCTGGGCCTCGCCCCTGCACGACGAACCCGCCGATCTGGTTGCCCGGCTGGCGTCCAACGGGTTCCGCGACATGGGCAAGGGCAACCTGATGCTCCTGGCCGATGCAGGCCCGGCGCTGAGGACGGCGTCGGCGTCGCTGGAACCGGGGGTGAGCATCGCCCGGTTCTCTCGCCTGGATGCGCCACACAGCGGCTCGATCGCCACCGAGGTGGTCGGCGTCCTCCTCGACGCCTTCGATGTCGACCGGGACAGACGGCCGACTCTTGAAATGGAGACAGCCGCCGCCCTGGGTCACCCATGGTTCACCTACTACGTCGCGAGCGTCGACCAGCGACCCGCTGCCGTGGCCCGGCGCGCGACGTTTGATGGAGCCACCTACCTGTCCTCGATCGGCACGGCCGGTTGGGCTCGCGGGCGCGGTCTGGCCGGCCTCGTCACATCCGCCGCCACCGTCGATGCCGTGCAGGCCGGCAGCACGTGGACGTATCTCGGGGTGTTCAACGACAACCGTGTCGCGATCGGGGTCTACCAGCGAGCCGGATACGTCCGGATCGGCGAACCGGCCGCGGACCTGCTGCTGATCTGATGTCGAGGCGCGTTCCGATGCCCGTGACCGAATTCGCCAAGGTCCTGGCAGAGGCACGACGAGCGGCGACGTCGCCAGGCACGTCGGTCCCGCCAGTCGGCCCGCCCCTGGCGCTTGGTTGGGCCACGGTCGACCTCGATCGCACGACTGCCGACTTCGCCAGGGTGTTCGGTGTGCCGACGGGCGCGTTCAGAGCAGTGCCCGAGTCGGTCGCGCTCGGCGCGAGATGCATGATGGCCGTGGACATCCTGGATCGGAACGCGTCGCTCATCCTCCTGGAGCCCTCGACCGAGGGTCGACTGACCGCGGCACTGGCGCGCTCGGGAGAAGGGCTCGTGGCGGTCTGGTACGCGGCATCCTCGACCGGCGACGGCGGCCGGGGGGTGACTCGACCCGGACCGCTTGGCCCCGAGCGAACGATCGCCGGGACGCCGACCGATATCCCGTTCCGGCTCGTGGTCGTGGACGGGCCGGGTACCATCCCTGCCATGACCGACCAACCAGCGTTCACGTTGCGCCGAGCCGAACCCACCGATGCGGCGTCCATCGCCAGGATGTTCACGGACGAGGGGTATCCAGCGGGTCCAAGCGACATCGTGGCTCGTCTCGGGCATTTCGGGAGCGCCGACGCACAGGTCATCGTCGCCGAGCACGACGAGGCGCTTCTCGGGTTCGTGGCCATCCACCTGCTGCCACGCTTCGAGCATGACGACTGGATCGTCCGGATCCTCGCACTCGTCGTCGATGCCGGGGCGCGAGAGCGTGGCGTGGGTCGGGCATTGATGGCCGAGGCGGAGCGGATCGGGCGAGAACGTGGAGCGGCGTTCGTCGAGCTGACGGCCGGTCACCACCGACCCGAAGCTCGCCAGTTGTACGAGTCGGTCGGCTATGACGCCACGGTCACGGCGTACCTTCGGAAGCGGCTCTGATCGGTCGACCCAGCAAGGTCGAACCTGCGTCGTTGAGCGGCGCGACCGTCAGTCTGTCACCATCGAGTCCATGGCAAGCGAGACGATGATGGCGACCGGGACGGTGATCTCGGTCGAGGGCCTCGTGAAGCGCTACGGCGACGTCATGGCCGTCGACGGGATCGACTTCGAGGTCCAGGCCGGCGAAGTCTTCGGCCTGCTCGGCCCGAATGGCGCGGGCAAGACCACGACCGTCGAGATCCTGGAGGGCCTGCGTCCACCGGACGGTGGTCGAGCCGTGGTCCTGGGCGTCGACGTGGCGACTGGCGCGCAGGCCCTCAAGCCGCGGATCGGGATCAGCCTCCAGACGGCGTCGCTCTATCCCAAGCTGACCGTCGTCGAAGTCATCGACCTGTTCCGCAGTTTCTACACGGAGAGCCACGCGACCGAAGAGTTGATCGGGATGCTGGAGCTCGACGAGCGACGCAACGCCAGGACGAAGGACCTGTCCGGCGGCCAGCGACAACGCCTCGCCGTCGCCCTCGCCCTGGTCAACGACCCCGAGTTGATCTTCCTAGACGAGCCGACGACCGGGCTCGATCCGGCCGCTCGTCGCTCGCTGTGGGATCTCATCAAGGGGCTGAAGGCGCAGGGCCGATCGGTGCTCCTGACGACCCATTACATGGAAGAAGCGGAGGTCCTGTGCGACCGGCTGGCGATCATGGACCACGGACACATCCTCGAGATGGGCACCGTCGACGCCTTGATCTCGAAGCGGTTCAAGGAACGTGCGGTCCGGTTCGATGCCATCGAGTCGATCGATGAGCCGGCGTTCGCCGCGCTGCCGGCGGTCAGCTCCGTGATGCGTGATGGTGATGCGATGCTGCTGTACACCGCCGACGTCGCGGCGACCGTCGGCGCCCTGATCGAACTGACCGAAGCGCATGGCATGGAGCCGCGCGACCTGGGCATCCGGCGGGCGACGCTCGAAGACGTCTTTCTCGACCTGACCGGCCGGGCGCTGCGCGACTGAAGGGAGCGAGAACCCGATGCAGGCCCTCCTTGCCCTCACGCTGGCCAACATCCGGAGCTATACGCGCGACCGGGCGGCGGTGTTCTGGACCCTCGCCTTCCCGCTCGTCTTCATCGTGCTATTCGGTCTCATCTTCCAGGGCGGTGACAGTAGCCGGCTGACCCTCGGATGGGTCGATGACGACAAGTCCGCCGCAGCGCAGGAGTTGCGCGCCGGCTTCAGTGCACTCGAAGGCGTCTTCGTCGTGGATTCCACGCTCGAAACGGCGCTGGAAGACATGCGCACGAGTGATGTCGACGCCGTCATCGTGGTCCCCGCTGGATATGGCGCCACGCTCGATGCCGACAGGGCCGACGGCGGCCAGCCGGCCAGCATCGCCATCTACACGGATCCATCCCAGCCGGGCTTGCAGGGGACCGTCTACCAGGCTGCCGGGACGGTGCTGGGCGTGGTCAACCTCGGTGGCAAGCCGCCGCTCGTGGTCCCGAACCCCCAGACCGTCCAGACCGAGAACGTCAATGCCATCAGCTACTTCGTCCCGAGCATGCTCGCGCTGTCGATCATGCAGGTCGGCATCTTCGCGGCCATCCCGCTTGTCGGCGATCGCGAGAAGCTGATCCTCAAGCGGCTGGCGGCCACCCCCCTCCGGCGTTGGCAGTTGGTCGGCTCCAACGTGCTGATGCGGATCCTGATCGCATTCGCCCAGGCGATCATCATCGTCGCCGTCGGCGCTCTCGCGTTCGGGGTCGAGATCGTCGGGAGTCTGATCCTGGTCGCGGCGTTCGTCACATTGGGTGCGATGGCGTTCCTCGCCCTCGGCTATGTCATCGCTTCGTTCGCCAAGACCGAGGACGCCGCCAATGGCATGACCTCGATGATCCAGTTCCCGATGATGTTCCTGTCCGGGGCATTCTTCCGGATCGACGACATGCCCCAATTCCTGCAGGGCGTGGCTCGGATCATCCCCCTGACCTATCTCGCCGACGCGCTGCGCCAGGTCATGGTCGGCGGTGCGGCATTCGCCCCGTTGTGGGTTTGCGCGGCAGTCCTGATCGGTTGGCTGGTCGTCTGCTTCGGGATCGCGTCGCGGAAATTCGCCTGGCAATAGCGGTTCCGACCGCCCTACCAGTGCTCCTCCCGAACGATCTCGGCGAGATCGCGGCGACCACCGGCGACCGGTGGACGGGTCAGGTCGGCAGGGTCCGCCGGGTACCCGAACGAAAGCAGATATTCGCAGTGCTGGTCCGCCGGATACGCCAGGAGTCGACGCGCGAGCGCGTGCTCGTAGACGGTGGCTGGAACGCTTCCGATGCCCAGCTCCCACGCCGCAAGCATCATGTTCTGCGCAGCTTGTCCGAGGTCGAACAAGATCGACTTGGGCGCGTCCGGGGCGCTGGGATCAGGGGTGACGAGGGCGATCGCGATGGCAGCGCCGGCCAGGTGACCCGCCGTCGGACCGACGGCTGCGAGCTGGTTGAGATGGTCGCGGTCGCGACAGACGATGAACGTCCAGCGCTGGAGGTTCTTGCTGCTGCCGGAATGTCGGCCGGCCGCCACGATACGTTCAACGTGCTCGGACTCGAGCGGTCGCGTGTCGAACCGACGGATCGCCCGCTTGCTGGCGATGGCCAGCCAGACGGGAGCGGGTCCGGGGCTGGTCACGCCCTGTCCTCATTCGATGTCTGGCTCCGCGTCGCGCCAGGCAGGGCGACCCGGGCCAGCGTTCGGAACCCACCGGACGTCGACTCCACGGCGTCGAATGCGGCCTCACCGTCCGGGATCCGCACGGCCTCGGTGGCCGCGGCGATCGAGGCGGCCGTCTCCGGATCCAGCGGCCCACCGAGCGCCCGCGTGAGGAACGCCGCCACGCTGCCGCGATACCCCGGATCCTCGTACAACCACGAGTGCTGGCCGCCCGCCACGACGAGCGTCTCGATCTCGGACGCCACTGCCTGGTCGGATCGGGCAGCCCGCGCCGACTCGGCCAATCGGTCCAGGTGGGACGGCGGGACCACGACGTCGTCGGCCCCGTGGGCCAACAGGATGGGTCCGTCGTACCGCGCCACCGCCGTGGCCGCACTGATGTCGTCGACCGTGTGGCCGCGGGGACTGAGGTAGACCCGGGTGGTCAGCCAGGCCAGCGGATAGGCGATCGGATCCGGGATCGGCAAGTGGGCGAGTCGGAACGTCTGGCGCGTCAGGCGGTACGGGTCTGCCGGGGTCGATGTGGCCACGACGGCAGCGACCCGACCATCGGCCGCGCCGGCGAGGATCGCGCCGATGGCCCCCATCGAATGTCCGGAGATGGCTCCCACGGTGACTTCGGGTCGATCGAGCAAGGCCCCGAACGCGGCGAGCGTGTCGCTGCCGAACTCACCGGCACTCAGCGGCAGGGCTTCGGCGGGGTTCGCGCCGTGACCGCGGACGTCGAAGGTGAGGCAGTGGAAGCCGGCGGCATGCAGGAACACGGCCATCGGCAGGGTCCGGTCGCGGGCCGATTCCCAGCCATGGACGATGACGACCCCCGGACCGGGCTGTCCATCCCGGGCAGGGATGAACCACGCCGGCAACTCCAGCCCGTCAGATCGGACCTGGACCGATTCGTAGGGCAGGCCGAGGTCGGTCGGCAGCACCGTCGGCGGTTGCCGGCGCGGGTAGCCGGCCCGGACTCGGTAGGCCAGTGCGAAGCGGTAGGCGAGGCCGAGCGGGGCCATCGCCGCCGCAGCCGCCAAGCCCGCCCGTCGAGCGGTTCCCATACGGAGTAGGGGACGCCACGCGGACCACGCTGTCAAGTCGCGCTGCCGTCGCCTGGCCAATACACTCGCCGGTGATGGCACGACGAGATCCGCGAGATGTGTTGGGCGTGGAGGCGGGTGCCTCGCCGGCCCAGATCAAGGCAGCCTGGCGCCGACTCGCTCGCGCCAATCATCCGGACCTGACCGGCGACGATCCGGCGGCGTCGAGGCTGGCGACTCGTCGGATGGCCGAGATCAACGACGCGTACGCCGACCTGACACGTGGCGGTGGCGACCCGAGTCGACGAACGACTGGCGGCGAGGACGAGACACCATTCGAACCGGGCGTCGCGCGCCGACAGGGTGGTCCGCCGAAGCCGAAGCCGACGACGCCGGTGACCGGCCGGGTCGACACGAGCCATACCTTCCGAGAACGCAACCGGGCGGTCTCGGGCAGTGGAGCACGACCGCCTCTGACCGGCCAGCCGCCGCGTCGAGCTGATGTCGTGGGACGCGAGCCGCCGCGGGCATCGACCCCGACCGGCCCGCTCGTCCGCGGCCGACTCCGTCGATTCCGCCGGCCGCCCGCCCCGACCATCGGCGAAGCCGCCGCGATGGTCATCACCTTCGGAAAGTTCCACGATCACACGCTGGGCGAGATCGCCGCGTTCGAACCGTCCTATATCGATTGGCTGGCCGGGACCGTCAGTCGAGATCCGGACCTTGCCGGTGCCGCCCGGGTCATCCAGGCCGATCTTGACCGACGGGGCATCCGCCGACGAACGCATCCGACGTCGGAGCGACGCAATCGAACGGCCTGAGGCCGGAAAGAGGCCGGAAACGCGAGATCGCCCCCCGATACCGGAGGGCGATCGTGACGCTGATGAAGCCTGATAAGCGCTGCCGCCCCGACGGTCACCAGGCCTGTTGGCCGAAGACCAGTTACTCGGCTCGTGAGCTGGATCCGGGATCGATCACCCGAACCTCCTCGGGCGATTCCGTTTCCAGTTCCGTGACCGACGCCCCAGGTATCTCCCGGTTCGATCGCGGGGTGGCGTAGGGAGAAAGCTACGCGCCGCGACCCCGGAGGGCAATGGTCCCCTTGTCCCTATCTGACGTCGTCGAAGGTCGGGCGCATCCTGGCACCAAGACGGGACGCTGGTACCAGGTGCTCACGGGCACCACCCTCGGTCGAGGACGGTTTCCGCGGCGTCCGGCTACCCTTTCGCTCGTGCCCTCCCGTATCCGATCGTCGCTTCTCTGCCTCGTCCTCGGGACTGCGGCCGCCTGCACGGCGGGTGCGACGCCGTCGTTCGATCCGACCGGGACGTGTCTGTCCGATGGCCGAGCGGCGGGTGCATACCCGGAACTCGAGACGCTGGTGCCGAAGACGTACATGGATGGGCCACCGGAGACCCTGGACTCGGGTCGCAACTGCAGTGCGGACAACCTGGGTTCGTTGGCCAGCCAAGGCATCTCGGAGGTACGCTTCGCGGGTGGGACCTGGACGTTCGGTGCCGAACGGGCGGCCGTCCTGGCGGTATTCCAGGGCGACGGACTGGAAGCCAGCGCGTTGGCCGACTTCTACGATCGGAGTGCCCAGGAGGCGTCTCGCACCGATATCACCGCGCGGTATGACGTGATGGTTGCCGGCCGGCCCGGCCGCCGGCTCGACACCAAGACCGGTGAGCGGGTGCAGACGGTCATCGTGTGGCCGAGTGAGCAACCCGATGCGGTCGATGTCGTGATCACGAATGATCTGCCCGACGCCCGGATCCAGGATGCCGTCAATGCGTTCGAGGGCCGCTGATGTACCGCTTCGTGGTCAGGCATGGGCTTGTCCGGCTGATCGGCGGTCGGGCGGTCCCGGCGATGCTCTTGTGGGATCTGGCGGTCCTGGCCAACCGGACCCGCCGGATCCCGATCGTCGATCGGGGCCTGCGGCGCGGGATCGGCGTCGCGCGCCGGGCTGCGTCCGACGCGGTGCCGGACGCGGTCGCCGGCCGATCGATCCGACGGCGCACGCGCCAGGGCGGCCCGCGACCCGACGGTCCCGACTGAACGGCGGGCGGCCCGTGCTAGAGTCGAGGTCATGACCGATCGATCGGCCGACTGGGACGAGCGACGTCGCGCCTGGGAGGCCGAACGCTTCAAGCCGGCCCTCGCTCGGAGCCCGGAGCGGCGGACACGGTTCTCGACGATCAGCGACATGCCGATCGAACCGCTGTACGGGCCATGGTCGTCGGCCGACGCAGCGGATCCGGCAGACCGGATCGGCCTGCCCGGCGAGCCGCCATTCACTCGGGGGATCCATCCCGGCGGCTACCGGAGCCGACTCTGGACGATGCGCATGTTCGCCGGTTTCGGCGCCGCCGAGGATACGAATGCCCGGTTCCGGCAGTTGCTGGCGGCGGGCCAGACCGGCCTGTCGATCGCCTATGACATGCCGACGCTGTACGGCTATGACACGGACGACCCTGAGGCGGAAGGTGAGTTCGGGACATGCGGCGTGGCCGTCTCCAGCCTGGCCGATATGGAGGTCCTGCTGGCCGGTCTGCCGCTGGACCGGATCTCGACCTCGATGACGATCAATTCGCCGGCGGCCCCGATCTGGGCGATGTATATCGCGGCCGCGGAGAAGGCCGGCGTGCCGCGGGACCGACTCGAAGGGACGACCCAGAACGACATCCTCAAGGAGTTCGTGGCCCAGAAGGAGTTCCTGTTCCCGCCTGAACCGTCGATGCGGCTGGTGACCGACACCATCGAGTTCGGGACTCGCGAATTGCCGCGCTGGAATACCGTCTCGATCTCCGGCTATCACATCCGCGAGGCGGGTTCGACCGCGGTCCAGGAACTCGCTTTCACGATCGCCGACGGGATGGCGTACGTCGAGGCCGCCATCGAGCGCGGCCTCCGGGTCGATGATTTCGCGCCACGGCTCAGCTTCTTCTTCAACAGCCATAGCGACTTCTTCGAGGAAGTCGCGAAGTTCCGCGCTTCGCGCCGGATCTGGTACACGCTGATGTCTGACCGATACGGAGCCGAGAACGAGCGTTCGACGTGGATGCGATTCCATACCCAGACCGCCGGTGTTTCGCTCACCCCGCAGCAGCCGCTCAACAACCTGACCAGGGTGGCCCTGCAGGCCCTGGCCGCGGTGCTTGGCGGGACCCAGTCGCTGCACACCGACGCCTATGACGAGGCGCTCGCGGTCCCGACCGCGGAAGCCGCCATGCTGGCGCTCCGCCAGCAGCAGATCATCGCCGAGGAAAGCGGTGTCGATGCCACGGTCGACCCGCTCGGCGGCTCGTGGTTCGTGGAGGCGTTGACCGACGAGACCGAGCGCCAGGTGTGGCGCTACCTTGACGAGATCGACCGGCGCGGCGGGATGGTGGCGGCCATCACCGAGGGCTACCCGCAGCACGAGATCGCCGATGCCGCCTATCGCTACCAGCGCGAGTTCGACGCCGGCGACCGACGAGTCGTCGGCATCAACGCCTATCGCGACGCGGCGGAAGTGACCCAGGTCCCCGTCCTGTCCGTGCCGGCCGGATCAGAGGAGCGACAACGGGCGCGCCTGGACCGGACGCGCCAGGATCGGGATGGGTCGGCCGTCGAGGCCGCGTTGCGCGGGCTCCGCGAGGCCGCCACGAGACCCGGCTCGAGCGAGGATAACCTGATGCCGCACTTCATCCGGTGCGCCGAGGCGTATGCCACGCTCGGTGAGCAGTGTGCGGTCCTCCGGGAAGTGTTCGGCGAATATCGCGAACCGGTCGCCGTCTGATGTATCTCAGTTCGATGGAGTTCCTCGAGGAGGAGCGTGACGCGTGGCGGCCGTTCGAGGCCCTTGCCGACCTGACCGACGAGGCGCTCGGCGTGCCGGTCGATGGTGCCCATGGCTGGTCGGGCCGCGACCTGATGGGCCATCTGCTCGCCTGGCAGGGTGTCGCGCTGCAGGTCGCCACGGAGCTTGCGGTCAACGAGACGAGTCCGACCATCGCCCGCGTGGACGCGGACTGGAAGGCGCGTGGCGGGGAGGTCGTCAATGCGGAGATCGACGCGACCTGGGCCGCGATGACGATGGCCGACCTGCGCGAGTCGTTCCGGACCCAGCCGGGTGAACTGCGCGGCTACCTGACGGTCGTGCCCGAGACCCGCTGGCTCAAGCATGCCGACAACCTGCGGGCGATCAGCGAGGAGACCATCGGCCACTACGAGGAGCATCGGGCGGAACTCGAGGCGATCCTCGCCGCGGCGGGTCGGTGACCCTGGCCGATCGGTTGACCGCCGCCGCGGCCGACCTGCCTGGTGCCGAGCCGTCGACGGCCTCCGACGGCAGCCTGATCTGGTCGCGGAGCGGCAGGCCGTTCGCGGTCATGTCGGCCGATGGCGCCGTCGCCGAATTCGGGCTTGATCCCGCTGTCGCGGATGCTGCACGTCGGACCCCCGACGTCGATGGGTCAGCACGGGGGCCGGGTTGGGTCAGGCTCGCCCCGAACGAACTGGACGGCGAGACGGTGGATCGGGCGGTCGCCTGGTTGGCGTCCGCTTACCGGCGGCTGAAGCCTCGGGACTGACCCCGGGGTTCGAACGGTCGGTCAGTCGGCCGCGACCGGCGCGTACTCGCTGAGTCCGAACTCACGCTCAAGGACGTCGAGCGGCCGGAACCCGGGGCGCCCCATCGGCTGCTTGCCGCCACCGGGGAAGAAGGCGATGAACGGGATGCTCAGGACATTGAAGTGCTGCGATGCCCGCGGATTCGCATCGACATCGATCTTGACGACCTCGATGACGCCGTCGTACTTCTCCGCGGCCTTCTCGATCTCCGGCGCGACCATCTTGCAGGGCTGGCACCAGCCGGCCCAGAAGTCGACGAGGACGGGCTTCTCGTTGTTGAGGACCAGATCCATATAGGTCTCGTCGGTCGCGTGCTTGATCTCTGCCATGAATCAGATCCCTTTCGTGTGCGCTAGCGCGCGATGTCCTGGATGAGTCGATAGGCCTCGAGGACCCGTTGATCCGCGAGGCGATACAGGATGGTGTTGCCGTCCCGCCGGCTGGTGACCAGCCCGGCATTGCGCAGGACGGCCAGGTGCTGGCTCATGTTGGGAACCTGGCAGCCGACCCGTTCGCTCAGCTCCGTCACGGACAACTCGCCGATCGCGAGCGATTCCAGGACGCACAGGCGCTTCGGATCCGCGAGCGCACGACCGACCGACGCATAGCGTTCACGTTCGCTGTCCGCAGATACTGGCAGGCGATCCAACACAACGAGAATGTATCAGGACTTGCGCAAACACGCAATAAGGTTGCGATGGGCGGCCCGGTGGTCGAGCGGCGGATGCGATACTCGCGGGCATGGCGCCACCTGACCACATCGTGTCGTATCCGGCGATCGAGGCGGCGGCAGCCCGGATCGATGGGATCGTCCATCGGACGCCGCTCCTCAGCTCCACGACCGCCGCCACCTGGGCGACCGTCGCGAGCGGCGCCCGGCTGGCCGATGACATGCTGTACCTGAAGGCGGAGCACTTCCAGAAGACCGGGTCCTTCAAGGCTCGCGGCATGACCAACCGGATGCGGACCCTGTCCGATGGGGCACGAGCTCGCGGGGTGATCACGATGTCCGCCGGGAACGCCGGCCAGGCGTATGCCTGGGCCGGTCGGACCGCGGGCGTCCCGGTGACGGTGGCGATGCCCGCGGCGGCGGTGCGTTCGAAGGTCGATGCCTGCATCGACTACGGCGCCCGGGTCGTGCTGCACGGAGTGCACGTCGGCGAGACGTTCGCGGAGATGGAGCGTCTCCGGGACGAGGGCGGCCTGGAGTTCGTCCACCCGTTCGACGACCCGGAGGTCATCGCCGGCCACGGTTCCATCGGACTCGAGATCCTGGAGGACCTGCCGAACGTCGATGTCATCGTCGTCGGGGTCGGGGGCGGTGGCCTGATCTCTGGGATCGCGGCCGCCGTCAAGGAACAGCGTCCTGCCGTGCGTATCTATGGCATCGAGCCCGAGGGATCGAGGGCGGTCGGTCTGGCCATGGAGCGGGGCAGTGTCGTCCCGATCCAGCCCGAGAGCATCGCCGATGGACTCAACGCCCCGTTTGCCGGAACGTGGACACTGGCGATGTGCCAGCACTACCTCGATGACATCATCGTCATCGACGACGAGACGATCCTGGCCGGCATGCGCTTCATCATCGAGCGGGCGAAGCAGGTCCTGGAGCCGGCCGGAGCGGCGGCGTTGGCCGCGGTCCTGGCCGGACGGGTCCCGATCCGTGCGGGCGAGCGAGTCGTCGTCGTCGCCTCGGGCGGCAACGTCGAGGTGGGTCGGATCGGCGACCTTCTGGCTCGTGCGGGGACGCTGCCTGCCAGCCGCTGACCGATCAGTCGACGCCGAGTTCGTGGAGCCGGTCGTCGTCGATGCCGAGATGGTGCGCGAGCTCGTGGATGACCGTGATCCAGACCTCATCGGCCAGCTCGTCAGGATCCATGAAGTCTTCCTCCAGCGGGCCCTGGAAGAGGGTGATCCGGTCGGGCACCGAGGCCCAGTCGGCGCCCCATTCGGTTCGTGGCACGCCTTCATAGAGACCGTACAGGGTCTCGTCATCGGCGATCCCGTTCTCGCGGCGCTGCTCCGGTGATGGTTCGTCGGCGATGACCACGGCGACATCGTCAAGCGCCGATGCGAATGGCGCCGGGATCGCGTCGAGCGCCCGACCCACCAACTCCTCGAACGCGACGCGGTGTCGGCGTGGTGGAGCGGATCGGGATCCGCGACGGCGTTTGACCATGGTCCTCGTATCCTAGGGTCGATGGAGCCGAGCCAGTCGCCGGATCTCGCCACGGAACCGGCTGGGTACATGGTCGTCGTCGACCCCGGCGACCGGATCCATTTCCTCGATTGGGGGATGGGATCCGATCACGCCGAGGAGGCAGCCGGGCGACCGGGCGTCCTGATGATCCCGGGTCTTTCGAACACGGCCTGGAGCTGGGCGCCCGTCGCCCGTCGCGTCCGGGTGCGTCAACATGCGGTCGCCATGGACTTGCGCGGCCACGGCTTGTCCGATGCCCCGACCGACGGCTATGACCGCACGAGCTTCGCCGGCGACGCGGTCGCAGTGGCCGAGGGGTCGGGCCTGCTGCGTTCCGAGGGCGACCGGGTGGTGCTGGCCGGTCATGGGTTCGGTGCCATCGTCGCGGTCTGGGCGGCGACCGAGCTTGCCGATCGATGTGCCGGCCTGGTCCTCGTCGATGGTGGTTGGGAGTCGATCGAAATGGCCAGCGGCGTGGACGTCGATGAGTTCCTGCGCGGGCTGGACGAACCGCCCGAAGTCATGCGCTCGATGAGTGCGTTCCTGGCCGATCGTCGAGCATTCGACGTCGCGACGTGGGATCCCGACCAGGAACGGGCGGCCCGGGCGACCGTCGTCGAGACCCGCGCTGGCAAGGTCGTTCCAGCGACCCGACCGCACGCGCTTGAAGCCAGCGTCCGGGCCATGTTCTCGTACCGACCGACGGTCGCGCTCGCGGCGGTGAGCGCGCCGATCAGCGCCCTGCTCGCCGCGGATGACGAGGCGAATACACGGGCGGCGGCCCTCGCCGCCGCCAGCGAGGCTCGGATCCGCGCGGGTCGGGGCCCGATCGACGTCCGTCGATTCGGGCACGACGGTCACAACCTGATGCGCTACCGTCCTGAGGCGGTCACTGCGGCCATCATCGCGATGGTCGACGGCGCCTCGATGACGGGACGGTAACGGGCCGATGCAGGTCGTCTACTCCGCCGCGCACCTCGGACACGACATCACGACCGAGACGTATATGGGCGTCCAGATCCCGGCCAACGAGGTCGCCGAGCGAGCCGAGCGTATCCGGAGGACGCTCGAGGCCGACGGAGGGTTCGAGGTCTCCCGTCCGAGCGAGCACGGCGTGACGCCGATCGCGGCCGTCCACGACCCTGGCCTGATCCGGTTCCTCGAGGTCGCATGGTCCGAAGCACGCGCCCAGTCGATCGACCGGCCGTTCCTGTCCGCCGACACGTATCCCAATCGGGCGATGTTCGAGGGGATGTCTGCGGCGGCGTTGGAGCGCCTGGTCCGGGAGCCCACCCAGGCCGGTGGCCGGGCCGGCTTCTGGGGTCTCGATTCGGCGGCCCCGCTGGTCGCCGGGACCTATGTCGCGGCCCGTGCATCGGTCGATGTCGCGTTGACGGCGATGGACCTGGTGCTGGGCGGTGCAGCGATGGCGTACGGCCTGTGCCGACCGCCCGGTCATCATGCCGCGCGGGCCATGTACGGCGGTTACTGCTTCTTCAACAACGCGGCGATCGCGGCCGAGGCGATCACCAGGGCGACGGGCGAACGCGTCGCGATCCTCGACGTCGACTATCACCATGGCAATGGCAGCCAGCAGATCTTCTGGCGTCGCGCCGACGTGCGATACGTCTCGATCCACGCCGACCCAGATCACGACTACCCGTACTTCCTGGGCCGTGCTGACGAAGTGGGCGAGGGGGAGGGGGAGGGGGAGAACCGCAACCTGCCGCTGCCGCCCGGGACCACCAACGACGGGTACCTGGAGGCCGTGGACAAAGCGCTCGAGACGATCGCCGAGGTTCCCGGATCGGTCGTGGTCGTGTCGCTCGGGTTCGATACCTACGGACTCGACCCGATCGGGACGTTCGCCCTGACCACCGATGTGTATCACGAGATCGGTCGACGCACTGCGGCCCTGGGTCGTCGCCTGGTCATCCTGCAGGAGGGTGGGTACCACCGGCCTTCGCTCGGTGAAAACGCCCGGGCCTGGCTTCGTGGTGCGGAAGGCCGACCGTTCGATCCACTGCCCGCGGCCGGCTTCGGAGAGCGTGGCGTCGTCGCTGGCTAGGTCGTCGCTTTCGGTCGAGACGCTGGCGACAGCTGTGCGGATCCTGGCTGCGCGCGACCCTGACCTGGCGGCGATCGTGGATCGCATCGGCCCGCCTCCGCTCTGGGACCGCCGGCCGGGGTTTGCCACGCTCGTCCTGATCATCCTCGAACAACAGGTTTCGCTCGCTTCCGCGCGAGCGGCCTTCGATCGCCTGGTGGCAGCCGCCGATCCGCTGACACCGGCGAGTTTCATGGGCCTGACCGATGCGGAGCTGCTGGCCGTCGGTTTCAGCCGCCAGAAGGCACGCTACGGTCGGGCCCTGGCGGAGGCCATCGTGATCGGTACGCTCGATCTCGATGGCCTGGTCGACCTCGACGACGACGACGCCGACAGGGGCCTGCGGGCGATCCCGGGCATCGGCCCGTGGACGTCGGCGATCTACCGGTTGATGGTCCTGGGCAGACCCGATGTCTGGCCGGTCGGTGACATCGCGCTCGCGACCTCGGTCGGCGAGGTGAAACGGCTTGGCCATCGCCCGGACCCGACCGAGCTGGACGCCATCGGTGAGGCCTGGCGACCGTGGCGATCCGTCGCCGCGAGGTTGTTCTGGCACGACTATCTCGACCGTCGGAGCCGGACCGATTGAGGCGCGCCGTCGGCGCCGGACGTACCATCGCCGCCTGCACAGGAGCCTGCCCGCGTGTCCAGCCCGCCCGATCTGCCCAGCCACGTCCAGCGCATCGTCGATGAGATCGAGAACGAGATCGGCGAGGAGTCGGCCAGCCCGGTGGCCCTCATCGAGGGCAATGGCACGGACGGGCACGGACCTGGCGGACGAGTCGAGGCGGCCGTCCGGGAGATCCTGATCGAGATCGGCGAGGACCCGGAACGGCAGGGCCTGGTCGGGACTCCCGGTCGGGTCCATCGCATGTATACCGAACTGACGGCCGGCTACCACGTCGATCCCGAGCGACTCATCAACGGCGCGATCTTCGATATCGCCTACAGCGAGATGGTCCTGGTCAAGGACATCCCGTTCTATTCGTTGTGCGAGCACCATCTCCTGCCGTTCTTCGGGACGGCGGCGGTCGCCTACATCCCGCGGGGCCGGGTCATCGGCCTGTCCAAGATCCCGCGAGTGGTCGAGATGTACGCTCGCCGACTACAGGTCCAGGAGCGCCTGACCCAACAGGTCGCCGAATTCCTCCAGGATCGGCTCGATCCGCAGGGCGTCGGGGTGGTGATGGAAGCGACCCATCTGTGTGCCGCGATGCGCGGCATCCGCAAGCCGGGCACGATCATGACCACGTCGTCCGTACTGGGTTTGTTTCGGACTCGGGATCGAACGCGAGCCGAGTTCTTCGCTCACCTCGAGCGACGCTCCCCGGAGGCCTGAGCCGTGGACCTTGGCCTTGCTGGACGGGTCGTGCTCGTCACCGGCGCGGGTGGCGGTGCCGGGCCGACGCTCGCCCGGGCCTTCGCCGCGGAAGGAGCTCTGGTCGCCCTGCATCAACGTCGGGGTTCGGCGTCGGGCGATCCACCGACGCGAGCCGAGGCCACGGCCGATGAGATCCGCGCCGATGGCGGTCAGGCCCTGGCCGTCGCGGCCGACCTGGCCCGACCCGACGAGATCGGGGCTCTCCTCGAGCGGGTCGCCGACGAACTCGGCGCGATCGCCGTGTTGGTGACCGCCACGTCCGCGTACCGCGCCGAGCGGCTGGGCGAGATCGGCGATGACTCGTGGGCTGCCGTGCAGGAGGACATGCTCGGGGCCACGTTCCGGGCGTGTCGCGCAGTCGTCCCGTCGATGCAGGCGGCCGGGTGGGGGAGGATCGTCAATATCGCCGCCCGACCGGGCCTGGTCGGCGTCGCCCGAGCCAGTCACTACGCTTCGGCCAAGGCGGGGATCATCGGCTTGACCGCCTCGCTGGCCAAGGAACTCGGGCCATCCGGCATCCTGGTCAACGCCGTGGCGCCGACCCAGATCGTGACGATCAAGGAGGGGGTCCCGTCGATCCCGGGCGATCGTGCCGCGGAGATGGCCAGATCGATCCCGGTCCGCCGATTGGCGACACCCGATGACCTCGCGAACCTCGTCGTCTGGCTGGGATCCGGAGCGAACACCTATGTCAGCGGCGAGACCATCTCGTTGACCGGCGGCGACCAGCGGTAACCCGGAAGGACGCTCGGCGCCTACAATCCGGCCATGACCGATCGACCGATCAAGGTCCTCATCGCAAAGCCCGGCCTCGATGGCCACGATCGCGGCGCGAAAGTGCTGGCCCGCGGGCTGCGCGACGAGGGTTTCGAGGTGGTCTATACCGGGCTCCGCCAGACGCCCGAGATGATCGCCACGGCCGCCCTTCAGGAGGATGTCGACGTGGTCGGCCTGTCCATCCTGTCCGGGGCCCACATGACCCTGGTCCCGCGGGTGACGGCGCTGCTGGTCGACCGGGGTATGAACGATGTTCTGGTCACGGTCGGCGGGATCATCCCCGATGACGATATCGCCGCGCTCCGGGCGGCCGGGGTCGCCGAGGTCTTTGGGCCCGGGACCACGATCGGGCAGGTCGCCGAGTACCTTCGGGCGAACGCTCGTCCCCGCGACTAGCCATGACGGCCGATGCCCTGACCCGGGCGGCCGCGCTCGCTGATGCTGCCGTCGACGGTGACCGACTCGCCCTGGCCAGGCTGCTCACGGCGGTCGAGAACCGAACGCCTGTGGCGGAGGCGGCACTCCGTCGCCTGTATCCGACGGCCGGTCGCGCCCATCTCGTCGGCATCACCGGGCCGCCGGGCTCCGGGAAGTCGACGCTCGTCGCAGCGCTCATCGCGGAGATCCGCGCGGCCGGGCGCAACGTCGCGGTCATCGCGGTCGATCCGTCGAGTCCGATCACCGGCGGTGCGTTGCTCGGCGACCGGGTCCGGATGCAGGCCTATGCCGCCGACGACGGGGTGTTCATCCGCTCGATGGCATCTCGTGGCCACGCGGGCGGCCTGGCGTCAACGTCGACGGCGGCTGCAGCCATCCTCGACGCGGCCGGGTTCGACCTGGTCCTCATCGAAACGGTCGGGACGGGCCAGAGCGAAGTCGAGGTCGCCGCAGCCGCGGACACGACCGTCGTCCTGGAGGCTCCCGAGATGGGTGACGAGGTCCAGGCGATCAAGGCCGGCCTGCTCGAGGTCGCCGATCTGGTCGTGGTCAACAAGGGTGATAAGCCCGGCGCAAACGGACCGCTGCCCAACTCCGGGCCATGCTGGTCGCGGCTGCACCGCGAGACGCCGATCCGTCACGGCCACAGCCAAAACGGCCGGACGTCCTGATCACGACGGCCGCGACAGGCGAGGGCGTCCCCGAACTCCTCGCAGCGCTCGACCGGCATCGGGGGACGCGCCCGGCCCACGGATCCACGGCGGCGCAACTCGCGCGTGCGGAGGCACAGGTGTGGGCGATCGTGACCGACCGGATGCGCGGACGCCTCCGCGATCCCCAGCTTGACGCGACCACGGCGGCGCTCCTCGAAGAAGTCGCCGCGCATCGGGTGGACCCGTACGAGGCGGCCGACCGCTTGCTGGACGTCCTGGCTGGCGGCCAACCGTGATCCACGCTCGTACACTTGTCGGATGAGCAGCATCCAACACGTGTTCGTGGCCGGTGCCGGGCTGATGGGTCACGGCATCGCACAGGTCCACGCCGCCATCGGGCTTCCGGTCACGCTCTACGAGCCGGATATCGCCCGGGCCGAGGCCGGACGTCAGCGCATCCTCGGCAACCTCGAGAGGGCGGTCGCCAAGGGCCGAGTCACGGCCGGTGACCGCGATAGCACGATCGCCCGTATCGAGCCGAGCGACGATCTCACCACCGTCGCGCGCGCCGACCTCGTCATCGAGGCCGTCTTCGAGGATATCGCCGTCAAATCGGTCCTGTGGAGCGAAGTCGATCGCCTCGCTCCACAGAGCGCGATCTTTGCCTCCAACACCTCATCGATCGCGATCCACCGGCTCGCCGAGGCGGTCTCGAAGGACCACAGACCTCGCTTCCTGGGGATGCACTTCTTCAGCCCCGTCCCGGTCATGCCCCTCGTGGAGTTGATCCGCGGCCGCGACACGGGCGAGGACACTGTCGCATCCATCCGGGAGTTGTCCGGAGCCCTCGGCAAGCAGGTCATCGTGTCGGCAGACCGACCGGGCTTCATCGTCAACCGCATCCTGATGCCGTTCCTGGCCGAAGCGATGCGGGCGTTCGAGGAGGGCGTGGGCACCGCGGAGGACATCGATACCGGCGCTCGGATCGGTTTGAACCACCCGATGGGACCCCTCGAACTCGCCGACTTCATCGGCCTGGACGTCTGTCTCAACGTGATGCGCGTGCTCGACGACGGGCTACCGGGCGACCATTTCCAGCCCCCGAAGGTGCTTTTGAGACTCGTGGACGCCGGCCATCTCGGGCAGAAGACCGGCCGAGGTTTCCACGACTACCCGCGTCCCGAGGCAGACCGGTGATCGATGGTGCGGTCGGTCCGGACGGCCGCGTCTACATCGTCAGTGCGGCACGGACGCCCATCGGTCGGTTCGGCGGAGCGCTCAGCGCCGTGCCGGCGACGGAGCTGGGTGGCGTGGCGATCCGGGCGGCCGTGGAGCGGGCCGGCCTCGACCCAGCGACCGCGACCATCGACGAGGTCCTGATGGGCCAGGTCCTCCAGGCCGGGGTCGGGCAGGCACCGGCCCGCCAGGCCGCCCTCAAGGCCGGCCTTCCGGACGGCACATCGGCCACGACCATCAACCGGGTGTGCGGGTCCGGCCTGAAGTCGATCATGCTGGCCGCCGCGGAGATCAAGGCCGGCGACTCGGCCCTCGTCGTGGCCGGTGGGATGGAGTCGATGAACCAGGCGCCGTACCTCGTGCCTGGCGCTCGGTTCGGGCTTCGTCTGGGTAATGGCGAGCTCATCGATGCGACCGTCCATGACGGACTGTGGTGCGCGATCGAGGACTGCCACATGGGGACCCATGCAGAACGCGTCGCGATCAGCGACGAAGTGAGTCGCGTGGACCAGGATGCATTCGCGCTGGCCTCGCACCAGAAGGCCGTGGCGGCCATCGACGCCGGCAGGTTCGATGCCGAGATGGTCCCGGTCACCGTCCGTGACGCCAAGGGTCGGGAAACGGTCGTCGCCGTCGATGAAGGTCCGCGACGCGATTCCACGATCGAGGCGCTCGCCCGGCTCAAGCCTGCTTTCGCGCTGCCCGATGGCGAGGACCGAGGCGCGGCCATGGTCGGTACGGTCACCGCCGGCAATGCGCCGGGCATCACCGACGGGGCCGCAGCGACCGTCGTGGCCAGTGAACGGACCGTGGAACAGCTGGGTCTCACGCCGCTCGTCCGCATCGTGGGCTACGCGCAGGCCGAAGTCGCGCCGAAATGGTTGTTCCTCGCACCCATCCAGGGTGTCCGTCGGCTCCTCGAGCGGATCGAATTGCCGATCGAGGCGTTCGACCTCATCGAGATCAACGAGGCGTTCGCCGCGCAGACGTTGGCCGACGGTCGGGCGCTGGGCTTCGACTGGTCCAAGGTCAACGTCAACGGCGGGGCGATCGCGCTCGGTCACCCGATCGGGGCAAGTGGGGCGCGCATCGTCGCGACGCTGGTCCACGAACTGGCCCGTCGGCAAGGACGGTATGGGTTGGCCACGCTGTGTCTCGGCGGCGGCGGCTCGGTGGCGATGGCCGTCGAGCGGGTCTGAGATCGCCGCTCAGTCGCGCCAGGATCGCCCTCAGTCGCGCCAGATGCCTTCGTAGGAGCGGCCAAGGTCGGCCTCGGTCGTCGTGGCCAGGACTGAGCCCGTCCAGGAACGCCAGCGGATGGGCGTGAGCTCGAGGGCGACGTCGTCGAAGCGACCCCACGCGGCATCGAGCGCCTCGATGGCGTCGGGGACGACGTACTTCGCCCGGATCCGGTGATTCACGTCGTGCGCCTCGGGCAGGGCGATGAGCCGAGCGGTCCCTTCCGCTTCGACCATCAGACTCCGCCCGGTAGACGCCGTGCCCTGGACGAGGATCGATGCGGTCCCGCGCGCGGCGATGTTGCGGGCCTTGCGCGTCGATGAGGCGGTCTCGAGCAGGAATCGGCCGGATTCGTGCAGGAACAGCAGGTACGTCAGGTGGATCGACCCGTCATCGTTGAGCGTGCCGAGCGCGCCGGTGAGTCGCTGGTCGAGGACATCGTCGATCTCGGCCTGGGTCGGGTGCGCCTGGTAGATCTGGTCGGCCGTCGGCATCGTCTTCCCGACCACTGTACGGCCGCCGGCAAGTAGGATGGCGTCCATGACCGAGACGACCCTGGATCCACCGACGTTCCGCCACTACATCGCGGGAGAGTGGTGCGAGTCGACGTCCGGTGCGACATTCGACAGTCTCGACCCGGCGGACACGCGAAACGTCATCGGGCGCTTCCAGCAGGGGACGAAGGCCGACGTGGCGATGGCCGTGCGGGCGGCCGAGACCGCATTCCCGATGTGGCGTCGGACGCCCGCGCCCAAACGTGGCGAGATCCTGTACTCGTTCGGGGCGCTCCTCGCCGAGCACAAGGAACGACTTGCCCAGGCGATGACCCGAGAGATGGGCAAGGTCATCGCCGAAGCGCGCGGTGACGTCCAGGAAGCGATCGACATCGCGTACCTGATGGCCGGTGAAGGCCGGCGGATGGCCGGTGACACGGTGCCGTCCGAGCTCCCCGACAAGTGGGCGATGAGCATCCGCCAACCGCTCGGGGTGGTTGGCATCATCACGCCCTGGAACTTTCCGATGGCCATCCCATCCTGGAAGACCATGCCCGCCCTCGTGACCGGGAACACCGTTGTGTTCAAGCCCTCGTCCGACACGCCGCTCTGCGCCACGCTGCTCGTGGAATTGATGGCCGAGGCCGGGTTCCCGGCCGGGGTCGTGAACCTCGTCACCGGGTCCGGGGCCGAAGTCGGCGATGCGATCGTGGACAGCCCGGATGTGGCCGTCATCTCGTTCACAGGCTCCTCCACGACCGGCAAACACATCGCGGCACGCGCCGGCCGTCGGCTCAAGCGGGTCTCGCTCGAACTCGGTGGCAAGAACGGGGTCGTGGTGCTGGGCGATGCGGACCTCGATCTCGCCACGGACGGCATCCTATGGTCGGCGTTCGGGACGACCGGACAGCGCTGCACCGCGGCGTCGAGGGTCATCGTCGACCGGTCCGTGGTCGGTGCGCTGCTCGAACGGCTCGAAGCACGGACCAAACGACTCCGACTCGGGTCCGGGCTCGATCCGGCCATCGATGTCGGCCCGCTCATCAATGCCGCGGCGCTGGAGAAGGTTGCCGGCTACGTCGAGATCGGTCGCGGCGAGGGCGACCTGATCACCGGCGGGCAGGCGGTCACGGACGGCGGACTGGCTCACGGTCACTTCTTCGAGCCCACGATCTTCAGTGACGTCGGGGCGATGGATCGGATCGGGCAGGAGGAGATCTTCGGGCCGGTCCTGTCGGTCATCCCGGTCGATGGCTACGGGCCGGCGATGCTGGCCCTCAACCAGACCCGGTACGGGCTTTCGTCGAGCATCTTCACCAGGGATGTGAATGTCGCGTTCCGGGCGATGCGCGACTTCGAGACCGGCATCGTGTACGTCAATGCCGGGACGACCGGCGCGGAGGTCCACCTGCCGTTCGGCGGCTGGAAGGAGACCGGCAACGGCCACCGCGAGGCCGGCCACGTCGCTCTCGATACGTATACGGAATGGAAGTCGATCTACATCGACTTCAGCGGACGCCTCCAGCGCGCCCAGATCGACAATCAGCCCGACTGACCGTCCGTCGAAGCGGGATCGGCCCGATCGGTCCGGCCCGACGCCTGACTCGAGGCCAGGTCGAGGAGCTGGGCGAGACCCGCCCGGGTCGCGGCGACCACGACCTCTTCGCCGGCGTCCATCCGCTCGTCATCTGGAAAGTCCCATCGCGCCGCCTCGGAGCCCGGGTCCGCGACGGCGAGGATCCGCAGTGCTCCGACCGTCCCGAGCGACGACGCGAGCCGACCCTCGAGGCGAGATCCCTCCGGGACCCGAAGCCGCGCGAACAGGACCACTCGTCGGTCACCGACCGGGACCGTGGCGATGACCTCCGACCCAACAGCCGCGGCCGCGAACGCCGGGGCCGCCAGGTGCGAAACGCTGCGCGTGAACCTGATCCCGAAGCCGCGCTGCACGCGCAACGCGAATTCGGGATCGAACAATCGGACGACGACCCGCAGGTCTGGTCGCAGCTTCCGGGCGTTGAGGGCGGTCGACAGGTTGACCAGGTCGTCGCTGGTGGCCGCGATCAGCGCCCGCGCCGATTCCAGGTGGAGCTCGCCCAGGACGTCGTGGTTGCGCGCGTCGCCGATGTAGACGGGGATCCCCGCGGCCCGCGTGGCCGAGATGAATCGACCCTCCTCGCTGACTTCGACGACCACGACCGGCACGTCCCGGGCAGCCAGGCCGAGCGCGACCCGATAGCCGATCGATCCCAGGCCAGCCACGATGACATGGTCGTGGATCCGGCCCGGGACGGTCCTTCGACCAAGCGTTTGGAGCAGCCGTGAGCGGATCAACGCGTCAGTGATGAAGGCGTACACGATGGCCACGATGGCCGCCCCGACCAGGCTCAGGAAGATGGCGTAGACGCGAAGCGCCCCATTGCTGGCAGCGCCCTGGATGTCGGCGGGTAACGAGGCGCCGGTCAGCAGGGTGATCGCGTACGACACGGCATCGAGCGGGGTCAACCCGGCGACAAGGTCGAAGAACAGCGCCGAGCCGACGGCCAGGACGAAGAGGATCGTCGCGAAGCGGAGCAGGCGCTCCTCGGGCGCGTGGATCCGCGAACGGACGCCGCCGATGAACCCGCCGAGTGAACCCGGCCCCGTCGTCGCCTGCGGCCTGGTCATCGGGGTCGTAGACGCGGCCGAGGTGTCGTTGGGATCGCGCACGTCGACGAGGATCAGCCCCGATTCGTCTGGTTCGGCATCGGGCAGCAGGTCGACCGAGCGGTCCGGATCGAGCCGGGCGATCGGGATGGAGCGATCAGACCGGGCGGGGTCCGACGATTGGCGTGAAGAGACCAACCGGCCGGCCAGCGGGAACGTCACGCCCGTCTCGCCGTCGAGCGCGGCAGAAACGAACCCCGGGGCCGCGAGGGCCGACGAAGACAGCGCGACGGCGTCGGGGAAGAGATCCGGGATGTGGGCCCCCAGTTCCTGGTCGAACATCCGGATCACGACCCGGATCGTGGGGTTCCGCTCGGTCGCGACGAGGGCCGCGTTCAGGTTGGCCAGGTCGTCGTTGCTGGTGAGGACGATCACCCCGGCATGCTCCACACCGGCCTCGACGAGGGTCCGTGGAACGCGCTGATCGCCGACCACGAGGCGGACGCCGATGGACTCGAGCGACTCTGCCGGGTCGGCGTTCGGACCGACGGCGACGACGACTTCGTCCCTGAGCCGCAGCTGGTCGATGGTCCGCAGGCCGAGGTGTTCAAGCCCGCACACGATCACATGGCCGGTCGACAGCATCGACCGAGTCTACGAGGTGCCAGCCGACCGCGACGGCCGGTCTTGCGGTATCATCCCGGCCTCGTGGGCCCGTAGCTCAATGGCAGAGCAGCTGACTCTTAATCAGCGGGTTGAAGGTTCAAGTCCTTCCGGGCTCACCATCCAATCCTCGCACGAGCTGACCTGCGGGACTGGACGCTTCAGTCGGACGTAGTCGACGTCAGGCCTCGGTCGTCACCGGCAGGATGAGCAGGTACCCGGGCGGCACGTCGAGTTTCACGCGCGATGTACCGTCACGGAAGACGAATTGCCTGCCGAGTCTGGCCGGGGAGATCAAGCTGTTCGGCTTCGGACTGTGGCCCCAGACGGAGCTTCCGTGCGGATAGAGCGGGTCCAGGACACGGATGCCCGTCACATCGACCGCGTCGAACGCACCAGGATCGGCGGTCGACTCGAAGCCGGTCATGACCCAGGCATGCCGGCCGGCCCACATGACGAGACCGACCGGTCGCTCGGTGGTCCGGATCGCCCTGGCCGCGACGGCCACGGCCTCGTCGAGCGTGGGCAACGACACGAGTCGATATGGGCCGATCCCGAGTTCGTTGAGGGTGGCGATCCATCCGCGCGGGTTCGCGCCCCCATATGGGCTGAGGCTCGTGTCGCGGGCCATCTCCCACAACCGCTTTTGGTCGGCGCGACTCGTTCGTGATCTGTCTGTCGCGATGTTGACGGCCATCTGCAGACTCGCCCCGACGCACCATTCGAACGTGTACTGGCGGACGAAATCACCTTTGCGGTAGAGGTTCATCGCGAACGGCTCGGGCGCGGCTTCCGCCACAGCAGCGACGTCCGACGTGACGGCGGGGGCCCCGACGGGCTCGAGTGTCGCCGGGTTTGCGGGCTCGACCGTGGCGACCGGACCCGACTCACCCGTCGTGTCGCCTACCTCCGCCGCCGCTCGCGGCGCACTCGACGTCGGGGCTGCGCTGATGAACCCGCTGTCCGCCCCGGTCGAGCCAGACGCCCCATCGCGGCCACCTTGCATGCAGCCCGCCGCGGCGACGGCCACCAAGACGAGCATCACGAGCTGGCGATGGCCGAAGGGAAGCTCGCGGCTGATCATGAGCTGGGCCAGAGTATCAGGGCCCTGCGAATACCGGTTAGGTGACACGACTGGGGCCCGACCCTTGTCACCGGTTGACGCTTCGAATCCTTCGGGGCCTACCAGCCACGTGACATGACAAGACCCCGGACCGATCGGAGCCGGGGTCTTGCAGCGTCTGGCGTCGTGGACGCGCTTACTTGAACTGGAGTGTGCCGCCATCGGTCAGGGTGATGGTCAGCTGGCCATCGGCGATCGCGTAGCTCGCCGCGTTCCCGAGACCCGCCACATATTGCGGCGCCAGGGAATCGTCGGGGCACGCGGCCAGGGTGGACGGGCCGAGCACGATGGTCAGATCGTTCGACGATGTCGTCGTATAGGTCCCGCTCAGGTTATTGCAGTCGGCCTTGGCATTGAACGTGCCGTCCGAGTTGAACTCGATGGTGTAGTTCGCCTGCTGGTCGGCAGGCACGACGCCCTGGAATGCCGGGACCTGCTCGGTGATGGCCGTCAGCTGCCAGCTCTTGCCGGTCAGGTTGCTGCCACCGGAACAGGCTGCGACCAGGATGACGGCCGCGATGCCGAGCGCGATGAGCGTGACTTTCTTCATTGGATCCCCCAAGTCGATGCGAATGGATGGCGATGGGTCCGCCGCCAGCGCGGATTGTACGGGTCGGCAGCGAGTCGCGTCGCCGACCCGAGCCACGGCGCCTGGCGAGTCCGTCATGCCAGCTGTCGCGGCTCATCCGACTGCTACCGTGACATCGATGCCGCCGAAGATCTCCGTCGTCGTTCCCGTGTTCGATCCTGGACGCTACATCGAGCCGAATATCGACTCGCTGCTCCGCCAGTCGCTGGCATCAGACGAGTACGAGGTGATCTACGTCGACGACGGGTCCACAGATGGGACGGGTGATCGACTCGATGTCCTGGCCCGCGAGCACCGGCAGGTTCGCGTCATCCACATCCCGAACTCCGGCTGGCCGGGGCGCCCCAGGAACATCGGCATCGCGGAAGCTCGGGGCGAATACATCCAGTTGATGGATCAGGACGACCGCCTGGGCCGGGAGGCCCTGGAGCGCCTGTCCGCGACCGGTCGCCTCAACCGGGCCGACATCGTGATCGGCAAGGTCACGAGTGACTTCCGGCCCGTGCCCCATGTCGTGTTCCGAAAGAATCGTGCCGTTTGTACCATCGAAGACGCACCGTTGATCCAGAGCCTGACGATCCACAAATGCTTTCGCACAGCGTTCCTCCGCGACGATGCGATCAGGTTCCCGGAAGGCCCGTGGATCCTCGAGGATCAGCGGTTCATGGTCGAGGCGTACCTCCGTGCTCGGGTCGTATCGATCCTGGGCGACTATCCCAGCTACTTCTACATGGGCCGGGATGATGGCGGTAACGCCTATACGTCGCGATTCGAGGCGGGGCCGTACTTTGCGAATGTCGGCACGATCATGGATCTGGTCGTGGCAGAAACCGCGCCCGGGGCCGTGCGCGACAGCCTGCTCCTGCGTCTCTATCGATCCGAGGTCATCGGGCGCCTGACGGAACCGGTGTATCTCCAGCACCCGCGGGATCGTCGTCGACAGATCTTTGACGCGGCACGTCATGTCGCGGTCGAACAGGTCCCCGATCGCATACACGAGACCCTCAGCCCGATAGCGCGAACCCGCTCAGCGATGTTGCGGGCGGATCGGAAAGACGATCTGCTGGGACTCGCCGAGCATCTGGATGCGATCGGGGCGGCATACCGGGTGACAGCCGTCCGATGGCGACGGGACAAGCTCAGGATCTCGATCACGGCCGGTTTCGTCGATCCGCGGGGCGAGCCGGCACTGGCGATCGACCGACGCGGAGATCGTTCCTTCCTTGATCCATCTGTTGCTCTGCCCGGCGGCGAGGAGATCGATGTGACCGATCACCTCTTGGCGCCACGGCTCGGGATCTCCCTCCGCGAGCCGGCGTCGGCGATCGAGTGGATCGCTCCCACGCGCACCACGGTCGCGTACGGTGGGGACGCGCCGGGCCAGGCGGTCGCAGGACGTGTCTGGCCGTCGCTCCAGGGTCGGGTCACCGTGGATCCAGTCGCCGTCGCCTGCGGCGGACCCCTCGCGCCTGGGCGATGGGACTTCGTGGTCCAGGTGTTCGCGTTCGGACTGAGCCGGACCGGAAGACCGGTCGCTGGCGGGGCGCCAGCCGCGCCGACAGGCGCGGTGGACGGCCAGGGACGGGTCATGCTGGCGATAGACCACGGGTCAAAGGGCCTCACGTTGCAGGTGGATGCCGGACCAGCCGACCTTGCAGCGATGCTCCGGTTGCGTCCGCTCCGCGTGGACCCGACCGATGGCCGGCGCGTGCGGGTCCACCTGCCGGTTCGTTGTCGGTCTGATTCGGCAGTTCGCACGGTGTGGTTGATCCTCGAGACGGCCTCCACGACGCAGGCCGTGCCCGCGATCCTTGGACCAGGAGGTCCCCGCCTCGATCACCTTGTCGTGAGCGGGCGCCTTCTTCCCCGTTCGCCGATGCCCCCCACCGGTGATGGCTCGATCGCGCTTCGCCTCGGGGCGGACCCAGGATCCGATGTTCGCATCGCTGGCGCGACGTTCGATGGATCTGGTCGCGTCCGCATCCAGGGTGTTCGCCGAGTCACGAGCGCCTCGATACTCCTGGAAGATGTCGTCGTTCGATTGAAGCGTGTCCGGCGGCGTGTGGTGAGACGCCTTCGACCGACCCGCCGCGGGCGGACCGGGGGCACGAAGCAGTCCGGTCGCGTGCTACCCTGAGGCAGTCCTTTCATGGCCGGTCCTGTGAGGCTGGCGTACCGGTCCCGTGAGGCCGGCGAAGGAGGCATCGATGTCTGCGCACGCGTCCGCCCACCGAGCCATCGCGGCCGGTGGGTTCGTCATGTCAGAGGTGGCGTGATCGTCCGACTCGTACCGCCGGCCCCGCGCAGCGCCGCCGTCGTCGATCCGCGGATCGGCGACCTGGGACCGGCGCTCCTGGCGCTGGAGGACGGTACGGTGTTCGCCGGGGTCGCCTTCGGGGCACCGGTCGCGGCTGGTGGCGACCTGGTCGTCAACACCAGCCAGACCGGCTACCAGGAGGTCTGTACCGACCCGTCCTATGCCGGCCAGGTCGTGGTCATGACCTACCCGCTCATCGGCAACTACGGCCGACTCGTCGACGACGACCAATCGATCCGACCGTGGCTTCGGGCACTCGTCGTCGCTCATGCCACGGCCGCCGTCCTGGACGATGCCCGGCAACTCGCTTCGCTCCTTCGGGCCGACGCCATCCCCGCGCTCGCCGGAGTCGATACCCGAGCGCTGGCCCGACACCTGCGCGCGAATGGCAGCCTCCGTGGGGTCGTGACCAAGCCGGGCGATGTCGACCCGCTTGCCGCCGTCGCGGCGGCCCGTGCGGTGCCGCGCTGGGAGGACCAGGATTTCGTCGGCGCAGTCTCGCCACCGACCCTCACGGACCATCCGGCCGCGGATGACGCAGCGCCTCGGATCGCGATCGTCGACCTCGGCCTGAAGAGCAACATCGTCCGTGCCATGCGCTACCGGGGCGTCGCCGTCCGGGTCCTGCCTCACACGGTCCGGGCTGCCGACATCCTGAGCTCGGACATCGACGGCATCATCCTGTCGCCCGGACCCGGCGACCCGGCGCGGCTGGAAGCACAGGTCGACCTGGCGCGGGCGGTCATCGACGACGGACGACCGCTGCTCGGCATCTGCCTGGGTCACCAGATCGTCGGTCGGGCGGCGGGTGCAGACACCAGCCGGCTCAGGTTCGGACATCACGGCGCGAACCACCCGGTCCAGGACCTCGAACTCGGCCTGGTCCAGGTCACCGCCCAGAACCACGAGGTCCAGGTCGTGGGCGCCTCCCTACCGGCACGGTCCGGTTTCGCGGTCAGCCAGGTCAATCTCAACGATGGATCGGTCGAGGGGCTGCGCCACCGCGAGAAGCCGATCGAGACGGTCCAATACCACCCGGAAGGTGCACCGGGCCCGCTTGACGCCCTTGCCGTCTTCGACCGCTTCGTGGCGGCCACGGCCGTTCGGCGTTCTGGAGGGATCGCATGATCCCGGCTCCGCCGAAGCCGCGGACCGTGCTGATCCTTGGATCGGGTCCGGTCGTCATCGGCCAGGCCGCTGAATTCGACTACGCGGGGACGCAGGCCTGTCGAGCCCTGCGTGCAGAGGGCGTGCGGACGATCCTGGTCAACTCGAACCCGGCCACCATCATGACCGACCCGTCCGTGGCCGATGTCATCTATCTCGAACCGCTGACCGTCGAAGCGGTCGAAGCGGTCATCGCCAGGGAGCAGCCAGACGGACTACTGGCCGGACTCGGAGGCCAGACCGCACTCAACCTGACGACCGCGATGGCCGAGGCCGGCGTCTTCGACCGACATCCGATCCGGCTCCTCGGAACGCCGCTGGAGGCCATCCGGATGGCCGAGGATCGCGAGGCGTTCCGCGACCTGCTCGACCGACTCGGCCAGCCGTACGCCCCGAGCTTCATCGTCGAGGGCGCGACGCAGGCAGAGCGGGACACCTCGACCGACGAGGCGCTGGCCACCATCGGCTTGCCGGCGATCGTCCGTCCGGCCTTCACCCTGGGCGGCACCGGCGGCGGCATCGTCGGGACCGAGCCAGCCTACCGAGAACGCATCAGGGCCGGATTGCGGGCCAGCCCGATCGGCCAGGTCATGGTGGAGCAATGCCTGGTCGGCTGGCAGGAGATCGAATACGAGGTCATGCGCGATGCGGACGATACGTGCATCGCCGTGTGCTCGATGGAGAACGTGGATCCGCTCGGTGTGCACACCGGTGATTCGATCGTCGTCGCGCCGGTCCAGACCCTGACCGATGCCGTCCACCAGCGGCTCCGCAGCGCCGCCCTGGCGATCATCCGGGCGCTCGGTGTCGAAGGCGGCTGCAACGTCCAGTTCGCACTGTCACCCGACTCCACCGAGTACGCCGTGATCGAGGTCAACCCCCGGGTCAGCCGCAGTTCCGCCCTGGCGTCCAAGGCGACCGGCTACCCGATCGCCCGGGTCGCGGCCCAGATCGCGGTCGGGCGCCGACTGGCCGAGATCCCCAATGTCGTGACCGGGACGACCGTGGCCGCCTTCGAGCCGGCGCTCGACTACGTGGTCGTCAAGCTGCCACGCTTCCCGTTCGACAAGTTTCCGGGAGCGGACCGTTCCCTCGGGAGCCAGATGAAGGCGACCGGCGAAGTCATGGCCATCGATCGGACCTTTGGTTCGGCCCTGAACAAGGCGCTCCGTGGCCTCGAACAGGCGGGCGTCGGGCCGCTGGCCGAGGATCCTGCCTGGGCCCCGACCCTGGGTTATCTGGCCGGCGTCTACGGCGGCCGCTCCGATCCCGGCGACGCGTTCGATGATCCGCTCGGCCCGCTGGACGACGCTCCGTTCCGCTGGACCGATGCGGCCGGCGAAACCTGCGAATCGACCCGGCACGCCGAGCGGGCGGCCGCCCCGATCGTCCTTCGACAGTTCCTCGAACCATCGGACAGTCGGTTGTGGCGGATCCTGGGCCTGCTCCGTCGGAAGGTGCCCCAGGCCGTCATCGGGACGGTGACCGGGATCGCCCCCTGGTTCCTGGCCGAGATGGGCCGCAACGTGGGGCTCGAGGCCGACGTTGCGGCGGCCGGTCCCAGCTTGGCCAACCCCGAGGATCCGGAGGCGGCCATCCTCCTGGCGACGGTCAAGCGGGCCGGTTTCGGCGATCGTGAACTGGCCGATCTGGCGGGGACGACGGCCGACGAGATCCGCGCGGCTCGACTCAGCCTCGGCATCCGACCCGGGTACGCGATGGTCGACACGTGTGCCGCCGAGTTCGCCGCCGAGACGCCCTACTTCTATTCGACCTACGCGGCATCGGGATCGGCTCCGGAGGCGCCACCGGTCCGGCGACCGGCGGCCCTCGTCATCGGGTCCGGCCCGGTCCGGATCGGGCAGGGGATCGAGTTCGACTACTGCGCGGTCCAGGCGGCGGATACCTTCCGTCAGGCCGGCTGGAGCGCGGTCATGATCAATTCCAACCCGGAGACGGTGTCGACAGACTTCGACGCGTCGACCCGGCTGTACTTCGAGCCGCTGGACGCCGAGAGCGTTCGGAGCGTCATCGATGCCGAGTCACCGGACGACGCGGACCTGCTTCCAGCAGTTGTCGCCTACGGCGGCCAGACACCGCTCAATCTCGCTGGGCCGTTGGCGGGCGGCGGCGTGCCGCTCCTTGGGTCCGACCTCGAAGCGATCGACCAGGCGGAGGAGCGGACCCGGTTCGCCGCCCTCCTCGACCGCCTGGGCATCCCGCAACCCGAGGGCGGGATGGCGCACAGCCTCGAAGAGGCATTGACCCTGGCTGATCGGATCGGTTATCCCGTCATCGTTCGGCCTTCGTTCGTGATCGGCGGCCTGGCCATCGATTTCTGCTACTCGCCGGCCGACCTGACCCGCCAGCTCGCGGCAGCGACCGTCGTGGACCCCGACCGCCCGGTGCGCATCGACCGTTACCTCGAAGGCGTCGAGGTCGATGTCGATGCCGTGTCAGACGGGGAGCGCGTCCTCATCCCGGGCTTGCTGGAGCACGTCGAGCGGGCCGGCGTCCACTCGGGTGACTCGGTCGGCATGTTCCCGCCCCAGACGGTGTCCGAGGGTGACCAGGCGCTCATCGTGACGACCATGGAACGCATCGTCCTGGCGCTCGGCGCCCGGGGTCTCGTGAATGCCCAGTTCATCGTGCGCGATGACGGCGTGTACCTGATCGAGGTCAACCCGCGGGCGTCACGGACCGTCCCGTTCCTGTCCAAAGTGACCGGCGTGCCGATGGTCGAACTTGCCGTCCGGATCTCGTTGGGCGCCACATTGCCCGAACTGGGCTGGGACGGCGGGCACCTGTCGCCGCCCGACCTCGTCGCCGTGAAGGCCCCAGCGTTCTCGACGACGAAGCTGCGGGGGGTGGATCCGTCGGTCGGCCCTGGGATGCAATCGACGGGCGAGGTCATCGGCATCCACCAGGATCCCAGGGTCGCGCTGGCGAAGGCGCTCCTTGGTGCGGCACTCGTCCCACCCCGACCGGGTGAGGACGGTGCCCTGGCGTTGCTGTCGATCGCCGACCGGGACAAGGCGACCCTGCCGAGGCTCGCTGCCGCGCTGACCGGGGCCGGATACCGGTTTGCGGCGACACCGGGGACACGAGCGGCACTTGCGGCGGCTGGCCATGACGCGCGGCCCGTGGCGAAACTGGGCGAGGCGTCGGACGAGTCGATCGATGAGACGGCGATCCTGGACCTGATCGCGTCCGGCGAGGTTCGACTGGTGATCAATACGCCGACGCCCAGGTCGGGCGCCGTCCGGGATGCCGCCGAGATCAGGCTGGCCGCCACATCAGAGGGGATCCTGTGCCTGACGGCGATGGAGACCGCGATCGCCGCGGCCGAGGCACTCGATCCGGCGATCGTCGATCGCCTGGCTGAGGTCCGATCCCTCGATCAATGGGTGCCGGCGGGCAGGTTGGCGACCGCCCCGGTCTGAACGATGGGTGCCCCGAGTCGACCCGTCTCGGCCGGGACCACGATCGCCTGGCCGAGTGACCATAGGGTCAGCGTCGTCAGTCCGACCATGACCACTGCCAGGGGCAGCTGGCGCCGACGCAACGCCCCCGAACTGATCCCCGCCGGCGCATCGGCGGCGGCGACCACGTGACCGCCCCACGCGCCGAGCATGTGACCGCCCACGACGGCACCCAGTTGGACCGTCCAGACGAGTCCCGACGGGAGCCATGATCCCGATGGCTGGAAGAAGGCGGTATCGAAGAGGTTCCAACCTTGCTGGAACGGATCCGAGATGGCGATCAGGATGCGTTGCCCGTCGATCAGCAGATAGGTCAGGTAGTGGGCCACCAGATAGCCGAGAGCGATCGGCAGGAGGCCGGCGCCGATCGCGCCCAGCCCGACCGTTCGACTGACGGCAAAGGCAAGGGCCACGACGATCCCGAGGAAGACGGCCAGCTGGAGCGTCTTGCCGACAATTCCCGGGGCGCCGAAGATGTCGAAGAACGTCTGCGTTTGGGACAGCCCGTCGAAGATGATCGAAGAGACGCCCAGCGCGACGAGGGCGACATCCGCGGCCGACCAACCTCGTTCCAGGAGGCCGCTGCCGAAGGTCCGCCGTGCGACGCGGCCGTCCTCGTCGACGAGCCGCCAGTGAGCCAGCCGGCCGAGCAGCCGGAACCAGACGGAGAACGTCTCGCCATGCGAACGCCACTCGTCACGCCCGAACTGGGCCATCATCGCCAGGGTCAGCGCGGTGTAGCCGACGAGGACGACGAAGAGGGTGGACGGTCCAGGCTGGATGACGAGCTCCAGCCAGACGAAGAAGGCAAAGCCGATCGTCGCCGGCCAGCGCCCCACGCGCTCCGGGTAGTCCGCCACGTCCCAGCCCTGGACGTGGAGGGCGCGGAGGACGGCCGCACCGAGATCATGCAAGGTCGAGAAGGGATCCAGGAACTGCCAGACCGGCCCGATCAAGGCACACAGGATGGCCAGTCCGACCCAGCCATAGACCCACAGGAAGAGCGAGGCGACGTCGCCGTCGCTCGATCCGCCGGCGATCGCCTGACCGACGATCCAGAGCCAGGCGACCAGGCCGATGATCCTGAGCGGGTAACGGATCAGGGCAGGCGGCAGTCGACCGACGGCGTCGAGGTTCGGGGGGGCGGCGCGGACGTCGCGGACGATGACGAACGCGAACGACAGGGCGACGGTCATCGCCGCTCCGACCACGTAGACGGCCAGGGGCAGGCGGCTGACATATGCGGCATTGACCGAGTGGGCGGCGACGGTCGCCGGGAGCGCGACGCCGATGCCGATGGCCAGACCGAACGCGCCGCCGAGTCGGATGGCGGCACGACCCAGCCCGGCTCGGATCACGTCGGGTCGGTCGGGCGGTTGCGCCGGGTCAGCAGGAACGCCGCGCCGACACCAAGGACCACGAGAACGATGATGATCGGCAGGATGGCGTCGGAACTGCTGCCGCTCGGGGTCCCGTCGGCGGAAGGCGATGGGGCCGGTGTCGCCGGCGTGGGCGTCGTGCTGCTCGGCCGGCCCATCGCTCGAGATCGGCGAGGGTGCCGGCGTGGCCGTCGGGCTCGGTGCGGCGGTCGGCGAGGGACTCGCGGCCAGCGCCACGCTGAAGAACCACATCGCTCGTTCGAGATCGCCGTCGGTCGCCCAGGCCGCCGACTGGACCCGGTAGTCGCCGTCGCCGAGCGGCGTGTCGGGGATGGCAACCATCCGGGTGTCGTCATCGGGGTCGACCCCACCCGTTGCGACGACGTTCCCGTTGGCGTCCTCGACGACGAGGGTGCTCCGGTCCGGATCCATCGCCGCGCCGTACGTCCCGACGACCTCCGTGACCGGTTCGGTCACCGTCGAGCCATCGGCCGGGGTCGTGGTCTCGAGTTCTGCGTGCCCGAGGGCGAGCCCCGGCACGAGGAGAGTCGCCAGCGATGCCACGAGCAGGCCTGCTGTCAGCCGGTGGATGGAGTTGCCTGAAGCCTTCATGGACCGGAGTCTACAAACCTTCGGCAGGTCCTGCCCCGGATGCCGACCCGACGCGGTACGATCGTCGTCAACGTCCCATCGCGCGGCGATCTGCCGCCCAGCCCACAGCCGCGAGGTCTCCCGCGTGTCCACCACTGTCCCCGAGGTCGTCTTCAGCGACCAGCGCCTCGACAACGGCTTGCGGGTCATCGTCGCCGAGGACCACCTGGCACCGGTCGTGGCGGTCAACCTGTGGTACGACGTCGGCTCCAAACACGAGGTCGCTGGCAAGACGGGCTTCGCCCACCTGTTCGAGCACGTCATGTTCCAGGGGTCTCGCCACGTCGCGAAAGCCGAACACATCGCGCTCGTCCAGGCGGCCGGCGGGACCATGAACGGCTCGACCTGGCTGGACCGCACGAACTATTTCGAGACCCTGCCTGCCCACCAGCTGGACCTCGCCCTGTGGTTGGAGGCCGACCGGATGGCCACCCTGCTCGACGCGCTGAGCCAGGAGAACCTCGATAACCAGCGTGAGGTGGTCAAGAACGAGAAGCGCTGGTCATACGACAACCGACCCTACGGGACCTTCCAGGAGAAGCTCCAGGGTCATCTGTTCCCGGTGGACCACCCGTATCATCACTCGACGATCGGATCGATGGACGACCTCGACGCCGCCTCGCTTGAGGATGTCAGCGACTTCTTCCGGACGTATTACGCGCCCAACAACGCCGTGCTGTCCATCGTCGGGGCGGTCGATACTTCGACCGCCACGGCGTCGGCCCGACGCTACTTCGGGGCGATCCCACCGAACCGTGACATCCCCGGGCTACCCGACCTGTCCCTGCCGCTGACGCTCGGTGGCGAGATCCGGGAAACGGTCTTCGACAAGGTCCCGCTGCCGCGGGTCCACGTCGGGTTCCGGGCACCGGTCTTCGGCGACCCGCGCCTCGAGGCGCTCGATCTCGCGGGCCAGATCCTCTCGGGCGGCAAGGGCAGCCGGCTCAATCGTCGTCTTGTCCGAGAGGAACGGATCGCCCAGGACGTCGCGGTCTTCACGATGGGGTTCATCGGCGGCGCCTCCGTCACCGCCGGCTGGGCGACAGTCCGCCCGGATATCCCCGTGGCACGCGTCGAGGCGGCCATGCTCGAGGAGCTCGAGCGACTCACGACGGAACTGGTCACCGACGATGAGCTGGCCCGCGCCAAGGCACTGACGGAGGCCGACGAGCTCGGCGCGCTGCAGCGGGTCGAGGAGCGTGCCGATCGACTGTCGATGTACGCCACGCTGTTCGATGAGCCCGACTTCATCAATCGCATGTTGCCGCGCTACCTCGCGGTCACACCCGAGGACATCCGGGCCGCCGCCGTCGCGGTGTTCCGGGCCGACAACCGCATGGTCCTGACATACCTGCCGGAAGGCGAGGGGCCCGCAGCGGCAGCGGCCCTCGCGGATGGCGGCGAGGCGGCCGCATGACCGGCCCCGGGCCCGACGCGGTGGTCGTCGCAGAGCGCCCGGCCCCCGGCACCCCGACCGCGTACGCGTTCCCGGCCGTGTCGAGCCACAGGCTTGCGAACGGGCTGGCCATCCAGATCATCGACCTCCCAGGCCGTCCACTCGTCTCCGCGTCCCTGGTCGTGACCGGCGGTGCGGCCGAGGAACCGGCCGATCAGGCGGGGGCGACCGTCCTCGCTGCCCGGGCCCTGACCGAGGGCACCGACCGGTATGACGCCGTGGCCCTGGTCGAAGCGGGCGAACGGCTTGGCGCCTCGCTCCACGCTGATGCCGGCTGGGATGCGCTGTCGGTCGGTGTGGACGTCCCGGCCGAGCGCCTTGGGCCGGCCCTGGAGCTCCTCGCGGAGGTTCTCCTCCGGCCGACCTTTCCGACCTCGGAGGTCGAGCGTCTCCGGGACGAACGCATGAACGACTTGCTCCAGGCACGGGCCGATCCACGCCGGCGCGCAGAGGAAGCATTCATCGGGACGATCTACGCCCCGGGCTCGCCCTATCACCGCCCGGCCGGGGGGACCCGCGAGACGGTCGAGGAGCTGACGGCCGAGAACCTGCGCGGCGTATTCGAGCAGCTCCGCAGACCGGATCGGGCAAGCCTGGTCATCGGTGGCGACCTCGGTGGGCTCGACGCCGTCGCGCTCGCGGATGACTTGTTCGGTGCCTGGTCAACGGAGGCAGCGGACGCTCAGGCGCTCGGCGCGGTCGATGATGCCGGCACGTCGCTGGGACGGCTGGTGCGGGTCATCCATCGCCCCGGTTCGGTCCAGACCGAGATCCGGATCGGCCATCGTGGCCTGCCCAGGTCGATCGGCGATTTCCACGCTGTCTCGGTCATGAGTGCGATCCTCGGCGGCCTGTTCAATTCGCGGCTCAACATGAAGCTGCGTGAGGAGAAGGGGTACACCTACGGCGCGGGGGCCGGATTCGACTTCCGTCGCGGGGCGGGGCCGTTTGCCGCGCGTGCCGCGGTGAACACCGAGGTCACCGTTCCGGCCATCATCGACACGCTGGCCGAGCTCCAGCGGATGCACGACAGTCCGGTCGACCGATCCGAGCTGGTTGCTGCGCGCGACTTCCTGGTCGGCGTCTTCCCGCTCCGCTTCGAGACGGCGGGAGCTGTCGTCGGAGCGCTCGGCGGCCTGGCCGTCCATGGACTCGACGCGAGGGAACTGATCGGCTACCGGGCTGGGATCGAGGCGGTCGACGTCGACGCCGTGGCTGGCGTGGCGCGAACCCATCTGCACGTCGCGGATTCGTCGATCGTTTTGGTCGGTGACGTGGACGCGTTCGGAGCAGACTTGGAAGCGGCCGGTCTCGGTCCGATCGTGATCGAACGCGACGACGCTCCCATCGATGCTGGTCGCGACGAATCTCCGCTGAGTGGCCCGGTCGACGCGGAAGGTGACGAGGGTCCGACGGCCGGTGCGGAGGATCTGGCCGCCGACGGGGGCGATGGGCCGCCCGGGAGCGATGCCGCCCCGGCGCCCGGGTGATCGTGGTCGTCGGCCGGCCCGCCGGTCGCGTCAATGACGGGGTGATCACGGCCGCCGGAGCCGTTTCGAGGGTGGCCCTGGCCGCCGCGGCCGCGGGTCGCTCAGTCCAGCTCGTCGGGAAGATCGGCGATGGCCCGGCCGCGGATGCCATCGTGCTCGACCTGGCCCGCCACGGCGTCGATCATGCGGCGCTGCTTCGCGATCCGACCTGGACGACATCGATCGAACAGGATCCCGAACTGGAAGGCGGACTGATCCTGGACGATGCGCCGGCTGTTGACCGGCCCGTTGGGTCCGCGTCCGATGTTCCGGCATCGCGCCTGGACCCGGCCGACGTCGAACTTGGACTGCGCTACCTCACCGACTTCCGGGTCGTCGTGGTCGCCGAGGCATCCCCGATCGGGGTGATCGTGGTCGCCGCTGAGGCCGCCCGCTGGAACGCCAGCCGTTTGATCCTCGTGACCGATCCCCAGGGCGAGATCCCGGCCGATCTGCCCGACGATGCGATCGTCCTCGAGGCGCCGGGCAGCGACCCGGACGGTGTCTTCGCCGATCTCGTCGGGACCCTCGCGGCCGGACTCGACGGTTCCGCTGAGCCCGGCGAGGCCTTTCGGGCGTCCATCGCGGTGGACGGCTGGACGGGTGGCGCGGCCGACTGAAGGGCCCGCGTTCAGGACTCGATGGACAGCGGTCGAACTGGTTCCTGAGCGAGGATCAGCCCCGGGCCGTCGCGACGGACATCACTGACCGCACGGCTGACCGGGTAGACGTCCAGGTCAACGGTCTCATTCGGCAGGAGCAGGCCGAGCAACTCGGCGGGATCGGCTGGGGCAGGGTCGAGCCAGCGGTCCCAGGCGTCCTCATCGATGACGACCGGCATCCGGTCATGGAGGTCGTCGAGGGTCCGGTTCGGCGTGGTGGTGATGATCGTGAAGGTCCGACGGACTTCGTCGATGGTCCGGTCGCGCCAGCCGGCCCACAGACCGGCCAGGGCGAGCGGCCGACCATCCGTTCGGACGACCCGGTAGGGCTGGCGGATGCCGCCTTCCCGCTTCCATTCGTAGAACGAATCGACCGGGACGAGGCAGCGTTTCCTGACGAATGCGTCCCGAAAGGCCGGACTCGTCGCGATCGTCTCGGCCCTGGCGTTGAACATCCGTGAGCCGACCTTCGCGTCGCTGGCCCAGTGCGGGATGAGGCCCCAGCGATAGGCCGTCAGCGCGCGGCGGTCATCGCGTTCCACGACGACCGTCGCCTGGTCGGTCGGGGCCACGTTGTAGTGCCCGCCCGGGTCATCGACGAGCGGCTCAGCCCCGAAGATCTCGGCGAGCTCCGAGGCCGGTCGCTCCTGGGTGAATCTCCCGCACACACGGTCAGTCTAGTATCGTCCGGGCGATGGATGACCCACCGCGCCACGATGCGCCGGACCCCCGAACGAGCGGACGGCTGACGCGAGATGAAGCGCTGGCGCTCGTCCGGCGAGGCGACGAACTGTTGTCTTCGGGCGACTATGCGGAGGCCGGGCAGCACTTCAGCCGGGCCGTCGGGTTCGAGGACGCGACGATCACGGCGGCGGCCCTGCTGGGACTCGGTGAGGCCCACTACCGGCTGAACGACGAGGAGGCAGCCGTCCGGAGTTGGTCGGCGGTCGTCGACCTGCCCGAGACACCCTCCACCTACCCGGCCTGGCGGAACATCGCCGCGGCACGTGTCCGTGAAGCCGACCTGCAGGGGGCGATCACCGCCTACCGCGAGGCCGAACGGCGAGCACCCCAGGAGGACAAGGCCGAGATCGCCAATCGGCTGGGCTGGTTGAACAAGGAGACTGGCAACACCCGGGCATCGCAGCGCTACTTTGCCCGGGGCCGCGGCGACGCGCCGCGGATCACGGTCACGCTCGTCCTCATCGCCGTCACGACGATCGTCTCGTTGACCGCGATGTACGCCTCCGACGGCCCGGCGATCTACGAGCTCCTGTGGCTTGACAAGCTCGCGCTTGCCGCCGGCGAGTATTACCGCCTTTGGACCGTGACGCTGCTCCATGGAGACCTGATCCATCTCGCGTTCAACATGTACGCCCTGTACCTCGCCGGCACGATCGTGGAGCGCTGGTACGGATCGATCCGATTCCTGGCGTTCTACCTCGCCTGCGCCGCCGCCGGCTCGACGGCCAGCTTCGTATTCGGTGGCGACGTCCCGTCAGTCGGCGCGTCCGGTGCGGTCTTCGGATTATTCGGGATCCTCCTGACCGCGGGCGCGCTGCACCACCCGGTCGACCGGCAAGCTCGAGGGCTCGTCAACCAGCTCGTATTCCTGATCATCATCAATATCGTGTTCGGGTTCGCCTCGAACGGCACCATCGACAATGCCGCCCACCTCGGCGGCCTGGCCGCTGGCCTGTGGCTGGGGGCGCTCATCCCGCCGACGCGCGTGCCGACCTTGTCGGCACTCTGGCACCGGCCGGGCGAGGGCCGGACCGGTACCGGTCGGGCAGCGCCACCGTCGTACGTGATCGTCCTTGGGCTGGCCGTCGTCGGCGTCGCGGTCGTGGCCGGGCTCGCGGTCGGAACCAACGAGCGCCTCGGGTCCGCGACATTCGGCCCGGCGGCTGCCGCCGTCGTCGCCGATGATCCGGATCAGGCGGGCGTGGCTGGATCGGCCGGGGCCGGCTCGGTCTCCGTCCGAGGCTGACGCTCGGGCAGGACGGCGGCGACCGCCGCTTCGTCTGACAGGTAGCAGTGGTCCTCACCGATGATCGTCATCAGGCCGGTCGATCGCATCCGGTCGCGGACCGACCCGCGGACCTGGGCGAGTCGAAGGTCGATCTGCTGGCGCTCGAGTTCCGCATGCAGGCGGGTCAGCGCGTCGATGGTCGCGACATCGAGGTCGGCCGTCGCGCCGATGTCGACGACGACCGCCCGCGGGGCGTCGTCTCGGGCGGCGATCATGGCCATGATCTGGTCCTTGGCCACGTCGGCATTGACGAAGGTCAGCGGCACGTTCGGTCGCAGGACGAGGAAATCCGGGACTGGCGCTGCGTTGGCGTGCCGGTCGGCATCGGCCATGACCGGCGGGTCGCCGGGCACGCGACCGAGGATCGCGATATACGGCCGACTGGCCTGGTACAGGATGGCCAGCAGGGACAGGGCGACCGCGATGGCCATGCCGGTCAGGGCGGTCGTGAAGACCACGCCACCAAGGGCGGTGATGGCCAGCAGGAAATCCGTCTTGCGCCAGGCCAGGTAGCGGCGCAATTCACCGAGGTTGACCAGGCCCAGGACGGACGTGATGACGATCGCGGCCAGGACGGCCATCGGGAGGTTCTTGAACAGCGGCGCGAGGATGACGGCCGTGGCCAGGACCAGACCGGCGGTCACGAGCGACGACAGCTGGGTCCGATTGCCGGAGGCCTCACCGGTGGCCGACTGACTGAAGCTGGCATCGACCGCAAAGCCGCTGAACAGGCCACTGGCCATGTTCGACGCCCCGAGCGCGATCAGCTCCTGGTCAGGGTCGATGTCGTAGCCGTTCCGGGCCGCGAACGAGCGCGCGGCTCCGATCGACTCGGCCAGCGCCAGGAAGACGATGCCGAAGGCGCCGGTCACCAGGAAGAATGCATCGCCGACGCCGATCCGCGGGATGCTGGGGACCGGGATCCCGGTCGCAACGTCGCCAACGACGGCGACGCCCTCGGCGGCCAGGTCGAAGAGCGACGACAGGACGATGCCCACGATGAGCGCGACGAGGGAAGCGGGGACGCGAGGGACGAGGCGGCGAAGGACGACCATCCCGATGATCGATCCCACGCCCAGGGCGGCCGTATACGGCTCGATGAGGTCCAATTCCTGGGCGATCTCCAGCAGTCGCTCGCCGATCGTGCCGCTGACCGCCGGGATGCCCAGCAGGGCCGGGATCTGGCCGACGGTGATGGTCACAGCCAGGCCGATGACGAAACCGGTCACTACCGATGCCGCCAGGAACTGCGACAGGAAGCCCAGGCGAGCAAACCCGGCGATCAGGAGGATGACCCCGACGGTGATAGCCAGGGCCGCGCTGAGGGCCACGTAGCGATCCGCGTTCCCGGCCGCGACCGCCCCGACCACCGAGGCGGACAGGATGGCCACCGACGAACTGGCGGTGACCTTGACGTGGCGCGATGTCCCGAATACCGCATAGGCGGCGAGGGCGGCGAACGCCGTCACCAGCCCGAGTTCGGGTGGGACGCCGGCCAGGCCGGCGTAGGCCATCGCGACGGGGACCATGACACCCCAGCCGACGACGCCGGAGATCACATCGAAGCGCAGGTCACCGCGATCGTAGTCGGGCAGCCATCGAGCGATCGGGACGTATCGAGTCACGAGGGTGCGCACGGTCATCGCGGGCATCGGCGCTCCCTCCACGTGGGTCATCGTACCAACCCGCCCTCCGGCCCCGTAAGCTGGGTCGGATGTTCGCCACCCTGCTCGGCGCGCTGCCCGATCCGCCGCCGCTCACCGACACGTCGATCGAGGCTCGTATCGAGTCGATCGTTCGCGCCCAGGAGGCGGCTGGCCTCGATCCGGTCACGGACGGCGGCCACGGTGGCGACACCGATCCGGTCGCGGCGTGGCGGCGGACCGCCAGTCTGACCGACCGGACCGTCAAGTCCGTGATCACCGGTCCCTTCACGCTTGGGGCGAGTCTTGCCGGACCCGCGAGCACGGCGTCCGACCGGGCGGCCGCGACCCTCGCCTGCGCGGCCGCCGCCAACATCGTCATCCGCGACCTCGCGGACGGCGGCTGCGCGGTCATCGAGATCCACGAACCGGCCGCGGTCACGATCGGGACGGACGAAGCCGAGCGGGCGCTCTTCCGGGATGCGCACGATCGCCTCCTCGCAGCCGTGGACGGCATCCACGTCTCGCTGGCCATCACCGGTGGCAGTGCTGATGGGGCCGGCATCGAAACGATCCTTGGCGCGCCGTATGCGAGCCTGGCCGTGGACCTGATCGCCGGCCCTGACAATTGGCGGCTCGTGGCCGTCGCACCGGGAACGGTCGGCATCATCTGCGGCGCGCTGTCCCCGCTGGCCGGCGCCGATGACGGACCGGAGACGTTGCTCTGGGCTGCCGGCTACGCCGCCTCGACGAAGCGTCGGGGGCCGAGTCGGGTCGGCCTCGGGACGGCGTCCTCGCTGGCCCACCTTCCGTGGTCGACCGCGGTCCGTAAACTGGCACGCTTGGGCGAGGCCGCGCAGATCGCCGACCTGCCGCCCAGGGATCGGGTCAAGGCGATCGACCCACGGGCGGTCAGCAGCCGCAGTGCCGCCCTCGGGCGTGTCGAGTCGCGACCGTCCCCCGGCCCGGACCGCGACGACGACCCGACTTGATTCCGCGGCCGCGCGGTGCCACCATCGGATGACCTTCCCACCCCGACCTGACCCGGCCACTCGACCCGTCGAAGGAGGTTCTCGCCCGTGAGCGAACACATCGCGTTCGTCGTCAATGGGACACCCCACGAACTCGACGTCGAGGCGAGACGGCTGCTCGTCGAGGCGTTGCGAGAGGATCTCGACCTGACCGGTACCCATGTCGGTTGTGACACGAGCCAGTGTGGCGCGTGCACGGTCCATGTCGATGGCAAGCCGGTCAAGTCGTGCACGGTGCTGGCCGTCCAGGCCGATGGCACGGAGATCGCCACGATCGAGGGTCTGGCCGACGGCGACACGCTCCATCCGATGCAGCGCGCATTCTGGGAGAAGCACGGCCTGCAGTGCGGGTTCTGCACGCCGGGGATGATCATGACCGCGGTCGACCTGCTGTCCCGCAACCCGGACCCGACCGACGACGAGATCCGCCACGCGATCGAGGGCAATTTCTGCCGCTGTACCGGCTACCAGAACATCGTCGCCGCGATCCGCCATGCCGCCGAGACCACGCGGTCCGGCGCGGCAGCAAGCGCGTAGGGCGAGGAGAGACGACATGACCACCGACGTCCTGGGCGCACGGATCAAGCGGGTCGAGGACCCGCGGTTCATCACCGGCGAGGGCAACTACCTCGACGACATCAAGCTGGCATCCATGGCCCACATGGCCATCCTGCGCAGCCCATACGCTCACGCCAACATCCGCTCGGTCGATGTCTCGGCCGCCAGGTCGATGCCCGGCGTCGCGGCGGTCTTCGTCGGGGCAGACATCCCGTACAACCCGCTTCCGATGGCCTGGCCGGCCGGTGGGAGCGCCGGGATCCAGAACAACATCAACACTCCGCGCGTGCTCGCGACCGACAGCGTCAAGTGGACGGGCGAGGGTGTGGCCGCGGTCGTCGCCGATACGCCGGCCCAGGCGTTCGATGCGCTCGAGACCATCGTCGTCGATTACGAGCCGTTGCCCGCCGTCGTGGACGCCGAGAAGGCGATGGCGCCGGGCGCCCCGCAGCTCCACGAGAACGCCCCGAACAACGTGGTCTTCGAGTGGAGCGTCGGCGACAAGGCCGGCACGGACGCCGCGGTCGATGAGGCCGAGGTCGTGGTCCGCCAGCGGATCGTCAACCAGCGGTTGATCCCGAACCCGATGGAGGTTCGTGGCGATATCGGCTGGTACAACCCGGGCACCGATGAATACACGGTCTGGATGTCCAGCCAGACACCGCACATCCAGCGACTCCTGCTGACGGCGTTCGTGACCGGCATCCCGGAGCACAAGGTCCGCTGCATCAGCCCGGATGTCGGCGGTGCATTCGGGACCAAGATCTTCTGCTACGCAGACATGGCCCTCACGATGTTCGCCAGCAAGGCGATCGGCGGCCGGCCTGTCAAGTGGGTCGAGAGCCGGCGGGAGAACTACCAGAGCACGATCCATGGTCGCGATCACATCACCTACCTGGAGATCGCCGGCACGCCTGATGGCGAGATCACCGGACTTCGGGTCAAGACCCTGGCCAACCTCGGCGGCAGGCTGTCGACCATCGGCCCGGGCATCCCGACCACGCTCTACGCGCGCGTCCTGTCGGGCTGCTACAAGATCCCCAACGTCTACGCCGAAGTCACCGGGGTCTACACGAACACGACGTTCGTGGACGCGTACCGCGGCGCCGGCCGGCCGGAAGCGACATACGTCATCGAGCGGGCGATGGACCTCTTCGCGGCCGAGATCGGGATGGATCGGGCGGAGCTTCGCCGGCGCAACTTCATCGCCCCTGACCAATTCCCATATGAGAACCCATCCGGCCTGGGCACAGCCTCGGGCGGGGCGAAGATCTACATCAATTCAGGGAATTACGAGCCGGCCATGGACAAGGCGCTTGAGATGGCGGGTTACGCCAGCCTGGACAAGCAGAAAGCCGACGCCATGGCGCGTGGCAAGCTCCTCGGCGCCGGTCTGTCGACCTACATCGAGGTGTGCGGGGTCGCGCCCTCCAAGTGGATCGGCGCCGTCGGCGAGGGCTGGGGCGCCGCGATGTGGGAATCGGCCAATATCAAGATGCACCTGACCGGCAAGACGGTGGTGACGATGGGCACCCAGCCACAGGGCCAGGGCCACGAGACGACGTATGCCCAGGTGGTCTCGCACGAGTTGGGCATCCCGATGGAGGACATCGTCGTCCAGCACTCGGACACGCAGGGCACCCCGTTCGGATATGGCTCGTACGGCAGCCGGACGTCGTCCGTCGGCAGCACCGCCGCCATCAAGGCGGCCGGCAAGATCCGTGAGAAGGCGCGCCGAATGGCGGCACACATGCTCGAGGCCTCGGTCGACGACATCGAGGTCGATGGCGCGAACTACTCGGTCAAGGGCAGTCCGGACCGGGTGAAGACGATCCAGGAGATCGCCTTCGCGATCGATCTCGGGTTCGACCCACCGGAAGGCATGGAGCCATACCTGGACGAGACCGCTTACTACGACACGCCGAACTGCACCTGGCCGTTCGGGACGCATATCGCCGTCGTCGAGATCGACCAGGAGACCGGTCAGGTGGAACTGGTCCGGTACGTCGCGGTCGATGACGTCGGCAACAAGATCAACCCGATGATCGTCGACGGCCAGCTCCATGGCGGCATCGCCCAGGGCGTCGGACAGGCCCTCTGGGAGGGCGCCATCTACGACGACCACGGCCAGCTGCTGACGGGCTCGATGCTTGACTACACCCTGCCTCGGGCGTCGTTCTTCCCGAACCTGGAGCTCGACGAGACGGTGACCCCGTCGCCGGTCAACCCGATCGGGGTCAAGGGCGTCGGCGAGGCCGGCGCGATCGCCAGCACGGCGGCCGTCGCGAACGCCGTCGTGGATGCGCTGGGTCCTCTCGGGATCCGACACCTTGATATGCCGTACACACCGCAGACCGTGTGGCGGGCCATGCAGTCCGCGAAGGGAGGCCAGGCGTGATCCCGGCATCGTTCTCGTACCAGCGTCCGGCTTCGCTCGACGAGGCGCTGGCCGCCATCGGCGCGGACCCGGGGGCCAAGATCCTGGCCGGTGGCCAGAGCCTTCTGCCGCTCCTGAAGATGCGCCTCGCATCGGCCAATTCACTGGTCGATATCGGGCGCATCCCCGGTCTGTCGGGTGTCCGGAAGCTGGACGACGGAGGGCTCGGCATCGGGGCCCTCACGACCTACGCCGAGTTGCTCGATTCCCCGGCCCGTGACTATGGCCTGCTCGGCGACGCGATCCCGCATATCGGTGATGTCCAGGTCCGCAATCGTGGCACCATCGGCGGAGCGATCGCCCACTGCGACCCGGCGTCCGACCTGGCAGCCTGCCTGCTGGCGCTCGACGCGGGACTCGTGATCCGGTCGGCCGGCGGCGAACGGACGACGAGCGTCGACGGATTCTTCGAGGGCGCGTTCACGACGCATCTTGGAGCGGGTGAGATCCTGACCGAAGTCCGGCTGCCAGCCCCGAGTGACAACGTCGGCTCGGCGTACGCGACGCTCCAGCAGTCCGCCTCGGGCTACCCGCTCGTGGGCGTCGCGGCCATCGTGTTCGGGGACGGATCGGGCGGCATCGCCCAGGCGAATGTCGCGCTGACCGGGGTCGGCGATCACGCCTATCGCGCGAAGGCCGTCGAGGCCGCGTTGCGCGGGAGTGACGGGTCGTCAGGATCGATCGCCTCGGCCGCGGCCCACGCGACTGATGGGGTCGATGTCCAGGGGGACATCCACGCCGATCGTGCGTATCGGACGGCGATGGCCACGGTCTATACCCGGCGGGCGATCGAGGCTGCCCTCGCTCGTCTGGACTGATCGGCCGTCCGGCCCGGCGTGCAGGTAAAGCAGGTCAGCCCCGGCCGTCGCATACCGACCGGCATGGTCGGTGGGATCCTGGCTCGCGACCTGATCGTCGCCGGAAGGCGCTGGGAGAAGGGTCGTCGCCTGACGGCAGACGATCTGCGCGCGCTGGCCGCGGCGGATCCCGCGGACCCGGTGACGGTCCTGGTCCTGGGGCCGGGTGAACTGCACGAGGACGATGCCGCTCTTCGGCTGGCCGAGGCGGTGGCCGGAGACGGGCTGACCACGCGCGGACCGGGGCAGAGCCGGGTCGATCTGGTCGCGAGTGTCAGCGGCGTCGTCAACGTCAGGGTCGGCGAGCTGGAACGGCTGAACCGGATCGACCCGCTCGAGGTGTTCACCGTCTTCGATGGCCAGGTGGTGGAGGCTGGCGACCTGGTCGCGAGCGTGAAGGTCGCACCCCACGTCGTCGATGCCGCCACGGTGGATGCCGGCGCCCGATTGGCCGGCTTCGGCAGCGATCCGATCGTTTGGGTCGCCGCCTTCAAGCCCCGCCGAGTCGGCGTGGTCGTCAAGGAGTCGGTCAGGGCGACCGCCCGCGAGCGGTTCGAGACGAGTGTCCGGGCCAAGGTCGAGGGCCTGGGTTCCACGATCGTGGCCATCGACTACGTCGAGGACGACGCGGACGCCGTGGAGGTGGCGATCGGCGCGCTCGTCCGCCCGCCGGACACGGTCGACCTCATCCTCACCGCCGGGGCCGGCAGCACGGACCCCCTGGATGCGTGTTATGTGGCCATCGGCGCGCTCGGTGGGCGGATCGTCCGTCGCGGCGTCCCGGCCCACCCTGGGTCCATGCTCTGGCTCGCCAGGATCGGGCGGACGGCCATCCTGGGTCTGCCAACGTGTGGGGCGTACTCGAAGGCGACGGCGGCCGACCTGCTGCTGCCGCGGCTACTGTCCGGGGAGCCGGCATCCGAGAAGACCGTGGCAAAGCTCGGGCATGGCGGGATCCTCAGCCGCAGTCAGCGCTTCCGATTTCCCGCGTACGCCCGTGAGCTCGACGCGCCCGAGGGCTAGCTGTAGTCCTCACGGACGTTGTTGACAAACGAGAGTCTCCCCGCAGGGTTCGGGTTGTCGAAGCTCGAACCGGCAAAGGAGACTCTCGTGGCGCATCGTACGGCTCGCCTCAATGAGTACGGTCGTCGACTGCTTGTCCAGCGCATCGTGATCGAAGGCTGGACGGTACCGACCGCTGCTCGGGCACAGGGCGTCAGTCGGGCAACCGGATACAAGTGGGTCCACCGATTCCGGACCGAAGGGGTCGCCGGCCTGGCCGACCGCAGTTCACGGCCGCTTCGATCCCCGCGCCAGACACCGCCGGCTGAGGTCGAACGGATCCTTCGGGCTCGCACTGAATTGCGCTGGGGACCCGATCGCCTAGGGCCGCTCCTGGGCAAGCCGATCTCGACCGTCGCTGCCGTCCTGCGCCGAACGCACGCACCGCACCTGGCCGATCTCGACCGCCCGACCGGATTGCCCGTTCGTCGGTACGAGGTCTGTCATCCGGGCGCGCTCCTCCACCAGGACCATAAGAAGCTCGGGCGCATCCCCGACGGCGGCGGGCATCGGGCCCTCGGTCGCGCGTCGGCTCCACACTCCCACCGATCCGGGCTCGGCCACGACCACTTCGAGGTGATCGTGGACGATCGCAGCCGGAAGGCGGTCGTCGTCGTGGTCCCCGATGAGACCGCGACCAGCGCTGTGCTCGCACTCGAGACCGCCCTCGCGGTCTTCGCGGCCGATGGCATCGACGTCGAGCGGGTCCTGACTGACAACGGCGCGGCGTATCGATCGAATGCCTATCGAGACGCCCTCGGGCCACGTCGCCACAGCCGGACCCGGCCGTATCGTCCGCAGACCAACGGCAAGGCCGAACGGTTCATCGGGACCTTGGTTCGCGAGTGGGCATACGCCCGGCCGTATCGATCCAACACCGAGCGCCTCGAGGCGCTGCCCGTCTTCGTCGACTTCTACAATCAACGCCGCCCGCACACCGCGCTCGGTGGTCTCTCGCCCTCAGCCGTTGTCAACAACGTCCCTGCTGACCACAGCTAGCCGTCAGTGATGGTCGCGGTCGGCCTCGCGACGTTGTTTGAGTATCTTGCCCTGCCCGATCCGTCATGACAGGTAACACGGCCCGACCTGGGCCGTGCTGGAGATGGAGCGTTTGATGAGGCGTGATCTTGTCGAGGCGGCAGGCCGTGGAGACCACGAGGCATTCGAGATCCTCGCGACCTCCGCTGCCGATCGCCTGTACGCGGTCGCTCGCCTGATCCTTCGGCACTCGGACCTGGCGGAGGACGCGGTACAGGAAGCGCTTGTCAACGCGTGGCAACAGCTTCCCTCGCTGCGTGATCCGGATCGGTTCGATGCCTGGCTTTATCGCCTGGTGGTCAACGCCTGTGCCGATCAGGGCCGACAGCTGCGGCGCCGGTCGCAACAGGTGCGATTGCTTTCACTCGAGGTCCCGATCAGCGACGACACCGGTGAAGTCGCCGACCGGGAGCAACTGCAGCGGGGGTTCGATCGACTCAAGCCCGAGCAGCGGGCCGTGGTCGTCCTCCACTTCTACAGCGGGTTCTCGGCAGCCGAGATCGCACCCATCCTCGGGATCCCCGAGGGAACGGCTCGATCCCGACTTCATTACGCGACCGAGGCGATGCGGGCGGCCCTCGAAGCCGACGCACGACAGCCGGCGGCCGCCCATGACAGGACTGCGTGATGGCCAACGACAGGCAGCTTGAACGGACGATCAGCAGCTGGCTCGAGGCGGAAGCCCAGACACAGTTGCCCGATCGTGCCCTGCGCGCGACGTTCGAACGTACGCGCACCACCAGGCAGCAGCGAGGCTGGCGCGCCCTCCTGTGGAGGAACCGAATCGTGATGAACAAGCTCGTGCCCGTCGGCGTCGGGACTGCCGCCGTGGTGGTCGCCCTCGTTGGTGGCTCATTCTTCCTGAATTCGTCCGGCGTGGGCGGACCAGGCCCAGCGCCGACACCCCGTCCAACGCCGACAGCGACCTCGACACCGACGCCGGCGCCGAGCTCGACCGCCGAACCGACACTCTCGATCGGCGGCGGACTGCCGTTGGGCCCGTACCAGATCGGCCAGGAAGTCGTCCCCATCACCGTCGACATCCCGTCTTCAGGGTGGATGCCCATCACCGAACTCCAGGCCCTGTCCAAGGCGGACGACGGTCTGGACCCGCCGGATACCGTCGGTGGCGCGTTGCTCGCGTGGGCATGGCCTGCCGGAACCGGGTTCAACGTGTACGGGGATGGCTGTCATTGGGCGACGACCATCCCGGAGACGCCGGCCACGACGCCCGACGAGATCGCCGCGGCTCTCGCGACCCAGACGTCGAGCGACCCGACCGCGCCGGTGGCCGTCACCGTGGGCGGCTACGCCGGCAAGGCGATCACGCTGACCGTGCCGATGACCTACGACCTGCCGAACTCGACTCGCGAGCAACGATTCGCCGATTGCGATCAGTCGCAGTACGGCTTCTATGCAGGCGGGGCAGACACCGAACCGACGCGCAACGCCCAGGGAGCGGGCCAGATCGACGAGCTGTGGATCGTGGACGTGAACGGTATGATCGTGATCCTCGACGCGACCTACGGCCCTGCAGCATCGGCGGAGCTCGTCGGTGAGCTGCGAGCCATGGCCGAGTCGGCCACGTTCGGCGGCTAGACCAGTCGGTGGGCGGCCTTTGTGGCCGCCCACCGATCCGTTCCTCGGGGAGGCTCTCGATGATCTGCCGTCGATCCATGCGCGGTGAGAGCCGGGCTGTCGGCCGCGATCGTCCTCGCCATCGTGGCCGGGTGTGCAGAGAGCGCCACGACACCTGCGTCGTCGCCATCCTCATCATCATGCGGCAGCCAGTCGGTCGCCGGAGATCCCCGCGCATCCGATGCCGGAAACCTGCTCATCATCGGCCGGATCATGACGATGGACGAGCCGCCCATCGCGGAGGCGGTCCTGATCGAAGACGGAGCCGTTGTTGCCGTCGGCGGCCGGGCCGAGCTGTCGGAGCTCGCCTGCGACGACGTGCCGGTCATCGACCTCGGCCAGAGCGTCGCGTACCCTGGGTTCATCGATGCCCATGCGCACTGGATCGGGGACCGCGACCGCTACGGTATCCGCTCGCCCGAGGAGGCGATGGATGCGGCCATCTCCCGGGGCTGGACGTCGATCTCCGAGCAATGGGTCAACCCGCAGCGTCTCCTCGAGCTTGAGACCCTCGCGGCCGATGACGCCATGCCCATCCGTGTCGACGCCTATCTCGCCCTCAACTACGCCACTGCATTCCTCGGGGACTGGTATGTCGATCGCGAGCCCGGCCCCGTCGGCGACCACCTGCGCGTCCGTGGTCTGAAGATCCACCTCGACGATGGCCCGGGCAAGATCATCAACTGGGAACCGGCGGAGCTGACCGCGACCATCGGACGGGCGAACGAGGCCGGCTGGCAGATCTCCGTCCACTCCGTGAGTGCGGCGGCCCTGGACTTGGCGCTCGATGCGTTCGAGGCGTCGATCGGCCCGACCGGGCCGAACCCTCTCCATCATCGGATCGAGCACCTCATCCAGGTGACCGATGACCAGCTGGCTCGCGTCGTCGCGATGGACATCGCTGCCGTGATCCACCTTGATGGAGCCGCCGACTGGATTCTCGACCCGAGCGTGCTGGCTGAATTCGATCGGGACGATCCCGGCGAGGCAGCGGAACTGCTCGCCCGCTGGCGCGATCTCGTGGACGCCGGGCTGCATGTCGCGTCGGCGACCGACGCGCCATGGACCTTCGAGGACGGGCTGGTCGATGACATCGGTCGGCCTGTCGACCAGATCGCGGCCGGGATGGACGGGCGAGTTCGTACGAGGCCGGACACACCCGATTGGTTGCTCGACCAGTTGCTGACCGCGGAGCAGGGGCTCCGGGCGGTGACCTCGGACGCTGCCTGGGCCGTCGGCGACGAGGAGCGTCGAGGCCACCTCGCCCCGGGCGCCCTCGGCGACGTGACCATCCTGTCCGGCGACGTCACCTCCGCCACTCCCGACGAGATCCGGGCCATGGATGTCGTCGCGACGATCGTTGGTGGGACCGTTATCCACTGTTCGGACGCCGAGGTCTGCGGCAAGGACTGACGCACACCGAGAGCTGCGGGTCGCCCATTGCATACCGGGTCGCGCGTCGAGTCGCGGAGGTGGCATGGATGCGACCCGGTCGCGACGTGTAGATTCCCCTGATGACCGACCACGATGCGCGACCTGCCGGGACCCGATCCATCGAGGCGATCCAGGACGAGTTCCGCGGTCGCGACTACATCACCGATCGGTCGCTGGCGACGGCGGTCTTCCTGGCCCTCGAACTGGGTCGCCCGCTGCTCCTCGAGGGCGAGGCCGGGCGTCGGGAAGACCGAGCTGGCCAAGGTCCTTGCCGCCTCGCTCGGTGCGCCGTTGATCCGGCTCCAGTGCTACGAGGGTCTGGACGTCAGCACCGCCGTCTACGAGTGGAACTATCCCCGCCAGATGCTCGAGATCCGTCTGCTCGAAGCCCGCGGTGAGGCCGAACACGCGACCGCCCACGATATCTTCGGGGAGGACTTCCTCATCCGGCGCCCGCTACTCCAGGCCCTCGAGGCACCCGAGGGCGTGGCGCCGGTCCTGCTCATCGACGAGATCGACCGCGCCGACGAGGAATTCGAGGCGTATCTCCTCGAGATCCTGTCCGACTTCCAGGTCACCGTCCCGGAGATCGGCACGATCCGGCGCGGCCACCCCGCCGAGGGTCATCCTGACCTCGAACCGGACGCGCGAGGTCCACGACGCGCTCAAACGCCGGTGCCTGTACCACTGGATCGACTACCCGACCGCGCAGAAGGAGTACGAGATCGTCCTGGCCCGTGTGCCCGCGGCGCCCGAGCAGCTGGCGCGCGACGTCGTGGGCTTTGTCCACCGACTTCGTGAGGCGGATCTGACCAAGGTGCCGGGCATCGCGGAGACGCTCGACTGGGCGGCCGCGCTGCTGTCCCTGGGGGCCCGTGAACTGGCGCCCGATCTCGTCGATGAGACGCTCGGCGTCGTCCTCAAGTACGAGGAGGACATCCGGCAGGTGCGCGGCGACGGGACGCGCCGTTTCCTCGACGAGGCTGCCGCCGGCTGACCGCCGACGCCGCGACCCGATGTCCGATCCAGCCATCGTCCGAGCACCTAACGGTCCGGAAGTCGACGGACGGCGGCTCCTCCGCGAGGCTGTGGGGTTCGGACGGTCGCTTCGGGTGGTGCGCCTGTCGATCGACCTCGGCGCCGCAGTCGACTTCGCCCGGGCGCTGACCCTGGTCGACCTGGCCGACCGGGAACAGGTCCGGGCGGCCGGGGCAGCGGTCTTCGTGCGGCGACGTGACGAGCGACCGGTCTACGACGCGGCGTTCGATCGATGGTGGCGGCAGCGGGGCTCGCGCTTCTCCGATGAGTTCCGGCCGTCGTCGCTCCGGCAGCCGGATGACGGACCGGCCGACGAAGCGACGGCCAGTGGCGTTCCGCCCGAGGACGGGCAGCCACTCGGCCAGATGGCGGCAGATGAACGCGGGATGCCGATCCCGACCGGTGACTCGGCCGACGAGGATGATGATGCGCCGATCGAAGGCGTCGTGATCTCACCGGATGCATATTCCCAGGGGGAGATCCTGCGCCACCGCGAGTTCGACCGGATGACACCGGCGGAACTCCGCGAGGCGGAACGACTCGTCGACCTGCTCGTGCCCCGGCTCGAGCGTCGGCGAACGCGCCGCTACGAATTGCACGCGCATGGCCGTCGGCTGGCTCCCCGGGCGATGTTCCGCCAGAACCTCGGGACCGGAGGTCAGCTGCTGTCGTGGGTCTGGAGGCGCCAGATCCGCGAGCCGCGCTCGCTCGTCGTGTTGTGCGATATCTCGGGGTCGATGGAGCGGCATTCACGCCTGTTGCTCCGCTTCGTCCAGGCGCTTTCGGCCGCGTCCGAGGTCCGGACCGAATCGTTCGTCTTCGGCACGCGGCTGACCCGGGTCACCCGTCTCCTTCGCGATCGGGATCGTGACCGGGCACTGGCGAGGGTCGCCGATTCCGTCAACGACTGGGCAGGCGGGACCCGGATCGGCGAATCGTTTCGGACGTTCAACCAGCAATGGGCCAGACGGTCCCTGCGGACTTCGGGGGTGGTGATCGTGGTGTCGGACGGATGGGACCGCGGCGATCCGGCGTTGGTCGCGTCGGAAACCGCGCGACTGCGTCGGAATTGCCATCGCCTGATCTGGCTCAATCCGCTGGCTGGGACACCCGGCTATCAGCCGCTGGCAGGGGGCATGCGCGCGGCCTACCCGTATATCGACGATTTCCTGCCGGCCGGGACGGTCGCATCGCTCGAGCGGCTGGGAGAGATCCTCGGCGGCGTCCGGGCGGGCGATACGCGCCGGGGGAGCGATGCCGCCGCCCACGCCGCGGTACCCGGCGGGGTCGGACCTGTTGTCGCCAGCCGGCCCGGATTGGTTGGTGGTGAGACCATCGACCCGTCCGCAGCGAGGCCGCTCCGATGAAGGAACTATTGGATACCGTCGTCGCCTGGGAGACGAGCGGCATTGATCTGGCCGAAGTCGGACGTGCCGTGGTCGTCCGGACGTTCGGGTCGGCGCCACGGCCCGAGGGAGCGGTCCTGCTGTATGCATCTGACGGGCGGATCGCCGGATCGGTGAGCGGCGGCTGCGTGGAGGGCGCCGCCGCAGAGGAGATCGAGCGCGCGCGCGCGACGGGGCATGCCCGCGTCATCCGCTACGGGATCAGTGACGAGCAGGCCTGGGACGTCGGCCTCGCCTGCGGCGGCACGATCGACGTCCTGGTGGAGCCGGTCACCCCCGCCGTGGTCATCGACGCGGCACGCCGCTCGGTCGGCGCCGGTGGCCACGGTTCCGCCGTCATCACGCCGCTGCCGCCTGATTCGCCGTCGGCCGAGTTCGGCGCCCACCAGCCCGGCGATGGGGCGGCGCCTGAGCCGGAGCTCATCGTCGATGACGGTGGCGGGATGACCGGGACGATTGGTTCGGCGACGGCCGATCAACGACTCGTCGGCTCGGCCACTGAGGCGCTGGCACGGGGGTTGTCGCGGACGGTCGACATCGAAGGCCGCGCCTATTTCATCGAGGTCTTCCCGGTCCGCCCGAGGCTGGTGATGGTGGGCGGGGTGGAAGTCGCCCGCTCGCTCGCGCGGCTGGCCGGAGAGCTCGGATTCGAGACGGTGGTGGTCGATGGTCGAGCGGCGTTCGCAACGGCCGAGCGGTTCCCGGCCGTAGACGAACTGGTCATCGGTTGGCCCGACGAGGTCGCAGACCAGATCGGACTCGGCCCCAACGATGCCGTCGCGGTCCTGTCGCATGACGTCAAGTTCGACGAGCCGGCGATCGTCGAGGCGTTGCGCCGGGGCTGCCGGTACGTCGGTGCGGTCGGTTCGCGCAAGACGCAGGCCGAGCGCCGGACGCGGCTTCTCGCGGCGGGCGTCAGCGAGACCGATCTGGGCCGACTTCGCGGACCGGTCGGGCTCGACCTCGGGGGACGCGCTCCCGCGGAGACCGCACTCGCGATCCTCGCCGAGATCGTCGCGGAGCGCTACGGCGGGACCGGACGTCCGATGAAGGAACAGGCGATCGTCTCCTCCGACGCGGGAGTGGCCTCCCGCTGAACATCCCTCGCCATCGAAGGTGGGAAGATGCCTGCGATGAACGAGCGAATCAGCGGCGTCGTGTTGGCGGCCGGGACAGGGTCCCGCTTCGGGGGGGGCAAGCTGTCGGTCCGGATCGGCGGGAAACCGATCCTGCAGCATGTCATCGACGCGCTTGCGATGGCTGGCCTGGACGACGTGGTGGTCGTCCTCGGCGAGGACGCGGCCGTTCTGGAGGCTGCCTTGACCTGGCGAACGGAACGGCGCGTCATCAATCCCGATCCCGCTCGCGGCCTGTCCAGCTCGCTGCGACTCGGGGTCGAGTCGATCGAGACGGCCTCCGATGCCGTCCTGATCGCGCTCGGTGACCAGCCGACGATCTCGAGCGCCGTGATCCAGGGGCTGATCGAGGCGGCCGACCGCGGCGAGCGATCGGTCTTCGTGCCGGGCTACGCGGACGATGGCGGGCGGAACCCCGTCCTGATCCGGCGTCCTGCGTTCGGACTGGTCGACGAGGTGCACGGTGACAGCGGACTCGGATCGGTCATCGCCGCACGGCCGGACCTCGTGCAGGTCGTGCCGATGGCAGGCGACAATCCCGACGTGGATACATCGGCGGATCTGGCTCACGTCGCGGCGTCGATGTGGGCCGCCCAGGTGAAAGCCAACCGGGATCAGGTGGAACGCTTCCGTGAGGTGCCTGACGACGCCGACTTCTACGCGCCGGTCCGGTCGATGTTCCGGGCCGATCCCACTCGGTCCGACGATCCGGTGCTGGCCGGCCTGCTCGACCTGGTTCGGTCAGGCGACCGGTGGCTGGATGTCGGTGCCGGCGCTGGCCGGTACGCCCTCCCGATCGCCCGTACGCTCGACCCGTCGGGTGGCGACGTCATCGCCCTTGATCCGTCGCCCTCGATGCTGGAGGCGCTGCGCGAGATCGCCGAGGACCACGCCATCGAGAACGTGCGCACCGTCGAGGCTCGATGGCCGCCGCCCGAGGGCAGCCGTGCCGCGGCGATCGAGGCGGACGTCGCGCTGATCGCCCATGTCGGCTACGACGTGGAGCGGATCGGACCGTTCCTCGACGCCCTCGAGTCGGCCGCCCGGCGGTCCTGCGTGGCCGTCCTCATGCAGAGCGTCCCGGCTGCCGCCGCGAACCCGTTCTGGCCGTTGGTCCATGGTGAAGCCCGGTCGTCGCTGCCGGCCTTGCCCGATTTCGTCGACCTCCTTCGAGCGCGCGGTTCCGTCCCGGGGATCCGGATGCTTGAGGCGGAAGCTCGTCGATTCGAGCCCCGATCCGCCCTGGAAGGGTTCGTCCGACGCCAGCTGTGGATCGACCCGGCCGGCCCGAAGGAAGCGAAGTTCCAGGTTGCGGTCAACGAACTGGCGGTGGAAGGGGAAGGTGGCTGGGCGATTCGCGGCCACGAGAACGTGACGGTCGGCATCATCACATGGTCGCCGCCGAACTGATTCGTCGCGGCGGGGCCGCGGGGTCCCACCGACACCCACGCACCGATGACGTTGACGTGCGCACGAGCCCGGAACGATACTGTGTCGCAACACTTCTCGAGCTGCGGACCTCAGTGTGGCCGTTCAGGGACGAGACCGGCCCTAGGCTCGTGGTCGTCGCCAAACCGCTCTGTGCCCACCCGGTCGGATGGGCCGAAGTCGCACCCGCGCGAGCGGGGAGGAGGGTCCGAGCGCGATGATTCCAGCTCAATTCGACTATGTCCGTCCGGCCAACCTGGACGAGACGTTGCGGATCCTCACGGATCGCGAGGGAGAGGCCAAGCTCCTCTCCGGAGGCTACAGCCTGATCCCCCTGATCAAATTGCGTCTGGCACAGCCGGTCCTGCTGGTCGACCTTCGCGACATCGACGGCATGGACACGGTCATCGAGACGGATGACTACGTGAGCATCGGCGCGCGAGCGACCCACCGGCAGATCCATGAATCCCCGATCGTCGCCGACCACCTGCCACTCCTGCACGACGTGACCGGCGTGATCGGGGACCCGCAGGTCCGCAACTGGGGCACGATCGGCGGATCCGTCGCCCATGCCGACCCGGCATCCGACTGGCCGGCCGTCCTGCTCGCCCGCAACGCCACGATCATCTGCCGAAGTCGCGCCGGCGAGCGGGCGATCGCCGCCCGGGACTTCTTCATCAATTCCTTCCAGACAGCGATCGAACCGACCGAGGTCCTGATCGAGGTCCGCCTTCCCCGGCGCCCGCGCATGGCCGGTGGTGCCTACGAGAAGCTGGAGCGCAAGGTCGGCGACTTCGCGACCGTCGGGGTCGCCGCGGCCATCGAGATCGGATCCAACGGCAAGATCGCGCATTCGGGGATCGCCCTGACGGGCGTCGCCGAGACGCCGTTCGCCGCCACGGATGCCGAGGCGATCCTCGCTGGCGGTGCGCCGTCTGACGACCTGTACCGCCAGGCCGGCGCCGCGGCGGGGGCCCAGAGTCGCCCGGCCGGCGATGTCCGCGGGCCAGTCGAATACAAGCGGGCGATGGCTGCCGAGCTGACCCGCAGAGCCCTGCATCGCGCCACCGAGCGCGCGCTCGCGTACGCGTAGGAGGCGAAGATGATCACCCAGCACATCTCCGTCACGGTCAACGGCGAGGCTCACGAGGCCGATGTCGAGCCACGGCTGCTCCTCGTCCACCTACTGCGTGACTCGTTCGGGTTGACCGGCACCCATGTCGGCTGCGACACGAGCAACTGCGGCGCCTGCACGGTCCACGTCGACGGCGAGAGCGCCAAGTCGTGCACGATGCTCGCCGTCCAGGCGGACGGCCGCGAAGTCAAGACCATCGAGGGCATGGCGAGCGGCGCCGACCTCCACCCACTCCAGCAGGCGTTCTGGGACCAACATGGCCTCCAGTGCGGGTTCTGCACCCCGGGCATGATCATGCAGTCGGCGTGGCTGTTGTCGGACAACCCGGATCCGTCCGAGGCGGAGATCCGCGAGGGGATCAGCGGCAACCTGTGTCGCTGCACGGGCTACGTGAACATCGTCAAGGCCATCCAACAAGCGGCGGCCGAGATGGCCGCTGCCGCCGAGACGCAGACCGGTGCGCCGGTCGCGGCCGGCTGAGCGGGGAGTGACACGATGACGACAGAGGCAGAGCCCCGCACCAGCGCCGAGATCGGGGGCATGGGTCATTCGGTCAAGCGCAAGGAGGACCCTCGCTTCATCCGCGGCCAGGGCGAATATATCGACGACGTGAACCTGCCCGGTCAGCTGTGGCTGGACATCGTCCGCAGCCCGTACGCCCATGCGACGATCAAGGGTATCGACGCGTCGGAGGCGCTCAAGATCCCGGGCGTCGCTGCGGTCGTCACCGGGAAGGATCTGGAGGGCTACAAGCTCCACTGGATGCCCACGCTGGCCGGCGACATGCAGATGGTGCTGCCGGTCGATACCGTGATGTACCAGTCACAGGAGGTTGCGGCGGTCATCGCGACCTCCCGGTACGCCGCCGCCGATGGGGTGGCGGCCGTCCTCGTGGACTACGAGCCACTGCCCGTCATCGTGGACCCGCACAAGGCGCTCGAGCCCGACGCGTTCGTCCTCCGGCCGGACCGTGCCGCGGACAAGCAGAACAACCACATCTGGCACTGGGAGTCCGGCGACCGGGAGGCGACCGACGCCGATCTGGCCGCAGCTGAGGTCCATCTCGAGCAGGACATCTATATCCCGCGGATCCACGTCGCCTCTATCGAGACGTGCGGCTGCGTCGCGGATTGGGATCCGGTCCGGGAGCAGCTCACGCTCCACATGACGTCCCAGGCGCCCCACGCCATCCGCACGGTCCTGGCCCTCGTCGCCGCGGGAGCCGGTCTGCCGATCTCCGAGCAGAACATCCGGGTCAAGACGCACGACATCGGTGGTGGCTTCGGGGGCAAGGTGCCGGTCTACCCAGGCTACGTCCTTGCCGTCGCCGCCTCGTTCCTCACCGGCAAGCCGGTCAAGTGGATCGAGGACCGCTCGGAGAACCTCCAGGCGGATTCGTTCGCTCGCGATTACCACATGCACGTCGAGATCGGCGCGACCAAGGCTGGAAAGATCACCTCGCTCAAGGCGAAGACGATCGCCGACCACGGCTACACGGACGCGGCCGCGGACCCGTCCAAGTATCCGGCCGGTCTGTTCAACGTCATCACCGGCTCGTACGACTTCCCGAACGCATTCGTCGAGGTCGATGGTGTCTACACCAACAAGCCGCCCGGAGGCGTGGCCTACCGCTGCTCCTTCCGGGTGACCGAGGCCGTCCACGCCGTCGAGCGGATCGTGGACATCCTGGCCCACGAGATCGGCAAGGATCCGGCTCAGCTCCGGATGGAGAACTTCATCCAGCCCGAGCAGTTCCCGTACAAGACACCGACCGGTTGGTCGTACGACTCCGGGAACTACCCTGCCGCGCTTCAGATGGCCATGGACATGATCGACTACCCGGGCCTCCGCAAGGAGCAGGCGGAGAAGCGCGCCAAGGGCGAACTCATGGGCATCGGCATCAGCAGCTTCACCGAGATCGTCGGGGCCGGGCCGTCGCATGACTTCGACATCCTCGGCATCAAGATGTTCGACTCGTGCGAGATCCGGGTCCATCCGACCGGCAAGGTCCTGGCCAGGATCGGCGTCCAGTCACAGGGTCAGGGTCACGAGACGACGTTTGCCCAGATCATCGCCGAGGAACTCGGCTTCCCGGTGCAGGACATCAAGATCGAGTACGGCGATACCGATACCGCGCCTTATGGCCTGGGAACGTATGCGTCGCGCTCGACGCCGGTCGCCGGGGCCGCGACCGCTGTCGCTGCCAGAAAGATCCAGGCCAAGGCCCGCAAGCTCGCCGCCCATCTCCTTGAGGCGTCCGAGGACGACCTGGAGTGGGAACCCGGCAAGTTCAGTGTCAAGGGCTCGCCCGACCGGTTCAAGACGATCCAGGAGATCGCGTTCGCGGCCTATACGAACCACCCGGAAGGGATGGAGGCCGGGCTCGAAGCCGTCGACTACTACGACCCGCCGAACCTGACCTTCCCGTTCGGCAGCTATATCTGCGTCGTCGACATCGACAAAGGCACGGGTCAGGTGCATGTCCGTCGCTTCGTGGCGGTGGACGACTGCGGCAACATCATCAACCCGATGATCGTGGACGGCCAGATCCACGGTGGCCTGACCATGGGTCTCGCCCCTTCCCTGTACGAAGAGATCACGTACGACGAGCTCGGCAACAACCTGGCCGGCACGTTCATGGATTACCTCGTCCCGACCGCGGTCGAGGTCCCGTCGTGGGAGACCGGCAAGACGACCACCCCGTCGCCGCATCATCCGATCGGGGCCAAGGGGGTAGGGGAGTCGGCGACCGTCGGTGCCCCGCCGGCCATCGCGAACGCGGTCGTCGACGCCCTGTGGCACCTCGGGGTGCGGAATATCGACATCCCGATCACGCCCCAGAAGGTCTGGGCGATCCTGCACGAGAACGGGATCTCCTAGGCCCGACATGACGTCGCGCTCCATCTTCGTTCGGGCGGCCGAACTCGAGGCGGCCGGGCGGTCGTTCGCGGTCGCCACGGTCGTGGCGGTCCGGCGCCCGACCTCGGCTCGTCCGGGCGCATCCGGGATCGTCCACCCTGACGGCACGATCGAGGGCTGGGTCGGAGGCAGCTGTGCCCAGCCGGTCGTCGTGCGAGAAGCGCTTCGCTCCGTCGCCGACGGGCAACCGCGGCTCCTGCGACTGTCGAGGGACGGTCCGGGCGAAGGTCGGCGCGCCGACGGGATCATCGAATTGGTCATGACCTGCCACTCCGGTGGCACGCTGGAGATCTACGTGGAACCCCACCTGCCCAAACCGATGCTCTGGATCGCCGGCACGACACCGATCGCCGGGGCGCTCGCCAGCCTCGGAGCCGTGGCCGGCTGGGACGTCACGGTGATCGATCCGATCGCCGACCCGGACGCGTTCCCGGGTGTCCGGGTCGAAGCGTCAGCGGAAATCCGCGGGCTGGACCCCGACGCCGCGCCATACGTCGTCGTGGCCAGCCAGGGTATCTGGGATGAGGAGGCCGTCGGGCTGGCGCTGACCAGGGAGGCGGCGTACGTCGGTCTCGTGGCGTCGCCGACTCGGGCAGCCGTCGTTCGCGATTGGCTCCGCGAGGAGACGACCGTCGGCGAGGACCGCATCGCCGCGCTCCGCGCGCCGGCCGGTCTGGATCTCGGCGCGGAGACGGCCGAGGAGGTCGCGCTGTCCATCCTGGCCGAGCTCGTCCAGGTCCGCCGCGGCCGAGCCGATTTCGTGGCCTCGCCGGGTCCCGCGACGATCGCCGGTGGCCTTCCGGACGCCATCTCGCTCGAGCCGGTCATCGACGACATCGTCCTGCTCGATCCCGTATGCGGGATGACCGTCGAGCGAGCGCATGCCCGCCACCTCGCCGAACATGACGGGGTCGTCTATGCGTTCTGCTCGATCGGCTGCCGAACGAGCTTCATCCGCGAACCCACAGCCTATGTCTCGGAGGACTCGCATGCACTTTGAAGGTTCCGTCCCGATCAAGGCGTCACGCGACAAGGTCTGGGCGTTCGTGACCGATCCCGAAGCTGTCGGGCCGTGCGGACCCGGCGTCGAATCGATCGAAGTCGTCGACGAGACCCATTTCAAGGCCGCGGCCAAGGTCGGGATCGGGTTCATCAGTGCCCGGTTCAACGTGAACATGGAGTTTGCCGAGCAGACGCCGCCAGACCGGGCCCTGATCAAGGCGCATGGCCAGGCGCCAGGCAGCGCCGTGGATGCGACCGCCGAGATGCGACTGTCGGATGGGCCCGATGGCGCCACCGTCATGGACTGGAATGCCGAGGTGAACCTGTCGGGCACGCTCGCAAGCGTGGGCGCCCGGCTGATCGAAGGCACGGCCAACAAGATGATCGGCCAGACCTTCGAGTGCATGAAGACCAAACTCGAGACGCCGGACTGACGCTGGCGCGCCGGAGCCCTCGCATGGAACGCTTGACCCGGGTCGTCGGGCCGGTCTCGACCAATGTCCATATCCTGGCCGATCCTCGGTCCCGTGAGGCCATCGCGATCGACACGGCGACCCCATCACTGGCCTGGGTCGCAGACGAGCTCGCGGCCCGCGACTGGACGCTGAAGCTGATCGTGTCGACCCACGGACACTGGGATCACATCGGCGACAACGCGGCCGTGGTCGCCCACACCGGCGCGAAGATCGCGGTCCATCCGCTCGACGCGATCCGGCTCACCGACCCGCAGCCATCGTTCGCACCGTTCGAGATCGTGCCGTCGGTCCCGGCGGTCGAGCTGGCGGAGGGTGGTGTGATCCGATTCGGCGAGATCCGGCTGCGGATCCTCCACACGCCGGGTCACACAGAAGGTTCCGTGTGCCTCCTGGCCGAGGACGACAGCCTCCTGTTCAGCGGCGACACCCTGTTCGAGGCAGCCTGGGGCAGGGTCGACCTGCCGGGCGGCGATGCGGCGGCGATGGTCGACTCGATCGCCCGCCTGACGGCCCTCGCGGATTCGATCGGCGTGTTGCCCGGCCACGGCAACGCCACGACCATCGGTCGCGAGCGTTCCTGGATGGAGCTGGTCCGAGACAGCGGGCGGCTATTCGCCTGACAAGGACCGTCGATAGGCCGCCGCCCGGCTGTGCACCGCGAAGCCCAGTCTCTCGTAAAGGCCGAGCGCCCCATTCGGGTTCTCCGAGTCGACGCCAAGCATCGCGTCGTCCATCCCCGCCGCATGGAGCCGGCGCAGCGATTCGGCGGTGATCGCCCGGGCGAGGCCGCGACGCCGCCACGGCCGACGGACGCTGATGTGCTCCAGCCAGCCCCGGTTGACGCCGAGCCGGGCGTTCTCCTCGGCCCAGATCCAGTTCTGGACGACGCCGGCGACCTGATCGCCGTCCCAGGCGACGACCCACAGGTCGGTGTCCAGGCCGTCACGTCCGAATGTCGTGGCGTAGTCGCCGTCACTCATCTCGCGGTGACCCCAGTGGTCCCGGAACGCCTCGTTCTCGGCGTCGAAGATGGTCCGACGCTGGTCCTCGGTCACGGGTCGGATCTCGAGACCGTCCGGGAGGGGTGCATCGGGGACGTCGCCGAGATCGGTCCGGCGCATCAGGAAGAAGTGGCGGACCGGCGCGAACCCGGCGCGCGTCAGGAGGGCACGGTGCCCGACCTCGGCGTCCTCCGCGAACGATCCGAATGCGACGGGCCCCTGCGGGTCTTCGAGGGCTGCCCTGGTCCGGGCGTGCTCGAGCGTCCAGCGTTGGAGCCAGGTGCCGAGGCCGCGGCGGCGGAACCCGGGATCCACCGATCCCCAGATGTCGTATGTCGGGGTGTCCTCGCGGATGACCCGCTCCAACCCGGTCGCGGCGATCAGACGCCCTTCGAGCTCGACCAACATGACGTCGCGCCCGGGTTCCACTCCCTCTGAATTCTCCATCTCGATCTGCAGATCCGCAGCCGTCGGAAGGTAGGGGATACCGTCGAACGCATTGGCCGTCGCGATGAGGCCGGCGAGCGACGCGTAGTCGGTCGCGTCGGCGAACGACCGACTGATGGCGCCGGGGACCGGCGTCCCCTCGATCCTGCTGGTGGTCATGGTTGGAAGGTACGACGGTAGGCACCTTCTCGTCGGAAGATCTCGAAACCGACGCCTTCATAGAGTGCGACGGCGCCGTTCGGGTTGGTCGCATCGACCCCAAGCATCGCCTCGGTCATCCCGGCCGCCCGAAGTCGCGCGAACGACGCAAGGGTCATCGCCCTGGCCAGGCCGCGACGCCGCCACGGGCGGAGCACGCACACGGTCTCGACCCAGCCTCGATCGACGCCGAGCGCGGCGTTCTCCTCAGCCCAGATCCAGTTCTCGATGACTCCCGCGATCTGGTCGCCGGCCCACGCCACGACCCATAGGTCGGTATCGATCTCCTTGTGCCCGAAGGTCACCTCGAAGCCGTGGTCCGAGCCTTCGCGGTGGCCCCAGTGGTCACGGAACGCCTCGACCTCGGCGTCGTAGATGGCGCGGTGCTGGTCCGACGTGACGGTCCGGAACTCCAGCCCGGCCGGCATGTCCGCTTCCGGGATCGGGTCGGTCAGGTCGCGACGCATCAGATAGAACGTCCTGACCCGTTCGAATCCGTGATGCCGGAGCAGCGCCACCGCCCCGACCTGCCCGTCCTCGGCGTCGTCCTGGATGACGATCGGCTGACCCGGCTGGATGGCCGCCGCGCGCTCGCGGATCCGAGCGACGTTCCAGGCGAGAAGCATGGTCCCGATGCCTCGCCGACGGACGGCTGGATGGACCCGGCCCCAGGCTTCGAAGATCTGTGCCCCGTCCCGGACGACCGATTCGGACGCGGCGCAGGCGACGACCCGACCGTCCAGGTCGCCCAGGATGATGTCGCGGCCCAGGTCGAGGTCCGGGTTGCCTTCGTACCGGAGGCGCACCTGTTCCGTGGTCGGAAGCCACGGGATGCCGTCGGCCAGGCTCGTGGCGCGCAGCAGGGCCGCCAACGGTTCGTAGTCCGACCGGTCGCGCCAGAGGCGGAACCGAAGCCCGGGGATCGGTGGCGCGCCGGCCAGCTGGAGCCAGGCGGTCGGTCCTGTCGTCGTCGTCGTCATCATCGGTCGCTCCCGTACTTGCGTTCCATGTGTTCGTTCACGGATTTGTGGATGATCTTCCAGGTGCGGCGGTGTTCGGCTCGCGCCCGTGGGTCGCCTTCGCGGGCAAGGCGGGCCGACTCGCGTTCCAGCTTCTGATGGCTGGCCAGCCGATCTGGGGTCAAGCGGCCGTCGGCAAGGGCCGCCTGGACAGCACAGCCCGGCTCGCTTTCGTGCCGGCAGTCGCTGAACCGACAGGTCGCGGCGAGGTCGATGACGTCGTCAAAGGTCTCGTCGACGCCACGTTCCGCGCCAAGGACTTCGAGTGCCCGGATCCCGGGGGTGTCGACGAGCAGGGCCCCGCCGGGCAGCTCGAACAACTCGCGATGCGTCGTCGTATGGCGACCCCGCGAATCCGAGTCGCGGACCTCGCTCGTCGCCTGCCGATCCTCCCCGAGGAGGGCATTGACCAACGTCGACTTGCCGACGCCAGAGGAACCGAGGATCGCCCCGGTCGTGCCCGGCCGCAGGTGGTTTCGAAGCTCGTCCAGTCCCTGGCCCGTCCAGGCGGAGACCGCGATCGTCGGTACCCCAGGCGCGATCGCATCGACCGCGACAAGACGGCCGTCCACGTCGTCGGCCAGATCGGCCTTGTTGAGGATGACCAATGGATCGATGCCGCTCGACCAGGCGACAGCCAGATAGCGCTCGATCCGACGCAGGTTGAAGTCGTTGTCGAGCCCGGCGACGAGCAGCGCGAGGTCGATGTTCGAGGCCATGACCTGCTCGTCGTCCAGGCTCGCTCCGCGCCGGCTGCCGTCAGCGGCCATCCGGGTGAAGGCGCTCCGACGGGCCATGATCGCGACGACCACATCGTCGCGATCGAGGGCGACCCAGTCGCCGACGGTCGGGAAGTCGCTGCGGGCCAGTGCGCTGAACCGGAATGACCCCGACACGACGGCCGGGCGATCGCCACGGGCGTCGCGGACGATCGACGTCTCGCGATGGACCGCAACGACCCGCGCCGGGCGCAGGCCGTCGGCCGAGTACGGCTGGAACGCCGCGTCCCAGTCGGCATCCCAGCCGAGCGCCAGTAGCGTGGTGTCCGTGCCCGGGGTCGTCATCGCTCAGCCGACCCGCTTCAACTTGCCCGTCCGCTTGGCGTAGTGCTCGGCGCGGCCGAATGCCCAAAGCCCGAACGGGATGAACACGACGCCCATGACCAGCAGCGGCCAGACGAGCGAGGTCAACTCGTTGATCGGTGTGCCGTCGATAAGACCCGCCCGCACGCCTTCGAGAACGTAGGTCGCCGGCGACAAGCGGGACAGGACCTGCATCCAGGGCGGCAGGATGTCGACCGAGTAGTAGACGCCGCTGATGAGGAGCAACACCGACTGGAGGACGAAGGTCATCTGTGCGCCACGCTCGACATACAGCAGGGGCAGGATGGCGGCGATCATCCCGATCCCGACGAAGCTGAACGAGCCGAGCAGCATGAATGCCCCGACCGTGCCAGGGTTCGCCTGACTGAGGTCGAGCTGCGGAAAGAACAGCACCAGCGCGACGAAGATGACCGACGTGTGGACGAGCCCGTAGACCATCGCGTAGGCGACCGAACCGAGCAGCTGCGACCAGCGCTGGATCGGGGCCATCATCGTGTATTCGAGGGTGCCCTCCCAGCGCTCGACCGTGATCGTCTCGGCGATCCACGAGAAGACCACGGACAGGTAGTTCCAGAAGATCGCGCCGATCATCAACGACAGCAGCAACGTCTCGTTGCCCTGCGACGCGCCGATGAGCGAGATGGAGAGCGCGCCCGCGACGGAGTAGACCAGGAACGCCAGTTCCCAGCCCCAGTAGCGGCGAGTCAGGTTGAAGTTGCGCTCGATGAAGGCGTATGAGGCCTTCAGCTCATGGCTCACGACGGTCATCGGTGGATCTCCAGGTGGGTGGAGTCGGTCCGGTCCCTAGTTGGACCGGACCGACTCGAATGGGGGTTCCGCCGCGAGCCGGGCGCCGAATGCGATGATCCGGCGGCCGACCGCCTGGCGGATGGACGGGGAAGGTTGTCGGGCGCGCTGCCGCAGGGCCGCTTCAGCGATCTCTCGATCGATCCGCTCCCTGGCCAGCTGGCCGAGTAGTTCCGGGGAAAAGTTCATGGGTCTCACCTCCTTTCAATCGATCTCGGCATCGTCTTCCTCGACGTCGTCGTCGAGGGACTTGCCGGTGTACGTCATGAAGACGTCTTCGAGCGTCGCGGGACCGTCCACGCGATCGCGGATGAGGGTCTTGAGGCCGAGCGGCGTGTCCTCGGCCACGACCCGGGCGTCGTTGAGGATCGTGATCCGGCCGCACAGTCGTTCTGCCTCGGCCAGGTCGTGGGTCGTCAGGACGATCGTTGCGTCATGGGTCTCGCGAAGCTCCTCGATGAACGCCTGGACATCGAGCTTGGAACGTGGATCCAGTCCGGTCGTGGGCTCGTCGAGGAGCAACAGCGTCGGACTGGTCAGCAGTGCTCGCGCGATGGCGACCTTCTGCTGCATGCCTCGGCTCATCTGCTCGATCGGCCGGTCGATCCGCTTCTCCGAGATGCCGAGCCTGGCCAGGATCGTCACCGCTTCGCGCTTGGCCGTCGGGCCATCGAGCCCGTACAGGCGCGCCGCGAACAGGAGGTTCTCCATCGGACTGAGCTTCTTGAAGAAGGCCGCATCCACACTGACCCGGTTGATCAGGCGCTTGACCGCCATCTCCTCACGGACGATGTCGTGACCGAAGACCTCCACCCGACCTTCATCAAGGGTCAACAGACCGCAGATGAGCCGGATGAGCGTCGACTTGCCCGAACCGTTGGAGCCAAGGACCCCGTGGATGTCGCCGCGCTCGAGGCGCATGGACACGTGCGAGATCGCGGTCACCGGCGGCTTCTTGCGACTGACCACGAACCGCTTGCTGACGTCCTCGATGAGGAGCGCCGGCACTGCGGCTGGACGGTCAGGCCGCATCTCGATCACGACCGGCCTCGGTGGCTGGTCGGTCGGACTGTTCTTCAGTTGTGGGCTCAAGAGAGCGGTCACGGTGATCTCCAGGGTTGACGGTGCGGGTGGGCGGTGAATGGAAGAGCCGCGGGTCCTCGCCGACGGTCGATCGTCGGGGGCCTCGCGGCTCTGGTGTCCTCCGTCCTGTCCGGTATGGGCAGGGAAGGCATCAAAAAAGCCGGGGGCCCGATCTGGCCCTCGGCTCGTGGTTCGTCCGGATGGCGGTCCTGCCGCCTGCGGCTAACTCGAGATGGGCACAGATCTCCCGATTGCGGAGCCGTTGATGGGCGCAACGCATCGGGTGAGGAGGAACGGTGTCGTCATTCGAGCCGCCTCCTTCATTACCAGATCCATGCCCGCGACGTGCGAGCCGGTCGGCAGTCTAGGGTGGTGCCCCGGTCGATGTCAAATCCGAGCGCGACAGGGCGTCTGGCCGACGCGGAGCGGCCGATGCGGCAGGCCGTGTGCACCCCATGCGTATCTCTGGCGCTAGGGGACGAACAAAGCGCGCTCACCGACTCGATCGACCGTCGTCGAGCCTGAACGGTGCCCGCGGCGGCCACGATCCGGTGATGCCGCGGCCTTGTCCGGGTACTTCCGGCCCGTGTAGCCGCCGGGATACCCGCCCGGTGCATATGCTCGCTACGAAGGCCGCGCGTCGACGTCCCCTGGCACCGAGTATTCCCGTCGTGCCTCCGCGATGTACGCCTCGACCTCGAGCACCTCGCGTGCCTCGGTCCAGCCGAGGTCGGCCGAGATGATGCAGGCGACGCGGGTGGCGATGGCGGCTGCCCGATCCGGCAATTCCTGGGCCAGCCGCATCCGCCGCGCCAGCACGTCATCGAGCGACATCGCCAGCTCCTCACGGACCGCCCAGGCGACCTCGGCTTCGAGGAACGGCCGGCCCTCGACGAGCGGTCGAAGCAGATCGAGTCGTCGGCCAAGGGCGACGACGGCCGGTGCTTCCGTCCCGTGCCGGGCCACGAGCGATGCGGCGACAGCCGGACCCAACTCGGCTGACAGCTGCACCGTGAGGCTTCGGAGCGCGGCCGGATGGGTCGCCCCGACGAGCTCGCGACGGGCCGTCTCGCTGGGGCGGCGTTGCGCTTCGGCGTCTCCCAGCGTGGCGTCGATCACGTCCCGAGCCATGACCCGATAGGTCGTGTACTTTCCACCCGCGATCCGGACGACGCCATCCGTCTCCACCGTCACGCGGTGCTCGCGCGAAGCCTTGACCGTCGATCCGCCGGACGGTGCGATCAGTGGTCGGAGACCCGCGTACGTTCCGACCACGTCGTCGCGGGTCAGGGCGACGTCCATCGTGGCATTGACCGTTTCGAGCAGCTGCGAGACTTCCCAGCCGGCCGCCGCGGGTCTTGCCACGGGACCGTCGAACGGCGCGTCGGTGGTCCCGATCAGCCAGTAGTCGGGCCACGGGACGAGGAACACGACCTTGCCGGGGACGCGGATGGCCAGTCCCATCGAGCTCGGGATCCGAGCGCGTGGCACGACCAGGTGGGCACCACGGCTGGGCTGGATCCGCAGTGCCGTCGACTGGAACGGATGGGTGGGTTCGGTGGCCCATACCCCCGTCGCATCCGCGACCGCCTTGGTCCTGATCTCGATCTGGTCGCCCGTCGCAAGGTCCGTGGCGAAGATGATCCGCACCGACCCATCGGTCCGCAGCCCCGTCGCACGTACTCTCGTGACGGCCGTGCCTCCTCCCGCGGCGGCGGTCCGAACCACCGCCAGCGCATAGCGAGCATCGTCCTCGACCGCGTCGTGATAGACGAGTCCGCCGCGAAGCCCGTCCCGGCGCAGCGCAGGAGCGAGTTCGAGGGTCGCGGCCGCCGACAATCGGCGATGCCAGCCACCGTCGTGTCGCGCACCGAGGAGGTCGTACAGGGTCAGACCCGCGTCGTAGAAGGCCTTCGAGGCGAACGGGATCCCGAAGATCGGGAAGAGCAACGGCTCGAGACGCACCAGATGCGGCGCCAGTTCCAACAGACGTGACCGCTCGGCCAGCGCCTCCCGGACCAGACCGAGACGGAATTGCTCGAGGTAGCGCAAGCCACCATGGATGAGCCTCGAGGAGCGAGACGACGTGCCAGCCGCGATGTCATCCTGCTCGATGAGCGCGGCGCGCATCCCGCGAGACGTCGCGTCGAGGAGCGCCCCGGCCCCCACGATCCCGCCGCCCACGATCACGACGTCCCAGGTGTCCCGGGCGAGCCGTTCGAGGTCGGCGGCGCGACGCTCGAGTGGCGTCACGCCGCGCGATGCGTCATCGGACGGCACCTCGGTCATCGGTCGAGCGTATCAGGCGCTCCCGCGTCGGGCAGTGCGAGGCGAACGATCGGGCGCGTGGGGCTCTTCGCGTTCCACTGCCGACGATCGACGACCGTGAACCCGGCCCGCTCGAACATCCCGAGTGTGCCGTGGTATGCGTTGGCCGCGGGGATCCGCTCGCCGGCCGTATCGACCGGATACGCCTCCAGGGTGCTGGCCCGATGCGCCCGGGCGTACGTGATCGCGGCGTCGAGGAGACCCGATGCGACGCCCAGCCCCCTGGACCCTCGGGAGACGACGAAGCAGACGATCGACCAGACCGGCGTGTCGTCGACGGGCGCCAGGATCCTCGAGTAGGCCAGCCGATCGAAGTCCTCGCGAGGTCCCAGGCTGACCCAGCCGACGGCCTTGCCCTCCCGGTAGGCGACGAGCCCTGGCGCCAGGTCCCGCCCGGCCAGGGTCTTGAGCTCATCGCGGTTCCCCGCGGCCGTCGAGTTCGACCAGTCCCGACCGCGAACCCGAAAGTACGTGCACGAGCACCACTTCGGATCGCCGCCTTCATCGAACAGGGCGGCCAGGTCCGCAAAGCGGTCGAGGGTGAGCGGCTGGATGTCAAGGGCCATGGCGGTGCCTAGTATCGCGTGGTCGGCGGCGTGGGTGAGACCGTCCGCAGCCTGATCTACGCTGTGGTGATGCACGACGTTCCTGCACGATCGATCGCGACTCTCATCGGCGACGGGACGCTCGATCCGGAGCTGGCGGCCGAGTTGTGGCTCCTCATCGAGGCTCGTGTCCCGATCATCGTGGCCGCACAGGCGCCGGGGGCGGGCAAGACCACCGTGTTGACCGCATTGCTCGACTTCCTGCCACCGACGACCCACGTCGTGGAGCTGGCCGGCGAGACCGAGACGTTCGACTGGCTACCGCAGGCCTCGGAGCTTGGTTGGCCGGGTAAACCACCCGTTGCCAGGACCGTCGAACCCGTCCGCCCCGATACGACGCTCCTGCTCGCCACGGAACTGTCCGGGCGCCTGCCCAGCCACACCTGGGGTGAGGTCGCGCGGATCGCGGTCCGGGCAGCATCGATCGGCTACGGTCTCGCCGCAACGATCCATGCCGACACGCTGGAGGAGGTCTTCGGCGACCTGCAGGCCCCGCCCGTGGCCCTGACCAAGGATGAGTGCTCGCACCTGGGCATCGTGCTCGATCCTGCGTCGTCTCGCAGACGGACGTCGCCGCGTGATCGCGGCGCACTACGTGCGACCGATCGCGCGCGACGTCCACGGACACACGCAGCGGCTCGGGCCGGCTGTCCTCGCGACCTGGGATCCGGAGACCGATACCTTCGAACACTTCGGCTGGGGCGTGATCCCCGAGTTGGCCGCCGCGTCGGTCTGCACGCCGGGGACTTCGAGATCGAACAGGAGCGCCGCGCCTCCCGCCTAAGGGAGCTCGTCACGACCCGTGTCCACGACCAACAGCGTGTTCGCGACGCCCTCCGAACCTACCGGCCCGCCGAGGCGTTTGACGCTCCGCGAAAGCGCAACGTAGGCTCGCGGTCCGAGCCCAATCCAGCGCACCCGGGGGGCAGCCGTGGATGTCATCAGATCGGGACATCAACGCAGCCGGCGACGGTCGGCGAACTCAGGGCGTCGGGTTGGCGCTCGAGACCGGTCAAGGACGAGATGCGCGCGAACCTGCTGGCCCGCATCGGTGCCGGCGAGACGATCTTCCCCGGCGTCGTCGGGTATGACGATTCGGTCGTCCCGGCCATCGAGAACGCGATCCTGGCCGGTCACGACCTGGTCTTCCTGGGCGAACGAGGTCAGGCCAAGACGCGGCTCGCCCGCCTGCTCGTCGGGCTGCTCGATCCGTGGCTGCCAGTCGTCGACGGTGGGGAACTCAACGACGACCCATTCGACCCGATCAGCCCGGCCGCCCGCGCCATCGTGGAGCGGGACGGCGACGAGACACCTGTCGCCTGGATCCCGGCCGATCGGCGCTACGCCGAGAAGCTCGCGACACCCGACATCACCATCGCCGATCTGATCGGCGAGGTCGATCCGATCAAGGTGGCTGAGGGTCGCTACCTGTCTGACGAACTGACCCTCCACTACGGGCTGATCCCGCGAGCAAACCGTGGGATCGTGGCCATCAACGAGCTGCCCGATCTGGCCGAGCGGATCCAGGTCGGCCTCCTGAACATCCTCGAGGAACGTGACGTCCAGATCCGAGGGTTCGTCGTGCGCCTGCCACTCGACCTGTACGTGGTCGCCTCGGCGAACCCGGAGGACTACACGTCGCGTGGTCGGATCATCACCCCGCTCAAGGATCGCCTTGGCTCGCAGATCCGGACCCACTACCCACGGACGCTGGACCATGAGATCGCCATCGTGCGTCAGGAAAAGCACCGCTTCGAACCTGACGAGGGAACGCCGGTCATCGTGGTCCCGGCGTTCATGGAGGAGCTGGTCGCCGAGTTGACCCACCTGGCTCGTCGTTCTCCGGAGATCAGCCAGCGGTCTGGCGTCAGCGTCCGGGTCTCGGTCGCCAACGCGGAGGTACTGGAGGCAGCCGCCCTCAAACGAGCGGTCCGTCTCGGCGAACCTGTCGCCGTCCCTCGCGTCTCGGACCTCGGCGCCGTCGTGGCATCCACCGTCGGCAAGATCGAGCTCGAGACGGCCGGTGACGATGCCCCCGAGGAGCGGATCGTGGAGCGCCTGATCACCAAAGCGCTGTACGCCACGTTCGGGCGCCGCGCCTCGCTCGAGGACCTCGATGGGGTGGTCGAGGCGTTCGAGGACGGGTTCACCGTCGAGACCGGGGATCGGACGCCATCGCGCGAGTACGTCGTCTGGTTGCGTGAGGTCCCAGGCCTGTCCACGGCGGTCGATCGACTCGGGGCGTACGACGCGACCGACGGTGCCGAGCAACCCGCCGTCGTGGCCTCGGCGGTGGAGTTCCTGCTCGAGGGACTCCATCTCGCCCGCCGGCTCAACAAGGATCGCATCCCGGGCGGGACCGTCTACCACCGGTGACCGCGTACTCGCCAGATCCACGCGATCTGGGCTCGGAGGTCAGAGCGTCCGTCGGGACGGCCGCCGACGCGCTCGCTCGCGCCGCCCGGTACTCGGCCTGGGACGGGAGCCAGAGGATCATCGACCTGGAGGCGGACGAGATCCTCGACGCTCTCGCCGACGACGTCATGGCCGAAGGCGATCTGGGCGAAGCGCTCCGACGGATGATGGAGCGGGGCTGGCGGAGCGGCGACCCGACGCGAGGCGACCTGAGCGGGCTGCGAGACCTCATGGAGCGGCTCGAACGACAGCGTGAGGAGCTCCTGGAGCGGTATCAGCTCGACGACGTCCTCGGGGATATCCGGCGCGATCTCGCCGAGATCATCGACGAGGAACGGGCCGGCGTGGAGCGACGACTGGATGCCGCCGCGATACCCGCTGAAGGGGATGTATCGGACGCGGCCATGGCCGAGGACGCACAGCTTCGCTCGATGCTTCGGAGCGCGGCCGCCCGGCGCCTGGACCAGCTCGACGCGCTGCCGACCGATCTTGGCGAGCGCATCAGGAGCCTCCAGGACTACGACTTCCTCGAGCCGGCCGCCCACGACCGGTTCGACGAGCTCGTGAAGCGCCTCCAGGCCCAGGTGCTCGAGCAGTACGTGTCCGGGATGTCCGAGGCCATCAAGTCGATGCGTCCGGAGGATCTGGCTGCCAACCGCGAGATGGTCCGCGACCTGAACGCGCTGATCCGCGAGCGGATCGGTGGCGGCGAGCCAGATGTGACGGGATTCCTGGCGCGGCATGGCCAGTTCTTCCCAGGGGCGCAGACGTTCGACGACATCATCGATCAGCTGGCCCGGCGGATGGCGGCCATGCAGTCCCTCCTGCGATCGATGAGTCCGGAACAACGGGCCGAGTTGCAGTCGATGATGGAAGCGCTCCTGCAGGACGACCGGCTGCTGGTCGATCTCGCCCAGCTCGCCTCGAACCTCGACCTCCTGCTCCCGGGTGGCCTGGGTGACCGGGTGCCGTTCTCCGGCGAGGCCCCGCTGGGTCTCGGCGGGGCGCTTGCCCAGATCGGCCGACTGGAAGCCATGGATCGACTGGTCGACGCGCTGTCCGATGTCGGAACCGCGTCGGATCTCGCGTCCATCGATCGAGGTGAGGTTCGTGACCTGCTCGGCGATGACGGCTTGCGCGACCTCGATGCGCTGGATGACCTGGCGCGTAGACTCGAGGCCGCCGGCTACCTGAGCCGGGACGGCGAGCGGATGGAGTTGACGCCGCGAGGCAGCCGGCGGATCGGCCAGAAGGTCCTCGACGACCTGTTCGCGCGGCTGCAACGAGATGCCTTCGGTGGTCACCGGATCGACCGGGGCGGTCGAGGAGGGGAGCGGGACGAGGCGACCAAGTCGTACGAATTCGGCGATCCGTTCCACCTCGACCTGCGCGGGACACTGTTCAACGCGCTGGCTCGCGAAGAGAATGCGCCCGCGGCCCGGACCGCGGCCAGCGACCGTCGGGTGCGCCTGCGTCCCGCCGATTTCGAGGTCCACCGGACCGAGCAGCTGACCCGGACGTCGACGGTGGTGCTCGTCGACATGAGCCGATCGATGCTGTTGCGCGGCTGTTTCCTCGCCGCGAAGAAGGTCGCGGTCGCGCTCGACACCCTCATCCGGACGCAGTACCCGCGCGACGACCTGACGGTCATCGGGTTCGCCTACTACGCGCGTGAGATCCGACCGGGGGCGCTGGCCGAGTTGAGCTGGCACGGCTCCGAATACGGCACGAATCTCCAGCACGGACTCCTGCTCGCTCGCCACGTCCTCGAGCGGAGCCACGCGGTCAACAAGGAGGTCGTGGTGATCACCGACGGAGAACCGACAGCCCATTTCGAGGACGGCCAGGTCGAATTCAATTACCCGCCGACTCGCCGGACGATCAGCGAGACCTTGCGCGAAGTCCAGCGCTGCACGAAGGCGGGCATCACCATCAACACGTTCATGCTCGAGCGTTCGCGCGCCTTGACGGACTTCGTGGCGGTGATGACACGGCTCAACCGGGGCCGGGCGTTCTATGCCAGCCCTGAGCAGCTCGGTGAGTACGTCCTGGTCGACTTCGTGGAGCGACGGACGAAGCGAGCCTCCTAGCGCGTATCCTTCCCACGACCGTCGTTCGTCGAACGTTGTGAGGAGACCAAGGAGTGTCCCAGACCGTCCCGTTCCTGCTGTTCCTCCATGTCATGGGGGCGATCCTGGCCTTCGGGCCGACATTCGCCTACTCGATCATGGGCTCGCTGGCGGCCAAAGAGCCGCAGCACGCGAATTTCAGCTCCCGTCAGGTGGCAGCGATCGGCAACGGTCTCGTCTACCCGCTGGCCATCGTCCAGGGCATCACCGGCCTCCTGCTGATCTTTGCCGGGAACTTCCAGACCCAGTCACTGTGGCTTGCCCTTGGGATCGTCCTCTACGTCATCGCTCTCGTATTCGCGTTGACCGTCCAGCGCAACGCTCTGCACCACCTCATCGAGCTGACCTCCGCACCGCCGCCACCGGGTGCGACCGGCCCGTCACCCGAGATCGTCGCGACGGTCAAGAAGATCCAGCGGGGCGGGATGTTCCTGGGCCTGCTCATCGTGGTCATCGTGTTCCTGATGGTGGTAAAGCCCACTCTCTGAGCGGTCGCTACCATAGGCGCTGATGCCATACGTCGCGACCTCGCCGACCGACCTTCTCGACACGCTCCGGCCCGCGGCCCGTCTGGAGAGACACGGGCTCGTCGTCGAGGACGAGCGGGTCTTCCGCTCGGACACCATCCGCGACCTGGCCTGGACGGCGGCCTTCGCGACGGACGCGGATACGATCGCGGCCGCCCAGTGGCTGGTCTGGGAGGCGAGCCAGGTCCTGGGCGCCCGGTCATCCAGCATCCAGGCACTGTACGACGCGCGCGCCCAGGGAGAGGTCGCCGGTTTCACGGTCCCCGCCATCAACCTGCGGGCGCAGGTCTTCGACATGGCCCGGACCGTCTTCGAGGCGGCCGCGGCGGCCGAGGTGGGGGCGGTCATCCTCGAACTCGCCCGGAGCGAGCAGACCTACACGTTCCAGCGTCCGGCGGACTACGCCACCTCCGTGCTGGCCGGGGCGATCGCCGCGGACTGGCACGGTCCGGTCTTCATCCAGGGTGACCACTACCAATTCAATGCCAAGAAGTACGCCGCAGATCCCGAGGCGATGACGGAGGAGATCCGACGGGCCTGCCGTCTGGCCATCGAAGCCGGCTACCGCAACATCGACATCGATTCATCGACCCTGGTCGACCTGTCGAAGGACTCGGCCGACGAGGAACAGGCCGAGAACTATCGTCGGGCGGCCGAGTTGACTGCCCTCATCCGGTCGCTCGAGACCGACGGCGTGACGATCAGTGTCGGTGGCGAGATCGGCGAGGTCGGGACCCAGAACTCGACGGTCGAGGAGTTGCGGGCGTATCTCGACGGGTATCGCCGGGTGCTGGACCACCTGGCTCCGGGGGCGCGTGGCATCTCCAAGGTCAGCGTCCAGACCGGGACGTCGCACGGCGGCGTGCCGCTGCCCGACGGAGGTGTCGCCGAGGTCAAGCTCGATTTCGAAGTCCTTCGCGAGCTTGGTGTCGTGGCTCGCGAATACGGTCTGGCCGGTGCGGTCCAGCATGGTGCCTCGACTCTGCCGGATGAGCTGTTCCATCGATTCCCGGCGGTCGAGACCGCCGAGATCCACCTGGCGACCGGCTTCCAGAACGCGTTGTACGAACACCCGGCATTCCCGGAGGAGCTCCACCGCGAGATCGAGGCATGGTGTTTCGCCAACGCCGCCGACGAGCGCAAGCCGGGCCAGACCGATCAGCAATTCGTGTACACGACCCGGAAGAAGGCGATCGGCCCGTTCAAGCGTCAGCTCTGGGACCTCGCCCCGAAGGCGGAGATCCTGGCCTCGCAGCGACGCAAGATCTCCTACCTCTTCACGGAGTTGGGAGTCAACGAGAGCCGGTCCATGGTCGCGTCGCTGGTCACGCCAGTCGAGTCGCATCGGCCGATGCCCGATGGGCTGCGCCCGCTTGCTGCCACTGACTGATCCCGAGCCTGGGATGGACGGCATCGAGGCCCTGCCCGACGATGTTCGCGATCCACTGATCCGGGTATTGAGCGGTCTGCCGGAATTCGCCGGGCGCACGTTGCGATCGACGGTCCTGACCGGCGGGATCACCAACCGCAACTTCATGATCGCCGCGTCCGGGACGAGCGATCGCTGGGTGCTCCGACTCGCCGGCAACGACACGCATCTGCTGGGGATCAGCCGTGAAGTCGAACATGCGGCGACGATCGCCGCGGCCGGAGTGGGGGTCGGCCCGGAAGTCACGGCATACCTCCGACCGGAGGGCTATCTCCTGACCCGGTTCATCGATGGGACGCCGGTCGATCCGAAGGCCGTCCACGGGCCAGCGATGCTGCGCCGGATCGCCGACTCATTGCGACGGGTCCACGATGGCCCGGCGATCCCGGGCTTGTTCGAACCACTGCGGATCGTCGAATCCTACCGAGCCCTGGCGATAGCCCGTGGCGTGTCGATCCCATCCGAGTACGACCAGGCACAGACCGCTGCCCGGCGCATCGAGACGGCGCTGCTCGCTGAGACCATCGAGCTGCGGCCGTGCCACAACGACCTCCTCACCGCTAATTTCATCGACGACGGGGAGCGGATCCGGATCATCGACTGGGAATATGCGGGGATGGGCGATCCCGACTTCGACCTGGGGAATCTCAGTGCCAACCATGAGCTATCGCCTGACGAAGACGCGATCCTCCTCGAGGCGTATGCCGGCCGAGCCGACGAGCGGCAGCTGGCTCGCATCACCCTGATGCGTGTCGTGTCCGACTTCCGCGAGGCGATGTGGGGCGTCCTGCAGCAGGCCATCAGCACGCTCGAGATCGATTTCGCTGCCTATGCCTCGGATCGGTTCGAGCGACTCCTGAACGCGGCGGGTACGGCCCGGTTCGAGGACGCGCTCGTCCTGACGGCTCGCGACTGATGGCGGTCGAACCGGGTTCACCGGACGTTCGCGCCGGGCGGCGGGTCGGCCTGGCGGTCATCGCATTCGGAGCCACGCTGGCGTTGCTGTTCGGTCTTGGATCGCTGATCGGGACATCGCCGACCGGCTCCACAGGCCCGAGCGTGTCGAGCGCGACCGGTGCCAGTCTCGCGACGCCATCCGCCGCCATCGCCTCTGCCACAGCCACGTCATCCAGCGGGCCGAGCAGCGGACCCCCGACCGCCCCTGCGACTGAGCCCGGTCCCACCGAGGGGCCGGACGCCGTCCTCGTCGGAGCCGGCGACATCGCCGACTGCGGGTCAAAGGATGACAGTGCGACGGCGGACCTCGTGGCCGACATCCCCGGGACCGTGTTCACGGCGGGCGACAACGCGTATCCGGCCGGATCCAGCGCGCAGTTCACCGACTGCTACGACCCGACCTGGGGCCGTTTCCGCGACCGGACGAGACCGGCGCCCGGGAACCACGATCACCTGACCCGTGACCTCGCCGGCTACCTCGGGTACTTCGGGGATGCAGCCAGCCCGGACGGCACGACCTGGTACTCCTATGACCTCGGAACCTGGCACATCATCGTCCTCGACTCGTCATGCGCGATCGCTGGCGGCTGTGGGCCGGACTCGGCGCAGGGTCGCTGGCTGGCCGCGGATCTCGCCGCGTCGGACGCGCGGTGCACGATGGCGATCTGGCATCACCCTCGCTGGAGCTCCGGGTACCACGGCAGCGATCCGACCGTCGATCCGTTCTGGCGTGCGCTCTATGACGCCGATGCGGATGTCGTGGTCAACGGGCACGACCACGATTACGAGCGGTTCAAGGCACAGGACCCGGATGGGCACGCCGACGCCGATCGCGGCCTCCGCGAGTTCGTCGTCGGCACCGGGGGCGCCGACCTGCGACCGTTCGGGAAGACCGCGGCCAACAGCGACCTTCGGGTGGCCGGGATCCACGGCGTCATCCGCTTCGACCTGCGGCCATCGGGCTACGCGTGGCAGTTCATCTCGACGACCGGTGAACTGTCCGACACTGGACAGGCCGCCTGTCACTGAACGGTCAACGGACCTCGTCGACGTCGGTCCACCACTGTCGTCGGTCGCCGACCCGGTCGCGCATCCGCCAGGCCATCGGTTTTGGTTCAGCGTCGATCCTGTGCTTGACCGCCTGTCCCGCGGCGACGACGCCAGCCCGCGCATCGTCGTCAAGGGTTGGCAGGTGGGCGGCCATCGCCACGACCTTCTCGAGGTTCTGGGTGAGCGTCCGCCACAAGCCCCAGTCGGCAGCCGCGAGCCGGGCGATCCGGCCGACATCGATCTCGTCGCCATCATGGTCGCCGAGTGGGTGATCCAGCAGCACCATGATCGCGTCGACGAGGTCCTTCTCGTTGATCTTGACGATCTGGAGCTTTGACAGGAGCAGTTCAGCGAGTGGGATCGTCGGTCGATCGGCTTCCAGTCGGCCCACGAGCGGGATGATGTGGCAGAACTCGAGGCGGTCGTAGAACACGTCGAGGTGGATGTGTCGGACCCCGTCGTCGAAGATCGACCGGGCACCCTCGGACGCTGCGAACACTTCGCGGTCGTCGATGTAACCGAGACCGATCAATGCGTCCGAAACGGCCTTCGTGCCACGCCGATACGCCACCATGTCGATGTCGGCGTACGTGCGCTCCGACGGTCCGAGAAGGGCGGCCGCCGCCGGACAGCGTATCGAGACGGCGATCGAGCCGAGGACGCGGATGGGGGTTCCGCTGGGTTCGACAGCCTCGATGATCCGGGTCACTTCCGCTTCCAGCGTCGCGCGGTCGATGGAGAACGCCGTCTGGTCACGGGGAGCGGTCACAGCGCGATCGTAGCCGAGCGGATCGACGCATGCAGGATGACCGCACGGGCGACGCCGTGAGGCCATATCGTTCCCGATGATGGCGACGGATCAGGCCCGCGTGGTGGTCATCGGCGGCGGGATCACCGGCTGCAGCGTGGCCTACCACCTGGCCCTTGAAGGTTGGACCGATGTCCTCCTCCTCGAGAAGGCCGAGTTGACCGCCGGGTCGACCTGTCAGGCGGCCGGTCTCGTCACCGCCTTCAATCCCTCCTCGACGATGATGGCCTTTCGCCGGTACAGCATCGACCTGTATCGTCGGCTGGGCGTGTTCGAGACCGTCGGCAGCCTGCGTCTGGCCTCGAGCCCGGACCAGCTTCGAGAGCTGGAACGGGCCGCAAGTCGGGCACGCGGCATCGGGCTCGACGTCGGGGTCATCGGCGCCGAGGAAGCCCGTCGGTTGATGCCGGCACTGTCGGCCGACTCGCTGTACGGCGCGGTCCACCTGGCCGGGGATGGCCACCTCGATCCGCACGGGGCGACGCACGCCATCGCGGACGCGGCGAGGGCGCTCGGGGTGCGGATGCAGACTGGGGTCCGGGTGACCGGATTCGAGGTCAGCGCGCGCCGGGCCGTGACCGCCGTCATCACGGAGACCGGGCGCATCGCGACCGAGGTCGTCGTGAATGCCGCCGGGATCTGGGCTCCGCAGGTCGCGGCGATGGTCGGTGGCTTCATCCCGTCCACTCCGGTGGATCATCAGCACGTCGCGCTGCGCGCAGTGCCCGGCCACGAGCTTCCTCGGGACATGCCCTGCTTCCGCGATCCGGACAACCTCGTCTACGGCAAGGCGGAGCACGGCGGGATGGTGTTCGGTGGCTACGAACTCGATCCCGCGTCGCGTTGGGAGGACGGCGTCCCGTGGGACCATGCCGCCCGGTCGATGGCTCCGGATTGGGAACGATTCGGGCCGCTCCTGGCCGGTGCCATCCGGCGGTTCCCGTTCCTGGCCGATGCGGCGGCGATCCGCCTCGTGTGTCACCCCGATGCGATGACCCCGGACGCGAATCCGCTCATCGGGCCACTACCCGATGTGAGCGGATTCTGGGTAGCCGCCGGGCTGTCCCTGAACGGGTTCGGAGGTGGCGGCGGGATCGGCCGGGCCGTGGCCGGCTGGATCACCGCCGGTGATCCTGGCGTGGACGTCGGGCCGTACCGCGCCTGGCGGTTCAGTGACACGTATCGGGACCCGACATTCGCCGCTGGCCTGGCCCGCGAGATGTACGCCGACTACTACCGACTTCGCTACCCGTACGATGCCGACGTCTACGGCCGGCCACGCCGATTGTCTCCGCTTCATGGCCGGCTGCAGGAGACGGGCGCCGTGTTCGGCACGAAGGCCGGCTGGGAACGAGCTGACCATCATCGGCCCGGTCAGCCGTGGCGCCGGGCCGGTCGCGACCAGGCCGCCTGGGGCTGGTCCGAACCTCCCTGGTTCGGGCGAGTCTGCGACGAAGCGCGGAGCGTGCGCGAACGAGTCGGCATCATCGATCTCTCGTCATTCGGCAAGATCGACGTGTCCGGCCCGGGCGCGTTGTCGCTCCTCCAGCGGGTCGCCGCCAACGACGTCGACCGGCCGGTCGGAAGTGTGATCTACAGTGCCTTTCTCGACCCGCTCGGGGGCATGGTCGCCGACGTCACGATCACCCGCCTCGAGGCCGATCGGTTCCGGGTGGTCACCGGTGCCGGTTCGCTGGCATCCGATCTGGCCTGGCTGCGGCAGGCGGTCGTGGACGAGCGCGTGACCCTTCGTGACGCCTCGGCCGACCACGCCATCATCGGCTTGTGGGGACCACTCGCGCGTAAGGTCCTTGGCGCGGCCGTGGTCGACCCCGAGCACGTATCCGACGACGCCCTGCCTCTCCGCAAAGCCCGGTCGATCGTTATCGCCGGTGTGCCCGTCCTGGCCAGCCGCATCAGCTATGCCGGTGAGCTCGGCTGGGAACTGGCCGTAGAGGCGTCCGGCGCCGTGGCCGTCTGGGATGCCGCGATGCGGGCCGGTGCCGAGTTCGGGATCGGCCCGTTCGGCTATCGAGCGCTCGATTCGCTCCGCATCGAAAAGGGGTATCGCTATTTCGGGACGGACATGACGATGTCCGAGACGCCGGATGAGGCGGGCCTTGGGATGTTCGTGCGGACGGCCAAGGGCGACTTCATCGGTCGGCAGGCCCTGCTCACCCATCGAGCGCGGTCGTCCGGACCTCGCGAGGATGTCGGGATCCGCCTCCGAACGTTCGTCGTCGACGATCGGGACGGCTACCTGCCGATATTCGGTGGTGAGGCGGTCCGATCGGGGGACGAGGTCATCGGCCGGGTTCGCAGTGTCGCCTACGGAACGACCCTATCGCGAACCATCGGCTACGTGTATCTTCCGGCGAGGATCCAGGAGGGGTCGCCACTCATGGTGGATGTCTTCGACGAACGAGTCCCGGCGATCGTCACGGCCGACGTCCTCGTCGACCCGCTCGGTCGCAGGATGCGCGGC
>CAVRGM010000002.1:0-326758 GCA_963720715.1 uncultured Chloroflexia bacterium
TCTGGGTGAGGAACCCGAACCAGATCAAGGTCGAAGCCACCAGCCCGAGGATGAACGTTCGTGGACTGGGATCGCGGACGATCAAGAGCGCCACGACCAGCGACAAGACCCCAGCCAACGCAAATCCTACATGTCGGTATGTCACTGGCCCGATGAGCGCGATCTGGTCTGAGGCGAACCCACCCACCGCGGTGATCTGTACGATCCACCACAGGTTCCAGGCGCTGAGCGACAGGTACGGGAAGATGTGTTCTGGTATTCGCCCAGGTTGTTCAGGTAGTCGCCGGCCCGCCGGCCGGCACGAACGGCAGCCACAGGACGACGATGACCGCCAAGCCGATACCTCCCATCCGCGCCAATTCGCGGATGCCGCCGTGTGCCCAGTACCAGGCCGCGAACGGGAAGACAAAGGGCAGCGCCTGCGGCTTGGTCATCACGGCCAGGGCCAGGGCGGCGGCGGACAGGCCGTTCCGACCGTTGATCGCGAAGACGACGGCCGCCAGGGCGAACAGGAGGTAGATGCTCTCGTACTGGCCCCACCAGGCGCTGACGTCGATCACGGCCGGGTGCAGGAAGACGCGCAGCGGCGCCGATGACCGCCCACCACGGCTTGGACCGCAGCGCGTAGGCGACCAGCAGGGCGATCCCGACGTCGGCGACCGATGCCGGGATCTTCATCACGACCCGAACGGCAGGATCCGAGCTGTCGACCACGGTCTTGAACGCCGGATCGAGGGCGGCCAGGATGCCCCAGATGTAGGCCATGACCGGCCCGAACGACAGGTTCTGGTCGTACGCGTTGCCCAGTCCGCCCACGGCGATGCCATGGACCCACAGGACGAACTGGTCGAGATCGCCCTTGAGCCCTTCCGCCGAAAGCAGTGGCAGGCGGATGAGGACGCCGAGCCCGATGACGATGACGAGCGCGAGGATCTGACGCCCCGACCAGCGAACGGTCGCGGGGCCGTCGGTCATCGGATCAGACGCGGCCAGACGCCCAGTACCGCTCGGCGGAGCCATCCACGGAGCCGAGTTCGGCCATCGCGCGGCCGTAGGCGCGAACGGCGGCGGCCATCTGTGGCGTGCCGTCGAACAGCCGCTCCATCTGGCTCTCGTAGATGTTGATGCCCATGATCTTGCGCTCGAGTTGGTCGGTCACGTCGGCGAACTCGGCATTCACGCCGATATCCGCCGGAAGGTCCGCCAGCGGCGCACCCGGCAGGTCCTCCAGCCGACGGAAGTCGTTCCACCACGCGTACGGGAAGTCCTCGTAGAAGGTCACGATGCCCGCGTAATCCGGCCCGGGCATGACCCACTTGCGACCGTCCTGGAGCAACCGGATGCCGACATCGCGGCAGAGCTGGTGGTCGACATGGCCACCGACACCCAGCGGCAGGTAGACCTTCTGCGGTTCGAGCCGGGCGATCTCCTCGCGCAGCAACTGATACGGGGCCTGGTCGTCGATGCGCGGCATGCCGAGCAGCTGGTCGTCGCCCTCGTAGCCGCGGAAGACCGCGTCCGGCAGGTCGAGGAACACGATGGATGCCTCGGCGAAGTAGGCGAACCGCTCGTCCTCCAGCCGGCGCTTGGCCATGAGGTTGCCCGACGCTGCGGATTCGACGATCTCGTCGGTGTAGATCGGACCCTGCGTCGACCAATCGTCGGCGACCGACTGGTCGGCCAGCGATTCGTTCCGGATGCTGGCCCGGCGATACCAGGACGAGCGCTGCCAGAACCGCTTGGCGGCCGCGTCGGCATCGGTCTGGGTCGCATCCAGGCCGGCGTCGGTCGCGGCCCAGGCGGGTGCCAGGGTGGCGGTCGGCACGTCGGCCGCGATCGCGCTTCGATTGAATGCCTCGGTCACCGGCCACATGGCCTTCGAGCCGAAGCCAAGGGCCTCGCGCTGGTACGGGGACAGGCCACTGGCTGCCCCGTCACCGGAGAAGACGGTCAGGATCGTCACGGTCTGCCCGAGCTCGCGGAGGCTGGCGATGAGGCCGCCGCACGAGAGCGCGACGTCGTCGGGATGGGGCGAGACGAAGACGTGGGTCATGGCCGGGCGAGTATACCGAGCGTGGTCATGCCTCGAAGCCTCCGGCCCCGATGAGCGGCACGAAGATGCAGGCGCCATCGGGTCGCTCCAGCCAGTCGTTGCCGCGGCGGGTGACCACGGTCAGCATCTGGCGATCGCGGCCACCGACCGGGATGACCAGGCGACCGCCTTCGGCCAGTTGCTCGCGGAGAGGGTCCGGGATGGCCGGCGCCGCGGCGGTCACGATGATCCCGTCCCACGGCGCACCGGCAGGGTCACCCAGGCTGCCGTCTGTCTCCCGGATCTCGACCGTCCCCGGGAGGTCGCCCAGGGCGTCGATGCGGGCACGGGCCGCCTCGATGAGCTGGCCATGGCGCTCCAGCGACGTGACCCGCGCCCCGAGCCAGGCCAGGATCGCGGCCTGGTAGCCGGAACCCGTGCCGATCTCCAGGATCCGGTCGCCCGGCTGGACTTCGAGGTCCGCCGTCATCTTGGCGACGATGATCGGCTGGCTGATCGTCTGCCCGGCATCGATCCCCAGGGCCTCGTCCGCGTACGCGCGTCGGCGCAGGGACTCGGGCACGAACGTCTCGCGCGGGATGCTGCCCATCGCGGCCAGGACGCGTTCGTCCGTGATCCCCCGGGCGCGCAACTGATCCTCGACCATCTTGGCTCTTGCGCGAACGGGGTCCAGGGAGCGCCACATGGCGAACCCTCCGCGGTTCAGGACGGGCTGGGCGATGCCTCCGGAGCACTCGGCTCGGGACTGGCGGTCGGGGCAGGGGATGCCGACGGGGCGGTGGATGCTGAAGCGGAGGCCAGGCAGAGGCGATGGCCCGGCCGAGGTCGAGGCACTGGCTTCGGCGGAGGCCGACGCGGACGGACTCTCGATCGGCGCGGTGGGGGCGGTCGTCGGTGCCTTCGATGGCTTCGGGTTCAGCACGCCGTTCTGCCCGCCGAGCACTCCGAACGCGAAGATCACGACGAACGCCGCGACGCTGACGATGACGAAGATGCGCGACGGGTTCTCGGTCATCTTCGCGGCTCGCTCGCCGGGCGTCAGCGGTCGGGGCGCCGGTGCCGGGGTCGCGCCACGTCGTCCGGTGGTCGTGGCCGCGGCGGCGGCAGCTGCGGCGGCTGGCTCAGCGGCGGCTGGCTCGGGTTCGGGCTCCGGCTCGGGTTCCGGCTCGGGTTCCGGCTCTGGCTCGGGCTCCGGCTCCGGCTCCGGCTCCGGCTCGGGCTCGGCTGCCGGCTCGACCTCGGGTTCGGGCGTCGACGCCTCCGGCTCCGGCTCGGTCGGCGTCTCGGTCGGCGTCTCGACGGGCTCCGGCGCCTCGTCTGGCGTGCCTTCGGGTCGGTCGGTCATTCGGTCGTGGATCTCCTCGTCGCGGCCGTTATCGTCGGGCGCCGCGCGGGCGCCAGTGTACCCAAGGCATGGAGCCGACGTCCCGGCCTGACCCGCTCAGGCATCACGGACCGCCGGCACGAGCCAGCCCGCCAGACCCGCCGCGACCGTGACCAGCCCGAAGAAGGCGATGACCGGAGCCGGCCCCAGGACCTGCCCGAAGATCGCTCCGAGCGCCATGGCGATGGTCGTCGACCCTCCGACGAGGGCGAATCGGAAGCCGACCACCCGGCCCATCAGCGCCGCCGGTGTCCGTTCCTGGAACAGGGTCTGGCTCGGGATCACGAAGATCATGTTGGCCACGCCCTGGCCGAACGACAGCCCCAGCGCGACGCCGACGTTGCCGCTCAGCGCGAACAGGAAGATGGCGATGCCCCAGACCGCGTAGCCGACGATGACCATCCGGCCCTTGGCGAACCGCGTCCCGAGCAGCCCGATCGCGAACCCGCCGATCAGGTTGCCCAGTCCGATCCCGGCTTCGAGGAAGCCATACACCGTCTGCCAGCCGAACCCCGAATTCGAGAACGTCGCCTCGACGAAGGCCGGTGTCAGGGCGATGGTGATCCCCAGGCTGAACTGGCCCGCGACACCCTGGAGCGTGTTGGCCAGCAGGACCGTTTCGCGTCTGAGGAACTGCCAGCCGGCGCTGAATTCGGCCAGGAACCCTTCGCCGGTGCCGGTCTCGACGTCGGAGGCTTTGGCGGCGCCAACGACGATCGAGCTGATCAACGCAGCCGATGCGATGTACGTCGCGCTATCGACCCAGAACGCCAGGGGCACCGCCGAACCGAGGACGGTCACGAAGGCGGCCGCCAGGGGATAGCCGATGATGTCGGCGATCGTCTCGCCGACCCACAGCGCGGAGTTGGCACTGAGCAGGTCCTCCTCGGGCACGATCCGAGGCAGGATCGCGACCCGGGCCGGTCGGAAGAAGACCGAGATGCTGGTCATGAGGAAGACCAGCGGGTAGACGAGCAGGACGTTGGAGATGGCCACGACCGGCATGATCAGCACGAGCGCGGCCCGCAGGATGTCGCTGACGATCATCACTTCCTTGCGATCCCAGCGGTCGACGAACGTCCCCGCGATGGGACTCAGCAACAGGTTCGGAAGCGTGGCGGCAAAGAACACGAGACCGCTGGCCAGCACGGAGCCGGTCGAGATGAGCACGACCGCGACGAGCGCGATCTGGTTGAGTCGATCGCCGAAGAGCGAGATGAGCTGACCGGCCCACAGCGCCGAGAACGAGCCGTTGAGGGCGAGTCGGACATATGGGTGCTGGCGGACGCGCTCGAGGGCGGGGGTCGGGGCGGTCGCGGCGGTGGCGGGTGTGGCGGCCGCGGCCGTGGCGGTGGCGGCGGTGGCGGCGGTTTCGAAGGCGGTCGATGATGGCGAGGCCATCCCGCGCCCGGCACTCCCCAGGAACAGCGGCCGCTCCAGGGCGACCGCCCCGGTCAACGCCGGCGACAGACCCGTTTCCGTCCGCGTCGGCAGGGCGGCATCCGCCAGTCGCTGCCGGATGGCCTCGAGCTGCTCGTCGGTGAGTTCCTGCGGGACGCGGACGACCGACGCGAACAGGAAGAAGGCGAGACCGAAGGTCAGGAACGCGTCACCGATCGAGGCCACGTTCTGGACGAGCGGGAACGGGATCGGGATGACGTCGGAGAACGGTCCGAGGTGGAGCAGGAAGTCGGCATCCAGCGTGGCCGGCAGGAACGAATGGAGGGCGGACGTGACGTCGGCCGGGGTCATCCCGGCCAACTCCAGGCTCGGGATGTAGATCGGCATGTAGCCGCCGTTGACGAGGATGACGACGGCATTCGTCAGGACCCCGACGAAGGCCAGGGGCATGCCCGGATAGCCGCGATTCGCCCACAGCGCGACCAGGAGGAGCCCGAAGGCAAGGGCCAGGAGCGGGACCCTGAGTTGATCGACGATCGGAACGCCGGCATTGAGGAGGTAGTCCGTCGCGAACCGGACCACGACCGCGACCAGCAGCAGCCGCAACCGATGCAGTCGGACGTAGGCGAGATTCGTGATGTGGCCGCCGACGATCAGGCCAAGGATCAGTCCGAGGGCGATGCCACCGATCAGCATGGGCGGCCGCGGGGGGCGACGTTCACGCCAGCATCATGAGGCAGTGGGCAGGCGCGTTGGCGGGCGGGTCGGCGGTGGGGTCGCCGGCGGCGCCGCTTTGATGCTTGATTTTGCAGGGTCCGGAGGGCTGCCATCCCGTATGCCTGTCGACAGCATCAAGGTTGCCCGGCTCCCTCCGCGTTTCGGCTTCGGCCCTCAGGCTCGATCGGATCTCGAGCCCGTGGCCGCCTCCGCGTTGCTCATCAGCATCTGGTCCGCCGCCTGGGAGATGAGGGGGATCTGCCGAGGCTCGATCGGGCGACCGGGGTCGGCCACGCCGTCGGCGTGTCGAGTACGAACGAAGGCATCGACGACCACCGGATCGAACTGGACTCCGGCGAATTTGCGAAGCTCGGCCAGGGCCTGCTCCGGGCTCAGTGGAGTCATTCGATAGGGCCGGGCGGCGGTCATGGCTTCGAAGGCGTCGGCGACGTGAAGGATCCGGGCCAGCTTGGGGATCTCGTCACCGATCAGCCGATCCGGATAGCCCGAGCCGTTGTACCACTCGTGGTGGTGCCGGATGATCGGCAGTTCGGGGGCAAGCTTGGCCACGGGCTCGATGATCTGGGCGCCCAGGACCGGATGCGAATTCATGATCATCCGTTCCTCGCGGTCGAGTCGATCCTTCTTGAGCAGGACGTGATCCGGTACACCGATCTTGCCGACGTCGTGGAGCAGGCCGCCCCACTCGAGCGCCTCAAGCTCCGAGTCGTTGACCCGCATCACTCGCCCGATATCGACCGAGATCGTCTTCACGTTCTCGCTATGCCGAGCCGTATACGGGTCCCGCTTATCCACGGCTGAAGCCAACGCGCCGATCGTCTGCGTAAACATGTCCCGCATCTCAAAGAAGCGGACGAGAGCCATACGGGTGGTGTAAAGGGGCAGAGCAAACAGCAGCGTTGCCCACCACGAGACTTGAATACACCAGCGCCATGAGCCATCCAAGCGGCCCTAGGGCGAGGTTCTGACTGACCGTGCCCCTCGACTCACCGATGAGGACAGACTCAAGCGATTGATCCGTGCGGAGAGCCAGCAGAGATCCTGCCAGGCCAACGTTCAGACCGTAGAACACGGCTCCGGAGATCATCGCTCGGACGAAACCAATCAGCGGGCCAGCGTCCTTGCCCGGAAGAAGCTCGTAAACGACGCCGGCGATCACGCGGGCAAAGCAATGCCAGCGTGGTTCGCCAACGTTCCGTACCAAGGGATCTTCCCGCGGAGCTCCCGAGCTTCCGTCGTTCCCAGGGCGGCCACCCATCCGCACGGCAGGGCCTCCAAGGACATGGCTGCGATCACGGGTGCCATCGAACGGCGGATGGGTGCCCCGACCGCCGGTCCACCCAGGAAAATCGCTGCAAGCATGGGGGCGTTGGCCACCGCCTGTTGGGTGCCGTGAGACAGGCGGACGGGCAGTGCCCAACTCACTAGGGTTAGAACCGTCCAGAAGGCGACCCCCAAAAGGACTTGGATCGCCGACGGCGTCACCCCGGGTACATATCCAATGGCAATCGACGGATATGGCTCAAAGAAAAGAGTCGCAGCTACCAGCACGGCTGTGCTGAGTGCTACGACTCCTGCGATATACGCTCTGAGGGCCCGCGACATGGGCAACGCATCCGAAGGCGCCATGGGTGAACCTTACGCCACCCAAGTGACACTGGACGATTCGCCCAAAAGTACTAGAAGCCCCTCAGAGAAGCTCCACCTGCAACCGCAATCATCGCGATCGAACTGATCGTGATGATGATGCGGGTCATGCGAGCCTTCATGGCTGAACCTACCAGCCCTTGTTCTGCGTTTCTGGATTCACGCTCGATCCTCCTTTGCGGCCTTCGCGGTCCGTGGACTACGAAAACCGACCTGACTCGATAGTCGGTCGGTTGCACTACTCGCTCCGCTCCACCCCAAGTGCCCATTTCAGGTGGTGCTTCGGCGCGTCCGAGCGTCTTGACGTTGCTTCCTAGTACTGGGGTACTACGAAGTTCCGGGACTATATGGACTCCGCAATGGTCCAGTCAATACGGAACCTTACCTATCCGCTACAGGGAATCGAGCGTGGGGGGCTCAATTCCGAGCTGTTCGCGGACGCTTGCTGCGTAGTGCGCGTACTGCTCAGCCGCGGCCGCATGAGCCCCGCTAGCCCGGTATAGCCGCAAGAGAGACACTTCGATGTTATCGGCGCTTGGATCGATATCTAGTGCACGCCTCGCAAGGCTGATCCCGCGCTCGTAGTGACCTGAATCGATGTCACTGGCGACTGCGCGTTCGACTATCTCAAGGTAGGCGGCATGCAGCCAGTCGCGGTATGGTCCGGCCCATTCTTCATATTCGAAATCGAGAGCGAAACGGCCCCAGTAAGAGTCGACCAGCCTTCCGACCTGGTCTGGGCTGGGCTCGTGCGGCAACGACTTGATAAGTTTTCGGCAGTCGTTGCTCCTACTTGAGACGAGATCGGGATCCAACCAGATGAGATCGGAAGCGTGGTGAACATAACCAGGCGATAAGTCGTCCACGTATTTCTCCTCAAGAACACGCCGGAGAAAGTAGACGGTCTGATTCAGGGAGTTGAGAGCGTCTGGCGGGTCGAGATCGGGCCAGAGGGCGTCCAGTACCTGGTCCCGCGTGCTGGTCATTTGGGGCCGCGTCAGTAGGAAGCACAGCAACGCCAGCACCTTTCGACGAATACTCGAGCCTAGAACGTGTCGCACACCAATTTGGATTGAGACCCGACCTTGGTCTTCCACGATCGCCCGTGGCGCGAGCTGCCTGGCCAATGCTCGACCCAAGTCCGAGGCTCCCCCAAGCTTCCGGTGCTGCCGGGCGTACTCGCGCAACCGCAGGATGTCGCCATTGGCTCCGATGATTTCCAGCAATTTCGCGGCCGCCATGCCTTCGTTCGCGCCTGCAGAATTCAACGACGCTTCGAAGGACGAACAGCCACCGGCCGGGGTGCATCCGAGCCGCAATCTCGACCACGCCGAGTGCCTCAGCGTCGAGTTCGTCGAGGCGACGCGCGACGAGATCCGCAACAAAGGTCACATTCCACGGCGAGTCAGCGCCAACCGAGCGGATCGCAGTAGCCATTTGTTGCGGCGTCCCGAGGAAACCAAGAAGCAGATTGGCAATTCGACGCCATCGAACGGCACCTTGACGCTCTGCCGCATCTCTTGAACGTTCCGCCAAGTCACGGGCGCGGGGGTCACCGGAAGCCGCGGCAACGTACGCCGCACTCGTCTGGCGGGCCGTCGCGTGACCGACTAGTCCGACGTCTTCCGCCGCATGTTCGGCGAGTAGAGCACTGGCCTCAGCATATCGACCCCTGCGGCTCAGGAACCATGCTCCCTGGAACGAAATCTGCGGTTTTGCCTGGCTCGTATGGGTCTCAGTTAGGGACGCGAGCATCGGCTCCGCGCTATCAGGATCGAGGTATCCGTCGGCCAGTGCGGTTCGCTCAAGGATTGCTTCGAGCTCGTCGATTTGGCTCGCGTGAGAGATCGCGTCTCGAGCGTCGTCGAGCTGACCAAGCAAGGTCAGTGCGTAGGCTCGTGCCATCAAGGCGGCCGAGAGCTCAATTCGCGACGAGGTTCCTTCGAGTGCCTCGACTGCTTCGTCAGCCGCCTGCTTGGCTGTTCCAAGTTCGTCTTGGGCAATTGCGGCGAGTGCCAGATTGAGCATCGACACGCCAAAGAAGTGACGGTGTATTCCCCGTTGGGTCTCGGCCATTGACTTCAGGTGCTGGACGAATTCATCGATGCTCCCGGTTGCGCTCGCATCGAGCATTAGGAGCGTTCCCTCGGCAATAAGGCTGAGTTGGGCGTTCGCGGTTGTATCGATGAGTTGTCTTGCGTATTGACGACATCGTTGAGATTGGCCGGTTTGTAGACAAAGCGTGACCAAGTTCAAGAGTGCGTGGTCGCACTCTGGGGAGCCCGGTTCGACCACCGCCAAGACCGACGTGGATAGTGCGATGGCGGCATCATCGTCGCGACCCTGCATCTGCATGCGCGACGCAACGAGATTGAATACGGGCTGGCGAAGTGAGACTGGCACGCGATCGATTTCTGCGCCGGCCGCCGCATGCTGGCCACTTCCCATGATCTCTGGAATAGCCCGGGCGATGGTGGTCGAAAGGGAGCGGAGCTCGCCAGCCTCACGGTAGTGGTAGGCGGCCACGCGCCAATCCAAACTCACGGCGACGTCTGCTACTTGGCGGTGAAGTTGGGCGACTGTTGCGTCTCCCAACGTCGACCTGAGTCTTGCCTCGAGGAACTGGCGGACGAGAGGGTGGTATCGGCGAGCGGCCCGAGAATTGCGTGGTGGTCGGCTTAGGAGGGTGAGTCGTTCTGCGGCGGCCGTTAGGCGGGTGACGTCGGGCGGTTGGAGGCCGGCGGCAGCGGCGGCCAGTTCCGGTGAGACGACCTGGAGGATGGACGTTCGCATGAGGAAGTCCTGGAGGTCTGCATCGAGGTCGCCGACGACTTCCTCGGCCAGGTAGTCGTACAGCTCCTGGTCCGCGCCGGACAGGCTCCGGACGAACCGCCGGGTCTCCGCCGGGGACCGATCCCGGAGGGCGGCCTGCACGAGTTGGAGCGAGGCGGCCCAACCCTCTGTCCTGGCTGCCACCTCAGCGAGCACGTCAGGCTCAAGGGTCCGGCCGTAGGTTTCGGTGAACAGGCGCTCCGTCTCTGCGGCGTCGAATCGAAGATCGTTCGTCCGCAGCTCGGCCAGCTCGCCGCTCGATCGCATCTGGGCGAGCGGGATACTTGGCGCTCGACGGCTGGCAAAGACGATCGACAATCGTTCCGGCGCCCGCGCGACGATCTCGCGCATCACGTAGCGGATGTCCGGCGACTCGTCGACCAGGTGGAAGTCGTCCAGGATCAGGACGGCGCCGTGCTCCGCGATGCCGGGCAATTCGCGGATGAGGACTTCCGTGGCCGCCTCGCGGGTGGGACCGCCCATGGCCAGGTCGCTCAGCAGGGCGGCCGTCCTGGGGGCGAAGGCTGGATCGTGTTCACGACCGGCCGCGACGATGTGGCTCAGGAACGGGATCCAGTCGCGGTCATCCTCGTCAAGCCGATACCAGAGTGTCCTGATCCGGTTCCTGCGTGAAAAGTCAGCCAGCAGCGTCGTCTTGCCGTAGCCGGCATCGGCCAGGATGAGCAGGACTCGATCGTGGATCCGGGCGGCCAGCCAGTCCAGCAACCGGTCCCTGGCCAGCGTCTGGTCGCGCAGCGGCGGACGCTGGACCTTTGCCGGCTGGATCGGGTAGCCGCTCATTCCGTCGCCGAGTGCCCCCCTGAACGATCCGAACGTGGGACGTCCCGGGCCGACGGCAACGGGCATCCAGACGGGCCGATGAAGCGGCCGATCGACAGTCGAGTCCGGATGGGGCATGCACGCCATGTTGGCGCGCGGCGCTCACCGGCCGGTTAGCTGCGACCTCGCTTCCGTGCTCGCTGGGTCAACCCTCGTATTCGAACCCGATCTTGACCTCGACACGGTACTCGACGATGTCACCGTCTTCGACGACCGCGGTGGACTTCACGACTTCGACCGACTGGATATTGCGAACGGTCCGCGACGCCGTCGCCACCGCCTGACGAGCGGCATCGCTCCAGGACTTCGGGCTGGTGCCGACCATCTCGCGGATGATGATGACGCCCATCAGATCGACGCCGACGTGCTCGATGCTTCGGCCCGGACCTTGTCGAAGCAGGCGCTGCAATAGACGGGTCGATCAGTCCGGGGCGCGAACGGCACGACCGCCTGGCCTCCGCAGGCGCCGCAGACTGCGGCATGGAATTCGCGTGGCCCGTCGGTCGATCGAGCCCGTTTGGCCGCGGCCCGACAGCTCGGACAGCGCTGCGGATCGTTGGTCAGGCTCTTGCTGGCAAAGAAGGCCTGCTCGCCTGCGGAGAAGATGAACTCCTCGCTGCAGTCGCGACAGGGCAGGCTACGGTCCTCGTACACCCTCGAGACCTCCTCGCTCCGCTTGCCCCCGACCATCGAGGTCCGCGACACCGAGATACGGACGGGTCGGTGGCGAGCGTGCCGACAGAAGGCGCGCTCGGTCGGCCCGGGCTCGGGGCCCGGAACTCCTAGCGGTGAAGATACGCTCAAAGTCAAGAGGTTCGGACACGCGTGGCGCATCGTGGAACCGATCGGCACATCCGGGCGTCCGGCGCGCATGCCTACTCATGCCCGCCCCGCGCTCCTCGCGGGATCTCTTGCCTGTCTGGTCATCGTCGCTGCATGCGGCGGATCGACCGCCTCGACCACGGATCCCGGATCGACCGTCGGCCCGACACCGACGGTGGCTCCACCGAGCGGATCGCCGGCCGATTTCGGGGCCATCGAGCACTCGACCGATCCGACCGACATCCTCCTTCGCTACGACCAGGCTGGCGGCTTCGTGATGCCGGCCTTTCTCGCGAGCCAGGCACCGATCTTCACGCTCTACGGCGATGGCACGGTGATCTTCCGGAACCCGGCCGGCGAGGCGCCACCGCCGATCGGAGACGTCTTCCGCTTCGCTCCGTTCCGGACCGCGCATCTCAGCGAGGACCAGATCCAGGCCACGCTGCTCCGGGCCATCAATGAGGGCGGGCTGGGCGTCGCCCGGCCCGAATACATCAACCAGCAGGTCGCGGACGCATCGACGGCGGTGTTCACGATCAACGCCGGCGGACTTCAGAAGACCGTGTCCGTGTATGCCCTGGGCCTTGAGGTCGACGGCATGCCCGACGCACTGCCACGGAAGGCGTTCAGCGCGTTGGCCGAATCCCTCGGCGATTTCGATCAGGGCGGCACGATCGCGACGCAGCTCTACGAGCCGACCGCCTATCGCGGCATCCTGCTCGATGGCAACCCCGGAGATCCGGCGGCCGTCGACTGGCCCTGGGACGACATCGCTCCGACCGATTTCGTGGCGGCCGGCGATCCGAACGCGTTCCCGTTGCCTGAACGGGTCATGAGCGGCGATGAGATCGATGCCCTCGGCATCGCCGACTACCAGGGTGGCTGGCAGGGTCTGTCACTGCGCGGCCCGGATGGCAACGCCTACACATTCGCGCTGCGGCCGCTCCTGCCGGACGATCCGACTCAGCCGGCCTCCGCGTAGCGTTCGCCGGCGTAGCTGACGAAGCGGGTCTGCCGTTTCTTGAACCACAGCTGGATCTCGCCGGTCGGCCCGTTCCTGTGCTTGGCCAGCTTCAGGTTGATGACCTCGCCTTCCTGATCCTGGTCGTCCTGGCCACGTTCCTTGTCGCGCCACAGGAACATGACCAGGTCGGCGTCCTGTTCGATGGCGCCCGACTCGCGCAGGTCGGATAGCCGGGGCTCCTTCGACTCGCGCATCTCCGGCTGGCGTGAGAGCTGTGACAGGGCGATGACCGGGATCGACAGCTCGCGGGCCAGGGCCTTCAACCCGCGCGAGATCTCCGACACCTCCTGGACCCGGTTGGCATCCCGGTTCGTGGTGGTCGCCTGCATGAGCTGGAGGTAATCGACGATCACCAGATCCAGACCCGCCTCCGCCTGGAGGCGTCGGGCCTTGGTCCGGAGCTCCATGGCCGAGATGTTCGGCGTGTCATCGATGTAGACGGGCGCCTCCGACAACGCGTTCATGGCCGGCGCGATCCGGGCGAAATCGAGTTCCTCGAGGAAGCCCGAGCGGAGCCGCTGGGAATCGATGTTCGCGACGCTGGACAGGAGTCGAAGGACCAGCTGTTCCTTGCTCATCTCCAGACTGAAGACGCCGACGTTCTTGCGCTCGCGGACCGCCGCGTGTTCCGCGATGTTGAGCGCGAAACTCGTCTTGCCGACCGACGGTCGAGCGGCCAGCACGACGAGGTCGCTCTTCTGGAGCCCGGTGGTCAACGTGTCCAGGTCCGTGAAGCCCGTCCGGACGCCACTGATCTCGCCGCGGTGGGCATGCAGGTAGTCGAGTCGGTCGTAGGCGTCGTGGAGGAGCGACTTGAGCGGGCTGAACCCGGCATCGACCCGTTTCTGGCTGACCGCGAAGAGTTCCGCCTCCGCCCGATCGATCGCTTCCTGGATCTCGGCCGGGTCCTCATACCCGATCCCGGCGATCCGCCCGGCCGCCCCGATCAGGTTTCGCAGGACGGCCTTGCGCTCGACGATCCGGGCGTACTGCGCGACGTGGACCGCGGTCGGCGTCTCGTTCGACAGGCCGGACAGATAGGCTCGGCCACCGATGGCCTCGAGCTCGTCGCGGCGCTCCAGCAATTCCGCCACGGTCACGATGTCGATCGGCTCGCGGCGCTCGTAGAGGTCGAGGATGGCGGTGTAGATCCGGGCATTGGCCTGCCGATAAAAGTCGGCCGGGCGCAGGAATTCGGCGACCTCGATGACCGCGTCGCGGTCGATGAGCAGGGCACCCAGGACCGATTGTTCGGCCTCGAGACTCTGGGGCGGAAGGCGGTCGATCACGGTAGGGCGGACTCCGTCAGCATGGGGGCCTCATTGTCCGAGGCGGTGCCGGTCCACCCTCAACGAACCCAGGCCCGACGCCAACGACCATCCACGAACTTCACCACGTCGTGGAAACGATGTGGACAGTCCTGTTGATATCCACCGGGCACGTCGGTCAGTCGAGGCGGCGGATGACCCCGATGAGCTTTCCCTGGATCCGGACGTCGTCGTAGAACTGGGCCGGGTAGGCGGGGTTGGCCGGCTGGAGCCGGACCTGGTCCTTCTCCTTGAAGAATCTCTTGAGCGTGACCGCGTTCTCCTCCACCTGGGCGACGACGATGTCGCCGTTGCGCGCCGTGGTCTGCGGGCGGATCAGCACGAAATCGCCGTCCGCGATGTGCGCTTCGATCATCGAATCGCCGCGGACCCGAAGGACGTAGGCGTCGCCACCTGGGGCCAGGACATCCGGGACGGCCATGGTTTCCGTCGCGTCCTGATATGCCTCGATCGGTCCGCCGGCGGCGATCTCACCGATGATGGGGACGATCTGGGCGTCAGCCGCGGTCGACTGCGGGACGAGTTCACTGGACAGGCCCAGCCGGATGGCCGCTGTGGGCGTCAGACGGATCGCCCGGGATTGGGCGGCGCCGCGCTCGAGGTAGCCCTCACGTTCCAGGATCTGGAGGTGGTGGTGGACGGCCGAGGTGGAGGCGAGTCCGACCGCTCGGGCGATCTCCCGGACCGACGGCGGATAGCCGCGCGCGCGCAGCGTGGCCGCGATGAAGTCGAGGATCTTGACCTTGCGTTCGGCGTCGTGTTTGGTCACTCGCGCCTCCTTGTCTGACCATCATAGCGAACAGGTGTTCGATGTCAAGATGGATCGGTGGGTGCGTATCCTTTCGGTCGTGCCGGGTGTTCGTGTGACACGCGGTCTTGCGATGAACACGCTCGGCCCACCCCTGGAACCTGCGGATCGGGCACGAATCGAGGGGTGGTCACGCTCATCTGTTCGAGAACCGCGTCTGTGAGCAACGCATGGGCAGCCCGGGACGGGCCGACGGCCGCGGTCGTGCCGGGTGTTCGTGTGACACGCGGTCTTGCGATGAACACGCTCGGCCCACCCCTGGAACCTGCAGATCGGGCACGAATCGAGGGGTGGTCACGCTCATCTGTTCGAGAAAGGCGTCTGTGAGCAACGCAGGGATCCCGGGACGGGCCGACGGCCGCGGTCGTGCCCGGTGTTCGTGTGACACGCGGTCTTGCGATGAACACGCTCGGCCCACCCCGGAACCTGCGGATCGGGCACGAATCGAGGGGTGGTCACGCTCATCTGTTCGAGAAAGGCGTCTGTGAGCAACGCAGGGCAGCCCGGGACGGACCGACGGCCGCAGGTCGTGCCCGGTGTTCGTGTGACACGCGGTCTTGCGATGAACACGCTCGGCCCACCCCTGGAACCTGCGGATCGGGCACGAATCGAGGGGTGGTCACGCTCATCTGTTCGAGAAAGGCGTCTGTGAGCAACGCATGGGCAGACCCGGGACGGGCCGACGGACCGACGATCGAGACGCCGCGACTCGTGCTGCGACGGTGGCGCGAGGAGGACCGCGATGGGTTCGCGGCGCTAAATGCGGATCCCGAGGTGATGCGGTATTTCCCACGGCCGTTGAGCCGTGACGAGAGCGACCGTTTTGTCGATGGCGTCGAGGCCCGTTTCAAAACCACTGGGATCGGGCTGTGGGCCGTCGAGCGCCGTTCGGATGGCCGGTTCCTGGGGTTCGCCGGGTTGGCCCCCTCGACGTTCGAGGCACCGTTCACGCCGGCCATCGAGGTCGGTTGGCGGTTCGCCCGTGCCACGTGGGGCAACGGCTATGCCACGGAGGCAGGTCGCGCAGCCCTGCGCTTCGGGTTCGAGGTCCATGGGCTGGACGTGATCCTGTCGTGGACATCCGTCCTGAACCTGCCGTCCATCGCGGTCATGGAGCGGCTCGGGATGCGGCACGATCCTGCCGACGATTTCGACCATCCGAACCTTCCGTCCGGCGACCGACTCAGTCGACATGTGCTCTACCGGCTCACCGCCAGCGACTGGGGCCGGCTGCAGCTCGAGGGGTCAGGCCCGCGGGACTGCTAGACTCCTCCCTCCCCGGGATCGGAGGCATCACAGCGCATGGCGAGCCAAGCGACACGGAGCAAGAAGTCGAGAGGCGGAGCCGGCCTCGGCCGAGCCCTGTCTGTGCTTGCCTTCCTGCCGATCGCCAGCCGGGTGCCGATGTACACCCGGCTCATCGCCTCGCTGGTCGTCGACGAGCGGATGCCTGCCCAGCGCAAAGCCCTGCTGGCCGGGGCCGCGGGCTACCTGGTTCTCGGTCGAGACCTCATCCCCGACGATATCCCGATCATCGGCGGCCTCGATGACCTGATCGTGATCGTGCTTGCCGCTGAATTGTTCCTCGATGGCGTGCCGGACGATCTGCTTGACGAGAAGCTGGCTGAACTCGGCATCGATCGAGCGGAGTTCGATCGTGACGTCGCCCAGGTCCAACGCTTGACGCCAAGCCCGGTCCGGCGGACCATCCGCCGGGTCCCCGAGTTCGTCGCAGGCGCCTCGGATCTCATACGGAGTTTCGGTCTCGGGTCCCGAACGCGGGCCTGGATCAACAAGGAGGATCGCAGCGCGTGAAGGTCATCCTGACGAAGGACGTGCCGAAGGTCGGCAAGAGCGGTGAGATGAAGCAGGTCGCCGACGGCTATGCGACCAACTTCCTCATCCCACAGCGGCTGGCCGTGCCCGCGGCCGGCGGTGCCTACCGAGCGTGGCAGCACGACATCGCCAGTCGTGAGGACAAGCGCCAGCGCGAACGGGAAGAGGCCGAGATCGCCGCGACCCGGATCGCCAGCACGACCCTGACCATGGGCGTCAAGGTCGGCGAGGGCGGCAAGCTGTACGGCTCGATCACATCGAAGGACATCGCCGATGCACTGGCGCGGCGCGGCATCGAGGTCGACCGGCACAAGATCGACCTGGAAGATCCGCTCAAGACGCTTGGGACCTACAAGGTCGCCATCAAGGTCTTCACCGGGATGACTCCCGAGGTCACGATCGTCGTCGAACCGAAGGGCTGAGGGCCGGCGGCCGACGGGCGGGGCCGGGCGGGGCGCGGCGAGGCGAGGCGAGGCGCGGGCGGACCGGACCCTCGCGCGGGGCGGACGCCTCTGGACCGGTCCCTCTGGCCAGATATTCGCGGAGCGCGTGGTAGGCACGGATCGAGGCCACATCGACCGACCTGCGCGCATCATCCACGCTCGGTCCATCGCTTCGATAGCCCGAATCGAGGGCGAATCCGCGCATCCGGTGGCCGAGTAGTCATCCGGCGAATATCTGGCCAAATCGGCATCGGCGGCATCGGCGGCACCGGCGGCATCGGCATCGGCGGCGCCCGGCATCGGCGGCCTCCGGCACCGACCGCCCCGGACCTGGCCTCCGGTGCGGGCCGGTCCCTAGAACGCGGTGAAGTCGATGGAGATGGCCCAGATCGCATAGGCGCAGATGACGATCGATGCCAGGGCGGCCAGCCAGGCCAGCCGCGACATGCTGCGCTCGAACACGGTCGCGAGGATGACGAACAGGAAGACCTGGACGTCGAGGCTGAAGCGATACCCGAATTGGGCGAGTCCGACGTTGCCGTGGGTGATGATCGGGATCGCGACGAGCACCACCGCCACGACCGACCCGAGGACGCGCGGATCCTGGAGACGTGCCCGGACGAGCCAGATGAGCAGTGGGGTCGTCAGGAACAGGCCGAGCCCCCACAGGCTGGGCTGGAGGAACGGCGGATCGTCGACGAAATTCCAGGACCGCAGGAAGATCGCGAACAGCTGTCGCGGGATATAGGCGATCGAGAAGATCCCGTGCGTCGCGTAGATCGGGTCCTCGAGGATGCCGGGGATCCGGGTGTAGCCCTCGTCGAAGAGTGAACCCCAGCGGGTCAGGTTGTAGAGGAGATACAGGCCGACGGGCACGGCCATCCCGATGCCGAACCAGACGGTCGTTCGCAGCGCACGGGCGCGATCGGCGATCCGGACCGGCCAACCGATGCCTTCGGCCAGCATCAGCACCCCGACGAAGGCCAGGGCGACGGGCAGCCGCGAGATGGCGGCCAGCCCCAGGAACAGGCCCATCAGCAGGGGCCACCGTCGGTCGAGTGCGAGGATGACCGCGGCCGTGCTGAACATGACCGCGCTGACATGGGCGAGGTACCAGGCCGACCCGGTCTCGGCGACGTACCAGAGGACCGTCCCGAACCCGAAGACCGCGGTCAGCGCCAGCCGCCGCCGGATATCGAGCGCGAATCGACCAAGCAACAGCCACATGAGCCCGACCGACACGCCGCCGAACAGGCACGAGGCGACCTGTTGCGGGAACTCCGGGCCGAAGACGGCCACGAACGGCAGCAACAGGACGGCCGGAACGGGCGGGTACACGACATACCAGCCGCCTCCGCCGGGCACCAGTTCGTTGAGCCACGATGGCGCTTCGAGGAGATGGATCCGACCGGCCAGGAAGGCGTCGGCGAGGCGCACGAAGTAGTCGAAGTCCTGCCGGTCGCGCCCCGTCGTGAGCAGGTAGATCGCCGAGGCGATCACGATCACCAGCACGGTCCCGTAGCTGTCGGCGCGGTCGGCGACGACGGCCGTTGCGCGTCGGAGGGGACCTCGCGGACCTCGCGACGAGGCGGCCATCGGGCGGCTCGGCTGCGGCGATCGGGAGTCGGGCTGGACCATCCGACCCGACGATACACTCTGGGTCAGACGGTCAGGAGGCGGCATGGCTGCAGATCCGCACGTCGCGCCCGGCCCTCGTGCTGGTGGCCTGTTCGAGGCCGCCGGGCTGTTCCTCACGATCCGGGTCGCGCTCGGGCTGGTGGCCGGCTACCTGTGGCTCCGGGGCGGCCTGCCGGGACCGTGCCACTTCGAACTGGCCCGCGACGGTTGGCTGACGGTCCCGCCGCTGGCCGACCAGGGAGCGGCATTTCCGTTGCTTGGGGTGTGGCAGCGCTGGGATGCGTGCTGGTACGGAAAGATCGCCACGTTCGGGTATGAACCGCAGGCCTTGAGCGCCAACTTCTGGCCGCTGTTCCCGATCCTGACCGGGACATTCGCGCGGGTGCTCGACGGTTCGGTCGCCCTTGCGGGGATGCTCGTGTCGGCGGTCGGCTACATCGCCGCGATGACCGGTCTGTACCGGCTCATCGGGCGCGACTTCGACCCGATGACGGCCCGTCGGGTGGTGATCCTGATCTCGATCTTCCCCAGTGCGTTCTTCCTGTTCGCACCGTTCACCGAGGCGCTGTTCCTCGCCCTCGCGGTCTGGAGCGTGGCGATGGCCCGGGAACGTCACTGGCTGCTGGCCGGATCGTTTGGCCTGCTGGCTGCCTTGACCCGCATCCAGGGCATCTTCCTGGTCCTGCCGATCGGTTGGGAAGCGCTCGCCGCGGCGGGTCTGACCGCCTGGCGACCGTGGCGTGACGTCCATCTCCCAGCGGTCGAGCTCGGCACGTTGCTCCGGGGCGGTGTCGCCGCCCTTGGACCGTGATCGGGTTCGGTGCCTTCCTGATCTACACCGGGGTCGTCACCGGGCGGACGCCCCTCGATACCCAGGGCGCCTGGGGCGGGACGGCGTTCCACCCGCCGTGGGAGGTGGCCGCCGCGGCCTGGCAATGGACGCTCGACCAGCACGACCCGCTCCAGGCCCTGAACCTGATCCTGCTCATCGTGTTCGGTGTGTTGCTCATCGCCGGCAGTCGGCGGCTGCCGATCTCGTACAGCCTGTTCGCGTGGCCCCAGATCATCCTGCTGGCGACCCGGATCCAGCCGACCCCGCTGACCTCGACCAATCGATATCTGCTGGTCATCTTCCCGGCATTCGTGGTCGTCGCCCTGATCCCATGGCGCCAGGTACGTCTGGCCTGGGCGATCACCTCGCTCCTCTTCCTGGCCCTGCTCGTCCAGTCATTCCTGATGGGCGACTACGTGGCCTAGGGCCGGTGGCGTAGCGTGATGCCGTGACCGAGCGGACGATCCTGCACGTGGACCTGGATGCCTTCTTCGCTGCGGTCGAACAGCGCGACCGGCCGGAGTTGCGCGGCCGGCCGGTGGTCGTCGGCGGGGCCGGTGGCGAGGATGCCCGCGGGGTCGTCTCCGCGGCCAGCTACGAGGCGCGTCGGTTCGGGATCGCCTCGGCGATGTCCCTGCGCGAGGCCTATCGGCGCTGTCCGGACGCGGTCTTCCTGCCGGTCGACGGCCGCCGCTACCAGGCCGCCAGTCGCGACGTGATGGCCATCCTCCGCCGGTTCACGCCGCTGGTCGAACCGATCTCGATCGATGAAGCGTTCCTGGACGTGACGGCGTCGGCGGCACTGTTCGGGGATGGGCCGTCGATCGCGCGCCGGATCAAGGATGAAGTCCGGGCCGAGGTCGGGCTGACGGCATCGGTCGGCGTGGCCGGGACGAAGCTCGTGGCCAAGATCGCGTCCGACCTGCGCAAGCCGGACGGCCTCGTGGTCGTGCCGATCGGCGATGAGGCCGCGTTCCTGGCGCCCCTCCCGATCGGTCGACTCTGGGGGGTCGGTGAAAAGACGGCCGCGGCGCTGGCCGAATACTCGGTCCGGACGATCGGCGATCTCGCGGCCCTGCCGCCCGACCTGGTCGTCCGTCGGTTCGGGAAGCACGGGGCGTCGCTGGTCGACCGGGCGCGCGGCATCGACGCCGATCCAGTCCATGACGGCGACCCGGCGAAGTCGGTCGGTCACGAGCACACCTTCGATGTCGACACCAGCGACCCGGAGGTCATCGAACGGACCCTCCTGGCGATGGCCGAGGGCGTGGCCGGTCGACTCCGTTCCGCTGGTGTCCGGGCCGGCACGGTCACGGTCAAGATCCGCGATGAGGCGTTCCGGACGATCACCCGCCAGCGGACCCTGGCCGAACCGACCGATCTGACCGATCCGATCTACGCGACGGCGCTCGAGCTGGCCCGACCGGAGTTGCGCGGGATGCGGGTCAGATTGCTGGGGGTGACCGCATCGAATCTGGGTGAACGCGAGCAGCTGTCGTTGTTCGAGGCGACCGACCCGCGCCATCGACGGGCGGTCGAGGCTGCCGACACGCTGCGCCGCCGATACGGCGAGGGGACGGTGACGCGGGCCCGGCTGCTGGGTGCCGGCCTGCCCGCGCCCTTCGAGCGCGACCCGCGGAACCCACTCGATCGGCGGGCGCGGGGCGTACCCGTCGATGGCGCGGACGCTGAAGGCGAGTCCTCCGCCGGGTCCGAAGCGGGTGACAGGCTAGGTGACACGGACGTCGACGAGATTCCGCCCGACGACGCTTGACATCGAACACATGTTCGGTCTAGTGTCTGGCCATAACCGAACAGACGTTCTGTCGGACGAGTGCCCCGGACGACACGACCCCAGCGCCCCCGGAAAGGAGCCATGTCGCATGGCATTCATCCGAGTCGATCCGGTCCAGGTCCAGGTCCGTACGGATTGGTTCAGCGGTCGTCCGCGTGAGATCACGTGGGGCGATCAGCGATTGCCGGTCACCCAGGTCGCGGCCGTCCGCGAGGAAACGTCCGCCTATCCAGTCATCAGCGGCCCGCGGACATTGTTCGAGGTGGATACGCCGCACGCCCGTCTGTCCCTGACGTTCATGCATCGCTCGCGACGCTGGACGGTGACCGGGCTGGACGAAGCGCTCAGCCGAGCCGCCTGACCGTCCACCCTGCTTGATCCTCGCGGCCGGGGATCCTCCCTCCCTGCCGCCGCTCTCGTCGGGTACGGGGCGGGTGCGCCGGTACCGCGCCCGCCCCGCCTCCGACACGATGCCGCGGCCGACGTCGCGCGGTCCGTCCGGCGCACGTGCCCGCGTTCGAACTCGTACCCTAGGCGGATGGAAACCACGGGCACGCGTTTCCGCGACCTCACGGTCGATCAGTTCGTCGACCGGCTGGCTTCGTCCGACCCGGTGCCGGGCGGCGGCAGCGCCTCCGCGGTGACCGGAAGCATCGGTGCCGGGTTGGTGGCGATGGTGGCCGGGCTCTCTCTCGGCCGCCCGAAGTACGCGGCGCATGAAGACCTGCTGACCTGGGCCGCCACCGCGGGTCGGGCGCTCACGGACCGGTTCCTGGTCCTGGCCGACGACGATTCTGCGGCGTATGGCCGATATGCGGCCGCCATGAAGCTGCCCCGCGACACGGACGAAGAGCGGGCCGAGCGGACGCTTGCGCTCCAGTCTGCCGCCCGGCTGGCGACCGAGGTCCCGTTCGCCTGCGTCGAGGCCTGTCTCGAGTTGGTCGGGATCGCCGAGGCCCTGGCTGGACGGAGCAACGCCAACGCCGCGAGCGACCTTGACGTGGCGGCCCTGCTTGCCGAAGCGGCCGCTCGCGGCGCCGCGGCAAACGTCCAGATCAACCTGCCCTCGATCGGTGATCTCGGGTACGAGCAGGACATGATGGAGCGGGTCAGCCGGCTCCTCCACGACGTCGAACGGGTCGCATCCGAGACGCATGAGGCCGTCGGCAGCGGTGTGGCCCGTGAACCGGTCCCCTCGCCGGACTCCGAGCCGGACACAAGCTCGGACCACGCCTGACCCGATGTCCGACGCCGGCGCCAGGTTGCTCGAGGGTGCACCGATCGCCGACGAGATCCGGACCGCCATCGCAGAGGACGTCATCTCGTTCACGGCCGCCCAGGGTCGACCGCCCGGCCTCGCGGTCGTCATCGTCGGGCGCGACGCACCATCGACCGTCTACCTGGAACGGATCCTGCGTGGTTGCGCCAAGGTCGGGATCGCCGCCGAGTTCGTCGAACTCGAAGGTGAGGCGACGGAACGGACCGTCGTCGAGGCGATCGCCCGGTTGAACGCGGACCCGACCGTCGACGGGGTGATCGTCCAGATGCCGCTGCCACCGACGATCCGGCTGCGCGAGGTCGTCGATGCGATCGACCCGGCCAAGGACATCGATGGCATCCATCCCCTCAATGCGGGTCTGCTGCGCCTGGGCTATGACGGATTCCTGCCGGCCACCGCCCACGCCGCGGTCGAGATCCTGCGACGATCCGGGATCGAGATCGCCGGTCGCGATGCGGTCGTGATCGGCCGCTCCGCGGTCGTGGGCATGCCGGCCGCGTTCCTCCTGGTCCGTGAAGACGCCACGGTCACGGTCTGCCACTCTCGGACGGTCGACCTGGCGAGTCACATCCGGCGAGCCGACATCGTGGTCGTGGCCGCCGGTCGGCCCGGTCTCGTTCGTGGCGCGGACCTGAAACCGGGGGCGGTCGTCGTCGATGTGGGAATCAACGTGGTCGATGGCCGGATCGTCGGTGATGTCGACTTCGCATCGGCGGTCGGGGTCGCCTCGGCCATCACGCCGGTGCCGGGTGGCGTCGGCCCGTTGACCAACGCCCTTTTGCTCACCCACCTGATCCGCGCCGCCGAACGACAAGCCGAGGCGCGCAGCGCGCGCACTCCGATCCAGTTGCCCGAACCGACCATCGCAGTCAGAGGAGACCGATGAGCTTCCCGTCCGATCTGGAGATCGCCCGCGCCGTCACGCCCCGACCCATCAGCGAGGTCGCCTACGACCTCGGCATCGCCGCTGACGAGCTCGAGCTGTACGGTCCGACCAAGGCCAAGGTGACGCTTGAAGCCATCACCCGGCTCGAGGCGTCGCATCCGCGCGGCAAGTACGTGGTCGTCACGGCCATCACCCCGACGCCACTCGGCGAGGGCAAGTCGACGACAACGGTCGGTCTCGCCCAGGGTTTGAACAAGATCGGCCGGCGCGCCTCGGTCAACATCCGCCAGCCATCGCTCGGGCCGGTCTTCGGGATCAAGGGTGGAGCGGCTGGTGGCGGCTACAGCCAGGTCATCCCGATGGAGGATTTCAACCTCCACCTGACCGGCGACGTCCACGCCATCGGTGCCGCGCACAACCTGGCCGGCGCGTTCCTCGACAACAGCCTGCATCACAAGAACCCGCTCGGCATCGATATCCACGGGATCCTCTGGCCGCGCGTCCTGGACATCAGCGACCGGGCGCTCCGGCACGTGGTCATCGGTCTGGGCGGACGGGCCGACGGCGTCCCGCGAGAGACCGAGTTCGTCATCACCGTGGCGTCCGAGGTGATGGCCGTCCTGGCGCTGGCAACCGACCTGTTCGACCTCCGCGCCCGGCTCGGCCGGATGGTCCTCGCGACGCGGACCGACGGTACGGCGGTGACTGCCGAGGATCTTGGCGTGGCGGGTGCGATGACCGTGCTCCTGCGCGATGCGATCAAGCCGAACCTGCTCCAGACCCTGGAAGGTGGGCCGGCGTTCGTCCATTGCGGGCCGTTTGGCAACATCGCCCACGGCAACAACTCGATCATCGCCGACCGCCTTGCGCTGGTGACCAACGAGATCGTCTGCACGGAGGCCGGCTTCGGAGCCGACATGGGCGCCGAGAAGTTCTTCGACATCAAGTGCCGGGCATCCGGTCTCAAGCCGGATGCGGCCGTCGTGGTCGCCACGGTACGGGCGCTCAAGATGCACGGCGGCGTCGGCAAGATCGTCGCCGGCAAGCCGCTCGATCCGATCCTCGCCGAGGAGAACGTCGAGGCGACCCGACTGGGTGCCCAGAACCTCGCCAAGCAGATCGAGAACGTCACGATGTTCGGGGTCCCGGCCGTGGTCGCGATCAACGCGTTCCCGACCGACACGCCGGCCGAAGTCGAGGCCATCCGGGAGGTGGCTCTGGCCGCTGGCGCACGAGCCGCAGTGGTCGCCACGCACTTCGTGGACGGTGGGGCCGGGGCCACTGAACTGGCCGAGGCGGTCTGGGCGGCCGCATCGGACGGGTCCGCGGACTTCAAGTTGCTGTATCCCGACGAGATGCCGCTGGCCGAGAAGATCGAGACGATCGTGACGCGTGTCTACGGCGGCGACGGCGTGGAATTCTCAGCCGGTGCTCGCAAGTCGCTCCAGCAGTTCACGGAGCTCGGCTACGGTCACCTCCCGATCTGCATGGCCAAGACGCAGTACTCGCTCAGCCACGACGCGGCACTGAAGAATCGGCCGACCGGGTTCACCGTCCCTGTCCGCGAGGTCCGGCTGTCGGCCGGGGCCGGGTTCGTCTTCCCGCTGTGCGGGGAGATGCGGACGATGCCCGGGCTGCCTTCACGGCCCGGTGGCGAACGCATCGACATCGATGCCGACGGCAACATCGTGGGGCTCTTCTAAGGGGTCGGGCGCGAGCGCGGGTCGGGGCGGTTCGGGCCGACTCTCGCGGTTCGGGCCGACTCTCGCGGTTCGGGCCGACTCTCGCGGTTCGGGCCGACTCTCGCGGTTCGGGCCGACTCTCGCGGTTCGGGCCGACTCTCGCGGTTTGACCCGCGGTCCGTGCGGGTCGCTGGCCGGGCTGCAGTCCCGAGTTCCTGACAAATGCTCGTCACCCGAGCGTTGGTCAGCGATCCTCGGACAGACCGGTCACATGGCGCGCATCTGACACGAATCAACCAGTCGAGGCGGCCGCTGCAGGCTCAGACTCGGCACCAGCGACCCGGCCACGGCGGACGTGCGCTCGCCTGGTGTGCATTTGACAATTTCGTGGCTCGAATGGGCTCGAATGGGCTCGAATTGGCTCGAACCGGGCTCGAACCGGGCTCGAACCGGGATCTCGGCCCCGGGCTCGCCCCGGTCGCCGGGCCCCCGGGATCTCGGCCCCAGGCTCGCCCCGGTCGCCGGGCCGTGCTCGGGTCGGTCTGACGCAACACGGCCCGGGCGCGCGCCGTCCGAAGAGGCGATGAACGGACTGAACCACGTCTGGACGAGTCTCGGGCGTCGCATCGCCCTCGCGATCGTGGCGTTCGTCGTCATCGGATGCTCCGCGTCGTCCCCTTCGCTGGGTCCGGTGTCTGCGACACCGCCTGCGACTGAGACCCAGGCATCACCCAGTCTGTCGGCGGATCGGACACCGACCGCGACGGGGACGCCCGCTGCGACACCCGAGGCCGTTCCGGACCCGACCCCGTCCCCAGAGCCCAACCGACGCGGTCGCCCCGACGCTCGATGGCGTCGCCCGGATCGGATCGATGGCGGATTGGACGACGCTCGCGACCCTCAACTCCGGCGACCTCGATGCCAACGGCACCGCGACCGTCGACGTCGATGCCCCGCCTGACATCCACGTCCTGGTGGTTTCGACGGCCTGCGCCGGCGATGGGTCGCTGCAGATCGATGCCGGCCGGGATGACTGGCGGATCGATTGTCCGACCGGTGCATCCAGACCCGAACGCTCCGTCCAGATCCGAACCAACCTTGCACGCACGATCCGCGTGCGGGCCTCCGATGGTGTCGCATTCAGGATCCGGATCGAGGGTGCACCGACGCTGGTCGAGTGGCCGGTCGTCCTGATCGGGGATGCGCAGCCGCGTGATCACATGGTCCGCGGCTGCGGGATGACCATTCAACTCGCCTGGGGCTACTCGGCCGGTGAGAGTTGCGGGCAGGATGTGCCGGAGAACCCGAGCGTTATCGTGCGGGCGCCCGGCGGCAGGACCAGGCTCAGCGTGCGCGGCTGGAGGATCATCGATCCGACCGTGAGTTGCGGCGTGTTCGACGCCGACCTCAGGTTCCAGGCGCGGAAGGCGTGCAAGGTCGCGATGACGCCTGATGGGCATTCCGACATCGTTGTGGCCGATATCCCGAGCGCCGACTCGCCCTGGATCGTGCGCCTCGATGCCTCCTTCGAGAACGATCTGGGCGATCGAGTCCAGGCCTCGTACTTCGCGTCCGTGGCTCGCTGACCGGGGTGTCGTTCGCGAGGCGGAGATCGCGGAAAACTCCGGGTACCGCGAACCGGGTAGCCCGAGTAGGCTAATGACCATGCGCGATCGCGTACGCGCCGGCTTGATCCTACTGAGTGTGTTCCTGCTCGCCGGGTGTGGCGCCGGGCCGGTCTCTCAGGCGACGTCCCAGGCGACGATCCCGGATCCGGTCACGGCATCCCCAGCGGCGACCCCTGCGGCGACCCCTGCGTCCAGCCCTTCCTCATCGACGATCCCGACGAGCAAGCCGAGTGGTCCGCCACCCCAGCCCGGCAACCCTACGTTCACGAAGACGAAGGAAACGCCGGCGGCAAACGGCACGACGACCCAGGAGTATGAGATCACCTGGACCTCGCCCCAGGGCGTTGCATCGGCATTCATGGTCTATGGCGTGACCGATTGCCTCCGCTACAAGAAGAAGTACGACCACAAGCCGTGCGTCGTGCGCGGGATGCCCATCCCGAAGAAGACGCAGGTCCTGATCGGCGAAGTCCCGGGCGATGCCAGGGCCACGACCGTGTCGTGGGACGTCGATGAGATCGGATTCGGGCCGTATCAGGCGATCCTGATCCGTGCGAGCAATGCGGCGGGCGACAGCATCTTCACGATCGTCCACAGCGAGGACGTGTGCTTCGAGTGCGTCTACTGATCGCCGGTGACGAGCTCGGTAGCAAGGGGTCCGCGATCATCGCCGATCGCGTCGATGGCGATGGTGTAATCGAGGCCGTCGGCGAGACAGCCGATGACAAGCGTGCCTTCGCCCGCCGGACCCTCCGCCTCGAGGACGCCGCGCAGGGTCATACCGCCGTCCACCAGTACGCCCTCGACGGTCGGGAACGCCCGGACGACTACCCCGTCTGCGGGAATGCCGTCGAGGGCATAGTGGACGGTCGCCTGCCGGCATCGGTCGAGAGGCGGCCCGGCCAGCGGCCCGGTCTCCGGAAGGCAGTAGATCCGTCCGTCATAGTCCGCTGAAGTGGCACAGCCGCCGCCTGGTCCGGACAACTCGAGCGGACGGGCGAGCCCGCCAGGAGCGAGGCGGGTGTATGGCGACGACCCCCGCTCCAGCCCCAGCACCGGCGCGCCGATCACGCTGGTGTCGATCTCGAAGAGGCTGACGCCGGTGGCCGTCGTGAACTCGCCCAATGGGCTGACGGCGGCAACGGTCCCGTCGCCGGCGACCACCTGGTATCGATATGTCGTCGATGCCAGGACGTCAAGGCGGCCCACGAACGTGTGGCCAGATGGCAGATCCAACTCCGCGATCCAGCTGGCCTCATGCACGACGGCCGGTGTCCCGTCGGCCTCCCAGAAACGGACGTTCGCGGTCCCGGGTGGCTGGATCCTGAAGTAGACGAACGCCGCGTTCGGCTGATCGGAGTCGACGCCCAGGACCTCGACGTCGGGGCCGGCCACCACACCCGTCGGGCCACCGACGTCGACCTCGAAGATGGCGGGTACCCCGCTGGGACAGCCCGCGGGGACTGGGGCAGACCAGACACAAGGCAAGGTACGGATCAAGCCCGATGGCTCCGATCGCAGGTGGCAGACTGACGGTCACATCCACCGCAGGCAGGAATGGGGCGACATCTCCCGCCTCAGGCGGAGGTTCGGGAACGCCAAGGTCCGGACTGGCGCCGGGCGCCGGCGAGTCGCCGCCGGATGGCGGGATGGGGAGGACGTCCGGGCCGACCACCTCCGGGGGCGATCCTCCGCCGACCGGGAAGGTCCAGGCCGCCGGGATCCGACCGCCCGACCCGAACGCCAGGCCAAACGCGTCGACGATCGACGCCGGCCACCAGTCACCCTCGTATCGGCCGCTGCGATGGGCCAGTGGGTCGATGACGAAATAGGCCGGCGGGATGTCACCGTCGCCCGGGTAGTACCCGTCGATGAAGATCGCGTGCGGGCCCACGAAGTCGCTCTGCAGCCGGAGGGCTCTGGGGATCTCGCCGTAGACGCCCTGGACGACGGCACCGTATCCCGCGGCCAGAAGGTCCTTGAGCTGCGATGGACGGATCCCCCCACTGTGGGGCGTCACGCCGTAGCCGCGAAATAGCGCGACCTGCAGATCGTCGAGTCCCGTGCCGCCGACCTGGTCGTCCTGGAGCGTCCTGAGCTTCGATCCGCTGGTCACGATGCCCCACCCGAGGCGGGCCAGCATCGCGCCCGCGGCGAGCGTGCAGTTGGCATTGGCGAATGGACCGCCATCCCACTGCGAGACCGGCGAGATCCGGGGGAAACCCGACGGGTTGATCCAGCCGGCCAGTGGCTTTCCGTCCGAGACCGTCTCCGCCGCGACAACCAGATCGGCCGGCGGGAGGCCGACGAGCTCGATCGCCGGTCCCGCGGCGTCCACTACGTCGAATGCGATCGGCGATCCGCCATCGTCGGGGAGCAGCTGGAAATCAGGGGCCTCCGAGGCGCCGGATACCGGACCGGACCTGCGGAGGCCTGTGGTAGCGGCGAGCATCACGGTGCCGCCGACCACGACGGCGACGAGGAAGACCGCAAGCTTCGGGCCGATCGCGGCGACGGCGCTCATATGAGGCAGCCCACCACGATAGATCGAGAGTTTCGGCAAGGCGAGCCGTGAGACATTGCCGGCCTTGTCCGTCGCCTCGACGTAGTACGGCATCTTTCCGGCGACGTCGATCTTGTCCTTCATCGAGTCGATGACGGCGCTGTAGGTGCTGGTCGGTTGCCGAGCGTCATCACCGACCCAGGGCGCTGCTTCTCGCGAGGCGGCGTGAAGAACAGGACGACCTTCTTGAGCCCACCTGCGTCCTTCGCCGTGACGGTGACCGCGTGCGCTTGGGCTCGCAGGACAGACTGTTATAGGAGATGAGGCGGCGGCTTGGCGTCGAGGCGCGACAGGCTCGGGGCTTTCGTGTCCGGCTTCGGCGTCGGCTTGGGCGTGGGCTTGGCGGTCGGCTTGGCAGTTGGCCTGGCAGTTGGCTTGGGCGTGGGCTTCGGGGTCGGTTTTGCGGTCGGCTTCGGGGTCGGACTTGGCGATGGACTCGGCGAGGCGGTCGGGCTGGGAGTCGCATCGAGGATCGCGGTCAGCGGCGCCGCCGATACTGGTCGAGGCGCGCCTGCCTCTGGGGCGCAACCGGCGACCGGGACATCCGTGCTCGCGCCTTGGAGCGTCAGTGCGCCCGCGACGACCCACCCTTCACCGCGAGCCGGCAATGGAACGTGGATTCGGAACCAGTCGCCGTCGGCGCTTCGCCCGGTGACCAGCATCTGTTGGCCGGAGCCGACCAGCATCAGCGCGGGGCCGACCTCCGGGCACGGATAGACCGGGAGCGTCCGTCCGGTCGGGTCAGCCGGAGTGCCGGAAAACGCTCCGCTGACGAACGCGCCCCCCAGACCACCGACCACGAGGCCGACGACGGTCAATCCGGCCATGACGGCGGGACCACCAACCGTGCTGATGAGTTTGGCAACGAACCCCGCCGGCGCGACTCCGGTCATCGGTGGTGAAGCCCTCCATCTGATCAAAGGATACGCAGGCGGGCAACCGCACCAAAGTGCACCGAAGAGGGAGAACAGGGGCCGGCGAGCCCGGCGATCGGAGCCGCGCACCGACTCGACCCGAGTCGTGCCAAATGCTCGTCACATGAGCGTTGGTCAGCGATTCTCGGTCAGACCGGTCACGTCACGGGCGTATGGCCCGAATCTACCGGTCGACGCTGACCCGACACGCTCAGACTTGGCGCCGTAGGCTCGGCCACCACGGACGTAGGCTCTCGTGGTGAGCATCTGTCCGTGTTCTCGACGCGGGCCGAGCGTGAGCCGAACTGAACGCACCATGGCCCGGGCGCGCCGACTCCGGAGTGCGGACCGTCGAGAACGACCGCGGCGACCGGGTGTCGAACTCGTTCTACGCGTGTACGTGACGCCCTGACCGGATCAGGCTGTCAAAGCTCCGGTCCCGAGCGCGAAGCAGGCCGCCACGATCGCGCCGACAACGACACCGAGTAGCGCGGCGCCCCAGGCGGCGACATCGATTGGACCGAGCGGTTCCTCGCCGTGGGCGTGGTCGTCGTGACCGTGCTCGTCACCATGATCGTCGGTCGCGTGATGAGCAACGGCGCCGTCATGGCCCGGTGCGTCGGTGTCGTGGGGCATGGATGTCATCGCGGGACATTCTAGACTCCACGCGGTGACTGCCACCGCGCCCGAACCGCCCATTGATCCCGGTCTCGTCGCGAGCCTGCGCGGGCTTGATCGAAACGGGCGGCTGCTGTTCGCGATGCGGACGCTGCGAATGTTCGGGTATGGGTTCCTCGCCGTCGTGCTGGTGCTGTACCTGGCGGCCGCAGGACTCGACCCACTCGCGGTCGGGATCGTCCTGACCCTGACCCTCATCGGCGACACGTTCATCTCCCTGTGGTTGACGACGCACGCCGATCGGTTCGGCCGGCGGCGAGTCCTGGTCGCTGGCGCCATGCTGATGGTCGGTGCCGGGATCGTCTTCGCCTGGACCAGCTGGCTGCCCCTGCTCATCCTGGCTGGCGCGATCGGAGTCATCTCGCCGACCGGCAACGAGGTCGGCCCGTTCCTGGCCGTCGAGCAGGCCGCACTGACCCAGACGGTCGCGGACCGTCGCCGGACACCGACGTTCGCCTGGTACAACCTGGTCGGCTACGTCGCGACCGCGACCGGGGCGCTCGGAGCCGGGCTGCTCAGCCAGGCCCTGCTGGACGGTGGGATCGCGCCACTGGATGCGTACCGGGCTGTCGTGTTGGGTTATGCGGTCATCGGGGTGGCGATGGCGGTCGGGTTCTGGCGGCTCGGACCGGCTGTCGAGGCACCGCCCGCCGCGCAGGGTGTCGATGACGGGATCCGGCGGCGGTTCGGGCTCGGCCGGTCCAAGTCGGTGGTGCTCAAGCTGTCCGTGCTGTTCTCGATCGATGCATTCGGCGGCGGGTTCATCCCGCAGAGCCTGATGGCCTACTGGTTCCACATCCAGTTCGGGGCGGACCCGGCGCTGCTCGGGGCGATCTTCTTCGGGGCGAACCTGCTGGCCGCCGTCTCGTCGCTGTCGGCGGCCCGGATCGCGGCCCGGTTCGGGTTGATCAATACCATGGTCTTCACCCACATCCCGTCGAACGTGCTGCTGATCCTCGTGCCGCTGATGCCGACCCTGCCCCTGGCCGTCGCGGTGTTGTTGCTCAGGTTCAGCCTCAGCCAGATGGACGTGCCCACGCGCCAGTCATATGTGATGGCCGTGGTCGACCCGGATGAGCGATCCGCGGCGGCCGGTGTGACCGGTGTCGCCCGAACGACCGGGGCGGCGATCTCGCCGTCGTTCTCATCGGTGCTGATCGCGAGTGCCGGGTATGCAGCCCTGCCGTTCTACCTCGCGGGCGGCTTCAAGATCGCCTACGACCTGTTGATGTATCGCGAGTTCCGGAACGTCAGGCCGCCGGAGGAGCGGGGGTAGAGACGGCACGCACGCGACCCCAGCCGACGCGCGATGTGGCGGAACGGCCATGGGTGGACTGTTGTGCCGACTCGCGATGGTTCGAGCGATGAAAGACGGTCACGCCCGAGCGTGGGTCGTGCTCGAAGTCATCCGGTTGTGACCGAAAACCGGCGCATATCGGCGCGTGACGCGGCATAGCGGTCCGTGCAGGAAAGTTCTGCCAGGTCGGACGGCCGGAGGCCGGACCGGCCAGCCGTGCCAGGCCACGCGATCCTGGATCAGGCCGCGTTACCCTCGTCGTCCGTTCCGCCCTGGCCCGGTCGCCCCGGCATCCCGAGGCGCCACCAGATGAACAGGACGACGGCGACCACGACCGCCACGGCGATGAGGAGGTCGAACGGCTGGAGGGCATGCCGGATCTGCTCCCAGTTGTCGCCGAGGAGCACGCCGGCCCACACGAGCAGGCACGACCACAGGAAGGCGCCCGCGGTCGAGTAGATGATGAACGTCGAGAGGCGCATCCTGGCGACGCCGGCCGGGAAACTGATGAACGTCCGGACGATGGGCAGCAGCCGGCCGATGAACACGGTCGCGCCACCGTGGTCGGCGAAGAACCGGTCGGCCAGCTCGATCTCGTGCGGCCGGATGAGCAGGTATCTGCCGTAGCGCTCGAGGAACGGGCGCCCGCCGTATGCCCCGATGCCATAGGCGACCAGCGACCCGAGCGTGTTCCCGATGGTCGCCGCGACGACCACGATCCAGAAGTTCCAGGGCTGCCCGGTCAGCGGCTCGATCTGGCTGGGATCGGACACCAGGAACCCGGCGTACGGCAGGATCAGCTCGGACGGCAACGGGATCATGGCCGACTCGATGGCCATCGCGAGCAGGACCCCGACGTACCCGACCGTGCCGTACAGGCTGTTCAGGAACGGGATGACGATGTTGTCGATGAAGGCGAGCACGAGTCCCTCGGGGCGGTGATGGCTGGGCGCGGCCGAGCATAGCCGACTATCCTCGGTCCGTGAGCGAGGTCATCCTGACCGGGGCAGACCTGACCATCGACGACGTCGAGTCGGTGGCGCGTCGCGACAGCGTGGTCGTGCTCGACGACCGCGCTCGCGCGCGGATGCAGGCGGCGCGTGCCGTCATCGAGTCCCTGGTCGCTGCGGATGCCGTGGTCTACGGCGTGACGACCGGCTTCGGGGCCCTGGCCTCGACCTCGATCGCACCGGCCGAAGCCGGTCGGCTCCAGGAGAACCTCCTGATGAGCCACGCCGCCGGTGTCGGGCCCCCGTTCGATCGCGAAGTCGTCCGGGCCATGCTCCTGCTGCGGGCCAACACCCTGGCCCTTGGGCACAGCGGCTGCCGGCCGGTGCTCGTGGACCGCCTGCTCGAATTCCTGCGGCTGGGCATCCATCCGGTCGTGCCCGAACAAGGCAGCGTCGGGGCCTCCGGCGACCTCGCGCCGCTGGCTCACCTGGCCCTGCCGCTGATCGGGCGGGGAGACGTGGAGTCGGCTGGGAGCATCGGGCCGGCGGGCGCGGCGCTGGCGCGGGCCGGTCTGCCGCCACTGACCCTCGAAGCCAAGGAGGGTCTCGCTCTGCTCAACGGGACGCAGATGATGAGTGCGGTCGGGGCACTGGTGGCGGCCGACGCCGACCGCCTCGTGCGGACCGCCAGCGTCGTCGCGGCGATGAGTGTCGAGGCGCTGCTTGGGACGGATGTCGCGTTTGCCGCGGCCTATCAGCTGGCGCGGCCGCACCCCGGCCAGATCGCCGTCGCCGCCGAACTCCGTCACCTCCTTCGTGGCAGCAGCCTGCAGCAGGGCCACCACGGTCACGCTCACAAGGTCCAGGACCCGTACTCCCTGCGCTGTGTGCCGCAGGTCCACGGCGCAGTCCGGGACACCCTCGACCACCTCCGTCGGGTCCTCGACATCGAACTCAACGCGGCGACGGACAACCCGCTGGTCTTCCCCGATGGTGGCGTGGCCGACGAGGCGACCATCGCGACCGGTGGCGGGCGGGTGATCAGCGGTGGCAACTTCCACGGCGAGCCCATCGCCCTGGTGCTCGATTTCGCCAAGATCGCCCTGGCCGAACTGGGTTCGATCAGCGAGCGTCGGACCGCCCTGCTGGTGGACCCCAGACTCAACGGTGGCCTGCCGCCGTTCCTGGCGTCGTCGTCGGGGATCGACTCGGGGATGATGATCTACCAGTACACGGCGGCGGCGCTGGTGTCCGAGAACAAGGTGCTGGCCCATCCCGCGTCGGTCGATTCCATCCCGACCAGCGCCAATCAGGAAGACCACGTGTCGATGGGCTCGATCTCGGCTCGCCATGCCCGTGCCGTCACCGCCCATGTCGAGCGGATCCTCGCCATCGAACTGCTGGTCGCGGCCCAGGCCCTCGACCTGCGGCTGGCGGAGTCGGCCGATGCCGTCCCGGGGGCCGGAGTGGCCGAGGCGCTCAGCCGGGTCCGGGCCGTGGTCCCGCACCTTGATGGTGATCGCGAACCCGGTCCGGATCTGGCGGCTGCGACGGCCATGGTCCATGACGGGCGACTGGCCGATCTGGCCGCCGCTGCTGGTGGCGCGTGAGGTGACGGCGACCGCCACGGCCGATGTCATCGTCGTCGGCGCCGGGGTCCAGGGTGCCAGCCTCGCCTTCCACCTTGCGCAACGAGGCGCCCGGGTCATCATCATCGAGCGCGAGAGCGTCGCGGCCGGCGCCACCGGACGGTCGTCGGGCTTCGTCCGGATGCACTACGACCTGGAGAGCGACGCTCGGCTGGCCTGGGCCTCGTTCCCGTACTTCCAGGACTGGTCCGGGATGGTCGGGGCCGGCGATTGCGGCTTCGTGCAGACCGGCTTCATGCACGTCATGGCCGATGCCTTCGCCGATCGCGTCCGGGCCAACGTCGCGGACCAGCAGGCGATCGGGATCGACACCCGGGTCATCGGCCCGGCCGAGGTGGCGGACCTCGTGCCCGGTGCCATCGTCGACGACATCGCGGTCGCGGCCTACGAGCCGCGGTCGGGCTATGCGGATCCGTCGGGCACGGCGGCCGGGTTCCTGGCGGCCGCTCGTCGAGCTGGTGCCCGGTTCGAGCGGGGCTGTCGGGTCACGGCGGTCACGGTCGACGGCGAAACGATCAGTGGGGTCGACACGGACCGCGGGAGGTTCGAGGCCCCGGTCGTGGTCGATGCAGCCGGTGCGTGGGCCGCCGGGCTGGCCCGAACGGCCGGCGTGGACATCCCGGTCGAGCCCTGGCGGCACGACACCGCCTTCTTCGGCCTGCCGGCCGGCCACGGTCCGGACTTTCCGATCGTCATCGACGAGACGAACCAGGTCTACTTCCGACCCGAGGGTCATGACCTGATGCTGGTCGGTCTGGAGGCCGGCAACGAGATCGGTGGCTCACCGGACCGCCCGATGCGGCCAGCCTCCCCGGCCACCATCGAGGACATGGTCGCCAGGGTCTGCGCCCGGGTCCCGTGGATGGCCGAGGGCACGTTCCGGACGGTCCACGGCGGACAGGACGGGATCACGACCGCCGATCAACGGCCGATCCTGGGTCGCGCCGGACCGGACGGGTTCATCCTGGCCTGCGGCTTCTCCGGCACCGGCTTCAAGACGGCCCCGGCGATCGGTCGCTGCCTGGCCGAGCTGATCCTCGACGGCGAGGCGACGACGGTCGACATCTCGGGCTACTCGCTCGATCGGTTCGCGGCGGGCCGCCTGCTCATCGGTCCGCACGCGTACGGCGACCTGTGGCGATGAGCACGCCGACCGCGATCCGGATCGTCGATGTCACCGATAACGCGACGTTCGGCTTGGTGCCGCCATGTGCCGACCCCGGCTTCGATCATCGTTCGTGCGACTACTGGGAGGACGCCGACCGGGGCTCCAAGGCGGCCCGCCTCAGCTGGCTCGAACCGGCGTCGGCCGGCAAGGGGGCTGGCGCGAACGTGCCTCGCCAGCCGCCGGCGAACCCGTTCCTGGCCGATCTCCAGGCGTCCGCGCCGTCGGGCAACCCGTTCACGAGCGGCGGCCGGCCCGGTAACCCGTTCCTGACCCCCGGCGATGAGGACGACGGCCCGGTCGCCAATCCGTTCGCACCCGCCCCGGTCGTCCGGCCGACGGTAGGGCCAGATGCTCCACGAAAGCTCCAGTTGCTCGGACGCGGTCTCGGCGTGGTGGGGACGTACGCGAAGGTACTGCTGCGCGGCGAACAGCCGGCCGTATACGCGCAATTCGGGCCGTTGACCGCCTATCCCCGCGCCCAGCGGACGCGCGACCTGTACCCGGCGCTCCCGGACCAGCCGTTGCCGGCCGTCATCACCTGCATCGCCACCACTGCTGAGGCTCGCGGCGAAGGTCTGGCCCGGATGCTGGTCAAGGCGGTCTGCGACGACCTGGCCGAGCGCGGGTTCACGGCGGTCGAGACCTACCCGACGGTGGGCGCGGAGCCGGACGCGACGAGCGCCGCGACGCCGGCGTTCTGGGTGTCGATCGGGTTCGACCTGGCGATCGCGGACGATCGCTTCCCGGTCATGCGCCTCGACCTTGGCTGAGGTGCGACGAGGCCTGGTGCACGTTGGGGCAGCGCTCGCCGTGGCGCTGCTCGTGGCCACCTGCCAGGCATCGAGTGCCTCCCCGGGGTCATCGCCGACCACCGCGCCGGCCAGCCCGGTCGGCGCGCCAGGTTCGCCGGGCGGGGGCAGTCCGGGGCCGTCCGGCGCCCTCGTCGTCGACGCGTCGCTCCTGGGCCTCCTGCCGGAGGCCGTCGACGGGATCGCCGTCCTGCCCGCCCCGGAAACGGCCGCCGGCTTGCTCGACGATGCCGATCTCGGCCGGTCGGCGTCGGCCGTCGCGGTCGGACTCGCGATCGATGTCGACGACCCGACCGGCGAGTTCGCGGTGGCGACGGTCGTCCGTACGCGACCGGGCGTCATGGACGACGCGTTCTACGACCAGTGGCGAGCCGACTATGACGCGGCCGCCTGCGAGCCGGCCGGCGGCGTCGATACCCACGACCGGACGACCCTCGGTGGTCACGCGGTCGAAACGACGGCCTGTGTCGATGGCGCCCGGACGTATCACGCGCGAGTTGCCGATGATGTGCTCGTGTCGATCACGGAGGTCGGCCAGCGACGGCTGGGCGAGCGGATGATGGCCGGGCTGGGCGGGTAACCTGTGGGCACGATGTCCGCCATGTCCGCTGCTGGTGCCCGTCCGGTCCGTGCCCCTCGCGGGACCGAACTGACCTGCCGCGGCTGGGAACAGGAAGCGGCGCTCCGGATGCTCATGAACAACCTCGATCCGGAGGTTGCCGAGGACCCTGACCATCTGGTCGTCTACGGCGGGACGGGACGGGCGGCCCGGTCGTGGGCCGCGTTCGACGCCATCGTCCGCGAGCTGCGCCGGCTCGAGGGCGACGAGACGCTGCTGGTCCAGTCGGGCAAGCCGGTCGGTGTCGTGCGGACCCATCCATGGGCGCCGCGGGTCCTCATCGCGAATTCCAACCTTGTCGGCAAGTGGGCGACCTGGGACGTGTTCCGGGAACTCGAGCGGCAGGGCCTGATGATGTACGGCCAGATGACCGCCGGGTCCTGGATCTACATCGGGACCCAGGGCATCCTGCAGGGCACCTACGAGACCTTCGCGGAAGCCGCCCGCCAGCACTTCGGCGGAACGTTGCGCGGGACGATCACCCTGACTGCGGGTCTCGGCGGGATGGGCGGCGCGCAGCCGCTGGCCGTGACCATGAATGACGGGGTCGCGATCGTCATCGAGGTCGACGAGGCGCGGGCCAGGCGCCGGCTCGACATCGGCTACGTGGATCGGTTGACGACGGATCCGACCGAAGCGTTGGTGATCGCCCGCGATGCGGCCGCCGCCAGACAGGCGTTGAGCATCGCCCTGGTCGGCAATGCGGCCGAGATCGAACCGGCCTGGGCGGCGGCCGGCGAAAGGTTCGACCTGGTCACCGACCAGACCTCGGCTCACGACGCGCTGGCTGGCTATGTCCCGGACGAGATGACCCTGGCCGATGCGCTCGAACTGCGGATCGCGCTGCCGGACGAATACCAGCATCGGAGTCGGCGGGCGATGGCCGCCCACGTCCGGGCGATGCTCGACTTCCAGCGGGCCGGCGCCGTCGTGTTCGACTACGGCAACAACCTCCGGGCCCAGGCCAAGGAGGCCGGGGTCGCGGATGCGTTCGACTACCCGGGCTTCGTTCCGGCTTTCATCCGACCCCAGTTCTGCGAGGGCCGTGGGCCGTTCCGTTGGGCCGCGCTGTCCGGTGATCCGGCCGACATCGCCCGGACGGATCGGGCGGTCCAGGAACTCTTCCCCGACGACACCGGTCTCCAGCGCTGGATCGCGATGGCGCAGGAGCGGGTGCCGTTCCAGGGTCTGCCCGCGCGGATCTGCTGGCTGGGCTACGGCGAACGCGCTCGCGCCGGGCTGGCCTTCAACGAGCTGGTCCGCACGGGTGAGGTCAGCGCTCCGATCGTGATCGGGCGGGACCATCTGGATGCCGGCTCCGTGGCCTCACCGAATCGCGAGACGGAGGCGATGGCCGACGGGTCTGATGCCGTCGCCGACTGGCCGCTCCTCAACGCGCTGGTCAACACGGCCGCCGGGGCCTCATGGGTCTCGATCCATCACGGGGGCGGTGTCGGCATCGGCTACTCGCAACATGCCGGGATGGTGGTCGTCGCGGACGGCACCGAGCTCGCCGCCCAGAAGCTGGAACGGGTCCTGACCACGGATCCGGCGATGGGCGTCCTGCGGCACGTCGATGCCGGCTACGAACGAGCGATCGAAGTGGCCAGGGAGCGCGACATCCGGGTTCCGATGCTGGACGAGCGCGGCTGACCAGCAGCCTCAGGCCGGCCGGCCGACGACGGTGTCGTCAACAGCCGCGGGCTGGGTCGTGACCCCGACCTGAGCCGTCGAGAGCGCTTCATCGAGTCGATCGAGATATGGCCGCATCCCGAGCCGCTCGAACGTGGCCCGCGCTTCATCGGCCGCCCGTTGCCGTTCGGCGGGCTCCATCGCGCCGACGATCACGAGGTCGAGCTGGCACATCGCCAGCGGGACGACGAGCCCCAGTCCCCGGAGCTCCCGCTGTGCCTCCGAATAGTCGGTGCGCGCTTCATCGCGGCGCTCCTCGAGGGCGGCCAGGCCGGCACGCATCGTCTTCTCGATGGCCGATGTGTAGCGCCCGCTCCTTGAACCGCGCCAGGCCTCGATCATCTCACTGACCCCACGCGCATCGCCGAGCCAAGTTGCCGCTCGTGCACCCTCGATGGCATCCACTGGCCAGTGGTCCTCTCGGGCCAGTGCTGCTCGACACAGGTCGAGGACGGTCTCCAGGTGACCGAGTCCCAGACCAACGGCCTCGCTGGCTTCGTCCACGAGCGAGAGGTATTGGCCATCGTCGAATGGAGCCGCCAGATCCTGCAACTCCTGGAGACGCTCAGACAAGTCCACGCCACGCGCGGCGAGGATCCGGATCTCCAGGCTGCCGAAGAAGATCCGATCGGGTGGCTCGAAAGCGTCGTGTTGTTCCTCATGGACTTGCTGCAGCACCCAATCCCACTCGCCCATCTCCAGCGCCCCATCGCAGGCATTGCCAAGGAGATATCTGATCTCGCGGCGACGTCCATCGCGGCGCGCTCGCGCCAGACCTTCCAGCGAGACCTGGTGGCTGGCGGCAGGATCGTCAGTCTCCATGGCGTAGCCAAGGTTGATCGACGCGCGCATGAAGGCGTCGCTTTGGCCGAGGCGGTCGGCAACGGCACGGACACCGATCAGCGTCGTCACTGCCTCGGTCAGGCGACTCATGCCCGCGAGCGCCGTACCGCGGGTGATGAGCAGGTCGAGCGTCGCCGCCTCGTCCGATCGCGACGCCGCGGCCGTGAGCGCCTTGTCCGCCACGTCGATGGTCGACTGGTTCTCCGCAGTCCGCATGAGGTGCTTGGCGTAGACGGTTGCGAGCTCGAGGTAGCCATCGTCGTCGGGCTTGAGGCCGGGTTCCGCGAATGCGGTCGAGATGAGCTTCATCCCGCGTTCCAGGTGGCCTTCACCAAGGATCTCCCCGAGGGAGGCGATCGCGCGACGCCGGTCCGCGTCATCCCCGGCCTCCGTCGCGAGCGCGATGGCGCGTTCGAAGTGACTCGAGCCCGCTTCTAGCAATCCTGCGTATCGCGCGCTCGCACCGGCCGACATCTGAAGGTCGTATTCCTCCTCGGAGCTACCCGCGACCTCGAGCGCGAGGAGCCAGTACCCATAGGCGCTGCGGTGTGAGCCGAGGCCGGCCGCTCGCTGCGCCGCTCCGCGAAGGGCCACTTGGGCCTGCGCCGCGACGGCGGCCCCCTCCGCCCCATCCGGCTGTGCCCGGTAGGCGTCCAGATAGTGTTGCGCGAGCACTCCGGCCAGCTCGTCGTCGCCCAACGATTCGTAGTGCCGCGCCGCGGCAAGATGGCGGGCGCGGCGGTCCCGTCTGGCGAGCGTCCCGTATGCGACCTCCTGGATCAGACCCTGGACGAACCGGTACTGCCCGCGTTCGGGCGAGCGCGGATCGACGTCCAGAACGACGAGTTCGCGCCGGGCGAGATGCCGAAGCGCCGACGAAACGTCCTGTGACGTGGCGCCCGAGACGGACGTCAAGGACTCGAGCGTGAACGAGAGGCCGAGCACGGCGGCGTCCTGGAGGATCGCACGCTCCTCTGGAGGGAGACCGTCCATCCGTGCCGCGATCAGGGCATGGAGCGATTCGGGGACGGCCAGGTCGGTGAGGTCGCCGATCGGTAGATACACGTCGCCCTCGCGCTCGAGGCGTCCGTCATTGAGCAACATCCGGACGGTTTCGACCGCGTAGAGCGGGACCCCTTCTGCACGCCCGAGGATCGTCTTGATGGCCGTATCCGGAAGACCCGGCACGAGTCCCGCGAGGAGTTCCTCCATCTCGGCGTCGAGGAGTGGTCCCACGCCGATCGACGTGAAGGCACGCTGACCGGCTCCCCAATTCGGGCGGCGGTCGAGAAGTTCCGGACGAGCCAGGGTGATGATGTATATGGACCGCCCGCGCGACCAGGCGAGCATCTCCTCGACGAAGTCGACCAGGCCGTCATCTGCCCACTGGAGATCCTCGAACACGAGTACGACGGTCCCCTTCTCGGCGATCCGCTCGAAGAACATCCGCCAGGCGGCGAACAACTCGTCACGGTCTCGCCCCGGTCGCTCCTCGACACCCAGCAGCTGGAGGAGTGCGCCTTCGATCATGGCCTGCTCGTCCGCCGCCTGGACGAACTCGTCGAGACACTCGGTCAGGCGCAACCGGGTCGTGGCCTCATCCTCGCCTTCGCCGACATGGAGCCGCATCCGAACCATCTCGCCGAGCGCCCAGAAGGTGATCCCGTCGCCATAGCTGGGCGATCGTCCCTGGTGCCAGTAGACGACTTCGCTGAGCCCGTCGATGTACTTGAGGAACTCCCAGGCCAGGCGCGACTTGCCGATCCCCGCTTGCCCGAGCACGGAGACGAGCCGGACGCCGTGTTCTCGTGATGTTGCGTGGTAGAAGTCCTTGATCATCCGGAGCTCGGCATCGCGGGCCACGAAGGGCGCCTCCAGCTGCTCCCCACGCCCCTCGCCCCGGCGCTTCGCGATCACCCGCAGCGCCCGGTAGGCGGTCACCGGCGCGGCCTTCCCCTTCAGATCATGCTCGCCCGCGGGTTCGTAGGCGATCGCTTCGCCCGACGCTCGCTGCGTCGACTCCCCGACCAGCACCCAGCCGGGTCGAGCCACGGACTGGAGTCGGGATGCCGTGTTCACGAGGTCGCCGGCGACCATGCCCTGGTCCGTCGCCCCGAGCGTGACCGCGGCCTCACCGGTGAGCACGCCGGCACGGAGGGCAAGACCAGGTACCTCACTCTCTTCGCCGAGACGTCGCACGGCCACCACCAGATCGAGTGCGGCCCGGACCGCACGCTCGGCGTCGTCCTCCTGGGCGACCGGTGTCCCCCACACGGCCATGACCGCATCACCGATGAACTTTTCGACTGTCCCGCCGTAGCGGCCCACGATGTCGCGGCTGACCTCGAAATACCGACCGAGCAATTCCCGGACGTCCTCCGCGTCGCGCGCCTCCGAGATCGTCGTGAACCCGACCAGATCCGCGAACAGGACGCTGACGACCCGGCGCTCCGAGACCGGTGTCGGTCCGCCAGGTCCGGACCGGCCCGGAGCCGCGCGGGACGCTCCTTCGCTCGATCCTGTTGCGCTCCCGCATTCACCGCAGAACTTGGCACCCGGGCTGTTGGCGGCACCGCAACTGGGACATGGCACCGCCAGCGACGTCCCGCATTCGAGGCAGAACTTGCGCCCGGATTCGTTCTGGGTGCCGCAGCTCGAGCAATTCACGCGGTGCTGTCCTCCTCCGTGGCCTTGAAGTATCGCGGCCACGCTGACGGACGGTCAACGGAAGACCCGACGGCGGGCGGCGCCACGGACTAGCATCGTCGGGTGCTGATCGAATCGGTCCCGAATGTGTCTGAAGGTCGTCGGCTGGACGTGGTCGATCGCCTGGCGGACTCGATCTCTTCGGTCGATGGCGTCTTCCTGTTGGACCGGACCAGCGATCCCAGCCACAACCGTTCGGTCTTCACGTTGGCCGGTGAGCACGAGGCGGTCCTCGAGGCGCTCGACCGGTTGGTTGGCACGGCCATCCACGAGATCGACATGGACAGCCATGCCGGTGAGCACCCACGCATCGGAGCGGTCGATGTCATCCCGCTCGTCCCGCTCGGCGATACCACGATGGACGACTGTATCGAGTTGGCCCGTGCCTTCGGGCGCCGGTTGGCGACCCACCACGACCTGCCGGTCTTCCTGTATGCAGGTGCTGCGACGCGATCCGATCGGGTCAAGCTGGCCGATGTCCGGCGCGGTCAGTATGAGGGCCTGAAGGCCGAGATCGGCCTGGCCGGGCGTGAACCGGAATTCGGACCCAGCCATGTGCATCCGTCAGCGGGAGCCGTCGCCGTCGGTGCCCGACCGTTCCTCATCGCCTACAACATCAACCTCGATTCGGATGACGTCGAGCTCGCCAAACGGATCGCTCGACGCGTTCGGGAATCGGGTGGTGGGCTGCCCAAGGTCCAGGGCAACGGGTTCTGGATCGAGGAGCTCGGGCGGGCCCAGGTGTCCATGAACGTGCTCGACTTCACGACGACACCGCTCTGGCTGGTCTGGGAGACGGTCCGCGATGTGGCGGCGGAGGACGGCGTTGACCTCGCTGAATCGGAGTTGATCGGGTTGGCGCCGGTCGGCGCATTCCTCGACGTGGCCGACCGGGCGGGATCGCCCACGCGTGATCCGATCGAGGATCGCCTGGCCGCCGCCGCAGCATTCCTGCGCCTCCGCGACTTCTCGCCGATGCAGGCGCTGGAACTGCGGCTCGACGCGGCGCGGGCCGACGCAGCCCGGGCCGATGCAGGTCGGGCCCGGGGATGAGCGGCAGCCCGTTCCGCGTGATCGACGGTGGACGGGCCGACGACCCGACGCCCGGCCTGCTGATCGTCGGTGCTGCCGAGGTCGTGACACTCGCCGGTGGTGTTCGGATGGGCTCAGCGCAGGCCGATGTCGCGCGTCTGACCGCGGCCGAAGTCGGTGGCCCGGAGGCCCCGGATGCGCCCGTGGTCGCCTGCTGGGAGGGCCGGCTGGTCGGCATCGGACCACGCGAGCCGATCGAGCGCGGACTCGAGGCAGAAGGCTATCCGCTCGGCCGCTTCGCCCGGCTGGACGCCGCCGGCGGGTCCGTCACGCCTGGCCTGATCGACCCGCATACGCACCTGTTGTTCGCCGGGACGCGTGAGCTTGAGTGGCAGCTCCGCCAGACGGGCGCCAGTTACCTGGACATCCTGGCGGCCGGCGGCGGGATCCTGTCGACGGTCGAGGCGACGCGAGCGGCGACGATCGAGGAGCTGCTCCGACACGGCCGGCGCTGGCTGGATGAGATGCTGGGCCACGGTGTGACCACGATCGAGGCCAAGTCGGGCTACGGCCTCGACCTCGAGACGGAGATCCGGCTCCTTGAGGCCGCGCATCAACTGCACGGCGAGGGTCCGATCGATATCGTGCCGACGTACCTTGGCGCGCACGCCGTGCCGCCCGAATTCCGGGCCAGGCCCGAGGGCACTGAAGCCTACGTCCGGTCGGTGATCGAGGACCAGCTGCCCGGCGTGGCCGCCCATGGTCGGGCTCGGTTCTGCGACGTGTTCTGTGAGACCGGTGTGTTCAGTGCCGACCAGTCCCGTCGGATCCTCCAGGCTGCGGCCGGGTTCGGGATGGGGGTTCGGCTGCATGCCGATGAGCTGGCACCGTCCGGTGGCGCGGAACTGGCGGCCGAACTGGGAGCCGCGTCAGCCGACCATCTCGCGGCCCCGTCCGAGGCCGGGATCGAGGCGCTGGCCGCGGCCGCCGCTGACGGCCGTCCGGTCGTTGCCACCGTCCTGCCGGCGACGACCTGGTTCCTCGGCAAGGATCACCCGGCGCCGGCGCGAACGTTCATCGAGCGAGGGATCCCGGTCGCCATCGGGACGGACTTCAATCCTGGCACCTCCCCGACGTCCAGCCTGCCGCTGGCCATGACCGTCGCCTGCCTGGACCTCGGCCTGACGCCCGACGAGGCGCTGTGTGCCGTGACCATCAACGCTGCCCGAGCGGTCGGTCTCGACGAGGAGATCGGCTCACTCGAAGTCGGCAAGAGCGCTGACCTGGTCGTCTGGCAGGTCCCCACGTCCGACCAGATCCCGTACTGGCCGGCAGCCGACCTGGTCAGGACCGTGGTCAAGCGCGGCCGGGTCGTCCTCGACCGGAGCTGATTTTCGGGGCGGCACGGGGGCCGGGCGCGTCAGGCGGCCGCGCCTGGGTCGCCGTGGAAGTGTCAGGCGGCCGCGTGGCGCCGTCTCAGCTCTTGGCCCACGCCAGGGTCGCGGCCCGCGCCTGCGGCTCGCGCCTGGGTCGCCGTGGAAGTGTCAGATGCTCATCACACGGGCGCTCGTCAGGACGAGGGCTCGTCCTGGGGACCGGCCGAGCGTCATCAGAACGGCGCCCCGGCCCTGATCTTGTCAGATGCTCGAATCCCGGGCGGATCGTCACGAATCCGTCGACGAACGCACGGGTGGCGTGCATTTGTCAGAAACCGGACGGTGAGCCGTCCGGCGGGCCGTACCGCCGAGTCGGGCCACGTGCGCGGCCGTACCGCCGAGTCGGCCGCGTGCCGCCGACCCTTTCCACGGTCGTCGGCCGCCTGGGTTAGGCCTGTTTGCCCCGCGACTCCAACAGGACCGTCGTGGTCTCACTCGGCAGACTCGTGGCCGTCACCGACAGCTTCGGCTGGGTCACGGCCTCCGCGCCCATCTCGTGGAAGAACTTCTTCAGGGCGTCGGCGCAGTCGGCGTCGTCATCGCAGATGGGCATCGGCACCACGATCCTCGGGTCGAGTTGGGCGACCAGCGCCGCGGCTTTGGCCGGCGAAAGGGTGCCGCCGAGCGGGACGCACACGATATCGACGGCGCCGAGGTCACCGAGCTTCTCCTCGGACAGGAGGTGCCCGATGTCGCCGAGATGGATGGTGTGGACGCCATCGACCTCCGACATGAACGCGACTTGTCTGCCGGCCTCCGCCCCACGAGCATCGTCCCGATAGGTCGAGACGCCCGTCAGCAGGACTTCCTTGACCTCGTATTCACCCGGCCCATCGAGGACGAACGCATCGTCCAGACTGGACGGCAGGAGCGTCCGGCCGTCACGTGACGCCTTGCCCTTGCCCCGTGGCAGCGGGTGATCGTCCGGATGGCTGAAGGTCACGATGTCGCCGGTGATCCCCCGACCGGTGGGTCCGACCACGGACTGGAAGGGATCGGCGACGACGACGGCATCCTTGCCGCGAAGCCGGATGCACGTTCGCCCATACCAAGTGAGTTCCATCGCCGCGATTCTGACACAGCAGACTGCACGGCCGCTTCGCCGCGTCCGCGAGGCGCCTCGCCTGAAGCGTCAGTCGCCTGAAGCGTCGTCCGGGTCGTCGTCGGCCTGGGTCTTGTCCTTGTTCTGTCCCGGTGCGCTGTCGCGACCCTTCCCGTTCCCGGGCTTGCCATCGGCCATCCACGGCTTCCAGCCTGGATGTGTCGGCCCGACGACCCACGGCCCACCGGCCCACGGCGGCTTGCCTTCGTCCCGGATGGCCGTGCCGTCGACCGTTTCGACGTCGAGTTCCGTCTCGCCATCGTGATGCGTTCCGGCGACCGTGACCGACTTGCCGACATAGGCCACGAGCGGGTTCTTGTCACCCCAGAACCAGGGCGGTCCCGCCGAGAGCTGCCAGGTCGTGCCGCCGGCGCTCATCGAGAAGATGGGGTTGCCGTCGTCATCGGTCGTCTGGCCGACCTTGCCGGTCACGGTGACATCGATCTCGGGACCCTTGGCTGCCTTGTCGGGCTTCTCGCTCTTGTCGGGCTTCTCGCTCTTGTCGGGCTTCGCCTGGCCAGGTGGTGTCGGAGATGCAGATGGATCGGCGCCAAGCACAGGGATCGCGATCAGGACGGCGGCCAGGACCCCGGTCGCGGCCAACCCCCAGCGGCGCGTCTTCGCGTTCATGGGCGGGATTATCAGCCGGGGTGGCTCCCCGTACAAGGCTGCTCCGGTGGAACACGTCAGGCATCGCGGGTTGGCGGTGCATCCGGACAACGAAATGACCGGAGGCGCCTGCCCAATCGGCGCCCCCGGTCGAGGGAGGGAGGATGGAACCTTGTGAGGTTCGTCCGAGCCATACGGTATGCCGCGGTCATTGCGGGTCGAGATGGCATCCGGTTAAGAAAGCGATACCGGGCCGGGTCATCGCCGGATCCTGGCCATACCCGTGCGACAATCCGCCGATGTTTCGACGACCCATTCCCGTCAGCCTTGTCCTGATCGTCATCCTCGCGGCCTGCGGCTCGACCGTCCAACCATCCGGGACGCCGTCGGCCATCGCCACCGCGACGCCCAGACCGACAACGCCGGCCAGCCCGTCTCCGGAACCGAGTGCCATCCCGGCAGGCGACGTCGATGCGATCTTCGACGCGATCGAGCAACAGGTCAGTGACATCCGCGGTCTGTCGGCGAGCAAGCCGGTCGATCGCGAATTCATCGACCGGGATGAACTTCGAACGACCTTGACCCAGCAGTTCGACGAGGAGACGCCGCCGGACTACCTGGCGGCCAGCGAGCGGCTGTACAAGGCGCTGGGCCTCATCCCGGCCGACTCCGACCTGCGGTCGCTCAGCCTGGATCTCCTGAGCGGCGGAGTGGCGGCCTTCTATCGCCACGACCAGGGCAAGCTCTACGTGGTCTCGACCGACGGCGAACCGGGAGCCAGCGAGCGGTTCTACTTTTCACATGAGTACGACCATGCGCTGCAGGACCAGAACTCGACGATCTTCGCCGACCAGGACGGGATCCTCGACCAAAGCGACCGGATCCTGGCCCGCCAGGCCATCTACGAGGGCGACGCGACACTCCTGATGAGCCAGTGGGCGGCCGCGAACCTGGACCAGGGCGACCTGCTCGAGTTGCTTGGCCAAGCGGCCGACCCCGAGGCCCAGGCGGTCATGGCGCGAACGCCGCCGTTCATGGTCGAGACGCTGACCTTCCCGTACACGACCGGGCTCGGATACGTCTCGCAGGTCCAGTCTGGGGGCGGATGGTCGGCGGTCGACGAGTACTTCGACCGGATGCCCGAATCGACCGAGCAGATCCTGCACCCGGAGAAGTACACGTCGAACGAAGCCCCGGTCGTCGTGACCCTGCCAACGGATCTGGCGACGGACCTCGGCAAGGGCTGGGGCGTTCCCTTGCAGGACACGTTCGGCGAGTTCCAGATCGGGACCTGGTTGCGACAGACCGGCGTCACCGCCGATGAAGCCACGGCCGCGGCCGCTGGATGGGGCGGCGACCGCCTCGCCGTGCTGACCGGCCCGGACGAAACGTGGGCCGTGGCCATGGAAACGGTCTGGGACACCCCGGCTGATGCCGCCGAATTCGAGGCGGCCGCCGGCAAGGCGCTGGCCGCAGCCGACGGGACGGGTCGGGTCCTGCCCGGGGCCGGCGGCAAGACTCGTTGGGTGCTCATCGCCAGCGATGCTCCGACGCTCGGGCACGTCGCGGGCGTCCTTGGCCTGGCCGGCTGACCTCGGGCCGCGCGCCGGGCCCTGATCATGTCGCTCGATCGCGGCCAGATATTCGCCCGATGCGTACTCGTCCCTGAAGCCGTCGTTCGGGCCGGCCATGAGACTTCGATCCGTGCTCAGGCGGTCACAAAGACCGGGGGCGCACTCGCAAGATCGCTTGGTTCCGCGGCCTTGTACTCACCCGACGGATATCTGGCCGGACCAGGCCGGACCAGGCCGGACCAGGACGGCGGTGTTACATCACGTCGGGGGCACTGATCCCAAGGAGTCGGAGGCAATTCGCGAGGGTGATCCGGGTGGCGCTCGCCAGTGCCAGACGCGAGGCCGACCGCGCCGGCTCCTCGACATCGACGACGCGAGCATCGCGGTAGAAGCCGTGGAACGTGGTCGCGAGTTCGGTCGCGTACGCGGTCAGGCCGATCGTCTCCTCGGCCGTGACCGCGTCTTCCACGACCTCGGGAAATCGGACGATCTCCCGGGCCAGGAGCGCTTCCGGACCGCCGGCCAGCGTGCCCTGGAGCTGATCGGTGGCTGCCAGGCCGGCTTCGGTCGCCTTGCGCAGGATCGAAGCGATCCGCGCATGGGCGTACTGCACGTAGTAGACCGGGTTCTCGTTGGTCTGCTTCTTGAAGACTTCGATGTCGAAGTCGATCTCGGTGGTGACCGCCCGTGAGGCGAAGAACCAGCGTGCGGCGTCTGGGCCGACCTCGGCCAGGAAATCATCGAGGGTGACGAAGTCGCCACGTCGCTTGGACATCGAAACCTGGCCGCCATCCCGGACCACGTGCACCCAGGCATACAACAGGATCTGAACGGCGTCGCGGTCGTAGCCCATCGCGCCCGCCGCGTTCCGGAGTCGGGCGACCGTCCCGTGGTGATCGACGCCCCAGACGTAGATCAGGTGGTCGAACCCGCGGCTGAACTTCTCGGTCACGTAGCCGATGTCGGCGGCGAAATAGGTGGGTTCACCGCTCGAGCGGAAGATGACCCGGTCCTTGTCGTCGCCGAACGTGGTCGAGCGGAACCAGACCGCGCCATCGAGTTCGTAGACATGGCCGTGCTCGCGCAGACGATCGACCGCCCGCGTGACCCAGCCTTCTTCGTGCAGCCGGGCCTCGCTGGTCCAGACATCGAAGTGCACGCCCAGCGCTTCGAGGCTGGCTTCGATGCCTTCGCGAACCCGGCCCGTGGCCCACTTGCCGATCAGGCCGTCGGTGTCGCCGTCCGCGGTGGTCGCGGCTCGCCAGACGTCGTCGGGCACAGACGCCGCGAGGTCGTCGACATACGCCCCTTTGTAGCCGTCCTCGGGTATGGGGTCACCACGACGGATGGCCGCGACCGTGGCACCGAGATTCCGGATCTGCGCGCCGGAATCATTGAAGTAGTACTCGCGGGTGACCCGCTGGCCGCCCGCTTCAAGGACCCGGCTCAGCAGGTCGCCGATGAACGCCCCACGAGCGTTCCCCACGTGAAGCGGGCCGGTCGGGTTGGCAGACACGAACTCGACGTTGACCGCGCGGTCGGATGGCGCCACGACGTGGCCCCAGCCGGACGGATCATCCAGGATCGCGCTCAGGGTCTCTTCGAGGGTCGTGTCGGCGAGCCGCATGTTCAGGAACCCCGGCGTGGCGACTTCGGCGGTCCGGATCGGGGACGACGGCTGGATCGACGCCGCGCGTTCGAGCTCGACAGCCAGGACGTTGGCGATCGCCAGCGGCGACATCCGGTACGGCCGGGCGAGGCGCATCGCGAGGTTACTGGCGAAATCGCCATGCGCCGGATCGGCCGGTCGTTCTACCTCGACCGCCGGCCGATCAACGTCGGCCGGGAAGGGTGGCAGTGAGCCTCGTTCGATGGCGGAATCCCACGCCCGGGCAACGGTGGCGAGGACCCGGGTCCGGATCGGTGTGACAGACACGCTGCGCATGGTACCTGCTGGTCGTCGGAGGGCCGCCCGCTCTCAGTCCGTCCGTCGGTACCAGGACGGTCCTGCCGGTCGTTGTCTGGCCGCACCATAAGCGCTGGTCGGGTCCGGGACGGTCACGTGTGGTCTGGTGCGGGATGGTCAGGAGATCGGACCGCCATCGGTACTGGACAACGGATAGTACTGCCCCTCATCATTCCAACCGGCACTCATGACAGGCGGACGAAGGTACGGGCCCGCCAGTCGAATCATCATCCTGCCCAGCCGTACCAGGAATGATCGGGGAGATATCGAATATGAGACTTCGCAGACTGAGCGCTCTCGCGGGTGCGTCCATGCTGACCATCGGGGCTGTCGGCATCGCGTCCGCCGCGTCGGTCCAGCCCAAGTTCCACGAGGGCAACGCCACCGTCGACGGGACCTACGCGGTCGACTGCCCCGGCGGCTCGAAGGCCCTGGGGGTCGACGGCGACAAGACGTCGGGTGGGCTCGGCGGGGTGACCGTCCACATCACGTATCACGATGACAACTCGATCGACTTCTCGGCAACGGGTGGGAAGGTCGCCGTCGCGTTCGTCAAGGGCGGGCCGGACGCCAACGAGTACGACTACGCGCCGCCGGTCAGCTCGGACTGGAATCTCGTGTCGCCGCTCGTCGGCAACGACAAGAATGTCCCCGACGTGAGCCACACCGTCTTCTGTGTCACGGAAGATGAGGAAGGCCCGAGCGAGCAGCCCAGCGAGGAGCCCAGCACGGCCCCGAGCGAAGAGCCCAGCACGGCCCCGAGCGAAGAGCCCAGCGAGGAGCCCAGCACGGCCCCGAGCGAAGAGCCCAGCACGGAGCCGAGTGAAGAGCCCAGCGAGGAGCCCAGCACGGCCCCGAGCGAAGAGCCCAGCACGGCCCCGAGCGAAGAGCCCAGCACGGAGCCGAGTGAGCAGCCCAGCGAAGAGCCCAGCACGGCCCCGAGCGAAGAGGCCAGCACAGAGCCGAGCGAGTCGCCCGACGGCGGAGTCGAGGCCGAGACCGATGTCCCGTCCGCGCCCCCGACCGACGTCAGCGGCACCACAGGCGGCGGCACGAACGACGTCCTGCCGGTCCTGTTCCTTGTCTTCGGTCTGATCGGTATCGGAGCAGTGGCACTGACCCCGGCCCGCAACCGCCGCTGATCGAAACGCACCACCGGCACCGCCGGTGACCACTGATCGGGTTTGACGATGACCCGGCTCCCCGAGAGGGGGCCGGGTCATCTGATTCGATGAAGTCGACCAGGATGACGAGCATCACGACCGAACCCGACCAGTCGGAGCAACCCGCCGAACTCCAGGCGCCCGGCTACGAGATCTGCACCCGGCTGCTGGCCGGCATCTCGTTGATCAACCTGGCGATCCTCGTCCTGCCGGTAGCCTCCCGGCATTCTCTGCGAGCGACGACGCAGCCGCGCTCGGGATGGTCGACGATCCGGAAGATCGAATCTCCGTCATCCGGGCCAGTCTGGCGGAACGGAGCGGCCGGACCGGAGAGGCCTGAGGCCGGGTTCAGCCAGCTCCAGTGACGACTTGCGAAACCTCGGTCGAGACGGCCCCAGCCTCGACCGCCGAGATGAACGCGGCATAGTCCAGCGCGTTCTGGTCGGCATATGCCTCGGCGAAATCGGCGATGGCCCCGTCGAATGTGTCGGATGAACCGAGATAGGCGGCGATCGCGATCGCATCGCCGGTCCGGGCGTGGACTCGGGCCAGGGTCCGGGCGCACAGCGCGCCGTAGAACTGCATCCCGATCGGTCGCAGGGTCGCCGGGTCGACCGATCCCTTCATGTCCCAGAGCTGTCGGAAGTAGTAGTCGCGACCACCCGGGCCGCGGGCCCAGCCGAGGAAGATGTCCGGCGTCGCCTGCATCAGGCGCTGGCCGACGACGACCCGCTCGCCGTGGTTGTCGAATCGACTGGCCTCGACGTACGGCTCGAGGACGGATGCGGTCGCTTCCTTGGCCTGGAGGACGAGCGGATCGTCCCGATCCCGGCCCTCGAGCAGGACCACGAAACAGCGCGTCCCGACGCTGCCCACGCCAACGACCTTGAGCGCGAAATCGATGAACCGGTAGCGCTCGATCAGCTCTCTGCGGTTCTGGGCCATGGTGGCCCGATAGCCCTGGAACGTCGCCTCGAGGCTGGCCGCGCCACCCGGCAACTCGATGTGGCTCACCACGGGCGGATCATCCTTGATCCGCCACTGGCCGTCGACGATCTCGGTCAGGGCGTCCATGGCGCGCAGCTGATCCTTCGACCGGGCCTTCATGAACAGGGTGTCGACGCGCTTACGAGCCGCCGTGCCGTCCAGGGCGTTATCCGTCCTGCGAGCCTCCTTCGCGATCATCGCTTCGATGTCGTCGGAGGTGGTCTGGTCGTACCAGATGTCGAGCAGCGGCATCGTCGAATAGCGAGTCATCCGCTCGCGGTAGGCGCGGACCGTGGCGAGCACCGCGGCACGGGAATCCTTGGCGCTGAATCCGTTCTGGCGGGCACCGATGACGACGCTCGTCGCCATTCGCTTGACGTCCCACTCCCACGGGCCGGGGATCGTTTCGTCGAAGTCGTTGGCATCGAACACCAGGATCCGCTCAGGTGATGCGAACAGCCCGAAGTTCGAGATGTGGGCATCGCCACTCGCCTGGACGGTGATCGCCGAACGGGGCGTCGTCGACAGGTCAAACGCCATGACCGCCGGAGCGCCCCGGTAGAATGCGAAGGGCGATGCCGCCATCCGCTGATGGCGGAGCGGCAGCAGATCGGGCAGCCGGTCCGCTTCCTGGGCGAGGATGATCGCGACCGGGTCGCGGCCGGGTGCGAGATCCAACGCTCCGTGACTGGTTCGGGGTGCGCGTTGACGAGCTGCCCGACCAGATGCCGCCCGATCCTCGACGGAGACCCACGGTCTGGGGATCCAGTCCCCGGGGCGCGTCTTCGGTGGCGCCCAGGCCGCCTGGAGCTCGCTCGTCGTCGCGATCCGTGGCTCGGCCGTTCGTCGTCGCGTGGCGGCGGGGCGTCGTGACTCGGTCATCGGCGAAATCTACATCGGTTTCGTCGACGTGCATACCGGGACTACGCCGTCCGTCCCGCGTACCATGCTGGACGTGAGCGGAACCGTCGACGAACCTGTGACCGGCCCGGAGCTGCCCGAGACGAAGCCGCCGACCCGGCGCGATGCGATCCTGCGGATCGGTGTCGTGGTCGGCGTCCTGGCGATCGTCTTCGGGTTGATCCTGCCCAGGTTCATCGACTACCAGGATGTCATCGCCGCGCTTCAGGCGGTGACGTTCGAGCAATTCCTGGTCGTGACGGTGTTCGGCTTGATCGCCTGGGTTCTGACCGGCGCCATCTTCACCATGCTGATCCCCGGCCTCGGGCTGATCCGGGGCGTTGAGTCGTATCTCATCCTGACCGGCATCGGAGCGAGCATCCCGCTCGGGCCCTGGAACATGGCCGTCCTGTGGGTGGTCATCCGGGGATGGGGGCGCCCGGTGTCGACCACGACAGGCGGCGTCATCCTGTACGGCATCTTCGATCAGCTCAGCCGGTTCGGGTTGATGTTCGTGGCCGGTCTGATCCTGATCGTCGCAGAGAGTGCCAGGCGCGGCGTGAATGTCGAATCGGGACTCATCGCGACATATCTCATCGTGGGCGGCCTGCTCTTCGCGGGTCTCGGTATCGGGCTCGTCCTCGTGGTTCGCTCGGAACGGCTCGCCCGCCGGCTGGGCAAGCTCGCCGAGCGGGTGATCGGCGCGGTCCTGCGCCGGATCGGACGCCCAGTGCCGGATGTGGAGGGTGCCCTCGTCAGGTTCCGGGTGACCCTCGGGGACACCGTCCAGACCCGCGGCCTCGGGGCATTCCTGGTGGCGATGGCCTCCAAGTTCGCCTGGGCGCTGCTGATGATCATCTCGCTTCGTGCGGTCGGTGTCTCGGCTGACACCTTGCCCGACTCGATCATCGTGGCGGCCGTCGCAGCTGTCTTCGTCATCACGGTCCTGCCGATCTCACCGGGTGGTGCCGGCGTCCCGGAGCTGCTCTACATCAGCTTCTTCACGACATACACCGGAGGCACGGATGCCAACCTCATCAGCGCCGGGGTCATGCTCTTCCGTGGGTTCCAATGGTTCTTCCCGATCCCGCTGGCCTGGATCCTGCTGGGGATCTCGCGGCGAGGCAAGTCGCTGCTGCCCACCAAGGCGGAGTTCCAGGCACGCGATGAAGCGACGGCGAGTCCGATCCCTCCGGCCCAGGCCAGCGCCTGACGCGGGTCGGGCAAGCGGCAAGTGGCGAGCGGGCCGCCGCCCGCGGTCCGCGGTCCGCGGTCAGGCGGCCCGCGGTCAACGGCCAGAGCGGCCAGCGGCCCGGCCCGCGTCTGTGGCCGCGCGGCCAGATATTCGTGGGACGCCTACAAGGCCGCTAGACCGACCGATCAGCCGAATTCGGCCGGCCTCGCGGTCCTAGCTGAGCACGGATCGCGTTGCCAAACCCTGGCCCACGTGCCAGTTCCGTGACTAGTACGCGCTGGGCGAATATCTGGCCGCCACGGCCACCACCCTCGGTCAGCGGCCCGGCCCGGCCCGGGCTTACCCACTCCCCGGACCCCACTCAGTGTCGCTCGGCGAACAGCTTGGGCGGTTGCTCATCGGCGAGGAACCCGAGGATGATCCGATTGACCAATCCCGGCTTCTCGAAGAGCAGCGACGTGGTCCGTGCCGGGCACCACGGCAAGCTGCGCGTCCGGGATCGCTCGGGCCACGGCCGCTGCGTGCGCGATGTCGACCACGTCGTCATCACCGAGGATGACCAGGGTCTGGGCCGAGATCCGTGCCAGGTCGCCCAGCTCATGACGGGGTTCTGACGTCCAGACGGCCGCCAGCTTGTCGAAGACGACGGCAAAATGCTCCGGGCCGTCAGGCGACAACGCGTCGTACGCGTCACGGAGCATCGGTGGCAGAGAGTCGGGTGCGAGCGTCGCTGTCTGCGCCCGCATCGCCTCGGTGAAGCCATCGATGTTCGCGACCGCGCTCATGAACACGAGCTTGCGAACCAAATCGGGCCGAAGCAGGGCGACCTCGAGTCCGACATTCGCGCCATCGCTCCAGCCGACAAGGTGGGCCGAGCGGATCCCGAGTGCGTCCATGAACGCGATCGTGTCGCGGGCCATGATCTCGTAGCCAGTCGGACCGGCGACGTCCGGTGTGCGCCCGTGGCCGCGTCGTTCCGGCAAATAGACCCGATAGCGATCCGCCAGGGCCTGCGTTTGAGCGCCCCACGTCTCGATGGTCGCGAACCCGCCATGGAGCATGACGACGGGTTCGCCTTCGCCTTCGACCTCGTAGTAGGTGTGGACGCCGCCGGCGTCGAGATAGGCCCCCGTCGTCTGGGTCTGCGGTTCAGTCGCCGTCATGGTCAACCCCTCTGTCCTGTGTGGAACGTCGAGGTCGAGGCTACGAACGATGCGCCCGGCTGTCGTGAGGCGTTCGCCTCATCCTGCCGGCGCATCGGCCATCAAGCCGTGACGCATGGCGAACAGGGCGGCCCTCGCGCGGTTCGTCGCGCCGATCTTCGAGTAGATGTGCTCGATGTGGTTGCCGACCGTCTTGGGCGAGATGACCAGTCGCTCGGCGATCGCCCGGTTCGGGTAGCCGCGGGCGACGAGCCGAAGGACCTCGACCTCGCGATCGGTCAGCCCGTTCGGCCAGGTGCGGCGACGCGCGACAGGGTGTCCCGCCGCTCGTAGCACGGCGTCCGCAGCCCCGCCATCGAGGCGGCCGGCCTTGACCTCGGAGCGGAGCGTCTCGGCTGCGGCGCCCGGTGGGTAGGCCGGCCGATGGGGTCGCAGTTCGGTCATCGCGTGGTACGCATCGGCTGCCGCGAGGAGGGCACCGCCGGGGGAGATCGCATCGCCCGACAGACCGCGTGGATAGCCGGAGCCATCGATGCGCTCGTGATGCTGGACCGCGATCGAGCCGAGAGGCGCCAGTTCAGGTGAGAACGACAACATCCGGTCGGTCAGGTACGGATGCAGCCGGACCCGCTCGATCTCGCCGGGGGTCAGGCCCGAGGGCTTGTCCCAGATCGCATTCGACACGCCGAGGCGCCCGATGTCGTGGACCAGACCGGCCCGCCGGATCAGCCGGGCATCGGCATCGGCCAGACCCGACAGCCTGGCCGCCTCACCGGCGAGGTCGGCGACCCCGACCGAATGACCGATCGTGAATGGGGACTTGAGGTCGGTGAAATCGCCCACGGCGGCCAGGATGGCGTCGACCTCGGCGTCGGGGATGACCCGCTCGAGCTGCGGCTCGGCGCTGAGCACGGTGCTCCAACTGCTGTCGGTGTCGAGATGCTGGAGGAGCGCCGCTGCGTTGTCGCAGAAGAGCTCGACCAGGCGTGGGTCGAAGCTGCTGCCGCTTCGATCTCGAGCGACGGCGATGGCCGCCTCGATCCCGCCCGAACGGTGGAACACGGCGACCACATCGGCCAGGTAGATCAGTCTCGACGTCAGCAGGATGTCTTCGCCGCGCGCCCCGAACGCCCCCTTGCCGTCCCAACGCTCATAGCTCTCCCGAAGCGTTCGTCGAACCCGATCGCCAAGGCCCAGTCGTTCCGCCAGGCCGTCGGCGGTAAGCCAGTGGGCGCCGAGATCGATGAACGCCCCGCGCCTGGCCGCGATCGGCAACGCGACGGCCAGTCGCACGCGGTCCGGCAGCGACCGGCCGGCACCGACATGACGGAGTGTCCACGCAAGGTCGAAGTCCTCGATCTCAAATGCGTCGGCCTTGAACCCGATGTCGTCACCGAACCATTTGGCCTGCTCGTACGCATCCGTATGGCATCCGACCCAGGCGAGCAGACCGCCGTAGTAGACCGCGACACGATCATCATCTGTGAGACCCAGTCGATCGCTCATCCGGAGCGCGATCAGGGTCTGCTGGATGACGTGCTCCATCGGCTGGCCAAGACCGAGGTCCGTACCGAGCGACAGGGTCGCCACAAGTTCGGCGAGTCGAAGGGTCGGCGGTGGCCCCGTCATCGACTGACTGTACAGGTGCGGGGGAGTGGCGCGGCGAGACGGCGTCCCGCGGCCAGACGGCGTCCCGCGGCCGACCGGCGTCCCGCGGCCGACCGACGTCCCGTGGCGACCGGCGCCAGTGCATAACGTGCCCGGGGCCAGATATTCGTGGGATGGCTACAAGGCCACTGATGCGACCGATTCCGCGGCTTCGGCCGCCTTCGTGGTCGCTGCCTGAGCACGGATCCGGATCGCCTGGGTCCGCCGAACGGCAGGTTACGGCCTAGTAGGCGCTGGACGAATATCTGGCACGCGGCCAACGCCACGGGCCGCCGGCCCTGGGCGGGGCCGCGGCCGCTGGGCCGGACCACGGCCGTGGCCGGATCACGACCCCGCGCTCCGGCCGAAGTTCAGCGGCCGACCCCGCGCTCCTTGACCATGGCGATCTGGAGGTCCTGGCTCAGCCCGGTCGCGAAGCCGGCTTCGCTGAGTGCGAGGTAGTACTCCCACATCCGGATGAACCGGTCGTCGAAGCCCATCGCCCGGACGTCATCGAGCTTGGCCATGAACCGCTGGCGCCAGTTCCTGAGGGTCAGCACATACGAGTCCGCGATGTCCGTGACGTCGGTGATCAACAGTCCAGTATCCCGAGTGGCACGTTCGATGACCGCCAGCGACGGACACAGGCCACCCGGGAAGATGTAGGTCTGGATCCAGTTGGCGCCACGGAGCTGCCGCTCGTAGGCGGCATCAGGGAAGGTGATCGACTGGAGGCTCAGCCGGCCGCCCGGTCGAAGCGCCCGGTCGCACACTTCGAAGAAGGTCGCGAAATACTCGGCGCCGACGGCTTCGAGCATCTCGATCGATACGACGGCATCGTAGGTACCCTCGACATCGCGGTAGTCGCGAAGCTGGATATCCACGAGCTCCTCCAGGCCGGCGTCATGGACCCGTTCACGAGCCAGTTCGAACTGGCGCTCGGAGATGGTCACGCTGGTCACCCGGCAGCCCAACTCACCGGCGGCGTACAAGGCGAACCCGCCCCAGCCGGTGCCGATCTCGAGGACGTGCTGTCCGCGTTCCAGGCTCGCGTTGGCGGCGACGATCCGGTACTTGTTGCGCTGCGCGTCGGCGAGCGATTGGCCCGGCTCGGCGAAGACCGCGCTCGAGTAGGTCATCGTCTCGTCCAGGAACAGCCGATACAGGTCATTGCTCAGGTCATAGTGGGCAGCGATATTGCGCCGGCTGCCCGAACGAGTATTCCGCTTCAGCCGGTGGCCCACCGTTCGGATCAACTGGAAGGGGGCGCGGAACCAGCCGGCCGACAGGGCCAGCGAATCGCGGTTCCGGGCGGCCAGCCTGAGCAGGGCGGCAAGGTCGGGGCTCGACCACAGGCCGTCCATGTAGCCCTCGCCGCCGCCCGTCTCTCCCCCGACCAGCAGGCGGACGAGAGCCTTGCGGTCGTGGATCCGGATCTCAGCAGTCTCGCCGGCTTCCGGATCTCCGAAGGTGTGCCGCGATCCGTCGGGCATCACGACGGTCAGCCGGCCATGACGCCATCTCTCGGCGGCCGAGATCCCGATCCGCCAGGCCAGCCGTTCCAGGATCGTGCCGCCGTTAGCTGACCGTCGGGCGTCGAGTGTCGGTGTCGTCATGGCGCGACCTCCCGATGTCGATGGAAGCGGGCGCCCCGCAACCACAATCGGAGCGCGTGCCAGTGGATCATCGCGGTCGTCTTGTGCGTCACGAGCGGCTCCCGGACCAGCATCCGCAGGACATTCCGGTTGGTCAAGCGCCGTCGAACGAGGTCGAGGCTGGCATGCAGCACGAGACCATCGGGTAGCGCGTGGTTGATCGTGATCCGAAGGCGCGACGGCTCGTCGCGGACGCGAACCGTGTAGCCGCCATCGGATCCGATGAACGGCGAAACGTAGAAGGCCTTGTCCATCGACGCCATGAACGTCGGCGACGAATCCGGCCCGGCCGGTCGAAGCGTGTACAGGTGGCGTTCGCCGTGCGTGTTGTGGACCTCGACGACCACGACCTGCAGCTCACCCGCTGGATCCCGACACAGGTAGAAGCTGGCCGGATTGAAGACGTAACCAAGGACCCGCGGATTGGCGACCAGCGTGATCCGCCAATCGGTCGGATCCACGCCTTCCGTCCTGAGGTGCTCGAGGAAGTCCGTCCGGAGATCGGACGCCGGTGGGATGAGGTGATCGCTGTCGCGCATCTCCCACGGCCGCCGCTGGTTCCGGCCGATCAGCCACGATGCGCGCCGGACCTCATCGATCTCATCGAGGTCGAGCGCGAGGTAGTTGACCCGGTGGTCGAGGACATAGACGAACGGCCTCGCCCGACGATGCCGGACCGTGCCTTCAAGGAGGTGTGACCTCACGCTGCGCGCTCGCGGTCGGCCAGCAAGGCCCCGGTGGCCCGATCCAGCCATCTGGCCGCCTCGAATCCGGACCGGCAGCCATCCTCGTGGAAGCCGTAGCCGAGGTGCGCACCGGCGTAGAACGTCCGGCGCCAACCCTGCAGCTCGCCGATCCGACCCTGCGCATCGAGCGTCTCGAACGTGTACAGGGGGTGACGCATGGGCTGCTCGTCGACGATCCGCGTCGGGTCCAATCGGTCGTCGGGGTTCACCGATACGAAGTACTGATCGCGGCCCGCCAGCGACTGAAGGCGGTTCATGTGATAGGTCATCGTCAGCAGGTCAGTCGGCCGGCGGCAGTCGGCCTGGTCCACGTTCCACGATGCCCAGGCGGCCGATCGGCCGGGCATGACCGATGGATCCGTGTGGAGGACGACCCGATTGGTGGAATAGCCGATCGCCCCGAGCGCGACTCGCTCTCGCTGGTCGGGGTCGACGAGCATCCCCAGCGCATCGTCGGCGTGGGTCGCCAGGATGACCGCGTCGAAGGTATCGGTCGTGCCGTCCGAGGTCCGGATGCGGACATCCACGTCCGACCGTTCGACGGCCACGACCGGCCGGCCGGCGCGGACCGCGTCCGACCCGATCCGATCGATGATGCGTTCGACGTAGCGCATGGATCCGCCACTGATCGTCCGCCACTCCAGTGCCCGGCCGACGCCGATGAGCCCATGGTGATCGAGGAAGCGCAGCAGGTAGTCGACCGGGAACTCCAGGATGCGATCCGAGGCCGTCGACCACACGGCCGACGTGATCGGGGTCAGGAAGTGGTCCCGGAACCCGGGTCCGAAGCGCATCTCCTCAAGATAGTCGCCGAGGGTGGCCCGGGAAGCCTGCCCACCATCCAGCCGGCCGCGGGCGTCTCCATAGAAGCGGAGGACGTCGGCGAACATCCGCCAATGCCCCAGCCGCAGCGCGGTCGTCGGACTGGCCAGCCAGCCACGAGCCCCACGTGAGCTGAATTCGACGGCGCATGACCGGCAGGCCGATCCGAGCGACATGTCACTGGGTTGGGTCTCCACGCCGAGTTCGTTGATCATCCCGACGAACATCGGGTACGTCACGTCGTTGTGGACGATGAACCCCATGTCGACGTCGACCGGCCCATCGCTCCCCTCGACGGTGACCGTCCGCACGTGACCGCCGACCGGCGATCCGGCGTCGTACAGGACGATGTCGTGGTCCTGGTGGAGCGCGTACGCGGCGCTGAGTCCACTGACTCCGGCACCGACGATCGCGACGCGCATCAGCGGATCCCCTCAGTCCGCTGATGCGCGATATCCGCGAGCGCCGCATCCATCCCGGCCGCGGCATCGTGCCCCAGGGCGTCGAATGCGCGGCGCAGGAACGGCTGGACGAGACGCAGCAAGCCGCCCAGTCGGATGTCGGCGGTGTAATCGATGACGGTCCCATCGCCGGTCGGTTCGAAGCGGATCTCGTCGACGGCGTTGACGCCGGATCCCGACCCGACCAGGACCACTCGCCGCGCGGGCTCGTAGTCGCGGACCACGTACTCCATCGGGACGACCCTGGAGCCCATCCGCACCTCGAGCGCATACCGCGCGCCGACGTCGACCGGCCCTTCGTCGATGCGTCGCGACGAGACGGTGCCCGGGTCCCAGTGCTGCGAGTTCGCGAAATCGGCGACGTACTCGAATGCGGCCTCGACCGGCAGGGCGGTGCCGATGCGTTCGTGGATGCGGGTCATGCCGCGACGTCCATACCGGCGAGGTCCGCGACGGCGTCCCACAGGCGTCGCCGGTCTTCGGCTGGCACGCGAGTCATCGGGACACGATCGAACGGACGGGCTCGGCGATCGAGGAAGAGCCGACCACTGATCTGCGAAGACTGAACGTCCGGGTCGGCGGCCAACCAGATGGTCGTGTCGATGCCTTCCGCCGGGGTTCGCAGGATCGGTCCCATCAGCCCGTAGAACGTGGGCAGGGCGGCCGAGATGCCAGGGGTGTCGGCCCAACCCGGGTGCATCGCGGCGAACGCGACGTCACGGTCGGGGACGCGCCGGGCCCATTCGCGGATGAGGCAGACCTGGGCACGCTTGCTCCGCGCATAGGCCCGCGGACCGTCGAACGGGGGTCGCTCTGAACCGAGATCATCAAGGTCGAGCGGCTGGGTGTACATCCCGCCCGAGGTGACCGCGACGACCCGAGCCCCTCCCGTGCGGCGGAGGAGTGGCAGCAGCCCGGACACGAGCGCGAACGGTCCGACGACATCGGTCGCGAAGGTCAGTTCGATCCCGTCCGGGCTCTCCTGACGCTCCTGGACGAGCGCGCCGGCGTTGTCGATGACCACGTCGAGCCGCGGTTCTGTTTCGAGGATCCTGGAGACGGCCGCCCGGATGGAGGCCAGCGAGGCCATGTCCACGACGAGGGTCCGAAAGCGGTCGTCGCCGTGGGTCTGGACGAGCTCGTCGCGAACGGCGATCAGCTTGGTTTCGGTACGTCCGGCGAGGATGATCCGCGCGCCGAGGGCGGCGATCGAGTCGGTGGCTGCCCGACCCAGGCCGGACGTGGGCCCAGTGATCAGCACGGTCCGACCACGGAGCGCGTTCGCCGGCGGTGGCGCCCAGGCGTATAGACGCCGCCGGATGGCATACCCGACGCGCGAGAAACTCGGGATGACTGTGGCCTCCAGCCCGTCATCGATCAGCTGCTTGATGTCCATGGTCTCCAGGGGTTCGCACAAGCCTGCCCCGTGGATGGGTCCAGGCTTTGTCCAATGTTGGTACCCCGGAACTATGCCGCTATGTCCAACCATTGTCAAGTGTCGAGATGGGCGCTATGCTGTGCAAACCATGTACACGATCAAGGAAGCTGCGGCGCGTAGCGGGTCATCCGTGTCGACCGTCCGGGTCTGGGAGCGACGCTACGGGATCGTCCACCCGCAGCGGACACCGGCCGGCTATCGCCTGTACGACGACGCCGCCATCGACCGCTTGATCGCGATGCGTGAACTCGTCGACCAGCAGGGGTTCCGGCCGAGCCAGGCGGCCGCCGGGATCCTCGATGGCGAGGTCGATGTCGGCGCATTGGTCCGCGAGTCTCGCGATCGGCAGGCATCGCCCGAGCCATCCAGCTCGCTCGAGTCACCGTCGCGAGCCGCCGTCCAGGTCGAGGCCTTCGTGGCTGCGGCGATCCGTCTCGATCTCGCCGCGATGGACCACACCCTGGACGACGCATTCGCGTCGGAGCGGTTCGAAGCGGCCATGGAACACGTGATCTTTCCAGCGCTCCGGGCGATCGGGACTGGCTGGTCCGACGGCTCGGTCGATGTGTCGATGGAACACGCAGCGAGTGAGCTGGTCCGCCGGCGGCTGGCTCGATTCTACGAGGCCGAGGAGTCCGATGGTCGTCCCGAGGCGATCGTCGGCATGCCACCCGGCGGATGGCATGAGATCGGCGCCCTGGCCTTTGCGGTGGCCGCCCGGCGTCAAGGGATCCATGTCCTGTATCTCGGTTCGGATGTCCCGGTCGCGAGCTGGATCGTCGCCCTCCGGGCCAGCCGGGCCCGGGTCGTGGTCATCGGGGTGGTCACGTTGGGCGACATCGGATCCGCTTCGGAGGTCATCGATGCGCTCGGCACCGTCGGTCGACCGGTCAGCGTGGCCTTGGGCGGCCTGCGATCCGAAGCGGTGAGCACGCCGTCGACGACGATCGTCCTGCCGAACGCGATCGATGCCGCCGTGGCGGTGCTGCGCGCGATCCTGCCACCAGTCGAACGGTCAGCTGCGCGATAGGTCCAACGTGGCCGAGGCCCGCACCCGGCCGAGGCCGCACCCAACGTGGCCAAGGCCGCACCCAACGTGGCCAAGCCCGCACTCGACTTGGCCAAAGATTCGTGGAGCGACTACTGGGCCGCGAATCCGCCAGGATCCTGCGCGTTCCGACGGCGTCTCGTCACTGTCCGAGCACGGATCGGGGCATCCCTGCCCGATGGAAGCGCAAGTTCAGTGCCTAGTACGCGCCCGGCGAATATCTGGCCGCCGCCATCGGCGACAAGCGCGGCGTTCGGTGCGTCCAGCGGCCTACCGTCAACGTCCCAGCCGCGCATCGACCACGACCACCTGATCGATCCCGAAGAGCGCCTCAAGATCGCCATGGGTCGGCAGTAGTCGTTGGGGCCGGCGGCTCGCGGCCTGCGGCCAGAAATTCATGGGGCGACTATTGGGCCGCGAAACGGAGCGATCCAGCGAGTTCACGTGTGGCCTCGGTCGCTGCCTGAGCACGATCTGGGTTGCCCACCCTGCCCGAACGGAACCAGTTCCGTGACTGGTAGGCGCTGGGCGAACATGTGGCCGCGCGTTTGGCTCGAACCGGCCGCGCCCGACGGCCGCACCGGCCGCACCCGACTTCTCCGCGTCGGGGCCGGTCCTATATCCCTGACCGGGTGATCCTCCAGATCTTGCGGATGCCGGGCCGTTGCCCGTACAGCAGGACACCGGCCGCGTAGATCCGCGCCGCGATCCACAGGGCGATGCCGATCGCGAGGACGAGCAAGGCCACGGATACGACGATCTCCCACGGCTCGACCCCACCCGAGGCCGACCGGCTGAGGATCAGGAACGGGCTGATGAACGGAACCACGGACAGCACGACGATGAGGCCCGAGCCGACCTCGACCAGGCCGGCGCCCGAATAGACCGCGAGGATGTACCCGAGCGACGCGATGAGGGTCATCGGCAGCACGACCTGGTTGACGTCCTCCTGGCGGCTGACCAGCGATCCGGCCGCCGCGAATAGCACCGCGTACAACAGGAACCCAAGGACGCCGTAGATCCCGAACAACACCAGGAGCACCGGAGTCAGTCCCTCGGGCAGCGATACGTCGCCCGAACCACCGCCCAGCAGCGTCTCGCTGACCGGGCCCTGGAGGACGATCGCGACCACGCCCGCGCCGAGGATCGCCAGGTATTGCACCCCTGCCACGGCACCCACACCGAGGACCTTGCCGGACAGCAGCTGGAACGGCGTGGCGGCATTGAGGATGACCTCCATGACCCGTGAGGATTTCTCCTCGACCACGCTCATCGCGACCCAGTTCCCGTAGAGGATGATCATCATGAAGATGAGGATGGTCATCCCGAACCCGAGGGCGAAGGTCGAGTCGAAGGCCGCATCGTCGCGGGTCTGATCCGCCCGATCCGGATCGGGCCACGCGAGGACATAGTCGACCGGCGCGAACAAACCAGCCTGGTCAGCCGGTTCGACGCCGGCCCGCTCCAGCCGATCGGCGATCGCGATCGCCTGCGAAGCCTGGCGGACCAGTTGGGTCGTCGAGCTGGTTGCCCTGTCGTTCGTGTACATCGTGAACTGCAGTTCGCCGTCGGATCCGCGGTCGATCCCGAGCACCGCTGAGTACTCGCCCGACTCCGTTGCCGCCCTTCCCGCCGCGAGGTCCGGGATCGCCATCACCTCGAAGCGTTCACCGGCGCCGCTGCCCGGGCTCGAGGTCGAACCGGTGTCTTGTGGGGTGGGCGCGTTCAGCAGGCCGTCGAGCGTGGCGGCCGGGTCCGTGGCGATGTCGGCACCGGTGGCGTAGACCCCGATCTTCGATGGGCCGCCTCGATCGAGATAGTCGACCACCTTCGGCACGAAGGCGATCGCCACGACGCCGGCGACCAGGATGAGCGTTCCGATCAGGAATGATCGGGTTCGCACCCGGAAGACGAACTCTCGCCGGGCGATCGCGATGATATTGGCGACGTTGCTCATCCGACGTTCGACTCGACGGCCACGGCGGCCAGCGTCCGATCTTCCGTATCCAGGGCCCCGACACGCTCGACGAAGATGTCCTCGAGCGACGCATCGGCGACTTCGAACCGGTAGACCTCGCGTCCGCTGTCCAGAGTGGCCCGAAGGACGGTCTGCGGATCGACCCCATCATCGATGCGAAGTTCGCTGAAGTCGCGCCCGGCGCGGGTCACGGTGACGCCCGCCACCGAGCGGAGCCAGCCGAGGTCCGCATCGTCGGAGGTGGCCAGACGCACGACCTGGTGGCCGGTCGAGCGCTTCACATCGCGGGTCGTCCCACTCGTCACCAGGCGGCCGCGATCGATGATCGCGACCGAGTCACACAGCTCCTCGGCCTGCTCCAGCTGGTGCGTGCTGAAGACCAGGGTCTTGCCCCGGTCGCGCATCTCGAGGAACGCGGATTTGAGCAGCGTGACGTTGACCGGGTCGAGGCCGGCGAACGGCTCGTCCATGAGCAGCACGTCCGGATCGTGAATGACGGTCGCGATGAACTGGACCTTCTGCTGGTTGCCCTTGGACAGGCCTTCGGCGGTCCGATCTGCGTAGTCGGTGATCCGAAATCGAGCCAGCCAGGATTGCGCGTCGCGACGGGCGATGTCGCGGGCGATGCCGTACAGCGAGGCGAAGAAGACGAGCTGGTCGAGGACCGCCATCCGCGGATACAGGCCGCGCTCCTCGGGCATGTAGCCCCAGGTCCGACGCGGCCATGTCGCGGCCGCTCGACCGTTCCAGGTGACGGAGCCACTGTCCGGACGCAGGAAGTCCAGGACGATCCGCATCGTCGTGGTCTTGCCCGCCCCGTTCGCTCCGAGGAAGCCGAACACCTCACCCGGCGCGACCGTGAACGACACGCCGTCGAGGGCCTGGACCTCACCGAAGCGTTTGCGAAGGTCGACGATCTCGAGACTCACCGACCCGACTCTACCGCACCATCCCATCCTGGGTCGATGTATGCAAACCGAAGTCGCCGCGTGTCATCGCTGGCGTATCGTGGCTGCGACGCCAGCGAGCGAGGGCTCCGGGAGGACCAAGGCATGGCTACGAAGTCAAAGGGACGTGAAGCGATAACAGGGGGCGGACCAGCCGGCGCTGTGCCGCGAGCGAAGCTTGGCAACAAGGAGTATCTCCGCGAACTGCGTCGACTCCAGGTGGAGCTCGTCAAGCTCCAGGAATGGATCAAGCACGAGGGGCTGCGGGTCGTCGTCATCTTCGAAGGTCGCGATGCCGCGGGAAAGGGCGGCGCGATCAAGCGCATCACGGAGGGCATGAGCCCTCGGATCGCACGGGTCGCCGCCCTGCCCGCTCCGACCGAACGCGAGAAGACCCAGTGGTATTTCCAGCGCTACATCGCCCACCTGCCGGCCGCTGGCGAGATGGTCCTGTTCGACCGGAGTTGGTACAACCGAGCTGGCGTCGAGCGAGTCATGGGCTTCTGCACGGAGGCGGAATACCGCGAGTTCATGCGCTCGTGCCCGGAGTTCGAACGGATGCTGGTTCGCTCCGGGATCATCCTGATCAAGTACTGGTTCTCGGTCAGCGACGCCGAGCAGGAACGTCGCTTCCGGCAGCGCATCGAGGACCCCACCCGGCGCTGGAAACTCAGCCCGATGGACCTGGAATCGCGAAGTCGCTGGGTCGAGTATTCGAGAGCCAAGGATGAGAATTTCCGATACACGGACAGCAAGGCCGCGCGCTGGTATGTCGTGAACTCCGACGACAAGAAGCGGGCACGCCTCAACGTCATCAGCCACCTGCTGAGTCTGATCAGGTATCGGGACCTCACCCCGCAACCGATCACGCTCCCGCCCCGTCAACCGGACGACGGCTACATCCGACCGCCGATGGGGGAGCAGACGTTCGTCCCCGAGGTGTTCTGAGGGCACACAAGCTGTGTCCTTCGTGCCCAGCGCCTACGGGAGGATCCGGAAACGTCCGCCACTGAGCGGTCGCAGGACGTCGAAGTGGCGGTGATCAAGGGTCACGATGGTTCGCGTCCGGTAGCGGTCGGCCAGGATCACATTCGAAGCGTCCGCGACCCCGATGCTCTGGTCGGCATACCGCTCGATCACGGCGCGAGTCTTGACAAGGTCTTCGACATCGATCGCGGCCAGGTCCCAGGCACCGCCGGTCAGCTCCCGCAGGACGGCCAACTCGGCCGATACGCCGAGCCGAGACGCCACAAGGTAGTCGAGCTCCGCGACGACGTATGGCGAAACCACCAGGGGCTCCGTCGCCGCATCGAGCACCGCCGAAACCGTCCCGTGATCCGGCTCATCGATGTCGAAGAAGGCGAGGAGAGCGCCGGTGTCGACGATCACCGCTCGCCGAACCCGGGCAGGTGTTCATCTGCCTCTCGCGCGATCGGCGAGCGGCTCGCGAAGAGCCCACCGTGGGGGCGCGGTCGGTCATCGCCGACGGCGTCGCGGATCGAGTCGCGGATGACCTCGGCCTCGGACACACCTCGCTGCCGGGCAACGCGCTTGATCGCGGACTTGAGTTCGGCCGGCAAGTAAATGGTCGTCTTATCCATCGATCGTATGGTACCACCGCTGGTACGGGCCGCCGGAACGCTCGCGGCCAAGGCCGCGCACCACCCTTGCCCGATGACACAGGCGAGCGTCACGCCCGCGGCACGGGCGCCGAGTCGCCCTCGGATCGTCGCTTGGTCGTACGATCCGAGCGATGCATCGAAGGTACACATCGCACCTGGGGCGGATCGCCGTGGTCGCCGTCCCGTCGCTGGCGGGAGCGACGGCCGTCGTCGCACTCCTCGAGGGGTATGTCGGCGTTCCCGACGCGTCGGCAGTCTATCTCGTCGCCGTCGTGATCACCGCGTTCGTCACTGGAACGCTGGGTGCGATCGTGGCTTCGGTCGGCTCGTTCCTTCTGTATAACTTCCTGTTCACTGAGCCGCTCTACACGTTCACGATCGCCGATTCCGGTGTCGTCCTCGGAGTCGTCCTGCTGCTGTTCGTCGGGATCGTCGTCGGACAGCTCGCGGCGTTGCAGCGCTCGCGGGCGGAGATCGCCCTCGCCCGAGAGCGGGAGGCCCAGGCCCTGTTCAGGCTGAGCCGCGCCCTCGCGACTCGAGATTCGACGGTGCCCATCCTGCCCGAGATCATCGAGATCCTTGGCGCGCAGACAGCCATGGAGCGCGTCTGGATCTCGCTGGGCAGAGACGACGCGAGCGAACGGGTCGCGGCCGACAGCGGTCACGCGCCGCCGATGATCTCCGGGCTCGTTCAGGTCCTCCGCCGAATGCCGGGGGACGATCCGGCGCAGTGGATCCGGGTGCACCATCGGCCGGCAGGCTCGAGTACCGGATCGGGCCTCGAGTCCTACCGAGTTCGGATCGAAGCCGGCGATAGCATGCTCGGGTCGATCTGGGCCCTTCGTCAGCGGAGCCTTGGTGAGCCCGATTCGACCGAGACCCGGCTGTTTGCTGCCGCGGCCGATCAGGTCGGCCAAGCCCTCGCTCACGACCGGCTGGCCGCCGAGTCGCAAGCGGCCGAGATCGCACGCCAGAGCGATGCGTTGAAATCGGCGCTCCTCCAGTCGGTGTCACATGACTTGCGGACGCCACTGGCCGCGATACGCGCAGCCGCCGGTACCCTGCGACCAGGCTCGGCGCTGAACCTCGAAGATCAAGTCGAAAGCGCGGACGCGATCGATCGGGAGGTCGAGTACCTGAACCGGCTCGTGACCAACCTTCTCGACCTGAGCCGAATCGACGCCGGGGCGCTGCGGGCGGACACGGACGTCTTCGAACTCGACGACCTCGTGAACCAGGCCCTGGGGCGACTGCGTCCGCGCCTCGCTGGTCGTCGTCTCGAAGTCGACCTCGGAGCCACACTCGTCAAGGTCGACCCGATCTTCCTCGACGAAGCCTTCACGAACATCGTTGATAACTCGGTAAAGCACACGGCCGCCGGTACGGCGATGCGGATCTGCGCGCGTCCGCTCGGCGATCGCCGGGTCCGGCTGACGGTCGAGGACGCCGGATCCGGCGTTCCCGCTGACGCCCTCCCAAGATTGTTCGAGAAGTTCTATCGGGTCCCGGGCCGCGACCGTGGTTCCCGGTCCGGGACCGGGATCGGCCTGGCCGTCGTGCGCGGCCTCACCGAGGCGATGGGCGGTCGGGTGAGTGCGAGGCAGAGTGACCTGGGCGGGCTGGCGATCGATCTCGACCTGCCAGGAGCACCGATCCCTGCTGCCGATGACGCGCAAGGCGCCCCATGATCGGATCACCCGGACCGATCGGGCCAACGATCCTCGTGGTCGAAGATGACGACGAAACCCGGGCGGCACTGGTCCGTGTCCTGGCTGCTCGAGGGTACCGGACGGTCGAGGCGCCAGATGCGCGCTCCGCCGAGGAGCGATGGGATGCGCGCCGCCCGGATCTCGTCCTGCTTGACTTAGGCCTGCCCGATGTGGATGGACTCCAGGTCATTCGGCGGATCCGTCGCGAGGCAACCACACCGATCGTCATCCTCTCGGGACGATACGAGGAGCGCGAGAAGGTGGAGGCTCTCGAGCGCGGAGCCGACGACTACGTGACGAAGCCCTTCGGGGTCGACGAGCTGATCGCCCGTATTCGAGTCGCGCTCCGGCGTGCCGCCGGCCCGACCGCCGACCTCGCCGGCCACATCACCAACGGTACGCTCGTCCTCGACACGTCGCGCCACGAGGTCCTGGTGACGGGCGAGCGAGTCGAGCTCACGCCGCGCGAGTTCGAGATCCTCCGCGTTCTTCTCGTCCACGCCGGCCGGCTCGTCACGAAAGGGCGGTTATTGCGGGCTGTCTGGGGCGAGGCGTACCAAGGCGAGGACAGCTACATCTACGTCCACGTCAGCCAACTGCGCCGCAAACTTGCCGCGGCTGATCCGGGCGGCACCCTTCGCGATCTCATCGTGACCGAACCCGGCGTCGGCTATCGGGTTCGGGGCGAGCATGAGCCGGCGACCTTAGACGGACCTTAGGGCCGAGGCAGCGATCGACTGGTCTTTTCTCTTGGCGGCCCAGAGCAGGATTACGTCATGGACGACGTCGAGGATCAGGCGGCGCGGGTCGTTTCGGCCAGGCTCGAGCACGAGATGGACCTCATCCGCGAGGCGATCGCGATGGTCGCGTCAGGCGGTGCCCCAAGGATCATGCTCGCCGGGATCAACTTCGGCGAGACGCTTCTCGACCCGGCCCGCCGCTTGGCGCTCGAGGCTGGAGTTCGGCTCGTTCCGATCTGGTGGGCCGACGAGGCGGGCGCGGATATCGCCATCGAGCGGATGCGCTCGTGACGGCGCGCGCCTCGCAGGTGCTCCTCGTCGAGGACGACGAGAGCCTACGCCAGATCCTGGCCAGGCACCTCCGCTCGCACGGATATGACGTCGACGAGGCCGGGTCGGCCGAGGAAGCCGTGGCGATCCTTGCACGGGGAGTTCGCCCCTCCGTCGTCCTGCTCGATATCAACTTGCCGGGCGACAACGGCTGGGACCTTCTCCGCGGGCCCAGCCTCGTGGCAGCCGGATCGCCGCCGGTGGTTATCTCGAGCGCATTGACGATCAGCCCGCGCCTGCTCGCCGAATTCGGGGTCGCGGGCTATCTGCCCAAGCCGTTCCCGCTCGAGACGCTCACCGCGACCGTCGAGCGACTCGTGGGGGCGGGCGCGTGAGCGATCTTGTGGTGGCCCTGATCGTCACGTTCGCTTTCGTGGGCCTATTCGGGCTCGTCTGGCTGTGCGACGCGGTGCGCACGTGATCCCGCTCGAACTGGTCACCGGCATCCTGGCTCTGGCGATCGGCCTGTATCTGCTGTACACACTCCTCAGAGCGGAGCGGTTCTGATCCGTGCCCATCTCTGATCTGCTGACCCTGTCGGTACTCATGGCCGCCGTTCTCATCACGACCCCATTGCTGGGCCGGTACATCGCCGATGTCGTCGAGGGTCGGAGAACCCTCCTCTCTCCGATCGCCGGACCGGTGGAGCGCGGCTTCTACCGCGTCGCCGGCGTCGATCCGCAGCGCGAACAGGGCTGGCGGGCCTACGCCATCTCGATGCTCACGTTCAGTTTCGCCTCGATCGCACTCCTTTACCTCCAACAGCGCCTGCAGGCCAGCTTGCCACTCGATCCGACCGGTGTCGGGCCGGTCGTGCCGGACCTCGCGTTGAACACGGCCGTCAGCTTTACGACGAACACGAACTGGCAGAACTACGCGGGCGAATCGACGATGAGCCACCTCACTCAGGCACTCGGATTGGCGGTCCAGAACTTTGCATCGGCGGCCGTTGGCATCGCGGTCGCGGTCGCCCTCGTTCGGGGCATCGTTCGCCGGAGTTCGACGACGATCGGCAACTTCTGGGTCGACCTGACGCGGATCACCCTCTATGTCCTGGTGCCGATCGCGTTCGCCGCCGCAATCGTGCTCGTCTGGCAGGGGGTGCCGCAGACCTGGTCGGGCGCCGCGACCGCAACGACGTTGGGCGGCGGTCAGCAAACGATCTTCCTTGGGCCGATCGCCGCCCAGGAGGCGATCAAGGAACTGGGCACCAATGGCGGTGGGATCGTCAACGCCAATTCGGCACATCCGTTCGAGAACCCGACCCCCCTGACGAACGTGATCGAGCTGTTCCTCATCCTCGTCGTCCCGTTCGCGTTGACGGCGACGTTCGGGGTGATGGCCGGCAACCGCCGCCAGGGCTGGGCGATCTTCGGTGCGATGGCCGTGGTCTTCGTGATCGCCGCCATCGTTGCCATCGGTGCCGAAGGAGGTGGCAACCCGCTCTTCGCCAACGGTGTGGATCAGGCCCTTGGAAACATGGAGGGCAAGGAGATCCGCTTCGGCGCCTCCGGTGGTGGACTCTGGGCTGTGACGACGACGGGCACGAGCACGGGCGCGGTCAACGCGATGCACGACAGCCTGACCCCGATCGGTGGGCTCGTGCCGATGTTCCTGATCCTTCTTGGCGAGATCACCCCCGGAGGCGTTGGCGCCGGCCTCTACGGGATGCTCGTCTTCGCCCTGTTGACCGTGTTCATCGCCGGGCTCATGGTCGGGCGCACACCCGAGTACCTCGGCAAGAAGATCGAGAGCTTCGAGATGAAGATGGCGATGCTCGTCGTCCTCATCGTGTCGGCGAGCATCCTCGGTTTCACGGCGTTCGCGTCAGTCACCCAGGGGGGGCAGGCCGGGCCACTCAATGCCGGACCGCACGGCTTCAGTGAAATCCTCTACGCGTTCACCAGCCAGACCGGCAACAACGGCTCGGCGTTCGCGGGCCTGTCGGGAAACACGCCTTTCTACAACGTGACCGGCGCCCTCGCGATGCTCATCGGACAATTCGCGATGATCGTGCCGATCCTGGCCATCGCCGGCTCGCTCGCGGCGAAGCGCCGGGTCGCGCCATCGCCAGGCACGTTCCCGACGAATGGCCCGACATTCGTGATCCTGCTGATCGGGGTGGTCGTCATCGTCGGCGCGCTCAACTTTCTGCCGGCTTTGGCCCTCGGTCCGATCGTGGAGCACCTCATGCAGTCCGCCGGAGTGCTGTTCTGATGGCCCTCGACACGGCGGGAGGCACGCGTCGCTTCCAACGCTTCGTCCTGCTCGGCGGGCAGAAGCCACAGGGTCCGGCGCCGAAGCCGCCCGGGATCCTCGACACCGCCCAGCTCCGGTCGGCACTCCCAGCGGCCGTCCGCAAGTTGGACCCACGGCTGCTGGCCCGGAACCCGGTGATGTTCGTCGTCGAGCTGACCGCGGCGCTGGTGAGCGTCGTCGCCGTGGGCCGGGCGATCGGCGTAGCCGGTCTCGGGGCGACGAGCGGCGTCGGCTTCGAGATCCAGATCGCGGCTTGGCTGTGGTTCACGGTCCTCTTCGCGACGTACGCCGAAGCGGTGGCCGAGGCGAGGGGCAAGGCGCAGGCTGCGACGCTCCGCCGCACACGCTCCGTGACGACCGCCCACCGCCGTCGCGTGGATGGGGAGTTGGACGATGTCGGCAGCGCCGAGCTTCGGGTGGACGACATCGTGGTCGTTCGCGAAGGCGAGACCATCCCATCCGACGGCGACGTCATGGAAGGCGTCGCGTATGTGAACGAGGCCGCGATCACCGGCGAGTCGGCGCCGGTCCTCAAGGAGCCCGGGACCGACATCCGCTCGAGTGTCACCGGTGGTACCACGGTCATCTCCGACGAGCTCGTCGTCCGGATCAGCGCAAACCCGGGCGAGACATTCCTCGATCGGATGATCGCCCTCGTGGAGGGTGCCAGCCGCCAGCGGACACCGAACGAGATCGCGCTCTCGATCCTGCTCTCGGGCCTGACCCTCGTATTCCTCATGGCCACGGTGACGCTCCGGCCGTTCGGTGCGTACGCCGGCGCCGACATCCCGATCGTCGCGCTCGTCGCGCTACTCGTGTGCCTGATCCCCACGACGATCGGCGGCCTACTGTCGGCGATCGGCATCGCCGGCATGGATCGCGTCGCCAGGTTCAACGTCCTGGCGATGAGCGGCCGAGCCGTTGAGGCGTCCGGCGACGTCGATGTGATCCTGCTCGACAAGACCGGCACGATCACCTTTGGCAACCGGCTCGCCTCGGCGATCACCGCGGCACCCGGCATCGACGACGCCGAGGCCCTCGAGGCGGCGCTCTTGGCCTCGCTCCGAGACGAGACACCCGAGGGTCGCTCGATCGTCGACCTGTCGCGCCGCAGGCTCGCCGAGCTCGGGCGCCGTGGCGCTCTCGGCGACGACCGCGGGATCGTCGTGTTGGACGGCCTCATCGAGGCGGTTCAGCCCTTCAGCGCCGAGACGCGCACGAGTGGAGTTCGAACGCAGGGCGGCGCCTGGATCCTCAAGGGAGCCGTCGACGCCATCGGCCGCGCTCTCGACCGCCCGATGCCCGCGGAGGTCGCCGCCGAAAGCCAGGCCATCGCCAGCCGCGGTGCCACGCCGCTCGCGCTCTGTCAGAACGGGACTGTCCTGGGCCTCGTCGAACTAAAGGACACGGTCAAGCCGGGATTGGACGAGCGTTTCGCGGAATTTCGCCGGATGGGCGTTCGCACGGTGATGATCACCGGCGACAACCCGCTCACTGCGAAGACGATCGCCGCCGAAGCTGGCGTCGATGATTTCGTCGCCGAGGCCAAGCCCGAGGACAAGATGGCCTACATCCGCGCGCAGCAGGCCGACGGTCATCTCGTCGCGATGACCGGCGACGGCACGAACGACGCGCCGGCCCTCGCCCAGGCCGACGTCGGCATGGCCATGAACAGCGGCACGTCGGCCTGCAAGGAGGCGGCCAACATGGTCGACCTCGACTCTGACCCGACCAAGCTCCTGGAGGTGATCGCGATCGGCAAGCAGCTCCTGATCACCCGAGGCTCGATCACCACATTCTCGATCGCCAACGACGTGGCGAAGTACTTCGCGATCCTGCCCGCCCTGTTTGTCGGCGTCTATCCGCGATTGGATGCCCTCAACCTCATGGGGCTGGCGTCCCCCGAGAGCGCGATCCTGTCGGCTGTGATCTTCAATGCGTTGGTCATCGTGGCCCTCATCCCGCTCGCGCTGCGTGGTGTCGCGTTCCGCCCCGCGTCTGCCTCAGCCCTGCTGCGGCGTAACTTGCTCGTCTACGGCCTTGGCGGGATCGTGACGCCATTCATCGGGATCAAGCTCATCGACGTCGTCGTGTCGACGCTTGGGCTGACCTGAGGGCACGCCGATGACCAGCTTGTGGCGCCAGCACGTCCGGCCTGCCCTCGCGATCCTGCTCGCGCTGGCATTCGTGACCGGCGTCGCCTATCCGGCCGCTGTGACGGCGGTCGTCCAGCTTGCCTTCCCGGATCAGGCGAATGGATCGCTCGTCGTCGTCGATGGCCGGACGGTCGGCTCGGCACTTATCGGACAGGCGTTCAGTGACCCGCGCTACTTCTGGGGCCGGCCGTCGGCGGCTGGCGACGGCTACGACGCGAACGCGTCGGGTGGCTCGAACCTCGGCCCGACGAGCCGGACGCTGATCGATCGCGTAGCGGCCGATGTCGATCACCTCCGCGCCGTGAATGGCGGCGGGGCTGTTCCCGTCGATCTCGTGACAGCCTCGGCGTCCGGACTCGATCCGCACATCAGCCCGGCGGCCGCCGACTACCAGGTCGGCCGGGTCGCGGCGGCGCGCGCACTCAGCGAGGTGGACGTCCGCGAGGCCGTCGCCCGACATACCGAAGGCCGGCTTCTGGGCTTCCTCGGCCAGCCCAGGGTCAACGTCCTGGAGCTCAATCTTGATCTTGATGGACTGCTGCGATGACTGATCCCGAACGCGATGCCTTCGACATTCGCCCGACCGGGGAGGAGATGCTCGCCAAGGTCCAGGCCGAGGTTCCGACGGGGCGCGGCCGCCTGCGGATCTATCTGGGGATGGCCCCCGGGGTCGGCAAGACCTACCGGATGCTCGACGAGGGCCACCGCCGATTAGGCCGCGGCACGGATCTGGTCGTCGGTTTTGTCGAGACTCACGGTCGATCTGTCGTCGCTGGCCGAGTCGACGGCCTCGAGGTCGTCCCGCGCCGCCGGATCGAGTACCGGGGACTCGTCGTCGAGGAGATGGACAGCAACGCCTTGATCGCGCGCAAGCCGACTGTCGCGCTCGTCGACGAGCTTGCCCATACGAATGTCCCTGGATCAGCCCGCGCCAAGCGCTGGGAGGATGTCGAGATCATCCGAGATGCTGGGATCCACGTCGTGAGCACGATGAATGTCCAGCACCTCGCTAGCGTGGCCGACGCCGTCGCGACGATCACCGGCGCGCCGGTCAACGAACGTCTGCCAGACGACATCCTCCTTCGCGCGGACGAGATCGAACTCGTCGACATGAGCCCGCACGCACTTCGCCAGCGGATGAAACACGGAAACGTCTACCCACCTGACCGGACGAAGATCGCGCTCGAGAGGTTCTTCACCGAAGCGAACCTCACTGCCCTCCGCGAGCTCGCTCTCCGCTTCGTCGCCAGGTGGGTCGAGGACCAAGTCGAAGGGACAAACGACGGCAAGCACCTGCCGCTCATCAATGATCGGGTCCTAGTGCTCATCGACGACAGTCGCGCATCGACGCGTGCCGTCCGGCGCGCCGCAGCCCTGGCCGGTGCACTCCATGCAGTGTTCGTCGGACTCGTTGTCGAGACGCCGGACGTCGCGCGACGGCCGTATGACCGGACTCGCGACCTGCGCGAATCGATCGACGATGCTGTGGATCTCGGCGCCGACATCGTCCTCGTCGAGGCGCCGGACGTCGCGACAGGCCTCGAGCGGATCGCTCGGAGTCGACGCGCAACCCACGTCGTGCTGCCACATCGAGAGGTCAAGGGCGTTAGGCGATTCGTCGAACGACCGCTCGCCGACCAGCTACTCGAACGTCTACCCGAACTCGAGATCCACGTCGTCGGGGCCGAGACGGACGCGTCCGGCGACGCCACGCACGCGACGCGGTCGTGAGCACCATGGAAGAAGCATCCAGCCGTTCTCCTGGCCCGTGGCTGATCCCGGGCGAGCTCTGCCGAGCGTGAACAGCAGAAGACTCTTCGTCAGCACATTCGAAAGATTGGCCGGGGGTGGCTCGTCGTTCCAAATCTCGGGCCCCAGATGACGGACTTCGTCCCGCGGCGCTCGTCGCTCATCGCTCCCTCGTGACCGGCAAGCCCAGTCCCATCCCCGATCTTCGGTCCGACGATCAGGGCCGTCCAGCACTTCCTCGACGGAGCACGTCCCATCTACGATCCAATCGAAAGGGGAGTAGACCAGTCGCTCGCGCGACGCGGGTGGATCGCCACACCGGCTTCGACCCGGTCGCCCAGCCTCACCCCGGCGGACACGCCTGACGGGAAGCGAGCCTCTTGGAAGGAACAGCAGCAATGACGCGCCATCGACCTCGCTTCGTCCTGCAACGCAGGCTCGCGGTTGCCGTCGCCCTCGTCGTCGCGTTCTCGACCGGCTGCGTCGGCACTCCCGCCGCGAGCCCGACTCCGACGATCTCGCCGCCCGCCACGGCGACGGCCACACCATCTGCCACGCCGACGGCCACACCATCTGCCACCCCGACCGCGAGCCCGCCCGCGAGCCCGAGTCCGATTGGCTGGACGAGCCTCGCCTGGTCGGAGGGCGTCGCGCCCGCGGAAGGGCAATTCGTGCTGGACCTGGTTCCGTGGGGCGACGGATACGTGGGCGTGGGTGGGGTCGACACGGGGTCGAGCCTCGACACGGCGTTCTTCACCTCCAGTGACGGGATCCACTGGACGCTCGTGAAGCGGCAGCCGTCGACCCAAAGCGAGTTTGTGGCTGGGGTGGTGGCGCACGATGTAGTTCAGATCGGAAACCGGCTTCTCGCGGTCGGCGAGGCGGTAATGAACGTGCCGGGTCAGCAGCCGGACTTCGCTGCGCCCCTGTGGATGTCCGACGACGGGACCGCCTGGACGCAGGTGCACAGCGCCACCTGGGCTGCCGCTTCCGCGTGGCCGCGCTGGCTTCTCTCCGGGCCGCAGGGCGTCGTGGCGGTGCGAGGGGGCGACGACGACGCCATCGTGCTCCACTCGCTCGACGGTTCCACGTGGACGCGCGCGACGCTGCCGGCGGCCGTGCGCGCAATCGCCAAGGACGCAAGCGACTGGTCGGGCGGTTTCGTGATCGTGGGTCGCGACGGGCAGCCTGACCACTCCTCCGAGGTCGACGAGGGACAGCCGCCCGGCGTCGGGCGACCCGCCGCGTGGATCTCCGCGAACGGCGTCCACTGGTCCGAGGCGACGGTCGAGGGTAATGAGGTCGCCGGGGTGGAGCTGAGCCGGGTGGTGGCCGTTCGCGCAGGTTTCGCCGCCCTCGGCATCAACAGCACCGCGGATTACTACGACCTGAAGATGACGAGCTGGACCTCGGAGGATGGGCGGACCTGGTCGATCATCAGCGACCCGCAGTTGCCGTTCGCCATGACTTCATATCCGGTGTACGCCGCGGATGGCGACCGGGCCATCGTCTTGGGCCGGGCCCCCGGGGGAACCGGGCCGGCGGCCTGGATGACCTCCGACGGCGTGGTCTGGGCGCGTCTTGCGTTCGCCAACAGCCCTGCACAGGTCGAATGCGGACAGGACTCCTGTCTCAGGCTCGAGCAGGCCTGGCTGGTGCCAGATGGCGTCATCGTCATGGGGACCCCAGGCCCGATGACTCCCGAGACCTTCTGGTTCGCGCGGCCCGCTCCGTAGCTGGTTTCGACCTCGTCTGCGTCCGACGACTCTACCGTGGTAGCACGCGCCCTTATCGAACGCCCGTTCTTAGCTGGTTTGGACGATGCCGCCCGTAGGTTCCGATAGTTATCAGCTGTTCGAGCGTTGTGCCGGAACTTGAGCACGATCTCGAGCGTGATTACTTGAGGGCGAATAGCTGATGTTGTTGAGCATCGGCTATTCTTGATCGGCGCCGACATAGCTCAGTGGTAGAGCAGCTGTTTCGTAAACAGCAGGTCCTCGGTTCAAGTCCGAGTGTCGGCTCCAATCCCCTCCCTCGTGCTCAGGAAGACCTTCTGTCTGATCTTCCGGACTCTCCCAGACGCGTCACGCCACAACCTCTCCGATCGAAGAGACATGATGCCGACGAGATCCTCGGAAGACCCGGCGCGGCGCCGACGGAGTTGGTCTTCATGGGTTTGTCTATGCCGGTGGCCGACGGCCGGTACTCCTTTGGCGAGACGAAGATGGAACGCGGGGCGCATTTCTCGACTCATGATGAGTGAGCGGCGCCTCCCGGCCCGCCCTCCGGAACTGGTGACGCGATGGGACGAGAGCTGGTCGAGCAGGCGGTCGCCGGCGATCACGATTCCTTCGTCACGCTCGCTGCGGGCGCTTACGGCCGGCTCCACGGGATCGCTCGGCTGATCCTCCGGGACGACGAGTCGGCCTCGGACGCCGTGCAGGAGGCGCTGACCTCCGCCTGGTTGCATATCCGGGCAGTTCGCGATCCGGACAGGTTCGATGCATGGCTCAACCGCCTGGCGGTCCACGCCTCCTACCGCGAGGCGCGGCGCCGGCGAGTTCGTCTGGTTGAGATCGGCGTCGCCGCCCAGATCGATCTGCCCGACGGGTGGGACGCGGTCGGCGCCGTCGATGCCCGGGACCAGCTCGAGCGTGGGTTCCGACGCCTCGGTCCGGAGCAGCGAGCGGTGCTCGTCGCGCACCACTACCTCCAGCTCTCCGACGCCGAGGCGGCAGCGGTCCTCGGTATCCCCGTCGGAACAGTGAAATCACGACTCAACCGGGCGACGATCGCCCTCCGGGCAGCCATCGAAGCCGACGATCGGGCGCCGAGCATCACCAAGGAGGTACGGGCATGAGCGAGCGGTACGAGCTCGATCGAAGCCTGGCCGACTGGATGGCTGAATGCGCTTCCGCGCCGCCTCCGGCAGGACGGTTCGAACAGGCCATCGCAGCCACGGCGCGCCGGCGGCCGCGACCGCGCTGGCTCGCAGCGCCAGGCGGCGACTGGGTCGGGACAGCCGCACACGCTCCGGTTGTGTCGGTCCGGCCGGGTCGCCGGGCACGACTTGCCATGGCCACGGTGTTCCTCATGGTGGTGGCCGTTGTGGTCGTCGTGGGCGTCAACATCTTCGGACGCTCGAATCCCACCGGCCCAAGCGTCGGTGCCCCGAGCGCCACGCCGACTCGTGGCCCGTCGGGCTCGCCGATGCCCCTCCCGTCGGCCGGTGCCCTCGCTCCCGGGACCTACTTCCTGGCCAATCCCTGCGTTGGCAGATGCGCCGACTACCGGCGGATCATCTTCACGCTGCCGGCTGGCTGGGCCACCCGCGATGGGCTCGTATACAAGGACGTGGATCAATCCCACGAGGTGTCGTTCAGCGCCTGGACCGTCGATCAGGTGTACTCCGACCCCTGTCATTGGCAGGCGAGCACGATGAGTCCGCTCGATCTCGCCAACCACTCCCACGATCAGGCAGGTGCGATCATCCTGGACCCCGAAACCGGCGGGTTGGCCAACCAGGCACTCCGGGGACCGGCGCCGCGTGTTCTCACTCCGGTATCGCTGGGCGGTCAGTCTGCCCTGCGGGTGGACCTCTCGGTGCCGGCCGGACTCGACATCACCACGTGCGACGGGGGGGAGTTCCGAAGCTGGACAGATGTCGTCTACGGTGCGAACTCCCACCATTCCCGCGGCCAACTCGATGCCGTCTACGAGATCGATGTCGATCGCCGGCCACTGGTGATCGATGCCTCGCACATGCCCGCGACATCGCGGGAGGACCAGGCGGAGCTCAAGGCCGTGCTCGCCTCGGTGGTCATCGATCGCGGCGGACCGGCCGACACGCCGTCTCCCGCAGCGACGGCGACCCCACCGTCCGCCCCGCCGGGATTCGAACTTCTCATGACGGAGATCCACACCGGCCGGCTGGACCCAGGCACATACGAGTACCTCAATGTCGACGAGCAGGGTTTCAACGTTCGCTTCACCGTCCCCGCCGGCTGGACCTGGGATGGCCGGTCTCTCAGCAAGGGCGGCGTCGATCAGCCCGATGGAGCCGCCATCTTCTTCTTCGGCGGGCCATTGCAGGTCTATGCCGATCCTTGCCATTGGGCCGGGGCGCAGCCGACTCCGCCGACTGGCCTCTCCGTCGACGATCTCATGGCCGCCCTTGCCGCCCAGGCGTCACGGAGCGCGACGACACCGATCGCCCGCCCCGCGAACGTGCCGGGTCTGGCCAACCGTTGGCCCGGCATGTCGGTCGTGCTGCACGTCCCCGACGACGTCGACCTCACCGCCTGCGACGGCGGCCGGTACCGGAGCTGGGGGCCCGACAACAAGGCCCGGTCCCATCAGGGCCCAGGGCAGCGCGACCTCGTGTGGGCCATTGATGTAGGCGGGACTGACACGAATCCTGGCGGCCTCGTCATCGATGCCGCCTCCTTCCCGGGCACGCCGGCCGATGCCCTGTCCGAGATCGACGCCATCTTGGGGTCGATCGCCATCGGCCACTGGGGCTGACTTGCGTCCCGGGTCGAGGAGGATGTCAATGATGAATAACGCCTTCCGCAGCGCCCTGACCGGACGTCGTCCCACCGCCGCGGTGGTCGTTGTCATCGCGTTGTTGGCGGGTGCCTGCGCCTCTCCGACCGCGACGCCTCTTGGCTCCAGCCCGACTCCCTCGTCGTCGCCCGTCGCGGTGACGTCCACGACTCCTAAAAGTTCCCCATCCACGTCGACGGCTTCCCCGTCACCGGTCAACGGGGCATTCACCCTTGGTCACTTCCCGGCCGTGCCGACGGGTTCCCTTCCAGACACGACCACGCGCGCCCTGCAGGCCGCTCTCGATTCCGCCATCGACCAGGGTCTGCCGGGCATCACCGCGACCGTGCTGGTTGCCGGCCGAGGTGTCTCGTCCGGGGCAGCGGGTACCGCCGACGGAGTGAATCCCGTCGCGGTCCGTTCACAGTTCGCCATCGCAAGCATCACGAAGACGGTCATCGCCGCTGAGGTCATGTGGCTGTCCGAACAAGGCAAGCTGCGCCTGAGCGACCGGGCCGCAGATCATCTCCCGGCTGGGTTCCACTTCGACACCAACGGCGTGACCATCGAGGACCTGCTCTCGATGCAGAGCGGGATCCCGGATCCGATCCCCGAGGACTCCGTCGGGCGATCCCGTGGACTTGGTGTTCCCCGTCGTCCAGAAGCTTGCCTCGCTCCTCCAACCGTGAAGGCCAGGAATCCGCCTCCGCACCGCCACTGGTTGGACCGCCGGCGACTCGGGGCTCCCCACGCCGTGTCGCCGTTCGAGTCCTCGATCGTCTCAGAACGCGTATTGGCGAGGCGTGCCGGGCCCAAACGAAGACCTGCTAACTGTGCGGCCTACGCTCGGTATTCCACGCTTGTGCCACAACGCTTAGGCCGAACTACTTCGTAAACAGCAGGTCCTCGGTTCAAGTCCGAGTGTCGGCTCCACTCTCTCGCACGGCAAGGCCCGCCCAGACCCGCTGAGTGCCGCCGGCCATGTGTTCATAAGTGGTCAGGTCGGTGGTCGAAAGTCGCCCGCGCGGGGAGTCCTTGACCTGGGTCGCGGGACGGTCAGAGTGCTTGTCTTATCCAGACGTCGCCGCAGCGGCTACTGGGAGCTCTGCGGGCAGCAGAGTTGGGTCGCCACCGCACTGCTCATGGCTCGAAAACCCTGGCCCGCTTGTTGTCTCCGGCTCGTCTAGGAGCAGGGCACCAGGGGCCTTCGTGGACCCAGCGCCGCGCTTAGGGAGCCCGTGGATACGGGACGACTTTCCCCGTGGCGCCGTCGATGAGATTTCGGGACCGCAAGGGCTCACGCAGAGCGACCGTGACCCACCCACCTGTGTCGTATCCACCGATCAGCGGCAGGCCGGTGGCGTTGACGTCGGTCCCCCGCTTGCGCAGTGTGATGGTGACTGTGTTGAATCCGTAGTCGATCGTCTGTGACAGCCAGGCGTTCGCGTCAACCTCATTCGCGGGCCACTGCTCAACATGGACCTCGAGGCTCGTCGTGGTCTGCGCCTGAGCTGGATCGAAGGGATGGTGCTCGCCCACGCTGCTGTTCATGCCGCCCATCCCGGTCAGGTTCCAGGGCATGGCCACACCCTGTGGCGTGCTGAGATTGATGTAAACGGCGAGACCGCCGACGAGGACGACGGCGAGGACGAGAAGGGCGATGAGCGAGCGGCGTGATTCCATGGATCAATAGATCACACGGGAGTCGCCCTCGCGCAAGCGACCAAAGGTCGCGCCTCGTGTAGAGCGTTGACGGTTCGCACCAGGAGACGAAGGTCTCCCGCGACCGAGAACAGGTTCGCCCCGGTCTCCAAACCCGGCAGCCGTGGGATCGTCACCCACCGACCGTGCCACCGACTCACCCACCGTTGTGGCGTCACAGGCCCCGGGTCCCAGCCAGTCTGCGCGATCGGCTCGAACGTCGATCGGGTCAACTAGGTTCAGCTACGTCGACCTTCACGGAGGCTGATCCAAACCGTCTTGGTCTCCTGATACTGGTCGTGCGCAGAGAGCGACTTGTCGCGGCCCCCAAAACCTGATTGTCGGTAGCCACCAAAGGGGGTCGTGACGTCGCCCTCCGAGTAGCAATTCACGCTTACGGTCCCAGCCTTGATGTCGCGCGCCATCCGATGTGCGCGGCTCAGATCCTCCGTATACAGCGACGCTGCAAGTCCGTACGGCGAGTCATTTGCGATTCGGACGGCATCGTCTTCCGTATCGAATTCGATGACCGAAAGGACTGGCCCGAAGATCTCTTCCTGCGCGATCCGCATGTCATTCGTGACACGGTCGAAGACGGTGGGCTCGACGAACCAGCCGCCCGCCTCCTCGCGAACACGTCGCCCGCCCGTGACGATACGAGCACCTTCGACTCGCCCGAGTTCGATGTACTCCAGGACGCGCTCCATGTGCGGACGAGAGATGAGCGCACCGATCCTAGTCTCAGGGGCCATCGGGTCCCCGACGATCCACTGGCTCCGGATGGTCGCGACGAGGCGTTCCAGGATCGAATCCTTCTGGTCGCGATGGACGATCAGCCGAGCACCCGCCGAACAGTTCTCGCCCATGTTCCAGAAGATCGCGTTGGCCACGTGCTCGACGATGTCATCGATCTCGGAAACGTCGTCCATGACGATCTGTGGACTCTTTCCGCCCATCTCCAGACTGATCCGCTTGAGATTGGATTCGGCCGAGTAGTGGAGGAATCGACGGCCGACCTCAGCCGAGCCGGTGAATGCGACCATGTCCACGTCATGGTGTCGTCCTAGTGCCTGACCGACCTCGTCTCCGGTTCCTGTCACGACGTTGAACACTCCGGGCGGCAGGCCAGACTCCGCCGCGAGCTCCGCGATTCGCAAGAGACTCATCGACGTATAGCTGGCGGGCTTGATGACGACGGCATTGCCAGTGGCCAGCGCCGGACCGAGCTTCCAGGCGGCCATGAGCGCCGGGTAATTCCATGGAATGACCGCGCCGACGACACCGATCGGTTCACGCCGGATCATGGCCAAGGCGTCATCTGCAGTCGGCGCGATCGTGTCATAGACCTTGTCGATGGCTTCCGCGTGCCAACGGATCGTGTTCGCCGTCTCGGGGATGTCGATGGACCGGCAATCCTCCACCGGCTTTCCGGAGTCCATGCTCTCGATGATCGCGAGCTCGTCAGTGTGCGTGTCGATCGCGTCCGCAAATGCGATCAGCACCTTCTTGCGCTCGGCAGGGCTGAGCGTCTTCCATGGACCTCGCGCCACCGCGTCCCGCGCCGCTCGGACGGCCCGGTCGACATCGTTCGTCCCGCCTGCAGCCACGTCTGCGAGGTGACGCCCAGTAGAGGGATCGAACGTCGGCAGCGTGCGACCTGCCTCCGCATCAGTGAACCCGCCATCGATGAACAGCTTTGTCCGCAGCTCGATATCGACGGTCATCAGGACTCGGCGATCACGGCGATGACCTGACCGACTGGGACGACGTCGCCGACCGCAGCCCGTTGCTCCGTCAGAACTCCCCCGATCGGCGCCTCGACGGCGACGGCGACCTTATCGGTCTCGACTTCGACCAATTCGTCGCCCTTTTCGATATTCTCGCCCACGGCCTTGAGCCAACCTGTGACAGTCGCTTCCTGCATCGTCATGCCCCACTTGGGCAGGATCACGTCCACTGCTATTCACCCTCAACTTCCATCAATAGAGCCACAGCCTCTTCATGCTCAAGCGAATCGCCAAGATCACGGAGGAAACGAGCCGCGGCCGCGCCATCCACGACACGATGATCGCTGGTCAAACACATCGTGACGCCAGGACTTGTACGTACGACCCCATCACGCACCCAGGCCCGCTCGCCGATCCGACCAACCGCCAGGATCCCGGCACTGGGTGGCACCAGCATCGCTGCGAACAAATCGACGCCGAACGGACCGAGGTTCGAGATCACGAAGGTCGCGTCAGCCATGTCCGCGGGACGCAATCGGCCTTCGGCCGCCGCCGTAGTCAGTCGGACCCGCTCCTCTCGGAACGCTCCCACCGTCAGGCGGTCCGCATCGCGGACGACGACGACGATGAGTCCTCGAGGGCTATCGAGCGCCAATCCGATGTGGACGCCGGCGTGCTCGATGATCGCGTCTGTGTCGAAGGAGGCATTCGACCCGGGATGCTGCCGGAGCTGACGCGCGACCGCCACCGAGAATATGTCGGTGTACGACGGCCTATCCGGTCGCGACTCTCTGTAGCGCGCGACCGTCGATAGCTCGACGTCAAGAAACACGGGATATTGAGGAATCACTGCACTCAGGGTCGTCATCTGGACGACCGCCCGTCGGTGTCGTGACAGGTCGACCCGAGCGTCGGTGGGCGAACCTTCCTGCTTCACATCAGGTAGCCGAAACACCGACCGGCGTTGAGCGCCTTGCATCGGCACCGAGCGTGGTGAGTATCGCCGCCTTCAGCTGGGCTGGGGACACAAGCATCGCCTCTTCCAGTGGAGGGCTGAACGGGACAGGGACATCCTTCCAGGTCACGCGTTGCGGGGCTGCCTTGAGGGTCCCCCACTCCAGTTCGGCGGCGCGGGCAACGATCTCGCCCGCCGCCCCACATGTCCGACGGCCGTGATCAGCGACCACCAGTCTTCCTGTCTTCTGGATAGACGATGCGATGGTCGGCCAGTCGAGCGGCGCGAGTGTCCGCGGGTCAACGACCTCGACGGCAACGCCCTCACTCTCAAGCTCCTCGGCGACAGCCAAGGCCATAGCGACCAACGGGCCAACGGCGACGACGGTGACGTCGCTGCCCTCACGCTTCACGTCCGCCGAACCGAGTGGGATCTCGTATCGATCCTCGGGGACTGGACCTTTCTGTCCTGCCAGCATCAGGTCCACGAAATAGATCACCGGATTCGGGTCGCGGACGCTGGCTGCCATCAGACCTTTGGCGTCGTACGGTGTGCTTGGGTAGACGACCTTGAGGCCAGATAGATGCATGAGCAGAGCGTGCGGGGTCTCAGAGTGCTGCGCGGCGAGTGAGCCTCCGGGGCCGGAGCCTGCCATGAAGACGGCCGGCAACTGGAACTGCCCACCCGACATGTATCGCAATCGGGCCGCCTGATTGCCGAGCTGATCCATAGTCAGATACATGAAGCTCGAGAACATCATGTCGAAGACTGGCCGCAAGCCACAGGCTGCGGCTCCGACCGAGGCGCCGACGAGGACCTGCTCGGAGATCGGGGTGTTGCGCACCCGCTCCGCGCCGAACCGATCGTAGAGCCCCTTTGTGCCGCCGATCGGCCCAACGACGACGTCCTCGCCGATGACGATGACCGTCTCGTCACGCTCCATCTCGTGGGCGAGGGCTTCCGAGATCGCCTTGGAGAAGTATGTCTCGCGCATTTCGAATTCCCTTACGCTGCTGTCGGGGCGAAGAGGTCGTCGGCGACCTCACTGGCATCCGGGAAGGCGCTCGCATCCGCGAATTCCACGGCTGCATCGACGCGGGATCCTTCTTCCTGGATGATCGACGCGAGTGCCTCGTCATCCGTGAACCCCTCACTGATCAAGTACTCTCGGATCGCGACGATCGGGTCGCGCGCCAGCCACGCCTCGACCTCGGCAGCAGGCCGTTTCGGGGCGCCGAATGCCTCTTCGCCGTCCTCGTGGCCCCTGTGGCGGTACGTCACGGCCTCGATCAACGTGGGACCATCCCCGGCTCGTGCCCGAGCCACGGCATCGGCCATCGCGACTCGCATGGCACGGACGTCGTTTCCATCAACGCGAGCACCAGGGATACCGAATGGGACGCCGCGATCACAGATCCGGCCGGCCGTGACCAACTCACTCGGCATCCACTCGTTGTACTGGTTGTTCTCGCACACAAAGATCACCGGAAGGTGCCAGATCGCGCTCAGATTCAACGACTCCATCAGCACCCCCTGGTTGGCGGCCCCGTCTCCGAACAAGCTCACCGTGACGTTGTCACGCCCGAGCACCTGATCCGATAGTGCCGAGCCCACGGCGATAGCGATCCCGCCGCCCACGATCCCATTCGCACCGAGGATCCCGAGCGGCACATCGCAGATGTGCATCGAACCGCCCTTGCCTTTGCAATACCCGGTGACACGGCCGAACAGTTCCGCCATCATCCGGTCCAAGTCGGCGCCTTTCGCGATCACGTGGCCGTGCCCACGATGGGTACTTGTGATTCGGTCGCCTGCGCGCAAGACCGAACACGCCCCGACCGCGACCGCCTCCTCTCCGATGTAGAGGTGCGCCGCTCCGGGGATCTTGCCGAGTGGGCGCAGGGCTTCGAGCTTCTCCTCGAACAACCGGATCCTCGTCATCATCCGAAAGCAATCCAGGAGTGCGTCGCCCTCGGCGATCTCAGTCTCGGCAATCATCAGCGTGTCTCCTTGCGGTACCGTCGTGCAGGATTCCTGCGGCAGTGGCGTCGAAGGACCGTCGCGAGTCCGGCGCGCGAGGATGCCAACCGGACGAAGCGACCGCGACCTATGGGTAAACGGAGGTCGGCGCCAGATCAGCTGGGTGACCAGCCCATCCTTCGAGAATGACCTTGAGCATGGGTTCCGTGTCGAGGTAGTAGAACTGACTCGCCCGTCCGAGACGCCCTCCCATCAGCACGCCCACACCCACGCCGGCGAACAGATCACGCACGACGGCCGCCTTCTCGTCAAAGACCTTGACCTCATCGGCGGTAGGTTCCTGTGGCGGGCCATCGGTAGCGGGCGGGAGGGCGTACTCCTCGGAGTCCACCATCAGATGGTGAACGCCCTCACCATGGGCCTCGAGCCATTCCTTGTAGATGCTCGGCCCCTCACCTGGCTCGATGAGCTCGAACCAGACGGAACCAACTTGGGTCTCGGCTCCGAGCATCGTGAATTCGGCGGCTTCCCCGTGAAGTTCCTCCCCGTTCAACCACGGACGACGATACTCATACACGTTCCAAGGCCCCCACCCCAAGACCTCGTGGTACTTCGCCATCGTCGCTCGCAAGTCGGTCACCACGAGGGCTACTTGCACGATATTGAACGGTTTTTTCGTTGCCACAGCCGCTGCTCCCCATCTGGAATGTCGCCACTGGCACAGGTTGACCGGTCAACCTGACGATACGATTCTGGCTGGCCCCGGGTCAAGCGAGAGCTGGGGATCGCCCATTCGTCAGGCGCTGGGTCCTTCGGGATCCGCCGATCGCGTGATCACGAGGATCCAGTCCTGGTCCGACGGAGGGATGAATTCGGCCCCTGGGGTCGTGGCCCGGTCCTCGCCCCGAATGTCGGAGCCCGTGATGGGATCGAACCAGGCCACCGAGACGCTCCCACCGCTCATCTGGGTCAGATCCACCGTGATGGGCCGCGGCGTCGGCAGGTAGACGATCGCCAGTCGCCCGTCGGCGGTTCGCGCCGCGCTGGCGAAGTCGAGGCCACGCAGTTCTCCGACTCCGGCGGTGATGAACGGCGAGAGGGATGCATCGCGCCAGGGCACGTACTCGTCGGCGCGACTCAAGTCGGGCACGAGCTCCCACCAGGGGTGGCGAGCAAACAGCTTGTGCAGGTGCGATTGCGCCACCCGGCCCGGCGAGTCGAGCATCGCCTGCCAGTCGGGTGCGAAGTTCCACATGCCACGCGAGCCCATGAATTGCCCGGCCCCACCGCACAGGATCGACCAGTAGGCTTGGCGCCGGATCTGGACATCGCTCGCGTTGTGGTCGTACTCGTAGGTCGATTCGATCATGATGTTCGGGCGCGCCGGCGCACGAAGGTAGTGCTTCATCAGCTGTGCATGCACGATGTGATACGAGTAGGTGAAGTCGATCGCGAGCCATGGGTCGGCCGGGTACTGCTCGAACGGGGACGACTCCGGCAGGACGTGAGCGCTGAACAGGTGGCTATCGTCGACCTCGCCGATCCCGGCGGCCATCGCGCGGACATGCTCCAGCGCCGCGCCCGGATCGCGGTCGCCACCCATCGTCCAGATGATGTTCGAGAAGCGCCCAAACCGCTCACCCAGGTAGCGCCCGTACGCCCGACACTTGTCGACCCCGTTAGCCAAGACCTCGGCGTTCCACCCGTCAGGGATGTCGAAGCCGTACTGTGGGCCATACCCGTGGGGCTCCGGATAGCCGAGGTAGGACGGCACGAGGAACACCAGGATGCCTCGCCTTTCGGCCTCGCCGATGACCCATTCCGCGTGGGCCATGTACGCCTCATTGGGGGTGGCAAAGTCGCCTGGCACGTCGAATGGTTCTTCACCGTACGCGTTACGGGGTGCGTCCTCGGTGAAGTACTTCTCGATCAGATTGACGATGATCGCGTTGAAGCCTTTTGCGGCGCTATCGTCCAGGTAGCGCTGAGCATCCTCCCGGGTCGGCCCTACGAGCACGGACCACGCCGCATCGCCTTGGATCAGGACCGGGGCACCATCGACGTCCACGAAGTACCGTCCCGTCGCGCTGATCCTCAACGGGAACTTGGGTGGCCGACTCTCGTTAGATCTCTCCACGCATGCCCTCCGACCGCTGGTTTGAAGTGCGCCACCGATCGGGGCACTGGTTGACCAGTCAGCCAGTGGACACTAGCGGAGCGTCGGGCGCCATGTCAACGGTCAAAGCGTTCGGGTCGATCCGTTGCCACATGCATTAGACAATCTTCATCATTCAACAACATGAAGGAACTTGACCTCGGGTCCTTGATATCGGACGCTCTCGAAACGCCACCCCCTGACGTCTCGTTGACATGCCGTACGCGGAAGCCATACCCTCGTACTGGGTGACCGGTCTGGCACTGGCATCGAGGGGAATCGGTAGTGCCGGAACGCTCGAGTGACGAGCTCAGACGTCAACCATCGGGCAATCGAGGAGGACGAGATGACTGAACCCATGTCGGGATCGCTACTCCCAGTGCCGCGACACCTATTCGGGCACAGATCGATCTTTCGGGCGGCCACGCTCATGGCCGTGCTGGTCGTCGCCGGCTGCAGTTCGAGCACATCGTCAGAGGCGCCGAGCGGAGGGGTGGCGTCGCAAGCGCCGAGTACGGCAGCTGGTTCGGGCGAGCCAGTCGCTGGTCAGTGCCAGCCGGGTGGGACGCTGGTGATGGCCCGCGACCAGGAGCCCGATACGCTCAATCCACTGACCGGAACGTCCAACAACGGAACCATCTTCGCCAACATGCAGATCTTCGAGCGACTCGTGGAGCAGACTCCGGCCAGCCGCGATCCACAACCGGGCCTGGCTAGTGCATGGGAAGCCGCTCCGGACGGCCTGAGCTACACATTCCATCTACGGCCGAGTGCGTTTTCGGATGGAAGCCCAGTCACCGCAGAGGACGTGAAGTTCTCTCTGGACCGTTTCATGAATCAAGATCTCAACCTCGCGGCTGGCTTCCTGGCCGTGAACATGAAGGATGTCGTCGTCGTCGACCCATCCACCGTGCGCATCGACATGAAGCAAGTGGATGGTTCGATCCTCGCGGCGCTCACCCTCATGGAGGCGTCGATCGTGCCTCAGCAGCTCGTAACGGACATCGGTGAAGAGAAATTCGGGGAAGCGCCCGTCGGTTCCGGACCGTTCATGGTCAAGCAATGGACGCCGGGCCAAAGCCTCGAGCTCGTTCGGAATCCTCATTACGCAGTCGAAGGCAAACCCTACGTGGATGGCGTCACACTCCTCCTCGTGAAGGATGACAACGCTCGGATCCTCAAGGCACAGTCGGGAGAGGCACAGATCGTGCAGTCGATCCCGATCTCACAGTCGGCCACGATCCAGGGCCTGGACGGTTGGACCCTGCTGAGCGAACCGATCCTGGCCCAGGACAACGTCTGGCTAAATCATTCGTGGACCGACAACGGAGGAACGCCTCTCGGCGATAAGCTCGTTCGACAGGCCCTGAACTACGCCACGCCGAAGGACGATATCAACCAGCTTGTATTCGGTGGCCTGGCATCCATCTCGAATACGGGGACGACGATCACACAGTTCTGGGATCCGGATATCCCTCCGTATCCATACGATGTCGAGAAGGCCAAGCAACTCATGGCGGAATCCACCGCACCCGATGGCTTCACGCTTCCGATGCTGATCCCGGCCGGTGATGGCGTCGCCCAGCAGACCGCGGAACTCCTCCAGCCGGCTTGGGCCGAGATCGGCGTCAATGTCGATATCCAACCAGTGGACGAGGCGGTCCTCTCTGACCGGACGCGCGACCTTGACTACGGGGCCGCGATCCGACCCGCAACGCAGGTCACCAGTGACACCCTGGACGACAGCGAACTTGCCTCGATCATGTATGACTGGGGGACCGACTGGAAGAGTTTCTTCTCGGACTACAAGTCCGAAGCGGCATCGAAGCTGGTGCATGATGCCGTAGCGACGACCGATCTCGACGTTCGACGTGACCTGTACTCGCAGCTACAGAAGCTAACCCTGGACGATGCCATCTCGGTGCCGCTCGTCATTCCGCCCGCCGTGACCGCGGTGGCCAACAACGTCCAAGGATTCGAGACCCTGCCCGCCGGTTGGTGGCTCTTGCAGGACGTGTGTCTCACCAAGTGACCTACTCGAGGCTCACGCAGCGGTGCCATCCTGGCTGCCGATACCGTGAGCCTCATCGATGATCAGGTACCTGGCACTGCGTGGCCTTCAGGCAGTGCCGGTCCTGATCGGGATCAGCTTCATCTCGTTCATCTTGCTGCGTCTTGTCCCCGGGGATCCGATCCTCGCGATGCTTGGCCCGCGGGCCTCGGAGACGTCGATCGCGATCCTGCGTGCCAGGTATGGTCTCGATCAGCCCCTACCGATCCAGTACCTGAACTTTCTCGCTGGCCTTGCCCAGCTTGATCTGGGTGATTCCATGGCTCTCCATCGGCCTGTTACCGGGTTGATCGCGACCCGGGCCGGGCCGACGTTCTTGCTCATCACGTACGCGACCGTCATTTCTTTCCTGGTCGCCCTCCCCTTGGCTGTCTACTCGGCCGTCAAGGCGAATCGACTGCCCGATCAGGCGATCCGTGTCGTGATGATGATCACGTTCGCGATGCCTGCCTTCTGGCTTGGCCTGATCCTCATCCTGTTCTTCAGCTTGAAGCTGCACCTATTCCCGGCATCCGGGTTAGGTGACGCGGTCCTGCCTTTGATCTGGAGCTTGACGCTGCCCGCCATCACCATCGGACTCTACCTCGCTCCAGTCCTGATCCGAACGCTCCGCTCGAGCATGATCGAGAGCCTCAACGCAGACCACGTGGAGGCCGCGCGCGCTAGAGGATTGTCCGAGAGCACGATCATGCGACGCCACGTCCTCCGAACGTCATTGATCGCCACGGTCACGATCGTCGGTGTCAATCTTGGATTCTTGATCAGTGGTTCAGTCGTCGTCGAGAACGTCTTCGCGATCCCCGGTCTGGGCGCATTGCTGGTCAATGCGGTCAGCACGAGAGACTTCCCTTTGATCCAGGGGATCTCCTTGTTTCTGGGCGTTGCGGTCGTCGCATTGACACTGGCAACGGACCTGGTGAACGTGATCATCGATCCGAGGATCCGGAGTTGAGCGGGGGTGAGGCGACGTCCGGGTTGGAGCATCTCGGGCTCGAAGTTCCCCTCGCCAGGGCTCGAGGGAGCCGAATTGCCGGGGCCGGGATGTGGGTAGGTCTCGCGATCGTGCTGGGCATCGCGGGCCTGAGCGTGGCGGCACCCATCCTGCCGATTCCGGACCCAAACGCCATCGACGTGCGAGCCACCCTCATGCCACCGTCCCTGGAGCACCTGTTCGGGACCGATAATCTCGGACGGGACATGTTCTCCCGCGTCGTGTATGGCGCCCAGATCGACCTACTGCTTGGGGTCGTGACGACCTACGTGTCGTTGATCATCGGGGTATCCGTCGGTGCGTTCGCCGGCTATTTCGGTGGCAAGCGCGACTCCATCCTGATGCGCCTCGTCGATACCCTCATCGCGTTCCCGTTCATCGTGCTGGTGTTGGCGATCGTCGGCCTTCTCGGGCCGGGCCTGATCGGCGTCTACATCGGCATCATCATCGTGAGTTGGACGGTCTACGCACGTATCACCTACTCGGAGATGCTCGTCCTACGCGAGCGCCAGTTCATCCTCGCGGCGCAAACCCTTGGGTTTTCCGATGCTCGCGTGATCTTCAGGCATGCGATCCCGAACGCGCTCCGACCCAACATCATCTTTTCGCTGGCCGACGTCGTTTTGAACATCTTGGCTCTTGCATCCCTTTCCTATCTGGGGGTCGGCGTCAAGCCTCCGACACCGGAACTGGGCGCTCTGATCGCCGGCGGACAGCAATACTTGTTGACAGCGTGGTGGATCGCCACCTTGCCGGGCCTGGTCATCGTCTTGATCGGGATCGGTTTCGTTCTCCTTGGCGAAGGGATCGCCGACCGATTCAGCACGAACCAGGTCGCCAAGGCATGAACGATGTCGCAGAACGAGTGGCGCCTGAGAGCCCGTCGAACCGACCGACGTTGCTCGAGGTGGCCGACCTCACGGTCGCCTTTCCGACACCGCGCGGGGTGATCTACCCGGCCAGGGGCGTCTCGTTCCAGGTCGATCCCGGACAGACTGTCGGACTCGTTGGCGAGTCTGGATCTGGAAAAAGCGTGACGCTTCGGGCCATCCTCGGGCTTATCCCAAGACCAGGAAGGATCGTCCATGGCCAGGTGATGTTGGACGGGCGTGATCTTGTGACGGTCGGCGAAGAAGCCATGCGTCGCGTGCGAGGTACCGAGATCGCGATGATCTTCCAGGATCCGATGGCGAGCCTCAATCCAGTGCTGTCGATCGGTGATCAGCTGTCAGAAACCCTTCGGAACAAGCTTGGCCTCAGCAAACGGGATGCGATGGCACGCGCTGAGGAGTTGCTCCATCGGGTTGGCATCAGACCCGCGAAGCGGCGCTTGAAGGCGTATCCGCATCAGCTAAGCGGCGGGATGGCCCAGCGGGTCATGATCGCCCTCGCCATCGCTGGGAATCCGAAGATCCTTCTTGCCGACGAACCCACCACCGCCCTAGATGTGAGCGTCCAGGACCAGGTGCTAGCACTCTTGGAGGAGCTTCGTCTGGAGACGGGGATGAGCATGATCATCGTTTCTCATGACATGGGCGTCATCGCGCGGTCGTGCGACTCGGTCGCGGTGATGTACGGCGGCAGCCTCTTGGAGCGAGGGGCCGTCGGCGAGGTCCTACGCGAACCGAGACATCCGTACACGCGGATGCTCCTTGGGGCGATCCCTTCACTGAAGCCGAACGTCGAACGTCACCAGCTGACGTCGATCGCCGGGCAGCTGCCGGACCTTGCCAGCCTGACCGGTGGTTGTCCGTTCGCGGGTCGGTGTGAATTCGTTCGGGACGAGTGCTCGCAGATCCCGGTCACGCTGGATGCCCCACCCGGCGCCCATGGGTCCGCATGCCCCTTTGTCGGATGACCGCCGATGGATGATCTCCTAGCCCTTGATGGGGTGATGAAAGGGTTCGCTACCGGAAGAGGCAGCCGCTCGAGCACCGGCAGAACGAACGGCGGCGCTCGACGCATCGTCGCGCTCGACGGGGTGAGCCTGACTGTCAGCAAACAAGAGGTCGTGGGGCTCGTCGGCGAGTCTGGCAGCGGCAAGTCAACACTCGCTCGATGCATCGTTCGCCTTGTAGAACCGGATGCGGGCAGCATCCACTTCGACGGACAGGACGTCCTCAAGGCTGATGCCCGCTCGCTTCGCACGATTCGCCGACGGATGCAGCTGATCTACCAGGATCCATACTCCTCCCTGAATCCTCGGCTGCGTGTAGGGGACGCGATCGCCGAAGCTGCCCGCGTCCACAAGCTCGTTCATGGTCGCGTCGAGGAGAGCGGTCTCGTCGCGGAATTGCTTGACGCGGTGGGCCTCGCTAGTAGCGATGCCCGTCGATATCCGCGGGAGATGTCGGGCGGTCAACGCCAGCGCGTGGCGATCGCCAGATCTCTCGCGGTGAAACCAGACCTCCTGATCGCTGACGAGGCCGTGAGCGCGCTGGATGTGTCTGTTCAGGCGCAGATCCTCAATCTGTTTTCATCGCTTTCGTCCGACCGGCACCTTGCCATGATCTTCATCTCGCATCAGCTGGCGGTCATCGCCCAGGTGGCGCAACGAGTGGCGGTCATGTATCTGGGACGGATCGTCGAGGTCGGCGACACGCACGACGTGTTCACGAACCCACAACACCCGTATACGGCCCTCTTGCTGGCGGCACATCCAACAGTCGACCAGGTCCGCCACCGCAGCGCTCCAGTGCTGCAAGGAGAGATCCCGTCGCCAGACGACATACCGGCCGGGTGCCGGTTCCGTAGCCGGTGTCACCTGGCCCAATCGATCTGCGAGACGGTCGATCCGCCGCCGGTCGACCTCGGCAATGGCCACCTGTCTTGGTGTCATGTCATGCCCTTGGCACACGTTCCAGATCGCACGACGGATGATCTCGGGAAGTCTCCAGTCAATCTCACCGCGACGGACGCGCAGCCCCCAGGGGGGTACCAACATCACCCGCGCAGTTGATTCGCGGAATACGATGTGTCGACGTCTGCTCCCTTGCGTGGCCTGATCGACGACTCGACTCCTCGATGAACCTGCGATGACGTCACACCTAGACTGGATGTCGTCGAGCCACACGGGCCAGATCATGGGAGGTTCAATGATCGAGACCGACAGTGCGGGTCAGCTCGGGCCTGTCACGAACTACCCGCGGGATGGTCTCCCGGTCGAGGTCACAAGACGGATCCTGACGTATCTCCTGGAAGGCAGGGTCGCGCCTGGTGAGCTGATTCCCTCCGAGCGCCAACTTGCGACGGCACTCGGGGTCGGGCGATCGATCGTACGCGAAGCCCTGAAGTCCCTGACCTTGCTCGGCATCATCGAGGTTCGCCCGGGAATCGGAACGTTCCTTCGACGCATGGACTCGGTGCTTCTCCCACAGTCCATCGAGTGGGGCTTGATGCTCGGCCAGCCCGGGATCGCGGACATGATCGAAGCCCGTCGATATCTCGAGGTCATCCTCGCCGAGCTGGCGGCGGTTCGCCGGAGCGATGCCGATGTCGATGCCCTTCGTGAGTTCGTCGAAGAGATGAACGCATCAGCGGATGACCCAGCGCGATACGTGCAAGCTGATATCGGATTCCACCTGCGAGTCGCGCGAGCGTCCGGCAATACATCGCTCGCCGGCGTCATGACCAGCATCCGGTCACTCCTGCAGGTGTGGATCGCGCGCGTGACGGATGACGGCGGGGAGAACCTCGACTCGCGACGCGAACATCAGGACATCCTCGATGCGATCCAGGTCGGCGATCGGCCTGGAGCTCGTGTCGCGATGCAGGCCCATATGGACGCTGCCTACTCTCGCCTCGAAGACACGCTTCCCTTCGACATCGAGAGGCCCGGGCACCCCTGAACGCGCCTCACCATCGAACCTCCGTGCCAGATCAGAAGATCGCGATCGGATTCCAGGGCGATCCCGTCCCCCCTGGAAGGCGCAAAGGGATCCCGACTACGAGAAATTCGTACCGACCCTCTTCCTTGCACGCCTGAGCAAGGTCCTCGAGCTGCAGACTGTCGGCCGCGAGCATCCCCATTGCCGCGACTTGGAGCGCGTGGATCGGATCCGCCAACCCTTCGACCGTGCTGGGTACCGTCTCGCCGTCTCCGTCGGGCAAGAATGCCGCGATCCCTCGTTCGTGCATCCATTTGATGGTGTCAACGTGTAGACCGGCTTTTCCCTGGCCCATCGGCAGATCGCCGTTGTCCCATGGACCAAGGGCCAGTCGGCGCGCATGGTGGCCGGTTCGAAACACCAGGATGTCGCCTTCGCCCAGGTGCACACCCTGCGCGATCTCGCACGCTTCGACTTCCGACCGCTGCACTGCGTCGCCTGGTTCTAGCCAGCGGACTCCCCGAAACCGCGGGATGTCCAACAGCACGCCGCGGCCGACGACCCCATTCGCATAGTTCTCGATCCCTTGCGTCGTGGCGCCTCGGCTGTTCAACACATCTTGGGCAAGCTTTCCGTTATAGGTCATGCCGTTGTACGAGACGTGGCAGAGCGCATCGACATGGGTATGGCAGTCGCCGTGGCAGGCGATGCCCAGAAAGTCCATCGCGAACTGGGGATCGGGACCGATCGGTCCTACGTCATACCCCTGGCTGATCAGATGGATCGCAGGATTCGCGTTGTCTGGACCCGCGATGGTATTGATCGGGATCGCCATGGATACACGACGTCCCGTGAGCACCAGGCTTGACGCCGTGCGAACGTTGTCCGGACGTATCAGGTTGAGGGTACCCAGCTGGTCGTCAGGTCCCCATCGACCCCAGTTCTTCACCGACTCGAAGATCGCATCGAATTCGGCGATCGACACCCGGGTCGATCGCCGCTGTTCCATCGTCATCCTGCAGGCTCCCGTCGATGATCGGCCGAGATACCCCGCTATGCGCCAGGCAAGGCAGTAGCGGCGCGATGTGCGCGATAGGGCGACCGGTCCGCCACTATATTTGGCCGTCCTGTCCGGAGTCAATGATGTGGGTAGGCCTGTTCAGGCCGAACGGTGCGGTATCACGCAGCGGCCATGGTCGAGGTGAGGTATGGCCCGGGTCGATGAACGTTCCTCTGTGCTCCCGGTGCGACATGATCGGTCACGTCGGAAGATCAATCCGTGGGTCCACGCGCCAGCAGGCGTGACACCGTCGAGTCCATGTGACGATTCATCGCGAGTCGCGCCGCCTCGATGTCGTGCCCCGTGATCGCACCGAGGATCTCGATGTGCTCCGACGTGAATGGCTCGTAGTCAGACGGTACTTGCACGGTGCGCGTGATCCAAACACGCAGCATCGACCGAATGTTGGAGACCGTCTGGATCAGCGTCCGATTGCCAGCAGCGTCCGCGATCAGACGATGGAATTCGGCATCCGCGCGGACGAACCGCTCGATGTCTGTGCCGGCGGCCTGCATCTCGGAAACGGTCGCTCGCAGCCTGGCGATCGCCGGCGAATCAGATCGCAATGCTGCAAGCCCAGCAACGGCCACCTCGATCAGACGCTGTGCCTCGATCAAGTCCTCGATCCGTTCTGGATCGAGAAGCAATCCCCAGTCAACGACGGTTGACAGGAGGTCCGAGTCGACGCGACGCCGGTAATACGTGCCGTCACCCTGCTTGACCTCGACGACACCAAGCACCGCAAGTGTCTTGACGGCCTCACGCACGACGAACCGACCCACGCCGAAGACTTCCGCCATCCGGCGCTCCGAAGGGATGCGATCACCTGGTCGCACGTTACCGTCAAGCAGGTAGGCCGCGAGTCTACGCGTGACCTCCGTCGACACGGTCTCATTGGTGCGGGGATCGACTGGATCCAGTCCGACGAGGCCCAGCGACACGAATCGTCCCTCAACTGGAGCGCTTGCCACGACCTCGATGATAGCGCTCGACCGAGCCACGGATCACATGGAAAAATGTACACTGGATGGGTCACCGGTCACCCAGTCAGGAGTACGTGATGCCTCTCTCCGGTAGTCGTTTCGCAGGTTCGAGAGCCTTCGTGACGGGCGGCAGTAAGGGCATCGGTCGTGCCGTGGCGACGCGATTGGCCGCCGAAGGTGCGCGAGTAGCGATCGTCGCTCGAAATCAATCGGGGCTCGAACAGGTTTCGTCCGAGATCGAGGCCCTCGGAGGTGAGTGTCTGACCTTTGCTGCCGATGCCTCGGACGAGTCGCAGCTAGGCCCAGCCGTAGAGCAGATCGGCGCAACGTGGGGTGGCCTCGATGTCGTCGTCGCCAGCGCAGGCATCGAGATCGAGGAGGGTCACGTGCACGAATTGGACACGCGCACGTGGCAGCATGTACTCGAAGTCAATCTCACGGGTCAATTCCTCGCTTGCAAGCATGGGATCAAGCAACTTCTGAGGGCCGGCGGCGGCTCCGTCGTATGCCTAGGCTCGAACCTCGGATTCCTTGGTACGGCATCAGAGGAGCCGAGTTACAGCGCAAGCAAGGGCGGAGTCTTCGCGCTCATGCGCGTCATGGCCATCGACTACGCAAACGCCAACATCCGCGTCAACATGGTCGTCCCTGGAGTCATCGACACGCCGATGAACGAACCTCTTACGAGGGATCCCGAAGCGCGTGAATTCTGGGTGCGCCAGGTGCCACTCAATCGGATGGGATCCGCCGACGAGGTAGCCGCAGCGATCCTCTGGCTATCGTCCAAGGAAGCCTCGTATGTCACAGGAGCCGCCCTCGTCGTGGATGGAGGCATGGCCGCCAAATAGCCCAGGCGACTGAGTCGAAATGCAGATGCGTGGCCCGTTCCATGTGGGCGAGATGACGATCGGTGATCCCCGTTGTTCGCGAGCTCGTTGATGGTGACATCGTGCGACTTGCACAGAAGACCCGCCTATGTCGGCACGGGGGTTCTCGACCTGAACGATGACTCGGGTCCGGGTCGAACGCCGTGACGACACATGACGTCGGTGATGGGCGACAAAGTTCCGAAGAGGAGGCTATCGCGCTTCCTTTGAGGATCGGACCGACGAATAGGTATCTGGTTGACCAAGCTGGGCGGCCCGTGCTCCTACAGGGAGACGCGGCCTGGTCCTTGATCGTCGGGCTGTCCCTGCCGGATGCCGTGAGGTACCTGGATGACATCGCGACAAAGGGCTTCAACGCGGTCGTCGTCAACCTCATCGAATCGCACTTCGCGCCAGACCCACCCCGCAACACGCTCGGACACGAGCCGTTCCTTATCCGCGGGGACCTGGGCGCCCCGAACGACATGTACATGGCGCACGCGCACGACGTCCTGCGTGCGGCCGAGGCGCGCGGGATCGTCACGTTCCTCGTCCCCACGTACCTGGGCTATCCCGTGCCACACATGTCGCACGGGTCGGCGTACGGCTACGACAAAGAGGAGGGCTGGTATCGCGAAGTCATCGCGGCCGGCGTCGACACGTGCCGTGAGTTCGGTCGGTATATCGGGCAGCAATTCGCCGACCTGTCAAATCTGATCTGGACCATCGGCGGGGACCGCAATCCGGGGCCGGTGATCGATCACATGGATGCTATCGCTAGCGGAATCTCGGAATCTGGCGGACCCTCACTGTTCGGCGCTCATGGCCTGCCCGAGTCATTCCCGTTTGACGTCTATCCAGATTCGACGTGGTTGTCGCTCGACTTTACGTACACCTACCAGTTGGTACACAGCGCGGTGATGCAGCACTACCTACGGACTCCCGCACGGCCCAACATCCTCATCGAATCGACGTACGAGAACGATGGCAACAACGCCTCCGATCAACAGATCCGCCGCCAAGGCTATTGGGCGATCCTTGGTGGTGCCACGGGCCAGTTCATCGGTTCATACGGCGTGTGGAACTTTGCATCGGATTGGGCGGAACGGCTCGACTCGCCGGCGAGGCAGTCCCAAGCGCATCTGGGCCGACTGTTCGAAGGCTATCCGTGGTGGGATCTCGTCCCAGACCTGAGCCGGGCCAGCGCGTACACGGGCGTCGCCGTCGGCCATGCCTGGAGAGATGATTCCCTGCGTGAATTCGTGGTCGAGGGAGTAGGGGAGCTTCGAGGCATGAACTTTGCGAGCGCGGCGCGGACCCCAGACGGTCGCCTCGCGATGGTATATGTGCCAGATCCCCGGCAGATCGTGATCGACCTGACGCAGATGTCAGGCGAGGTCACGGCGAGTTGGTTCAACCCGGTCGATGGCAGCAAGGTCGGCGCCGGTACCCATTCAAATCGGGCTCCGACGGCGTTCCTGTCTCCCTTTTCCGAGGATTCCGTCCTGATCCTTGACGGCGCAGGGTAGTTCAACTACGCCCCGGCGAGACCGATGGCAAGGCGCCGATCGGTCAGGGTCTCGACTCGCGCGGCGAGAACCAGTTCGGGCTCGGCGGTCGCTGACGGTATGTCGTAGGCCGGCCGCGTCCAGGAGCTCCGCCAGTTGGTCCGTGTCCTCGATGCGCAGGCGGACCATCCAGCCGCCACCGTACGGACTTGAAACAGTTGCTCGACGTGCACACGCGTACCTGGCCCGCCGATAGAGAGCATCGAGATTCATTCGAGCGAGGTCAAGCAACGAGTTATGCTCTTTCAGGCAAGGTCAACTTACGTGTGGGGTACGCCACCAATGCCCATCGGTGTATCGCGTCTCATGCTTCTTCGCGAGGTCGGCCGCCGCGGCTCCATCAAGGCCGCAGCCGCAGCTTCACTTGTCTCTGCGTCCGCCGTATCTCAACAGCTTGCGATACTCGAGATGGAGGCCCGGGTCCCGCTACTTGAGCGCCACGGCCGCGGAGTTCGCTTGACGACGGCTGGTTGGCTCATGGTCCGACACGCGGATACGATCTCGGACGCAGTGGCCGCCGCCGAGGCTGAGGTCGAACGGATGCGATCGGAAGTCGTCGGTGAACTACGGATCGCCGCCTTTCCGACCGCCGCTCGCGCCGTCATGCCTCAGGCTATGGCTGCCCTCAGCCAGCGGCATCCTCTACTGCGACTCTCCTTGCGCGATCACGAGGCGGAGGAGTCAATCACATCACTACTCACCGATGCGATAGACATCGCGATCGTTGACGCCTATGAGGGGGCAGGTCCGTTAGACGCCGCTCTGGCGAGCCTGGAATTGTTTCGCGATCCGATCCTCGTCGCTATCCCGCCCGGTCGACGAGCGGGCGAGCGCGTTGCCCTGACCGATCTGGCCTCAGAAGACTGGATCATGGACAGCGAGTCAAGCCCCTTTCACCATGCCATCCTCCGCGCCTGTCGAGTGTCAGGCTTCGAGCCGCGAATTCGTTCTCATTGCAAGGACTTCAGCGTCATTCTCGCCCTGGTCGAGGCTGGCATCGGCGTCGCCCTTGTCCCTGGTTTGGCCTTGCAACGATCGAGCGGAGTAAGCGTTCAATTTCGACCGACGACTCCCATGATCCAGCGGCAGGTGCTGGCAGTTTGGCGTCGATCTCGGCAGGCCAACCCTGCCATCGCATCCTGTGCGAACGCGATCGCCGACGCAGCGAAGTCGATGTCATCGACGTCAGTCAGGACCTCGTAGGCCCTCGAGTCTTTTTGGCCGTCGGCCTTGTCTGTATTACTTAGTTCACATTATGTAACGTGTCCACTAAATGAACTTGACATGAACTGATAGGACGATCGAGAATCACACGCGTTTGGCATCGCGAAGATCGCATCGGAGTTGAGTCCATGAGCCGACAGCTCCCGATGATCGCCCCGGGCGACGGCGCGAGTGGCCATGCCCGCACCGACCTGTCGATCGCCACGGGCGATGGCCTTATCGAGGTCGAGCGACCGGCAGCCGGGACATCGGCGGCGCGCCGTCACCCCGACTGGATCCGTGCCCGGATGCCGTCCGGCGAGCGCTACCACGAGTTGAAAGCCCTGATGCGGGGGCTGTCGCTCAACACGGTCTGCGAGGAAGCCCGCTGCCCGAACATCGGCGAGTGCTGGGACCAGCGGACCGCGACGATCATGATCCTGGGCGATACCTGTACACGAGCCTGCGGTTTCTGCGCGGTCAAGACGGGGCGGCCGACCTGGTTCGATGATGACGAGCCGCGGCGGGTCGCCGACGCCGTCGGGCAGATGGGCCTCGAACACGTGGTCGTCACCTCGGTCGCCCGCGACGACCTGCCCGACGGTGGCGCTCGGATCTTCGCCGAGACGATCACCGCCATGCGTGAACGATCGCCGGGCATGGGCATCGAGGTCCTGATCCCGGACTTCGACGGCTCCGACGACCGGCTCAGGACGGTCATGGATGCCCGCCCGGACATCCTCAACCACAATCTGGAGACCGTGCGCCGACTGCAGAAGCCGGTCCGCAAGCGAGCGCGCTGGGATCGCAGCCTGTACGTCCTCCGGCGGGCCAAGGAGATGGCATCCGAGATCGGCTATCCGGTCCACACGAAGTCGAGCCTGATGGTCGGTCTCGGCGAGACCCGGCCCGAACTCAATGAGGCCTTCATCGCGCTCCGCGACAACGACGTCGACATCCTGACCATCGGCCAGTATCTGCGGCCCTCGCCCCAGCACCTGGCACTGGCGCGCTATTACCATCCCGACGAATTCGCCGACATGAAGCGCGAGGCCCTTCAGCTTGGCTTCAAGCATGTCGAGTCGGCACCCCTCGTCCGGTCGAGCTACCACGCGCGCGACCAGGTTCCGGGCGCCGAACTCAAGCGGCTGCGCCGGCAGGCCACGATCGATGCGGAGGGTCGGATCGTCCCGCTCGCCGGCTAGGCGGACCTGCCGACCACCCGTATCTCTCAGCTCGTGATCGCGTTGGCTGGTCGATCACGGCCAACGACCGTCGTCGCCGAGCGCGAACCCACAAGACCGTGGTGACCTGGCCCCCTCGGGACCACGGGCCAGATGTCAGTCACGACATCGTTCTCGACTACGTGAAACGCGTCGTACAAATTTACGGTCGATGGAGCGTATCCGGGGACAAGCGTCACGACGTCGCCGACCTTCAACGGGCAGGCGCGTTCGCACGAGAAGATGCCGTGCTCCTCGTCGAATCGGACCGTTTGAGACGGATGTCCACGCATCCGGATCGGTGAGAAGTCGCCGATACCGATCGACTTGCTGCCGGCGTCAACGATGATTCGGCCTGCAGACCTACTGATGACGGTCGCTTGGACGGTCAACGCCACGTCAAATCCATCGATCATCGAGCCGTGGTCGCCGTCCATGACCACGTATGTCCCAGCTTGGATCTCGGTCACTCCGGGGTGTCCGGCTGTCCAGTCCCATGTTGCGGTTCCGCCCGCAGATCGAATCGGGCACGGGATCCCCTCGCTCTCGAGGACCTCGGCCACGTGGACGAAGAGGTTCATCGCCCGCTTTGCGGCACGGCGCCGAAGGCCTGGGTCGAGGATCATCGAACAATGACCCTCATAGCCCGTGACACCGCGGAGAGCTAGGCCCTCGAGCCCCTCGACCTGGCGCGCAAGCTGGAGTGCAAGATCCGGCGTGGCGACACCTCCGCGGCCCATACCGGTGTCGATTTCGATCATCACGCCGAGTCGCGTACCAGCGGCCCTAGCCGCTCTCGCGAGCTCCGTTGCATTGTCGAAGTCGTCGATCGCAACCATCAGATCGATCCGACGAGCCAATCGGGCCAGGAACCTCATCTTCTCGACGCCGGCCACCGTATTCACGACAAAGATGTGATCAAGGCCCTCGTCCGCGAATACACCAGCCTCCCAAACCGTCGCAACCGACAACCCGATCGCCCCGGCCGCGACTTGAAGTCGTGCGAGCTCCGGGTTCTTGTGGACCTTGACGTGTGGCCTCAAATCGGCACCAAGGCCCCGGATGTGCTGCGCCATTCGATCGATGTTGCGCCTGGCGACCGGAAGATCGAGCACCAGGGATGGTGTGACGAGGTCGGAACGGTGGAGCCCGATCGCTGCGCCGTACTCCTCTCGGACTCGGTCGTGGGTCCATGCCAGCACTCCGGACCGCGGCTTGGAAGGCATCGAATCCATCCCATCCTCCGTCTTCGTTGGTGCACTTCCGTGCTCGATTCGGCAATCCCATGGATTTTGGGCTAGGGTAGCGGCTGACCGGTCAGCCAGTCGAGTGCCACGTGGCCGGATCCGGCTTCGATCTTCTCGACCACGTCGAACGTCGTGCGTCCGAGTAGTCAGGTCAAGTTAACGATCGGTGACGGTGTACGGAAGTCCCTCTTCGCAGTCTCGGACCCACCGAGAACGTTGGCAAGACCTAGGAGGACACCTGGATGAAAGAGCGGTTCGCTGGTCGAGTGGCGCTCGTTACGGGAGCAACCAGCGGTGTCGGCCAGGCGACGGCCGTTCGGCTGGCGGCCGAGGGTGCGACCGTCGCAGTGAACCAAAAACCCGGCGGCGACCCAACGGAGACGCTGGGGCGGATCCGTGACGTCAATGGCCAGGGGTTTCCAGTGGTCGCGGACATGCGCGATCCAGACCAGGTCATCGAGATGGTCCGAGAGACGGCACGCCAAGGTGGCCGCCTTGACTATGTTGTTTCGAACGCGGCCGTCAATCCATTCCTGCGCTGGGATGAGACCACACTCGACGACTGGAACGAAATCAGCGAGACCAATCTCCGCGGTACCTGGCTTGTGACGACCGAGGCGGCGAAGCAGATGGTTGCTGAAGGCCATGGTGGCGCGATCGTTTGCGTGAGCTCGATCTCCGCTCACGTCGGGTCGCCGTTTCAGGCCGCCTACTGTGCGACCAAGGGCGGGATCTCGATGTGGGCAAAAGCGCTTGGAGCGGTCCTCGGAGTTCACGGTATCCGTGTCAACGCCATCGAGCCCGGATGGGTCCTGACCAAGATGGCCGCGTCCATGTTCGACGACCCGGAGGCCGTACGCTACTACGAGGAGCGGATCGCCCTTCGGCGTGCGTCTGAACCCGCCGAGATCGCAGCCACGATCGCCTTTCTCTTGTCCGAAGACGCGAGCTACGTGACGTCCGCCACCCTTCTTGCAGACGGCGGATTCATCGTCAATGCGGAGTTGTAGCAGGATGTCTTCGGGAGGTGGTTGATGCGCGCCGACTCTTCATCGAACACCGCGGTCCGCGCCGGCACCCAACTCAGGTCGGCTGCGCGGCACTGAGCGTGACCGTGTCAGCGCCCTTCCGGACGCCGGCGGACGCGGGTCCCGCCGCATCGGATGGAGAACCGGTCCCTGGCCGCACGCCCAACAAGAAGTCACGCTCGACCTGCAACCGGATCCGGCATAGGATGTCCCACTCCTCGGTGGAGACCTGAAGGTCGACGAGGTCACGATCGATGGCATCGAGTCCCTCCGCCCGCCACCGCGCGCTCGAGTTGCCACACGCTCGCGGTCGACGAGCGATTCGATGCTGGTGGGAGCCGTGGCCGTCCCCGAGACGCTCCGGCAATGGCTGCGATCCGTGCAGCCCCGCCCAACTCATGGCCACCGAGGGAACCCGCATCTGAACGGTGCACGATCGATGGAGGAACGAGCGATGACCGAGCGGAAGGACCTGGACCAGGCAACCGGTGTGGACGAACCGCCAGAGCGCAGGACCGGATCCAAACCGAAGGAACCCCACGGGCGCGACATGGCCGACGTCATCGAGGGACCGGTCGGGTTCGCCAGCATCGTGGATCCGCAGCGCAACCCCGAGCGAGAGGGCACATTGCCGGAGTCGAGCCTCGAGGACGACGTCGAGCGGGAGCGTGCCGATCAGGGCTGAGCTCCTCGCATCGCCGTCGGCGGTGCGGATCATCGCGCGGGATGGGATGCCGGGCTTTCTCCCGCCCACCACGCTTGCTGGAACGATGGACGCTGGACCCTGCGGGCCACCGTCCCGCTGATTCAAGGCAATGCTGGCGCGACTACCATCAGTGGCGGCAAGCGCCGGCATCGCCGTCGCGCGAAGAGGAGGCGGTCATGGATGACCAGCGAGCCCGCGAACTCGTATCTAGGGAACGGACCCGCATCGAAGCCGCCCTCCGGGAACTCCTTGGCGACGTCCATTCCGAGGGCCTCTTGGATAGCCAGCAGACCGGCGAATCCGATTCAGGCAGCCAGCTCGCTACGGAGATGGTCGAGACGGCGCTGATCGCCGAGCTCCGCGACGAGCTCGCGGCCGTCGAGCGAGCAGAAGCCCGGATCGCTGCCGGCACCTACGGCTTGTCGATCGACAGTGGTCAGGCTATCCCCGAAGCACGGCTCGAGGCATTGCCGCTGTCCGAACGCACGGTCGACGAGCAACGGCTGCGCGACACAGGCGCCGCCTGAAGCCGGATCCGCGCGGGCGCGGCTACGGCCGCTGCGTGGCGACCGCGGCGTCGTATTCGTCGAGCAGGCCGAGGATGGCGCGCGCCCCGTCCGGCGTGGTGTACAGGGCGCTCGTCGGGTCGATCCAGATCACGGGCAAGAGATCGGGATGGGCGGATCTGACCCATTCGTGGAATGCGTCCGCGGCCGCGTAGACCGTCTCCTCCGCATCCGGGTCGTGGATGCGCCGCATCCACATGATCCGTCCGTCGCGAACGACATACCGATGCTTGCCAGTGAGCGCCATGCCCCATCGTCTCAGGACGTCATCCGACTGGCGGTACTGGCAGGTGACGTCGACGTCGTCGGCGGTGCAGTCGTGGTCCTCCACCTGCCAGTTCGAGACCTGCTGCGCCTCGAAGATCGCCCGCAGCCGGGACCGGCCATCAGGTGCACTCATCGAGATCCCGAGGATGTCGCCTTGCGCACCGAGCAGACCAAGCGCAGCATCCAGGTCACCCCCGTTGCGGGCGTCAGTGAACGCGGTGACGACCCCAAGCGGGTCAGTCGGTGGCGGCTCAGTCGGTGGCGGCTCAGTCGGTGGCGGGTCAGGCGTTGTCGTGGCGCTGCACCCCGTGATGACCAGCGCCATCGCTACGAGTCGCCATGCCATTCCACAACGCCGCGACATGTGTCTGCCTCCAGCGACTGCGGCGATCGTGCCACACGACGCCTCCTTCGCATAGGCTCGAACCGTGGCGGCTGGCGCGCCTACCGGGAGGGCTCCCACGGGGTCGCGGTCGCTGATCCGCGCTCGACCCGCACGAAGGTATCCGCCGGGACCGTCATCCAGGGGCCGACCTCGCCGTCCGGCCAGGTGACCCTAACGTCAGCACTCGATGCCGAGCCGATGCCCGAGTGGATCCAGCCCATCTCACCGCTGGCATGGCCACCCCCGACCGTCACCTCGTGCTGGGTGATCCGATCCCCGACCCGGGTTTCGATCCAGGCGCCGACCGCATCCCGATCCGACCCGGCCTGCTGCAGCTCCACGGCGATCCAGTGGCCGGGATCGACCGGCGTGGTGGCATCACCGATGCCCACGTTGCGCCAGAGTTCGACGTTCTTGTTGCGGACGACCTGGACCAGGTCCACCAGGCCATCGAGATTGAAGTCCACCAGCGCGGCACCTCGGGCGAGGTCGAAGCGCGTGATCCCGGCTTCCCCGGCGCCCTCGATGAACGTGCCATCGGTCTGGCCGATGAACAGGTCGCTTGGATCCTCCATCGCGTGATCCGCTTCGGTCCCGACGTTGCCTTTGCTGATGAACAGGTCCATCAGCCCGTCGTTGTTCACATCGGTGAATTCCGGGTGCCAGGCGGTCGATTTGAGGCCTTCGTCGGCTCCGGTGTAGGGGATATGGGCGGTCACTCCGCGGCGCAGGGCGATATCCCCGAACACCGGTTCAGACGGACCATCGAGCAGGGTCTGCAACTTGTTGTCGCCCTGGCTCGTCAGGAAGACTTCGGGATAGCCGTCTCCGGTCAGGTCCTGGCTGGCGATGCCCATCCCCCAGAGCCGCAGGCGCGGCCACCCGTCCTCCTGCGTATAGGGCCGAGGGGATCGGCCAGGTTCGATCCGCCAGAGCTGCTCCTCTCCGTCCCTGTTGTAGTGCCGGTCGTTGCTGACCCGCAGGTCTCGGCGGCCGGACCGATCCCAGTCGCTGAACAGCATCGACAGGCTGCACCAGCCAGGCGACAGGCCGATAGCCGGGCCATAGACCGATCCGTCCGGGACCGGTCGCACCATCGAGCTGTCCGCACAGTCGCTCGTGGCCTCGCCGTTGGCATCGAGCTTCAGGTAGTCGCCGAAGGCGAGCGTCGGGAGACGCATCCCGGCTTCCCACGTCGCACTGAAGCCGACCGTGAATCCGTCACCGCCGTCAAGACCGAACGTCTCGTTCGCGCGCTCGAAATCGGCACCCGCCGAGGCCGCGCAGGATGACGTTTTCCCCGATGCGCAGGACGACGAGATCCTGGATCCCGTCGCCATCGATGTCCAGTGGGTACGCGCCCGTGACCGCAGACAGGTCTGTGACGGGGTCATGGATCGGGTCGAATCGCAAGGCCCCGCCGACCGGACTGACATTCCGAAAGAGGCCAGCCGACGCGGATCCGCCGGCGAGATACAGGTCAGGTCGACCGTCTTCATCACAATCGAAGGCGGCGACCCCGCCGCCCACGACATACGGGTAGTCACCCTGGTAGGCGTGGGTCAATCCCGAGGTCATCGCCTCGTCGACGAACCGCGGCGGTCCCAGGGCGACTGCCCCTCCCGCGGACTGGAGCCGGGCCACGACCAGGCCGCCCGCAACCAGACCGATGACAAGGATGCCGATGCCCAGGGCGGCCGCCCGCCGACCGATGTGTCGCGGTGAGCGGTGAGGCCGTTCGATGGCGTGGGGCGATCGGTCCCGGATGGCGATGTCCTCCGCGAGCGTCAGGTCGAGCGGCGGGTCCGATGGTACCCCCCGATGGTGGATCCAGCCCCGCAGCGGGTCGCGCTCGTGACCGGCGGCGGTCGTGTCCAGGCTTCGATCGGCGCGGACGCTCGCGAACCTGCTGAGCGGCCCATCAGGAACGGGACGGAATCCTCATCCTCGACGTGGCCCCAGTGGTGTTCCATCGTGCTGTCCGCTCGGACTGGACGCAGCACGGAGGGCAGGACATGTCGACCGACAGGATGACCGGGGCACGACCCGAGTCCGGCCACAGGGATGCTGCCATGCGCGCAGGGACGCCGGTCCTGCTTTGGGCGGGCACGCTGGCGGCCGTCATCTACGCGGCGACCGTGGTCGTCGGCGGCCTGGTCACGCCGGGCTACGATCACGTGGCTGATCCCGTCAGCACGCTGTACCAGTCGGGCGCCGCCAACGGCCCGGTGATCGCGTTGACGTTTGCCATCTACAACGTCGCGATCATGCTGTTCGGCGTCGGGCTGGCGCGGGTCGTTGTCGCGACCGGAGATCCAAGACGACGAATCGGGCTGGTTGGAGCCTGGGCCATGGTCATGACCGGGATCGCCGGCGCGCTTGACGACCTGTTCCCACAGGACCCGATCGGCGTTGCCCTCTCGACCCCTGGGACGTTGCACGTGATCTTTGCCGCGATCGCCTCGATCCTGACGATGATCACGATCGGATGCTTCGCGGCATGGCTGTTGGCGAGGCCCTCCATGCGCCGACTCGGCTGGTACTCGGTCGCGTCGCTGGCCGCGATCTTCGTCTTCGGCGGGGTCACGGCTGCAGCAGTGGCGAATGCATCGACCGTGATGGGACTCGTCGAACGGATCCCGATCTTCGGGTTCGTCATCTGGGTCCTCGTCATGTCGCTGGCGTTGAGCCGTCACCCGGTCCGAGTCGAGACGACAAGCGCTGCGGTGAATGGGGCAATGCCATGAACGCGGCGCGACCAGGAAACGGACACGGAACCGTAGAGCACGACACGACGCGGAGGAAGAATCCCATGGACGGCATCATCGGAACGGTCGCCACCGGGCTCGGCGATGGCGTCGGGTTCATTGCCTCGAGCGGGATCCTGTTCGTGGTCTTCGCGGTCCTGTGGGTCGGGTTCGCAGTCGCGCTCGTGTCGAGTCAGGGGACCATCGACGCTGCCTGGCAGTCGGTCCGTGATCTGCCGTTGCTCGTACAGGTGTTCGTCTGGATCCTGCTCCTTCCGGTCATGGCCGGTCTGTGGATCTGGGAGACGTCCTGGCCACTTGTGCTCCGGCTGGTCCTGGTCATCGGCCTCGCGGGCTGGAACCTGCTGATCATGCTGCCGCCGAGGGCTGCCCCGTCCGTGTGATCACCCGGGATCCGTTTCACGTCTCGCCGCTCAGATCAGCAGCCCGAGCGCGCCGATCCGCTGGACCGCCTCGGCACGGGTCCGGCAGTCAAGCTTCATCATCGCGCTACCGACGTGCATCTCGACGGTCCGCGTGCTGATGAACAGATCCTCGCCGATCGCCCGGCTGGTCATGCCCTTCGCGACGAGCCGGAGGATCTCAAGCTCGCGCTTGGTCAGTCCGCCATCGGCCAGTCGTTGTGCCTCTCGACGCCCGAGGCGCCGTTCGACCGACTCGCCCAGTGCGCGGAGGTCCCGCCCGACCCCATCGGCGAGCGGGTACGCGCCAAGACGCCGGGCGGTCCGCGCTGCCGCCACGAGGGTTCGGAGCCCTTCCTCGCGCCGCTCGACGGCGATAAGCGCGAGACCGAAGCGGCGTCCGATCTCAGCCCGGTCAAGTGGCAGGTCTTCGTCCGAGACGGCCTGGAACGCCCGCTCCAGGTGGTTCGCGGCGCTGGCAGGATCGCCTTCAAGTCGAGCAGCCTCACCGAGGGCGAGCCCCAGCGACGCCACCGCCTCGCGTTGACCGGTCTGGGCGGCGATGCGGGCGAGTGCTTCGGCACAGGCCCGGACTCCGGCCGCGTCGGCCCGCTCGCCGTGCAACGTCGCCGCCCATCGAAGTGCCGGCACGACGAAATGGCGCTCCTCGGTCCGGTCCCAACGAGCGAGCACGTCGCGGCATCGCTCGACGGCGGCTTCATCGTCCCCCTCGAGGCGGTCGACCATGGCCAGACCCCATATCGACAGCAGTTCCATCGCGACGAGCTCGATCCGCCTCCCGATCGCCAGACAAGTCTCGAGATGTGGACGCGCTCGTCCGGGCTGCCCTCGCGCCGCCGACACGAGCCCGAGGATCCCCTCGGCGACCGCTCGAGCGTGGAGTGAGGATTCGCTCGACACGACGACTTCACGGCAGATCAATCGCGCGGTCCCCCACTCACCGGTCTGCCAGAGCACGACCGACATGCAGGCCATGCAGAGCAGGGCGGTTCCCTCGATCGCCTGTGCCCGGCAGTAGGCCGCCCCCTCGGTGTACGCGTTCCGTGCGGACCCACGTTGCCCGCCATGTTCGAGTGCATCGGCCAGCCGCTGGTACAGTTCCGCAGCGGCTTCGGTCGCGCCATGATCGAGCGCCATCGTCAGGCCCTCACGGACGAGTGCGATGCCAATGTCGGTCTGGCCCATCCGGGCGAGAACGTTGCCTTCCTGGCCCATGACTCGGGCGACCAGGTCGACGCGATCGGCCGCCTGGGCATCACTGCGCGCGACGACCAACACTTCGAGAGCCGCGGTGAAACTGGCCGATGAGCGCAGGTGGGTCCCGACCGCAAGCCGCTCGATGGCCGCATCCGCGGGATCCCCCGACCGGGCGAACAGGTCCGATGCGACAAGGCGCGCTTCGATGGCCCGCTTCCAGCGTCCCTGGACCTCGAGGGCGCGGGCGCGGCGGCGCTGGTCCTGTGCACTCGCGATCTCATCACCGGCCGCCAGGCGGATCGAGGCCGCGACCTGCCAGGTCCGGGCGGCCTCGCCAGGGACCCCACTGAGTTCCGCGCATTCCGCGAGGCGCTCCACGATGGCCACCCGGTCAGTCAGTCGCCCGCGGTCCTCGTCGAGCGCGCGTCGAAAGGCTGTTGCCGCATCGCGGAAGGCATGGACGCGGCAGGACGCGTCGCCGGCCCTGATAAGCCAGTCGACCCCGAGGCCGGCGTCGTCCGAGGCCAGCCAATGGTTGGCGATGTCGAGCGGATCACCACCCCGATCGGCCAGGATCGTGGCGATCCGCGCGTGATAGGCGCGCCGGTCCGGCGACGGCAGATCCTCGCCGACTACCTCGCGGACGAGGGCGTGACGGAACACGACCTGGCCCGCAGATTCGTCGGCGAGGATCCCTGCATCCGCGCCCGCGCGCGGCCAGTCTCCCGCCCCGGCCACGAGGGCGTCGACCACCGAGATGTCGGCTCGATCGCCGATCAGGGCGGCCACACCGAGCGCCTCGCGGGTCCTTGGGCCGAGTCCTTCGATCCTGCCGAGGACACTGTCGCGGATCGACTCCGGGACGGGCAAATCGTCTCGCTTGAGCTTGGCCAGGCCATCCTCGACGGTCAGCGCAGCCGCGCTCACCAACGCGGCCACGAGTTCCTCCACGAAGAGCGGCACGCCCTGACTCTGGTCGATGATTCGTTGGGCGAGGATCTGGTCCGGTGTGGCCCCGAGCAGCCGGGTCGAGAGGTCCAGGACGGCCGCCGGTTCGAGCGCATCCAGCGTGATCTCAGACAGGCGCCCGGCACGTCGCAGCTCGGTCCGAACTCGACGGACCGGACTCGTCCGCGCCAATTCATCGGTCCGATAGATGCCGACGATCAGGACGGGTACGTGCTGGATCGCCGACGCAAGGACCGGGAACGCATCCCCGGTCGCATGGTCGACCCACTGGAGGTCGTCGAGGATCAGGATCAACGGCTCGACCTTGGCCAGTGCCACGATCGTTCGGCAGACTGCTTCGACCTCTTCGGTCGTGCCGGCTGGCAGATCCGCGTGCGATCGGAGTGCGGCGACGAGGGGCCAGAGCGGTGGTGTCGAAGCCGCACGAGCCGCGCCACGCAGGACGATGCCCGACGACTTGCCGACGACGGACTCGACCAGCGCGGTCTTGCCGATCCCGGCTTCGCCGGCTACGAGCACGACGTTACCTCGGCCCCGGCGCGCCGATCGCTGGGCATCACGCAGCCGGCGGGCCTCGTCGTCGCGTCCGACAAGCCCCGGCCGATCCATCACGGCACGGCTCTCACACGGACACGGTACCGCGCTGCCTCAGAATGTCAGCGAAGCAGCGCCCGATGCGAGGAGTTCCACGACCTGCGCCGCGGTCACGATGGACGCCCCATCGGTCAGGTCGTCCACGCCGATCCCACGTGGTTTGGTACACGCACCGCAGGCCCAGATCCGGCCACCTGCCTCGACGAACTGGGTCATCACGTCCTGGAGCGGCGGGAGACCGTCATGAGCCACGTCGTCGGCGCGCCCGCGGACGGCGAGCCAGGCACCGTCGATGGTCAGCAGCACGATCGCGTCCTGGTCGGCGGTCGCTGCGACATTGCCGACCACGAACGCGAGGGTCGCCCGCTCGGGGTCGTCCGGGCCGTGGGTCGCGTTGATGAGGATCGTGTTCATCGGGTCGCTCCTGTCGCGCTGCCGCGCCGGACGTAGTAGTGGTCGGACGTGTCCGCTGGGCCGGCGGACTCCAGCAGCTCGTTGCCGGTGAGCCGCGTCCACGCCTGCAGGCCGGGCTCTGCGGTCGGATCGTCGGTCACGATCTCGAGGATCTGGCCCGGCTCCAGGTCACGGACGGCATCCCGGATGTGCGGCGTCAGGGTCGCGCAACTCTTGCCCAGCGCATCGAGCCGAGCGTCGACGTGCTGCGTCGGCTCGACGGTCGGGCCGGGCCCGCCTTCGATCGGGCTGAACCCGGAGCACAGCAGGGAGATGTCCCAGAGCCCGGTCTCACCGAGTGATCCGAACACGTGCTGCTCGACGAGGTACTGCCGGCCTTTCTCGCGCTGCAGGATGCGGTACCCGAGATGCATGACGTCGGCGACCATCTCGACCTGCCGCCCGATGGCATCCTGGCGATCCGCATCGCCGAACCAGCCCTCCATCAGGGAACGGGCGCCGGCGGCCGTGGAAGCTCCGCGGACGCTGGCCGGAGTGATCGCCCGAAACCTGAGCGTCGGCGCGAACAGCGCCTCGAGCGCGTCGAAGTCCTGACCGACGATGGCACTGATGAATGACTCCCCGACCGCGGTCGCAGATGAGTCGGTGACGTGCATTGGGATCTCCCGCTCTCGGCGGCGCGACACAGCGCGCGGCTCCACCCGACCGTAGGACATCGACGCTGCGCCAATCACGTGAGGACTACGGGGTTTTGGGATGCGGACCGACGGTCCGCCGGCGAGGTGGACTCCGTCTAGGTCGCTTCTGCCGACTGTTTCGGTCGCGTGGTGCCGGCTGGCCGGGCGAGCCCGTGGTCTCGAGCGTATTGGGCCAGGGCCGGACTGCCGCGGACCCCGATCTTCGATGCCGCGCTGGCCAGGTGACGCCGGACGGTGTGGACGCTGATCCCGAGGACCTCGCCGATCAGGGTCGGTGTCCGCCCGCCGCCGAGCAGGCTCAAAACCTCGTACTCTCGTCGACTGAGCGGCGTCCCCGCCCGCAGCCAGCGCAGGCTGTCGTCGACGACGGAGCCGACGACGGCACTGTGGATGTAGCGCTCGCCGCGCGCGACGGCCCGGATGCCATCGATCAAATCAGCCGAGCTCGCGCCCTTGACCACGAATCCGGCCGCGCCCGCGAGCAGGCACTGGCGGACCGTTTCGGCGTCGTCGAACATCGTCAGAACGAGGACCCTGCTGTCCGGGATGCGGGCCAGGATCGCCTCGATCGCCGGCACACCGTCGAAACTGCCGAGGGCGATGTCCATCACCACGACATCCGGTCGGTGCGCTTCGGTCAGGCGCAGGGCTTCCCCAGCGTCCGCCGCCTCGCCGATGACCTCGAGATCCGGTTGACGACCGAGAACGAGTCGTAGTCCCTCCCGGACGACCGCGTGGTCGTCAACAAGCAGAAGCCGAACCACCATCAGGTCGTGCTCGCGATCGGATCGGGGAGGGTCAGGCGCACGAGCGTGCCGCGCCCCGGCTCGGACACGATCCGGAATGCGGCTCCGATCGCGGCCGCCCGTTCACGCATGCCGACGAGGCCGAGCCGGTGTGGGTCGACGGTGGCTGGATCGAACCCGCGGCCGTCATCGAGGATCTCGAGCCGAAGCCCATCCGGCTCGCGATCGAGGGCGACTCGGATGTGGTTCGCGGCGGCGTGGTCGATCGCGTTGCGGACCGCCTCCTGGGCGATCCGGTACGTCTCGAGCTCCGCCTCCTGCGACCAGAGACGAATGTCCGCGTCCGGTCCGATGACGACCTCGATCCGCCCACCGGGGGCGGAGGCCATCGCCCGGATGGTGCTGGCCAGGCCTCGCTCGGTCAAGCGCGCGGGATGGATCCGCTCGGATACGTTTCGGGTCTCGTCGATCGCCTCGAGCGCCAGGGCCCTGGCGCGGGTCAGGTCGCCGTCACGGGTCGCGTCGTCACCTGCGGCCGTGGCCGCATCGAGGGTCAGGGTCAGTGCCGTCAGGGTCTGGCCGATCCCGTCGTGGAGGTCGCGAGCCAGGCGACCGCGCTCCTCCTCCTCGGCACGAACCAGGCGGTCGCGGGTCGCCTGGTAGAGGCTCGCATAACGGCGTCCGACTGATTTCTCACGATCGGCCATCCATGCGACCAGCACGGCGATCGTGAACATCAGGGGCCATTCGGTCAGCTCGAGTTGATCCACACCGGCTCCCAGCGTCGGCAGGCTGGCGTAGACGAGCAAGGCGACCGAGACAGCGGCGATCCGCTCGAAACAGACCCGTCGGCCGTACAGGAACGCTTCTGCGGTCAGGATCACGAAGACGACGTGGAACAGGAGTTCCGGTGGGGCCAGCTGCGCGTATGTCGCGACGATGACCAGGGTGGCGGCCACGTCGAGAGCCAGGAGCCGTCGTCGGGAGCCGACCTGAACATCGTCGCCCGTCGCCGAACGGGCGTCCGGGGCAGGAACGAACGCCACGCGCCTGGCGGCGGTGGAGCCTTCGATCGGATGAGCTGGATTGGTCATCGATAGTCACCTGGATTGGTTTCCGGTGACTATAGGGCTGCGCCACGCGGACTGCGACGATCCTGACAAGACCACCCTCGACCCGCCAAGATCGAAGGAGCCACACGATGATCGTCGATGTCCGTCAGCGGACGCTGACCGCGCTGCCCCGACTTGCCGTCCTCGTGGCGGTGACCGCGCTGATCGCCGCCTGCAGCAGTTCCGGTTCGTCGCCTTCGACCGGCGCCGCCGGTCCCACTGACGTGAGTGCCGGGCTGTCCGAGTTCAACATCGACCTGGCGGCCAATACGGGCTCGGCAGGAAGCGTGACATTCGACCTCAAGAACAACGGGACGACCACGCACGAGTTCGTGGTCTTCAAGACGGACCTCCCGCCCGATCAGCTCCCGCTCTCCGCAGACGGCACCGAGGTCGACGAGGAGGGCGCCGGCATCACCGCCGTCGACGAGGTCGAGGACATCGAGGCCGGCGCGACCGCCAACCTGACGGTCGATCTGCCGGCCGGCCACTACGTCGTGATCTGCAACCTGCCGGCCCACTACACCTCGGGGATGCACGCCGAGTTCACGACGACCGCGCCGTAACGAGGCGCCGTCTTGAGCGGCATCGGCAGGAGACTGCCCGCCTAAACTAGATTCGTGACCCCGACCCTGCGCCGGCCTCGCCACATGCCGTGCTGAGCGGCGACCCGACGGTGGATACCGTCGAGCATTTCACCGCCCTCCTGGCGGTGGCCGTCCTCGTCGCCCTCGTCTCGCGCCGCATCGGCATCCCGTATACGGTCGCGCTTGTCCTCGTCGGCCTCGGCGTGGCCGTGTTCATCCCGGATTCGGCAGTGTCCATCACGCCGGAGGTCGTCCTGCTCGTCCTGTTGCCGGGACTGGTCTTCGAGGCGTCGTTCCAGACCGACATCGACAGCCTTCGTCGGACCTTCGGCGGGATCGCCATCCTGGCCATCCCGGGCGTCCTGGTCAGCGCCGCGGTCGTGGCGGTCGCGCTCAACGTGGCCACCGGGCTGCCGATGGACCTGGCGCTCGTGGTCGGGGCGATGGTCTCGGCGACCGACCCGGTCGCGGTCATCTCGACCTTCAAGCGACTCGGTGCGCCGAAGACGTTGTCGACCCTTGTCGAAGGCGAGAGCCTGTTCAACGACGGGACGGCGATCGTGATCTTCGCCATCGCCCTGCGAGCGGTCGACGGCGGGGTCACTCCGGCGGATGCGGTCAGTTCGTTCGTGCTGACGCTCGTTGTCAGCGTCGCCATCGGCGCCGTGGCCGGCTTCCTGGCTTCCCGGATCGTGGCGACCGTCGACGACCACCTGATCGAAACGACGGTCTCGGTCCTGCTGGCCTATGGGACGTACATCATCGCCGACGTCCTGCACGAATCGGGCGTCATCGCGACGGTCGTCGCGGGCATCGCCCTGGGCAGCTACGGCCGCCGGATCGGGATGAGCGAGCGGACCCAGGAGGCGATCGACACCGTCTGGGAATTCCTTGCGTTCGTCATGACCGCGATCATCTTCCTGCTGGTGGGCCTGGCGATCTCGGTCGGCGACATCATCGATTCGGCATTGGCCATCGGGGTCGGCATCGTGGCTGTCCTGGTCGGACGCGCGATCGTGACCTACGGGTTGCTGGGTGGCACGGCTCGGATCCTCCGGCGTCCGTCGCGTGGCATCCCCGTCGGATGGCTCCACGTCCTGTTCTGGTCGGGGCTCCGGGGCGCGGTGGCGGTGGCTCTGGCACTGTCCCTGCCGGAGAATCTGCCGCAGCGGACCCATCTGCAGACGATCACCTTCGGGATCGTCCTGTTCACCCTGATCGTCCAGGGCGGCACCATCGGCTGGATCGTCGGCAAGGTCCTCGCCGACCCCGACAAGCCGCATCCTGACAGCGTGCCGGTGCCCGGCTGATGTCACCGACCGGTGACCAGGCCCGGGACCAAGGTAGGGTCGACGCCATTGACCGCGGGACGTTAACTGGGACCGTGCGTTTCCCCACACGCCGCATCTGGCCATCGACTTCCGCACTCCTGATCGTGCTCCTGGCCATCGCCGTCATGCCGGCTGGGAGCCCGGATCGAACGGTCGTACCGGTCGCAGCAGCGGCCACGGCCGCTCCGGCACAGCCGCGCATCACCGGGATCGAACCACTCAGCCACGAGGTCCTGGCCTATCTCCCGTACTGGCGCCTCGACGAGCACAGCGTCGACACCATCGACTACGACCTGGTCTCGACCATCGCGTTCTTCGGACTCGGGATCAAGAAGTCCGGCGACATCGATACCGACTGGGTCGGCTACAAGAAGTACGTGGGGGCGGATGCCGCGGCGGTGACCGATGCGGCCCATGCCCGCGGCGTTCGGGTGGTGCCGACCTTCCAGTTGTTCGACTCGAAGGCGGGTGCGCCCAAGATGACCGGCTTCCTCGATAGCCCGGACGCGCAGGATCGGTTCATCGGCCAGGCACTCGACCTGATGGCCGATCGCCTGGCCGACGGAGCCAGCTTCGACTTCGAGCCCAACAAGGCCGTCAACGATCGGGCCGATGGATACCTGGCCTTCATCGCTCGCTTCCGGACCGCGATGCTCGAACGGTTCCCGCAGGCGACCCTGACCAACGCCACCTCGGCCGGGGCGAACAAAAAGATCATCGGCGGTCTTGTCCCGCTGGTCGACCAGCAGGTCCTGATGACCTACAACTACCGCTGGTCCGGCTCCACGGTGACCGGGGCGATCGCCCCGCTCGACAACACGGAACGGACGGTCAAGATCCACGTCGCACGGGCACTCCAGTGGGCGCCGGCGTCGTCCTTGCTGCTTGGGGTCCCGTACTACGGCTACGACTGGCCGGTCAAGACCAAGACGCCCAATGCCGACGTTCGGACCAACAACGCGAAGTACGGCCCGGTCCGATCGGTCACGTATGCCTCCGCTCGGGACTTCCTGGCCGCCCACCCGAAGGTCAAGTGGCTCTACGATGCGGTCGAGGGGAGCGGCTTCTACACGTACTGGGACGAGGGCCATTCGACCTACCGCCAGGTCTACTTCGAGGAGGAGCGGAGCCTGGCCGCCAAGTACGACTATGCGATCGTGACCGGAATGGCCGGCGTGGGGATCTGGACCATCGAGAACGACCGAGGCTACCCCGACCTGTACGAGATCCTGCGCGAGAAGTTCTACGCGCCCGTCCAAGATGTCGCGGTGACGGGTTCGATGGTCGACATCCGACGGACCTCCGGGTCCGTCTACGTGCGCGTTCACGGAGCGGCGCGCAACGCTGGCTCGGTACCGGCACGCGGCACGCTGCGATGGACGATCCGCGATCGGAAGGGCCGGCTCGTCAGGAAGGGCGACTGGTCGAACGAGACGCTCTACCCGGCCGAGCGCTCAGGGCACCACAGCGTGGTCCGACTCGGGTCGGCTGCCGGGCTCCACGCCGGGACCTATACCCTGCGAGTGCGGTTCGTCGGCAAGACCACGACGTGGCGCGCCGAACCGGTGGATTTCCGCCAGCCGTACTAGCGACGCGAAGCTGTCTCCCGCGTTCGGCTTGACGCCGTCGACCTGCCACCGGGAACATCGGGCCTGGCATCGTCCTTCGCGCGCCGCTGAGGGAGTTCATCGTGATTGACCGGCTCGATCTCCTGGAGACCCTTCGCAACGGGCTGCCGAGGCTCGAGGGCCCTCCGAAGCACGTCGTCATCGTCGGTGCCGGGATGGCCGGCCTGACCGCCGGGATGCTGCTCAAGGAGGCCGGCCACTCGGTCACCCTCCTCGAGGCTCGGAATCGCATCGGTGGGCGTGTCTACACGTATCGCGGGTTCGCAGACGGCATGTACGGGGAATTCGGCGCGATGCGATTTCCCCGGCAACACCGGCTCGGCCAATATCTCATCCACGAACGTTTCAGGCTCGGCACGACCCCCTTCCCGATGTACGACGAGGACTCGTACATCTACTTGAGCGGGCGCCTCGTCAAGCGCGCCGACTTCGATGCCGCGTCGTTCGACTACGACCTCCCGCCGGGCGAGCGCGGTCTGGCTCCGTCGGACATCCTCAAGGAAGCGATGCGACCGCTGCACGAGCTCATCGTCGAGCCGGGCGGTTGGGAACGGATCATCGAACGGTACGACGGCTATTCGCTGCTCGGCTACCTCATGGAGCGGAAGGTCAGTGAACACGCGCTGTGGTTGATGGGTCCGCTTCTGAATCTCGAGGGTCGCTACCATTTCTCACTGGTCGAGTGGTTCGCCCACTATCACGAGGACGTCTTCGGCGATCTCGTCTTCATCACCGACGGTGCCGATACCTTGCCGAAGGCGTTCGCTTCGTTGCTTGGCGGTGACATCCGCTTCGGAGCCGCGGTCCAGGGCGTCGAGCAACGATCCGACGGGGTGACGGTGCGGTTCCGCGACTCGGTCGGGACAGCGATGTCGGTCGAGGCCGACGAATGCATCCTGACGGTGCCGCTGATCCTGCTCCGGCACATGGAGATCGAGGGTCTCGACGTCGACAAATGGTTCACCATCCGGAACGTGTACTACGGCCGGGCGCACAAGATCTTCATGCAGTTCAGCCGCAAGTGGTGGGTCGACGACTATCAGATCACCCACGGCGTGACGGTCACTGACCTGGCGATCCGGAATGTCGTGTATACGCCGGCTGGCCAGATCGCCGGGCCCGGGCGCGGCGTCCTGATCGCGTCGTACGCCTGGGAGCAGGACAGCATGGCCTACAGCATGCTGTCAGAGAGCGACCGGATCGCGCAGGCGCTCGAGGATCTCGTCAAGATCCATCCGGAGGCGCGGACGACCTTCGAGTACGGGATCACCCACGACTGGGCGCTTGACCCGTATGCGGGCGGTATCGGTCCCTTGTTCCGGCCCCACGAACTGACCAGCCAGTTCTATGACGACATCGTCCGACCGGTCGGGCGGATCTGGTTTGCCAATGACGCCTGCGATCAGCGGGGCAGACGATGGATCGAGGGCGCCATCGCTGCCGCGACCAAGAATGCATTCGCGATCAATGCCGGGATGCGCAACGAGATCCCGGTCGCCACGCCCGAGTAGCGACGCTGCGCACAAGCGGCCAAGTGGTCGAAGGGCCGCCCAACCCTACGACTGGGGCGGCATCTCGTGGATGGTCTGCGCCGCCCGGATGCCCGACTCGAGGGCACCCTGGATCCAGGCGTGGTAAAGCGAGCAATGCTCGCCTGCGAAATGGATCCGGCCCTCTGGCTTGACGATGTCCGCCTGCAGGTCCGTCTGCTGCTCCGGTGCGAACATCGCGAAGGCACCGCGCGCCCAGCGGTCCGCATACCAGGCGTGCGAGGCGCCGCCCTCGTATTCCTCGCGGATCTGGGGGTGGATGCGCTCTACGTCGTCAAGTGCTTCCTCCAGTCGCGTCTCCTCGTCCATCGCACCCCACTGCAACGCGTCCTGGCCCCACGTGTAGCTGGCCAGCAGGACCCCGCGCGACGTGGTCGGATCGGGCGTCGGATAGTTCATCCGGCGGACGGGGAGCTCGGTGACCGTGCCCCCGCCGTAGATCCCGTCCTCCTCCTCCCAGAACCGACGCCGCACCTGGAACAGGATCTTGGTCGAGGCGTGGTAGTTGAGCTGACGGATCGCCCGCTGCTTGCCGGCCGAGAAGGGCTTGAGGATCTCGATCGTCCTGAGGACGGAGAACGGGACGGTCACGATCACGTAGTCGCCGCGGGCGACAAAACGGCCCGATTCGGTCTTGTAGTGGACCGTCACGCCGTCCGGATCCTGGTCGAGCGCGAAGACGTTCGCGCCAAACCGGATCTCGGGCTGCAGGTGGGCATAGAACGCGTTGGGCAGACCGTCCATCCCGCCCACGATCTCCTGCATGTCGACATAGGCCCCACCGAGGTCCTCGCGGAGGATCTCGACCAGCGAGTTGTGCTGATCCGCCTCGAGGAAGTTCATCACGGTGAAGTACTCGATCGCCCCGCGCGACCACCCTTTGACCCGCAGGAATTCATAGAGCGAGTACTGGTCGAAGTCGCGGACGATCAATTCCCAGGCCGCGGCGCCGTCGTGTTCGACCATCAGCCGGAGGTCGCCGATGGTCGCCTCCCAGAGGTCGTCCGCCGTCCGGCCGCGCTCGGCGGGATCCACGCTGAATGGCAGCCGGCCGGGATCCCGGTCCGCTTCCTCCTTCGTCATCCGCACGCCGCCGATGTGGACCAGAGCCTTGGGATTGCCCATCACGAACGGACGAAGCGGCAGGTCGAACAACTCGCAATAGCGGAGGGGCAGGTCGTGGGCGCGCGGGATGCGCATCCCGCCGGCTTCGGCGTACAGCCCGGGAGCGAACGAGCGCAGCGTGTAGATCCGGCCGCCCACCCGGTTCTGCGCTTCCAGAACGGTCACCGCGTGGCCCTGTCGCTTCAACTCGAAGGCTGCCACCAGCCCGGCGAGACCGGCGCCGACGACCACGACCCGCTTCCGCGTGCCGGGCCGACCATCCAGGCCCTCGTCGGGGGTGTCGAGCACGTCCGGATCGACAGGCGTCGTGACGGGTGGGATCTCGTCAGGCGCCATGGGCGGATCAGTCACGCACTGACGATACAGCGTGGCCGACCGGTAGAATGACTGCCCACGTCGTCCGGGAGAGTTGGAGCGCGCATGGATCCGAGTACTGCACGCGTCGTCGTCATCGGTGCCGGGATCGTCGGCAACAGTCTCGTCTATCACCTCGCCAGACTCGGCTGGAAGAACATCACCCAGATCGAGAAAGGGCCCCTGCCGAACCCGGGCGGTTCGACCGGTCACGCCTCCAACTTCATCTTTCTGACCGACCATTCGCGTGAGATGACGAACCTCACACTCGACAGCGTCGAGCAGTACAAGGAGATGGGTGTCTTCACCCAGAGCGGCGGGATCGAGGTCGCCCGGACGCCGGAACGGATGGAGGAACTCAAGCGCCGGATGGCGTCGTCCCGCTCGTGGGGCATCGAATCGGAACTCGTCAGCCCCGAACAGATCAAGGCGATGGTCCCCTACGTCAACACCGACATCATCCTCGGTGGCTTCTCGACGCCCGGGATCGGCGTCGTCGACTCGCTCCGTGCCGGCACGATCATGCGCGAGCGGGCTCAGGCGCTGGGTGCGCTGCAGCTCTCGCCGATGACCGAGGTCACGGGCATCGACGTCGAAGATGGGCACGTGACCCGTGTCCGCACGGACAAGGGCGATTTCGAGGCGGACATCGTCGTCATCGCAGCGGGCGTGTGGAGTCCGCGACTCGCGGCGATGGCCGGCGCGCAGGTCCCTCTGACCCCGGCCGTCCACCAGATGATCAGCGTCGGGCCGGTCCCGATGCTCGCCGACACCGTCGGCGAGATCACCTACCCGATCGTCCGCGATATGGACACGAACTGCTACGAGCGCCAGCACGGCAGCGACATGGAAGTCGGCTCGTACGCCCATCGGGCCATCCTCATGGACGCCGACGAGATCCCCTCGATCGCCGAATCGAAGCTGTCACCGACCGAGTTGCCATTCACCCCCGAGGACTTCGAACTCCAGATGGAGCAGGCGCTCGAGCTCATCCCGGACATCCTTGGCGACGAGCGGGTCGGCATCCGCCACCAGATCAACGGCCTGCTGTCACTCACGCCGGACGGGATGCCGATCCTCGGCGAGACGCCAGAGGTCGCGGGTCTGTGGGTCTCAGCGGCGGTCTGGATCAAGGAGGCGCCGGGGATCGCCCGGATGGTCGCCGAATGGATGACGGACGGGAAGCCGGAGATCGACCCGCACGGCTCGGATATCGCCCGGTTCCACGACCATCAGAAGGCCCGCACGCACGTCAAGGCGCGCTCGGCGGAGGGTTTCAACAAGACCTACGGCATCGTCCATCCGGCCGAGCAGTGGGCCAGCAACCGCGACGTCCGGCTCAGCCCGTTCCACGCCCGCGAACAGGAGCTTGGCGCCGTCTTCTTCGAGACGGCCGGATGGGAGCGGCCGATGTGGTACGCGTCCAACGAGCCGCTCCTCGAGGAGTACGGCGATCGGGTCATGCCCCGCGAGGCAGAATGGGAATCGCGCTGGTGGTCGCCGATCATCAACGCCGAGCATCTGGCGATGCGCGACCGGGTCGGGATCGTGGACCTGACCGCATTCGCGATCTTCGACATCACCGGCCCGGGCGCCCTGGACCACGTCCAGGAGATGGCCGTCGCCCAGATGGACGTCCCGGTCGGGCGAGTCGTCTACACGCCGCTCCTCAACGAGGCCGGCGGCATCAAGTCGGATCTGACCATCATGCGTCTCGGGACCGACCACTTTCGCGTCGTGACAGGCGGCGCGCACGGCATGGGTGATCGGAAATGGTTCCGCGACCACCTGCCGGCCGACGGCTCCGCCCAGCTGTACGACGCGACGTCGACCTGGTGCACGGCCGGGATCTGGGGTCCTCGCGCGCGCGACGTCCTCGCCGCGGTCACCGCAGACGATGTCTCCAACGAGGCCTTCGCATTCGGGACCTGTCGCACGATCGAGGTCGGCGGCATCCCGGTCCTCGCCTCGCGGATCTCGTACGTCGGTGAACTCGGCTGGGAACTGTACGTCCCGATGGAGCAGGGTGAGCGGCTGTGGGACACGCTCTGGGAGGCCGGCCGGCCGCACGGGATGGTCCCGTTCGGGATCGGCGTGTACGGCACGACCGGTCGCCTCGAAAAGGGCTATCGCGCGCACGGGTCGGAGCTCGAGCTCGAGTTCGACCTGGTCGAGGCGGACATGCTCCGACCGAAGGTCAAGACGATCGATTTCATCGGGCGCGATGCGTACCTCGCACAACGGTCCCGCCCGCCTGTCGCGACCCTGTGCACGCTGACCGTCGACGACAACACATCGGCCAGTGGGGTCAAGCGGTTCATGCTCGGCCGGGAACCGATCCTGACCCTCGACGGCGGGCCGATCACCGATGCGAAGGGCCGCCGCTCGTTCGTGACCAGTGCCGGGTCCGGACCGTCCATCGGCAAGCACATCCTGCTGTCGTACCTCCCACCGGAGTACGCCGTGGAAGGCACGAGGTTGCAGGTCGAGTATTTCGGTGAGCGCTATCCGGTCACCGTCGCCGTCGTCGGCTCGAGGCCACCGTTCGACCCCGACAATGCCCGGGTCCGGGCCTGAGGCCCCCGACGTGAACGTCCTTGTCTGCATCAAACGCGTCCCCGCGACGGCCGGCAAGATCAGCCTGACCGCGGACGACAAGGCGATCGATACGCGCTACCTCGGGTTCACCGTCAGCCCGCACGAGGAATGCGCCGTGGAGGAAGCCGTCCGGCTCGTCGAGGCCCAGGGAGGCTCGAGTACGGTCCTGACCCTCGGGCCGGATGAAGCCGCCGACCAGTTGAGAGAAGCGATGGCCGTCGGGATCGACCGGGCGATCCACCTCGCGACCGACGGCGGCGAGTGGCCCGCCCGGGCCACGGCCGACGCGATCGTGGCGGCGATCCGGACCCGCGAAGCGGTCGACGGACCGTTCGATCTCATCCTGTTCGGCAACGAGGCCGCCGATACCGGCGACTACCAGGTCGGTGTCCGCGTCGCCGTCGCCCTCGATCGGCCGATCGTCACCGGCGCCAAGGGCCTCAAGGTCGAAGACGACTCGGTATCGGTCCGACGCGAGGCCGCCAGCGGCGGCTGGGAGGTCTACGACATCCCGCGGCCGGCGGTCGTCAGCGTCCGCGAGGGGATCAACCTGCCGCGGTACCCATCGGTGCCGGGCCGATTGCGGGCTCGCAAGAAGGAGATCGAACGTATCGAACCAACCCGCGGCGACGCGCCATCGTCGCTGATCCGGTTGCGCGTCCCGGTCGAGCAGGAGAGTGCCGTCGAGATCCTCGGCGAGGGGCCGGATGCCGCCCCGCGGGTGGTCGACGTCCTTCGCAAGCTGGGGTTGATCGCATGATCCTCGTCACGGTCGAACACGAGGACGGGCAGCCGGATCGATTGTCGACGGAGGCGCTCACGCTTGGCCGTTCGCTCGCCGATGCGACCGGCGAACCGTTGCATGCGGTCGCCTGGGGTGACGCTGCCGCGAAGGTCGCGAGCGCCGGGTCTCTCGTCGGCAGCAACGTCACCCTCCTGTCCACCATCGAGGATCCGCGCCTGACCGACCACGCCCCGGAAGCGACCGGCAAGGCCCTCGCCCAGCTGATCGGTCGGGACCGGCCCACGATGGTGATCGCCGCCGCAAGCGACCGCGCGACCGAGATCATGGCCCATGTGGCTGCCCGGACCGGGCTTGACCTGACCGCGAATTGCACCGACGTCCTGCCCGGCGAACCCTGGCAGGTAACGCGCCAGCGCTGGGGCGGCAGCCTCCTTGAGGAGGCCAGACTCGAGGGTCCGATCCGCCTGGTCACGGTCGCGCCGCATGCCTTCGCACCGGCGGTCGCAGTCGCGTCGGATGGCTCGGTCGATGTCCAGGCGTTCGTCGCCGACCTCGACGACCGCGACTTCCGCGTCCGGCTGACATCACGGGTCCCGGCCGAGGCCGGAGCGATCTCGCTGGCCGATGCCCGGGTCGTCGTCGGTGGTGGCCGCGGGGTCGGCAGCGCGGAGGGATTCGCCCAGCTCGACGAACTGGCGGGTCTGCTCGGTGGCACGGTCGGAGTGTCGCGGGTCGTGACCTCGGCTGGCTGGCGGCCGCATGCCCAGCAGGTCGGCCAGACCGGGACCCGGATCGCCCCGGACCTGTACATCGCATGCGGGATCAGCGGGGCCATCCAGCACATCGTCGGCTGTCGCTCGGCAAAGGCCATCCTGGCCATCAACACGGACCGCGACGCCCCGATGGTCACCCGCGCGACCTACGCCGTCATCGGCGACCTGCATGCCGTGCTGCCGGCGGTCATCGAGGCGGTCCGCGCCGCCCGCTAGGTCGATCCTGGGTCCGTCGACCCAGCTGGACCGTGGCCAGCCGCCCCGACAGGAATTCGCGCTCCGGACCGTTGGTCGTCAGTTCGAGCGCACGTCGATAGGCGACCTCCGCTTCGGACCAGCGCTCCAGGCGGCGGAGCAGGTCGGCTCGACCGGCGTGCAGGTACGGGTAATCATCCAACTCGCCCGACGCGGCGATCCCGTCCATCATCGCCAACCCGACGGCTGGGTCGTCGGCCATCGCCACCGCCGCGGCGAGATTGAGCTCGACGACCGGCGACGGGATCATCCGCTGCAGGGTCTGGTAGAGGACGACGATCTGCGGCCAGTCCGTCTGGTCGCTGGTCGGCGCTTCGTCGTGGAGCGCGGCGATCGCCGCCTGGACCTGGTACGGGCCTGGGCGTCCCGCCTCCAGTGCACCGTCGAGCAATGACCGACCCTCCGCCATTCGGTCCTCGTCCCAGCGCGACCGATCCTGGTCCTCCAGCAGGATGAGATCGCCGGCGGTGCCGACACGAGCCTCCCGTCGGGCATCGTGCAGCAGCATCAGTGCGAGGAGTCCCCGGACCTCCGGCTCGTCGGGCATCAGGGCCAGGACCAGTCGAGTCAGGCGGATCGCTTCGTTCGACAATTCGCGGCGGACGAGCGAGTCACCCGACGATGCCGAATAGCCCTCGTTGTAGACGAGGTACAACACCTTGAGGACCCCATCGAGCCGCTCGGGCAGGAGCTCGACCGGCGGGACGCGATAGGGGATCCCGGCGTCGCGGATCTTGCGCTTTGCCCGGACCAGGCGCTGGGCCAGCGTCGGTTCGGGGACGAGGAACGCCCGGGCGATCTCGGGCGTCGTCAACCCGCCCAGCGTTCGCAGGGTCAGGGCGATCCGGGCATCGACGGCCAGCGCCGGGTGGCAGCAGGTGAAGATGAGCCGCAGCCGATCATCCGGGATCGACACGTCGTCGTCCACGGTCCGGTCCGTCTCGGTCGCCGACAGGTCCTGCTCCAGTGCGACCTCCGCGGCCAGGGCCTCCGTCTTCTCGGTCAGGCGCCTGCGGCGGCGTAGACGATCGATCGCTTGATTGCGAGCGGTGGTCGTGATCCATGCTCCGGGATTCGTCGGCACGCCGCGCATCGGCCATGTCTGGAGGGCTCTGACGAAGGCGTCCTGGACGGCTTCCTCGGCCAGGTCGAAGTCGCCCGTGACCCGGATGAGGGTGGCAACGGCCCGGCCCTGCTCCTCACGAAAGACACGGTCGACGACCGCGTGGGCGGCGTCCGGCCCGGCTCGAGGTACGCTCGTCAGCGCCGGTCTCAGTTGCTCGCGCTGGCCGTGACCGGTTGCTCCGCACCCGCCGCGGCGAAGTCCACGACAGGCCGGACCTCGATGCAACCATGCCGGGCCCCGGGGATCATCGCTGCGTAGCCGATGGCCTCGTCGAGATCCGCGGCCTCGACCAGATAGAAGCCACCGAGCGCCTCCTTGGTCTCAGCGAACGGGCCATCGGTCGTGACTGTCCTGCCGTCGATGACCCGGACGGTGGTCGCCGTCGCCGTCGGTTCGAGCGCCTCGCCGCCACGCATCGCACCGCGATCGGTGACGTGCTGCCCGAACGCGTTGTACTCGGCCATCTCCTCGGCCATCGCGTCCGCCGACGGTTCCTGGGTCGGCTCCGCGGTGTAGATCAAGAGTGCGTACTGCATCCGAGTGGCCTCCTTGCGCATCGGCCGATCCACACGACCGTCTGCCATGTCGACGAACGGGCCTGGCGTGAATCGACAGCCCTGCTGCCGTGCCGCGACATCATCGGGTGGGCCGGGTCCCGCTGTCGAGCGGTATCGTGTGGGCATGGCCACGGAGAAGGAGATCCTCACGATCGGCGGCCGCGAAGTCACGGTCACGAACCCGCGGAAGGTCTACTTCCCGGAGACGGGCCACACGAAACTCGATCTGGTCAACTATTACCTGGCGGTCGCGGACGGGGCGTTGTGCGGCGCCGGTGGGCGGCCGATGGCCCTGAAACGGTTCGTGGACGGCGCCGCCGGGCAGCCGTTCTTCCAGAAGCGGGCGCCTGAGAACCTGCCCGAGTTCATCCGGACGGCTACCTTGACGTTCCCGTCCGGGCGGACCGCCGACGAGGTCGTCATCGATGACGCGGCCGGTCTCGCCTGGGTCGCCAACCTCGGCTGCATCGACCTCAACCCGCACCCGGTCCGGGCCGAGGACCTCGACCATCCCGATGAACTCCGGGTGGACCTGGATCCGGTACCCGGCGTTGCCTGGGCACAGATCCGGGACGTCGCCATGGCGGTCCGGGAGGCGCTTGCCGCCGTCGACCTCGTGGGCTGGCCCAAGACGTCCGGGTCACGCGGGATCCATATCAACGTCCGGATCGAACCGCGCTGGACGTATCCGGAGGTTCGGCGCGCCGCACTGGCCCTCGCCCGGGACGTCGAGCACCGCGTCCCGGACCTGGCTACCTCCAAATGGTGGAAGGAGGAGCGCCATGGCGTTTTCCTCGACTACAACCAGAACGCCAAGGACCGGACCGTGGCATCGGCCTACTCCGTCCGGCCCCTACCCGACGCCCGCGTCTCCACGCCGTTGTCCTGGGACGAGGTGCCGACCGTCGAGGCGGAGGCGTTCACGATCGATACGGTACCGGCACGGTATGCGGCCATCGGGGACCCTGGCGCCGGCATCGACGGTGCGGTCGGCTCGCTCGAGGCGCTCCTCGCGCTGAGCGCACGACACGAAGCGGAGGGGCTGGGCGACGCGCCCTGGCCGCCGAACTACGCCAAGCAGGCCGGCGAGCCACCTCGAGTCCAACCCTCGAAGGCGCGACGCAAACCAGCCGAGTACGACCCGGGACGGGGTGAAGGAGGTGGGCCACCACCCGATGTGGCCGCGGAGCGCGCGGCGGCCGTCGCGGCAGGCGATCCCGACGCCGGGCTGCCGAACGAGTGGGTCGGGTCGCGACCCACTCCCACGGGTCGCCGCAAGTCGAACATCCCGGTCGTCGAGATCGCCCGGGCGGAGCACAAGAAGGAGGCGCTGGCCGGGCTGGACCGCTGGAAAGCGCGCCACGCGGACATCGTCGGCTTCCTCGAGCCGGCCGACATCCTCATCGATTCGATGCGCGGGCGGTCGACGACATGGACCCGCGTCCGGGTCAATCTCGTGCACGTTCCCGAGGGCGAACGACCCGTGCAGGAGCCGCTCGAATCAGATTTCGACCCGTGGGCCGGCCAGGATATCGAGGCCTGGAAGGCGGCCACGGCGGGTTCGCGCGCGCGGCGGCCTGGGCCGAAGTCCAAGTCGGGATCGCCCAAGCCGGAACCGCCGAAGACGCCGACCGACGACCCATCCGCGTGACGCGCGACGAGTTCCACGCCTTGCTCGAGACCCTCGCGGCCGGCTGGGCCGACGGCGATGCGTCGGCGGTGGCCGCCTGTTTCGCTGAGCGGGTCGATTACCTCGATCCGTACCGGTACCGGTTCGAGTCCCGCATGGATCTGGTGCCGTTCTTCGAACCGCCAGCCGGCGGCCACCACGTCACGTGGCACACGATCCTGTGGGACGACACGGCCCAGACGGGCAGCGTCGAGTACACCTATGTGGGGCACCACGCCTATCACGGGGCGGCGGTCGCGCATGTCGATGCGGCCGGGCAGATCGATGCCTGGCGCGAATGGCAGCATCTCGACGATGGCGTCGATTGGGAGACTCGCGTGCGCGGACGGAGGCCGGTCTCGAGCGAACCCGATGCGGCGGTCCTCGGAACGATCGACCACGTCCAACTCGGCATGTCGGCCGGTGGGGAGGAGCGTGCCCGAGCGTTCTACGGTGCGATCCTTGGCCTCCGGGAAGTCGCCAAGCCTGACGAGCTGGCCCGGCGCGGCGGAGCCTGGTTCGCCGGCCGGTCCGTCGCCATCCACCTCGGCGTGGAGGCCGACTTCCGGCCGGCGTCCAGGGCGCATCCGGCGTTCACCGTGGATGACCTCGATGCGGTACGCGGCCGGTTGGCGGCGGCCGGGGTGACGACGACCGCCGACGACAGCGGGATACCCGTCAGACGCTGCTACGTGCACGACCCGTTCGGCAATCGGATCGAACTCGTTGATGCGCGTGATGCCGGGTTCTCTGCGCGCTGAGCGGCCCGGCTAGCCCTTCGTGCCGAAGATGCCGGCCAGCAGGAATGGGGCCGTCTCTTCGAGCTGGTCGTAGCGGCAGGCGTCGGTCGGCTTGTCCGGGCGCCAGCGCTTGAACGTCGTGGCGTGGCGGAAGCGATCGCCCTGGAGGTGGTCGTAGGCGACCTCCGCGACGCGCTCGATGCGGAGCGGTTCCCAGGACAGGTCCTTGCCGCGGTTCCAACGGGATGTCGCTCCGGGCAACCGTTGGCCGGATGCATCGGCGTCACCTGTCGCCGCCCACTCGGCCCACTCCTGCCACGGATGGTCGTCGGCGGCACCTGACCGCAACGGCGCGAGCTCGTCCACGAGTTCCGCTCGACGATCCCAGGTGAAGGACGAGGTGATCCCGACGTGATGGAGCGTGCCGTCGTCGTCGTACAACCCGAGCAACAGTGACCCGACGTGGGTCCCTGGGCCGTTCTTGTGCCATCGGAAGCCGGCGACGACGCAGTCGGCGGTCCGCTGATGCTTGATCTTGAGCATCGCCCGCTTGCCCGGCTGGTACGGCGCGTCGAGGCGCTTGGCGACCACGCCATCGAGGCCGGCACCCTCGAACCGTTCGAACCAATCCGCCGCTGTGGCGCGATCATGCGTCGCGGGAGTCAAGTGGATGGGTGCCGTGGCGTTCCCCAGCACCGCCTCCAGACGGGCTCGTCGCTCACCTTGTGGCGTTTGTCGCAGGTCATCATCGCCGAGCGCAAGGAGGTCCCAGGCCACGAACGATGCGGGTGATTCATCGGCCAGCATCCGGACGCGCGAGGCGGCCGGATGGATCCGCAGCAACAAGGCCCCGAAGTCGAGCGCGCCGTCCCGCGCGATGACCACCTCGCCGTCGAGGACGCAACGGTCCGGCAGCGCAGCCAGCAGCGGCGCGGCCAACTCTGGGAAATAGCGGTCGAGCGGCTTCAGGTCCCGCGATTGCGTGTAGACCTCGTCCCCATCACGAAACACGATCGCGCGGAAGCCGTCCCATTTGGGCTCGAACAGCCAGTCGTCGCCGGCCGGGATGTCGGGCGCGGCCTTGGCGAGCATCGGCTCGAGTGGCGGGTCGAACGGCAAGTCCATCGGCGCCAACGATACCGCCCGGCGGCCACGCCGCGGAACCACACGACCCAGCGAGCCGTCTCGACCGGGCCGACTCGGCCAGCCAGGCCGCGGCACTACGGAGGTCCGATCATGCGCACCATCCGTCCATTCCTGCTCCTCGCCGCCGTCAGCCTGGTCATGGCAGCCTGCGCCGGCTCTGCTTCGGCCCCCAACCTCGACACGGTCGGGTCCCCGGTATCCGAGAACGACGGTGCCCAACTCAGCGGTGGCGCCGCCGCGAGCGCGGCTCCAGATGCCGCATCCAACCCGGAGCCATATGCACCCGGCCAGATCGCGGCCGTCGATGATGCCCGGATCATCCGCACCGGCACGATGTCGCTGGACGTCAGTGACGTCCCGGCGGCGTTGCGGGCCGCTCGCGATGCGATCATCGGCCTGGGCGGCTACATCGGCGCGTCGACGACCAGCAACGACGACCGACCGACGGCCGCGGTCACCTACCGGATCCCCGTCGTCCGATGGGAGCAGGCCTTGGATGCGCTGAGGAACCTCAACGGCCTGACGACCAAGGTCGTGGCCGAGCACACCGATGCGATCGAGGTGACCAGCCAGATCGTCGACCTCGATGCGCGGATCCTCAACCTCCGGGCCAGCGAGACCGCACTCCAGGCGATCGCCGCCCAGGCGACCAAGATCAGCGACATCCTCGATGTGCAGGCTCGGCTGACCGAGACCCGCGGCCAGATCGAATCGCTGGCGGCGCAGCGCAAGGACCTCAGTGACCGAGCCGACTACTCGTCGCTCACCGTCAGCTTCAACGTGCCGGTCGTCGCCGTCGAGGTCGCGACCAGCGGCTGGGACCCCGCCAGCGTGGTCAATTCGGCCTCGGCAACGATGGTCTCCGTGCTCCAGGGCGTGGCCACCGCCGGGATCTGGTTCGGCATCGTCTGGCTGCCCATCATCCTGGTCGTCGGGCTGCTGTGTCTCGCATTCGTCGTGATCGCCCGACGGTTGGGCGTTGGCCGGCGGGTGACCCTCGACCAGGGGTAGGACCGGCGGTCACCGGGCATGGCACGATGCACGGATGACCGATCAGACCGAACGCTACGACCGGATCGCGACCGGCTACGCGCGCTGGTGGGCGCCGGTCCTCGCACCGGCAGTCGGGGAGCTCGTCGACGAGGTCACCCCCCGGGCCTCGTCCTGGGTGAGCGTCCTGGACCTCGGGACGGGGACCGGCCAGCTTGCGCTGTCGGCCCTCGAGCGTTGGCCGAACGCGGCGATCGTCGGCGTGGATGCATCGGTCGGGATGCTGGCCCTGGCCGACGTGGCCGCGGATGCCCGGCTTGACCCCGGACAGCGGACGCGGTTCGAGACAGTGACGGCGATGGCCGACGAGCTGCCATTCGAAGATGGCTCGTTCGACGCCGTGATCTCGTCGTTCGTCCTCCAGCTCGTGCCGAACCGGGCGCGGGCGCTGCGTGAAGCGCGCCGGGTGCTCCGGCCCGACGGCCACCTGGCGTACGTCTCGTGGCTGGATGACGACCGACAGTTCCGTCCCGACACCATGTACGACGACCTGCTCGATGAGCTGGGTCTGGAGGGGCGCTGGTCTGGTGGCCGGTCCGGCGACATCCCGACGGTCGAGCGCGCCGCGGGTGAACTCCGCCGAGCCGGGTTCGCTGGTGCTTCCGCCAGACGAGGCACGCTGCGGCATCGGTTCACGGTCGAGGGCTATCTCGCATTCCTGACCGAATTCGACGAAGAGAGCTACCTCGGCGAGCTCGACCGGTCCGTTCGGGAACGGCTCGTGGGCACGCTGCGCGATCGCCTCGATCGATTGAGCGATGCGGATATGACGATGACCTACCCGATCGTCTTCGCGAGCGGCCGCCGCTCGCGCTGAACGACGGCCCGCTACTCGGACGAGGCGTCGCCCGCTGGAGCCTCGCCGGCTTCGCCACCTTCGCCGGCCTCGCCCTCGCCTTCTTCCGGTGCACCCTCGCCGATCTCGGCCTCGACGACGGGCGCTTCCTCGACCCGTGGTGGCTGGACCTTGGCGATGATGTCGTCGCCGTCGGTCACGAGCACCACGTCGCCCGGGATGACAAGGTCTCGGACGTGCATGGTCGTGTCGAAGTCGACCAGCGACTCGACCGAATACTCGATCGCCTGCGGCAGGTGATCCGGCAAGGCCCGGATGCGGACGGATTCGATCGGGTGGAGGAGTGTCCCGCCCTGGAGGGTGACCGCGGGCAAATCGCCGATCGCGACGAGCGGCACATCGACGGTCAGCTCCTCGGTCATCCGGACGAGGAACAGATCGACGTGGATGGTCCGTCGGTTGACCGGGTGGACCTGGACGGACGAGACCAGGACCGGTCTGGCCTTCTGACCGTCTACGGACAGGTCGACCAGCGCGTTCGGGCCGGAGTGTCGGCGGAGTTGCTCGAAGTCATGAGCATCGATCGAGATCGGGTCCGACGCTTCGCCATGGCCATACACGACCGCCGGCAATCGACCGGCATCGCGGAGTCGGGCGACCTTCTTGCCAGTCAGGTCGCGATGTTCGGCGGCCAGCGTCGCGCGGGCGGTGGACATGTCTTGGAACCTCGGGATGTGTTGGTCTGAGCGTTCAGGCCGCGGCTCGCTGGCGAGGCGCCCGGAAGCGTCGGCTAGGGTACCACGGCCGCGCGGTGTAGCATCCCGTCGTGGCAGCAACGATCCTCATCGTCGAAGACGAGCACGCCGTCGCGCGTGGCATCCAGTACGCGCTCCAGCAGGAGGGCTACGAGGTGGCCGTCGCGAGGTCGGGCGAAGAAGGCCTGGACATCGCGACCAAGCAGGCACCGGACCTTGTCGTCCTCGACGTCCGGCTGCCCGGGATGGATGGCTTCGAGGTCCTGCGCCGCCTTCGGGCGGCCGGAGCCAAGATGCCGGTCCTGGTCCTGACCGCCCGCGATGATGAGGTCGACAAGGTCATCGGTCTGGAGCTCGGCGCGGACGACTACCTGACCAAGCCCTTCGGGTTGCGCGAGTTGATGAGTCGGATCAAGGCATTGCTCCGCCGTTCCTACGGTGACCTGTCCGACGCGGTCGGTGGGCGGGTCATCCGGCATCGCGATCTGCTCATCGACCTGGAGCGTCGACGTGTCCAGCGAGGCGATCGGCGGGTCAGCCTGACCCCGACCGAATTCGAGATCCTGCGTCACCTGGCATCGCGACCCGGACGTGTCTACACCCGGTCCGAATTGCTCGAACTGCTGCGTGACTACGAGGCGCTCGACCAGGACGAGAAGACGATCAACGTCCATGTCAGCCATCTGCGCGACAAGATCGAGGACGATCCGGCCACGCCGGCCTTCGTCTTGACGGTCCGAGGTGTCGGCTACGCCTTTGCCGAGCGCTGATCGACCGGCGGAGCGACGATCCCGCTTCCCGCATGGGATGCGCCGGCTGCTCCCGAGGACGTTCCAGGGCCGCCTGACCGGTGCCTTCGTGTTCGTCGTGACGCTGACCCTGGCGCTCGTCACGGTCCTCGTCATCAACCGCCTCGACGACTACTTCTCGACCCAGCAGAAACTCGACCTGGAACAGCGCGCCACGTCCGTCGCCACGTTCGTGTCCGGGGTTGCCGCGGGGGCGGCCGATGGCCGGCCGGTGGTGGGAGTCGATAGCCGCATCGACCCTGCCGTGCTGGCTGCCATGCAGGAGCCCCGCTTCCAGGGGCTCATCGCCGACACCCTCGGCCAGGCCGACGTCTCGATCACCTTCGGGGAGTCCGTCGCGAACGGCGAGGGGCGGACGTTCATCCCTGCGGCAGACGAATCGATCCTGGCAAGGGTCGCGGCCGCGCCGGCCCCCGGCCAGACCCAGGAACGAGACGCCGGCTACCGACACGTCTACAGCGCGGGCGGCCTGTACACGCCGTACGCGATCGAAGTCAGATTGTCGAACCCGTACACGTTCAGGGCCGTCGCCCTGGCCAATGTCACGGGCCTGCTTGCCGCCGTTGCGCTGTTCGCGCTGGCGTTGAGTGTGGTCGTCTCGGCCGCCATGGCCCGGCGCTTCACGACCCCGCTGCGCCGATTGACCGAGGCGTCGCGCGGGTTGGCTGAGGGCGATCTCGATCGGCGGGTCCCGGCCGACCAGGTCCGAGCCGGCTCGTCCGAGCTGGCCGAATTGGCCGTGCAGTTCAACGCCATGGCCGACCGGCTCCAGGAGAGCGTCGAGATCATCCGTCACGACCGGGATCGGAGCCGTGATTTCCTGGCCGACGTCTCGCACGAGTTGCGGACGCCACTGGCGGCGCTCCGGACCTTCAACGAACTCCTGACCGAAGGCGCGGCCGACGATCCGGCGGCCCGATCGGAGTTCCTGGAGTCGAGCGGCCAGCAGATCGAACGCCTCGATTGGCTGGCCCAGAACCTGCTGGAACTCTCCAAGCTCAATTCCGGGTTGGTCCTGCTCGACCTTCGCCCGGATGATCTGCGGGCCGCGGTCGAGTCGTCAGTCGACCAGGCGACCGCGGCAGCCACCCGACGCGGCGTGGTCCTGTCCCTGCACCTGCCCGATGGGCCGATCCGGATCCGGCATGACCCGCAGCGGATCGGCCAGGTCGTGGCCAACCTCGTCGCGAACGCCATCAAGTTCACGCCGCCGGGCGGATCGGTGACCGTGGACGTCCAGCCTGCGCCGGACGGGGCCGTCATCCAGGTCAGCGACACCGGCGTCGGGATCGAAACGGCAGAGCTGCCCCACATCTTCGAACGCTTCTACCGTGGTTCGCGCCTGAACGAGGCGCGTGGCAGCGGCAGCGGTCTCGGGCTGGCCATCGTTCACTCGATCGTCGACATGCACGGCGGGACGATCGAAGTCGAGAGTCGCATCGGGTCGGGTACCCGGTTCACCATCCGGTTGCCGCGTGATCCACGATTGATCGAGGGCAGTCCGGACGCCGAGCGCGCGGCTGTGGCGTCGGCGGCTGCGGGGCGGGCGCGAGCGGGCGATCCGAACATGCAGGAAACTTCACCGTCCGAGCGGCCGCAGGTCAACCCTGAACCGGCACCCTGAGGACTGACAACCCGACTCTCGGTCGCTCACCGACCGACCAATGCCCGGAAGGGACCTGCGACGGACATGCACGACGAACCCAGCCATGACGGCACCGACCCGAGTGAACTGACGCAACGCCAACCGACGGTGCCGTTCACGCCAGCCCCGATCAGCCCCGCTGCGCCGATCACCCCCGCGGACGCCGGCCCCAGCGAGACTCCGCCGGCCGACCACTTCGCGCCAGGCCCGGAGCCACGCGCCGCGCGGACCTGGGCCTGGGACGAGACCCCCGCGGTCACTCCGGAGCGCTGGTACGAGCCGGCACCGGCGGCCGTGGAGGCCACGACCCCGACGAAGCCGAGCCGCGCACGCACGGGCACGAGCTCCATCCTTGCGGTCTCGCTCCTGTCGGCGGTTCTCGCCTCGGGTGGGACGGTCCTCGCCCTGGGTGCCAGTGGCGCGCTCGATCGCCAGGCCAGCCCGACATCGGCGGTCGCACAGGGCACCAACGTCGGCAGCGTCCAGCCGGTCACCATCGATGAGTCGTCGGCTACCGTCGCGGTCGCGGCCAAGGTCAGCCCGGCCGTCGTCCGGATCACCGTGACCGGGACCACGAACGCCGGCAACCTGGGCGTGATCCCCTCCACCGGCGTCGGGTCGGGCATCATCTTCGACAGCAACGGCTGGATCCTGACCAACCACCACGTCGTCGAGGGCGGCGGGAAGTTCGACGTCGAACTCAAGGACGGTCGAGTCCTCCAGGGCAAGGTCTACGGCATCGACACCCTGACCGACCTGGCCATCGTCAAGGTCGATGCGACCGACCTGCCGTCCGTGGCGATCGGTGAATCCGATGCACTCAAGGTCGGCCAGCTGGTGGTCGCCATCGGCAGCCCGCTGGGCACGTATTCGAATTCGGTGACCAGCGGCATCGTGTCGGCCAAGGGTCGATCGATCACGACCGACAACGGCGAGCAACTGTCCAACCTCATCCAGACCGATGCGGCCATCAACCCGGGCAATTCCGGCGGTCCGCTGCTGGATGCCGGCGGCAACGTCATCGGCATCAACACGGCCATCGCGTCCAACAGCAACGGGATCGGCTTTGCCATCCCGATCGACATCGCCCGGCCGATCATGGCCCAGGCCGTGGCCGGCAAGGAACTCAGCCGCCCCTATCTGGGCATCCGCTTCGTGTCCATCGACCGGCAGGTCGCCGACGAGGAGAAGCTGCCCGTCCAGATCGGCGCGCTGGTCCGCGGCTTCAACCAGAACACGGGACAGCAGGAGAGCGGGATCGTACCCGGCCAGCCGGCCGAGAAAGGCGGCATCAAGGACGGCGACATCGTGACCAGCGTCAACGGCAAGGTCATCGATGAGGAGCATCCACTCGATGCCACGCTCGCCCAGTTCTCACCCGGCGATACCGTGACCATCGACGTCCTGCGCGACGGCGCGCACGTCTCGCTGCAGGTGACGCTGGGGACTCGACCGCCCGGCCTGTAAGCCTCCTGTCAGGGGCGACGCTCAGAGCTCAGCGTCGCCCCACAGACTCCAGCCCGGATCCGGAGCGGCTGACGGTGCGGCCGGGACCAGGTCTTCGTCGGGCCCGGTCCGCTGCGGATCGGTCGGTCGTGCTGGACCGGCCCCACGCGGGCTGCCGTTTTCGACGTCGACGAATTCAAGCCGTCGAACAGGGGTTCGACCGGTCATCCTTGGTGGCGCCCCTGGGCTGGCGGTCGGCGACCCTGCGCTCGGTGTCTCGACCGCGACCCGACGGGCCTCCCAGCAGGCGCGGATCTCATCCCCGTGGAGCGGTCGTCGCTGCCGGTCGAGACCGCAGTACCCAAGCTGGCCGGCGACCGAGTTGCGGAAGTTCTGGCAGGTCCCGCAGGCAGTACTGGAGCGGCGGCAGACCCAGCAGCGGGCCGTTTCCTGCTGCGGGGTCCCGCAGTGCGGGCAACGCCACATCGGCATGCCCGGATGGTAGCTGCGACTCGCGTCGCTGTCGAATGCTAGCGAACGATCCGGATGACCGTGTAATCCTCGGTGGATCCGTACTCGTCCGAGGTGACCAGCACGGTCGCGCTGCCCTGCCCGAGCGTCGCGCCCTTGGGGATCGTGGTCTGGAACGTGGCTCGGCCATTGGCGCCCGTCTTGCCATCGATGGTCACGGTCGGGATGCCCGGCATGCTCAGGGTGAACGTGACATCCGCCCCGGCCAGGGCGCGACCATCGGGATCGGTGACGGTCGCGGTCAGGGTCACCGACTGCGGGAGCGCTGAGCGCCGGAACTGATAGGCCGAACTGGTCAGGTTCACGGCCAACTTGCCCGAACCGCGTCGGACCGTGAGGGTCGTTTCGCTCTCATTGCCGGCTGGGTCGGTGGCGCTGATGGCGATCTTGTTGATCCCGGTGCTCAGGACGAGATCGAGACTGAACGAGCCGTCCGTCGCGGCGGTGCCACCGACCGATGAACCGCTGGCGGCGTTCTTGGCCAGCAGGGTCGAACGAGCCTGGGTCTTGCCCTTGATCCGGACGGTCTTGCCGTTGATGGTCGCACGGTCCTTGGGTGACGTGATCGTGATCTTGGGTGCCGACGCGTCGAGGACGTATCGAACCACGGCCGACGGCTCGGATTCGCCGCCGGGTCCATCGATGGTCGCGGAGAAATCGTTGATCCCCTTGGTGAGCTCGACCGGGATGACCGTCTGCCGACCGGCCGCGATGGGCGAATCCTGGATCGGGGTCGGATCCCCGTCGGGAAGGGTCAGGTAAAGCTTGATCCGAAGTTCCGGCTGGCCGTCGAGGCCGGGCGGCACCGTCACGATGAGATCGACCTTGTTCGAGTTCACATACGGCTCGGGTGGCTGCTCGATGGATGGGGCGTCCGCGACGACCGCGACGCTCGGCGCCGGGGTCGGTGTCGATGTCACGTCGCCGACGAACCCGGTGATGGTCGAGCCGAGGGTGCCCACCACGAAGCCGAGACCGTTGACCCCGACGTACAGGACGCCCACACCCAGCGCGGCGACGAGCGCGATGAAGCCCAGTCGGAGGATCAGGGGCATGCTTCTGCGTTCGATCGGGCGGTGGCGGGCCAGGCGCTGCGGACCCGGCGAACGAGGCTTCGCCTTGACCGGGGCGGGGCGGCCGCCTGATGGCGGGCGGGGCCGGACATGCGTCTGGCGGGAGTCTCGCCGAGAGGTCATCGGGGAGGATTGTCGCACGCGGACCCCGGGACGGTCGGTGACTGCCCAGCCGGAGGTGTGCGGTGCGTTGTACTCTGGCCGGGTCGCGCGCGTGGCGGATCCGTCGCGCTCGCCTCGAACACGAGGGATGGAGTGCAGGCTCGCGATCCAAGAACCGGTCGACCGTCGCCAAAGCCCACCGGCCGGCCGGAGTTCGGGGTCGGACCGATCGCCCGGGTCTCGCCGTCGCCGCTGGCGGCCGCGACCGGCGCCGGTCCGTCCACGATGCCGAATGGCCCACGATCGGGCTTCGGCCTGCCCAATCTGCGCCGCAACGTCTGCCCCCACTTCTACATGACCGGATCGCGTGGCGCCATCCCGATCCAGGCTCCGCATCTACTCAAGGCGCTGATCCGTCAGGACGCCAATACCTCGCGCTGTCAGCTGCGCGGTGGGGTCCACATGGAACAGGGCTACGTCAACGACGTGTGCCTGACGCCGCGGTTCAATCAATGCGTCTTCTACGAGGACGAGCTGACTCGCGAGTGACGCTGACCTATCGACAGGCGCTCGACGCACTCGAGGTCCGCGGCCAATTCGGTGTCCGCCTCGGCCTGGGCCGCACGCGCGCCCTGCTCCGCGAACTCGGCCACCCCGAGCAGGCGGTTCGGGGCGCCCTGGTCGGGGGCACCAACGGCAAGGGCAGCGTCCTGGCCCTCGCCGGCGCCGCGCTCCAGGCCGCGGGCTACGTGGTTGCCACGACACCGAAACCGCACCTGGTCACCTACCGCGAACGGATCCAGATCGACGGCCGACCGATCGATCCGAGCGACTTCGCCCGGTTGGTCGAACAGGTGACGATGGTGGCCGACCGCCTCGCTCCACGCCATGGCCAGCCGACAGAATTCGAGCTGTTGACCGCTGTCGTCTTCGCCCAATTCGCAGAAGTCGGTCCGGATCTCGCGCTCGTCGAGGTCGGACTGGGCGGGCGGCTGGATGCGACCCACGCCTGGGACGGCGGAGTGGCCGTCATCACCAACGTCGATCTCGATCACATGGATCGACTGGGCGACACGATCACCAAGATCGCTCGTGAGAAAGCGGCCATCATCGAGCGCGGCGATCTGGCCGTGACCGGCGCGACCGGTGACGGGCTTGCGGTCATCCGGCGGCGTGCCCGGCGGATGGGTACCGAACTCCGCGAGGTCACCGCGCCAACCCTGCTCACCTGGGATCGCGATGGCATCGATGTCGACCTGCCCCGTCTGGGTCGGACCCGGGTCGGCCTACGCGGCCGCCATCAGGCGGTCAATGCGGCCGTCGCCGATGCCACGCTCGACGCGCTCGAAGCGGCTGGCATCGCCGTCGTCGGCGACCCGGCACGCCGGGCGGGATATGCGTCGGCGGTCTGGCCGGGCCGGCTGGAACTCCTGGTCGTCAATGGTCGGGACGTGCTCCTCGACGGTGCTCACAACCCGGCAGGGGCGGCCGCCCTGGCCGAAGCGCTCGATGATCTTCGGCCATTCCTGACCGACGGCCCGCTGAGCGTGGTCACCGCCGCGATGGGTGACAAGGATGTCGATGGGGTCATCGCTGCCCTCATGCGTGCCTCATCGATGTCGGCGGCGACGATCATCGCCACGAGCCTCGACCTGCCCCGGGCCATGGCGGCAACCGACCTTGGCGCCCGCTGGTCGTCGGCTGGGGCGACGGTCCAGGTCGAGGCCGATCCGATCGCGGCCATCGATCGCGCTGTGGCGCGGCCGGGGCCGACCGTCATCGCCGGTTCGCTCTATCTTGTCGGGGTGGCTCGGGGCTGGCTGCTGGACGATCCGACCCTGCGCGACCCGGAGCCCGCCCCCACCGAGGACCGATGATCCCGTCGATCAGCCCGACCGCCGTGCTCAGCCCGACCCGGATCGGGCCGACCATGGTCCGGTGGGGTGAACGCACGTATGTGATGGGGATCATCAACGTCACCCCCGACTCGTTCTCGGGCGACGGCCTCCTGGAGGGCTCGCCGGATCCCGTCGAGGCGGCCGTGGCCCAGGGCCGGCAGATGGTCGCCGACGGCGCCGACGTCCTCGACATCGGGGGCGAATCGACCCGGCCCGGCCACGAGCCGGTCGACGCGGCCACCGAGCGAGGGCGCGTGGTCCCGGTCGTCGGCGCGTTACGCGCGGCGCTTCCCGGAACGCCGATCAGTATCGATACGACGAAGCCGACCGTGGCCGAAGCCGCCCTCGCCGCTGGTGCCGACCTGGTCAACGACGTATGGGCGGTCGGTGCCGACGATGCCCTGGCCAGGCTGTCGGCAGAACACGGTGTCCCCTTGGTGCTCATGCACAACCGTGCCGAGCCGACCTATTCCAACCTGCTGGCCGAGGTCATCGCCGACCTGGAGCGAGCCATCGAGCGGGCGCTGCGACTGGGCGTCGCCTGGGACGACCTCATCGTCGACCCCGGCTTCGGGTTCGGGAAGACGCCAGACCAGAACCTCCGGCTGCTGCACGATCTGGGCTCGTTGCGGATGCTCGGTCGGCCGCTCCTGCTCGGGACGAGCCGCAAGTCGACGCTCGGCCGGATCCTGGACCTGCCCGCCACCGAGCGCCTCGAGGCCACCCTCGCGACGACGGCGCTGGGTATCGCGGCCGGGGTCGATATCGTCCGGGTCCACGACGTCCGGGAAAACGTTCGAGTGGCTCGGGTCAGCGACGCGATCGTCCGTGGGTCGCCGATCCCATGACCGACCGGATCATCCTTGCCAACATGCGTTTCGAGGGCCGCCACGGCTACTTCGAGGAAGAGCGGCTGACGCCGCAGCCATTCGAGGTCGACCTCGAACTCGTCCTCGATCTCGCACCGGCCGGGACGACTGACGACCTCGACCGATCGATCGACTACGCCAGGGTCTACGAAGCGGTCCGTGAGATCGTCGAGTCGACAACGTTCCGATTGCTCGAAGCGATCGCCGAGTCGATCGGCCAGGCGGTCCTGGCCGATCGTCGCGTGGCGGAGGTCGTGATCCGGGTCCGGAAACCCGCCGTCCAGCTGAGCGGCCCACTCGACTATGCCGGGGTCGAGATCACCCGTTCGCGCGGTGGGCTCGACCCGGGCTGAGCCTGCTCAGGGAGCGAGCGTTGGTGTCGGCGTCGGCGTCGGCGCTTCAGTCGGGGTCGGCGTCGGGGTCGGGGTCGGCGGGGCCGTCGGCGTGGGGGTCGGGGCAGGTGTCGGGGTCGGCTCCGGAGTAGGCGTGGGCGACGGTGTCGGGCTCGGTGTCGGCGTCGGGGTCGGCGTCGGCTCTGGCCCCTTGGACACCACGTAGTCGATGGGTGTGCCGGTAGCGACCACGATCCCGGCCGATGGATTCTGGGCGGCGACCTGACCGGCCGGCACGAGTGGATCGAAGGCCTCCGTCCGCTGGCCGACCCGCAGGTTGGCATCGGAGATGGCCTGGAGTGCCGCGCTGTCATCAAGGAACTTGAGATCGGGGACCGGGACCGTCCCCGGTCCGGACGCCACGGTCACCTTGATCGGTGTGCCCTTGTCGACCTGCGTGTCAGGCGCCGGATCCTGACTGAGGATCGTGCCATCGGGCTGGTCCGAGGAGGCCGTCGCGGTCGGATCGAGCGTCAGACCGAGGGCGACCGCCTGTTGGCTGGCCGCCTGCGACGTCATGCCCACGAAGTTCGGGACCGAAACCTGCTCGACCCGCGCCGACCCGCCGCCCGATGCCAGCTGGAAGACGAAGAAGGCGATGACCGCCAGCAAGGCGATCGCCACGGCACCGGCGATCCAGACCAGCGGACTGGTCGTGGCCGTCTGATCGTACCCTGGTGGCGGGGGAGTGGCGCCGGCTGTGGTCTGGTCGCCGTCGGCGCCGACGTAGGCATCGGCCGCGTACGGGATCGCACCGGCGTTCGGCCGCGCTGTCGCGGAGACGACCGTGGCGCCGACCGCGGCTGCGCCGACCGCGGCTGCTCCGGCCGCAGCGGGAGCACTGGCCGCCAGGCTTGCGTCCAGGGCATCGGCGAATATGGTCGCCGACGACCAACGATCCTGGGGGTCGAGCGCCAGCGCCCGCCGGGTGATGGCGGCCAGGTCAGGCGGGACCGTCGGACGCACGGCGAGTGGATCGGGGATCGGTCCGGATAGCCGGGCGAGCGCGACAGATGCCGCGCTGTCACCCTCCCAGGGGCGCACACCGGTCAGCATCTCGTACAGGACGATGCCCAGGCTGTAGATATCGGACGAGGCAGTGGCCGGTTCGCCGCGGGCCTGTTCCGGGCTGAAGTAGTGGACCGAACCAAGCGTCATCCCGGGCAGCGTCACCTGGGCCTCGGAGATCGCCCGGGCGATCCCGAAGTCGGCGACCTTGACCTGGCCATCGGCGCCGATCAGCACGTTGCCGGGCTTGATGTCGCGATGGACGATCCCGCCGGCGTGGGCGGCGCTGAGCGCCCGAGCGACAGATGAAGCGATCCGGGTCGATTGCCGAGCGGGCAAGGCTCCGCTTCGACGGAGGATGGAGGCCAGATCCTCACCGTCGACCAGCTCCATGGCGATGAACGGGCCGCTTGGATCCTCGCCATAGTCGTAGACGGTCACGATGTTCGGATGGGACAGCGAGGCCGCTGCCTGGGCCTCCTGGCGGAACCGAGCCGAGAAGTCCGGGTCGCGGAGGTATTCGGGCCGGAGCAGCTTGAGCGCGACGTCACGGCCCAGACCGGTGTCGGTCGCCCGGTAGATGGTCGCCATCCCGCCCGTGCCGAGCAGCTCGATCAGCCGGTACCTGCCGCCAAGAGTCTGCCCGATCTCCGCCAAATTCACGCTCCTCGATCGCCGACCGTGGTGATCCGACACGGTCGGCCACGGCCCGCATCGTACCGCACGGGTCCCGGGCTCAGAGCTGCAGCTCCTGGAGATATGCCCGGAATTCGGCTCCGAGGTCCACCCGGCCGAGGGCGATCTCGACCGAGGCCTTCAGCCAGCCCATCGTCGTGCCGGCGTCGTAGCGAGTGCCCTCGAATTCGTAGCCGAAGACCTCCTGCTCCTCCATCAGGGCGGCGATCGCATCGGTCAGCTGGATCTCGCCTCCTGCGCCACCCTGGGTCTGCTCGAGCTTGTCGAAGATCTTGGGAGTCAGGACGTAGCGGCCGATGACCGCGAGGTTTGACGGCGCGGTGCCCATCTCGGGCTTCTCCACGACCCGGGTGACCCGGTGGAGTCGTCCGTGGTCGAGCGGGTCCTCCGATAGCTCCGAATCGATGATGCCGTACCGGCTCACCTCGGTGGGCGGGACCTCCATGACGGCCACGACCGACCCGTGGGTCTGCTGGTAGGCATGGATCAGCTGGCCGATGCAGGGCCGGTCGGCGATGACCACGTCATCGGGCAGGATGACCGCGAATGGCTCGTGGCCGATGAGATCCTTGGCCATCAGCACCGCGTGGCCAAGCCCGAGTTGTTCCTTCTGGCGAACGTAGGCGACCTGGGCCAGGTCGCTGATCGCCCGGACCTGCCGGAGCATCTCGATGTCGCCCTTTTCCTCGAGCAGGTGCTCGAGTTCATAGGACAGGTCGAAGTGGTCCTCGATGGCCCGTTTCTGGCTGGACGTGACGATGATGACCTGCTCGATGCCGGCCGCGACCGCCTCTTCGACCGCGTACTGGATGATCGGCTTGTCGACGAGCGGGAGCATCTCCTTTGGCTGGGCCTTGGTGGCGGGCAGGAAGCGGGTTCCCCAGCCCGCGGCAGGGAAGACAGCTTTTCGGACGCGCATCGAACCTCAACGTGACCGGGCTTGGGCGGTCGGGCCAGTATACCGGGGCGTCCGAGGCGGGCCGGCCGAGCGGCGCCACACACTTCCACCCGTCACCCGACCCGTGGCCAGGACGAACTGGCGCAACTCTCATCCACGGACCGCTATGTCAGATCCCTGGCCTCCGAAACGGCCTCCAAACGGCCGCTACCGGGGTCCGACCGGTCACTCCCACGCTCGGATCATCGCTCGCTGGCCCGTCCGGACGACTCGGCACGCCTCCATGGCCCAGGGCATATGTCTTACCGGTCTGTGCATGGAAGTTGCGCCACATCGTCGCCCGTTCGGACCGGGGCAACCTTCAGGACACGGATCGGGCGAACCGGCGGACCGCCTCGTTGAACGCGGCCGGGCGGTCGAGGTTGGCCAGATGGGATGCTCCGGCGATGCGGACCCGGCGGGCGTCTGCGGCAGCGCTCGCGAATGCACGAGAACCTGGCCGGAAGACGAAGTCGAATTCGCCGTTCACGATCAGGCTGGGGCCCGGATAGGCGGCCAGCCTCGGGGTGAACAATTCGCCGGCGATGGCCCGCAGGGCCGTGGCGCCGGCCCCCGTCCAGAACCCGCCCGCGATGATCGGGTCGGCCAGGGCCGGCGGGTACCGGCGCCGGAAGAAGTGAGCCTGCAGCGCGTCCAGCCGCGACCCGGCGGCGAGATCCATCGAACCCGCGAGGGCGCGCACCGGGACCGCCCGCCAGCCGACAGGCTCGGCCGTGGCCCCGGATACGATCAGACCCTGGACATGAGCCGGTGCCGCGGCGGCGAGGGCCATGGCGATGTAGCCGCCCAGCGACAGACCGACGACGACGGCCCGGCGAGCCACCGTGTCATCGATCGCCTCGGCCACGACCTCGACCGCGCGATCCAGGCTGAACGGTTCGTGCGACCGTGCGCCATGCCCGGGCAGGTCGATCGCGATGGCCTCGAATTCCTCGCCCAGGCCGGACAGCTGCGGGGTCCACATCGATCCGGTCAATCGCGTGCCGTGGACGAACACGATGGCGGTCATCGCCGGATCCCGATCAGCCCTCGCCGCGGCGAGCTCGTTGGATCTGGGCAGCGTGATCGTGGCCGTGTGAGGCGTAGATGCGCAACCAATCCGCGACGGCATACGGGCCAGACTCGGTGTGGCTGCCGGCCCGCTCCCATTCATCGGGCCGCAGGGACCGGAGGAGCTGGAGGCTGCCGGCCCTGACCGCGTGCAGGACGGCCACGGACGAGGCGATGGGGCGGTCGTAGTGAAGCCGGCGTGCCCACTCAGGTTCGTCGTATCCGGCGATGACCGGCGCGTCCTCGGCGATGAGCCGGCGGAGCCGGATGAAGGCCATCGCCTCGGAGTCGGCGAGGTGATGGACGATCTGTCGCGCCGTCCATCCGCCCGAAACCGGCTGCCGGTCGAGGTCGGCGTCGGTCGCGCCCTGGAGTGCACGATCGACGGCATCGGCGCCGTCCGCGAACCGGTCAAGCAACGCCGATCGCTCGCTGTCATCCATGGTCTGGGTCCTCCTCGTTCGACTTCGTGATCCTGCAGCTCGTCATGTTGCCGCACCCACATCGGCCTCGATCGCCGGTGCGACGACGATCCGTCCGTCTCCGGCCGCGCTGCGCTGCAGGATCACGGCCGCGGCCAGGATCGCCAGACCGCCGACGGCCTGGATCGGCGACAGCCGTTCGCCCAGCAGCACGGCCGCAAGGGCGACGCCGACGACGGGCTCGAACAGCATGAGGATGCCAGCCTGGGTCCCACCGATGAGCCGGATCCCGGACAGGAACAGGATCGACGGGATGGCCGCTGCGAACAGGCCGGTGAACAGCAGGAGCGGCAGGACCGCGGGGTCGGCCAGCGGGTAGACGAGCGCAGCCACGGAGTCGGTCAGCAGCGCGAGCACGACGCTCAACGCGACCGTCGTGGCCAGCACCGCTGCCATCGCCTGGGCCGCCGGCACCGCGGCATATCCGGTCCGGCTGACGACCATGAAGACCGCCTGCCAGACGGCGGCGCCGAGGGCCAATCCGAGGCCGAGGGCGTCGACCCGGATCCCCGACGCCGGATCGAGCTGCGACGCGACGACCGCGACCATCCCGGCGACGGCCAGCATCAGGGCGATGCGGCGAGACCGATCGAGCGACTCGCGGCCCGACGCGACGTTCACCGCGGCCACGATGACCGGGTAGGTATAGAACCCGAGGAGGGCCAGCGCGACCGTGACCAGATCGAACGCCACGAACATGAACAGGTTGAGCCCGAACCCGGATACGGCGGCGATCGCAAGGCTGATCCGAGCCCCACGGTCGAGGTCGGCGAGCCTGGTCCAGTGCTCGCGGCCACGGTTGATCCGCCAGGCGATGAAGACGAGGGTCGCGACCAGGCCGATGGCGCCACGCCAGGCGACGAACGGCAACGGCTCCATCCCGGCTTCATACGCGAAACGGGACAGCGGACCGAGCATCCCGAACATGGATGCCGCGACGATGACGATGGCGAACCCGGCGCGATGCATGTCGCCGCATCGTAGGGCCGATCGAAGCGTCGTGCGGTTCAGCCCGGCGCGGTCTCCGGTTCCGGTGGCGACCGCTCCCCCGCCACGTCCGCGGCATCGGCCAGGGCGTCCGCGCCGGCCGGTTCGTGTCGTGTCCGCGACAGCCGGATCGATGTGAACGGCACGCGGAACTGGCGGAAGACCTCGACCGAGACGAGGAACCCGCCGAACAGGAACAAGACCCCCAGGAACTTGCCCAGCTGGAACCACTCGGTCATCCCGAACCGGTTGAGCGTGTCGCCCAGCGTCGCGACGAAGGCGCCGATGGCGATGAGGATGGTGGCCGGGACCCGGCTGTGGAGGTTGCCGGCCAGCAGTGCCCGGATCGCCCCGGGCAGCGACGCCACCAGGTTCACGGTGATCGCCACCGGCGCGATGATCAGGTTGAACAGGAACTCGTCACCGGGCTGGTTGGGATCGAGCGAGTAGGCCAGGACGCGACGTTTGGGCATGAACACATAGGTGGAGAAGATGGCGCCAAGGATCAGCGCGAATGCCCCGGTGATGTTGAGGAACGGGGTCAGCAGCCGGAGCTGTGGCGGGAAGAGTGTCGCGATCGGGGCCCCGGTCGCCGGATCGACGGCGTAGCCGGGGGCCGGCAGGGTCGTGGTCAGCATCAGCACGACACTGAGGGCCGTGGCGCCGACGACGGCCACCGCGGCCAGCGTCGGCCAGCGGTCATTGGCGAAGTAGGTCTCGACCGCGACGGCCAGGGCCAATAGCCCGGCTGCGATGAAGTACAGCAGCGGCAGCGTGCCGGCTCCGGCGTACTCCGGCTTGTTCCGGAGGAGGAACGTGAACAGGCCGGCCAGGAACAGGCACAGCGCGAAGCTGTAGCCGAAGCGCGTCCGGCCCAGCAGGTACGCCGTGCCCAGGCCTAGCCAGCCGGCGGTCCAGACCGCACCGGTCAGGTACCAGGTCCGATACAGGCTCTCGTTCCAGCCGCTGGCCGCCGCGATGGCTTCGCAACCGGCACCCACGCCGTAGAACACCATCCCGATCGTCCAGATCAACTGGAACCCGCCGCGCCGCTCGCGCCACTGGTCGATCAGGGCGACCGCGAACGCCAGTGCAAGGATCGAGGTCAACCCCGGCAGGACGACCGCCGGGTTCACGCGGTGGCCCTCTGGTAGGTGTCGATCAATCGGAGAAGCAGGCGGTCGAGCAGGCCGGAGGCATCCTCGTACAGGGTCGCCAGCCTGGCCGCATCCAGTGTCCGGCGCCGGCCCAGCCCCGTGAGTGCGTCGAGGAACGGCCGGCGAGCGGCGACGAATAGTGCGACGGCCTCCGTCAGGCTCGTGCCGGAGGCAGCCAGTCGACGCGCGAGGTCATCCACGAGAGCGGTCGCGCCGACCTCGGTGCGGTTCCGGCTAGCCGTGTCGTCCGCGTCGGCATCCAGGTGCGCGACGAGGATCTCCACGAGTCGTCGCCCGTCTCGTCGATAGCGCTCGCGGGTCACGTCATCGAGGACGCTCGCGCCGGGCTCGCCGGCGTCGGCGGCATAACGGCGTTGGTACGCACGGTTCACGCGCTCCGGACTCGCACCGAGGCTGGCCAGCGGGCGGGCGCCCGGACGTCGCGTCGTCACCAGCCGCTCGATCGCCCGACGCTCGAATCGTCGATGACCGCCGGGCGTGACGTAGGCCTGGATCCGGCCCTCGTCAGCCCAGCGCCGGAGCGTGTCGGGATCGACGCCCACGAGACGGCTCGCCGGTCCGAGCGACAGCCAGGTGGCTGGCTCTGGCATCGGCGACCGCCCGGCAGGAGTCGTACCGTGACGGGGCAGATCGGGCAACGGGCGCCTCGAAGTGGAATCTAGGCGAATCTAGGCATCGACCGAAATCTCAACCGGCCGGAGGATAGGCGTCACCAGCCGACCCTGTCAAACCATCGCGAACCTGAGCGATCAGGGCCTCAGGCGGGGACGAACTCGTGGTCGTCGCGGTGGATCCCGTCGCACAGTCCAAGCGTCGGCGGATCCGTCGGGACCGGCACCGGTCGCATGATCTCGCGGACCTGACCACGCTGGCAGAACAGGTAGCCCCGGTCGGCCATCCAGCGTCGGACGTGGCTCGGATCGCCATGGAACTGGAACGGACCCGGGTTGATGGCCGGCCGCATGGTCCAATCGACCGGGGACTCGGCGGCGACGATGTCGAGGAGATTGATCCGCCAGGGTGTCCCGTCGATGATCTCGAGGCAGCCGTCACAGCGGGTCGCCACGTTGTCCTTGACGATCGTCCGGATGTGGATGCCCATGATCTCCATGCCGGCCGATGGTAGCAGCAGTGGTACCCCCAAGGGGATTCGAACCCCTGATCTCCACCTTGAAAGGGTGGCGTCCTAGGCCTCTAGACGATGGGGGCAAGGGCGCCGGGCGAGTCTACCAGCGCTCAGCCAGACTGCGACAGCAGGAACAGGATCAACGCGCCGGCGATGCAGCCGAAACCGACGATCGCCGCGATCCCGCCGCCGATGCCCAGGCCCAGGGCCTGACCGTTGCGGCCGGCGATGCCGGCCCGCCAGGTGGCCCGCAGGGCGTACGTCGCGAGGGCGAGAAAGACGATGCCGAGGGCCACCCCACCGGCCGCGAGCAACGGGATCTGCGAGGCGTCCCGGACGGTGACGGCATAGAGCGCGAAGGCGACCGACCCCAGGAGGGCGACACCGAGGAAGACGGCGCCGGGTGTGATCCGGAGACCCGATCGTTGCGGTCGAGCGGTCACGCTGCGACTCCCATCGTCCGGTGATAGATGGCCACGTTGTACGACAGGCGCGGCCGATTGAGACCACGGGCGACCGCCCGCCCCGCCTCACCGAACGCTTCCCCGAGAAAGCTGCCCGCCTCGTCGAGTGAGCCGAACGTCCAGAAGCAGTGGACCACCCGGACCTTGGAGCCACCGCGCAGGAACGGCCCATCGCGCCGGCTGAGGCGGCCATACTCCGGGCGATCGCCGCGCAGATGGGATACGTCGTCCCGGCCGTAGTCCAGCACGACGAGCAGTCGGCCTCCGGGACGCAGGACGCGGGCCGCCTCGGCGACCTCGAGGTCGGTCAGGCCCATGAACGGGCCCCACAGGCTGAGCAGCACGTCGGCGCTGGCGTCGGGCGCGTTGATACCGCCCGGTCCGTTCGCGGTCGCGAACGAAACCCGGCCGCCGAGCTCCGTGAGTTGCCGGGCTCGGATCCCATCGGTACCGTCCAGAAGCAGGATGTCGCGTCCCCCGACCGGCCCCAGCGCGTCCAGCGTCCGTGGGATCTTCGCTTCGACATCGAGCGAGAGGGCCAGTCGCTCGGCGAGCCCCTTCGCAAGGTCGATGGGTAGATCAGCCACAGGGCGGGAGTATGACCTATCGGCACTCAGGACAACCCGCGGCGGGCGACAAGGTTGCGATCTTGGCCCGCGCCACCGCCGTATTGACACCGCGCCGCGTCGATTGGTACCGTCCATAAACCGGTTTGCTAAACCGCTTTTCCTGTCGCCACGATCTGGGCAGGCAGGGGTTGCGGTGGTCGCACGTCGGTGTCGGAGGAGCCGTGCAGGCGACCACGCGCCGCACCACGATCGCTGATGTGGCCAAGGCGGCCGGCGTATCAAAGACCGCAGTCTCGTTCGCCTTCAATTCGCCCGCCCGCCTGAGCGGCGACACGGTCCGACACATCCGAACGGTTGCAGTGGAACTGCACTATCGCCCGCATCCGATCGCCAGATCGTTGGCCCAACGTCGGACCTGGACGATCGGGGTGCTGACGCCCCAGGCCCTGGATCTGACCTTCAGCAATCCGTACCACGCTCTCTTCACGGCGGGGGTCGCCGCGGAGTCGGAGCGGGCCGGTTACGCCCTTCAATTCATCTCGCCGCTGCATGGTTCGCTGGCGCGGGCCATCGACCGGGCGACCGTCGACGGGATCATCGCCGTCGGCCTGTCGGCCGCCCATCCGGAAGTCGGACGGATCCGGCGGTCGGGGATGCGGCTCGTCGTCGTTGACTCGGCCGAGACCGATGACGAGCCCAGCATCTCGGTCGACAACGAAGGCGGCGGCCGGGCGGCCGCCCGGCACCTGCTCGAACTCGGCCATCGCGAATTCCTGATCATCAGCGTCGAGCCGCCAGCCGGTTCGGGTGGTCGGCCATCTGCGATCGCCACGCTCCGGATGCGCGGCTACGAAAGCGTCCTGCGAGAGGCCGGGATCGAGCTCCGCGACGAGAACGTGGTCATCGCGCCGACCACGATCGAGGGTGGGCGGGGCGCGCTCCACGCTGCCTGGGAGGACGGCCTCCGACCGACGGCCATCCTGGCCATGAGTGACGTGACGGCCATCGGCGCCCTGCATGCGGCACGCGAACTGCGGATCGAGGTGCCGGCCGCATTGTCGATCGTGGGCTTCGACGACCTTGAATTCGCCCAGTACACCGATCCGGCCCTGACCACGGTCCATCAGCCGATCCGAAGAAAAGGCGAGGAAGCGGTCCGCCTGCTCTTGCATAGCCCGCGTGAGGGCGAACAGGCGCGATCCGACCACCGCCGCCTTGATGTCCACCTGGTCATCCGGGAGTCGACCGGCCGGCCGACCCCATCGCTCAAGGAGGTGAGCGTCAACAAGAGCTGATGACAGCGGACCGATCTGACGATCGGGACCGACCGATCAAACGGAGAGTATCGGAGGAGCAAAGATGATCGGCAAACGTGCCAAGGCAGCGGCGGTCATGGGCTTGACCCTGATCGTCGCCGCCTGCAGCAGCAGCGCCGCCTCGACGGCGCCTGAAACCAGCACCGCTCCGGTGTCGCAGCCACCGGTGGCGTCCGAGCCGGCGGCCAGCCAGCCGGCGGCCGAGACCGAGGTCCTGCGCATCTGGGCGGATGAAAAGCGCGCGACGGCGCTCAAGCCGCTCGCCGAACAGTTCGCGGCGGACAACGGGGTCGAGGTCAAGATCGAGGCCATCGCCAAGGACATCATCCCGGCCTTCCTGACTGCGAGCCAGGCCGGCACGGCGCCAGACATCGTTGTCTGGGCCCATGACGTCGTCGGTCAGCTCGTGGCCAACGGCGCGATCGATCCGGTCCAGCTGGCCGACACGTCCGGCTTCGACCCACTCGCCATCCAGGGCATGACCTTCGACGGTCAGCTGTACGGGATCCCGTACTCCGTCGAGAACATCGCCTTGTTCATCAACACGGACCTCGTGCCCGAATGCCCGGCCACGATGGAAGACCTGGTGACGACCGGCAAGCAACTCGCCAAGGACGGCAAGACCAAGGAGATCCTCGCGCTGCAGAGCGGACAGTCGGGTGATGCCTATCACATCTACCCGGTCTTTTCGTCCGGCGGCGGATCGTTCTTCGGCGCCAACGCCAACGGCGACCCGGATCCGACCAACGTGACCGTCGATTCACCGGAATCGATCGCGGCCGGCGAACTCATCGGCTCGATCGGTGAGAAGGGCGACAAGGCCCTGAAGACGTCGATCGACAACACCAACGCCATCCCCTTGTTCGCCGATCAGAAGACGGCGTTCCTCGTTTCCGGCCCGTGGGCTGTCGCCGACATCAAGGCTGCCGGGGTCAACTACGACATCTGCCCCATCCCCATGTGGGCTGATGGCGGACCGGCCGGTCCATTCATCGGGGTCAATGGCTTCTACCTGTCGAGTGGAGGCAAGAACAAGGCGCTGGCCCAGGAGTTCGCCACGAACTTCCTGACCACCAATGACGTCCAGGTCGCCTTCTACAAGGCAGAGCCTCGGCGCCCCGCGCTGATCTCGGCCGTCGACCAGGTCAAGGCGACCGACCCCGACATCGAGAAGTTCCAGGCCGCCAGCGCCGGCGGCACGATCCTTCCGGGCATCCCGGAGATGGGCCAGGTCTGGGGACCGTTCGGGGTCGCCGAGGCCGCCATCATCAAGGGTCAGGACGCGAAGACAGCCCTCGAGGCTGCTGCCAAGGCCATCCGGGACGGCATCGCCTCCCAGTAGCCTGTTCGACCGCGACCGGATGCCGCCCTCGGGCGGCATCCGGCATCGTCTCTGGATCCGAGCCCAAGGAGCCACCAGATGACCGCGCCGCCGAGGAACCGAGGGTGGGGCCTGAACGCCGCCAGCACGTCTGGCATCCTCCTCAAGATCATCCTGCTCGCGGTCATCACCGCGATCGCCATCTGGCTGGCCGTTCCGCTCATCTCGACGGAGATGTGGGTGCCATTGATCGTCGTCGTCGTGACGACGGTCCTGCTGTACGTCATCTTCCTGCAGCCCTGGCACATCCCGATCAAGTACATCATCCCGGGCACGATCTTCCTGATCGCGTTCCAGGTCATCCCGGTCATCTTCACCGCAAGCACCGCGTTCACCAATTTCGGTGATGGCCATCGGGGGACCAAGGACGAAGCCATCCGCTCCATCGAGTCGGGCTCCGTCCAGGCCGTCCCCGGCTCGACCGAATACGTCCTGAGCATCGCCGCCCGGCTCGATCCGGCGGTCGGCGATCTCGTCTTCCTGCTGGTCGACCCAGTCACGAAGGTCGCGCAGCAGGGCGACGCCGACGGGCTGACCCCCTTCCCGGACGCCCAGCTCAACGAGCGCGGCAAGGTCACGGTCGCCCCGCAAGGGCTGGTCCTGCTGACCGCGAGCCAGGTCGCCGCACGATCGGTCGAACTCGAATCGTTCGCCGTGCCGACGGAGCAGGGCGCGATCAAGAGCCAGGGACTCAGTCGAGCCTACGAGGGCCGACCGACGCGACAGTACGCCGAAGCCTGCGACTGCATCACGGGTGCGGTATCGGGCGAAGTGTGGACGGCCGACAATTCCGTCGGATCGTTCACTGATGCGACGGGCAAGTCGTTGCCCCAGGGCTGGCAGGTCAACGTCGGGTTCTCGAACTTCACCCGTGCGTTCACCGACCCGGCGATCTCCGGTCCGTTCCTGAGCATCCTGACCTGGAACTTCGCCTTCGCCTTCCTGTCGGTGATCATCACCTTCGTCGCCGGCCTGCTCGTCGCGATGGCCTTGAACTCGCCCGACCTTCGGGCGCTTCGGTTTTACCGCGTCCTGATCGTGTTGCCCTACGCGATGCCGTCGTTCGCGATGCTCCTGGTCTGGCGAGACATGTTCAATCAGGACTTCGGGCTGCTGAACAACCTGACCGGCCAGCACATCAACTGGTTCGGAGAGGTGTGGACCGCTCGGTTCGCGATCCTGTTCATCCAGTTCTGGCTGGGCTATCCGTACATGTTCCTGGTCTGCCTCGGCGCGCTCCAGTCGATCCCGCAAGACCTGACAGAAGCCGCGGCCGTCGACGGCGCCAAGCGATACCAGGCGTTCCGGGCCGTGGTCTTCCCCTTGCTGTTGATCGCCGTCGCACCGTTGCTCATCGCATCGTTCGCGTTCAACTTCAACAACTTCAACATCATCGCGCTGACGACGAACGGCGGGCCATTCCCGCCCGATAACCCCAGAGCCGGCGCCACCGACCTCCTGGTCAGCCTCGTCTACAAACTCGCCTTCGCCTCCGGCGGAGCGCAGTACGGCTTCGCCGCGGCCGTGTCCATCCTCATCTTCATGATCGTCGCCGCCGTGTCCATCATCGGATTCCGCCGGACGGCAGCCCTTGAGGAGATCAACCGATGACCGGTCAAACGTGGTTCGGGCGCGTCGGTTGGCGTCATCTGGTGGCCATCGGGGCCTGCATCTTCGCCCTGTTCCCGATCGTCTTCGTCGTTTCGGCCGCGTTCAACCCGCTGGGCACCCTGAGTTCGAGCAAGCTGATCCCGACGGGTGCGAGCCTGGTCAACTTCGATGCCCTGTTCAACCGGACGGGGTTCACCCACTGGTTCCTCAATTCGATCGTGATCGCGGGCTTCGCGGCGGTCTTCTCGTTGGCACTCTCGGCCTTCGCCGCGTACGCCTTCTCGCGCTTCCGGTTCTCCGGTCGACGACCGGGGCTCCTGTTCCTGCTGATCATCCAGATGTTCCCGCAGTTCCTGGCGATCGTGACCATCTACATCATGTTCACGACCATCACCGACCTGTATCCGCCGATCGGTTTCAACACGTCGTGGAGCCTGATCCTGCTGTACATGGGCGGCGCCCTCGGGGTCAACACGTGGCTGATCAAGGGTTTCTTCGACACCGTCCCGATCGAACTCGACGAGTCGGCCAAGGTGGACGGGGCGTCGCACACCACGACGTTCTTCCGGATCATCCTGCCGCTGGTCATCCCGATCCTGGCCGTCGTCGGCGTCCTGTCGTTCATCGCCGCGATCAACGAGTTCCTGATGGCCAGCGTGTTCCTGACCCAGGACGAGAGCAAGACCCTTGCGGTCGGACTGTACGGGCTCGTCTCCGGCGAACGGAATGCCAACTTCGGGATCTTCGCGGCGGGCACGCTCCTGACCGCCATCCCGACCGTCGTCCTGTTCTTCTCACTCCAGCGATACATCGTCGGTGGCCTGACCTCCGGAGCGGTCAAGGGCTGAGCGCGACTGGCCACGGGAGGCGTCCGATGCTCGAACCCGTAAGGGGCGAGTCGTGGACGCCTGCCTGGGTCCGCGACGCGATCTTCTACCAGATCTTCCCGGACCGGTTCGCTCGAAGTGACCGGGTCGCCAAACCCGGGCCACTCGAGTCGTGGGATTCGCCACCGACCGTCCACGGCTTCAAGGGCGGCGACCTTCTGGGTGTCGTCGAGCATCTCGATCACATCCAGGCCATCGGCGCCAACGCCATCTACTTCACGCCGATCTTCCAATCGGCATCGAACCATCGGTACCACACCTTCGATTACCGGTCGGTCGACCCGCTGCTCGGTGGCGACGCGGCGCTCCGCGAACTCATCGATGCCTGTCACGACCGTGGGATCCGGGTCGTGCTCGATGGCGTGTTCAACCACGCCAGTCGTGGGTTCTGGCCGTTCCATCACGTCATGGAGACGGGCAAGTCATCGCCCTACCGGGACTGGTTCTTCTTCGACGAGGCCGCGCTGGAAGCCGGCCGCCAGCTTCGCGCCTATCCGGAGGAGTCGACGACGCAGGACATCGCGACGATCGAGGAGACGCACCGGGAGGGCCTCGCATCGAAGGCTCGGTTCGGCTACCAAGCCTGGTGGGGACTGCCGGCTTTGCCGAAGTTGAACACCGACCACCCGGACGTGCGGGCGTACCTGCTCGATGTCGCCGAAGCCTGGCTGCGGTTCGGCATCGACGGCTGGCGACTGGACGTGGCCAATGAGGTACCGGCCGACTTCTGGCGCGTCTTCCGGCAGCGGGTCAAGGCCGTCAAGCCCGATGCCTATATCGTGGCGGAGATCTGGCACGAGGCGCCCGACGACCTGCGCGGCGATATGTACGACGCGCAGATGCACTACGAGCTCGGGGCGGCGATCACGTCGTTCGTCGGTGTCGGCCGACATGACCGGCGAGTCGTCGACCAGCATCCGACCGTCGCCGCGGCGGTCCGGGAAGATGATGCGGCCCAGTTCGCGGCGAGACTCGAGCGCGCCTTCTCGATCAACGACCCGGCCTGCACATACGTGCAGCTCAATCTGCTGGGCAGCCACGACACACCCCGGTTCCTGTCGATGGTCGGCGGCGATACCGACTCCCTCCGTCTGGCGACGCTCATCCAGATGACCGTGCCGGGCGCGCCGTCGATCTACTACGGGGACGAGATCGGGATGCTCGGCGAGCTGGACCCGGGCAGCCGGGCGGCATTCCCATGGGATCGGCCGGACACCTGGGATCGTGCCCTGCAGGCCTACGTCGGCGGGGCGGCGGCGACACGTCGCGCCAACCCGGTCCTTCGGCAGGGGTCGTTCCAGATCCTGGCGGCGCAGGACCAGGTCATCGCCTACCTTCGGAGGTTCGAGGGTCGCCACGCGTTGATCACCGTCAACGCGGGCGACGTCGGGCGGCGACTGGCGATCACGCTCCCTGATATGGACGGGCACGAGTTCCGACCCGAACGATGGGCGGGGATGACCGGACCGACGATGGGCCCGGTCACGGTCGAGTCCGGGCGCGTCGAACTCGATCTCGCGCCGCGCGACGGCGCGGTCTGGCTTGCCGACTAGGCGATGCCAGCGCCGAGATCGGTCAATGAACTCGCCTCGATCCACCATGACGGCTCGGCCCGGTACGTCACGCCGCTCGATGGCGCCGATATCGACCGACTGCGGATCGGTGATCGAGTCCGGCTTCGCGTCCGGGCTGCCATCGAGGCTCCGGTCGAGCGGCTCTTCCTGCGGACCGTGCCCGACGGCGAGCAACTCCTCGAGGAACTGGTCGAGATCAGCGCCGACTCGGCGACTCGCTGGTGGGAGGTGACCACCGACGTCGCGATGCCGACGACCTCATACCGCTTCCTGGTCGTGGCCGCTGGCGAGACCGGCTGGTTGAACGGATCCGGGCTCCACGTCGTGACGCCGACGGATCGAGACGACTTCATCCTGCTCGTCGGATACGAGCCACCGACCTGGCTGCGCGATCGCGTCTTCTACCAGATCTTTCCCGACCGTTTCGCCAACGGCGACACGGATAACGACGTACGTGATGGCGCATGGACCTACCGAGGGAATGTCGCCCATCGGCGTGACTGGGACGAGCGCCCATCCCCGGACCGGTCGGGCATGGTCGAATTCTTCGGCGGCGACCTGAAGGGCATCGCCGACCACCTGGACCACCTGGTCGCGCTCGGGGTGAATGCCATCTATCTGAATCCGATCTTCGCGTCGCCCTCGAACCATGGCTACGACACGTCCGATTACACGCGAGTCGCGGACCGCTTCGGGGGGAATGCGGCACTCGCTGCCCTGCGCAGCGCGACCGAGGCGGTCGGGATCCGGCTCATCCTCGACGTGGCCCCGAACCATGTCGGCGTGGAGCACGAATGGTTCAAGGAAGCCCAGGCGGACCCCGATTCGCCGGAGGCCGGCTATTTCATCTTCCGGGAGCACCCGCACGATTACGAGTCGTGGCTGGGGGTGGGTTCGCTGCCCAAACTCGACTACCGGAGCGCCGGTCTCAGGGACGCGATGTATGCCGGCGATGATGCCGTCCTGCGTCGGTGGCTTCGCCCGCCCTATTCGATCGATGGCTGGCGGATCGATGTGGCGAACATGCTCGGCCGATCGGGCGCGGTCCAGCTCGGCCCCGAGGTCGCTCGCTCGATGCGGACGGCGATCAAGGACGAGTCGCCCGAGGCATACGTCGTCGGTGAGCATTGGTTCGATGCGATCGATCAGCTGGCCGGCGACCAATGGGACGGTGTCATGAACTATGCCGGGTTCATGGTCCCGCTCCTGCACTGGCTCGATGGCCATGAGGTGCGCAGCCGGGCTGGCACGCTGCTTCGCATCGAGCGGTCGACGACGGAGTCGCTCGTGACCACGCTGGGAGCGTATCGGGCCGCCATCGCCTGGTCGGTCGCCCGACGCCAATACAACCTGATCGACAGCCATGACACGGGCCGGGTCCAGTCCGTGCTGCATGGTGACGATGGGCCGGTCCGGGCGGCCTTCGGGGCGTTGCTGACGTACGTCGGCGTGCCTTCGATCCTGTATGGCGATGAGATCGGGCTCGACGGGCTCGACGGCGGCGACGCCCGCCGGACGATGCCGTGGGATACGACCCGTTGGGATCGCGATCGGCTCGCCTTCGTGCGCCGTCTGGTCCGGTTCCGGGTCCGGTCTGCGGCCCTGATGGACGGCGGGTTCCAGGTCCTCGAAGTGGGCGAGGACCACCTCGCGTATCTCCGCGATACGGATGCGGCCCAGGTGATCGTCCTCCTCGTCCGTGGTCCCGGCCCTCGGCCTCCGGGGCCGCTCCCGGTCCGGCTCGGCGGGATCCCGGACGGCGCCGTGTTCACGGAACTGCTCTCGGACGTGACCGCCGTCGTTCGAGATGGGGGACTGGACCTCGGCCCGACGCCGCCAGGGGTCGTCATCTGGGTCACCGGGGAGGACCTGTTGGTGCTCCACGATGGCTGACGACATCTCCGACGATTTCGTCTTCGGGACGCTCTCGACCGACGGCCAGCGTGTCGCGCAGATGCAGGCCGCGGCTGCCGGCGTCGATCATGCCCACGACGTTGATCCGCGAGACCCGGCGCCCGGCGAACCGGTCACGATCCGGGTCAGGATCGGCCCACGGGTCGAGGCAGACCGCGTCACCACGTACTACACGACCGACGGCGACGATCCCACAGGCACTCGCGGCGTCGCCAGCGTGGGGCAGTCGCTCAGCCTCACCCGGATCGCGGTCGATTGGGACACGCTTGCCTGGGGGTATCGCGAGACGTGGGCCGGCCAGATCCCCGGACAGCCCGATGGCACGCTGGTCAGGTACCGGATCGAAGCCTGGTCGTCGCTCGGCGGGCAGAGCGTCTGGGCCAGCGAGATCGCCGGGGTGGTGGCCGGCGAGCGGCCGCCGGGCGTGTCGGACCTTGACGCGGAACCGTTCCGGTTCGCGGGGGAGTTGTGGCCCATCCGCCGGACGGCCGCAGATGCCTACCACGTCGACCGTGAGACGGTCCCCGATTGGCTCATGGACGCGGTCATCTATGAAGTCTTCGTCGATCGATTCGCGACGAGCGGCGGGCAACCCTTCGCCACGCCCGACTCGCTCGGCGGGTTCTTCGGAGGCACGCTCCGCGGCGTCCTCGAGCGGCTGGAGCACATCGTCGATCTCGGCGCGACCTGCCTGTGGTTGTCGCCGATCTTTCCCAGCCCGTCACACCATGGCTACGACCCATCCGACTATCGATCCGTCGAACCCCGGCTCGGCTCCACGGAGGACCTTCGCGCGCTGGTCGACGCCGCACATGCCCACGGGCTCCGGGTCATCCTCGATCTGGTGGCCAACCACATGTCCTCGGAGCACCCGGCGTTCCGCGCAGCGACCAGTGATCCGGATGCGCCGGAACGGCGCTGGTTCACGTTCACCCGGTGGCCCGACGCCTATCTCACATTCTTCGGCGTCCAGGACCATCCGCAGATCGACGCGGACGATCCCGGTGCCCGGCGATATCTCATCGACAGCGCCATCGGCTGGCTGAAGACCGGTATCGATGGCTTCCGGTGCGACTACGCGCAGGGTCCGTCCCATGCGTTCTGGAGCGAGTTTCGTGCCGCCACACGGTCGGTCGCGCCGGACAGCGTGACGCTCGGCGAGGTCGTCGAGACGCCGGCGCTCCAGCGGACCTACGCCGGCCGGCTCGACGGCTGTCTCGATTTCGTGCTGAACCAGGTCCTCCGACAGGCATTCGCGTTCGGCACGCTCGGGCTGGCCGATCTCGAGACGACCGTGCACCGCCATCTGGCGTACCAGGACGACGGGATGGTGTTGCCGTCGTTCCTGGACAACCACGACATGAACCGGTTCCTGTGGGTGGTCCAGGGCGACGTCCGCCGACTCCGCCTTGCCGCGCTCTATCAATTCACCCTGCCGAACCCGCCGATCGTCTACTACGGAACCGAAGTCGGCCTGTCGCAGGTCCGTGACGTGCGCCGGCCGGATGGCAGTGGGCACCCCGAGGAGAGCCGGATGCCGATGGTCTGGGACGAGCGACAGGATCGTGCCCTGTACGAGACCTATCGCGACCTGATCCACGCCCGTCGTTCGATGGGGTCGGTCTGGCGCGGTCCCCGTGAGACACTCATCGCCGACGACGGCCTCGGGGCGCTGGTCGTGCGCTGTCGGAACGAGCATGCCGATGCCGTGGTCGCGTTCAGTCTCGATGAGCAGGGCCGCACCCTCGAACATCGCCTGTTCGAGGGTCGCACCATCGCGTTCCGGACAAGCTCGGCCGTCCGGCTCGAAGGTGGCCGCCTCGCGCTTGGACCGTTCGACGGTGCGATCCTCAGATCCGTCGATGCGGAGTAGGATTCAGCCGACATGTCGGTGGACCTTCTCGACACCACGATCAGCGCCCTGATCCTGTTCGGCGCCTATCTGTCGGCACGCCATTGGATGGACCGCTGGGCCGACCTCCGGATCACGATCTTCCGTCCATACCGTGGCGACCCCTGGCCACAGGGCGTCCAGGAGGAGGACGGCGTCCGCTGGCGATGGACCGGCAACGGCGCGACCGGCCCCGCGACCGAGGGTGATGCTGGTCCATCCATGTCGGATGCCGAAGTCATCCCGGTCGGGCGAGTCGGATCGATCGATATCCACCGGCCGACCCACCGCTGACCGCGAGGGTCCAGCCCCGTCTCCGCTACCATGCAGGCCCGATGATCGACCGCATCCGAGCCATGCCCGGTGGCATCCGCTTGTTCCTCGTCTACGCCTTTCTGATCCTGGCCGGGATCGGGCTCAGCCTGCGCTCGGTCATCGACCTGGCCATCTCGGCACCGGTCAGCTTCGAGGGGCTTGTCGTGATGGCCCTCCTGGCCTACACGATCTTCACCACGACCCTCGTCCTCCAGCGCAAGCAGGCCGCGCGCGGCCTGGCCCTGGGGCTGGCCAGTCTGACCATCCCGCTCGTCCCGTTGCTGGCGCTCAGCCGGTTGATCATCGAGGCGATCTTCGTGGCCGCCTTCGGGCTCCTGCTGTTCCGTGGCCTGCTCCGGACGGAGGTCCGGACCTATCTGGATCAACCGTGAGGTACCCTCACCCCCGTGTCACTGACCGCCGAACCCCCGACTTCGAGGCACCCGCGTGAGTAAAGCCAGCCGCCGGCGATCGCAGACCGGCAATCCATCACCCGCAGCGGGCCAGACCGCCGACTTGGCGACGAGCGCCTCGGCCGCCACGACCGGCGCACCGCGGAGCAGTACGTCCCCGTCGGCACGGTCAAGCCGCCGCGAGCGCCAGCGGACCGCTTACAAGCCGAGTTTCTTCGAGCGCTACCGGACCGCGATCATCGTCGTGGCCGCGCTGGTCGGGGTCGGCTTGCTGTCCATCTTCGTGTTCACGTCGGCCGCCCAGCCGACCTACGCCTGTTCGACGATCTGGAAACCGGATCCGACCCCTTCACCCGCACCCGGCTCGACGCCAGCGCTCGGCTACGCGCAGCCGGACATGGGTCACACCCATGTCAGCCCTGGCGAGAAAGTCACCTACACGTACTGCGCACCGGCCTCCGGGAAGCACATCAACGTGTCCGGCCAGGGCCCAATCGCCGCGCGCGTCTACGGCCCGGACGATGCGGTCATCCCGCAGGGCTGGATCCACAACCTCGAGCACGGCGGCCTGGTCATCCTGTACAAGGGCGACAGCGCCGGCGCGACCGATGCCGGGCAGGCCGAATTCAAGGCGTTCTGGGAGGCCTTTCCGCCGGCCCAGGACTGCGGACCGGTCATCGCTCGATTCGACCAGATGAGCAGCCCGTTCCAGGCGATGGTCTGGGGTCGCGTCCTGTTGCTCGACACGTTCGACCAGGACCAGATCGACGCGTTCTGGAACCAGTGGGGTGGGATCACCAACACCGAGAAGATCTGTCCGACGCCCAACCAATCCGGGCCACTCGCGACGGCGATGACCCCGACGGACGGGACCGCGACCGCGGTGCCCAGCGTCGCAGCCTCGCCGAGCGCCAGTCCCGCCACGGAGCCGAGCCCTTCCACCGACCCCAGCCCGGCCTTGGCACCCAGCCCCAGCGCCGCACCGTCGGCCAGCTGAGCGCCGACCGATGCGTCTCGTCTCCTATCTCGGTCCGGATGACGCCGGTACGGCGGTGCTCTTCGGCGACCGGCTCGTTCCGCTCATGGAAGGCTTCCTGACCGGTTTCGAACTTGACCCGATCGCATTGTCCGAACTCGCACTCCGGGCCGAGGCCCTGCAGGGCGCGGTGGGCTTCGAACTGGAGGACGTGGACGTCATCCCGCCCATCCCGGAGCCCGGCAAGATCGTCTGCGCCGGGTTGAACTACCGGCAACATGCTGCCGAGGGCGGCGGACCGCTTCCGACGCGCCCGTTGTTGTTCTCCAAGTTCGCCAACACGGTCATCGCCGATGGCGAGCCGATCGTCCGCCCGGAAGGCACCCGGGCCCTCGACCTCGAGGTCGAGCTGGGGGTCGTGATCGGGACCCGCGCCAGGCGGGTCTCCCGGGAGGACGCCCTGGATCACGTGGCCGGCTACGTCGTCCTCAATGACGTGAGCGCTCGCGACTGGCAGGGCGTGCCAGCGGCCCTGGGCGAGGGCGAATTGGGCGATGGCCAGTGGCTGCGGGCCAAGGGTTCGGACTCGTTCCTGCCCATCGGCCCGATCTTCGTCACGGCCGACGAGATCCCGGATCCGCAGGCCCTGCGACTCCGGTCCTGGCGCATCCCCGGGTCCGGGCCGGATGACGGCGCCGAGATCCTGATGCAGGACAGTTCGACCTCGGACATGATCTGGTCGGTCGCCGAACTCATCGAATTCATCAGCCGGACGATCACCCTCGAGCCGGGCGACCTCATCGCGACCGGCACGCCATCCGGGGTCGGTGCCTATCGCGACCCGCCGGTCTTCCTCGTGCCTGGCGATCGGGTGCGCTGCGCGATCGAGGGCATCGGATCGGTCGAGAACCCGATCATCGACTGGTTCGATGCCGATGACGAGCTCGCCGGCGAGCTGGATCTCGACGACCTGCCGGCCGATCACTGAGCCGATCGACGATGCTCGCGCTGGTCAAGACCGGAGCCGCACCGGGCCTTGACTTGACGGACGTCCCGATCCCGACCGTCGGCATCAACGACGTCCTGATCCGGGTCCACAAGACCGGCATCTGCGGCACGGACCTGCACATCGAGTCGTGGGATGCATGGGCGGCCCGGACGATCAAGCCGCCGCTGGTGGTCGGTCACGAATTCGTCGGCGAGATCGTCGAGGTCGGCGCCAATGTGGATGGCTTCGCTGCCGGGGATCTCGTCTCGGGCGAGGGCCACGTCGTGTGCGGTCGGTGCCGCCACTGCCTGGCCGGCCGTCGCGAACTGTGTGCTCGGAGCATCGGCCTGGGCGTCGGTCGCGACGGGGCGTTCGCCGAATACGTGGTCCTGCCCATGACCAACGTGTGGAGTCACTGGCCCGGCATCGATGAGGAGGTCGCGGCGATCTTCGATCCGTTCGGGAATGCCGTCCACACGGCCCTCGCGTTCCCGGTCCTGGGCGAGGACGTGCTGGTGTCCGGAGCCGGGCCGATCGGTCTGATGGCGACTGCCGTCGCCCGCCATGCCGGCGCCCGTCATGTCGTGGTCAGCGAGCCGAACGCGTTCCGACGCGAGCTCGCGATGCAGATGGGCGCGTCGCTCGCCATCGATCCGCGCGAGCGCCAGCTCAGCGATGCCTTCGCCGAACTCGAGATGGTCGAAGGCTTCGATGTCGCCCTGGAGATGTCCGGAGTGCCGGCCGCCCTGCGAGCTGCCATCGCCGCGATGGCTCACGGCGGCGGGATCGCGATCCTGGGCATCCCGACCGAGGACATCGCGCTCGACGTCAACGCCATCGTGTTCAAGATGCTGACCCTGCGCGGGATCTACGGTCGCGAGATGTACGAGACCTGGTACAAGATGACCGTGATGCTCCAGTCCGGGCTCGATATCACGCCGGCGATCACCCACCGATTCGGGTTCCGCGAGTACGAGGCGGCCTTCGCCGCGGCCCGCGCGGGCGACTCGGGCAAGGTCGTCATGGACTGGCAAGCGTGAGCAGCAACGCCGGCCGACCGGACCCGCTCGCCTTCCTCGCCGACGAGGTCGAGGCACTCCGCGAGCGCCACCTGTATCGACCGCTGCGGATCATGTCGTCCGCCCAGGGGCCGATCGTGTCCGTGGACGACCGACGCCTGGTCAGCCTGTCATCGAACGACTATCTGGGTCTCACCCATCATCCTCGCCTGCGTGCCGCCGTCCTGCAGGCCGTCGATGATCGGGGCGTCGGCTCCGGCGCGGTCCGGACCATCGCCGGGACGATGTCCATGCACGAGGCGCTGGAATCCGAGCTGGCCGAGTTCAAGGGCACGCCCGCCGTGCTGACCTTCCAGTCCGGGTTCACCGCCAATACCGGGGTCATCCCGACCATCACCGGCGAGACCGACCTGATCGTCTCGGATGCACTCAACCACGCCTCGATCATCGACGGCATGCGCCTGTCCAAGGCGCCCCGCGAGATCTATCCGCATGCCGACGTCGGCGCGCTGCGGGACATCCTCGAGCGGGCCAGACGAGACGGCCGAGCCGGCAGCGGCGAGCCATACCGGTTGATCCTGGTCGTGACCGATGGCGTGTTCTCGATGGACGGCGACATCGCACCGCTGCCCGGGATCGTCGAGGCGGCCGAGGCGTTCGGTGCGGCCGTGATGATCGACGACGCCCACGCGTCGGGCGTGCTCGGACGCGATGGTCGTGGGACGGTCGATCATTTTGGGCTGCACGGCCGGGTCGCCATCCAGGTCGGGACCCTGTCCAAGGCGGTCGGCTCGCTCGGCGGGTACGTCGCCGGGTCCGTGGCCCTCCGCGAGATCCTGACCCAGCGGGCCCGTCCGTTCCTGTTTTCGACGTCGGCCCCACCGGCCGTCGTGGCGGCCTGCCGGGAGGCGATCCGGGTGATGCAGGAGGAACCCGAACTCCAGGAGCGGCTGTGGGCCAACACCCGCCGGTTCAAGGCCGAACTGACCCGGCTCGGGTTCGACACCGGGCGGTCAGAGACGCCGATCACCCCGGTCATGATGGGCGACCCGGACACCGCCGGCCGGTTCAGTGATCGACTGATCGAGGAGGGCGTGTTCGCCCAGCCCGTCGTCTTCCCGACGGTGGCCATCGACAAGTCGCGCCTGCGCACGATCGTCACTGCCGCCCACGCCGACGAGCAACTCGACGTCGCGCTCGACGCCTTCGACCGGGTGGGTCACGAACTGGGCCTGATCTCCGGTTGACCCACGATCGACTGCCGCGCGACCTGCCGCTCGACGCCCACATGCACACGGACCTGTCGCCCGACAGCGACGTCCCGATCGATGTCTACGCGGCCGGCGCAGTGGAGCGCGGCATCACCGAGATCGCCATCACAGACCACGTCGATTTCGAGCCAGGCGCCCCGGCCTTCGGCTACACGACCTTCGCCGACCGGGAACGGATCGTCCGTGGCGCCGCCGAGCGCTGGGGTCCCCAGGGCGTCCAGATCCGGTTCGGGGTGGAGCTGACCTACGATCGCGAGTGGGAACAGGACATCCGCGAGCATCTGGCTCGACACGCGTACGACTTCACCATCGGGTCCGTCCACGATCGCGTCGAATCGCCCTACTCCCATCGGAACGTCGCCGCGTTCACCCGGGGTCGGTCACTGGCGGACATCGTCGCTCCGGCGTTCGACGAAGTCGAAGCGGCTGCGCGATCCGGCCTGTTCGACGCGATCGGTCACATCGATGTCGTCAAACGCTACCTGTACCCACACGTCAAGCCCGCGGCCCTCGAGGCGGCCCCGGAACTGTATGAGCCCATCCTGCACGCATTGGTGGAGAGCGGGACCGCGCTGGAGGTCAACGTCAGCGGCCTGCGCTTTGCGATCGGCGTACCGTTCCCGCACCCGGCCATCGTGGCCCGATTCCACGAGCTTGGCGGTCGGGCGGTGACGGTCGGCTCGGACGCCCACCGGGCGGGTCATGCCAACTGGGGCCTGGACCAGGGCTACGCCATCGCGGCCGATGCCGGGTTCACGGCCCTCACCTTCCGTCGCGGCCCTGGCGCCGCCCGCGTTTCGGTTCCCATCCCTGCGCCCTAGGAACGTGGCACCATGCGGGTCCGATGGGCGAACCTAACGGTCGGACCGGACATTCGTTGTGACTCTGGACGATGCCGCGATCGAGCGGCTGGTGGATGCGGCGCGAGCGGGGGACGGCGGAGCCTTCGGGCGGCTGTTCGACCACTATCACCGACCGGTCTATCGCTACGTCGCCAGCCGTGTGCGCCGCCCGAGCGACGCGGAGGACCTGACGCAGTCGATCTTCGTCAAGGCCCTGGAAGCCTTGCCGCGCTATGAATCCCGCGGCATCCCGTTCGGGGGCTGGCTGTTCCGCCTGGCACGGAACGCGGTCATCGATTTCGTCAGGACCAGCCACGAGCACGCCGACCTCGCCCAGTCGGTCGATCGCGCCGGGCCTGACGCCGCGCCCGGACGACCTGGCCGTCACGCGCCAGGAGATCGAGGCGGTGGGGATCGCCCTGGCAACCCTGACCGATGACCAGCGGGAGGCCATCGCCCTGCGCTTCTTCGCCGGCCTGTCCGCCCGCGAGGCCGCCGAAGCGATGGGCAAGCAGGAAGGCACCATCCGGGGGCTGCAGTTCCGGGCGATCGCCGCGCTTCGGCGCCAGCTCGGGATCGAACAGCCGGTCCAGCGTGAGGCCGGCACGCCGACAGGTTCGGAGATGTCGTGATGGACGACGAGATGAGCGACGGAATAGACGACCAGGCCCAGCCCGGCGACGCGGAGGTCGAGCGCCGACTGTCGGCCTTTGCGAACGCGCGCCTGTCACCGACCCTCGACGCGGAGGCCCGGATCCGGGCAACGGTGATGGCCCGCGTGGCGGCGCCGAGCGGCCCGACGGCTGGCCCGGCCGCGACGACACGCCGCTGGCGTGCTCCGCGTCCGATCGCGCTGCTCCTGGCAGCGTGTCTCACGCTGGCGGTCATCGTTGGTGGCGCGCTGGCGGCGCGGCCTGGCGGGCCGTTGTATGCCACGAGCGTGTCCATCGAGGCGGCGAACCTGCCGACCCAGCTGGCGCAGCGTGCCCAGGCCGAAGTCGATCGACTGGAACGGCGGATCGCCGAGGCCCGATCGGCGGTGGCCGGTCGAGACGCCGGTGCCGCGGAGGCCGCATTGACGGCGTATTCGAGCATCGTGACCGTGGCTGGCACAGAGTCCGGTGGCGATGCGTCGGCGGTAGCCACGCTCGCCAGCACCCTGACTCGACACGTCGGGATCCTTGAGGGATTGGTAGGCACGGTGCCCGCACCTGCGGCGGACGCCGCGACGCAGGCGCTTCAGTCGTGCAACATGACGCTTGATGGACTCGATCAGCCGTAGCCGAGCGCGGATCGTATGCGCCTGACCGTCATCGGCGCCGGTCCCGCCTACACCGATCGCCCGGGCGCCGCCGGCGCCGCCTACCTGGTCCGGCATGGCGACGCGGCGATCCTGCTCGATCTCGGCCAGGGGGCCTTTCCCCGATTAGCCGGGCTGCTCGACCCGGCAACGCTGGATGCGATCGTGATCAGCCACCTTCACCCGGATCATTTCGTCGACCTGGTGTCGATGCGCCACTACCTTCGCTGGGAGAAACCGCGCCGGCGGGTCCGGGTCCTCGGCCCGGCCGGTCTGGCCGACCGTCTCGATGCCTTGCACGACGAACCCGGCTTCGCGGCGGCCGCGCTTGATTTCGAGCCCCTGCTGGAGGGCCGTTGGGAGATCGGTCCGTTCGAGGTGGAGGCCACCCGAGTGACCCATACCGCGTCGAGTTTCGGTTTTCGGGTCGGTATCGCGGCGACCGGTCGTGACGCCGGACCGGGGCTGGTCTACTCCGGTGACTGCGGTCGCGCGGAAGATCTGGACGTGCTCGTTCGACCTGGCGACACGCTGCTGTCCGAGGTTTCGTTCGGGCCGGGTCCGATCGTGCCCGGACCCTGGCATCTCGACGGGCCGGCCGTCGGCGCCCTGGCGCGTCGGAGCGGCGCGGGTCGCGTGCTCCTGACCCACATCCAGATGGGGTTCGACCGTCGGGCGACCGTGGACAGCGTCGCGGCGGTGTTCGACAGCGGTCCGGTCGAGCTCGTCGGACCCCGGCTTCGAGACCACCATCGGCGACTAGAGGAGTGGCGTTTGGCCGGGCCTGTGTCGGCCGGGCCACCGCCCTCGCATCCGGCCGGCCCATCGGCGCCCCACGCCCGTTACGACCGCCCAACCACGTCGTGGAGCTTCCGGCAGCGCCCAGGGTCGTGTTCGTTGGTCATCTGGGCGCCAGGCGCTCCTCCTGACTGCCGAGGTGCATGCGAGCCGGTCCGGGCCGAGGTTCGTCGGTCGGTGCGGGCGCCTGGCGCCGATGTCGAACCGGCCGCCGGATCCGGACCTACAGCAGCGGGGCTCCGCGGCGCAGGGCCCGCCCGCGGTTGACCCACATGTGGAGTCGCAGGCGCCAGAAATCACGAACGGCGCGGAGCACGACCGAGGGCTTGGCCCCGGTGGCCGAACCGGCCGTGCGCGGATAGTGGGGGACCCCGACCTCCACGACCGAATGGCCGGAGGCGCGCAACTTGATGACCATCTCGGCGGAGAAGAAGGCGCCATCCGACTCGACCCGCAGGCCGTCGAGGGCGTCACGTCGGAAGAGTTTGGCCGCGCAGTCGACGTCGGTGACCCGGAGACCGAAGAAGATCCGATTGGCCAGGCGATAGGCGCCGGCATAGGCGAGTCGAAGCGCCGCATCGGCTCGCTTGATCCGATAGCCGACCACGATGTCGGGCTGGTCCGGCTCCGCCAGTCGTGCGGTCAACCGCCCGATGTCGATGATGTGGAATTGGCGATCGCCGTCCGTGAACGCCACGAGTTCGTAGCGGCTGGCCGCGAACCCGGATCGGAGCGCTGCGCCGTAGCCCAGATTCGTCGGATGGTGGACCGCCCTGACGACGTCGGGATTGGCCGTCGCAAGCCCGTCGGCGATCTCCGCGGTGCCGTCGGTCGACCCGTCGTCGACGGCGATGATCTCGAACGTCTCCGCGAGCTGCGGCAGGATTTCGAGTGCCTCGGCGATCAGGCCCTCGAGGTTGTCCTCCTCGTTATGTGCGGGAAAGAAGTAACTCAGGCGCGGGACGCGCGAAACGGTCGTGAGGCTCGTTGCTGGCATGGCGCGGATTGTAGGCCGGAATCACGGAACCCCGGCTGGCGAACCAGCCGGGGTTCCGATGAAACGCGAGGCGTTGCTTACGAAGCGCAGAGCGCGTAGGCGGTCAGCGACGGCGGGTTGCCGTTCTGCTGATTCCCAGCGACGATCGTCGCGACGACTGTCCACGTCGTGCCATTGCCGTTGGGATAGGAGGCGGTGATCGCGGCGTAATGCTTTGCGTTGTTCCCGGTGACTTCGCCACCGCCGGCGACGAGCGTTCCCGAGGAACATGTCGCCGTCGCGGTCACGGTCGTCCCGAGGCCGTTATTGCCGTTGAAACCGCTGGTGGTGCCAGTGTTCCTCGCCACGCTGCCGAGGCCACCGGAGGGACCAGCTGGACCGGCTGGACCGGTGTCGCCCGTGTCACCCTTGTTGCCCTTCGGCCCCTGGTCGCCCTGGGGCCCCGTGTCGCCCTGCGGCCCGGTGTTACCCTGCGCGCCAGCGGCACCTGGGGCTCCGTCTGCGCCGGCAGGACCCTGCGGTCCGGGATCGCCCTGAGGACCGGCAGGACCCTGGGCGCCATCAGCACCGGCAGGGCCCTGGGCGCCATCAGTACCAGCTGCGCCGTCAGCACCAGCCGCACCATCGGCACCAGCGGGACCCTGGGCGCCATCAGCGCCGGCAGGACCCTGGGCGCCATCGGCGCCTGCAGGACCCTGGGCGCCATCGCACCAGCGCGCCTGCAGGACCCTGGGCGCCATCGGCACCGGCAGGACCCTGGGCGCCATCGGCACCGGCGGCACCGTCAGCGCCGGCCGCACCCTGGGCACCCGTGGCGCCCTGCGCACCGGTCGCACCGGTCGCACCGGTCGCACCCGTGGCTCCGGTCGGTCCCGTCTTATTCCACTCGACGTAGATCTTGCCGGACTTGCAGCTCGTTGGGCTGGCCTTGGGCCGGATCTTGACATTGTGATTCTTCGGGTTCAGACAACCTTTGATCGTCGTCCCGCCACCGGGCGGGTACGAGGATGCGGCGAGCGCCGCGCCGGACAGGCTGAGCGCCAACGCCCCGGCCATGACGACCGTGGCCGGCTTGCGATAGCGGCTGATCTGAGGTGAGATCGTGATCATTCGGTGCCCTCTCGGGATGCAGGACTGGTCGCGCAAGAAGTCGCGCGATGGATGAAGTCCAGCCGAATAGTCGTTCCCGCGGTGCGTCGGCGCGATGAGTCCAATGGACCGCACGGACCGGTACCTTATAGCCCCTCAACACGGATGCCAGCAGGCATGAAAGAACCCCGCCAGGTTGCTCCGGCGGGGTTCTTCGTGACGTCAGACGGAATCTGCCGTCGATCGAGATTCGCTAAGCTTTCGCGCACACCACGTACGCCTGCAAGCGAATAAGACGTGTTGCCAAGGCTAAAGGAGACATCGCCGGTCGCCGTCCATGTATCCGAAGCACTCGGATAGCTATTGGTGATGACCACGGCCCCAACGTTGCTCACGTTGCTGGTCCGGAAGCCGCCACCGATCGCGACCTTGCTGCCGGGGCAGGTGGCCGTCACGGACTTGGCATTCTCGTTGTCGGTCGATGCCGTTCCGTTGACGATCTCGTAGCCACTCACGCCGTCAGCGCCGTCAGCGCCGTCAGCTCCATCGGCCCCGTTTGCCCCGTCAGCCCCGTCAGCACCATCGGCGCCGTCAGGACCGGGATCGCCCTGGGGACCGGGATCGCCCTGGGGACCGGGATCGCCCTGGGGACCGGCAGGTCCGGGATCGCCCTGGGGACCGGGATCGCCCTGGGGACCAGTAGCGCCGTCGGCGCCATCTGCACCTGGGGCGCCGTCAGCGCCGTCAGCACCGGCGGGTCCGGGATCGCCCTGGGGACCGGGAATGCCATTACCGTCAGCGCCGGCAGGACCGACATCGCCTTGGGGACCGGCGGGACCGGCAGGACCGGCAGGACCATCTGCGCCCGCGGGACCGGCTGGGCCTTGGATCGACCACTCGACGTATTTCGTGCCCTTCTTGCAGGAGGAAGGCGATGCCTTCGGGCGGATCTTGATGTAGTGGTTATCCGGGTTGAGGCAGCCCTTGATGATCGTCTCGCCGTGGGGCGGGTAGGCGGTCGTGTCTGCGGCACCAACGGCGCCGGCCATGCCCAGAGCGAGGACTCCTGCGGCCATCATGGTGAATGGCTTTCGGTAGCGACCGATGGAACTCGGGAATGTCGCCATGCGTACCCCTTTCGCTTGCGGACCTTGTCTCGAGGAATGCGGTGAGACACATTGAGTCCACTAGGCACATTCTCAGGCCCGCTGGCTGGCGACACTATAGGCCGGACCGCCTAACCTTTGTCCAGACTGGATAGGCAGTTGGTCGGGTGCGGGTCACGACCACCCCGGACCATCGGGGCAGCCGATCCGGTCGGCGAAGTCGGCTAGTTGGTCAGGTGGAGCGTCGGGCTCCCGAGGAACCTTGGGCAGGAGCCGAACGCACAGCCCGTTGTCGTCAGCTGCTCGTTGACGTACGGGGCGACGAAGTAGCCGGTGATGTGCTTGTTGCTGCCGCCGGACGCGCTCACGACGTGGAACGTGGCCCAGCCCTGGAAGTTGCCGTTGTGGTCGACGACCGGGACCGGCACATTGGTGCCAGCGAGATATGACTGAACGTCGCTGTACAGCGCCGTGTGGTTGCCGTTGTTGTGCTGGCCGATGTATTCACCGAATGCCAACGTCTTGTTGATCACGAGCGAGCCGTCGATGATGCTGCGGACGGTGCTCGTGTTGACGTTGCCGGTCCCGTAGTTCGTCCAGGCGATGTCGCCCGGTCCGTTCGGGATGTCCCCGTTGCCTTCGCCGAAGTCATATGGGTTTGACGGATTGGCGTAGGCAGACAGTGGCTGACCGTTCGGCCCGAACGCATCGATGCTGAAGATGAATGGTGCCCCACCGTTCACGGTATCGGGGTAGCCGCTCTGTGCGGTCGCAGTGGTACTCACATCCCAACTCGGCATGCCGACGATCGAGGCGAAGTTGTTGCGGTGCGGCGCGGTGATGTCGACCTTGACGATCGCCCCGTTCGTCGTCGTGATCGCCACGTTGACGGAAACGCCGTCGGTCCCGTGCGTGTAGCCATTGATCGCGGCCACCGACCGGGCTCGAGCGATCGCGAGTGGCGTGTCCGAATTGAGCAGGTAGTCATTGGCTGCAGCGAGTGCCGACAGGTCGGCAGCGCTCTGCTCGTCGCGACGCATGGCGAAGGAGGATCCACCGTCGAGCACGAGGCCCACCATGGCGATGAGGGCGATGAGTGCGAGTGCGAAGAGGACGACGATCTGCCCCGCCTGACCCCTGCGGTCGGCCCGGTCGATTCGATTCATGGTTGTGCCTGGACCTTTCACTGGATGTTCACTGAACTGCTGGATTGCATGTCGAAGGTGCCGACGAGGCCAAGGATCGGCGTGATCGGCGTGTATGGCGCGTGGATCACGACCTTGACCTGATAGCCCGCGCGACAGGTCGTGGCGATGGTCGAACCGTCGATGTCGACGCAATAGAAGGTCGGATTCGCGAGACCGGGGATGAGTTTCTTTTGCGTGGCCAGGACGGCCACGGTCTCGGCGCTGGTCCCGAGCGGACTGCCGGGATGGACGCTCGTCGCCCGGGCGATCTCGCGAGCCGCCTGGGAAACCCCGTTGTACATGTAGATGCCTCGACCCATGTCGAAGACGCCCATCAACAGCATCATGAAGATCGGCAGAGCCAGAGCGAACTCGAGAACCGCCTGGCCACGCTCGGCTCGCACTCGGCGCATCAATTGGTCACCGTGACCTGGTGCGACACCGTGCTCGAACCGCCAAGGGTCGAGACCGTCAGCTGGATCGTGTAGATGCCGGACGAGTTGTAGACGTAGCCCGGCGGGTTCTGGAGCGACGAGTTGCCGCTGCCGTCGCCGAAGTTCCACGACCAGGTGTTGTTGCAGCCGGCCGTCGTCATGTTCGTCGACGCGTCCGTTACGGCGAAGGACGCCTTCTTCTTCTTGCCGCTTGCCGGTGTGACGGTGAACGCCGCCACGGGCACCGGACATGGGGCCGCGGCATTGATCGTCTTCGTCTTGGTGTCAGAGCCAGTTCCGTTGGTGACGGTCAGGCGCGACGTTATAGACACCGATCGTCAGGGTAGGTATGGACCGGCGGAGATTGCACGTTCGACGTCTGGCCGTCACCGAAGTCCCACGCCCACAGCGTCGGGGTCCCGGTCGACGTATCGGTGAACGTGACGTCGAGTGGCGCAGCGCCCGTCATCGGCGACGCATTGAAGGCGGCGACCGGCGGCTGCCGGGGCGGCCGAACTCACCGTGATCGTCCGTGTGACCGAGTTGCTGCCACCCGCGTTCGTCACCGTCAGGCGCGCATAGAAGAACCCGAGCGACGCGTAGGTGTGGGCTGGCGGGTTCTGGCCGACGAAGGTCTGCCCGTCACCGAAGTCCCACGACCATGTGGTCGGCCCTCCGGTCGAGGTATCGACGAACGTCACCGCCAAGGGTGCGGTGCCGGACGTGGGGGTCGCGGTGAAGTTCGCGCTTGGCGCCGCCGACACGAGGTTCGGCGTCACCAGGAGCTGCGCCGAGGCTGTCGAGTCGAACGAGATCTCCTGACCGCCGAAAAAGCTCGAGAGGAGCGGCGTCAGCAACGTGAAATGACCGGAAACCCGGACCGAGACCGTATCGCCGAGGGCGCTGGACGTCGGCGGGCACGGCGTACGTCGAGCACTCCATCGTGACGTCCGTCGCTGCGACTGTGACGAAGCTGCCTTTTGCCTCGTTGAGCGCCCGACACATGACCCGGTTCTGCTCCTTGTTGGCCGAGGTGCAGGCCGTATTCGGGATGAACGAGGACGGGTTGCGAGAAGCCTCGAGGGCTGCCTCGCGGGCGGCGTCATTGACGCTGATCTGCGAATAGAAGAGGCGGCCGAGATCGATGGCCGCGCCAAGCATGATCAGCATGATCGGCAGGATCAGGGCGAGCTCGACGATGGCCTGCCCTCGAGATCGAGAAGCACGCTTCGAGGCGGTGCGGCTACCCGTTGACGAAGGGCGTCGCCCCCTCAACGGAATGGAGTTCATGAACGTGAGGCCTCTGCTTGGTGCGTTGGACATGAGGTGTCGTCAAAACACCATCGCCCCGACACCTTTCAGCCTCACTTGAAACGGTGCCCGCGTGCATAGCCCGGACGTTCACACCAAAGGCTCAATCGTCCTGTCGCGATCGCAACTCACGCCCGAAATGGAAGAGCCGCGACTCGTGTCGCGGCTCTTTGCGCAGGGCCGGAACGACGACCTAGTGGATCAGCTGGACGGCCAAGGGAGCGCCCGCGAATCCCGGCGTGGATGTGGTCGGACCCGTGAAGAACGGAACTCTCCAGACGCCTTCGACATCCTTGCCGCCGTGGCACGCCGTGAGCTGGAAGCCCGTGAACCCGACGATGTGGTACCAAGCGTTCTGGCCAGTGCCACCCGCGTAGTCCCAGACTGGTACGGTCACGACGATCTTGTTGGTGATGTAGTAGTCGCAGTCCGCGCTCGCCTTGTTACCCGGAAGGTTGCCGATCTTGTCAGCGCTACCAGGGAGGCCGACTTCGGTGCAGCATCCAAAGCTATTGGATGGTGGCCCGATCTCGGTCTGCAAGAACGGCTTGGAATTCGCACAGCCGCCATTGGAGCCCTGACCCAGCCCATAACCGGAGCAGCCGAACTTGAGCCACCCGAAGCCGCCCGGGACGTTGAGCGTGCCCGGCGTCATATGGGCCGGATAGCACGGGTCTCCTGGCACGTTGCTGACCGGGCCGGAGCAAGGCTGACGCCCGTCGAAGAATGCCTGGGCGATCCCGACCGGGAACACTCCCGTTCCGGGGCCGCCCGCGGCATACCCGCCTCGAGCGATCGCATCCGCGGTCGCTGTCCAGTTGTTGAATCCGGCGATCGACAGGAAGTACGGCTTCCAGTCATTGCTCGACGACACCTTGACGCCCACGGCCGTCCCGGGCATCGTCCCGGAGCCCACATACCCGAGCGTCCCGCCCGCGGCATTGACGTAGCGAGGCCCATCCGGTGCGCCAAAGACGATCGGTGTCCCCTTGTTGGCAGCAATAGACGCGACGATCGCCGCTTTGACGTTGGCGTCTGTGCCGTTGGCCGCATCTCCGCCGATCTTGACCGCGACGACACGAGCTCCGGCCATCGCTGCAAAGTCCGATGCGTTCTGGGCCTCGCGTCGATGAACGAGCGCGGTGCCACCGTCGATGACGAGGCCAACCAACAGGATGATGGCGACGAGGCTGATGCCGAACAGGGCGATCATCTGACCTCGCTGACCGGCGCGCGACGTGTTTGGCATTGCTGGGCTCCCTAATTGATCGTCATGGTCGCCGCGCCGGCGAGCGTCACGTTGCCCACGATGTTCCCGATGACCGGAGTGAGCGGTCGAAATGTGAGTTCCGTCCGAACCGACACGCGATTGCCGTTTGTTGGCGACCCGCACGTCGTATCTGTCCACGCCCCGGTCGGCGCTGCGCCGCTCGTGCATTTCGTATAGACCTTGTTGGTCGGGATAGATTCAAATGGCGCGACCATCCGATTGGCCGCATTCGCGACGTCTGTCCGCCACACGCTCACGTTCGCCGGACACGTCGGGCCACCCGATGTCCCGCAACTTGCATCAGCCTTGCCGATCCAACTGGCCTCGACTGATCCGACCCGAGTGGCTTCTCTGGCCGCCTGGGACAGCACCGTGTTCATGTACACGAGCCGACCCACGTCGATGAGCCCGAACAACATCAGCAGGAAGATCGGCAGCACGAGCGCGAACTCAACGAGCGCCTGGCCTGCGTCGTCGGCGTGTCACGGAAAGACGACCTGATGGCTCACCGCGCGAGCCGGATCGACACGATCCATTCGTGACGGTCAGGGTGACTGTGAACGTGCCTGAATTTCCGTAGGCGTTGGAGTCGTTCTGCGGCCGGTTCCGCTGATTGCCCGTCCCCGAAGATCCAGGCCCAAGATGACCGGGGCCGGTTGGCCGCTGTAAGCGCCGTAGAACGTCATCTCGTGCTTCTTTGCCCCATTGCCCTGCCCAGTGAACGCGTACGTGAATGTCGGAAGCGTTGTGCATACGGGGCCAGTGGGGGTTGGCGCCGGCGTCGCAGTCGGCGCGGGCGTAGGCGTCGCGGTTGGCGTAGGTGTCGGCGTCGCGCCGGGGCCCGACTGCGATGAACTGCGTCGAGGAAAGCTCACCCCCGGGATTGCTGACCGTAAGCGTGATCCGGTATGTCTGCGCGCCTGCGTACGTGTAGCTCGCAGTCCTACCAACGATCGGTGGGAAGGGATCAAGTCCATCACCCATATCCCAGTCGTAGCCGGATATTGCACACGCCCCTGTACTTGGAGCTGCAGCGGATGCGTCCAATGCGACGTCGTACGTCGCGACAGTGACCGTGAAGGCCGCGCTGGTTGGGGGTGCGCACCCGGACGGCGGCGCCGCGCCGCCGTTCGGGGCGAGACCGAGAACCGCCGCCGTCGAGGATGACTTGATGTCAAGTCCGCCGCCGAAGAAGCTGTTGATCAGCGGCGTGAGGAAGGAGAATCGCTCGGTGACGTTCACCGTCACGGTGTTGCCCGTTCCTCCTCCTCCGGCTGCATCGACGCATGAGATCGTCGTCCCGGCGGGATTGGCACACGTCGCTGCGACCGCCAGCGTGCTTTCTCCCGTCTGGCCCTGGACATTGGTTTCCTGCCGAGCGCGGGACGTCATCGTCGCGCTGTCGTTCGGATAGACGGAGCCGTAGGAGGCCGCTTCGCGCGACGCGTTGCTGATCTGGACGTAGGAGAAGAACATCCGCCCGACGTCGATGGCGATGAGCAGAAACAGGAGGAGCAACGGCAACAGTAGAGAGAACTCGACCAATGCCTGGGCCCGCGACTTGTCGGAGCGAGATCGATTCAGGCGCAAGGGATGGCGTGAGACCGTCTGTCGCGTGCGCGACGAGGCGATCGCCGGGATCCGTGGGCCGGGTAATCGGGGCGAATTCTTTCGGGCACCGGCGGATACTAGGCCGGAAACCTTACGCCGGACCTTTCACTTTGTCGGGGGTGACCAAGGTTCGGTGCCGTCACGCACCGTCCGCGGCCCCGAGCGAGCCCTGGGACCGTACTCGGGCAGGACTTCCGGGCGGGTGGTCGAACGCGCGGTCGCCGTCGCACCATGGCGCGCCATGAGACGAGTCGTCGCCACGATCCTGTGGTTCTACGTTGGCTGGTATGCCGGAAACATGGTGGCTGAGTTGATCGGCGTGACGCCGTATCTCGGTCCAGTCGTCGGTGTGGCCCTCGCCCTCGTGGCCCTTGGGGATCCCCGGCGCTTCCGGACAGCGACCAAGGCATCGGAGCAGACGACTGCCTCGATCGCCGAGGGCCAGACCGAACCGTCCTGACCGGTCTGGGTCAGGCCTCCGTGCCTGGTTCACCTGGGAGCTGGATGCTGAACGTGCTGCCCGAGCCGACGACGCCGTCGGCGAGGCTGAGTTCCCCGCCCATGGCTCGGCACAGTTCCCTCGATACGTAGAGCCCAAGGCCGCTGCCCTCGCTCGACTGGCCAGTTTCGCCTCGGGCGAACCGCGCGAATAGTCTCGATCGATCCTCCGGCGCGATGCCCGGGCCGCCGTCGGAGATCGTCATGCACAGGCGCGCCGCCTCCGCATCGACCGTGACCGCCACCGTGACCGGCGAACGGCCGCCGTACTTGATGGCGTTGTCGAGGAGGGCCCACAGGACCTGGTCGAGCTGGTCGCCGTCGGCGATGGCCAACCAGCCGCCGGAACCATCATCGAGGCTGAAGTCGACGTCGTCCGCGCCGAGTGCCTCCCACGCTTTGCGCGCGCGGGTCGCCAGGTTGAGCACCTCCGCTCGCGGTCGCAGCGCCCCGGACTCGAGCCGGTTCACCATCAGGAGCTGGCGGACCATCCGCGACAAGCGTTCGGCCTGCTCGGAGATGATCCCCAGGCGTCGATCCGGGTGGTCGCCTTCGAGCTGCTCGGCATAGGCACGGATGCTCGTCAGCGGGGTCTGAAGGTTGTGGCTGACGCCCCGCAGGAAGTCATCCTTGGCGGCATCGAGCTCAAGAAGCTGAGCGTTCTGGGACTCGACCTGGCTGAACAGCTGGGCGTTCCGGATGGCGATGGCCACCTCGCTGGTGAACAGCTGGAGCAGGTCCTGATCGGCCGGCTCCCAACGCCGGGTGGCGGGCAGCCGACCCAGCAGGACACCGAGTTCATCGCTGCCGGCGCGCATCACTGCCCGTAGCTGGCGGACCTCGCCGGCCACGACCTCGACCTCCGGCACCAGCGACGGATCGCCCAGGATGACGGTCGCATCGATGAGCCCGAACGCGGCTCGCGCGTCCTTGCCCGCCCGCTCGACGAGGTCCTCCACGCCATCGCGCGGCGACATCGATTCGATGGCGGCCAGGATCTTGTCCAGCTCGCGGTTCCGCCGTTCGAGCGACGCGGCCAGTGTGTTGTGGCTCTCCGACAGTCGAGCGAGTTCGTCGTCGCCGGCAACTTGGATGGGTGTCGAAAGATCACCACTCGAGACCCGGTCGACGGCCTCGGCGACATCGTGCAGTGGCCGGGTCAGGTCGCCGACGAGGACGTATGAGCCGAGGATCGACAGGACGGCGACGATGGTCAGCCCGAACAGCAGCAGGCGGCTGAGGTTTGCGTCGGCCGATGATCCACCGAGCGCCGAACCGACGACCAGCACGAAGATCCCGAAGATGGCCAGCGGACTGAGCGACGCGAGCATCAACGCCCCCGTCAATCGCGTCCGGAAGCTCAGTCCAGGCGACCGCTCCGGGTCAGGCATCGACCGACAGGTCCGGCGGCGGAACGCCGACCGTCGGCACGAGCCGGTAGCCGACACCCCGGACGGTCTGGATGTGGATCGGGCGATTGGGGTCCATCTCGACCTTCTGGCGGAGCCGTCGCATCGTCACCCAGACATAGGAAGGGTCGGCGTCGTCGGTGTCCGCCCAGCCACGGGCGAGGAGCGTTTCGGTCGGGACGGTCTGGCCGATGCTCGCGGCGAGCGCGTACAGCAGGCGCGATTCGGTCGGGGTCAGCTCGACCGTCTTGCCACCGACGGTCGCCTCGCGTCGATGGAGGTCGAGGGTGAGGTCCGGACCGAGGACAAGGCTCTGGCGCGGGACCTTGTCGCCGAGTCGGCGCAGCACTCGATTGATCCGCGCTCGCAGCTCCGGGTAGTGATACGGCTTGGTGACGTAGTCCTCGGCCACCTCCTCGAGGAGATCGGCCTTGGAGTCGCCGGCATCGATGGCCGACAGGACGATGACGGGCAGGTCGGCTCGAGACTTGATCTCGCGGGCCAGGGACAGGCCGTCCATCCGGGGCATCATCATGTCGATGATCAAGAGGTCCGGCCAGGCGGTCTCCATCCGTCTGAGTGCCTCCACGCCGTCGCGTGCCGTGATCGTCTCGAACCCGTCCGCCTGGAGCTGGTCGGCCAGCAGGACGAGCAGGTTCGGGTCGTCATCGACGATGAGGATTCGTGGGGCCTGCAGCCGCGGCCCCGTGGGCCAGACGCTCGACATCGTCGGAGGATAGCAGCGGGCCGGGGCGTGCCCGGACCCCGACGTGGTCAGTCGGACTTCTTGCCCTCGACCGCCTGATCGCGCAGTTCGGGTCGGAAGTCGGCTTCGGGCCACGGGGGCACGGGGGACTCGGGGCCGTCGGCAGGTGCCTCGACGTCGCTCCCATCAGGGTCGCTCGCATCGGCGTCGCTCGTATCGTCGCCGTATTCGAGCTCCGAGGCGGCGATCATCTGGGTCCGGTTGATCAGAACGAACGGATACTCACCGGTGATCCGATCCTCAGCCAGGGAGCGAACGGTCACCTCCGTGACCGAGACGAAACGAGGATCGGTGGCATCGACGAAGCCGTCGATGTGGGTCTGGCCGAACAGGTAGACGTGACCGGACAGCGTGTGCGCCGGTGTGAACATGACGAACTCGCGAGCCCGGCGAACCTCGATGCCGGGGGTCGACATCTCTTCGACGAAACCGGTCGCGACGAGCGTCTCCGGTGGTTGTTCCTCGCTCTGGGCGATGAACGAGATCTCGTCCTGGTCGACCATGATCTCCGCGAACTCTGCACCTGTCGGCTCGCCGTCGGGCCGGAGGAGGCGGACATCGTGGACGCGGATGTACCCGCTCGAGGCATTGATCAGGTCCGACAACCGGCCGAACCGGCCCAGCCCGACCTTGCCCACGAGCCGGAGGTGGAGACCGAAGAGCTCGATCGCCTGCTCGTGCTCGCTCCCGCCAGCAGCGACACCGTCGCCGATCGTGAAGCCACTCTCCCAACTCATGCCCGGGATTGTAGCGGGCGATCCGCTCTCGATGCCATGGGCCGTTCGGGTCAGCGCGGCGGGGGGGCCTGAGCGGGCAGGGGGGCAGGCGGGGGCGCCCAGCGACATTTCGGCGCCAGGCGCCTGCTGCGGCGAGCGAATCACTCTGCGTGCCCGTTGACGGGCCGAATCGGCGTGTGGCGCCTAGGGACTGCGAGATCTGCGGGTTGCCGAGGCATTTGAGGCCCGCATGGGCCGTGGGACAGGCAGCCATCGGTCCGGACGGGCGCCTGGCGCCGACGGCGCGGGCGGTCGCGGTCGCGTGTCCGGGTGAGATCCAGATCTGTGGCGGTCGACTGACGGGTGATCGCTGATCGCGATGATGCGGGCATGCCAACGCGAGAGCGACGAGTGGATCGCGGCCGACGGACCGGACTCAGGATCCGTCAGGCCGTAGGCGATGAGTTCCGCGAGGCCAGACTTGCACTGGGTCTTCGTCAGGAAGATGTCGGGCGCGCGGCGGACCTTTCACCTACCCAGGTCGGCCGCATCGAGCGGGGAGTCTTGACCAGCGTCACCATCGACCAACTGGCTCGACTCGCCGCCGTTCTGGGACTCGACTTGACGGTCAAGGTCTATCCAGGAGGACGTCCGCTGCGCGACCAGGCTCAAGTCACGCTGCTCGACCGATTTCGGGCCGATCTCGGGCCTTCGCTTGCGCTGCTCACCGAGGTGCCGGTCCCGATCATGGGTGATCGGCGTGCCTGGGATGCCCAAGTCGTCGGTGGCTCTGCGACTATCGGCGTCGAGGCGGAAACCAGATTGCGCGACGCGCAGGCGGTGCTGCGGCGGATCGCACTGAAGAAGCGCGACTCGAATATCGACGTCGTGATCCTGCTTCTCGCCGATTCGCGCACCAATCGGGCAGCAGCGCGCGACGCCGAAACGTCGCTGCGGGCGATGTTCCCGACGCCGCCACGGGAGGCACTTCGAGCGCTGCGCCAAGGCTCGATCCCGCGCGCATCGGCGCTCCTCATCCTGTGAGTGGCGCCGGGAACATCTGTAGCCGGCTGCGCCCCGGCGCTGCTCCCCGGCGCGGCCGGCTGCGCGTCGGCGCGTGGCGCCTGTCCGGGCCGACGAGATCGGTGGCACGGTCGAGTTCGGCGCCTATGCTTGCCGGCATAGGCGCCTGGCGCCGTCCAGGGCCACCAGGTGGCGGATCTGATGGTGCGCGCGGCACGCAACTCCGATCCGTTCGCTCTTGCAGGCGCCTGGCGCCGGAATGTGGCTCGAGCGCCGAATCGGCCCGGGTCAGAGCGCCTTGGGGTCCACGTACCGACAGCGAGGTCGAAGCGGGCAGTGATCGCAGTCCGGTCGGCGGGCGTGGCAGACCTTGCGCCCGTGCTGGATGAGGTTCACGTGGGCCTCGTACATCTGATCCGGGTGAAGCAGACCGAGGAACAGGTCGTGGGCGTCATCGGCGGAGACCTTCGGTCCGATGAGACCGACCCGGTGGGCGACCCGCTCCACGTGCCGATCGACGGGCATGAGCGGGAGGCCGAACGAGAAGAGGAGCAAGACCGAGGCCGTCTTCTTCCCGATGCCATCGATGGAGGTCAGCCAGCCCCTTGCTCCGAGGGCGGTCATGGCGCCCAGGAACTCAAGGGAGTAATCGCCGCGCTGCTCGCGGATATGTCGCAGCGTGGCCTGGAGGCGTGGCGCCTTCTGGTTGGCCAGCCCGCCCGGACGGATGGTGTCGACCAGTTCGGGGAGCGGCGCGAATTCCACCGCCGCCCAGTCCGGGGCGATCCCGTCCGGGAGTCCATCGCCACCCCAGCCCGCGCCCGGGTTGTGGGCCTGGATCGGGCCCTCGCCCGGGTACGTCGTGCGCAGGGCCTCGAAGGCGACCTCCGCGTTCGTATCGGCGCTGTTCTGGGTCAGGATGGTCAGGATGAGCTCACTGGTCGGATCCAGGCGCCGCTGCCAGACCGGACGGCCATACGAGGCAGCGAGTTCTCCGAGGGTGAACGTGACCAGACCCGGCCGGTAGCGCTCGAGGGTCTTGGCCCACGTCCGGCCCGGGTCGGAGAACCGCCGTTTTCTGGGTTTCGTCCTGCGCGGTTTGGCCGCCGGTCTGCTCGGATCGATCACCCGTCCATCGTCGACGCGCGGCGGGCGCGGCGTCAATCGGGGTTCGCGCGCGGCGGCCGGTGTCGGCCTTGGCCTGGCGTGTGGCCCGGCCCTGCCGGTGGCCAGATATCCGTGGGACGACTGATAGGCCACGGTGTCGGCGGCTCTCATGGCCAGCGTGCGTCCGGGATCTGGCGGCTGAGCGTGGATCGACCTCGATCTGCGGCACCTGAGCCGGCGATCTGTGACTAGTAGGCGCTCGACGAATTTCTGACCGGCCGGTCCGGGGACGAGCGGGGCCGGGCCGGGGCGAGCGGGGCCGGGCCGGGGCGAGCGGGGCCGGGCCGGGTTCGCGCGCGGTGGCCGCTACTTGTATGTGTACTCGTCGGCCGCCGTGGCCGTCGACGCGCCGCCCGGTGTGGTCACGATGATGTCGACCGTCTTGCCCTTGGTGCCGGCCGGCGCGGTCAGGCTGATCGACGTGTCGCTCGTCACGGTGAAGCCCACCGGCTTCCCGCCGAACGTGACCGACGTGGCCCCGGTGAAGAAGACGCCGGTGACGGTCACCCCGTTGCCGCCCACCGCGAGCCCGGACCCAGGGCTGACGCCCTTGACGGCCGGGATCGGGTACAGCTGGACGAGGTGGGAGCCGCTCTTGGCCAGTTGCGCGGCGGCCGCCTTGAAGATCCCGGACAGGTCGGTCGAGGCCCCGGTCTTGCCGATGCAGAAGAAGTGGTCGTCGTCGGTGTTCTCGGTCGCCGTACAGGTGGTCGGATTGACCGTCGGTTGGGTCGACATACTGGCCAGGAGAGCCGTCGCGGTCTTGCCCTTCCAGGCGCCGGACGTATCCGGGCAGGCGGGATCACCGCCGCTGGCGGCGTCCAGCCCGAAGCCGATGGTGAAGATCTCGATGTTCTGCGCCTTCGCGGCAGCGGCCGCGTTGCTCGCCAGGAGGCAATAGTTCGGCCCGGAGCCCACCGCGTTGTTCGGCTGGCCGTCGGTCTCGAAGATGATCCCCTTGCGGACACCGGGGCGACCGTTCTTGATCAATTCGTAAGCCGCCGTCGTGATCGGGTCGGCGAGATCCGTGCCGGTGCTCGAATTCGTGTAGCAGGCGATCGCCGCCGAGACCTTCGAATAGTTCGAACTGAAGGACGACCCGACGCCGCTCAGGCCGACGGGGACCCAGCGCCGCAGGTCCGTGGGCAGGTTAGCCGTCCCGATCGCACTCGCGCCGCCTGCGACGCAGCCGCCCGAGGTGACGCTGGGCCCAAGCGCGCCGAGTCCCAGCCACTGGACGTTCGGGTCATACAGGCTGACAATCGAGTTCGCGGCTGCCTTGGCGTTGGTCGTATCGGTGCCGCTCATGCTGCCCGTCCGGTCCATCACCAGCATGACGTCGACCGGCGTGACCGGAGATTTCCCGCATGGGCCGTTGCACGCCGCGGAGGTGACGACGCCGGTCGATCCGCTGTTGACGCCGACGACGCGAGAGAACGAGTAGGGCGTCGTGGCGGCCCCGGAGATGAACACCGCGTTGCACATGTCGCCGACTTTCGGCACGCACGACGAGAACCTCGTCGGACCCGCGCCGTAGAAGTCGCTGGCGACCGGCTGCCGGCCCATCGACTTGCTGGGATCGCAGACGAGCGGGATGTCTCGCGAGATGTAGGGCTTGGCCGGCGTGCTCGTGTCGACTCCGATGAGGCACTTGTAGCTGATCGTGTAGGCCGACGACGGCAGGCCCGGGTAGTTGGCCTGGATCGTCTTGGTGATCAGGCTGTCGGCGGCCGCGGCCGATCCGGCCACGGAGCCATCGACTGGCAGCAGGGTCCCGCCGGCGAGCGCCGCGGAGTCGAGCGCATTGGCCAGCGTCTGGCGGTCGTTTCGCAGCAAGCCGATGTCGACGACCATCCCGGCGAAGGCCAGGATGACCACGAGAACGAGCGCGAACAGGACGATGATCTGGCCCTGTTCGCCCTCGGCGTGGGCATGGCGGAGGCGGCGCATCGGGATTACTCGCGAACCATCTGGACCGTGGAGCCCAGGTCGATCGTGTTCCCGAAGAGCAACGGGAAGAACGTGTGATACGTGTAGGTCACGTTGACCGAAACGGCATCACCGGCCTGCGAACCGGTCGACGACGAGAATGAACAGGACCCCGACGTGGCGATCGCGACGCAGCTCGTGTTGACCCCGATATCGGCCTTGACCAGCCCGGTCGACACGGACAGGACCTTGCCCTTGGCGACGCTCGGGATCGTGGTGGGATCGCTTGCGATGATGGCCTGGCGGGCTCCCTCGCGGGCGGCACTGATGACGGTCATCCGGGAGTAGAGCAAGAAGCCGAAGTCCAGGATGCCGGACAAGACCAGCAGGAATGCCGGCAGGACGATGGCGAATTCCACGAGCGCCTGGCCTCGGGAGCGAGGTCTGCGGCGCCGTCGCCGGGAGCCTGGTGCCAATGATCGGTCGGTGGTAGGCATCGTGCCTCGCTGACTGGGCAGAAGTTGGAGGCAATCGTGCGATCAACGTCCTGGGGTGGGCAATGGGACGTTGGTACGGTCGGTCGACCTACCGCGCTTCACAGCGCGGTGCACTCGGGCGCCACGAAATCGGCGACGGGACGTTGGTACGACTTGACGACTCGGGATTCACGCGCGTCGCGAGCCGCGGGCGGTCAGCCGCCCAGCGTTATGAGCCTGGCCAGCCGCTCCCCGGCGCGCTCGAGCGGGACGATCCCGGCGGCCATCGCCTCGGTGACGGTGCATGGTCGTTCAGTCGCCGACACCGCGATCGCGCCGACCGCGGCCAGTGCCCGGATGCCATCGGGCTCGACACCGCCACCGATCGCGATGCACGGGACTCCGGCGTCCCTGGCGCGCTGGGCGACCCCAAGTGCGGTCTTGCCGAACGCGGTCTGGGCGTCGATCCGGCCCTCCCCGGTGATGACGAGGTCGGCCTGGGTCAGGCGAGCTTCGAAGTCGGTCGCGTCCATCACCAGCTCGACCCCGGGCCGGAGCGCGAATCCCGCGAATCGTGGTCCGATCGCCATGAGCGCGTACCCGACTCCACCGGCGGCACCGGCACCTGGTGCGTCACGCAGCGATACCGGTAGGTCGAGCTCGACCTCGAGCAGAGCGGCAAGGTGGGCCAGCCGGCCATCGAGATCGACGACCTGCTCGGGTGTCGCCCCCTTCTGCGGACCGTAGATGGCGGCCGCACCATCTGGACCGAGGAGGGGATTGGTGACGTCGCAGGCGACCGACAACGCGATCTGCCCGAGGTCCGGCAGCAAGGCGTCAAGATCGACCGACGCAAGGACCGTCGGGATGCCGCTCGGCGGCGGCGCCTGATCGGCACGTGGTCGATGGTCCATCCCGAGGGCGGTGAGCATCCCGAACCCGCCGTCCGAGGTCGCGCTACCGCCGATCCCCAGGATGACCTCGCGGATACCCGATCGGGCGACCTCGCCCAGCAACTCACCGAGCCCGGCCGACGTCGCGTGGACCGCGTCCCGTTCGTCCAGAGTGACCCGCGATAGGCCCGATGACTCGGCCATCTCGATGACGGCCCGCGTGCCATCCACCGATCGCAGCCAGCGCGCCTCGATCCGACGATGGATCGGGTCGGTCACCTCGGTCTGCCGCCATTCCCAGCCGCCGGCTCCAGCCACCGATTCGAGCGTGCCCTCGCCACCGTCGGCGAGCGGACAGAGGAGCACGGTGTCATCCGGCCGCGCATTCCGCCAGCCATCGGCCAAGGCGCGCGCGACGTCGACGGAGGTGACCGAACCCTTGAATGAATCGGGTGCGATCAGGACGGTCCGCGCTCGACCGGTCACGATGCCGGGGCGCGCCGCCGTCGGGAGCGCGCGGGACGATCGCTCGCAGGTTCCGCCGGATCCGGCACCGCACCGGCCTGACCCCGGCGCTCCAGGTATTCGGGGATCCGGATCATGGGTGGACGTTCCTGATCGGCGAGTTCGATGACTTCGAGCGACAACCGGCCCTTGCCGGAACGGGGCAGCTTCATGGTCGAGCCGAGTTCGGCGAACAGGCGAGCCTTCCGTCGTTCCTCGAGCCGTTTCATGACCGCCTGCAGGATGACGAACGACATCCGGGACAGGCCTTCGAGCTCCTGGTTGCGGTGGATCCGACGCTCCAGGTCGACCTGGCCGAGGCCTTCGATGCCGAGTCGCTCGGCAGCGTCGATCAGGTGCCCGATCTCGACCGCGTAACCGGTGAAGAACGGGATGGTCTCGAGGAGCGCCCGCCGCCCGGCGTATTCGCCCGACAGGGGCTGGATCATGCCGGACAGCTCCGGGTAGAAGAGGTTGATGAGGGGCCGGGCGACGAGCTCCGTGACCCGTCCTCCGCCACCCTCCTTGAGCACGCCGCCTTCGACGATCGGACGCTGGTAGTAGCCCTTGACGTACTGCAGCCGTGGCTCGTGGAGGAGCGGTCCGAGGGTGCCGTAGACCATCCGCGGGTGCCAGTTCCTGACATCCGTGTCGGCCCACACGATCAGGTCGCCACTGGTCTCGTAGAGCGACTTCCAGAGTGCCTCGCCCTTGCCCGTGAACGATCCGTAACGCGGCAGGACGTCCGGATGCTGGACGACCCGAGCCCCTTCCGCCTCGGCGATCTCGCGGGTCCGGTCGGTCGAGGCCGAATCGATGACGAGGACTTCATCGAGCAGCGGTACCCGGCCGACCATCTCGCGGAGCGCCCGTCGAACGATCGGGCCGATCGTCTCTTCCTCGTTGAGGGTCGGCAGGATGAGGCTGACCGTCAGGTTCTGCTTCTCCTTCAGGGTCACCAGCCGGCGCAGGTCGGAGAACTCAGCGTGATGGAAATTCGATTCGCCGAACCAGCGTTCCACTCGAGCCGGTACCGCTCGCGCTTCCTCGGCCGCACGATCGGCTGCAGCCAGCGTCTCCGCCCGGGCAGCCAGTTGGTCGAACGTCGTCCGCTCGACGGCCTCACGGGTCTTGACGACCATGACCGTCGGCTTGGCCCTGGCGGCGATGGCTTCAGGCAGCGCCCCGAACAGGTATGGATCGCCATTGCCGCTCGAACCGACCGTCTGGGCGGATGCGCCCATCACGACCAGGTCCGACTTCTCGGCCTCTTTCAGGATCGCGTTCCGGACGTTCGGCGCCTCGTGCAGGATCGCCTCGCTCCGACCGGTGATGTGCTGCTTGATGAACGACGCCAGCGCCCGTTCCGCCTGGGCCCGAACGGCCAGGGTGATGCCTGGTGGGACGAGGTGCAGGACGGCGACCGTCGCATCGTGCTGTCGGGCGATGGCATCGGCGAAATGCAGGGCGAGCTCAGCGTGGGGGCCGCCCCGGACCGGTACGAGGACCCGCCGGATCGTCTTGGTGCCGCGCTGCTTGACGACGGCGATGTCGCATGGCGCGTCGCGGACCACCTCGTCGATCGTCGGCGAGAAGACCGTCGGGCCGCTGTCATCACGACCGCCGGCGGCGCGCCCGCCCCAGCCGAAGATGATGAGGTCGGCTTCCTGCTCCGCCGAGGCTTCGATGATCCCTTCCGCGGCATGTCGGCCGATGCGGACGATGGGATGGATCGTCGTGCCGTCAGGGGCGAAGTCGAGCACCCGCTGGAGCAGCCGTCGGGCGTGCCTGGCCCGCGTCGCGCCTTCTGACAGGGGCATCCCCTCCGGGACCTCGACGATGCCCAGGGCCGAGAGTTCGCCGGCCCGCCGATCGAGCATCGCGGCGCCCAGCCGGATCAGCTCCTCGGCGGTCATCGGATTCGCGACCGGGATGAGGATGCGGCTGGGCAATGGTGCCTTGACGGCCATCAGGCTTCGTTCCAGCGGCCGATGAGGTATGGCTTGAGCAGCTCGAACTCGCGGGCCTGGCGCTCGACGCGCTCTTCGGCCTGTTCCGTGGTGACGCTCCGATTCTCGATGATGAAGCTGCCGACCCGCCCGAAGTAGATCGGGACAAGGGCCGCCACGATCGTCTCGAGCGACGGTTTGGGGTCCCGAGCGGCCACGATCAGGTCGTAGACGACCCGGGCCCACAGGTCGTCCGGGAAGTGGAAGCTGGCCACGGCGTCGGCCATCTCGAGCGTGGTGGCCGTTGTCGAGGCGACATCGCCGCCGAGCCCGAGCCGGGTCCGTGCGACGTCGCCGAGCCTGCCGGCCTCGGCGGCCAGCTCGAGCACGGTCTCCAACGTCGCCGGGGCGAGCATCCGGCCCCAGGTCTCGGTCAGGGTCAGCGACCCGGCATGGAATTCGGACAGGAGGCGGAGCGTGTTGACCTCGAGTGGCGGCGGCTCGATGACGCGCTCGAAACCGTAGGCCGGCACGTCGTGGCTGCCCTGGATCGACAACCACCGCTCCGGATAGCGATTGGCCAGTTCCAGGATGGTCCCGACGACCTGGCGGAACATCGGCCCGAGGTCGGAGCCCGGGTCCTTGGGGTCGTGGATCTTGGCCCCGAGGCGCGTCTGGCAGACCGCGAAGCCGCCGGTGATGGCCGAGGTCGTCATCCAGATATCGATGCCGAATCGGCTGATCTCGGGGGTCCAGTCGTCGAGTTCGAGATAGTGCTTGACGAGGTCGCCCGAAACGCCGAAGTCGCCGCCGATGGGCTGTCGGATGCGGTGTCCGTACAGTGCCCGGGTGAGTGGATACGTCACCGTATTGGTGATCGTCCCGTCGAACTTGTAGCGAGCGTAGAGCGGCGCGACGAAGTCGTAGCCGCCCTTCAGGATCGGCCCGGCCAGCAATTCGATCCATTCCGGGACGATGCTGCGCAGATCGCTGTCGACGACGACCAGGGCCTGCACCTGGAGCGCGTCGGCCATCTCGAAGATCGTGCGCAGCGCGGCGCCCTTGCCACCGACGCCGTCGATCTCCGGATAGGTCAGGCTGACCCGTTCGAGGCGGTTGGTCGGACGCACGAGCAGGATCTGTTCGATGTAGTCCGGCGGCTCAGTCTCGACGACGACCCGGCCCGTGCCGTCGGGCGAGCCGGCGTCCGAATTGACCACGACCGGGTGCAGGTCCGGGAAGTACTGGACCAGGCCAGCCTGAGCAGCGCGGACGACATATCCGATCGTCGCCGCGTTCTTGAAGCTGGGGATGCCGACCATGATGTCGGCCCGGCCGAGTCGCGCGATCTCATCGCGGATGGCCGGTGACAGCGTCGTCTCTGGCACCCATAAACCCTACCACCCTCAGCGGCGGGGCATGCCTCCGACCGCCCAGTCGGGGCTCGTCACGCCCGATCTATACCGGCTGTTTGCGGCCTTGTAGGTGAGTCCAGCGAAGCCCTGGGCTCGCCAGGACGACAACCACGTGTCGATCGGCGGCCGGACGTAGATCCCGTGCCGGATGAGGTCCGACTCGACGATGACGCTATCGAGGAGACGACGTCGCTCAAGGAGTGGGACGTCCAGCAAGGACGTCTCATCGAGCCAAAGCAGATCGGTGGCGACGAAGCTGATCTCCTCATCTGGATCGAGGGTCCGTGCCGCAAGCGCCTCCTCGCGCAAGCGTGACGGCGTCCGCGGCGCGGTTTCGACGAAGGCCGATCAGCGAACTCAGCGATGGCGCTTCCGTCGACCACTGGTAGATGGCGCGACCCTGGTGGTTGGCTTGCTTGGTCAGGAATCCATCGACGATCACGGCGCTGGACTGGATGGCCTCGGTGAGTGCCCCCACGATCGAGTCGATGGCCTCGACCGGGTCACCGTCCTCATCGACCAGGGAGGTCTCGACCGCATCGACGAACCCGAGGGCGCGAACCCCGACCCACAGCGGTTCGATGATCGGATCCGCGACCTTGGCCGGGGACCCCGTCCCGTAGATCTGCGGCCGGAGCGTGGCGAAATGAGCGCGAAGTTCGGGCGATCCATCCGGTGGCACCGGCAAATCCTACCCGTGTTGGGACGGCTATCATCGGTCCGTGACGAGCGTCGCCCAGCCTCGCGGTCCTCGAGGCCTGGCCAGGCTCACGCCGAGTGGCCGAGCGATCGTCCCGCTGTCGTGGGCGCTATACGACTTCGCCAACACGATCTTCTCGTTCGCCGTCGTGTCCGGGGCGATCGGGCTGTATCTCGTCAACGACGACGTCTTCGGAGAGCGGGACGGCAACGCCCTCCTGTCGATCGCGATCGTCGCGAGTGTCGGCATCAACGCGCTTGTGTCCCCGATCCTGGGCGCCCTGTCGGATCGCGGCGCGGGCCGGATGCCGTTCCTGCTGTTCTTCACCGCCCTGTGCATCGGCGCGACCTTCTTCATCGCCGACCTGCCGGCCCTTATCGGTCTGGGCCTGTTCGTGGTCGCCAACTTCGCCTACCAGGCGGCCCTCATCTATTACGACGCGACCATCAAGTCGGTGAGCTACCCGGAAACGCGCGGGACGCTGTCCGGCCTCGGGACTGCCATCGGGTATTGCGGGACGGTCTTCGTCGGGATCCTCATCCTCGTGCTCGACATCCCGGTCGTCGATCGCTTCCGGGTCACGGCCGTGCTGTTCGCGGTGTTCGCGATCCCGATCTTCCTGTTCGTCCGGGAGCCAGGGGTCAGCGGGCAGGTCGCGCTACGCCGTGCTGATATCCGTGGCTCGTTCGGCCAGCTTCGGCGTTCGATCGGGCACGCCCGCGACGTGCCTGGATTGGGCCGGTTCCTGGTCGGGCGGTTCTTCTATTCGGACGCGGTCAACACGGTCATCGTGGTGATGAGCGTGGTGACCGTGAAGGCGATGGGCCTGAGCGAGCAGCAAAGCGTCCTGGTCCTGCTGCTGCTGACCCTCGTGGCCATCGCGATGAGCTTCGTGTGGGGGAGGCTGGTCGACCGGCGCGGGCCGAAATGGACGCTCGTGGTCGTCCTGGCCTCGTGGGCCGTCGGTCTGCTGCTGGGTGGCTTGTCGATCGGGTTCGGACCAGCCGGGCTGCCGCTGTTCCTGGTGGCCGGCGCGATCCTCGGGTCCGGGCTGGGTGGCGTCCAGGTCGCGGACCGGGTGCTGATGGTCCGCCTCTCGCCACCGGATCGCATCGGCGAGTTCTTCGGAATCTACGGGCTCGTCGGCAAGGGCTCGCAGGTCGTCGGCCAACTGCTGTACGGGATCACCTTGTTCCTGTTGCTCGATCGCCTTGGCTCCGGTGCCTACCAGGTCGCGGTGGTCAGCCTCCTCGCGACGATGCTCGTCGGCCTGTGGCTGATCTGGCCGGTCCGCGATGACTGGGCGGGTTCAGGCGAGACGGTCATGGCCGGTCTGGGGCCGGTCGCGCCCCCGGAGCGCCTGTCGCCGGCCGGTGGCCCGATGGAGCCCCGCTAGCGTCCGTCCCTGCGACCCTGCTGCCACGCCCAGGTGGAGCCGACGATCTCCTCGAGACTTGGGCGCGAAGCGTGCCAGCCGAGCACCTCGGCGGCCCGCGTCGAGCTCGCGACGAGGACGGGCGGGTCGCCCGGCCGGCGCGGGCCGACGCTGAACGGGATCCCGTGTCCGACGACGGCCTCGGCGGCCCGGATGATCTCGCGGACCGAGAACCCGTCGCCGTTGCCCAGGTTGAGGACGACCGGGCGGTCGGTCCGGCCATCGTTCGGCACGGTCGCATCGATACCCAGGAGGTGGGCCTCGGCGAGGTCGCTGACGTGGATGTAGTCACGGATGCATGTGCCGTCGGGCGTCGGGTAGTCGTCGCCGAACACGGTCAGCTCGCGACGACCCTCGGCTGCGGCCAGCACGTTGGGGATCAGGTGGGTCTCCGGATCGTGGAGTTCACCGAGCGACTCGGTCGCTCCGGCCACATTGAAGTAACGCAGACAGACGCTTCGCATCCCGTACGCGCTCCCGTACCAGGCAAGGGTCGTCTCGAAGATGCGCTTCGTCTCGCCGTACGGGTTGACGGGTCGGAGCGCTGCGTCTTCGGGGATCGGTGTCGCGGACGGCTCACCGTAGACCGCGGCCGTTGACGAGAACACGACCCGTCCGACGCCGCTGACTCTCGCCGCTTCGAGCAGGGCGATGCCACCGACGACGTTGTCCCGGTAATACCGGGCCGGCTCGGTGATCGACTCTCCGACGAGGGATCGGGCAGCGCAATGGAGGATGGCCTCGATCCGCTCGGCTTCGATGAGTCGGGTGACGGTCGCACCATCGCCGTAGGAGCCGACGTGCAGCGTGGCGCCGTCGGGGACCGCCTCGCGATGACCGGTCGAGAGATCGTCGAGGACCGTGACGTCATGCCCGGCGGCCAGCAGCGCCGCGGCGGAGACCGAGCCGACATACCCGGCACCGCCGGTCACGAGGATCCGTGTCATAGGCCCGAACCTTACCCGCTCCGAGCTGGCCCGAGTGGTCGCCGGTTCCGCCGCGTGTCCGCCGCTAGTCGGCTCACGCTTGGCCAGATATTCGCCGGATGCTTGTTCGGCCATCGCGAACCGACGATCCTTGCCAAAAGCTCATGGAGACGTGGATCTGACCGAGACGCCACGCTTGCGTTCTGCGCTGCGTGATCCCAGCCGTGCCCAAGACTTGCCCCACGAATATCTGGCCAGTCTCGAGCGGCCAGTGGCCAGTCTCGAGCGGCGAGCGGCGCGCGTCGCGCGAGGCGTGCGAGCTCAGGTCACCCCCGGCGCATGAGCCGGTCGAGGATCGACCTGCGATCCTCTGACGCGCTCGAATCTCCGGCCCGGACCGCCGCCTCGGCCGGGGCTGCCGCTGGGCCTTCGCCGGATCCGCGGTACGCCCGGACCTCCTCGAGGCGCTGGACCATCCGCCCGGCGGCATCGTTCTCGGGATCGATCGAAAGGCCTCGCCGGGCCAGCTCCAGCGCGCCGACTTCGTCGCCCCGTTCGAGCGCAACGCGAGCGAGGCCGACGACGGCGATGGCATTGCGTGGATCGGCCGCCGCGACCTGGCCATAGAGCGTCTCCGCCCGATCAAGCAGCCCGACCGACAACGCCCGTTCGGCCTGGAGCAGGAGTTCGATCATCGAGGGTCCGTCAGCATGGTCCGGGCGATCGACAGCAACACGTCGCGCCGATTCGACGCGGGATCCACGATGACCCGGTCGAGCAGGGCGTCCAGCATGGCCCCGACCTGTGGTCCGGGTTCGAGCCCGAGGGCGGCCATCAGGTCGTCTCCGTCGATGGCCAGCCCGTGCAGATCCAGGACGGCATCGGAGGCCAACTCCGTGTGGACCCGGGATCGCAGCTCGTCCAGGTGCCCGGCACCAGCCGGGAGGCCGGAGCCGACGTTGTCCGCCTCGCGCAGCTGCAGCAACTGGTCGAGCGCGCCTGGACCGATCGCGGCCATCCGACCGATGAACCGTCGAACGGCTGCCGCGGACCAGTTCGGCTCGTAGCTGAACATATGGTTTCGGACCAGCTCGACGACCCGATCGCGCTTCACCCGCGCCACGTGGAGCCGATCGAGGAGCTGGCCGGCCATCGTCGCGCCGACCTGGTCGTGACCCACGAAGTGACCGTCGGCGAAGGTGGCCGGCTTGCCGATGTCATGGAGCAGGGCCGCCATCCGAACGAGCGAGTGGGCCGGATCGACCGCGTCCACCGATCGCATCGTGTGATCCCAGAGGTCCTCCCCGGCCACCTTGTTCTGTGGCACCCCGCGTTGCGCCGCGAGTTCGGGTGCGATGGCTTCCAGCAGGCCCGTGTCGTGGAGGAGTCGGAGCCCGTCCGACGGTCGGGGCGCCGCCAGCAGGCGGGTCAGCTCGGACTCGATCCGCTCGCCCGAGAGGTGGACGGCCAGAGCTGCCCGGGCGTTGATGGCGGCCAGCGTCGTCGATTCGATCGTGAAACCCAGGGTCGCCGCCAGGCGGACGGCGCGGATCATCCGAAGGGCGTCCTCCTCGAACCTGGCCGACGGATCGCCGACCGCCCGGAGTATCCGGGCATCGAGATCGGCCAACCCGTCGAATGGATCCAGAAGGGCAGGCGCTTGCCCGGGCGCGGCGCCCCAGGCCATCGCATTCACCGTGAAGTCGCGACGCGCCAGGTCGAGCTCGATCGAATCGCCGAACTCGACGCGATGTGGCCGCCGGAAGTCGGCGTAATCGTGGTCCGTCCGAAAGGTCGTGATCTCGAAGATCTCGCCGTCGCGCCGGACGCCGACCGTGCCGAAACGGTTCTCATAGACCGAACCGGGAAACAGGGCGACGACCCGTTCCGGGCGGGCGTCCGAGGCGAGGTCCCAGTCGACGGGTCGCCGACCGCTGGCGATGTCACGGAGTGACCCACCGACCAGGTAGGCCGCGTGGCGGGCCGACCACAGTGTCCCCAGGAGACCGCTGACCGCCTCCGGGATCGCGGCTTCGAGCCCGGTCGGCATGCCCGTCAGTTGCGACCCAGGAAGAGGTATGACCGCCAGGCCTCGTTGTTCTCATCGATGAGGTAGGACTTGAACAGCGAGTAGATGTCGCTGCGCGGCTCGAATGGGGGTCGCATCAGTCGAAGCCGAGCCTCCTCGAGCGTCTTGCCGCCCTTGCGGTGGTTGCACGGCTTGCAGGCCGTGACCAGGTTCTCCCACGTGTGGCCACCGCCACGGTGTCGCGGGACGATGTGATCGAGGGTCATGTCGTGCGACTGTCGGCCACAGTACTGGCAGGTATGGCGATCGCGGGCGAAGATCTCACGCCGGGACAGCTTCACGCGGGGTCGTGGCCGCCGGATCATGTGCTGGAGGCGGATGACGGAGGGCGCGCGATACTCGGTCCGCGGCGTCCGGATCACCTGGTGGTCGTACTCGATCACTTCGGCCTTCTCCCCGAACACGAGACGGAAGGCGCGAGGCAGGTTGCAGACGTTGAGCGGTTCGTAGTTCTGGTTCAGAACGAGCACGACACCGTCCATTTCGCCGGACGATAGCAGAACGTCCATATCGTGCAGCCGTCGATCCGGCTCAACTCCGCCCGGTCGAGGCTCCCGTCGCCGCGTTCCAGCCGCCGGCCTGCCCGACCTTGCTGGTGAGCGGGCGCCCGAGTGCCGCGGCGATGAACCTGGCCGCGACCAGGATGCCGTCCAGTTCGACCCCGTGATCCCAGCCCGACGCATCCAGGAAATAGACCAGGTCCTCGGTCGCGAGGTTGCCGGCCGCGCCCGGCGCATACGGGCAACCACCGGTCCCGCCGGCTGAGGAGTCGAAGCAGCGGACACCCGCGTCGAGGCCGGCTGCGACGTTGGCCAGTGCCGTGCCCCGCGTGTCGTGGAAGTGGTAGGCGATCCGTTCCACGGGCACCCCGGCGGCAACGGCCAGTCCGGTCAGGGCCGCCACCTGTCCCGGAACGCCGACGCCGATGGTGTCCCCGAAGCAGACTTCATCGACCCCGAGGTCCAGCAGGCGCAGGGCGATCTCCACGGCTCGGGCCGGTTCCACCCGTCCCGTGTACGGGCAGCCGAACGCGGTCGAGACGTAGCCGCGCCGCCACCAGCCGAGTGCCGAAGCGCGTTCGAGGACGGGCCGGCAGGCAGCGAGTGACGCATCGACGGTCATCCCGATGTTGGCGATCGTGAATGCATCCGTGGTCGCGGTGAAGACGGCGATCGCATCGCTGCCGACCGCCTCGGCCCGTTCCAGGCCGCGAAGGTTGGGGACCAGGACCGGATAGCGGACGTCTGGCGCCCGGACCAGGTCCCGCATCAGGTCGTCGGCATCGGCCAGTTGGGGGATCGCCCGCGCCGCCACGAAACTCGTCGCCTCGATCTCGCGCAGGCCGGCTTCGGCCAGCAGTTCGATGAAGCGCGCCTTCGTATCCGTCGGGATCGGCGTGGCCTCGTTCTGGAGACCGTCACGCGGACCGACCTCGTAGATCCGGACCCGCTCGCTCATCGTCAGACGAGCGGTGGGTCCATCGCCCGTTCGAGGCGAGCGACCTCGACCTCGATCCGACCGAGCAGATCGATCGCGGCGACGTGTTCCGGACTGCCATGGGCGGCCTTGTTGCGCCGGCGGCGGGTCTCGGCGTGGAGTGCGAGCAGGGCCTCGCGGGTCTGGGGCAGTGGGGTCGACGCGGTCTCGCGTTCGGGCATCTCTTTCCTCCGGATCGGACGGCGTGAGCGTACCCGAACGAACGCCGTCAGGGCTCGATGCTGGCCAGCGGCTGGCGTCGGGTGACCTGGTCGCCAGGACGAACGTGCAGATCCGTCACTCGACCGGCTGACGTCGTCACGACGACGTGCTCCATCTTCATCGCCTCGAGGGTCACGATCGGATCACCGGTTTCCACTGCCGCATCGACGGTCACGTGGACCCGCAGGACCGCACCGGGCATCGGCGCGACGAGATCGATCGGACCAGCGGCTGCGGCCGACCCGTGGCCGACGGCCGCCCGGGCGGCGGCATCGACATCGGGCGCATCGGTGAGTCGAAATGAGACGCTCCGCCCGGCCAGGTCCAGCAGGACGGCGTCGTCGGTCCGGACGGCGTCGAAGACCGGACCCGGGGCGCGGCCGGCGACCGTGGTCTCGACTGACACGGATCGCGTCTCGCCGTCGGCCGACAGCCGGACCGAACGCGGCCCGTTCAGGCGCCAGCCACCGGCCCACGGATCGGCCGGCCCAGGCACGTCCAGGAGGGCCGCGGCCGCTTCCCGCCAGGCGTCGTCGGGGATCGACACGCGCTCGGCCCAATCGTCGGGCGGCCAGATCCGCTCCAGGGTGTCCGTCCGGACGTCACCGGCCATCACGACCGGCTGCCGAACCAGCCAGCGCAGGAACCGAAGGTTGGTGATCACCCCGAGCACGACGGTCGAATCGAGCGCGTCGGTCAGCCGTGCGAGCGCGGTCGGACGGTCCGGACCCCAGGCGATGACCTTGGCCAGCATCGGATCGAATCGGCCACCGATCTCGGTTCCCAAAGCGATGCCTGGGTCGACCCGCACGCCGTCGCCGGCCGGCCAACGAAGGGCTTCGATATGGCCAGTGGCCGGCAGAAAGCCGTCCTCCGCGTCTTCTGCGTACACGCGCACCTCGATGGCGTGACCGGACGCGGTGGGTGCGTCGTTCTCGCCGAGTCGACCCCCGGACGCGATGTGGATCTGGTCGGCGACGAGGTCGCGGCCCGTCACCAGCTCCGTCACCGGATGCTCGACCTGGAGCCGGGTGTTCATCTCCAGGAACGCTGGTTCTCCGCGGTCGTCGACCAGGAATTCGCACGTTCCGGCACCGACGTACCCGACGGACCGGGCAAGGGTCATGGCGGCCTCACCAAGGCGTTCGCGCAGCGACGACCCGACCGCCGGCGATGGCGCCTCCTCGAGGACCTTCTGGTGACGCCGTTGGACCGAGCAGTCCCGTTCGCCGAGCTGGATCCCGGTCCCGGCGGTATCGAACAGGATCTGGATCTCGACATGTCGCGCGTTCTCGACGAGTCGTTCGAGGATCAGCCGGCTGTCGGCGAATGCGGCAACGGCTTCCCGCCGGGCACCGGCCAGTGCATCGATGAGTCCATCCGCCTCGCGCACGATGCGCATCCCCTTGCCGCCACCACCGGCTGTCGGCTTGACCAGGACCGGATAGCCGATCGCCTCGGCCGCCGCCGCCAACGCCTCGTCAGATTGGTCGTCGCCGTCGTAGCCGCGCAGGACCGGGATACCCAGCGAGGTGGCGAGGACCCGCGCCGCGGCCTTGTCGCCCATCGCCCGGATGGCCGTCGGCGGTGGACCGATCCAGATGATCCCGGCCGCGGCCACCGCCTCCGCGAAGTCGGCGTTCTCCGCGAGGAACCCAAAACCCGGATGCAGCGCGTCGGCGCGGGCCGTCCGGGCTGCCGCCACGACTGCCCCGATATCGAGCAGGTCGAGCCCGCCAGGTCCGTCTGTCGATGGCGTGATCGCCTCGATCCCGAGTCGATCGCACGTCCGGGTGATCCGCGCTGCGATCTCGCCACGGTTCGCGATGAACACGATCTTGATCGTCGATGGACCGGGCTGGGACGGGTCGGGCGGTTTGCTTTCTCCGGCCACGAACGCGTCAATCGCGCCAGACGCGACATGCCAGCGCCCGCCAACTCGTCGAGCTGGCAGGCGACCACGCTCGATCCAGCGCTGGACGGTTCGTGTCGCGACGCCGATCCGCGCCGCAGCCTGACTTGGACTCAGTTCATCGGACATGTGTGTCGCGATCGTCGCACAGCGTTGCGTCCAGCGCTACCACGGCGCGCATCCGGGGGCCCTGTATCCGCCTCTCGCATCCGGAGCCTCTCGTATCCGGAGCCTCTCGTATCCGGAGCCCCACGGTTCCGGAGCCCCACGGTTCCTGTCAAATGCCCATCACCCGAGCGTTGGCCCCGAACCTCGTGGGGAGCGGGGATGGTTCTGAGCGTGGATCGGTCCGACCGGCGCGCGCACGGGTGTCGATCGCCCGTGAGATGACCGGTCTGTCAAGAAAGCGGTGACGTGCGCTCGTGTGAGGAGCATCTGACAGGAATCTGCCCACGCCCCGGTCGCAGGGGACACGTCGAACGGCTCGCACGGGACACGTCGAACGGCCCGGCCCGATGGGCGACGGCCGGCCAGTCCGCCGAGGACCTTATCCGCCATCACCCGGGTCTGGCGCCCACGACGGGCGACGCTTCTCGGTGAAGGCGTCGAACCCTTCCCGAGCTTCATCCGTGGTCCGTTGTCGGGCGATGACCCGGGCGGTATGCCACTTCGATGAACCGTGACCCAGCCCGCGGACCTCGCGGACGATGGCCTTGGCGGCCCGCGTCGCCGTCGGTCCCGAGGCGAGGATATCCGCGACGGCGCCATCGACCGCTGCGTCGAGGGCTTCTTCGCCTTCGACGATCTCGTGGACCAGGCCGATCCTGGCGGCTCGGGTCGCGTCGAATCGCCGCCCGCCCGGAAACAGTGCGCGAGCCTGGCTCTCCCCGATCTTGGCCAGCACGAATGGACTGATGACCGCGGGCAGGATCCCCAGCCGGGTCTCGGTGAACCCGAACCGCGTCCCGGACTCGGCGATCACCAGGTCGGCCACGGCGCACAGACCAAGGCCGCCGCCCAGGGCCGCACCGTGGACGCGGGCGACGACCGGGACCGGGCACGTATCGATCGTCTCGAACATGTCGGCCATCGCCATCGCGTCCTGCTCGTTTGCCTCCGTCTCGAGCTGCATCGCCGCGCGCATCCAGGCTAGGTCCGCGCCGGCGCTGAACGACGGCCCGTCGCCGGCCAGGACGATGACCCGGAGGTCCGTCGGACCTTCCCGCGCGAGCTGGGCGAACGCGGTCCGCAGCTCCGCGATCAGGGTCGCGTCGAAGGCGTTGTGCACCTCGGGGCGTGCGAGGGTCACCCGGGCCACAACCTGGGCCGGACCGCCGCGTTCCACCCGCAAATGGCTGCTCGGGACAGGACTCATGGGCGCATCGTACCCAGCTGGGCGAGCGGCTACGCTCTGGTCATGTTCATCGGCATCGATCACCTCGTGATCGCCGTGCCCGACCCGGATGGTGCTGCCGACGCGCTGTCGGCTGAGTTCGGGCTCCGTCCGGCGGGCGGCGGTCGGCACGAAGCGCTGGGCACGTTCAATCGCCTCGTCTGGCTCGGCGACACGTATCTCGAGCTGATCGGCGTGTTCGACAGGGACCGTGCCCGGGGGGCCTGGGTCGGGCGGCCGACCCTGGCCGTTCTCGAATCAGGGCCGGGGATGGGCCTCGCGACGTGGGCGATCGCATCCGACGACATCGATGCCGATCTCGATCGACTCCATGCCGGCCGATCCGACATCGGGTCCGCGCAGGCCGGCCAGCGGCTTCGACCCGACGGCCGGCTCGTGACGTGGCGGCTGGCCGCGCCACCCGCCCTGGGCCAGAGCGATCCCCCGTTCCTGATCCAGCATGACCCGGAGAGCGCCGAATGGACGGCCGAGGATCGGGCCGGACGCGCGACAGATCCGGCTCGCCTGGTCGCGCTCGAGATCGACGTCGATCACGTGGCGCACACGACGGACCGCTTCCTGCGGACCAACGGCCTTCGGTTCCGTCCGTCGCTCATGGGTGGTGGAGCGCGGGATGCGAATGTGGGCGATCAGGTCGTTCGGATCCGCCCGGCGGGGCCGGCCGAACGACCGAACGCCACCATCCGGATCACCATCCCCGGCGCTGCGACACGACAGACCGATATGCTCGGCTGTCGCTGGGTCGCGGGGTCGTAGCGGGCACACCGACAGCATGGGCCCCGACAACCCGTGGTCCCCGACCTGGCGACCGGACGAGACGGGCGGCAGGCGACGCGCCATCCGGTCGGCGCGCCGGGGGGCGATCCTGGCCGCCATCCTGTACCTGCCCATCGGCGCCCTCGCGCAGATGCCCGACGGCGTCCCGGTGGGGCTCGGGCTGATGATGGTCGCCATCGGATTGCCGGGGGTCGCGCTCCTTGGCGCAGGGCTGGCGCCGGCCACGCTGGGATCGCGGATCGATGCCGCGGTCGCCGGGATCGCGCTCGGGATCGCCAGCCCGGTCGCGGCAGTGACCTCGCTCGTGATCGCCGCGTTCATCGTCGGAGCGGCCGTGAGCAAGGCCGGTCTGGCTGGCGCCGTGCTTCGAGGCGGCGTGACTGCCGCGCTCGGGATCGCGCCACTGATCGCGGTCGGGGCCACGGTCTGGGTCGTCGGGGTCCGCCGGCTCAGTCGATCCCGACCGAGCGACCAGGTGCGCACATCGGGCTAGCGCCGGTCACATCCGGAACACGCCGAAGCGCGTCTCGGGGATGGGTGCGTGGAGTGCCGCCTCGATGCCCATCGACAGGATCCGCCGGGTGTCGAGCGGGTCGATGACCCCGTCGTCCCAGAGACGGGCGGTCGCGAAGTACGGTGACCCCTCCCGTTCGTACGTTTCGAGGATCGGCGCCTCGAAGCCATCGCGGTCAGCGTCCGTCGCGAAGCCGCCACGGACCGTGGACAGGACCCGCGCCGCCTGCGGCCCGCCCATGACCGAGATCCGGCTGTTCGGCCAGGACCACAGGAAGCGCGGCTGATACGCCCGGCCCGCCATCGCGTAGTTCCCGGCACCGAACGAGCCGCCGATGAGGACCGTGAACTTGGGAACCTCGGCCGAGGCGACCGCGGTGACCAGCTTGGCCCCGTCCTTGGCGATCCCGGCTTCCTCGTATTCGCGACCGACCATGAACCCGGTGATGTTCTGGAGGAACACGAGTGGGATCTTGCGCTGGCAGGCGAGCTCGATGAAATGGGCGCCCTTGAGGGCCGACTGGCTGAACAGGATCCCGTCGTTGGCGAGGATCGCGACGGGGTAGCCGTCGATGTGGGCGAAGCCCGTCACCAGGGTCTCGCCATAGAGCGGCTTGAAGTCGTGGAACCGGCTGCCGTCGACCAGCCGGGCGATCAACTCGCGGACGGGGATCGGGCGACGAGCATCAAGGGACACCGCCGCGTATAAGGATGCGGCACGGTCGTCGCCGGTCGGGTCGATGGCCGGCGGTTCGGAAGCGCGCCGGTCCCACGGTGCGGGGGGTGCCTTGCGCTGGAGGTTGGCGACGATCGACCGGCCGAGCGCGAGGGCATGGTCGTCATCGAGCGCTTCGTGATCGGCGACCCCGGATCTCCGGGTGTGGACTTCGGCGCCGCCCAGTTCCTCCGGCGTCACGTCCTCGCCCGTGGCCGCCTTCACGAGCGGTGGTCCGCCGAGGAAGATCGTGCCCGTGCCCTTGACGATGACGGTCTCATCGCTCATCGCCGGAACGTAGGCGCCACCCGCGGTGCACGACCCCATGACCAGGGCGACCTGCGGGATCCCCGCGGCCGACATCCGGGCCTGGTTGTAGAAGATCCGACCGAAGTGATCGCGATCGGGAAACACCTCGGCCTGGAGTGGCAGGAACGCGCCGCCGCTGTCCACGAGGTAGATGCACGGCAGCCGATTCTCAAGGGCGATCTCCTGGGCTCGAAGATGCTTCTTCACGGTCATCGGGTAATAGGTGCCGCCCTTTACCGTCGCGTCGTTGGCGACGATGACGCAGGTCGTCCCCTCGACGCGGCCGATCCCGGTCACGATGCCGGCGCCGGGCGCCTCGTCCTCGTAGAGGTCGGTCGCCGCCAACGGCGACAGCTCGAGGAATGCCGATCCAGGGTCGATCAGACGGTCGATCCGGTCACGAACCGGCAGCTTGCCCCGCTCCCGATGCCGTTCGATGGACCGGTCGTCGCCGCCTGCTCCTCGCCCGGCGACGGCCACCTGCCGCGACCGCAGGTCCGCGACGAGACCGGCCATGGCGTCGTGATTCGCGTGGGTCTCCGGTGTCGTGGGATCGAGGCGACTGCGCAGGACGGGCATCAGTTCGCGAGTCTACCGTCGGCGCGAGGGAACCAGGGCGAGATCGACGCCGTCGGGCGACCATGCGTTCGATGGTGCTCATGTTCGCGGCGGCCCTGGTGGTCGCGGCGTGTTCGGCGACCGACTCGATCCCGCTGCCGGTCCCGGTCGGCCCGTTGCTCACGGTGGAGGCCAGGGGCGGCGAATGCTTCGCGGCGCCATGCGGGATGACCGTGATCCTTGAGCGCGACGGGCGGGTCCACAGCGCGGCCAAGCCACCGAACGACCTCGGGATCGTGACCGGCCCGCAACTCGTCGCCCTGTCTGACGCGATCGCCGCGGCGGACTTCGAGGCGTTGAAGGCCAGGCCGTTCACCGGCGAATGCCCGACGGCATTTGATGGCCAGGAGCTCGTCTTCGAATTCACGACCGCCAGCGGCGTCCAGCGGATCGCGACGTGCGACGTCGACGTGGACTATGGGTCGCCACTGTTCGTCGCGGTCGGCGTTGCGATGGGCCCGTACGTGCCGCTGCCGCTGACCTGACCGTCCTTGACGCCGCTACGCGTGTCCACGCCCTCGGACGATGTGGACCAGTCCCAGGATCGACCCGATGGCGACCGGGATGATCCCGACGGCGAGCCACGGCGCCGGATCGACGACTGAGCCACCGCTCGACTTCTGCAACGCGACGAACGCGAGCCAGGCCGTCCCGAAGCCGACCATCAGACCGGAGATCATCAGCACGGCACCGCTGCGGACGGCGACGACGATGGCCAACCCCACCAGGACGACCATCGGGATGATGCCGCCGACCCCGACCAGGGTCGCGTCGGCGACGCCGAGTCCGAAGCCGACGACCCATCTCGCGAGGGGATGCATCGTCGTGGATCCGACCCGCGGCGATGTCGTTGGTTGGGTGGACGCCTCCTCGGGCAGAGATGGATCGGCCGGTCGGGCGCGCTCAAGCAGACGGAACGTGATGATCCAGCCGACACCGAATGGCAGCAACAGGATCCAGATGTAGGTCAGGCTGAGGGCGCCGTACGCGAGGAACCCGATCAGGCTGACGATGAAGGCCCCAGGGCCGACGCTCGCGTCCCGAACGTCGGCCCGGCTTCCGAGGGTCGACGCGACCGCCGCGATCGGGATCCAGATCGCGGACGCTGTGAACCCGTATGCTGCCGCACCGATCACGCCACTCATGCACGACGGGCCGATCCGTGGCCCGACCAGGAGGCCCGCCCCGATGGCGAGGACGAGGATCCAGGTCACCGCGATCGCGAACTCGACAGGGCTCCCTGACCAGCCCCGGATCACGATCCAGAGCGAGAACATCAGCGTCGGGACGAGACCCGCCACAGCGGCGAGGCCGGCGCGCCTGCGGTCATGTGGGACGATCGAGCGTGCTACCATCGCATAGCAAGTTATGACCACGAAATCCGCTACTGTCAAGACGCACGTTAGCGAGCCCGATGACGGTCACGCTCGCTTGGCCGGTCGGGAGACGCCGCCGTCCGCGACCGCCGAGGCGATCCGGCTCGAGCTGGCGACGGCCTGGGGCGAGATGGGGGCCGCCTGGGGCGTGACCCCGGCCATCGCCCGGGTCCAGGCCTACCTCATGGCCCGCCAGGAGCCGTTGACCGAGCGCGAGGTTCGCGAAGCGTTGGGTCTGTCGCACCGAGCCGCCAGCCTCGCACTGGCCGAGGCCGAATCGTGGGGCATCGTCGAGCGTGTGCCGGAGCCGCGCCGGGTTGGGCGTCGCGGGCCAGCCGGCGCGGCTTACCTTGCGGTCGGAGATCACTGGCAATGGTTCGGCCGGGTGATCGCCGAACGGAAGGTCCGCGAGGGCGATCCGATCGTCGCGGTCCTCGAGGCCAAGGAGCGCGAGGCGGCCCTGGCGCTCGCGGCCGACCCGAACGACGCCGAGCTGGCCGACCTGCGCGACTGGCTCGCGACGTTCCTCGTCTTCGTCCGGTTGTTCGACCGGGCCGTCGGCCTCATCCCGCAGGTCGAACCTCGGGAACTGGAGCGGTCACTGCAGCTCCTCGGCCGGATCCCCGACAGCACGATCCTCCGCCTCTTCGACTTGCTTGCCGGGTTGCCAGATGACGATGTGCTCGGACTCGTTGACGCACTGTCACGGCTTTCGCCCACGGCAGCCCGTCGTGCGACGAAGCTGATGTCCGGGGTCGTGCGGACGGTCGCGCGTTGACCGATGGCTGATCCGGTCATTGATCGTCCGGTCGTGCCGGGGTATGGCATCCCCGAGTCGACCGAGGGGGTCCTGACCTGGGGTTGGGCTCGTGAGCGACTCGAACGGGCCACCATCTACTGGCTGGCCACCGCGGGAGCAGATGCGGCGCCGCACCTCGTGCCGATCTGGGGCGCCTGGGTCGACGATCGCTGGTACGTCGAGGGTGGCCCGACCCGCTGGCAACGCCACCTCCGGGAGAATCCGCAGGTCGCGATCCACGTCGAGTTCGGCGACGAGGTGGTCATCGTCGAGGGTGGCGTGCTGGAACTCGTCGCGCCGGCCGAACCATTGTCGAGCGCGATCCTCGCGGGCTACGCGAAGTACGCGCCGGGGTACGTCGCCGCCGCTTCGAACTGGGCTCAGGGTGGGCTGTGGGAGCTTCGTCCGGCGAAAGCCTTCGCCTGGTCGTCGTTCCCGACCGACATGACCCGTTTCCGGTTCGAATCCCGGGGCTGACACGGTTTGCGTGTCACGGCACCGTGTGAGGACTCGCCCGCATCCGGTGGCCGGACCCGCGCGTGGCGAGCGCGGGAGGCGCGCCGCAGCCGGTGCCCACGGCATGCCTCACCAGGGCGGGCGCGCCGCCGCGGCTGATTCTCGGACAAATGCTCACTACACGGGCGTTCGTCGACGGGTTCGTGACAGTCAGTCCCGAATCCGAGCAGGTGACAGGATCTGAGCCCAGATGGGTCGTCGAGCCACGCTTGGCCGGCCCGGCGAGGAGCGGGGAGTGGTGACGAGCGCTCGTGTGACGAGCATCTGACAGTTTTCGCGGCTCGCATGCCGCGGCGTGCCCCGGGGCCTGGGGGCGTGCCTGGCGGGCCTACGTGCCGGGCGGGCCTAGGGACGTGCCGGGCCGCCGGGGCATGCCGGGCTCGCATGCCGCGGCGTGCCCGGGGCCCGGGGGGCGTGCCACGCACCAGCATCACCACCACGACCCACCGCGGGCCCCCGTGGACCGTCGTGCCATAATCGACGCGCGCGAGGGGCTCGGACGACTCGAACGGGCGACGACCCCGGGGCCAGACCGGCCGGCGACCCGAGCGCGAGCAACCAGAGGATCCCACCCCAATGACCGTCGAAACGTCCACCTGGGCCACCAAGAAGGGTCTCGCCCAGATGCTCAAGGGCGGCGTCATCATGGATGTCGTCACCCCCGATCAAGCCAAGGTCGCCGAGGATGCAGGCGCCGTGGCCGTGATGGCGCTGGAGCGCGTCCCCGCGGATATCCGCAAAGCCGGTGGCGTGGCCCGGATGTCCGACCCCTCGATGATCGAGGGGATCATGGACGCCGTGTCCATCCCGGTCATGGCGAAGGCCCGTATCGGCCACTTCGTCGAGGCGCAGGTCCTTGAGGCGCTGGGCGTCGACTACGTCGATGAGTCCGAGGTGCTGACCCCTGCCGACGAGACGAACCACATCGACAAGCACGCCTTCAAGGTCCCCTTCGTGTGCGGTTGCCGGAACCTCGGCGAGGCATTGCGCCGGATCAACGAAGGCGCGGCCATGATGCGCACCAAAGGCGAGGCCGGGACCGGCAACATCGTGGAGGCCGTTCGCCAGTTGCGCGATGTCCTGGCTGAGATCCGCCGTCTCGAGGGGATGCGCGACGACGAACTGTTCGTTGCGGCCAAGGACCTCGGTGCTCCATACGAACTGGTCAAGGACGTGGCGGCAAACGGCAAGTTGCCGGTCGTGAATTTCGTGGCTGGGGGCATCAGTACGCCGGCCGACGCGGCCCTGGTCATGCAGCTCGGCGCGGAGGGTGTGTTCGTCGGCTCGGGCATCTTCAAGAGCGAGGATCCGGCGCGGATGGCCAACGCCATCGTCCAGGCGACGACATTCTTCGATGACCCACGGAAGATCGCCGAAGTCTCGAAGGGCCTCGGTGCACCGATGCGGGGCATCGCCCTCGAGGAGATCCCCGAGCAGGAACGCCTGGCGGTCCGCGGCTGGTAGGGCGACCGACGACCTCGCCGGCGATCGCGACGTGAAGATCGGCGTCCTCGCCCTGCAAGGGGCGTTTCGCGAGCACCTCGACACGCTCCAGGCGATCGGGGTCGATGGTGTGCGGGTGCGCGTGCCGGCTGACCTCGACGATGTCAGTGGCCTGATCCTGCCCGGCGGGGAGAGCACGACGATGCGCCAGCTCATCGAGCGTTGGCACCTCCGCGAGCCGATCCTCGACCTGGCCGACCGGGGCGCGCCAATCTTCGGGACTTGTGCCGGGATGATCGTCCTGGCCGCCGAGATCACCGGCGGCGAGCCACCGATCCTGCCCCTCATCGACGTGACCGTCGAGCGCAATGCGTTCGGCCGACAGCTCGACTCGTTCGAGGCGGACCTGACCGTCCCGGTCCTCGGAGATGCTCCGGTCCACGGCGTGTTCATCCGGGCACCGATCATCGAGCGGACCGGGCCAGACGTGGATGTCCTGGCTCGCCTCGACGATGGTCGGATCGTCGCTGTTCGGGAGCGCAACATCATCGCCACGGCGTTCCACCCGGAGTTGGCCGGCGAGACGCGCTTCCATCGGCTGATCGCCGCGATGGCCTCCGAGCATGACGATCCCGGCGAGGGCTCGGGGCGTCGACCGCATCCCACCCGCCGGACCCAGACCGCACGTCACCACCGGTGCGACCGATGACCGCGCTTCGATCGCCGCGGAGCACGGGCAAGGTCCGAGCCGCGCGGCTGACCGACCTCGCGGCGCTCGGCGAGTTGTCCCGGCTGTGCCAATCCGACGGCGCCGATACCCGGTCACTGGGCCTGCCGGTCAACGGCCCGCCGATCGGAGTGTTCAGCCTCTTCCGCCTGCCACTCGGGGCGTTCCGACCCAACGACCTGATGTTCGTCTACGAGGATGAGGGCCGGATCGCGGGTCTCGTCCGCGTCGAGCGCGAGTCCGTCCGGGACGAGTGGACGATCGTCGAGCTCGATGCTGTCGGCATGGCCACCGCGGGCGACATCCGGTACCGGCTGGTGCAGCAGTTGCTGCGTGAAGGCGCCAAGCGTGCCGCCGCGCGCTTCCACGTCGCCTGTGCCGACGCGGATGGCAACGTCGAGTTGTTGATGCAGGCTGGGTTCATGCGCTACGGCGAAGAGCAAGTCCTGTTCCGGCCACCCGACACGGGATTGCCTGACGCGTGGACGGACAAGCGAGCGACCAGTTCTCGGATCCGCCCGGCGGCCGGTGTCGATGCCCTGCCCCTGCATCGACTGTATTCGGTCGTGACCCCGACGCCGGTGTCACGCCTCGAAGCGATCCGGCTGGCCGACTGGGAGCGCCAGGGAGCCCACTGGCGGGTGCCCCGTTCGAGCCTGACGCCGATCCTGCGCTTCGCCGATGTCGAGGCCTTCGTCCAGGCAGCGCCCGACGGCGGCAAGGACGGGACGCAACTCGACGGCTTCCTCCAGATCGGGGTCGCCAAGGAGGATCAACCCCACTACCTCAAGGTCATCGCTCGCCCGGAAGCGGACGTCACCGACCTGGTCGACTTCGGCCTCGGCGAGATCGCCGCCCGGACGTCGAAGGGCAGCGACCATCGACACGACCACGGCGTCATCGCGCCCGTTCGAACCTATGAGGCGCCGATCGACCGGCGACTCGAGGACGCCGGGTTCCAGTCGGTCGCCAGCGTCAACCTCCTGATGAAGGAGACCCTCGTCCGTGTCGCCGAGCCGGCCCTTGTGCCGGCCGGGGTCCGCTAATGGAGGCCGGGATGGGATCCGACGAACGCCCGCGCGAGGCGATCGACGACCTGGACGCCTTGCTCGCGTCGCTGCCACCGGAGATCGTCGAGGCTGTCAACGCGCTGCAGGATCGATCCGCACTGATCGAGGTCGTGATGGACCTGGGTCGTCGGCCGGAGGCCCGTTTCCCGGATTCGGAAGTCAGCCTGCTTGACCGTGAGATCGTCGAGAGCGACCTGGCCTTCGTGGTCGACCATATCGGGACGTTCGGAGACGACAACCGGGCCGGCATCGAACGGACCTTGCACCGGATCAGCGCCATCCGCAATCGGAGCGGCAAGATCGTCGGGCTCACCTGTCGCATCGGGCGGGCGGTCTACGGCACCATCGAGATCATCGACGACTTCGTCGAGACCGGGAAATCGATCCTGATCATGGGCCGACCGGGGATCGGCAAGACGACGATGCTTCGCGAGGCGGCTCGGGTCCTGGCCGACGACATGGGCAAGCGGGTCGTGGTCGTCGATACCAGCAACGAGATCGCCGGCGACGGCGACATCCCGCACCCGGCCATCGGCAAGGCCCGACGGATGCAGGTCCGGACGCCATCGCTGCAGCACGAGGTCATGATCGAGGCGGTCGAGAACCACATGCCCCAGGTCATCGTCATCGATGAGATCGGGACGGAGCTGGAGGCCGCGGCCGCCCGCACGATCGCCGAGCGCGGGGTCCAGCTGATCGGAACCGCACACGGCAACAACCTGGACAACCTGATGCTCAACCCGACCCTCTCGGACCTCATCGGTGGGATCCAGAGCGTCACCCTGGGCGACGAGGAGGCGCGCCGACGCCGGACCCAGAAGAGCGTCCTGGAACGCAAGGCCCCACCGACCTTCGATGTCATCGTCGAGATCGTCGATCGAGAGCGGGTGGTGGTCCATGCGGACGTCGCCGACACCATCGACGCCATGTTGCGGGGCGACCAGGTCGCTCCGGAACTTCGCTGGCGCGACGAGGAGGGGGTCCACCGCAGTCAGGGACGACCGCGGCCGTCGCCACGCGAGCAACTCGGCGCGGAACGGTTCGCCGGGCTCGTCGGGGCTGGCTCCCCGTGGCGGATGGAACCCGGCTGGCGTGGTGACGGTGCCTATCGGAACGGCGGCTATCGGGAGGCCGAACGAGGTGGCGGCGCACGACCCGGTTATCGACCGGGAGCGACCGGTGGCTGGCGATCGTCACGCAGCGGCTCGGCAGGATCGATGCCCGGTGGCCGATCCGCCTCGTCGCCCTCGACCGGCCCACGGGACGCCCAGGCCGACCATGGCCAGGTCGCCACATCCGAGCAGCCGTTCATCGCCGGCGACATCGCCGACCGCGGCCCGTTGGAGCGCGGGGCATCACCCTCGACCAGCGAGGCGCGGGCGCGCGAGGCCCGTGAGTTCGAACGGCAGAAGGCCTGGCGCGATCAGGCCAGTCGCGCCCTCAATGCGATGCGCGCGGAGGACGGTACCGGCCCGGTCAATGCCGACGACCTGGAGGACGACGAGCTCGACCGGCTCCCGCTCGGGGTCGAGGAAGCTCCGGACGGCACGACCGTGCTCGTCCCCGGCGGCTCGCCCCTCCCGACCCTTCGGGTGTTGCCGCAGGGGATCAGCCGCAAGCGCCTCGAACAGGCCGTGCGCGACCTGCAGTTGCCGGTCGTCATCGCCCGTGACGTGGATGAGGCGGACGTCGTCATGACCCTGCGCAACGAGTACAAGCAGAAGACCCCGCTTCTCCGCGATGCGGAGGACCGGGCGATGCCGATCTACGTCCTCAAGAGCAACACGATCCCCCAGATGCAATCGAGCCTGACATCCATCTTCTCGCTCGAGATCGACCCGCGCGAGGCGGCGATGCGCGAGACCGAGGACGCCATCGAGTCCGTCCTGTCGTCATCCGAGGCGATCGAACTCGCGCCCCAGAACGCCTATATCCGCCGGCTTCAACACCAGATGGCGGAGCGGGCCAACCTCGTATCGCGCTCACGCGGACGCGAGCCGTACCGCCGGGTCCGGCTGTATCCCGACGCGGCCCGCAGCGGCTGGCGGTGACCGGACAGGTTTCGCTGCGATTCGTCGGCCACTCAACGGTCATGGTCGAGATGGATGGCATCCGGCTGCTGACGGACCCGCTGACCCGCGCCCGGGTCGGGCCGCTCCGGCGGGTGCTGCCGGTCCCGCCCAAAGACCTCGGGTCGGCCGTCGACGCCGTCCTCATCTCACACCTCCACTGGGACCATCTGGACGTCCCGTCGTTGCGCGGTCTCGGTCGCGACATCCCGATCGTCGTGCCGATCGGCGCCGGGCCGTGGATGCGGGACGCCGGGTTCGGGGACGTGCGTGAGATCGCCGTCGGCGACACGATGGCCTTTGGTTCTGTCGCGGTCCGGGCCGTACCCGCGGTCCACTCCGGCTTCCGACCGCCGTTCGGCCCGACCGCACCGCCCCTGGGCTATGTGCTGAGCGGCAGTCGGTCGCTCTATTTCGCCGGTGATACCGACCTGTTCGAGGCCATGGGCGACCTCGGACAGCCGATCGACATGGCGCTCCTCCCGGTCTGGGGCTGGGGCCCGACCCTGGGCCGCGGTCTCCACCTGGACCCGTGGCGTGCGGCCGAGGCGCTCCGGCTCATCAAGCCACGGGCCGCGATGCCCATCCACTGGGGAACGTACTGGCCGCACGCGTTGGGCAAGGTCTACCCGAACCGCCTCGTCGAGCCGCCGGCCGCGTTCGTCGAGTACGCTGCGGAGCTCGCGCCGGACGTCAGGCTGGTCCCGACCGATGTCGGCGACCGTGTCGAGTGGGAGCCATGACCGACGACCAGACCCAGACCTACGGGCCCTCCACCGTGGTCACGCCGCCGCAGCCAGGGCCGCTGGACCAGCCTGGCCCGGTCCCGGACCTGCGCCACGGCCTCTCGCGCCTCAGTCGCGGGTTGATCGCCTACGGCATCGTGGGACTGGTCGTGGCCGCCATCGGGCTGGGAGCGCTCGTCTATGTCAACGGCCGGATCGATGCGACCGGCGAGCGCGTCGCGGCGGCGATGGATCCGCTCGCCACCACGCTGGAACGCACGGCCACCGCGCTCCATGACGCATCGACGACGGCCGGCACGTTCGGCGTGACCCTCGACCGGACGGAAGAGTCGGTGTCGGCCGCGGCGAACACGATCATCGGCGTTCGGACCAACCTGGAGACGCTGCGCGACGTCCTCCGGGCGGTCAACATCCTGGGCGTCACGCCGCTTGGCCCAGCCTCGGACGCGGTCGCCGGGATCGCCAGTTCGATCGAGGGCCTCGACTCTCGGCTGACCGCCATCGCCGATGGCCTCGGCGGGAACCAGGCATCGCTGGCCGCGAATGCCACGTCGCTCGGTCGGCTGGGCGACAGCACAGCGGTGTTGGCCGAACGGCTGCGATCCGGAGTCGTTCAGGACTCGGTCGAAGACGTCCGGTCGGTGATCGTTCTGATCTTGCTGCTGCTGACCACGTTGACCGTGGTCCCCGCGATCGGCGCGCTCGCGTTCGGCCTTTGGCTTCGTCGCCAACTCGAGCAGCCGCTGCGTTCGTCAGCGCAAGTCCCGTCGTAGCGCCGACTGCGCTGCGAGCATCCCGCTCATGCCGTGGACACCACCGCCTGGCGGGGTCGATGACGAGCACAGGTACAGACCGTCGCCGACGTGGTACGGGTCAAGCGAGGGCCACGGCCGGAAGATCAGTTGCCGGATGTCCTGGATGCCACCGTTGATGTCACCGCCGATGTAGTTCGCGTCATGGCGCTCCATGGCCGCCGGACCGTGGACCGACCTGCCCAGGATCCGGTCGCGAAAGCCGGGTGCGAAGCGCTCGACCTGGGACTCGATCCGCTCGGTCATGTCAATGTCCGACCCGGCTGGGACGTGGCAATAGGCCCATGCCGTGGTCTTGCCGTCCGGCGCCCGCGATGGATCCCACGGCGCGTACTGGACGAAGAGCACGTATGGCCGTTCCGGGTGCCGACCGGCCGCGACGTCTGCCTCCGAGGCGGCGATCTCGTCCATGGTGCCGCCCAGGTGGACCGTCGCCGCTCGGCGCGGCCCTGCGGCGGCCCATGGCACCGGGCCATCCAGTGCCCAGTCGATCTTGAAGACGCCTGCGCCGTAGCGGAATCGCTCTGCCGAGCGCCGCGTTCGTCCGGGCAGACGGTGGCCCGCGATGGCCAGGAGTTGCCGTGGCGTGACGTCGAGCAGTGTCACGCGCGCTGGCGGCAGGTCGTCGATGCGGTCGATCCGTTGGCTCGTGACGATCTGGCCGCCGTTCCGTTCCAGCTCAGCGGCCAGCGCTCGTCCGATGCTGGCTGCTCCGCCCCGCGCCATCGGCCAGCCGGTTGCGTGCGCATAGGTCGCGAGGACCAGCCCGAACGAGGCACTCAACGGGCGATCGAGGCGGAGCATCGAGTGCGCGGCGATCCCCGCGAACAGCGCCCGCGCCGACTCGCCATCGAATCGACCGCGAGCAAGACCCCGAGCCGACTGGATGGCCGGCAACCCGAATCTGGCCATCGCCAGTGGATGGCGGGGCACGTGGACGACCGGTCGGAGGATCTCCGGGCCAAGCTTGGCGACGTCGCGAACCAGCGGTCCGAACAATCGCCGCCACGCACGGCCGCCTTCGCCCAGGCCGTCAGCGGTGGCCGTCACGGACCGCTCCAGGACCGCCGCCCGGGCTCCGTCGAGCGGATGCGCGACCGGAGCATCAGGGTGGATCAGATCGACCCCGTGGGACGCCAGGTCGACCGACGCGAAGAACGGCGAAGCGATGGTAAGCGGCAGGATCGTCGAGCAGACATCGTGCCGAAAGCCCGGCAGGGTGAGCTCCAGGGTCCGGGTCCCGCCGCCGACGGTGTCGGCCGCCTCATAGACGCGGACAGAGCGACCGGCACGGGCCAACGTGATCGCGGCGGCCAGGCCGTTCGGTCCGGCCCCGACCACGATCGCGTCCAGCGGGGCGTCAGGTCGTGTCACTGGGGACGCCCCGTAGCCACAGCCCGACGGTGGATGGCCGGACGGCGGCATCTGCAGCGGAGCGAGTATCTCGACTGATGGTCGCGATGTCGACTTCGTCGCGCAGGCGCTCACCGAATGCGGCCAGCAATCGCTCGCTGTCGTAGCGACTCCGGTCGAATCGCCGATCGACCGTCCGTTGGACCCGCCCGCGTAGCGGTGCGAACAGGGACGCCACGAGGAGGGTCGAACCGGCGACAGCCACGGCGTCGCCGCCGATGAGTGGCTCCAAGACGGTCGTCAATCCGACGATCAGGAAAGCGAAGACGACCACCAGGGCGCTGGTCACGATGGCCCAGCCGATCGTCCGGCTGATGATCCGGTCGATCTCGTACAGCCGGTAGCGCAGAACCGCGACCCCGATGGCGATGGGGACCGTCGGGAGTGCGATGATCGCCGGGATCCAGGCGACGCCCCCGACATCGTCGCCGAAGACGACAAGCGTGCCCAACCCGACGAAGACCGCGAAGGCGACGAACGCGATCGCTGCGACGAGCCAGCGCAACTGGAGTCGAAGGAGTCCGTCCGAGCGTCGATAGCGCACGATCATCGCCCCGACGCTGATGACAAGGATGACGACGATCGGTACCGTCATCGATCCGTCGACCGGCACGAGATCCCAGGCCGACAAGTCCGGAAAGATCGCAAACGGGTTGGGTACGACCACGCCACCGGCCCCACCACCCGGATCGAACGCCATCGTCGGCGTGGCCGCGGTCAGAACGACGATGAACAGACCGGCGGCGATGATCCCGATCGCCGGTAGCCTCCAGCGACCCACGGGGAGGTGTCCGGAAGGGAAGATGATGGTCATCGCCGCGAGCCCCAGGAACGTGGCGCTTCCGGCCCAGCTCGAGATCCACGCCCCGAGACTGTCGCCCAGCGAAGCCGTGCCGGCCTGGAGGGCGGCCAGATCCCAGTCGGGACTGGACGTGGTGCCGATCAGCCCGATGGCGATCGCGACCGTGAGCCAGCCGATCGCGTTCCGCGGCTTGCGCACCACCAGGAACGCGCCGACCAATGCATACGTGAGGAAGAACAGGAGGGTGAACGGATCGCTGCTGGCCAGCACGCTGCCGACGACGAGAACGACGACCAGAAGGAGTCGCCCGGCCAAGCCCAGGGACGTGGTCTCGCGCACGACTCGCTCATCGCCCATCGACCGGCCTCAAGCGTTGTGCCTACGGGTCACCGCTTGCCGATCAATCGGCGGACCGGTGCGGTCAAGGTTCGGCGGGCCGATCGGACGGTCGCGCTGTTGCGGACGTTGCGCCAGTGGCGCCACTGGCGATTTCGATCGATACAGACGCTCTGGACGTCGACCACGGGCGTGCCCACGCCCAGGTCGATGGCCAGATTGCGGAGGGTCGCCTCCCAGAACCGATTGTTCTGGCGATTCCCGCCGAACAGGTACGCGAGCTCGTCGAACGGATCGGAAGGTCGCTCCAGGGCCTGCGCCTGGACCACGGTCACGTCGCCCTCGCGCTGCGCCGAGAAGGTGATCCATGCGGACAGGGTATGACCTTCGGGGGTCATGAATGTGAAGGACTCGTCATCCGCGTACAGGACGAGGACACCCGTGGACAGGCGGACCGGCGCACCGGGCAGCGGTTCGATCTCGAGAAGGGCCACCTCACCTGGAGCGATCCCCGACAGGGGTGCATAGAAGCGTTGACCCTTCGGCCAGTATTCGGGGAAGTGCGCCTTCCACGTCGCGATCACGGCCTCTGGCGTGTGATCGACACCCTCGAGCCGGACCCTGTAGGTCTTCTGCCACAGCTGGCCGAAGCCCTGGAGTGGGCCGGAGACGCGCTTGCCGGTGACCGCGTCGTCCCTTGCCCCGGCGACGCCGCTCGCCGAGAGTCGATCGACCGGCTGCGCCCAATTCGCGGCATCGCGACTGACCTGGGCCGGGACCGGAGTCGGTGCTGTCGCGGCCGCACCCACGGTAGTGGGGGGCGTGTCCTTCATCTCGACCATGATCGGTCTCCTTGGTCTCCCGGTCCGACCGGGGTCACGCGGTCGCGGCGGCCATCGCCGCCGCCTGGTCGTCGTGGATGTCGATGGCCTCATCGAGGCGGGTCAGCTCGAAGATCTGCCGATAGTGGTCGGACAAGCCGACGGCGACGAGACGTCCGCCACCGCGCTGGGCGCGTACGAGGAGGGTCACCAGGAGCCCGATGCCGCCGCTGTTCATGTACTCGAGCTTGCTGAAGTCGAGGATGACCGCCGAGGCGCCGTTCTCGGCCGCCAGGCCGTAGGCCGCCATCAGGTCGCCCTCGCTGGCGGATGTGATGTCACCCGAGATATGGAGGATGGCTGCGGGACCTTCCTGATCCAGTTCGATGACGGTGGCGGTCATGCGGCGTCTCCTTCGACGATCTCCATGAAGTCGGACAACCGGGTGATCCGGAAGATCTCCTGGTAGTGGTCGGTGAGGCCGACCGCCCGGACCATTCGGCCGTCGCGCCGGGCCTCAGCCAGGAGGCGGACGATGAGGGCGATGCCCGTGCTGTTGATGTACCCGACCTGACCGAAGTCGAGGCTGACCTGCTTCGCGTCGAGTGTCGATACCCGGCCATAGGCATCAGCGAGTGCAGCATCCGCCCGACCGTTGAGGTCACCTGTCATCCGGATCCAGACCTGGTCGGCGACCCCGTCGACCTCGGCACCGAACGTCCGGTCATCCATCGTGCTGCTCCTCGCGCGCCATCGTCAGGGTGACCGTCTGGGTCGTCCCGTCGGTGGTCACGTCCATCGAATCCACCATGTTCTTGATGAGAAACAGGCCCCAGCCGCGTGGCTTCTGCTCGCCCGCGAGCTTCGCCTCGATGTCCGGGGCCTCGGGTTCGGTCGGGACGCCGCCCGACAACGCACGATCCGTGACCCGGACGATGACCGACTGCGCGGTGGTCTCGACTTCGATATCGACCGGGACCTCGGCCTGTCCCTGGCTGCCGTATTCGATGGCGTTCATCGCCGTCTCGCTCACGGCGGTCTTGAAGCGTTCGAAACGGGCGGGCGAGAGGCCCAGATCTGCGATCGCGGCCGCCACCCGGTCCATGGCCAGGCGTTCGTTGCCTTCTTCGCCGGGGACGGAGAATGCCGTGACGATCGCGGGATCGGCCGCGGCTCCCCCGGTGTCTTCCGCGACACCCGCGGACCGGTGGAGGGTGACGAGGGTGATGTCGTCTTCCTGTTCCCAGTCCGGGCCGGTGAACAGGTGGAGCGTATCGAGCAAACGGTCGAGCAGCTCGCTGCCCGCATCGTCAACGGCCATCTCATCGCGGAGCCGCGGGAAGCCGTACATCGCCTGACTCGGATCGTGGGCCTCGACGAGGCCGTCCGAGTAGAGGAGGACGTTGTTGCCGGGGGCGATGATGCCTTCCGTCTCCTCGTAGTGGATCCCCGGCATCAGGCCAAGCGGCATCCCGGTCGCACGGAGCTCGATGACGCCCTCGTCGGTGCGGATGTACGGCAGGTTATGGCCGGCATTGGCCATCACGATCCGGCCGGTTTCCGGTTCGAGGATGGCGAACAGACAGGTCACGAACATGCGCGCCGGCATCTCCGGGCAGAGCAGTTCGTTGGCCCGCTCGAGGATCACGCCCGGCGAGTCGCTCCTGGACGCCTCTGCGCGAAGGACGCTGTGGGTCCGGGCCATGACCAGGGCCGCCGGGACACCCTTGTCGGTCACATCGCCGACGGCGATCCCGATGCGCCCGTCGGACATCTCGATGAAATCGTAGAAGTCACCACCCACGGCGCGCGCAGGCCCGTAGTACGCGGCGATCTGCCATTGGGCCAGTTTCGGCAGCTCCCGTGGCAAGAACTGCTGCTGGATGAGGGTCGCGACGCGCATCTCCTGCTCCAGGCGCTCGCGCTCGGCCGCTTCGTGGGCCTGCTCGCGCACGAGCTGGGCGACCCGGATCGCCGGCGCGGCCTGTGCAGCGAGGGTCGTCAGGAGCCGCCGGTCGTCGGTGGAATAGTCCTGCTCGGAAAGTCGCGGGCCGAGGTTGAGGGTGCCGATGAGCTCGCCCTGCGACACGAGCGGGACGATGAGGGCGACCCCTGCCGCGCGCATGGCATCGACCGCCGGTGTGTCCAATTCCAGTCGAGAAAGGTCGACCGGGCCAGGAGCTGTCTGAAGGTAGGCCAGAAGCGGGTCCGACTCCGGGATGTCCACGTTGATCATGTCGGTCGCCGGCGCAGTAGCGGCCGCCGGGCCGACGCCGGCGGCATCTGATGCCTCGGGGTCGACAACGGCATCCGACATCGGACGGGCCGTGTCGCGGACGTCGCCGCCTCGACCAAGGAGGCGGCGGATCGGACGGGTCAATTCACTCATCTCGGACCTCACGATGCGGGACAGCCGTCCGGGAATCGTTACGAAGTCGTCGGCTGTACGGAACTCGTGATGTCACACCGCGTCCTCGGGGTCGCCGCGCAGCCAGATCCGGCCATTCGCCGGCCGGACGGCGGCATCGACGGTCGCCAGCGCGTCGTGCCTGATGGTCGGCAGATCGACTTCGTCCCGCAGCCGGGCCGAGCAAGGCCGGGGAGCGTTCGGCTCCCGTCTCGACTCGTGCCGTGCTCATGTGTCGCCTCCGGGATGCCGGAGCCACAACCTGACACCGACCGGCCGGACCGCTGCATCGACCGCGGCCCGCGTCTCATGACTGATGGTCGGCAGGTCGAGCTGGTCGCGAAGACGCTCGCCGAATTCGGCCTGTAGTCGCTCGCCGTCGTAGCGGCGACGATCGAATCGGTGGTCGACAGCCCCCTGGACGCGAGAGCGGACCCGGGCGAATGATGCAGCAACCACGAGCGTCGAGCCGGCGACCGCCAATGTGCTGCCGTTGGTCAGTGGTTCGAGCGCAGCCGTCAGTGCGAGCACCAGCAGGACGAAACCTCCCACGAGCAACCCGGTGACGACGGCCCAGCCGATCGTCCGACTGATTATCCGGTCGATCTCGTACAGCCGATAGCGCAGGACCGCGATGCCGATGGCGATCGGAAACAGGGTCAGGGCGACCCCCACCGCAAGGTCGCCCACGTCGGAGTACTGGTTCGGTCCGGTTCCCGCCCCGTAGGTGAGCATCGCCGTAGCGACGACCGCCGCGGCGGCGGCGGCCCACTTGAGTTGTGCGCGTTCCACGGCTCCGGCATGTCGCCATCGGCCGACGAGCGAGAGTGCGGCGATCCCGACGCACACGACCAGCAATCCGTAAACGGCCTCCCACGCCGTCGCCAGGCTATTCGGTGGTGGGTCGAGCGGGTTCCGCAACCATGCGTAGTAGGGAAACAGGCCGGGCCGGAGCGCCACTCCGAGGACGAGGTAGGCGGCAGCAGCGGCGGCGATCGCCACGAGCCAGCGCCACCGAGGCGACGGCAATCGCCCATCTGGAAAGATGAGGAAGAGGATCGCGACGAGGAAGAACAACGGCCCATCGAGCAGACTGACCGTCAGCGCGGCGACCTCTGCCCCCGGCGGAGCATCGGTCTGGCGGATCCAGGCGTCCAGCGAGACGTAGCCGGCGACCGGTAGCCCGAGCGCCAAGACCACAGGGCCGACCCGATTGCCGGGTCGTCGCACCATGATGAGCCAGCCGACGATGAGATAGGCGCTGGTGGCGGCGAGGAATACGAGGCTGAGGATCCTGTGGGACGGGTCCTGCACGATGCGCGCGATCGTCGCGATCGTGGCCAACAGGATGGCGCCACCTGCCAAGCCACCGACACCCAACGTTCGACCTCGGGCCACCGCCGGCTGCCCCAAACTCGTCATCGCGTCCCGTCCCGCAGCCACACGCTCATGACGGTCGGTGCCATGACCCCCCGGACGGTGGCATCGAGATCGGCGGTGACGGTGGCGAGATCGACCTCGTCACGCAAGCGTTCGGAGAACGCGGCACTTGTCCGCTCCCCGTCGTAGCGGCTCCGATCGAACCGTCGGTCGACCGCCCGCTGGACCCGCCGGCGCAAGGGCTGGAACAGGGCGAACGCGAGCAGGGTGGAACCGGCCACGGCCAGCGTCTCTCCGCCGGTATCGGTCACCCCGGCCAGGACCGCCTCGAAGGCGATGACCGCACCCGAGAACACGATCACCAGCAGCCCGGTCACCAGGCCATAGCCGATGGTCCGCGACACGATCCGGTCGATGTCGTACAGCCGATAACGCAGCACGGCGATCCCGACGGAGATCGGGAGGAGAAGCATCGCCACGAAACCCAGGAGGAACAGACCGTCCCCCAACCCCGACAGCGCCGGGACACTGAATGCTGATAACACGAATGCGGCCGGGAACGCGATCGTGGCAAGACCGGCCGTTGCCAGCAACCACTTGACCTGCTCGCGGAGGATCGGGTCGCCCCGATGGAACCTGACCCACAGAGCTGCCGCCCCACCCCCGAACCCGATCAAAGCCGTCAGGTTCGCGAAGTCATCGAGCGCATCAAGGAACGGCACGAGCGCGGGGATCCCGAGCGGGTTATCGGGTCCCGTCTGCCCCGCCTTGCCGGGGTAGAAGAGGCTGGCGATCGTGATGGCCGCCATGGCGAGGAGCGTGAGCCAGGCGACCCACCGGAAGCGGCGCGACGGAAGGTGGCCATCCGGAAATACCAGGGGGATGCCGATCAGTGCGATGACGACCGGAAAGACATAGAACAGATCGGCCACCACGCCAAACGCCACGGATCCCGGCCAGATCGGTTCTGCCGCGGATCCGAGTCGCGAATAGGTCGACAGACTCACCCCCGCGGTCAACAGGATCCCCGACCCGAGGAGCAGGACGCCGACGAGATTGCCCGGGGCGCGTGTCATGAGTAGTGCGCCGACGAGCATGAGCGATGCCGCGATGCTGAAGAAGAGGGCGTTCGCGCTGAGGTCCGATGCTTGGTCGACCGCCGCCGCCAGTACGAATGTGGCCATCGCCATGGCGGCAACGACCCATGGCCATCTCCTCCGCCTCATCGTGACCTGCCCAGGAACCGGGGGTCCCGACGTGGGCCGTGCCGTGACTGCCCGGATCGTGGATCGAGGTCGGCGCCGACGGGGGCACGCTCGATTCCGTTTGGATGGCAGGTCAGCGGGATCACGTCGTCACCTTCTGACTTGTCCGTCCGGGGGTCGTCACGCGGACCGCGTCGGACGGATCTCCGTGACGAGGACGCAACCACAACCCGAGCCGGGTCGGCCTGACAGCCGCTCGAACCGTCGCATCCAGATCGGCCGTGACCGTCATGATCTCCACCTGGTCCCGAAGGCGGTTCGCGAATGCTTCGGTCGTCCGCACCGCGTCGTATCGGGCGCGGTTGAACCGCCGGTCGACTCGGTCGCGAACGATTCGAAGCGCCGGCTGGAAGATCGTGAATATCACCAGGGTCGAGACGGCCACGGCGATCGAAGCGCCCTGGCCGTACTGGGCGAGGGCGGTCGAGAGGGTCAGCACCATGGCTCCGAAGGCCGTGGCGAGGGCGCCGGTCACGACGGCATACGACACGGTCCGGCTGACGATGCGGTCGATCTCGTACAGGCGATAGCGCAGGACCGCGATCCCGATCACGACCGGCAGGAGGAGGAGCGTCAGGATGGCCACGAGCCAGAAGGCGGCGGCCAACGCCGGGTACGGGGTGCTGTCAGGATCGGCGTTCGACAGCGCGAGGGGGAACGCGATCGCGGCGAGCGCAGCGTCCGCCATGAACCACTTGACCTGCTGGCGCTGGATGGCGTCGCCACTGCGGAATCTGACGCCGACGGCGATGACGGCTCCCGCGAATCCGATGAGCGTGGACACCAGGACGATCGGGTCGGTAACGCTGCCCGAGCTCGAGTCCGGGCCGCGGAGGACTCCGACCGTCCAGGCGGCCAGGCTGAGGACCAGCGCCCCGCCCACCCAGCGGAACCGACGGGAGGGCAGGTGACCATCGGGGAACACGAGCGGGATCCCGATCAGCGCGATCATGATCGGGTAGAAGAACAGGATGTCGTTCAGGGTGTGGGCGACGTCCGAGCCGGGCCACGGCGGGGAAGCCGCCCCGCCGACGTTCGCGTAGGCGCCAAAGCCACTTGATGCCACGATCAGGATCCCGGCGACCATGAACATCGGGCCGATCGGGTTCGACGGCACTCGCGTCCAGAGCAGCGCTCCGATGAGGACGAACAGGATCACGATCGGCAGCCACAGCAGGACGGAGGGATCCGAAAGCTGGACCAGGCTGATGCCGACGAAGGTGGAGATGGCGAGGCAAGCCGCTGACCAGGCGATGACGCGGCGGTTCATCGAACCGCGCCTCGTTCGGCGAGGCGGGCGGAGGCGTACCGGGTCATGGGGCAGGCTCTCGGCAGGCCGGTCGAGCGGCGATCGGGGTCATCACGTTGGATCCTGGCCCTTCAGCGTCCGCATAACGTTACGGGATGCGGATGTTGCGCGGTACCGTTACGGCATGACATCGAGCCGGCCCATCTTGCATGTTCGCCTGCTCGGACCGATGGAGTTGATGGTCCGCGACCGCCCTGTCGTCGTGGATACCCGCAAGGCCCTGGCGATCGTCGCGCTGGTCGCGGCTGAGCATCGGCCGTTCGCGCGGGAGGAACTGGCCGCCATGTTCTGGCCCGATGCCGATGACGAAGCGGCGCGGGGCGCGCTGCGAAGGACGCTCTCGTCGCTCAGGACGGCCATCGGGCAGTCGGGCTTGATCATCGAGCGGAGCCAGGTCGCGCTCGACCCCGCGCACTCCCAAGTCGATCTGGACGATCTGGAGCGCCTGGCCGCGTCAGATCGTCTCGACGACCTCGATGCAGCGTCGCGGCTCGCCCGTGGCCCATTCATGGCCGGCTTCGCACTCCGGGACAGCCCCGACTTCGACGATTGGCTGGCCGTCCGAACCAGCCGGGTAGAGCGCCTCGTCGGCGACCTGCTCGACCGGCTGGCCGCGGCTCGGAGCGGACACGGGGACCTGCCGGGAGCGATCGAGGCGGCCAGCCGCCGAGTCGACCTGGACCCTCTTGACGAAGCGGGTCAACGGCGCGTCATGGCTCTCCTCGCAGCGTCGGGTGACCGGGCCGGCGCGATCCGCCAATACCGCGGGTTGGTCGGCCTGTTCGAGCGTGAACTCGGCGTGGCCCCACTGCGCGAGACGACCGACTTGTACGAAGCAATTCGCGAAGGTCGGATCATCCCGGACGAGACCCCGGCCCCGGTCGACGTGCCCGCATCCGGCGTGGATCCCTCCGCCGAGCGCCCTGGGCTGACGCGGCCGCGACTGGTCGGGCGCGACCACGATCTCGCGGCGATCCTCGATCCCATCGGTAGGGCGCGCCGGGACGGTCGTCTCGTGATCATCGAGGGTGAGGCCGGTATCGGAAAGACGCACCTGGTCGAGACCGCGGTGGCGGCGATCCAGGCGGGCGGGGGCAGGGTCCTCGCGGGACGAGGCTATCCGGGCGAACATGGCATCCCGTACGGGCCGATCGCCGAGCTCCTTCTCGCCGGGATGGCCATGCCCGGTGGGCTCGAACGAATGGCTGACCTTGACCCTCTGACCCGACTCGAGATCGGTCGCCTCGTGGACCTGCCCGCATCGGTGCGTCCGCCGGCGCACGCCTCGCCGGCGACCGGCGAGGGCGCGCAGTTGCGGCTTCTCGAATCGCTCAGCCGAGCCCTCACGAGCCTGGTAATGGTTCCGGGCCGTGGCGTGATCTGGCTTGACGACCTCCACCTGGTCGACGACCCCACTCGCGAAACCGTGGCCTACCTTTCCCGACGACTGGCCGGCCGACCGGTGACCCTGATCGTCGCCTGGCGTCGTGAAGACCTGTCCGCCGAAGCCGTCGTGACGGCGGGCGAACTCGTCAAGCTTCGAGGAACGACGCGGCTCGTTCTTGGCCGCCTCGATCGGACCGGCGTTGCCGAGATGGTTCGTGCGACGCGACCCACGCTGGCGGTCGATGACGCGTTCGTGGACGCGCTGAGCGCGAGTTCAGAAGGACTACCCCTCCATGTCGCCGAGGTGCTGGCGAGTGGTGAGGATCCGGGCCTGGCGATGCCCGGCGGCGTCAGAGCCCTGCTCACCGAGCGGATCGCGTCGGTCGGCGAAGCGGCGGGGCAGATCCTGGCCGCCGCCGCGGTGATCGGTCGAGTCTTCGATCTGGGCACCTTGCGACAGGCAAGCGGCCGGTCGGAGGATGAGACCGTGACGGCGCTCGAAGAGCTCATCCGGCGCGGCTTCATCCGTGAGTATCCGGATCCCGTGGGTGGGTCCGTCCGCTACGATTTCAGCCACGGCAACCTGCGCGACGCCGCGTACGAATCGACCAGCCTGGCTCGCCGCCGGTTGCTGCACCGGCGGACTGCGGATGCGTTCCGCGCCGAGCCCGGGATGGCGGCCCGGGACGACGTCAGCCTCCCCGCCCTGGTCGCCTTCCACGAACACGAAGCCGGTCGTTTTCCGGAAGCAGCCGAGGCATATCGCGAGGCTGGAGAACGAGCCCTCGCGGTCTTCGCGAATCGCGAGGCGATCGCCTACCTGGAGGCGGCATTGGCGCTCGGCCATCCCGACACGTCAGGGATCCACGTCCGCATCGGCGAATCACGGGCGCGTCTCGGACGGTATCCCGCGGCCATCGAATCGTTCGAGGCGGCGGCCGCGGCGGCCGATCCGGATCAGCTGCCGGCGATCGAACTGAGCCTGGGACGGGTGGACCGCCGGCGGGGCGATCTCCCAGGGGCCGCCAGCCACCTTGATGCCGCGCTTGCGGCTGCGGACCTGGACCCCCTCGTGCGTGTCCGGGTCCTCGTGGAACAAAGTCTGGTCTCGCTCGGGCGCGGCGCGCTAGACCAGGCGTCGGCATCAGCGGGCCTGGCGCTCCAGGCGGCGGACCAGGCTGACGACGACCCGGGTGCCGGCATGGCCGAGCGGATCATCGGACTCGTGGCGCTCGAACGGGGTGACGTCATCGGTGCGCGGTCCGCACTCGATCGGAGCCTGGCCCTGGCGAGGTATGACCCGGAGCCGACCGCCTCGATCGCGGCGATGACCGCGCTTGCCCGGGCGTTGGCCGCGGATGGATCAGTCGACGACGCGATCCGGTACGCCATGGAAGCGATCGAGGCCTGTCAGCGTATCGGGGATCACCACCTCGAAGCTGCCGTCGAGAATCACCTGGCCGACCTGCTTCATGACGCTGGTCGCGAGCTCGACTCGATGGCGCACCTCAAACGAGCCGTTGCCCTGTTCGCCGAGATCGGTGATGGCGTCCCGGCTTCCGAGCCTGGGATCTGGGCGCTGGCGGCCTGGTAGTCGGGCCGGGGGTCAGGGTCAGTTCGGCGCCTGCACCTGATTGGCCGGATCGTCGATGTGGGTCACCTCGATGGAGAAGTTCTCCTGACCGGCGAAGCCGGAGGACTCCCAGGCGACGAGGATCCCGCTGTCGTCGGCGATCCATAGATCGATGATCGCGTCCGCTGGAACGCCGGTGAGACCGCCGGCCAGCGTCGACGAGTCGATCCGATAGTGGGTCGCACTGACCCCGTTCTTCTCCTCGGTACCGACGGCCAGGGCGCTCTGGGTCCATGCCGGTGAGGCAAAGGCCGCGACGTACAGGGACGGATCGAAGGCCTGGAGCATCGTGCCGGCGAGCCCGGACGTGTCCTTCTGGAACGATACGCCATCTTCCGAGACCCAGATGTCGGACCCGATGACGATGAACGTGGAGCCACCGGCGCTGACCTTGCGTGAGAGCGTCGGCTTGGTCACGACCGTCGCCGAGAACGCTTCAGCGCCATCGGCAGTCACGCTGACCTGATACGAATCCACCTTGTCCAGGTTGGCGACCAACCCGCTGACATCGAACGATGGGATCGCGCCGGCCGGGATGCCCGGCGTGGCCTCACCACCGGGCTCGGCCGAAGTGGGCGTGGCCTGTGGCTCGACGGAAGTCGGAGTGGGCTGGGCGTCGCCCGGAGCCGTGGTGGCTGCAGAGCCGCCACAGGCGCTGACAACGATCGCACTGAACATGAGCAGCGAAGCAGCGCCGGGCAGGGCGCGACGAGATCGGTTCACGGATGGATCCCCCGAGTCGGGCCGGACGGATCGCCGGCGGCCACGATGATGGCGGGCGCAGCCCCGACACGCAACAGGACTCTCGTCAGAGGGCCCCGCGATCGAACCAGATGCGCTCCCCGCCGAATCGTCGGGCGGATGGGTCCCACGGGAACTCGATGATGACCTCGAGTGTCATGGCCAGTCCGGACGGCGCCACACCCGCCCATGGACCTTCGTTCGTCGCGGTCAGCGTCGCCACCTCGAACACACCCTGTGGCCCGATGACGATCTCGGATAGCGCGAACGCGTTGTCAGGAAAGGCCGCGAACAACTCCGTGTAGAAGGATCGAGCGCCCGAATGACCGAGCCAGCGTTGTCGGGTCGGCACGATCTCGTAGACACAGTCCTCCGCGAGCGTGGCGATCAGTCCGTCGATGTCGCGCAGGTCCTCCGCGATCGAATGGCGGACCCAGAGCTTCTTGATCCGACGGAGCTCGACCGGGTCGAACGGGCGGGCCAGTCGGCTCCGGATCGACGGACGGTCGGGCATCCGACTCTCAGCGGCCGGCCGCGATGCGCCCGAGCGCCTCGATGGTTCGGTCGACCTCGGCCGGCGTGTTGTAGTGGACGAGCCCGAGCCGCAGGACACCGCCGATATCCGCCTTGCCCAGGCGCTCGATCAGGCCGGTCGCGTAGAAGTCGCCGTCCCAGACATAGATCCCCTCCTGGCCGAGTGCTTCGGCAGCGGTCCGTGGTGCGATGCCATCGACCGACACCGACACGGTCGGGACCCGCGCATCGAACCGGGCATGGTCGGTGATCCCGTGGATGGTCACCTCTGGGATGCGCTCGAGACCGTCGATCAGGCGGGTCACGAGCACCCGTTCGTGGGCGGCGATCGCGGACATCGCCGCGATGAGTTCGCCGCGCCGCTCGCTAACCCCGGTGACCCCGACCCGGTCCCCGTACCGGCGTCCGACCTCACGCAGGTAGTCGGTCGCGGCCAGTGTCCCGGCGATCGATTCGAATGACTGCGTCCCGGTCTCCCAGCGGTCGTGCGCCGGCCGGACCTTGAATGCCGGTAGCCGGTCCAGGACCTCGGCCTTCCCGTACAACGCGCCGAGATGTGGACCGAACCACTTGTACGCCGAGCAGACCAGGAAGTCGGTGTCGAGGGCGGTCACGTCGATGGGACCGTGCGGCGCATAGGCGACCGCGTCGACGTAGGTGAGCGCCCCGACCTCGTGCGCTCGTGCCACGATCTCGCCGACCGGGTTGATCGTTCCGACCGCGTTGCTGGCGTAGCCCACCGCGACCAACTTGGTCTTCGACGACAGCTTCGCCTCGAGGTCCTCAAGATCCAGGGTCACGTCATCCAGGCGGATGTCCACCGTCTGGACGGTCACACCCCGGTCGGCTGCCATGGCCCGCCAGGTGCTGACATTGGCCTCGTGATCGAGCGTCGTCACGAGGATCTCGTCGCCCGGACCCAACGTCGTCCCGATCGATCGGCCGATCTGGAACGTCAGGCTGGTCATGTTCTGACCGAACTTGATCTCGTCGGGATCGGCGGCACCGAGGAAGTCGGCCACAGCGGCGTGGGCCTCGGCGACGATCGCGTCGGACAGCCGGCTCGTGGTGAATGCACCGTCGGCGTTGGCGTTGGCGTCACGGTAGTAGCCGGCGACGGCATCGATGACCCGCTGCGGGACCTGGGTGCCGCCCGGCCCGTCGAGGAACGCGACTGGGCGGCCATCCTGTTCGCGGGCGAGGGCCGGGAATTCGGACCGGATCGCATCGACGTCGAAGGCGGGCATCGGTGGCGGAAACCTCGGCTGCGGTGCTGGAACGCGAGGGTACCCGACCGGTGGCGCCCAGATGGGACGGTGGCGGTGACCTTACGGCAGACGGCCGAACCAGACGGCCGACATCGCCGCTCCGGCAACGACCAGGATGAGTCCGGCTGCCACCAGAGCGAACGTCACTTCCTGGCGTTCCTCGGTGTATCCGACCCGGGACTCCAGGTTGTCGTAGACGCTGGCCAGGTCCTGCGCGGTCGGTGCGTCGAACGCGGTTCCACCGGTCCGATCGGCGATCTGCTGCAGCGTTTCCGTGTCGGGCGGAACGTCGAGGGTGACCATCTGGCCGAATCCATCGCGGACCTGGACCGTACCGTTGGCAGTGCCGAGGGCGATGGTGTAGATCGGGACGCCGAGCGAGCTGGCCCGGTCAGCGGCGTCGAGCGGCTGGGCCTGGCCGACGGAATTGGCGCCATCCGACAGCAGGATCGCGGCGACCAGCGGCTGGCCGGACGGCTGGTCGACCGGGCCGTTCGGATCCGCCGACGAGGACGGGTCTGCGCTGGCATCCGGAGCCGCCGTCGTATCGGGTGTCTCCGCCTGGTCCGCCTGGATCTGCTCGGCGATGTCGAGGACCTGCATCAGGGCGTCGCCCATGGCCGTGCCATCACGGGCGGCGAGGCTGTCGATTGCCGATCGCAATCGCTCCCGGTCCGCGGTCGGTTCGACCAGGGTGATCGGCTGCGAGGCGAACGCCACGATCCCGACCCGGACATCTTCCGGGAGCTGGTCGATGAACGACAGGGCCGCGGCTTTCGCCGCGTCGAGGCGGGTCGGCGAGACATCGGTCGCACGCATCGAACCGGACACGTCCATGGCCAGGATCACACTGGCATCGTCCCGGGGGACAGGCACGACCATCGTCGGTCGGGCGAGCCCGATCAGCAGGGCCGCGATCGCGCCGAGGTAGAGGACCGGAGGCAGATGGCGGCGCCAGGACGGTCGCTTGACCGCCAGGTTGGCCAGCAGGTCGAGGTTCGTGAAGCGCACGGCGTATCTGGTCCGTCGGCGCTGCGCCCACACGTAGAAGGCGATCGCGACAGGGATGAGGAGGAGGCCGAGCAGCATCGTCGGAGCGAGGAAATTCATGCGATTCGTCCTGTACGGTCGGGGTTTCGGGAGAAGCCCTGGGCAAGGGTCGGAAGCCAGGGGCCATCAGTGGACAATCGGAGGTGGCGGATCGCCAGCCGTCGGAATTCGCGGGCGAGCGAGGCGCGCTCCGCGGCGGCCGCCTGGTCGAACGCGGCACGCAGGCCACGATCGCCGGTGTCGACCCGGAGCGAACGGCCGGTCTCCGGATCGACCATCGTCAGGTCGCCGACGTCCACGAGTCGTTCCTCGCGAGGATCGAAGATCTCGAGTGCGACGACCGTATGCCGGCCGGCGACCTCGGTCAGCGTCGGGACCCAGTCACGCGGACCGCGAAAGTCGGACACGACGATCACCACGCCCGGGGTGCTGCGGACGGCACCGATGAGCGCGAGGGCGCGGCTGGGTGAGGTCTGGCCGGCGTCCCCTTCGGTCGGCTCTTCAGCGACCGCTCGAAGCAGGCCCAGCAGGCCGCGGCGCCCACCGACCGGCGGGCTGACCTGCTCGCGTCCGGCACCGAAGGTCACGACTCCCAGTCGGTTGCCGCGCCGGGCGGCGAAGCGTCCGACGACCAGGGCGGCCCCCTCGGCGACGTCCGCCTTGCGACGGTCGGCGGTCCCGAATTGCATGGAAGGTGACTGATCGAGCAACAGCCAGGCCGAGAGCTGCCGGTCGGGCACGTCCTCGCGAACCTGCGGGACGGTCGTCCGCGCCGTGGCGTTCCAGTCGATCTTGCGCACGTCGTCACCGGGTTCGTACGGCCGGACCCGGTCGAGTTCGAGACCCGTGCCGCGCCCGATCCCCAGGTGGTCGCCGCTCATCCGGCCGCCGACGCGCCGTTCGAGACTCAGCTCGAGCTGGCGGACCAGCTGATCGGCGATCGGGCCTGGCCCCGGTCTGGCCGGTGTCCGCTGACGCCCACCGATCAGGGCCAGATCCGACGGGCGACGGGCCACCGGTGTGGCCACCGTCATGCGGTCGGCTCCATCGCCATCTCGAGGCGTGGTGCCGGCACCAGCTGGACGACGCGCTCGATGACCGTGTCGGCGGTGATGCCATCGGCCAGCGCGCTGTAGCTCATGACCAGCCGGTGACGCAGCACGTCCGGGGCCAGCGCGACGATGTCGGATGGCAGGACGTACCGCCGACCATGGAGCAGGGCCATGGCACGCGCGCCATGGATGAGGTTGATCGAGCCGCGCGGGCTGGCGCCGTAGGAGACGTAACTGTCCAGCTCCGGTGCGCCCCAGTACGTGAGCTTGCGCGTGGCCTCCACGAGACCGACCGCGTAGCTGATCAGGCGCGGGTCGACATAGACCTCGAACACGGACTGCTGGAGGCGAATGAGCCCGGCCGCATCAAGGATCTCGCGCGGTGGGGTCATCGGCACGAGCGAGCGGGCCACGATCTGGGCCTCGTCGGTCGGATTCGGATAGTCCAGCAGGATCTTGAGCATGAACCGGTCGACCTGGGCTTCGGGCAACGGATAGGTCCCCTCGGCCTCGATGGGGTTTTCCGTGGCCAGGACGAGGAACGGGGTCGGGACCTTGAACGTGTCATGGCCGATCGTGACCTGGTGTTCCTGCATGACCTCGAGCAGCGCCGACTGGACCTTGGCCGGGGCTCGGTTGATCTCATCGGCGAGGAGGAAGTTCGCGAAGACGGGTCCTTGCTCGACCGCGAAGGTGGCCTGGTCCGGGCGATAGATCCGGGTCCCGACCAGGTCGGACGGCATGAGGTCCGGGGTGAACTGGATCCGCTTGAACGAGCCACCAAGGACCTCGGCCAGGGTCTTGATGGTCAAGGTCTTGGCCAGTCCCGGGACGCCTTCGAGCAGCACGTGTCCGCCGCTCAGCAGGCCCACGAGGATCCGCTCGAGCATCGCGTCCTGGCCGACGATGACTCGTCGGACCTCGAACAGGATGGCCTCCGCCGTCGCCCGCGGGTCGGTCGGGTCGGGCAGGGCGTGGAGGTCGGTGGCGGACGGATTCGAGCGCTGATCGGTCATGAGTGGTCTCCGCAGACGAGAGTTCGGGAACCCCATGAACGGGGCGTTTCCCTGACGGTCGCGGAGATTTCTGAGTGTTTCCTGAGAACGTCCGGGGGCCGGGTGGAGATTCCGAAACCTCCGGCCGTGGCGCCGGTCTGGCGAGCGTGGCGTGCGGCTCGCGCCCGGCCGGTCTAGTGCTCGGTGCCCCCCGTGAACGTCCAGCCCTCGATCCGAACGGCCGGCACCACCACGCCGCCGAGGAAGCCCTTGAGCGTCCGGCGATCATCGGCCACGGCCACGATCCCAGCCAGCGCATCGAGGTAACTCTGCGTATAGCGGAGATTGCGGACCGGCCCGACGATCCGTCCGCCCTCGACGAGGAACGTCCCATCTCGGGTCATCCCGGTGACGATGGCGAGCTTGGGGTGGACCGGGTTCGTGTAGTGGAAGCGAGTGACCAGCAGCCCCCGATCAAGCCCACCGATGAGGGCTTCGCGAGACGTCATGCCCGGATCCATCACCATGTTGAGTGGGAACGGTCCCCACGGGTTTGGTGCCGGCAGGCCGTGCCCGGTGGAGGACACGCCGCCGCGTGCGGCGGTCTGGGCGTCATAGACCACGTCGCGACAGACGCCTTGCTCGACCAGGGAGACACGCTGCTTGGCGACGCCCTCGAAGTCGAAGGCGAGAGGCAGGCCGGCCGGATCGTAGCCGTCATCGGCGATGGTGACCAGGTCACTGCCGATCCGACGGCCGGGCTCGGCGAAGCTCCGACCCTCCTGCACGGCCAGCGCCGAGAACCCGAGGTACCCGAGCATGTCGACGATGTCCACGACGGCGTATTCCTCGAGGACGACCGGGTAGTCGCCCGGTTCGATGGAGATCGCCTCGGCGGTGGCGCGCGCCTTGCCGGACGCTTCACGACCGATCGCACCCGGGTCGATCGTCGACACGTCGACTGCCGCGGCCTCCGCATAGCCGCTCCCGCCGCCAGGACCCATCGACACGGTGATGAGCTGTGACGACGTCCTGGTGCCGCTCGCCCGGACCCCGTTCGAATTCGCCACCGCCATGGACTCGAGGCTGGTCGCGAGCGATCCGTAGGCCGTCACCCCGACGAGGTCGGCAGCGGCGATGACCGCCCGGACCGCCTCGGCCCGGAGGTCGGGACTGGCTGACGCGGTCGTCTGGCTGTACGCCTCCGGCACCTCGCGGATCTCGGTCGCCTCCGGCAGCCCGCCCCAGTCCTCGAGTTCCTCAACGACCCGGGCGATGGCCGTCGCATCCTCGGCCAATCGGCGGATGCCTTCGCGGTCCGTCCGGCCGGACGAAGCCACCCCGACCCGCTGGCCGACCACGACCCGCAGGTTGATGCTCACGTTCGTTTCGGCCACGTTCTGATGGATCTCGCTGTTGGCGAATCGGGTCAGGGCGGCGTCGTCGGCGGTGACCAGCGCCTCTGCCTCGGTGACCCCATCACGAAGCGTCTCGGCGAGGACGGCCTCGGCCAGGGCCAGCGCGTCCGCCGCTCGATCGTCGTGGATCACCGGCGTGCGCCTACCATTTGCCGACGCCGACCTGGACATTCCGGAACCGGGCGCCCGGGACCGCATGGCCGACGTGGCCGGTCTGGCCCGGCTCACCCTTGCCGCAGTTGGGCGTTCCGAGCATGACGTAGCTCGACTCGTCGCCGACCGCGTCGCATGACCGCCAGAACTCGTAGGTGATGCCGGTGTAGGTCGGGTTCTTGAACAGTCGACCCTTCTTGCCGCCCTTGATCTCGTAGGCGACCTCTGTCGCGAACTGGAAATTGAGGCGCCGGTCGTCGATCGACCAGGACCGGTTCGAGGCGAGGTACAGACCGTCGTCCGTGTCGGCCACGATGTCGTCCAGGCTCATCCCGGGCTTTGGCAGCAGGTTGATGTTGGTCATGCGGATGAGCGGGATCCGGTTCCACCCGTCGGCCCGCATCGCGCCACCACTCTGCCGGCCGATCCGGGGCGCCGTCTCCCGGCTGGACAGGTAGCCGACCAGGATCCCACCCTGGATCAGCGGCACGGCCTGGGCGGCCACGCCCTCGTCGTCCCAACCGAACGTGCCCATCCCGCCCGGCGCGGTGGCGTCGGCGACGATATCGATGAGGTCCGAGCCGTAGCGGAACCCGTCGTCGAGCTTGTCGGTCGTCAGGAAACTCGTCCCGGCGTACGACGCCTCGGTCCCGAACACGCGGTCAAGTTCGGTCGGGTGGCCACACAATTCATGGACCTGGAGGTACAGCTGGCTCGGGTCCAGGATGATCGTGAACCTGCCTGAGGGACATTGCGGGGCGGTCAATAGCTCGACCGCCTCTTCTGCCAGTGGTTCGGCCCGATCGGCCAGGCCCAGTCCGCGGATGTATTCGTAGCCGGCTGCCTGCCAGCCGCCGCCGGAGTCCGGGTAGCTCCGCCGCTGGTGCTCGTCCCCGTCGACGGCATTGGCCTCGACCGCGGCGCCGACATGGGTGATGACCTGTTCGGTCAGACTGCCGTCCGTCGCCGCGAATGTCTTCCACTCGCGCTGGGCCGCGTAGCTCGACTCCGTGTAGGCGATGCCCTTGACCGCGGCCGCCGCGCGGTCGGCGCCGAGCAGGTCCGCGATCTTCGTCTCGAGCGCTACGCCGAACGGATCCTCGAGGAGGGGCGTCTCGTAGGTGCCATGGGCGGCGGGTCGGTCGTCGAGTCGGGTCTGGTGACGAAGCGCGGTAGCGCTTGCCCGGGCGATCCGCACCGCCTCTCCGGCCACCCGATCAGCTTCGGCGGCGGTCAGGATATGCGATGCCGCGAACCCCCAGGCGCCATCGACCAGGACGCGAACGCCGAAGCCCTCGTTCTCGCCGGAGGCGACACCCTCGACCCGCCCTGACTTGATCGCGATGCTCTCTTCGCGACGTCGGACGACGCGCACATCGGCATATGTGGCGCCTCTGGCAGTGGCCGTATCCAGGGCGCGTTCGGTCACGTCTCGCATGCGCGGCGGAGCCTACCAGAGCGATGACCGGCCGACATCATGGGCAAATGCCGTAGTGGGGTTCCGGCGTTCACAACGTGGTGGTGCCTGCGACCGCCTGGACCGTCAGGTACAGGCCAAGGCCGAATACGAGGACGGCGGCGGCAAGCGGGACGTACGTGCTGGCCCGCCCCAGGGGCGATCGACGATCGACCCGATCGAGTCGGCCACGGGCCATGACCAGGGCGAAGCCGACGCCGCCAAGGACGACCGCCATGCCGATCCCGAAGGCGACCACGAGGACGAACCCGAATGCGGGCCGCCCCGCTGCGATCGATCCGAGCAGGATGAGCAGGGCGCTCGTCGAGGGGATCAGCCCGCCGGCGAGGCCGAGCACGAACAGGCTCCGCCAGGAGATCGTCGTGCCGCCTGGCGGCAGATGGCTGTGGCTGACGCCGCCGTGCTGATGCGCACCACCCGCGGCCACTGCGTGATCGTGCTCGGGCTCGTGGTCATGGTCCTCGCCCGCAACGTGCGCCTGCTGATGGGCATCCGCCGCCGCCCGGGCCCGCCATCGCCGTCGACCTTCCGAGAAGAGCATCCAGCCGCCGATCAGGACGATCGAGATGGCAGCGACGATCGGGGCCGTCTTGACCACCAGGTCGGGCGCGAGGATCCCCTGTGCGCCCAGAACCACGGCCGCCAGGACGAGGATGCCCAGGGTATGGGAGAAGGTCACCGAGAGGCCGAGTCCGACCGCATGCAGCGCGGTCCCGCGGGTCCCGACGAGATATGCAGCCATCAGCGTCTTGCCATGCCCCGGCGTCAGGGCGTGGCCGGCCCCGAGCGCGGCTGCGGTCAGGAGCGACACGATGAGCACCAGCGGCGACAGGTCCGCCGAGCGAAAGATCGCCGGGAGGTCGCCCGCGCCGACACCCCCGGGCACGACGGCCGCTGCCGGGGCCAGGTCCGGTTCGGCGGTCGACGTCGGTTTGGGTGCCGGCACCTCGTTCGCCGCCGCCGGGATCGCTGCCGGGATCAGGGGTTGCGCATCCGAGATGACGACCGGCTCCCGGATGGGACCGCCCGGCGAGACGTCAAACGTCACTTCAATGTCGGCAAGCGCCTGGGTCAGGAGGTCGGTAGGGTACGACGTCAATCTGGCGGAGCTGCTGGTCGACCGCAGGTCATCGTCGCTGGAGATCGTCACACCGGAGCCCTGGACCACGATCTCACGCCAACCGAGACGGTCCGCGAACGATGGGTCGACGAAACGTACGGTCGTACCGGCCGTGAATCCATCCGGGACCGCGATGACGAACTCACACACGGAGCGCATCGTCGACAACCCACCGACGCCGGGCGGGAACGTCAGGCCGGTCGCCTCGAGGGCCGGCGCCTGGCGGATCCCACCGATCTCGATCCGAAGGTCATGCCCGAGCGAGGCGCAGAACGTCCGCCCGCCGGTGACGGCCTCGTCGTCGGAGATCTCGCCATCTCCGTCCGCATCGATGTCGAGGCGGGTCTGGAACGTCGGGATCTCGGCCTGATCGACCACCACGTCGATGAGCACGCGATCCGGCTCCACCCGCAGGCCAGCGTAGTGATTGATCGTGAAATTGCCCAACGGGTGGGCGCTGGCCAGGGCGGGCAGCAGGAGCAGGCCTGCGACCGCCGCAAGGGCGGCCACGCTCCACGTCGGGCGCCGACGCCGCCTCATCGGAGTCCGGCCAGGGTGGCGCGCGCGATCGACGCTTCGAGCGGGTCGTAGCTCGGATCGAGGTCGAGCGCCTGGCCGAGCAGCATCCGTGCGCGGTCGTCCTGGTGAAGGGCGGCCGCGATCATCCCGGCATGCGCCAGTAATCTCGCGTCTTTCGTCCCGAAGGCCAGGGCTGTGGTCATCGCCTCATCGGCTTCTGCCGGGCGGTCATTGGCGAGCAGCGCCCAGGCCAGCGCATCGTAGCCGTAGACATCCTTCCGGATGGCGATCTCGTCCTCGGCCAGGGTCAGGGCCAGCGCCGGGTCGTCCCCGGAACCGGCCAGGTAGAGCGACAGGACCCGGTCGTAGACGTCCGCCGCCGACCCCGCCAACCGGGCGATGGCAAGGACGGTCTTGCGGTCGTTCTGCTCGCGCTGCGCGTCCCCATCGGCCCCGCGCAGGCGGTACAGATCGGCTCGTCGAGCGAGGGACTGCGGAAGCGGGATGATGGCGATCGCCTTGTCGAGCTGGGCGATGGCTTCGTCGAGATCGCCGTCCGCAGCGGCGACCCGGGCCAGTCCCCAGCGAGCAAGATGCGAACGCGGTTCGGACCTGAGGGCACCGGCATAGGCCTTCTTCGCCCCGGCCCGGTCGCCGGTCGCGATCAGCGTGTCGCCCAGCTGATACTGGAACCAGGCGAGCCCGTTGCTGACACCTTCGTCGCGTCGCGCCGCCGCCACGGCCCCGCGGGACGCCCTTACCGCGTCGGCGGTCCGGCCCTCGATGAAGGCCAGGTGACTCGAGCGGACGAGAGACGCCGCCGAATCGTCGATCGCGCGCAGGCGTCCGATGGCGTCGGCCGCTGCGGCGACGTCGCCAAGTTCGAGTGTGGCATCGCCGAGCGTCGCAAGGGCGGCGGGATCCTCGGGATTCGTGGCGAGGATCGCGGTCGCGCTGGCGCGCGCATCCTGGAACTGGTGCAGCGCGATCTGGATGACCCCGCGGTAATCGAGCGCCGGGCCGTAGGTCGGGTACGCGTCTAATGCGCCCTCGACGGCCGCGCTCGCGGCGAGGTAGGCGGTCAGGTCACCGGTCGCCCGGGCCAGCTCGATCTCCGAGGCGGCCAGTCGAACGGCGCTCACGAAATCGCCGGGGCTCTCGGCGAATCGGCCGCCCCAGAATGCGACATCGGCGCGGATCCGCTTGAGGTCGCGGCTCACCTGGATCTCGTCGGCCGGTACGAGCGCGTCAGTCCCAAGGAGGTCCGGGGACGGAGCGACGACCGGCTGCTGGCCCGCTGCCGGATCGCCGGTGACCGGGTCGCCGACGACCGGCGCCGACGGTGCGACCGACTGACCGGCTGCGTTCGGCGCGCCGGCCCGGGTCGACGTCGGGCTCGTTCGCGGCAAGAGCTGGCTGACGATGGCGAAGACGATGGCCAGCAGGAGGACGGCGAGGGGGACTCGCGGCAGGCCGGCGATGGTGTTGCTCGGAGGGTTCATGTGGATCGTCGCGTCCCGTCTGGTCGAGGTTTGATGGAGGGGTGGAAGACGGCGCGGGCCGACCGGGGGCCGGCCCGCGTCCGCGGGGCTAGAAGGGCTTCTGGATGTACGGGAAGTGGGTCCGGAACGACCGGTCGTTGGCGTCGACCCCATCGCTCGTGACGTTGCCGTTGGTCAGCAACCCGAACTCGGCGTCGATGACGTCATCGCCCAGCTTCCGTCCATTGAGGAACCCGGCGCCGTCACCGAGCTTGATCGTCAGCAGGTCGGGGAGGAGGACCTCCGCGATGCCTGAGATCGTCGCATCGTCGTAGGCGGGCAGGCTGTTCGCATCGAGCACGTTGCCGATCGCGTTCAGGACGCCCTTGACGTTATCCGTGTCGTACGCCCGGTCACCGGTCGGCTTGATGCGATTGGCACCTTCCTTCTCGGCGTCGGTCGTGTTGAACACGGTGTTGATGGCCGGTCGACCCATCCGGTCGATCTGCCGCCAGTGCGAGCCGCTCCGACGGAGCGTGGTGGCCCAGACGCCGACGGTCGTGCCGCTGCCGCCGAGGCGCTTGTTCGGGAGTTCGATCGCCAGTGAGCTGACGTTCGTGCCACGGAAGGTGTCCTCACCGGTGAATCCACCTAGGAGGTCGCCCAGATCCGTGCTGCCCGCGAGGAGCTGCGTCTTGAACTGGACGAAGCCCGGCAGGTCGAAGAAGAACGGATCGTCTCGGGGACCGGCGAAGACCTTGCCGCCGCCGTCGATCTTGACGATCTTCTGCTTGTGGCCGTAGGCGCTCGTGCGCCCGGTGGCGACGACCTTGCCGTACCAACCGTTGCGGTCCGCCGACTTGCCGGTGTCGCGCATGACGACGAAGTCCTGGATGACCGCGCCGTCGTTCAGGGTCGAACGGTTGCGGAACTTGACTCGATAGGCGATCTCCGCTCGGGCGTCGCCGTCGGTGTCGATCTGGAACTGGTAGATGGCCCTGCCGCGGAACCGCGTCGTCGCGGTGTCGCCCGGGCTGGTCAGGGGGTTCGTGTTGAGGATGAGGGTCGTGCCACCGGTCGACTTGAACGCGAACAGGTCGGTGATGTCGATCCGATGGGCCGATTTGGTCGTGGGTGCATCGAGGTGGTCGGCGGCGCTGACGAACAGCGCGCTGGAGCCGAGGCTGGCGACGAGTCCGGCCATGGCCAGCAGGCCTGCCGATGACGCGACGCGTCGATTGGATCTCATGGTCGTCGTACCTTCTGTGTCGGATGGGTGGGCGTGGGGATGGGTCTCATGGACAGTCGGACGGTCGAGCCTCCCTCTCGTCCCTCAGGTCTCGAGCCCCAGGTGGGGCGCATGGCACGTATTCGCGACAACGAGTGACGCGGATGACCGACGGGCGGCGACAGGGGGTCGGCTACACTCGACCGCGTGAACGGTTCAGGGGTGGAGGCCGACGGCTGGTTCATCACCGTCGAGGGACCCGAGGGCGCCGGCAAGACGACGCTGGCTGCCGACCTGGCGCGCGACCTCGAACGAGACGATCGGGACATCTGCCTGACCCGGGAACCGGGTGGCACCCGGCTTGGCGAGCGGATCCGCGATGTGATCCTGGCTCGGACCGATGCGACCAGCAAGACCGACCCACTGACCGATGCGCTGCTGTTCAATGCCGCGCGGCGCCAGTTGGTCGGCGAGGTGATCCGCCCGGCCATGGCGGCCGGTAGAGTCGTGGTCTGTGCCCGGTTCGCCGATTCGACCCTGGCCTACCAGGGGTACGGCGCCGGTATCCCGCTGGCGGCGTTGCACGACCTGGAACGGGTCGCGACGGACGGTCTGCGTCCGGACCTGACGATCCTTCTCGACCTCCCGGCCGAGGATGGCCTGAAGCGCAAGGGGCTGACCGACCTGACCCGGTTCGAGACCGAGTTCGACCTCGCGTTCCATCGTCGGGTCCGGGACGGGTTCCTGGCCCTCGCCGCGGCCGAGCCGGATCGATTCGTGGTCATCGATGCCGGCCGGTCACCGGCCGAGGTCCTGCGCGCTGCTCGGTCGGCCGTCGATCGACGGATGGGCAGCGATGAACCAAGATCGCCGACGTTGCGCACAACCGTATGAACCAGGCGGATCCGTCACGACGCCTTCGTACCTCGACCCCTGCGGACGAGGCCGATCGGGCCGTGCTCAGCCGCCTGGCCGACGGAGAGCTCGATGCTCTCGGGGACCTGTACGACCGCTACAAGACCATGGCCTTCTCCATCGCCTATCGAATCACGAATGATGCAACCCTTGCCGAGGACGTCGTCCAGGAGGCGTTCCTGGGTGCCTGGCGCAACGCCGCCCGTTATGTCGAGGGCCGTGGCAGCGTCAAGACGTGGTTGCTCGCGATCGTCCATCACCGGGCCATCGATGCTGTCCGTCGGCGCAAGCCGACGACGGAGTTGCCCGATGTCGAATCGCCGCCACCGACCGCATTCCGACTGCCCGACGTGTGGGCCGAGGTCGCGGCTGGGCTGGACGCGGAGACGGTTCGCGACGCGCTCGGGGTATTGTCCGATGTCCAGCGTGAGGCGATCGAGCTTGCCTACTTCGGCGGCCTGACCCAGCAGGAGATCGCAGATCGGACCGCTACGCCGCTGGGCACGGTCAAGAGCCGGATGCGGCTGGGCCTGTTGGCGATGCGCCGGACGCTGGAAGAGGAGCCGTCGTGACCGAGCGGACGGGCGGGACCGAACTGACCTGCGGCGATGTCGAAGAGCTGGCGGGTGCCTATGTGCTGGGCGCGCTCGACCCGGCTACCGACGCAGCCGTTCGGGCGCATCTCGAGACGCACGGCGCGGCACACCCTGAGATCGCCGAACTCGGGTCCGTATTGCCCGTGCTGGACGCGAGCGCGCCGATCATGGAGCCACCGGTCGAGTTGCGTGCCAGGATCATGGCCGCAGCCGCCGCCGAGGTCGCGGCGCGGCCCGCGGTCTCGGCTGCCCTGGACCAGCCGTCCCCGGCTCACGGTCCAGTCGCGTTCCCGAGCGCGAACGAACGGACCCCTCGGCGAGATCGGGCAGGTGTCGGCGTTTGGCTGGTGCGGATCGCGGCGGTCGTCGCCATCGTGGGCCTGGTCGGCTGGAATCTCGTATTACAGAACCAGTTGAGTGCCGCGAAGACCTACGAACAGACCGTGGCCGCGGTGATGGATGCGGCAGCCCAGCCTGGCTCCTTGACCGCCGTACTGACCGGTGTCGATCCGGCCACCGGCGCCGGCGTGGCGGCCGTGACGGCCGACGGCGATGTCACGCTGGCGATGCAGGACCTCGCTCCCACGACCGGGCAGTCAGTCTACGAAGCCTGGGTCATCGCCGGTGACGGTGTACCCGTCGCCTTGGGCGGCTTCACGGTCGGGAGCAGCGGGACCGCGGCGTTCCAGGCGGCGGGCCTGCCGACGGAGGATGGGATCGTCCTGGCCCTGACCCTCGAGCCGGCACCGGGTGCGACCGTCGCTGCCGGACCACTCGTCTCGAAAGGTGTGGCGACGACTCCGGGTTGATCAGGCGTCCGGCCCGACCCCCGACGATACGGTGCCCCGTCCCTCGCGCCTGGCTCGAGCCAGAGCTTCGGTCGCCGCGGCGATCAGCGCCTGCGCCTCGGTCCCGTCCGCGGGGAAGCGGGCGACCCCGGCCGAGACCGTGATCGGTCGCCCGCCGATCGCAGGCAGAGCGGCGATACCGCCGAGAACCCGTTGGGCGACGACGGCACCGGCCGGGCCTGGGGCGATCAGGACGAATTCGTCGCCACCGACGCGGCCGACCGTGTCGACCAGTCGGACTGATTCGGCGAGGACCGCAGCGACCTGGCGAAGGACGTCGTCGCCGGCCGCATGACCTCCATCCCGGTTGGTCGCCTGGAAGTCGTCGACGTCGAACAAGGCCAGCGACACTTCGCCGCCCTGCCGGCCCGCCCGGACCAGCTCGGCCTCGAGGATCCGGCCGATCGTTCGCTCGTTGGCGAGGCCGGTCAGCGGGTCCGTATGGGCCATCCGCTCGAACCATTCGCTCCGCTCGGCAACGGTCGAGGCCAGCCGGGCTCGCTCGATGGCGACCGCAGCCAGCGAGGCAAGGGCGAGCAACGCCTCCTGCTCCTGGGCATCGACCTCGCGCGGCGCCGGCCACCCGAATCCGATCGACCCGAGCGACATCTCGACCCCGCCGCTGACGACCGTCAAGGGCAGGTAGGCGCCGACGGATGGTCCCGCCTCGGCGACCACCGAAGCCCGATCGAATGTCGCCTCACCGGTCGTCGTGGCTGCCGTGAACGGGTGCGATGGGTCGCGGATCTCGTCGGCAAGCCGGTCCGTGGCGGCTGCGTCCATGCCATGCGCGGCCACGACCTGGAGACCGTCTCGATCCGGATCGGCCACGATGACGGCGCTCATCGCCGGGCTCACGGCGATGTCAGCCGCGGACAGGATGCCGTCGAGGATCGCGTCGAGGTCGGCGCCTCTCGCGAGTGCATGTATCGCGGCGCTGACGGCAAGGCGTGGATCGCTGGTTGGTCGGTCGGTCGGCACGGACGACTCCTACACGTCGGGAACGGCTTCGCGGGAGAGGCATCGTACACCTCACGCTCGGTGCATTGACCCGGGTCGCTCGTGGCCCCGATACTCCGGGCGTGAAGATCGTCTTGGCCATCGTGCACAGCGAGGACGCCGGCGCCCTGGTGACGGCCCTCCTCGACAAGGAATTCCGGGCGACGCGGCTGCAGAGTTCCGGCGGATTCCTCAAGCAATCCAATGCGACCATCATCCTCGGCGTTGACGACGGCGATGTGGATGAGGTCATGGGCATCGTCCGGGCCAACTGCACGTCACGTACCCAGGTCGTCAATCCGATGCCACCGATCATGGAACCCGGCGAATTCTTCATGCCCTATCCGCTCGAAGTGGAGGTCGGTGGCGCCACGGTCTTCGTCCTTCCGGTCGAACGCTTCGAACGTCTCTGAATGATGCTCGACATCGCCGTCGTCGCCCGGTGAGCCCACTCCGACCGGATCTTGTCGACTGCTGGATATTCCGCGTCGGGATGACGGCCCGGGCCGTTGAACGGCCCGAGATCCTCCTCCTGCGACGGGCGCCCGGTCGGATCCTGCCTGGGCTCTGGCAGTGCGTGTCCGGCACCCTCGAACCGGGTGAGCGGGTATCGGTCGGCGCCCTGCGTGAACTCCAGGAGGAGACGGGCTTCGGGCCGGACGATATCGAGGCCTTCTATGACCTCGACCTCGTCAATCAATTCCATGAGCCGTCGTACGACGCGATCGTGAGCGCCGCCGTGTTCGCTGTCCGGTTGCGTCCCGAGGCCGAACCACGGATCTCGGCCGAGCACGACGACCTGCGCTGGCACGACCTCGATGAGGCCCACCAGCAGGTCATCTGGCCCGGTTATCGAACGGCGATCGAGCGCATCCGCGACGACCTGTCCGAGCCGGAACGGGCGGCCTGGTTCGAACTGACCCTGGCCGGCGATCGGGCCGGATCGGACCTGGGGTCCCCGAAGCTGACACGCTGGTAGACTCCGGCGAGGGCCGATGACCGACGGGGACGCGGCACAGGAGGGCCAGGTGATCGACCGAAACGCAGGCATGCTGGACGCAGGCGTCGCGACGGCCGCGAACCGTCGGGTCTTCCGGTCCAAGGTCGACAGTATCCGTCCGACCTACGGCTTCGATGACGTGTCCCTGGCGCCGGGCACGGACACCATCGAGCCAGCGGACGTCGACCTCGCCCAGTCGTTCGCCGGGATCGATCTTGCCATCCCTATCCTCGCGTCCGCCATGGATGCCGTCGTGGACCCGGCATTCAGTGGGACCCTGGCTCGGCTCGGCGGTCTCGCGATCCTGAACCTCGAAGGTGTCCAGACCCGGTACGAGGAGCCGGCCGAGATCCTCGACCGGATCGCGACGGCACCCGATGACGCCGTCCAGGCGCTTCTCGCCGAGGCCTATCAGCAACCGATCCGCGAGGACCTGATCGCTCGCAGGATCGATGCCATCCACGAGGCGGGATCGCCGGCCGCCGTCGCTGCCACGCCAGGCGCGGCCCAGCGGTTCGGGTCGTTCTGTGCCGATCACGGCGCGGACCTGTTCCTGGTCCAGAGCCAGGTCTCTTCGGCACGACACATCGCCACCGAGTACGAGCCGCTGTCGCTGGCTGATTTCGCGAGGTCGATGCCCATCCCGGTCGCGGTCGGGAACACGACGAATGCCGAGGCAGCGTTCGCATTGATGGAGCAGGGGGCCGCCGCGGTCTTCGTCGGGGTCGGCCCGGGGGCAGCCTGCACGACCCGCGAGGTCCTCGGCATCGGGGTCCCGCAGGTCACGGCGGTCAGCGATGTCGCCGCAGCCCGCGACGCGTATATGGCCGAGACCGGGCGGTACGTGCCGGTCGTGGCCGATGGCGGGATGCGACGCGGCGGCGAGTTGGCCAAGGCGATCGCGGCCGGTGCGGATGTGTTGATGATCGGCTCGCCACTGGCGCGTGCAGCGGAAGCTCCGGGCAAGGGGATGAACTGGGGGATGGCGGCCCCGTCACCGACCTTGCCGCGGGGGACCCGGATCCAGGTTCGGACCGTCGGCAGCCTGGAGCGCATCCTGTTCGGCCCGGCGCACGTCACGGACGGTTCCGAGAATCTCGTCGGGGCGTTGCGACAGTCGATGGCCGCACTCGGCGCCCGGACGATCCGCGACATGCAGCGGGTCGAACTCGTCTACGCTCCGTCGACCCAGACCGAGGGCAAGTCCTGGCAGCGGGCTCGCTGACCATCGCACCGGGCGCCGATCCGGGGATCGACCCGAGGCGTATCGTCCGCGCCTGGCTCATCGTCGTTGCCGGAGCCGGGCTTTCCCTGGCGCTCGGTGCATGTTCGTCCGGGACGAGCGGCACCAGCTGGACCTATGGCCCGGTGCTGGCCGAGGTCCCGGAAGCATCCGCCTCGATCGGGCCATCGGTCGGGCCATCGGTCGCGCCCTCCGCGGGGCCGTCGACAGCTGCCTCGGCCGAACCCACGCCCGTACCTACGCCCACGACCGGTCCGGTCCCGTCCGGATCCGAACCGACGATCGCACCATCGCCCGTCCCGGCTGGGGCGGACGCCAGCTGGACATATGTCGGCACCAGGCCCTGCCCGGAGAGCCGATTCGAGTGCGTGACGCTGGCAGTGCCGAAAGACCACACCGCTCCCGCGGGCGGTCCGACGTTGGATGTCACCTTCGCCATCCTGCGCGCGGCCAAGGACCGGATCGGCACGTTCGTGGTCATCACCGGTGGCCCGGGGACGAGCGGCATCTCAGTCGCGGATGACTACACCGACTACTACGCCAAGAAGATCACCGACGCCTACGACATCGTGTTCATCGACCAGCGCGGGATCGGCCTTTCGGGTGAGATCCAGTGCGTCGATGCCGCGGCAGCCTTCTACCGCTCCCCGGCACGACCGCAGGCACCTGAGGAACGCGATGCGGCCGTCGATGCGGCGCGCACGTTCGCGACCGATTGTGTCGCCGAAGCGGGGATCGACGAAGCGGACCTGCCCTTCTACGCCACCAGCCAGGCGGCCGAGGACCTCGAAGCGATCCGGGAATACCTGGATGCCGACAAGCTGGACCTGTACGGCGAGAGTTACGGGACACAGTTCGCCCAGACCTACGCAGCGGGCCATGCCGACCATCTGGCCGCGCTGTTCCTGGATGGCCCGGTCGACATGGCGCTGGATGGCCCGACCTACTACATCGAAACCACTCGGTCGGCTGACGACACGCTGGTCGCCACCTTGTCTGACTGCACGCACGAGAAGCGCTGCGCCGCTGACGTCAAGGGTCGTGATGCGCTGGCCGCCTACGATGACCTGGCCGCCCGCCTGGACGGGGGGCCTCTGCCCTACGACTTCACGACCGCGACCGGTGGGACGCAAGGCCGCGAGCTGACCATCGCCGATCTCGAGAACGCGGCCTACGGGTACATCTACGGGCGGACCGACCGGGAGATCCTCCAGCGAGCGATCGCATCCGCTTCGCACGGCAACCTGGTGCCCCTCGCGAGGGCCGCCGACGACAGCCTCGGGATCGACCCCGACACGGGTGAAGCCGTGGTCGATCCCGGCTGGTCCGATGCGCTCTACTACGCGGTCGAGTGCCAGGACTACGCGTTCTATCCGGACGCCGGTGACGACGACGCTCGGCTCGATGCCTGGGTCGACGCTGCCAGCGGCGCCCGGATCGAGGATGCGCGCTTGGCGACCAGCTTCTTCGGCGACCTGCCGTGCCTGTACTGGCCAAACGCAACGACCGTCGACGACCGACCCGACCCACTCATCGACCCGCCGTTCCCGGTCTTCGTGCTGACCTCGACGACCGACCCAGCGACGCCGATCGCGAACGGGATGCGCATCTATTCGCGACTCTCCGACGGCTGGTTCTTCCAGGCTCTCGGCGGACCGCACGTCATCTTCGCCTGGGGTGATGCCTGCCCCGATGACCAGATCTCGGATTTCCTCGCGCACGGCACGTTCCCGGAGACCCGGGTGACGACCTGCGCCGGCGAGGTCGCCGACCCGTACGTGCCCATCGCCCCCCACGGGCGGCCGGCTATCGCGACGCCCTCGACCTGATGACCACCACAGACGATCAGATCTTCAACACCGACGACTATGTCTATCGATTCGACTATGAGACGCCGCTCACCATCGGCTGCGACTACGGCGGTACGCTGACCTACGCGCCGACGAAGACCGGGATGAAGATCACCATGGACCGATGTGCCTTCACATCCGGCATGCGACTCACCGGTGCCGGCAGATCGAACGACGACACCGGCGTGTTTCGGTTGGCGATCCGGCATGGCTCGGATCGGCTCGACTACGTGCGCGGTCGTCGAGGGGTCGTATCGGTGACCGGCACGTACCGCGGACAGGCGGTCGAATTGCGGGCGGCCGGGTGACACGGGTCCCCGCGCAGGGCGGCACGGACTCGGCCATGGATGACGAACTCGTCGCCTCTGGTCGCTACGCCAGGATCGAGTCCATCGGTCGGCGTACGGGGCAGACACGGGCCGTGACCGTCGGCTATGCCGAGGAGCCAGGTCCCGGTCGATCCATCGTCGTCGCCGCCAGATCCGAGTCGGATGGCTGGGCTCGCAACCTGCTGGCCGAACCAGCCTGCCGGGTGACGATCGGGGACCGGACATTCGCGGCGGTCGCCGAACCACTCGATCCCCCCGAGCACGGACGCGCGATCCGTGACTTGATCCTCCGCTACGGCACGCCGTCCGAGTCACTCGGGCGCGGTCCGTCGTTCCGGCTCCGGCCCGTCGAAGGGGATGGGCGATGACGGTCACGGTGGAGCTCGAGACCGTGATCGACCGTCCGGCTGCCGACGTGTTCGCCGCGCTGGCCGATGTCGAGCACTATCCCGACTGGCTGATCGCCTCGGGCATCGTCAAGGTCGAACGCCTGGACAGCAATCCCCTCGGGCCGGGCTCCCGACTCCGGATCTCGCAGAACGTCGCCGGGCGTTCGACCGTCCTGGATGGGGCGATCACCACGTTCGCCTCCGGATCCGAATTCGCCTTGAGCGGCAAGGATCGCGACGGGGTCACCATCGAGATCCACGCCACGCTCACCGGCGACGGATCGTCGACCCGGCTTCGCTGGTCCCTTCGCCTGCGTCTGCCCATGCGCTACCGGATGTTCGAATCGATGGTCGCCCCACAGGCCAAACGGGCGGCAGCGCTCGATCTCGAGGCATTGAGGCGCCGTTTGAGTTCGGTCGCCGAGACCTGACGCCAGGCCGGTCCTGGGGCTCGACGATCCTGTACCTGGTCGTTGCCGGCTCGGTCGCGGCGGCACGCCACTCGCAGCCGCACCACCGTAGCCGGTCTATGCTCGGGCAGTGACCACGGATCGACCCCCGACTCTGTACCAGCGCGCCGGGGGCACGCCGTTCTTCGAGACGCTCGTCGGCCACTTCTATCAGGCGGTCGGCGCCGATCCGGTCCTTCGACCGGTCTACCCGGAAGCGGATCTCGCCGGCGCGCGCCACCGGCTGACCCTGTTCCTCATCCAGTACTGGGGTGGCCCGACGACCTACGACCAGGAGCGAGGCCACCCGCGTCTGCGGATGCGGCACGGACCGTTCGCCATCGGTCCGACGGAGCGCGATCGGTGGCTGACCCACATGCGCGCAGCTATCGGGACGGTCGCTCCGCCGCCTGACGTCGCCGCGGAGCTCGAACGATATTTCGCGGCGGCTGCCGAGGCGATGCGCAACCGCGAGTGACGCGAGCAGGACCGCGGTCGTGGCTACCTGACCCGGGCAGCACGCATCGGAAGCAGAGGCATCTCCTCTGCTGGTTGGGGCCGCGGTGATGGCTACCAGACCGGCAGACACACTCGGGAGAGTAGCGGAACGGGCATGATGGCGAGCGGATCCCAAGCGACCGGCTCCTGGAACAGGCTCAGGACCACCTTGATCCCCACGACATACCCGTACAGCAGCGGCACGAACCGCCGGTCGAACGGGTCGGCAAGCCGTCCCGATGGATAGGCGAGGACGAGGTGGACGAAGATCGCCACCCAAAGCTCGCCGAACAGGAACCAGGGCAGGAATTCCAGCCACGGCTGCGCGAACGGGATGTACGACATCACCGCGATTAGGTTCACCGCGATCGAGGCCAACATGATCCGCCACAGGCGACCGTCCGGGTGGCGAACCATGTCGACGGCATACGCGGCGATCCAGGCAAGGTTCACGATCGCCATCCACGCGCGTGCTTCCGGCGTGATCGTCCGGAACAGGGGGACCGGCGTCAAGACCAGGACCAGCTGCTCGATCGCGACCACGCCCAGGCCCGCCAGGACGGCCAGGATGACCTGTGATCGCGGACGTTCCATGAGGCGAATGGTCCCATCGGCGTCCAGTGGGCGACACCGGGCCGTCCCGCGATCCTCGTCGCCTGGTCGGGGGGCTGGCCCCCTGTCGCCGAGCATCGATCGACCTGCATCGTGGATCGAGTTCGAAGTGGATCGAACCGAGCGCGGAGGATCGCAAGATGATGGGAAGCACGACACACCGTCAGCTGTCGCTTGCTCGGACTCGAACGCGTCCAATGACCGGACACCGGACCTTGAAGAGGCCGCGCGCGAATGCCCTCGGTCTTGGATCTATCCTTCTCGTGATCCTGTTCGCTTTCGTGATGGGTGCCACGATGTCGTCGTCGGCAGACCATGGTTCCGCCTCCAGGTCAGGTCCGTCGATCGACCTTCCCGCGCCCGCGCCCGTCCCGGGGCCCGCGCCCGTCTCCGGGCGTCGGCCGACCTAGGGATCCGATCGGCGATTGACGTCTCATCGATCGGTTCGGACCGGTACACTGCGACAAGGACGGCCGAGCGCCGACGACAGACCGGAGGGACATTGGCGGACGCGACCTCGACGCGGGACGAGCCGCTGGACGACGCGTCCGATCTGCGGCCGCCTGACCGCGGCAAGACGGTCCACGGCGAGGCGGCCAATGCCGGCCATCGTGTCCTCGCTCCTGACGATGCCGAGGTCGAGGCGTATCTCGAGACAGCGCTGAACGCGGCCGCTCCGGCCCGTTCTGCCGATGATCACCCCGGCGGGGCCGAGACCGCGGGATCGGGCACGGTCGCGGTCCTCGATTTCGGCAGCCAGTTCGCCCAGCTCATCGCACGACGCGTCCGCGAGCTCGACGTCTACTCGGAGCTGTTGCCCCACGACACGACGCTTGAAGAGCTGGAACGGCGCGGGACGCGCGCGATCATCCTGTCGGGCGGACCGATGTCGGTCTACGACGCGGACGCGCCACGCCCCGATCCGGCCATCTGGTCGGGTCGCATCCCGGTCCTGGGCATCTGCTACGGAGCCCAGATGATGGCCCTCGAACTCGGTGGCGACGTGATGGCGGCGGATCGCCGCGAATATGGCCCAGCGAACGTGACCATCACCGATGGAGACGGCCTGTTCAGCGAGATCGACCGCGAACAGCCCGTCTGGATGAGTCATGGCGATTCGATCACCCGATTGCCTGAGGGCTTCATCGCCACCGCCCAGTCCAATTCCACGCCATATGCGGGGTTGGCGGCGCCCGATCGCCACCTTTACGGGATCCAATTCCACCCGGAGGTGGTGCATACGCCTCGCGGCCGGCAGGTCCTCCGGAACTTCGTGGAAGGGATCGCCGGGATCTCGCCGACGTGGACCGCCGTCAACTTCATCGAGACCACCGTGACCGGGATCCGCGAACGGGTGGATGCCCACGCCCGGCTCACCGGCTCCGATGGCCTGGTCATCTGCGCGCTGTCCGGTGGCGTGGATTCGGCCGTGGCCGCGGCGCTCGTCCATCGGGCCGTCGGCGACCGCCTGACCTGTATCTACGTGGATCACGGCCTGATGCGCAAGAAGGAATCCGAGCTGCTCCGAGTGACCTTCGAGCGAGATCTCGGGATGAACCTGATCATGGTCGACGCCCGCGATCGCTTCCTCGCCCGGCTCGCCGGTGTCGAGGATCCCGAGGAGAAGCGGCGGATCATCGGTGATGAGTTCATCCGCGTGTTCGAGGAGGAAGCGGCCAGACTTGGCAGCATCGACTTCCTGACCCAGGGCACGCTCTATCCGGACGTCATCGAGAGTGCCACCGCGGAGACCAAGACCGCACAGAAGATCAAGACCCATCACAACGTGGGTGGCCTGCCGGCCGATCTTCGCTTCCAGCTCATCGAGCCGCTTCGATACCTGTTCAAGGACGAGGTCCGCAAGGTCGGTCTCGAACTCGGCCTGCCTGACGCGATGGTCCTCCGCCAGCCATTCCCAGGTCCCGGTCTCGCCATCCGGATCATCGGCGAAGTCACCGCAGAGCGGCTCGATACGCTTCGCGAGGCGGACTGGATCGTCATCGACGAGATCAAGGGGGCCAACCTGTATCGGAGCCTGTGGCAGTCATTCGCCATCCTGACCCCCGTCCGGTCGGTCGGGGTGATGGGCGATGGCCGGACGTATGCCAACGTCGTCGCGATCCGGGCCGTGACGAGCGAGGACGGCATGACGGCCGACTGGGCAAAGCTCCCGTACGACGTCCTGGGCAAGATCTCGTCCCGGATCGTCAATGAGGTCCCGGGCGTCAACCGGGTCGTGTACGACATCAGCTCGAAGCCGCCGGCCACCATCGAATGGGAATGAGCCCCCTGACCATCACCTGACGGATGGGTCATCGAAACGGTCGCGCGACGCGCTAGGATTTCGCCCATGGCTGAATCGAGACCGGCTCCGGATCCCGCGACCGGACAGATCTGCCCGTGGTGTTCGGCTGCGCTGCCACCCGGTGTGGCAGATTGCCCCTCGTGTGGTGCCCAACTCATCGCCGAGCACGACTCCGATCTGCCCGGCCTGACGACCGTCGACGCACGAGCAAAACGGCCCGAGATCAAGGTGCGCTCGAAGAACCGCCTGCTGTCCTGGATCAGTGGCGATTACGCCGACGACGTGACCAGCAAGGCCGATGCGCTCGCGGTCGCACCGCCAGACCTGGCGGTCCAGCAGGAGATCCTCCGCTTGCAGATCGCCGCGGACCTGGCCGACCTCCAGGCCGAGGTGGCCTCCATGGCGGCCGATGAACTGGTCGAGACGGGGGTGCGCGATGATGCCGGCGAAGGCTCGACCGGATCGGCCGAGTCGCTCGCTGCTGTGGCTCCCTCCGACGACGAGGCGAGTGTCGAGGCCCGGCAAGAGACCGGCGAGATAGCCGAGGCGGGCGCCGAAGCCGAGGAGTCGACCGTCGGCCAGGCCGAAGCAGCGCCGGCGGAGCCCGAGGCCGAGGCCGCGCCGGCAGGCGATCCACCAGAGGAAGATCCGGCGGCCGAGCGCGAGCGGCTCCGGCTTGATCTCGAAGCGCAGATCGCCGCGCTCCAGGCCCAGATGGAGGCGATGACGGCAGAGGTGCCCGAGACTCCTGCCGAGGGTCCGACGGCGAGCTGACCCCGGGCTATCCTGCCATCCATGCCCGATGGCCTTCCACCTCCTGGCCCGTCATACCTGCGCGAGCGACCGGTCCGTGTATCCGGGCGGACGGTCCTGGCCGGCATGGCCCGCCCGACGGAAGCGCCCGATGGCTGGTGGCTGGGGATCCTGTGGGCCGTCAGTGACGGAGCCGTGGTGAGCTTCGCCGACATCGCGCCGACCGGCGGACCGCCCCCGGATCCACCATTGTCACGGTTGGGCCCGGCGATGAGCGGGGCACTGTCGGGGTTCATCCTTGAGGACGCCGGACGGCTCCAGATGCGCCTCGGGCTGATCTCGCCACCGGCCGATCCGACCCGGCCATGGCGCGTCCCGCTGGCGATCCGCGCCGCCTTCCGGTTCGAACCGGCCCGAGCTGCCACCTTGCTTCCGAACGAGCTTGCCGACACCGTGCTCGTCGGATTCGTCCATGCGCTGGAGCGGCTCCACCGGCCCTGATGTCTCACCCCGGGTAGACTCCCCCGGATGCGCGACCTGTTCGACGACTTCATGGAAGAGCTGCGCAAACGCGAGGCGTTGGCCCGCGGCCAGGACCCGGGTCCGGATCGAGGCGACCGGTCGGGCGACGACGACCTGGCCGGATCCGACCCTGATGAGTCCATCGACGACGACGATGCATCCGATGCTGACGACGAGGCCGATGGCGAGGCGGACGGCGAGGCCGACGAGACCCGGACGCCGGAACCAGTGTCGATCGTGCCCGACGGACGAGCCGACAAGCGACCTCCACGGCGTCGAGGGCCGGGCGGGCCGGACGACGGTGGGTCGAGCCGGGCGGCCCGAGCGGGTCGTCGAATTCGGCCTGGTCCTTGGGATCATCGTCGTCATCGCGATCTTCCTGCTGTTCAGTGTGGGCATCGACCTGTGGACCGATGCCGAGTGGTACCAGAGCGTTTCATTCGATTCCGTCTTCTGGACGCGCCTGATCGCGACGTTCGGCCTTGGGGTCGGTGCCTTCGTCGTCGCCCTTGGAGTCCTGCTCGGGAACATCTGGCTGGCGGGCCGGCTGGCACCGGTCGGCGATGGGAGTGGCGGAGGCCTGCGGTCCATCGTCGACCGCCTCAACGACGCCGCTCGGGCCGCCGATGAGGGCAGGGGCCGTGGCGGTTCGGCGTTCAGTGGCGGTCGCTCCCCGTTCGGGGACCGCGGGGCCGGGACGGGCCGTGGCGGTCAGGCGATCGTCTTCGAAGCGGGCGACCTGCCCGACCTGACACCACTTGCCGGCTGGGCCCTTGGCGGGCTGGCCATCTTCATCGCCCTGATCGTCGCGGCATCGGTCTCCGGAGCCTGGGAGACGGTCCTGCTCTGGATCCACCGGGTGCCATTCTCGCCGACGGCTTCGGTCACCGATCCCATCTTCAACCGCGACATCGGGTACTTCCTGTTCGAATTGCCGTTCCTGCGCCTGATCCAGGGCCTGTTCAACGGCCTGATCGTCGCCGCGCTCCTGGTGACCTTGACCCGCTATCTGATCAGCGCCTCGAGCGGCGGCCTGGTATTCGGCACGCCGATCCGGCTCCACCTTGCGGTGCTCGGTGCGCTGTTCCTGCTGTCGGTCGCGTTCGGCTACCAGCTGGACAAACTGGAGCTGGTGTACAGCACGCGGGGTGTGGCGACGGGCGTCAGCTTCACCGACCAGAACGCCCAGTTCATGGCGTACGACGTGCTCACCGTCATCTCCGGGATGGCCGCGGCGCTGCTTGTCGGCGGGGCCTTCACGCGGGTCCTGTGGCCGCTTGGGCTGACCATCGCGGTCTGGTTCCTGGCCTCGATCATCATCGGTCGGCTCTACCCGGAAGCGATCCAGCGCTTCACCGTCGATCCCAACAAGAATGCCCAGGAAGCCCGGTACGTCGGCAACAACATCGCGATGACCCGGCTCGCGTACGACCTCGAGTCGTGGCAGGACATCCCGTTCCAGGGTGACCAGATCCTGACCGAGGCCCAGATCGAGGCCGAATCCGACACGTTCCAGAGCGCCCGCCTGTGGGACTACCGGCCGCTGCGAACGACCCTCGATCAGCTCCAGACGGTCCGCAAGTACTACGACTTCACTGACGTCGACACGGACCGCTACGTCATCAACGACGTCCAACGCCAGGTCATGCTGTCGGCGCGCGAACTGGCGATCGAGCAGAACCCCGATGCCACGGGCTGGGTGAACCAGCGGATCGTCTTCACCCACGGGATCGGCGCGGCCATGGTCCCGGTCAACGAGGTCACCAACGAGGGCCAGCCCCGGCTGCTGATCGGCAACATCCCGCCGACGTCGGTCGCCGGTGCGCCGGAGATCACCCAGCCGCGGATCTATTTCGGAGAGCGGCCCAGCCCGTACCTGGTGGTCGGCGCACAGCAGAACGAATTCGACTACCCGACCGGTGAGTCGGACAGCGGCAGCGATCCGACGACGCGCTGGAGCGGCACGACCGGGATCCCGCTCGACACGACGCTCCAGCGGATGCTGTTCGCGCTCCGGTTCCGCGATCTCGACCTGCTCATCAGCGACCAGGTGACGCAGTCCAGCCAGCTCCTGTTCCATCGGTCGCTGGACGACCGACTGTCGCGCATCGCGCCGTTCCTCTCGTTCGACAAGGATCCGTACATCGTCATCGATGACGCCGGACGGATCGTCTATGTCCAGGACGCGTTCACGACGTCCGACCGGTTCCCGAACGCCCAGGCATTCGACCCGACGACGCTCGTCGGGACCGGCCTGGGCCGCAGCCCGTTCGACTACATCCGGAACAGCGTCAAGATCACCGTCGACGCGTACGACGGCACGATGCACTTCTACATCAGCGACCCGGACGACCCGATCATCCGGGCGTATGCGGGCGTCTTCCCGGATCTGTTCGAGCCGATGGACGCGATGCCGACCGACCTTCAGGCCCATCTGCGCGTCCCGGAGGAGCTATTCAACGTCCAGACCCGGATGTTCGGCCGGTATCACGTGACGGATATCCAGCAATTCATCCAGAAGAACGACCTGTGGAGCGTGCCGGAGCAGACCAGCGAGCAGACCCTGCCGAGCGAGGCCTACTACGTCGAGATGCGGCTGCCCAATGAGGAGGGCGTGGAGTTCCTCCTCCTTCAACCGATGGTCCCGACCCAGCGCCCGAACATGATCGCCTGGATCGCAGCCCGGATGGATGCCCCGAACTACGGCCAGACCCAGGTCTACCGCTTCCCATCCGACACGACGGTCTTCGGGCCGGCCCAGATCGAGGCCCGGATCGACCAGGACCCCGCGATCAGTGCCCAGATCTCCCTCTGGAACCAGTCTGGCAGCGATGTCATCCGGGGCAGCCTCATCGTCGTCGCGCTCGACGATTCGCTGATCTATCTCCAGCCGGTCTACCTCCAGTCCACTGGCTCGGCCTTTCCGGAGTTCAAGCGGATCGTCGTTGCCTCGCCACGCCAGGTCGTCTGGGCGGAATCGCTCGGCGACGCCCTGCAACAGCTGGTCTCGGCCGAAACGTCACGACCCCCGGGCGGACCGTCGCCCAGCCCATCCGGTGGACCGGGTCCGTCGGCGTCACCGGGCCCAGCTTCCAGTGCGACCCCGGGTCCGACTCCGAGTGTCCTCCTGCCCAGCGATGTGACCGGTCTGATCGCCTACGCCAACGTCCACTTCGAAGCCGCGCAGGCCGCGTTGCGGGCCGGTGACTTCTCGACGTATGGCGATGAGATGGCACTCGTCGAGGCCGCCCTTCGGCAGCTCCAGATCCTCGCTCCTGGCCTGGCCGCCCCGACACTCGCGCCGGCCGACAGTCCGGCACCGTGAACCGGGGAGCGGGGCTCGTCGGAGCGCTGCTCGTGACCATCGCGATACCGACGACCTGGTCGCTGGCCCTGGCCGCGTTCCTCATCCGTGGCGGTGCCATCGTGTTCTTCGTCCCGATCGCCGTCCTGCCGACGGCGGCCGGGCTTGGCAACGCGCTGGGCCCGACCCTGACATCGATCGCCTTCGGGTCCATGTCGACCAGCACGGTCCTGCTGGCTGTCGGCCTCGTCGTGGGCATGATCGTCGCCCTCGGCCTGATCGGCTGGCTGGCGGCTGCGCTTGAGGCGGAAGGGATCCGGATCGTCGCCGTCGACGATGAGAGCAGTGGGCCGCGGGTCGTGCCGATCGCTCCCATCGGTGCGGGCGTCGCCGGGCGAGTCCTGGCGGCCCGGCTCATCGCCAACGTGCCACTCGTGATCAGCCTGGTCTGGGCGGCGATCCGATTGGTGAACCTGACCTATGTCGAACTGACCCGCCCAGTCGACGTCGGTACCCCGTTGTTCGGACGAGTCCTGGGCGGCGCGCCGGAGGTCATCGCGATCGTCGTCCTGGCCTGGATCGCCGGCCAGACCGTCGGCGCGATGGCCGCCCGCGCGATCGTGATCGACGGGTATGGGCCTGCCGACGCCGTTCGTTCGGCCCTCCGCGCGTCGATTCGTCATCCGGTTCGATCCGCTGCCCGGTTCCTGATCCCGACCCTGGTGCTCGGCCTTGTGATCCTGCCGTCGGTCCTGGCCGCGGCGGCCGCATGGTCCGCCGTCGCAGACGTCCTCCACGACCCGCTCGACCCGATCGGGATCCTCGCCGCCGTCCTCGTCTTCGTCGCCCTGTGGGCCACCGGGCTGCTGTTGACGAGTGTCGTCGTCGCATGGCGATCTGCGGTCTGGACCGTTGCCGCGGTCGACGAGAAGAGGACGTTCGGGGGGTCGATCGGTAGCCGACCGGGTGACTGGCGCCCGGACGGTCCGTCTGCCAAGGTGTGACCGATCGGCCGATCGGCCGGGACGGCGAGGATCGAAGATGACGGCACGGACCATCGACTGCGCCGAATGCGGTGCGTCGGTCGCCTACGGGCGACTGTCGTGTCCCGAATGTGGTGCGCTCCTGGCCTCGCTGGCCGGCGCCGCGACCCCGGCAACGCGACCGAGCGCCACGCCACTCAACCCCCCCGACTCGATCGACGACCCGATCCCGGTCGAACCGGTCGCGACCACCGTGGTCGGTCCGGCCGTCGCTGTTGCGGTCCCATCCATCCCGTCGGTGCTCCGGGACTCGCCCAACGTCGTCCGAGCGCCTGCCTTCGTGCCGGCGATAGCGGGCGGCGCGCCGGTCTGGCCGGCGGACGCCAACGGGATCGGGCAGACGAGTCAGGGTGGACCTGACACCTCGCCCGACCGACCACCCACGACCATCGGGCCGAGCTCCATGGATGCGAGCCGAGTCGCTGAGGTCGCTGGTTGGTTCATCCTCGTCGGCGCGGCCATGTCCGTGGTCGGGTTCCTGCTGCCTTGGTCAAGAGTCGTCATCGGCGCCGGCTCGTATGGCGGGTATCTCAGCACCTGGGGGCTGGCCAGCCCGACCCACCTGTTCGTATTCGTCGTGATCGTCGGCCTGCTGGCTGTCGCGACGCTTCGTCCGGACCGGGTGCCGACCTGGGTGGCCTTCGGTGTCGTCGGGCTGGGGCTGGGTGGCCTGTTGCTCGGCCTCGCCTGGCCGTATCTCGTCGGGCCGCTCGGAGCGCAGCTCGGCGTGCTCATCGTCGGGCTCGGCGGTCTCGCCCTCGTGATCGGCGGCACGCTCAGCGTCTGGTCGTCACGTCACCTCGGGGACGGACCAGCCGTCTGACCCTGCGGACGTCGCACAGCCAGCCGAACGGCCCCTGCTACACTGCCCCGAGCGAATCGGGGCGTGCCCCGGTCGCCCTGGCCATGGTGAGGCTCACGGAGGCAGCGACCCAGGCGCATGGATCAGATCTTCCAGACGATCGGAGATTCGCTCAGCGGGTTCTTCGGCAGCCCTCCGGTCCAGTTCGGGCTCCGTGCGGTCGGCGTCTACCTCGTCGTCATCTGGCTGGCCACGGCCTACTGGGCCTTCCGTGACATGCAGCAGCGTTCGGACAACCCGATCCTGCCCTACGTCGCCGCGGCCGGGATCATCCTGTTCACGCCCATCTTCTTCATCCTCGCCGTGTGGATCTACCGGATCGTCCGACCCCACGAGAAGATCGGTGAAGTCTGGGAGCGGAACCTCGCCGAAGAGGCGCTCCTCGCCGAGGTCGAGTCGATCCATCACTGCCCGGGTTGCGACCGTCGCATCGACGACGAATGGATCATCTGCCCGAGTTGCCGGACCCGACTCAAGCGCGTCTGTCCGAACTGCAGCCGACTGGTCGGGATGGACTGGTCACTGTGCGCCTGGTGTGGCAAGGACTTCGAGCGACGCGAGGTCCCGGCGGCCGCGATCGAGGCGCTGCCCGAGGGCCGTGAGGCGACAGACCGGGTCGCCATCGCGCCGCCGACCAAGGCCGCGGCCGCGACTCGCTCTCGACCGAAAGCGGCCCCTTCGTCGGCCCGTGAGCAGACGCGACCCGCGACGACGCCGATCCCGGCATCTGCCCAGGATCCGCTGCCCGAGCGTTGAACCCGGCGGCCCCGCCGCCCGGTCCGGACGCTGATCCCGGCCCGGAAGATCGCGCCGGGCCCGTCGCCCGACCAGGGATCTCCACGTTCACGATCGAAGGTCGCTCCGCTCCGGGCCTGTTCGTCGTCGGCTGGCTGGCGACGGTCATCGGCCTCGGCCTGATCCTGACGGCCGTCCTGGCCGGGAATCCAGACGCCAGCTTGATCCTGTTGCTGGTCGGGCTCTCGCTGGTGGCCGTCGGGTTGATCGCCGGTGCCGGGTCGCAAGGCATCGAACGGCGTTCCCGCGGACGCCTGGCCTATCAGGGGCCATCACCGTTCCTGGTCCTGGCAGCCTCCGTCCCGGTGGCCATCCTGGCGATCTGGCTCGTCAGCCTGCCGCTGGGGTGGGCAGGGATCGACCTCGAGGGCGCATTCGGGGCGCTCGTGTCGGTCTCCGTCCAGGCGTTGGTCTATGTCGGGTTGGTCCGCCTGCTGGTCGTCGACGCCGGCGCCCTGGACTGGCGCGCGATGGGCATCGGCCGACTCGATCAGCCGGCGCTCGCGGCGATGCTCGGCGGGGCGGTCTGGGCGCTCCCGATCGTGCTCATCACGGCCCTGCTGGCCAACGTACTCGTGTCGATATTCCCGGTCCAGCCGGACAGCCCGTTGCCACCGACCGGGACCGATATCGGCCTTGCACTGTCGCTTCTCGCCGGTGCGGTGATCGCCCCGTTCGGCGAGGAGGTGCTGTTCCGCGGGTTCGCGACCACGGCCTGGACACGTGGTCTTGGGGCCCGACGCGGTGTCGCCACAGGCGCGATCGTGTTCGCCTTCGCCCATATCATCTCGATCGCGGGCGCCACGGCGGGCCAGGCGATCGGGCTGGCAGTCGTCGCCTTTCTCGTTCGCCTCCCGGTCGCATTCGCTCTTGGCTGGATCTTCGTCCGGCGCGGCACGATCTGGGCCTCGTTCGGGCTCCATGCCGCGTACAACGCCATCCTGATCATCCTGGCCGAGGCGGCCCTTCGATCGAGTTGATGACCGGCGATGGAGGGCTTGGTGAGCCGCGGATGAGGGCCTGCCGGTAGGCTGCGCAGCGTCCTCGAGGTCGGGATGGCGGAGGGAATCGGCGGGCTTCCGTCGTCCGGACCCGGGGACATCCACCCAGTTCGCCCAGGGAGGTCCCCGATGGACGATCGCGGCAGGGCGATCCGAGCGGTACCCGCCGAGGAGCGTCCGCGAGAACGGCTGGCGAGTCGCGGCGTCGGCGGACTCACCAGTGCCGAATTGATCGGCTTGATCTGGTCTTCCGGCACCCGTGGGCGATCCGCGGTCGACCTTGCGGCCGACGCCCTTGCGCGTCATGACGGTCTGACCGGCCTGGCTCGGGCGACGGAGCAGGAACTGGCGACGATGAGCGGGATCGGCGCGGCCAAGGCAGCCCAACTGATCGCGGCATTCGAACTCGGTCGCCGACTGCTCGCCGACTGGCCCGCCGGACGATGGTCGATCCGCGGACCACACGATGTCGCCGACCGGCTGATCCTCCAGATGGGACGCCTCGAGCGCGAGGAGTTGCGTGTCGTCCTGCTCGACACCAAGAACCATGTGCTCCGGGTCAGCACGGTCTACCAGGGCAACGTTTCCGCGTCGCTGGTTCGCGTCGGGGAGCTCTTTCGTGATGCCGTCAGGCTCAATGCGGCGGGTGTCATCCTCGTCCACAACCACCCCTCCGGCGACCCGACACCCTCACCGGATGACCTCCACCTGACGGCTGAGGCGCTGGCGGCGGGCCGGTTGCTGGACATCCAGCTCCTCGATCATCTGGTCATCGGGCACGACGCCTATGTGTCGTTGCGCGACCGCGGCATCGCCTTCGATCGACCGCCTGGCGGAGGTACCGCGCGGGTAGCCGACTGATCACGACCGAACCGGCGGCCGGCCGGACGTTCCGAGGGGACCGGGTATACTGCCCCGGCTGCCGTCCCGGTCGGCTCCGCACGCACCGACCGCTCTCGGCGGCGCGCTCGAGTGCGACCACCGCCCAGCGACCACCGCCCATCCAGTCCATCCCTCGACGAAGGACCCGCCCCCTCATGCTCGACCGGATCCTCGGCCTCTTCTCCCGCGACATCGGGATCGATCTCGGGACCGCCAACACGCTGGTTCACGTCCGGGACCGCGGGATCGTCATGAGTGAGCCGTCGGTCGTGGCCATCGACGCGAAGTCCAAGCGGGTCCTCGCCGTCGGGGCGGAGGCCAAGCGGATGGTCGGCCGGACGCCCGCCAACATCATCGCCGTCCGGCCCCTGCGCGACGGGGTCATCAGCGACTTCGATGTGACCGAACAGATGATCAAGTACTTCGTCGACAAGGTCCACGATCGGGTCGGCACCATCGCCCGGCCGCGGATGTTGCTGGGCATCCCATCGGGTGTGACGGAGGTCGAGAAGCGAGCCGTCCGCGATGCCGCGCTCAATGCCGGCGCCCGCTGGGCCGGGCTGATCGAGGAACCGATGGCCGCCGCCATCGGCGCCGGCCTGCCGGTCAGTGAACCATCCGGCAGTCTCATCGTCGACATCGGTGGCGGGACGACCGAGGTGGCCGTGATCAGCCTGGGCGGCATCGTCGTCAGCCGGAGCATCCGGATCGGCGGTGACGAGATGGACCAGGACATCGTCACCTTCGCCAGGCGCGAGTACAACCTGTTCCTCGGCGAGCGGACAGCCGAGGACATCAAGATCGCAATCGGTTCGGCCTACCCGGGTGAGTGGGATGCCCAGCGGGTCGCCCTTCGCGGCCGTGATCTGCTGACCGGGCTGCCGCGCAGCGTCGAGGTCGGCGCCGACCAGATCCGAGAGGCGATCGAGCCATCGGTCCAACAGATCGTCGATACGGTCAAGGACACCATCGAGGAGACACCGCCCGAACTCGTCGCGGACATCATGGACCAGGGCATCGTCCTGGCCGGTGGTGGCGCGCTCCTGGCAGGTCTCGACCGACGCGTCGCGGAAGCGACCCAGATGCCGGTCCATATCGCCGACGATCCGCTGACCTGCGTCGCCCGGGGGACGGGGGTCGTCCTCCAGGATCTCGACCAGATGAGTCGCGTCCTCGTGTCCGAGACGTACTCGCGCCCGCCGCGCTGAGTCCAGGCCCGTCGCTGTGACGTCCATGCTCGCCAACCGCGCCGCACGCCGTCGCTGGGCGGTGTTCGCGACGCTGCTCGTGATCAGCGTCCTGCTCATGGGCTTCTCGTCGAATCCGGCGGTTCGCGAGATGCAGAATGGCGTCAGTTTCGCCTTTCGGCCGCTCCAGGCGTCGCTCGAGGAGTTGTCCCGGGGCGTGTCGTCGATCGCGACGGCCATCTCCGAGATCGATCGCTTGCGGGTCGACAACGGCGCGTTGCGGGCGGAGAACGACCGCCTTCGGGCCGAGAACGCCGGTGCCCTCGAATCTCGCCGCGAGAACGAATTGCTGACCGCGCTGCTGCAGCTGCGGGCCGGACTGGATCACGAGACGACAGCAGCCACGGTGATCGCTCGCGAATCATCCGAATTCCGGCGCCTGGTGGTCCTCGATCGCGGCACGGACGACGGGATCGTGGTCGGTGACGTGGCGATCGCGGCCGGAGGCGCCCTGGCCGGGCGCGTCGTCGAGGTCGGCCCGAACAGCGCCAAGGTCGTTCTGCTGACCGACAGCGAGTCGACCGTCGTCGGTCAGATGGTGTCGAACTCCGCGACGGGTGAGGTGGTCGGTGAGCTGGGCGGCGTGCTGGTCATGGGTCAGATCGATTCAGGCGAGACGATCACCGTCGGCGACGAGGTCGTGACCGCCGGCATCGAGCTGGGCGGCGGCGTCCGTTCGCCGTACCCGAAGGGCCTGCTCATCGGTCAGGTCGTGGATTTCCGGCGCGACGCGAACGACGTCGTCCAGACGGCGTTCCTGCAGCCTGCGGCGAATCTCGACAAGCTCGAATACGTGCTGGTCATCACCGACTACGACGGTGGCCTCCCACCGATCGAACAGCAGCCGATCGACTGCGGCACCGGCGGGACGCTGCCACAGGGCGAACAGCCCTGCCTGCCCTCGAAATGAAGGGGATCGTCCTGGCCGGGGGCACGGCCACCCGCCTGTACCCGCTGACGATCGTGACGAACAAGCATCTCCTGCCGATCTACGACCGGCCGATGATCTATTACCCCATCGAGACACTCGCCTCGATGGGCATCCGCGAGGTGATGGTCATCGTCGGCGGCAAGAGCGTCGGCGATGTCGTCGAGCTGCTCGGCGACGGCTCGGCGTTCGGGATCGATCTGACCTACCGCTACCAGCCCGGCCCACTCGGGATCGCCCACGCCATCGGGTTGGCCCGCGATTTCGTCGGGGCGGATGCGTTCTGCTGCATCCTCGGCGACAACGTCCTGCGCGGACCGAGTCTCAGCCAGGTCGCCACCGAGTTCGAGCGCGGACCATACGGCGCCGGGACACTGCTCCACCGGGTGTCCGACCCCGAGCGGTTCGGTGTCGCCGAGTTCGACGCCGACGGCCGGGTCATCGGGTTCGAGGAGAAGCCGGCCGCGCCCAAGAGCGACCTGATCCCGATCGGCGTCTATTTCCTCCGTCCGGACGCCTTCGATGTCATCGCCGCGCTGCGCCCGTCGGGGCGAGGGGAACTCGAGATCACCGACGTCCTCAATCACTACATCCCGGCCGGAGACCTGTTCAGTCCGGTCTACGACGGACACTGGACCGATGCGGGCACGGTGCCGTCACTCTTGCGGGCCGCCGAACTCGCCGCCGCAGATGACGCGGCGGGCACGCTCGCTCCGCCGGTCAATCGATCGCCGGCCTGAAGTCCGTGACATCCGCCCGCTCGGAGCCGATGCGCGCGTACGATCGGTTGCTGGTGACCGGCGGCGCCGGGTTCATCGGTTCCGCCTTCGTCCGGGACGTGCTGGCCCGGCGAGACGGGACCCGGATCACCGTCCTCGACAAGCTCACCTATGCCGGGAACGAGGCGAATCTCGCCGAGGTTCGGGCGGACCCGGATCTGGGCGATCGGCTGACCTTCGTTCGTGGCGATATCGCCGATGGTGCCGTCGTCGGGCCACTGGTCGGATCGGTCGATGCGGTCATCAACTTCGCGGCCGAATCGCACGTGGACCGCTCCATCCTGGACCCGGCGGCGTTCCTCACGACCGGGGTCATCGGGGTCCACGTGCTGCTCGAGGCCTGCCGGAGCGTGCCCGGGCGACCACGGTTCGTGCAGGTCTCCACCGACGAGGTCTACGGTTCCGTGGACGAGGGCCGAGCCGATGAACAGGCGCCGCTCGCGCCACGCTCGCCATACGCGGCGGCCAAGGCCGCCGGCGAACTGCTGGTCCGGAGTTATGTCGTGACGCACGGTCTCGACGCCGTCGTGACTCGAGGCTCGAATACCTATGGGCCATATCACCACCCGGAGAAGCTGATCCCGTTGTTCATCACCAACGCCATCGACGACCAGCCCTTGCCCCTGTACGGCGACGGCCTGCAACGTCGCGAGTGGCTGTACGTGTCCGACCATGCCGCCGCGATCGACCACGTCCTGCGATACGGAACGAGCGGCGAGACCTACAACATCGCCGGTGGGTCGGAGCGCACCAACCGCGAGGTCGTGACGCTGCTGCTGGCCGCGCTCGACAAGCCCTGGTCGCTGGTGCGGGAGGTCGAGGATCGACCGGGGCATGATCGCCGGTACGCGATGGACGGCTCCAAGCTGGCCGCGCTCGGCTGGCGGCCCTCGACGACCTTCGAGGCTGGTCTGCCGGCCACGGTCGATTGGTACCTGGCGAACGAGGCCTGGTGGCGGGCGACACGCAGCGGCGCTTGGGACGATTGGTATGCGCGCCAGTACGGGCGACGTCTGGCGCCCCTCGAGCCGACCGACTGATGCGGGTCGCGGTGACCGGTGCTGCGGGCGGACTGGGGAGCGCGGTCGTGCACGCCCTTGCCGATGCCCCGTTCACCGGCCCGGCCGGCCCGATCGGCTGGGGCCGGGATGCATTCGACCTGGACGAGCCGGACCTCGTCGGCTCGCGCCTCGACCGCGACCGTCCCGAGGTCGTGATCCATTGCGCGGCCTGGACCGATGTCGATGGCTGTGCCCGTGATCCGGACCTCGCGTACCGTCGGAACGGGCTCGCGACCGGTGTCCTGAGCATGGCCTGCGCGACCCGCGCCATCGACCTTCTGGTCATCTCGACCAACGAGGTGTTCGACGGAGCCCGGCAGGATGGCCTTGCGTATCTGCCCGGCGATCCGCGCTCGCCGGCCAACCCGTACGGGGCGTCGAAGGCGGACGGTGAGGTACGGGCCGGGACCGCCTTCCGTGGTTCCGGTGCATCCCTCGGGATCGCCCGCACGGCCTGGCTGTTCGGGCGGCCCGGGCACGACTTCCCCAGCCGGATCATCGATGCCGCGCTTGCCGCCCGCGGTTCGAACGAGCCGCTGCGACTCGTCGCCGATGAATGGGGAACGCCGACGTATGTCGCGGATGTCGCCGAAGCGATCATCGAGCTGTTGGCCGAGAACTCCGTGGCTGGCATCCATCACCTGATCGATGGCGGCGTCGCGACCAGGGCGGAGTGGGCGCGGGCCGTCCTGGCCGAGATGGCGATCGAAGTCGAAACGGTCGACGTCCCGTCCTCGACCTGGCCGCGACCGTCCAGCCCGCCGCGATGGGGTGTCCTGGCTCCGACGGTCCTGCCGTCCGGAGAGCCGATGCGGCCATGGCGTTCCGCCCTGGCCGACTATCTGCCGATGCTTCGCCGGTCGATGCGGAGTCGGGCGTGACCGCCGCGCGACCGCGATCCGCCATCCCGGGGGTCGAGTTCGGGGCGCTCGACCGGCACGACGACGAGCGAGGATCGTTCCGGGAGTTGTGGCGCGACAGTGGCCGGCCACAGCAACGGTTCGTCCAGGCCAACCTGTCGGTCTCGCGCCGCGGCGTCCTGCGCGGGCTTCATCTCCACCGGCGCCAGGATGACCTGTGGATCGTGGTCGATGGCCGCGCGCTGGTCGCCCTCGTCGATGTCCGCCCGTTGTTGGCCGGAAGCGGCCCGTCGATCGTCGAAACCCGCGATCTGGGCGCCGACGACCAGGTCGTCATCCCGGCCGGCGTCGCCCACGGATTCCTGGCGCTCGAGCCGCTCCAGCTGGCCTACTTCGTGACCAATGAGTTCGACGGTTCGGACGAGTATGGCTTCGCCTGGGACGACCCTGCCGTCGCTGTCCCCTGGCCGTCGACCGCCCGGATCCCCGGCGGCTCGCCCATCCTCTCGCCACGCGATCGCACGAACCCACCGCTGGCCGAGCTCGTGATCCGCCTGCGCGATCTCGCCGGCTGAGCTCGCCCCCCCGGACCCTACCGGTCTGCCCGGCTCCCCACTCGTCCGAGCCCGATGGGGCTAGGCGGGCCCGGACCATCCTGCGATTGAGCGGGTCGCGCTCGGCGGCGAGTCTGGAGTGGTGCGCAGAATCGCCGTCTTCTTCCTCGCCCTCGTCCTGGTCGCCAGTCTCGGCGTCGCCGTGTCGCCGGTGGCTGCCGCGAGCGCGCCCTCGAGCGAGCCGAAGGTCGTGATCATCGTGGGTGCCACCCATGGCGCGACGGCTGGCTATCGGGCGGACGCTGACCGAGCCTATGCCGAGGCGATCCGCTACACCTCCGACGTGACCAAGGTCTACAGCCCCAACGCCACCTGGTCCAGGGTCAAGGCCGCGACCGTCGGGGCGTCGATCGTCATCTACATGGGCCATGGCAATGGCTGGCCAAGTCCGTACACCTACGATCCGGAATACACGACCAAGGACGGCTTCGGGTTGAATGCGAGCGCCGGAAACGGCGACTACAACAACAAGTACTACGGGGAGCCGTTCGTCTCCACCCTCGACCTCGCGCCGGGCGCGATCGTTCTCCTTCATCACCTGTGCTACGCGTCGGGAAACTCGGAACCCGGGAATGCGGAGCCGACGGTCACGGTCGCTCGCAAGCGGGCCGACAACTACGCCGCCGGGTTCCTGAAGGCCGGTGCCGCCGCGGTCATCGCCGATGGGCATGCCGGTGCCGAGTCCTACCTGCGGGCACTGTTCACGACCCACCAGTCGCTCGAAGCGATGTGGCGGACGATGCCGAACCAGAACGGACACGTCTCGAGCTTCCCCTCCAGCCGGACGCCCGGTGCCACCATCTTCCAGGACCCGACCAAGGTGTCCTCCGGCTACTACCGATCGCTGGCCGTCAGGACCGTTGGCGCGACCACCGATGATGTGGTCGCCGGCGGGATCGGCGATACGAGCGCGGATCCGGTCGACCTGCAGATCCCCGGCAATGCCGAGGTCGCCAGCGACGGCGCGGGCCTGTTCGAGGGGCCGGGCATCGCAGATCCGGAACGCACCCTGCCGATCGGGACGCGACTGCGGGTCGTCGACGGTCCCGTCCAGGCGGCTGCCCCGGAGGGCGTCGCCATGGTCGAAGTCGTCGGCATCGACGATCCGAGCATCGGCGGGTTCATCGCCACGTCCGACCTGGCCGCCCGTGACAGCACGGCTCCGGTCATACGAGGGCTCGACACTGGCGGGAGCTTCTCCCCGAACGGCGACGGCCAGGTCGACACGACGACGATCTCGGCGCGATTCAGCGAGACCGCGACCTGGTCGCTGTCGATCCGCGACGACACGGGGAGCGTGTTCGACAAGACCGGACAGGGCTCGACCCTGGACGTGACCTGGAAGGGTCTCGTGGGCGGTGCACCGGTGGCCGACGGCACGTACCGGATCCGGGTAACGGCCGTCGATGATTGGGGCAACGGCCCCGCCGAAGCCAGTCAGGCTGTCGTCGTCGACACGCGACCTCCGGCCCTCTCCGAGCTCGACCCGGCAGCCTCGACGACCCAGTGGTTCTCGCCCAACGGCGACGGCGTGCGAGACCGGGTCACCTTCAGGGCAACGAACGACGAGGCAGGCGACATCGTGGTCAAGGTCCGGGACACGAGCGGCGCCCTCGTCGCCAAATGGTCCGTCGTCAACGGCCCAGGGCCGGTCGACCTGGTCTGGGATGGGCGCACCGATGCCGGCACCACGGCGCCCGACGGTGTCTACACGATCACGGCATCACCGCAGGACGGGGCGGGCAACACCGGGTCGGCCGTCGGCCGGACCGTCCAGCTGATCGGCGCTCTGCGATCGGTCGCCACGAGTCGTCGGATCCTCTTTCCGCAGGACCTTGACGGCCTGGCCCGAACGACGAACCTCTCGTTCGTCCTGCAGCGCCCGATGACCGTCGACTGGGCGGTGCTTGATTCGGATGGCGTCCCGGTCGCGACCCATCTTGATGCGGTACACCTGTCGGCGGGCAGCCAGTCCTGGACCTTCGACGGCCGTGACGATGCAGGCGCGATGCTGCCCCGCGGCGTGTACACGGCACAGGTCACCGCCACCGACGGCAGCCTGACCGCGACCCAGACGGCCACCTTCGTCCTTGATGCCTTCGACGTGCACGCGAGTGACACCAGCCCGGCTCGAGGACAGGTCGTCAGCCTAACGATCGGATCGGCCGAAGTCCTTGCCAAGGCGCCGCGGCTCATCATCGACCAGCCCGGGCTGTCGCGCTGGAAGGCCCTGACGACCAAGGCCGGCAAGCACACCTATACCGTGACGATCCGGCTGAGGACCGGTGGCGGGGTCGGCCCGTTGTCGCTCAAGGTCAAGGGCATCGACAAGCACGGGGGCAAGCAATCGACAACGGTGGTTTACGGCCTGCATTGAGCCGGCGTAGCATCTGGGCTCGCGTCGGACCACACCAGACTGCACCGTACCATCCCCGACCGGGACCTTCGGGCGATGGCCGAGTCCCGGTCGCGCACCGAGACTCCGCAGTCCAGGATCAGCGGAGGAACGTCGTGTCATCGCCCGCCCGCCGCCCACGCCCCCGGTCCGTGGCGCTCGCCGCCAGCCTGTTCCTGCTCATGGCCGGCGCCCAGTGGAGCGTCGCGCAGGCGGCCAGGCCCACGACGCCCGATCCGGCCGGCGCCGGGCAGCCGTCGATCCAGTACGAAGAGTCCCTGGCTCATGCCGCAGACCGGCTCGATCTGGAACCCGGCGGGCGGGTGACCGTCGGGTTCACGCCCCGACGCAGCGACCGCTGGACGGTCGGCGGGGTCAGACCGCTGGCCTTGCCTGCCGGACGATTGAGCGGCCGCGCGATCCGGTCGGGCGACGCGACTCTGCCCGCGCCCTCCACCGGTGACACATCGGTGGACACGCTCGGGTCGGCCGGCCCGATCGACACGCCCTACGTGCCTCCGCGATCGCTCGTTCCGGCCCAGCCTGCCGCCGCGGTCGACCCCGGCGGTCTGAAGCGCGAGGTCTTCGGTTTCCTCCCGTACTGGGAGTTGACCGACAGTTCGACTCGGCTCGATTGGCAGACGCTGTCGACCGTCGCCTACTTCGGGGTCGGTGCGACCAAGACCGGCGACCTCCAGCGGACCGATAGCGATGGGTCCAGCTCGGTCGGCTGGAGCGGTTGGACCAGCGCGAAGTTGACCGGCGTCATCGATGATGCGCACGCGAACGGAACACGCGTGGTCCTGACCGTCCAGAGCTTCGCCTGGACTTCGACCGGGGCCAGCCACCAGAAGTCGCTCCTCGGCAGTTCGGCCAATCGGGCCAATTTGGCCCGCCAGATCGCCGGTGCCGTTCGGGATCGGGGAGCGGACGGCGTCAATCTGGATTTCGAGCCCATCGCCGCGACCTACGCGGACGAGTTCACCGCGCTGGTCAAGAAGGTCCGGGTGGAGTTGGACAAGGTCCATCGGGGCTACCAGCTGACGTTCGATGCGACCGGCTGGATCGGCAACTACCCGATCGAGGATGCGACCGTCTCCGGCGCGGCCGATGCGGTCGTGATCATGGGCTACGACTACCGGACGGCCTCTTCGGCGTCGGTCGGGTCGATCGCCCCGATCGGGGGCAGCACGTACGACGTCCGCGACACCGTGAAGAGCTATGTCAGCCGGGTCCCCGCATCCAAGGTGATCCTTGGGGTCCCGTACTACGGGCGAGCCTGGTCGACCGCCAGCTCGGCGCTCGGAGCAAAGAACATCTCGGGCACCAAGAACGGGGCTTCGGCGTCGGTCGTGTACGGCACCGCCCGCCAATACGCGCTCGACCACGGCAAATCGTGGGACCCGGTCGAGGGCGTGGCCTGGACCGCGTACCGGCGCCAGAACTGCACGGCCACCTACGGGTGTGTCAACCCGTGGCGACAGCTCTACTTCGATGACGCGAAGGCGCTCAAGGCCAAGTACGACCTGGTCAACCAGAAGGACCTCCGCGGCGTCGGGATCTGGGCCTTGGGCTATGACGGCACGAGGACCGAGCTGTACCAGGCGCTGGAGGACAAGTTCATCACCGACACGATCCCGCCGGTCATCTCCTCGGCATCGATCAGTTCGGGGCTCATCTCCCCGAATGGTGACGGACGCTACGACTCCACGACGATGAGCGTCAGCGTCACGGGCCAGCTCACGTTCGGCTGGGTGGTCGAGCCGTATTTCGGCGGCACCCCCGGCCCGAAGGTCGCGTCGGGCTCATCGACGAGCAAGACCGTCCGGTTCACCTGGGGCGGCCGGGACAGTGCCGGCGCTCGTGTCCCGGATGGTCCCTACCGGATCACCATCTGGACGGCAGACGCCTCGAACAATCGGGCGACCGTTGCCCGGGTCGTGACCGTGGATACTCGGCCGGCCAGCGTCACGATGTCGGCCGATCCCGGATCGATCTCCCCGGATGGGGACGGTCGATCGGACGCCACCGCGCTCCGGATGTCGGCGAATGAGCGGCTGACCGGCAAGGCCCGGTTGATCGACAAGGATGGGCGGACGGTCCGGCGTTGGACCATCGCTGGATCGACGGCCGGCACCTGGCACTGGGACGGCCACGACAGCGACGGCAGGCGGGTCCGAGATGACCGATACACGTTCCGGGTCAAGGGCCGGGACGCTGCCGGCAATCTGACCAGCCGGGACATCGTCGTTCGCGTCGATCGAACCATCAAGTCGGTCGCCTGGGCCAGGACGTCGTTCAAGCCGAAAGCCGGACAGTCCGATCGTCTCGCCTTCGCCCTGCGTCGCTCGGCCAAGGTCACCGTCGCGATCTACCAGGGGTCGAACCGGATCAGGACGATCTGGTCGGGCCAGACCCTGTCGGCCGGATCGCACACGTGGACCTGGAACGGCAAGGCCGGCGGCGCGTGGGTCAAACCCGGCACCTACAAGGTCGTCATCCAGGCGTCGAGTCGCATCGGCCCGTCCTCACAGACCCGGTCGGTCGTGGTCAAGGCTCCATAGTCGCCGCGCGGCCCGTAGACTCCGACGCGTGACCACAGCCGAGGCAACCAGCGCATCGCCTCCGGACCCCTCATCCGGGTCGGGCGTCTGGGTCGTCCTGCCCACGTACGACGAGGCCGAGAACATCGGACCGGTGGCGGCCGCCGTCTTCGACGCGCTGCCGAAGGCGACCCTGCTGATCGTCGACGACGATTCGCCCGATGGGACCGGTCGGCTGGCCGATGCCCTCGCCGCCGCGGACCCACGTATCCAGGTGCGCCATCGGACGGCCAAGCAGGGGCTCGGTCGGGCCTACCTTGACGGCTTCCGCCTGGCGCTGGCGGGCGGAGCCGAGACCATCGTCCAGATGGATGCCGACTTCAGCCACGATCCAGCGAGCCTGCCGATGCTGGTCGGACCGATCGCTCGTGGTGAAGCCGATCTGGTCATCGGGTCGCGCTATGCCGAAGGTGGCTCGGTCGCGGACTGGGGTCTCGGCCGCCGGATCGTCTCGCGCGGCGGCAGCCTGTTCAGTCGGCTCGTCCTGCGTCTTGGCCCTCGGGACCTGACCGGTGGTTTCAAGGCATGGCGAGCCGAGACGCTGGCCGCGGTGCCGTTCGCCGGTGTCCACGCCGGCGGCTATGTGTTCCAGATCGAGATGACATTCCGGGCAAGTCGCGCCGGGGCTCGGATCATCGAGACGCCGATCACCTTCCGTGACCGGCGGGTCGGCCAGTCGAAGATGAGTCGGCGGATCGTGGTCGAAGCGCTGGTCGTCGTCGTCCAGCTGCGAATCGAGGAACTGGCCGGGCGCCTGCCCGGGATCGGCCGTCGACCAGGGCGATGAGCGAATCATCCGGCGCGCGGGCCATCGAGCCCGTCGTCGGCCGCCGGTTGGGCGGCGAGCCGATGGAACGGCCGGCCGGGATGCGGGTCGTCCTGGACGCGCGACCGCTCCAGGCGCCCGATCGGGCTCCGCTCGCGGCGACGTATCTTGACGGCCTGCTTGGCGCCTACGATGCCGACCCGCTGGACGGCGAGTCGTTCTCGTTCCTGATCGCCGCCGACCTCGCCGACGTGACCGACCGGTACGAGCATCTTGATGTGGCGGGTCGCCGCCGGATGCCGCCGACCCGACTGCTACGGGCGGGGTCGATGACCCTCGACCCGTTCTTCCTGCGTGGCGCGGCGTTCGGGACGGCCTGGCGAGCCGATCGTCGCGGCGCCGCGGGAGCCGTCTACCACGCGGTCGGCAGCGGACCGTTGCCGATCGCATCCGGCCTGCCGCTCGTCGTCACCCTGCTCGACCAGGCGCCATGGGACCTTCCCGAGGTTTTCGCGCGCTCGAGGGCTGGTCGGTTCGGCCAGCGAATCAGAACGCAGCTGCTCCGGGACGCCGCTGCCGTGATCGTCGGCAGTGAAGCGACGGCGAGCGCCGCCAGCCGGCTGATCCGGATCCGACCGGACCGGATCCACGTCGTCCGCCTCGCGCCCCGGGCCGGCTTCGGTGTGCCGTCGGGCCGGGTGTCGGACGATGCGATCGAGTTGGGTGATCGTCTGGGTCTGGGCACCCGCTATCTGGTCCTGTCGGGTCGGTTCGATGCGCGGCTGGACCTGTCGACCCTCCTGGCCGCCCTCGCCCTCCTCGCGGCCGCAGGCCGCCCGCCCGAACTGGACGTCGAGGTGGAGTGGCCACCGCGGGTCCTGCTGGTCGGAGCCACCCCGGCTGACCGTGCGTCGATCGCCAGGGCGGCCGCGCGACGGAGTATCGGCGAAGCCATCAGGTACGCGCCCGGTCTCGGCGGCGAGGAGCTTGCCGGCCTCGTATCCGGCGCGCGGGCCGTCGTCATGCCAGCCGTCTCGGAGGCGGCCGGTCTGCCGGTCGTGGAGGCCATCGCGTCGGGCGTACCGGTGATCGCGTCGGCCGTCGGGCCGCTGCCTGAGCTTGTCGGGCAGGCCGGCCTGCTCGTCGAGCCTGGCGATCCGGATCGACTCGCCCGGGCCCTGGCCGCGATGTGGGCCGATGACGATGTCCACGGGCGGTTGGCCGGACTGGCCGCGATGCGGGCGGCCGGCGAACGGCGGACGTGGATCGATGTCGCCGGCGAGACTCGAACGATCTATGCGCGCGTCGGTGCGGCTGTCGCCGGCCCGTCCTGAGGGTCAGTCCGGATGCGGAGCGCGCCCGTCGATCAGGCAGGCGGCGTGTCTGAACCGGCCCTGAACGAGGCGGGATACTGACTGGTGCTGGTGGTCAGCACCTGGATGAACGTCTGGCCGATCGTGAGGGTGACCTCGTTGCCGCGGCGGTCGTAGAAGCGGGTCGGCTTCTTGACGCCATCCTTGCGCCACGTGCCCTTGATCGTCCGGCCATTCGTCGAGATCCAGGCCGGGCCGCTCCCGACGACGTCGGCCTCGAGCCGGTGCTTGTCGGGATGACCGTCGTTGAGCGGGCCGAATGACATCCGCATGACGATGACGTTCTTGGGGGCGATGCGCTCGCCATTCGCCGCGTCTGTCTGCTTCTTCTGGCCGGTCACGGACCGCCGGTAGGTGTTCGTGTCGCGGTCGTAGGTGTACTTGATCTTGTTGGCCGGGTAGCCGACGCTGATCGTGCCCCCGTACGGCCGTTCCTCGAGGGGCGCATCCGGCGCGAACTGCCAGGCCGACTTCCTGGCCTTGTCCGCCGCACCAGCGTTGCCGCCGACGTTTCGGAGCTGCTTGCCGGTCGTGTACAGGTTGTGCGGCGCATATCGGTTGGTGACACGCGTGAACGTCCCGCTATAGCGGAATTCGTCGATGTTGTAGACCCACTGGCCGGCGCCCTTGGCCCGCAATGTGTCGATCGCCTGTGGCGAGCCCCCGGCGTGCGCGTAGATGGCCCGCCATTCCGCGGCCCAGGCGATGTAGTAGTAGCGCGAGCTTCTGACCGGCCCGATGGCCTTCGGCACGATGTCCTGGAAGATCGCCATGTAGCGCGGGATGCCGCCCTCCGCCGGGGCGTGCCACACGACCGCCGCATCGGACAGGCCGGATTGCGGCCGGGCCGGGCTCAGGTCGTCGATCATGACCGCGATGGGGTGCCGCGCCGCGACGTTCGGCGAGACGAGGCGGCCGGTCATCGGTGCCGGCATGGTCGTCGGGGTGGGTTCCGGGGTGGGTTCGAGCGATGCCGACGGGCTGGGCGTCGGCGATGAGGATGCCGGTGGGCTGGTCATCCCGCTGGGGGACGGCGTCGCCCCCGCTGGCGTGGGCGTGCCGACCTGCCCGACCGGCCCGGGGCTGGAGGCAGGCTGGCCGCTACCCAGCGCCACGGCTCCGAGCGCGACCACGAGTACGACCACGACGACCACTCCGATGACCCCGCCGGTCGTCCGATTCACGGTCGTGCTCCTTCATGCCGATGCCATGGACTTGGCGCAGGATACAAGAGGAAGTGACAACCGGTTCGCGACCGCTGCCTGGACTCGCTCTGCCGCGACCTCGCCGGTCGGGCTGCGGCTCGCGCGACCGGGCGATGCGCAGTAGGCTCTACTCATGACGGACAAGGCGACACCGCCGGACGGGACTCCCGACCCGGCCCCGAAACCGGCCCCGAAAGCTCGCAAGCCTCGCACGACGTCAACGACCCGGAGTACGGTGGCGAAGTCCTCGGCCGCGGCGAAGCCGCCTGCCGCGGCGAAGCCGCCTGCCGCGGCAACGCCCCCTGCGCCAAAGACGCCGACAGAACCTGTGGCTCGGACCCCGGACGTCGTGAATATCGAGCGCGGCGGGATCGACCTTGCGCAGGCCGAGACCGTCAAGGTCAGCCGTGGTGGGATCACCCGGGTCGAAGCGACGAACGTGGATCTCCGTCAGGGTGGCATCGCGAGGGTCGAAGCCCAGGATGTCGCGGTCAGCTTGGGCGGCATCGCCCTGGCGCGGGCCGACACGGTGTCAGCGGAGATGAGCGGGCTGGCCCTGTCGATCGCCGGCGATGCCCGTGTCAGTCAATCCTTCGTCCGGGCGATGTTCGCGCGGGAAGTCAGACTCGATCAAGCCGCGGTCTGGAGCCTGCTGGCCGGCAAGGTCACCTTCCAGCGACGCGGGGTGGCAGGCGTCGTCATCGCGGGCAAGGTCGACGGCGAGGTCACGACGTTGGTCGACTGGCGCGCAGCCCTGGCGATCGGCGCCCTCGTCGGCATCATCGTGGGCATCAGCCGCCGCCGCTGATCGGCCCTCCCGCCCGCTCCGCGTGCGCGGTCGCCGCGCTATCGGCGCTTCTTCTTCCTGATGATCCTCGGATCAAGACCGGCGGCCAGCGCCTCCGCCGCGCCCCGGGCTCGCAATTCGGCGGTGTGCAGCTCGTGGAGCTCGACGACCTCCGCCGGCTCGCCCTCCATCACCATCTTGCCCCGCTCCAAGAGGACGGCGCGGTTGCAGTATTCGGTCACCCAGTTCATGTCGTGGGTCACCAGCACGACCGCTTTCGCCGCGCTGACGATCTCGATGACGCGGGCCTTCGACTTCGCCCGGAAATTCGCATCCCCGGTCGCGAGGACCTCGTCGAGGAGCAGGATGTCGGGATCGACCGATGTCGCGATGGAGAAGCCGAGCCGGGCGCGCATCCCCGATGAATAGGTCTTGAGCGGGGCGTCGATGAACTCGCCGAGTTCCGCGTAGGCGATGATCGATGGCAACAACTCGCGGGTGATCGCATCGTCCAGCCCGAGGAACGCTCCACCGAGCAGGATGTTGTCGCGACCGGTCAATTCCTTGTCGAAACCGGCGCCCAGGGTCAGCAGTCCGGACACGTGACCGACCACGTCGACCGCGCCCTCTGACGGACGGATGATCCCGGCCAGGACCTGGAGCAGGGTGCTTTTGCCGGCGCCGTTGGGCCCGATCACCGCCAGTGACTCGCCTCGTTGGACCCGGAGGTCCAGGTGACGCAACGCCCAGAACTGATCCATCCCGCTGCGCCCGAGCATCTGGCCGACCGAGTTCCGGATGGTCGTCTTGCGGGTGAATCGGAGGTCGTAATTGACTCCCAGGTCGGTCGTCATGATGGCATGACCCGAGTGGGCGTCGACATTCGGAGGTCGGTCCTCGACTATCGCCATCAGATGACCTTGGCGAAGTTGGGTTCGAGGCGCTTGAACGTGACCGTCGTGATCGCCAGCAGGACGACGCTGACGGCGAGGAGGACCGCCAGGGAGGCGAAGTCCGGCGGCGTGGGCTTCCCGTCTGGCGTGCCGTAGATGACCGATCGGTAGGCGGTGAACAGGATCGCGAATGGGTTCGCCTTGGCGAGCACGCCCAGGGCCGGGTTTTCCTGGAAGACATTCAACTCGTCGAGGGCGGCCAGGCTGTACAGGCCGGGTGACAGGAACCACCACAGACGCAGCGCATGTGTTTCGACATTGCCCAGGTCGCGGAAGAAGACATTCCCGGCCGCCACCAGGTAGGCGCAGGCCAGGGTGAACACGAACTGGACGGCCGCGATGACCGGGATCAGGACCAGATAGATGGAGACCCGGTCCGAGAAGAAGATCATGAGCAGGCCGAGGGCGACCGTCCCGAACACGAAGCTGACCACCCCGGAGAAGACCGCCGCGGTCGGCAGGACGATCTTGGGGAATTGGATCTGTTTGATCAGCTGGTCGTGGCTGACGATCGACGCCGTCGCGCCACCGATCGTCGAGGTGAACCATTTCCAGGGCAGGATCGCCGAGAAGACGAACAGCGGGTAGTCGACGGTCTTGCGTGGCGCCACGATGGTCACGAAAACGACGTAGACGGCCATCTGGAGAAGCGGGTCCAGGACCCACCACACGTTGCCAAGGAAGGTGTCCGCGCCGCGCTTGCGAACGTCCGCCTGGACAAGGTAGCGGACCAGGCGCTGCCTGGAACGCAGGTCCCAGATCGCCTCTCGGATAAGCCGGATCGGCCCCCGGCTGCCGGCGGCATGGCGAAAAGCAGCCGGGACCTCACTCGTGGCGGACATCGCGCGGAAGCGTACCATCCTGCCCATCAGAGCCTGTGCGGCCGTCAACGAAGTGATCGACGAAGCGGTCGCTGGCACCGCCCCGCTGCGGCCCGAGTTGGCGTCGCACGAACGCGTCGTAGCCGTCCGTCTCGAAGCGATCATCGAGGATCGTGGCCAGGACCCCGTCCGTGTCGCCCACCTGGGTGCCGATCATCTCGGTCCGATAGTCGAGATACAGACCTGGATCCTTCTCGTACGAGTCCAGGTCCGGCACGAGCAGGATGATCGGGCGAGCTGAGGGCGGCGAATTCGATGACCGATGACGAGTAGTCGGTGACGAGGAAGTCGGCGAGCGCGAGAAGATCGTTGATGTCGCCGGCGGGATCGGCCACGACGTCGAACCCTTCGATCGGCGTCGTTGCCGGATCGAGGTTCGGGTGCGTCTTGAGGACCAGGCTGTAGTCCATCGGAAGCCCGGCCCGGAGTCTCCGCGCATCGAGGAACGGCGCTGGACGCTTGTCGACCCCGCGGCCCCGGAAGGTCGGCGCGTACAGGACCACCCGACGCCCGGCCAGGCCCGGATGCGCCGCCAGTGCCCGCTCCCGCGCGGCGGCCAACTCGACATCGTCGAAGAACAGGTCGGTCCGTGGGACGCCCAACGCCACGACCCGATCGATGGGCGTTCGCAACGCCGCCGCGTACGGCGCGCGGCTCCACTCCCCGCCGACGACGACGGCGTCGTAATTGCGGTGCAGGAAGGTCCGCTCTGGCTCGGCCGGTGGCGGATCGGTGTCAAGCCCGAACCGCTTGAGGGCGCCGGCAGCGTGCCAGACCTGGACGACCGTCGTGGTCTGTCGATGTGGCGCCACGTGGACTGGCAGATACGCGTTGTCGAGGATGAACAGGCCGGCGGTCTGCAGGTGATACATGCCGCGCACGACACGGGCCAGATAGGACAGCTTGGCAGTCAGGCCGTAGCCGTAGGGTTCCAGGAGCAGGACGATGTCACGGTCCGGATGACGGGCCAGCAGGGCGCGATGGATGAACAGCAGGTTCCCATCCAGGGTGCGCACGCGGGCCGTTGCCAGGACGACGCGATCAGGATGGACCGGGAGGCGAATAGCGATGAGCCGGACAAGCCGCAGCAGCGCACTCGCGAGTCGATATTCGAACTGGCGCATCCGCCCGGCTAGGCCCGCGTCCGGACGATGATGTTCTGGCCGTCCATCGTGACTTCGTCATCGCTCATCAGCTGGGCGATGACGTCGGCCACCTGGCTCGGCTGCATGATCGACGCCGGGTCCTCCTCCGGGGCGAGCTTCCGTCGCAGCTCGGTCGCGGTCCGACCCGGCGAGATGCTGTAGACCTTGATCCCGCTGCCCGCCAGTTCGTCGGCCAGGGTCGCCGAGAGGGAGACGACCGCCGCCTTGGACGACGCGTAGGCCAGCCAGCCGGGCCGCGACGTGATCCCGGCGGTCGATGCGACGTTGAGGATCTTGGCCGGTCGGTCGTACATGTGCCGGACGGCTTCCCGGATGAGCAGGAGCATCGCAAAGACGTTGATCGTGTAGGTCTTCTGGATGTTGTCGGCGTCGGTGTCGAGGAGTGACTTCGGATCGGCATAGCCGGCGATGTTGAGCAGGACGTCGATCCGGCCGTACCGGTCGTGGATGCGGCGCACGAGCGCGGGGATCCCGTCGAGGTCCATGAGGTCATAGGGGATCAGCTCCACGACCTTGTCGTGGGCGCCCATCTCGGCCAGCGTCCCTTCGAGTCCGGCCGCGTTGCGAGCCACGAGAACGAGGGTATCGATGTCGGGCTCCCGACTCATCCGGACGGCCGCCGCACGACCGATGCCCTGGCTCGCGCCGGTGATGACGCAGACCTTGCCCATGTCAGCCGACGCGTCCGATGGAGTCCGCGTAGATGGCCTCTGCCGTCACGATATCGCTCGGGACCGTGATCTTGATGTTCCGCTCCGACCCGGGCAGGATCCGGACCGGCTTCCCGGCGTACTGGTGGAACAGGCTGGCGTCCTCGGTGAAGGACGTGCCATCTGCGCGAGCCGCCTCATGGGCCGCCGTCAGCAACGCCCGGTCGAACTTCTGCGGAAGCTGGACATTTACGAGCTCGTCGCGTTCGAGCAGATCCTCGACGTACTCGCGACCCTTGAGGACGGTGAACGGGATCGGGATGCCGAACATCGCGTTCGGATCCTCGGCCGCGATGAGCGTCCGGAACTCATCGACCGTGACCAACGGACGCACGGCTTCATGGATGATCACCGAGTCGCACGCGGCCAGCACCTGGAGCCCGAGGTACGCGGACTCCTGCCGCGACGAACCGCCGACGATGCAGGTGAACCGGTCATCGAAGCCGTGGTTGTCGATGAGTTCGCGGGTCTCCGCGAGATGAGCCTCCGGGCAGGTGATGACGACCTGGTCGATGTCCTGGATGACTCGCGCCTTCTCCAGGACATGGATGATGAGCGGCTTGCCGCCGAGCAGGAGGAACTGCTTCGGGAAGGGGCGGCCGATCCGTTTCCCGATCCCACCCGCGAGGACGATCATCCCGATCTTCATACGGACCTCCGGTGCGACCAGGGCCGCCGCCGACAAGCAGGGGGCGACTCGGGCTGTCGGTCAGAGCGTACGCGAAATGCCCCCTCGGTCGCAGCCCGGCTATCATCCGCCCGATGCCTAGGACCACTCCGGCGCTCGTGATCGAACTCGAAGGGATCCACTGGGAACGAGTCCAGATGGTCATCGAGGGCCGCATCACCGGTGAAGCGGAGCCGGACCCAGACGACATCGCGATGGTCCACGGATCGGACGGGATCCGGATGGCTGCGACACGGGCCACCATCGCCGACGGCCGCCTGAAGGCCCGGTTCAACGTCATGACCGGCCCGGGTCTCCAGCCCATGGCGACCGGATCGTGGAGTCTCGACGGACGCATCCTCGCCGCGACGTCCCTCGACCTCCAAGCGAGCATCGGCATCTTCCCGCTCGGCCGCCGGACCTACACCGTGACACCCCATCTGGATGCCGCGACCGAGCGCCTGTCGATCGACATCGCGCTCGACGAAGACGAGCCGATCATCCAGCCACGCTCGCGTCTCATCCGGACGCACCGGATCCGGCGTCGCGCGTTCTCGATCGTCGCTGCCGTCGCCCGCCGGTGGCGTCCGGGCGGGCGACGGCGGGTCCTGTTCGCGTCGAGACTGATCTCCGAGATGTCCGGCAACCTCCAGGTCGTCCACGATCGGATGCTCGAGCGCGGCCTCGATCGAGAGCTGGACATCGTGACCCTGCTCAAGCCGGGCTTGACCGCCCGCTGGTCGTTCCGTGACCGCTTCCGGCTGGCTCGCGCCCTCGTCAGTTCGGACGTGATCCTGGTCGACGACGTCTTTCCCGCGTTGAACTGGGCACAGCCCGGCCCGAATGTCCGGATCGTCCAGCTGTGGCACGCATCTGGGGCGTTCAAGACCGTGGGCTACAGCCGCGCCGGGAAGCCTGGTGGGCCGGGTCCGTTCGGAACGCTCCACCGCAACTATTCGAAGGCGATCGTGAGTTCGGACCACGACGTCCCGTTCTACGCCGAAGCGTTCGGCATCCCCGAGGCGAACGTCATCCCCACCGGCATCCCGCGGATGGACCGCTACTTCGATGCCGGCCAGCGGGAGGTCGCCGTGGCCGCCGCCAGGGCGGCCTTTCCCGAGATCGTCGGACGGCGGCTCTTCCTGTTCGCGCCGACGTACCGGGGCGAATCCTTCCGCGATGCGTACTACGACTTCGAGCTGATCGACTACGCCGCCCTGCATGCCGTGTGTGTCGAGCGCGACGCGGTCGTGGTCATCAAGATGCACCCGTTCGTGCAGGAACGGCCGGCGATCCCCGAGGCGTTCCGCGACCGCATCCTTGATGGGTCAAGCACGAACATCGATGTCAACGACCTCCTGTTCGCGGTCGATCTCCTCATCACCGACTACTCGTCCATCGTCTTCGAATACTCGGTCTTCGACCGACCGATGCTCTTCTACGCGTACGACCTCGAGGAATATGTCGCGACCCGTGATTTCTACGTGCCGTTCGAGGACTTCGTGCCCGGCCGGATCGTCTCGACCTTCGACGCGATGCTTGACGCCATCCGTCGCGAGGACTACCAGGCCGACAAGGTCGGCCCGTTCGCGAGTCGGCATTTCGCCCATCTCGACGGCGGATCCACCGACCGGGTCATCGACGAGCTGATCCTGGCCCCGTGAACGGGCTTGTCCTGACACTCCGGATCGGCCTCGTCCGGGCCGGCTTTGCGTTCGGTCGGCGGCTCGCGCTCAGACGGCGGGTCGTCCTGGCGACCGCCCATTCGGCCCGCCTCGCGGGAAACCTCGCCTCTCTCCAGGACGAGCTCGGCGGGCGGACCCCGGCGATCCGGGTGATCGTCCTCGCCCGGCGACCGGCTCGCGGGATCCGCGGTCGGCTGGCGGCGATGGCCCAGGCCCTGTCGGCGGGCTACTACCTGGCCACCTCGCGAGTGTTCATCGTGGATGACTACTTCTTCCCGATCTACGTCGTCCGGCCCCGTGATGGGACGACCATCATCCAGACCTGGCACGCCTGCGGGGCGTTCAAGAAGATCGGCTACAGCCTGCTCGACCGCTCATTCGGAGCTGACGAGGCGCTTGTCGAGCGCGTCCCGATCCATTCCAACTACGACGTCTGCCTGGTCGCGTCAGCGGGGGCGGCTCCGGCCTATGCGGAGGCGTTCCGCCAGCCGCTTGAGCGCTTCCGGTCGGACCTGGGTATCCCGCGCACCGACGTCTTCTTCGGGGACGATCGCCTCACCGCGATCCGTGCCGCGGTCCGGTCAAAGTACGGGTTGGACGGCCGCCGACGAGTCGTGCTCTACGCGCCGACGTTCCGAGGTGACACGATCACCAACGCCCACGCGACCGACGACCTGGATCTGCGTGTCCTGCGCGACGTCCTGGGCGATGACCACGTGATCCTCGTCCGGCTCCACCCATTCGTCCGAGCCGGGACGGCCATCGGCCCGGATCTGTCCGGGTTCGCCATCGACGCCTCCGATCACCCCGACATCAACGAGCTGATGCTGGTCAGCGATGTCCTCGTGACCGACTATTCGAGTGCGATCTACGAATTCGCCCTGCTCGACAAGCCGATGGTCTTCTTCGCCCCCGACTACGAGGCCTATGAACGGGAGCGAGGGTTCTACTTCGACTACCGGACCGGGCTGCCCGGTCCCATCTTCGAGACGACCCAGGCGCTGGCCGGATACCTGCGAGCGGGTGTCTTCGACCTCGAGCGCGTTGCCCGCTTTCGTGCGGCCTCGTTCGACGTGGCCGACGGTCGCTCCAGTGCCCGCGTCACGGACCGGCTGATCATCCCGGCCCTGACCCGGCGCTGACCGAGCCCGGCGGCGTTTCGAGACCTCGGTGTATCATGCCGCGGCCCTCCATCCCCGGCGTCGGCCGGCCATGTGACAGGAAATCGACCGGACCATGACCTTTCGTGCCAAACCCGTCGTCAAGCGCGCCCATCGACCCGCGTGGGAGACGCAGGACCGTCGGAACTTCTACCTCAACCTCGGCTTTGGCATCGTGGTCGTGGTCGGCATCGCGATGTTGCTCATCGCCGCGGGTCTCGACTACTACAACAACCATCTGGCCTCGGTCGCCAGCGTCAACGGACAATCGATCTCCAAGGACGACCTGAAAGCGCGGGTCGCGGTCGATGGCTGGCGACTCGATGAAGCCGACAGCCGGATCGCGACCGCGCTCGCGGCCGGACGCCTGAGTCAGGCCGCGGCCACCCAGCAACAGCAGACCGTCGCCCAGGCGCGCAGCCAGATCGAGTCGATCTCTCTCGAACGGTTGATCGATGCCAGGTTGCAGGCCGGCCTTGCGGCCGATCAGGCCGTCAGCGTGACGCCCGAGGACGTCGATGCCCAGTTCATCAAGGACGCCACGACCCCGGAGCAACGGCATGTCTCGATGATCGAGGTCGAGCCGGTCACGGAGTTCGGGGCGATCGGCCCGACCGAGTCGCAGATCGCCGCCGCCAAGGCCAAGGCCGACGCGGCCGCTGCCGATCTGGCTTCGGGCAAGGCCTGGGACGACGTTGCGGCCACGGTTTCGACCGATGCGACCACGGCCCCCCAGGGTGGCGATCTGGGCTGGATCCAGGCCACGGATACGCGACTCGATGAGACGTTCCAGGCGGCCCTGTTCGACGCCGCCTTGAACACCCCGACCGACGTCATCCTCGGCAACGATGGTGTCTTCCGGATCGGCCGGGTGACCGAGATCGCCCCCGAATCGGTCGATGCCGACTACCAGGCCAAGATCGTCAACGACGGGGTGAGCCTGGACGACTACCGGACGGTGCTCACCGCCAACGTCATCGAAGACAAGCTGACGGCTGCCGCCGCGGCTCCGTTCATCGGTTCCGGACCCCAGCGAGAGGTATCGGAGATCTATGTCCCGCAGGCCGCCCCCGACCTCGGAGACGACGCCGTGCGGACGCGGCACATCCTGTATTCGCCGAACAACGATCCGTCCAACGCGTCGAGTCTGGCCGATGACGATCCGGCCTGGGATATCGCCAAGCAGGAGGCCCTGGCCACGTGGGTGCGGCTCCAGGAGCATCCCGAGTTGTTCGACGCGATCGCTCGCTCGGAGAGCGACGAGACCCAGGCGCAGGGTCCGACCGGCAGCGGCGGCAAGCTGCCCTACTTCGACAGCAAGAGCTCGGTCGACGAGGCGTTCCTGTCGGCGATCCTTGCGCCCGGGTTGACCGATGGCCAGATCCTCGAGCCGGTCAAGTCCTCGTTCGGCTGGCACGTCATCCAGATCATGAACCACCCGACGGATGAGGTGCATCTCGAGGCCCTCAAGGCCCAGGTCGACGGAGGCGCCGACTTCGGCGTCCTCGCCCGCGACAACTCGTTCGGTCCGACCGCCGGCACCGGCGGCGACCTCGGCTGGGTCGCCAAGGGGCAGCTCGCCTCCGAGCTGACCGATGCGATCTTTGCCACGCCCACCGGGGGGATGTCTGCGGTCGTGGCCGTTCCCGACGACGGGACCTACCTGTTCAAGGTCATCGATGAAGCCGTGCGCACGCCTGCCGGTCGGCAGCTCGATGAACTGCGATCCACGGCCTTCTCGAACTGGTACGACCCCAAGAAGGCCGACGCCGATATCGTCCGCGGAGATACCGCGCCCGACTCGACCGTCAACTAGGCAGGAGGGGCCGTTGCTCGATGCGCTCGTCGCGGAGGCGCGGCTTCGCTGGGGTTTCGATCCGGCGAACGGCCTGCAGGTCGTGGTCGCCGAGACCCTCGTGGCGAGTCCGGTCGAGCCCTCGCGTCCGGTCCTGATCGTCCCGCTCGCGACCCTTCGCACCGGATCCGGACCGATCCCGACGACGCCATTGCCGGGTCGAGCGGGACCCGGGGGTGACGAGCCGTTGGCCGTCCTCGGTCGGTTGTATCCGGCGGACCATCCGGTCGGTCGATTCGGACTCCCGGACGGCTCGAGCATCGCCTCGCTGGACCGCGGATCGCTGGACTCGCCCGTGTACCTCGCTCCGGTCGACCCGGAGCTGGCCGTGGCCGGCGCCTGGGCGATGCCGTGGATCTCGGCCCGGCTGCGAGCGCCCGACGGCTGCCCATGGGATCGCGAGCAGACCCACGCCTCGCTCCGCAAGCACCTTCTCGAGGAGGCGTACGAGGTCTACGACGTGCTGGACGGTGGCGCGACACCGGAACTGGCCGGCGAGCTCGGCGACCTGTGGCTGCAGATCGTCCTGCACGCCCAACTCGCGGCCGAAGCCGGCATCTTCGACCTGACCGATGTGCAGACGGCGATCGCGACCAAGATCGTCCGCCGCCACCCGCATGTCTTCGGCGACGCCGTGGCCGCCACCGCATCGGATGTCAACCGACAGTGGGAGCGGATCAAGTCCGACGAGCGGGAGGCGACAGCCAGCTCGTCGGTCGGCGCCCTGGACGGGGTCAGCCGGTCGATGCCGGCGTTGGCGGCAAGCCAGGAGATGCAGGAGCGCGCCGCCAACCTTGGCTATGACTGGCCATCGATCGAGGGCGTGCTCGACAAGGTCGTGGAGGAGGCCGGCGAGTTCCGCGAGGCCTCCACCCAGGCCGATCGTGCCGAGGAGTTCGGCGATCTGTTGTTCGTGCTGGTCAACCTGGCCCGCCGCTCGGGGATCGAGGCCGAAGCGGCGGTCCGTTCCGCCAACGCCAAATTCAAGCGCCGCTTCGCCAGCGTGGAGCGGGCGGCCGCGGCGCAGGGGGTCGCGTTACGCGATCTCGACTTCGACGCGCTCGATGCGCTCTGGGATGCCGCCAAGGTTGAGGAGAGGACGACATGACCATCGGCAACCGACCGCCCACCGTCCGTTCGGACGGCCGTGGCCCGAACGACCTGCGCCCCGTCAGCTTCACTCTCGGCGTCCAGAAGTGGGCCGAGGGATCGTGTCGGATCAAGGTCGGGGACACAGAGGTCCTGTGCGCGGCCACGATCGTCGATCGCGTCCCGCCCCACCTACGCGGCAAGGGGACCGGCTGGGTCACCGCCGAATATTCGATGCTGCCCAGGGCGACGGCCGAGCGCACGGATCGAGAATTGGTCCGAGGCAAGATCGGCGGCCGGACGCACGAGATCCAGCGCCTCATCGGACGCTCATTGCGTGACGCGGTCGACCTGACCCGGCTCGGCGAGCGGACCATCACCATCGACTGCGACGTCCTCCAGGCCGACGGCGGCACGCGGACCGCATCGATCACCGGTGGCTACGTGGCGTTGGCGGCCGCGCTCATCACCTACGGCATGGATCGTCACCTGGTCGGCCGGGTCGCGGCCGTGTCGGTCGGCCTGGTCGATGGAATCGCGCTCCTTGACCTCGACTACTCCGAGGATTCACGGGCGGACGTGGATTTCAACGTCGTCGGCACCGACGCCGGCGCGTACGTCGAACTCCAGGGCACGGCAGAGGGACGACCGTTCGATCGAGCCGCCGCGGACGGGTTGCTCGATCTGGCCGATGCCGGACTGGCCAGCCTGTTCGAGGCCCAGGCGGCCATCCTGGCCACCGTTCGACGGTGAGCCGGCGGCGACTGCTCGTTGCCACTCACTCGATCCACAAGCTGCGCGAGCTGCGTGGGCTCCTGGTCCTGCGCCAGACGGACCTCGTATCCCTGGATGATCTGGGGATCGCTGAGGATCCGATCGAAGACGGCGAGACGTTCCGCACCAACGCCGCGATCAAGGCTCGATTCGGGCTGCGCGCCAGCGGTCTGCCGACGCTCGCCGACGATTCCGGTATCGAGGTTGACGCATTGGGCGGTGCCCCGGGCGTTCGGACCCGCCGATATGCGGGCGAAGACGCGACGGACGAGGCGAATAACGAGAAGTTGCTGGCCGCCCTCCAAGGGCTGCCGGCCGAACAACGCGGCGCTCGCTACGTGTGCGCGCTCACGCTGGCAATGCCGGGGGCCGTCGGGCCACGCGGCGGGCCGTCGCTCGTGACGACCCTGGGCACCTGTCGGGGCCGGATCGCGACGTCGGCGCGAGGCGATGGCGGCTTCGGGTACGACCCGATCTTCGAGCCCGCGTCGGAACCAGTCGGCGGACGGACTCTTGGGCTGTGGACGCCGGATGAGAAGAGCGCGATCTCGCACCGGGCGCGCGCCGCTCGACGGATGAACCGGCGCTTGGCCGGGCTGGGGTTCTGACGGGGCCCACATGCCGACATGGCGTGCAGGCGGTCGTGCGGGCCGCGAAGCCTTCGGAAGGTTCACAACCTGGCAGGATTCTCTTCCGGGGGCCGCTATGACACATTCGGCCCGATCTCGGTCGAGATTCGACTGGGGCGGACCACCGACTCGGCATATTTCGTGCGTGAGCCATACCGCCGATGAGCGATCGGGCCCAGTCGGCCGCGGTCGATGTGGCACAACGGTCTGTCCATGGGAATCCTGCCAGGTACGCTGGTCTTGGGGGCCGCTCAGCCGCGGTCGCGCGGCGGGCCGCCTTGCCGCCCCTGGCCCGCCTGCCCCAGGCCCGCCTGCCCACCCTGCCGCCTCGCCACCCTGCCACGCTGGACCCCGCCGGGCCACCCGCCGCTTTGCCGTCCGCCGAGCGGGGTCGGCCTACCCCGACGGATTCGGGCCGGCCTTGTGCGATGGATCCGGTGTCGGCCACGGGACTGGGAGTGTCCCGGGATCGGAGAAGACGCCGGCGGCCATCGCCCGGATCCTGGCGAGTCGGGGCTCCTGTGAGCTCCCGTACTGACCGATGATCCCGTGCACGAGGGGCGCCCGGATGACGACACTGGTGATCCCGTCGCGGCCGACCTCGTCGATGATCGAGGCGAGATCCGGCAATCGCTCGATGGGGACGTCGGTGTGGATCGTCCGGCCGACCGCGGCGAGCAGGTCTGGTAGCTGGAAGAGCAGGCTGCCACCCTTGGTGGCCTGGGCCTTGAGGGCGACCAGGATCTGCTGCTGTCGTGCCTGCCGGGTGAAGTCGCTTTCGCCGAGTGCCTTGCGCGACCGGGCGTACGCCAGCGCGTCTTTGCCGTCAAGGTGATGCGGTCCGGCGGTGATGGAGAAGCCGCGTTCGCCGCGGCCACGCTTCGGGTAGGTCGGGTCGTCGAATGACCGGGGAGCGACGATATCGACGCCGCCGACCGCATCGACGATGTCGACGAACCCCTTGAAATCGACCCGGGCGTAGTACTGGATCGGGATTTCGAGCAGCGCGCCGAGCGCGTTCTGGAGGGTCCGCATCCCGCCGGCCGGGAACTCGTCCGGATGCGCCTGGGCGTAGGCATACAGCGAGTTGATCTTCGGACCGAAGACATCGCCGTTTCCGAGAGGCGTGGAGACCAGGTCGCGCGGGATGGACACCAGCGACACGGTGTGCCCGACCGGATCGATCGAGGCGACCATCATCGTGTCGGTCAGGTCGGCCGTGTAGTCGCCGCGAGAGTCGATGCCGACGAGCAGGACGTTGATCCGTTCGTCGTCGGCGGGGGTCGGCGCCTGTGCTCCGCGTGGGTCGTCCGTGGCGCCCAGGATCGCTCCCGAGAACATGCTCTTGAAGGTGTCGTCGACGAGCGAGCCGTAGCGGTACACCGCCAGATGGGGCACGGCCACGACCAGCCCGATGACGATGACTCCGACGATGCCGAGCCAGCCCGCTGGCCCGGTCCGCCGCGTGTCGAGGAACGCCTGGCCCACGGCCAGCAGGCGCCAGGCCAGGATCACGAGGTTGAGGGTCAGCAGAGTCCCGAGCACCTGGGGTGTGACCATCCAGGCAGCCAGTCGGGCAGGGGACTGGACCTGGACCAGCACGAGTCCGATGGCGATGAGGATCAGCGACGGGACGAGGAAGAGCATGGCCAGCGCGGGACGACGATTGAACAGCTGACCAAGTCCCGGAAGCAGCGCCGACAGTCCTGCCGCGATCAGGCGGCGGAGGTCCGTCGGCCTGGTGTCAGGCCGTTCCCTTGTCGCTTGCACGCCGGCTGGAGACTCCTGTTTCTGGTCGGGCGAGACTGGCGGCCGCGCCGAGTCTACCCGGAGATGGCTCCGGGCATGGAGACACCGGGCGATCGATCAGCCTGCCATGACCGCCCGGCGTCGTGTCTTCTGACGACCGGCCGGTCGACGACGTGACGCGGTCGGGTAGGATGCCATGACACGACACGCCGACGGGGTACCCATGACTGACCGTAACCTGCGCATCGCTATCAGCGTGATGGTCGCCCTCATCGTCGTCGTGCTCATCGCGACCGCGATGGTGATGGGCGGCCGGAACAACGCGACGCCCAGTCCCACTCCGTCGGCCACATCGGCGAATGGATCGGCGACGCCGTCAGGTAGTGGGTCCGCCGCGCCGGACGTGAGCGGCGAGCCGACGGCGAGCGCGGACGCCAGCGCCAGCCCGACGGCTTCCCCGCCGCCGGCCGTGCCGCTCGCGACGCTGACCGTCGTGAATCTCGCCCTCGACGCCACGGACGATGCCACGGGCGCGGACCGTGTGATCACGTTCAAGAGCGACGGCGCGGGGACGATCGAGGTCAATCTGACGGCCGGCAGCGGACAGGGCACGACCCACATGTGTCTGCTGCGCGGAAAGAACCAGGTGGGTTGCAAGGACCTCGGGTCGGGCACATTCACCGGCCAGACCTCGCGCGACACGGCGAACTGGCACGTCACGTTGCGCGGTGCCGGAGCGGCGACGCCGACGGTCAAATTGAAGGTCACGTTCCAGGCGCTGGCCCCATCGGTCAAGATCGCCCATGCGAGATTCGATGGGACCGATGCGCCGGACACCAATGGCATCGAGGTCCGGTTCAAGGTCCGCTCGTCCGGTGACGCGCGCCTCGAGGCGGCCTGGGGTGACGACTTCACCTATGACATCGACCTCGTCGATCAGGCGTCCGGGTCGGGTGACGTGACCCTGACCGACCAGGGCCCGGCGTCCGGTGTCGACCAGTCGTGGCCGGTCGAGGCGGGTGTCTGGCGGATCGTCCTCAGTAACAGTGAACCGGGCACCGGTGCGACGAACCTGACAGCGACGGTCAGCTGGCCCTGATCGCCGGGCCGGCCTGGGGACGGCGGGACGTCGAGTATCCTTCGGTGTCTTCGCGACCGCGAGGATCCTGCGGGGAGTAGCGTAGCCTGGCAACGCGCGTGCTTTGGGAGCACGAGATCGTGGGTTCGAATCCCGCCTCCCCGACCATCTTCCGCTCGGAACGCAGGTGATGGACGACCGACTCGAGCCTGATGAGATTCGCGCCCTCCGCGCTGGCTGCACGCGAGCGCTCGGTGGCCATGGGTTGCGGACACCTGCCGACCTGCTGGCTGAACTGGCGTCGTTGCCGACCGACGACCTGACGCCGGACGTCTACGGCGACGGCGGGGTCGTCACGATGCTCGAGACCGAAACCCGCGAACTCCTCGGCAAGCCGGCAGCCGTGTTCATGCCGAGTGGGACGATGGCCCAGCAGATCGCCCTTCGCATCCATGCCGATCGGACGGGTCGACGGGTGGTGGCCTTCCATCCGACCTGCCACCTGGAACTCCACGAGGACAAGGCGTATCAGCGATTGCACGGGCTGATCGGTCGGCCCACCGGCGACCCGCGGGACCTGATGACGATCGATGACCTGACGGCCATCGGCGAACCGCTCGCCGCGCTCCTGGTCGAGCTTCCGCAGCGGGAGATCGGTGGCCGACTGCCCGACTGGGATGACCTCGTCGGAGCGGTCACGTTCGCCCGTGAGCGCGGCACGGCAACCCACCTAGACGGAGCTCGCATCTGGGAATCGGGACCGTTCTATGGTCGGCCGTTGGCCGACATCGCCGGCCTGTTCGATAGCGTCTACGTGTCGTTCTACAAGGGACTCGGGGGGATCGCGGGGAGCATGCTGCTCGGTGACACCTCGTTCATCGACGAGGCTCGCGCCTGGCGAAAGCGGCACGGCGGGACGCTCTACGGCCTCTGGCCGTATGCGGCGTCCGGTCTCGCCGGTCTGCGTACACGCCTGCCGAAGATGCCGGTGTACGTGGAGCATGCACGCACCATCGCCGAGACCCTGTCCACGATCGAGGGCGTGCAGGTCGTGCCGGATCCACCTCAGACGCCGATGATGCACCTCCATCTCAGGACGACGGCCGAGACTGTCGTCGCCGGGATCCGGCAGCTGGCACGCGACGATGGGCTGTGGACCTGGCCGGGATCGATGCCCGCTGACACACCCGGCACCCGGCGACTGGAATTGACGGTGGGCGACGCCTCGCTGGCGTTCAGCCCTCGCGATGTGGGAGCTGTCGTCCGGGCTCTGCTTCCACCGTGACCTGCCCTGCTGTTGCTGGCTCGGCGTCCGCGGACGGCGCCGGGAAGCGGGTCTCGATCGCATCCTGCGTCCTGCCGACGGCATCGAACGCCCACCTGAGCCCGATGACGAAGACGGTCAGACTTCCGAGAAACCCGGCCGCGAGTGCGCCGACCATCGTCGCCCCGACGGTCAGCGCCACCACCGCTGCGAGCACGCCACCCACGAGCGACATGATGAGGCCGACCATCCCCGCCGACGTCGACAGTCCGTGGATCACGGTTTGCGCGCCTGACACCGGTGGCCCATACGACCCCAGCACCGTATCGAGGTCGTCGTACATCCCGGTGACGAAGAACGGGGACACCCCGGGAGCGATGATCAGGTAGGCATGGCGGACACGGTGCATCGCGTGGACCATCCGAAGGTCCTCGGCGTTCGCGTTCCCGACGCGGACGTAGGTGACGACGGCGACGATGAAGTCGAAACAAAGGACGATCGTCGCGACGATCAGGAAGTCGCGGTCGAACGGGATCGCCGATGCCAGGAGCGCCAGCCCCACGAATGACATCCCGAGGAAGCTGAGGAACATGCTTGCCCGGGTGAACGCCTCGTCGTAGACGAGGGCACGGTTCGCCTGCAAGTTCGAATACTCCGCAAGGAGGATCTGCAGCTCCGCGGGCTGGCCGGAAAGCTGGACAGGAGACGAGCGCTCGGTCGAAGCAGCATCCGTGGTCGGTCGCATCTGGCCGATTGTGCCGTATCCGGCGGGCCGCTCGCCGGGTGACACCGCCGGTCTCACATCATCGCGGCCGAGATGATGGTGACGATCGCGAAGGCGCCGATGACCAGGCCGGATGCGATGTTGATGCGGTGGATCCACGGCGTGGTCAGCCGCGTTCGGAGCATGGCTACGATCGACGTCAGGACGACCCACCAGGTGGCCGACCCGAGGAGCACGCCGACGACCACCACGATCGCGTTGCCATCCCCGCCGGCGGTCACGCCCAGACCGGCGAACAGCGCGGCGAACGACAGGATCGTCATCGGGTTGGCCAGGGTCAGGCCGAGGATCGACAGGTACGCGCCCGCGTATCCGCCCCGGCGCGAGGGTGTCTGTGCGGCCTCCGTCGGCGTGCTCATGATCGTCCGCCAAGCCAGCCACAGCAGGAACAGCCCACCGACCAGCCCGAGCACCTGACGCGCCCCGACGAGGACGTCGGCCACGGCGGTCAGCCCGAATGCTGCGATCGCGCCGTACGTCGCATCAGCCGTGGCCACGCCCATCCCCGAGACCAGCCCGTAACGCTGCCCTTCGCTCACGGTCCGGCGGATCACGAGCAGGCTGATCGGCCCGACTGCGGCCGCGATGGTGAAACCCAGGATGAATCCGCGGAGGGCGAGTGCCGGATCCATGTGACTCCTTTCGAAACAGGAAAACGCCCCCGACATCGATGTCGGGGGCGTGGCTCGTGCTTGGGGACTGCGCCATCAGGCGCGCGGTCTCAGGTCGAGATGGCCCGGTCGGACCCTCGCTGGAGGGGATCTGGTCGGCGATCGGTCCGGCGCATGGCCCGCGCAGCGTGCGCGATGTTGCGCCGGGATGTCAAGGGTCCGTGGTGCCCTGCGCGCCCCGCTGGGCCGGGTGTGCAAACGTGACAAAAGCCCGTCATACGGGCAATGGTCACGGGATCCGCTGCGATCTGCTCAGAGAGTGACGTCTTGCACGCTCAGGAGCGCCACGACTCGCCCATCATTCGGCACGAAACGGTGACGAACGCTCGTGTGAAGGGCATCTGTCACATGCCGAGGTGGCGCCGGGGTCGGGGCAGCACGATACGCTTCGTCGATGACCGGAACGACACGAACCCCGCTCAAGGTCGGCATCCAGTTACCCGAGGTGGAACGCGAGGTGCGTTGGCCGGAACTGCTCGACATGGTCCGGGCTGTCGAGGATCTTGGCTTCGATTCCGTCTGGGTCGGGGAGCATCTCCTCTACCGCTGGGAGGACCGGCCGCCGCGCGGGCCGTGGGAAGCGTGGACGATGCTCGCGGCGATCGCGGCCTCGACGCGTCGGATCGAACTCGGGCCGCTCGTCGCGTGCACGAACTTCCACAACCCGGCGCTGCTGGCGAAGCAGGCCGCCACGATCGACGAGATCAGCGGCGGCCGGCTCGTGCTCGGCCTGGGGGCCGGCTGGAACGAGACGGAGTTCCGCGCATACGGGTACCCGTTCGACCATCGGATCGACCGATTCGCCGAGGCGTTCACGATCATCCGGACCCTCCTGCGTGACGGTGCCATCGACTTCGATGGTCGCTGGTACCAGGCCCGCGACTGCGAATTGCTGCCACGAGGGCCACGACCGTCGGGCCCGCCGCTGATGATCGGTTCGAATGGCCCGCGGATGCTCGACCTGACCGTCGGCTACGTCGATTCGTGGAACTCATGGTTCAACGCGTTCGGCAATCGGCCGGCGGGGGTCGGCGCCCTCCGAGATCGAGTCGATGCCGCCTGTGTATCGGCTGGTCGCGACCCGACCGAGATCGAGCGCACGGTCGCGCTCCTGGTCCAGATCCCGGGGGGTGTCGGCAGACTCCAGGGCTCGGACAGCGGCGGCGATCCAGCACCGCTCAGCGGTGACCCCGTCGCCCTCCGGGACACTCTCCGCGCGTTCGCGGCCGAGGGGATCAGCCACGTCCAGCTCGTGCTCGATCCGATCACCCTCGAGTCGATCAAGACGGTCGCCCCCGCCCTGGACACGCTCGATCGGTAGGGGCCGGGAGCGTCTGGCCGCGTGCTAGCATCCGGCGATGACGAAGCCGGAGCGAGCGCATCGGTCCCCTTCGGCCGCGGATCGCCTGCCCGATCCGGTATCGCCCCTCGACAAGCGGATCATCGAGCACCTCCAGGCCGACGGGCGGCGGCCGTTCACCCAGATCGCCGCGGATCTGGGGGTCTCCGAGGCGGCCGTCAGGTCGAGGACCAATCGGCTCATCGAGCGCGATATCCTCCAGGTCGTCGGCGTGACGGACCCGCTGAAGCTCGGCTTCCACCAGATGGCGATGATCGGCATCCGGTGCGAGAGCGACAAGCTCATCGAGGTCGCCGAACATCTGGCCACGATGCCGGAAGTCGATTACGTCGTCATCACCGCGGGCTCCTACGACCTCCTCATCGAGACGGTCTGCGAGGATAACGAAGCGTTGCTCGTCTTCCTGGCGGAACGTCTGCGGGCGATCGAAGGCGTGCGCGAGACGGAGACATTCGTCTACCTGCGGCTGGTCAAGCAGACCTACCAGTACGGGACTCGCTGACCGGAAGCGTTGCGGAACCGCACCGGACAACCCCGGACCATGCCCGGATGCACCACCCTGCCGGATAAGATGGCCTCCCTGCGGGCCGTCGGATGGCCCCGCTGATGTCATCGAGGACCACGTGCCCGTCGACCCGGTCCTGATCACGATCGCGGCCGTCATCGCGGTCGTCGCCCTGGTCGCCCTTCAGGTGGTGATGTTGCGCGGTCGTTCGCTCGGGCGTGACCCGCGGTCGCCAGTCATCGACACTCCCGTCCCGACCAGCGCCGACGACGGTGTCCCGACCCAGACCTACGATCACGTCGTCCGAGTCGTGGCGTGGGTCTTCCTGCTGGCGTCGGCAACGATCGTGGCCGTGACCGGTCTCTGGCCCGAGACCCAGGCCGCCGTCTTCGTGCTCCTGGCCCTGGCCGGCCTGTTCATCGTGGTCGTGCACGAATTGCTGCCGCCCGCCGTGCTCGGGTCCGCGAAGTTCGTGGTCGAGGGCTCCGTCGCGATCACGGTGGCGACGCTGCTGGTGGCCCTCACCGGTGGCGTCGCCAGCCCGTTCTTTTTCGCCTTCCCGTTGATCGTCGGCGGTGCAGCGCTGGTGATCTCGCCGCGCATCACCGTGGCCCTGACCGCTGTCGCGTCGGTCGCCTATCTGGCCGCCGTGGTCGCCGGTTCGGAGGCCGGCTCGCTCGGGCCTGCCGCCGCCGCGATCGTCGGCGTCAACCTGACTGCGATGATCCTGCTGGCGTATGTCGCCACGGTCATCGCCCGCGCGCAGCGCCTCACCCGCGAAGCCGCCATCCGGCTGTCCACCGTGGATTCACTGACCGGGTTGTTCAATCGCTCGTTCTTCTTCAAGGCGATCGACCGCGAGATCGCCCGGAGCGCTCGCTCCACGCGCGGCTTCTGCCTCTTGATGATGGATCTCGATGAACTGAAGGCCATCAACGATCGCCTCGGGCACTTCTACGGCGACCGGGTCCTGCGCCGGGTCGGCGAGGTCATCAGTCAGGGTGTCCGCCAGATCGACACGGCCGCGCGCTATGGCGGCGATGAATTCGTCGTGCTGCTGCCCGAGACGGACCCGACCGGCGCGTTCGTCCTCGCGGAGAAGATCCGACTGGGCGTCGGTGCGATGATCGTCGACCTGCCCGCAGGGGCGCCGCGCCCATCGCTGTCGATCGGCGTGGTCAGCTATCCGGAAGATGGCCTGACCGCGGACCGACTGATCATCAGTGCGGATGGCGCCATGTACGCCTCCAAGCATGCCGGCAAGGACCGGGTCACCGGCTTCCCGGTCGCTGCGGCGGGGAGTCAGCCGACTACGGTGTAGCATCGCCTGCGTGACTGACAAGGACCCGGGCCGCCGGCCCACGCCCAGCGGCTTCTCGACCCGGGCGATCCGGGCAGCCTCCCGCGTCCCACGGGTGGATCAGCCGCCAACCAGCGTCCCGATCTACCAATCGGCAACCTTCGCCGCGGCCGATACCGACGAGCTGGGACGGGTCGCCGCCGATGGTCGCGCCGGGTATGCGTACGGCCGGATCTCGAACCCGACCACGGCCACGCTCGGCGATGCGTACGCGGAGCTGGCCGGGGGTGAAGCGGGGGTCGCGCTGGCGTCCGGGATGGGAGCCATCCACGCCGCCCTCGCCTCATTGGTCCGGTCAGGCGACCGGATCGTCGCGCCGCTGGCCAGCTATGGCTCCACGCGGACCCAGCTGACCCGGATCTTCGGCGGCTTCGGCGTCGACGTCGAGATCGTCGACATGACGGACCCGGATGCGGTCGAGTCGGCGCTCGCCGCCGCCCGGACCCGAGTCCTGTACGCGGAGACCATCGCCAACCCCACCACCTATGTCGCCGACCACGCGGCACTCTCCGAGCTGGCTCATCGCCACGGTGCGAGCTATGTCGTCGACAACACGTTCGCCTCGCCGTACGTCTGCCGACCGCTCGAACTCGGCGCCGACCTCGTCGTCGAATCGGCCACCAAGTTCCTGAGTGGGCACAGTGACGTCATCGCTGGCGTCGTCGCCGGTTCGGCCGACCGGATCGCAGCCGTCGAGCGCGTCCAGATCGACACCGGGGCGACGCTCGGCCCATTCGATGCCTTCCTCGTCCTGCGCGGGATGTTGACCCTCGCCGTCCGGGTCGATCGTCAGGCAGCGACCGCCGCGGCACTGGCCGCGTGGCTGGAGCGTCAAGGTGGGGTGCGTCAGGTCCTGTATCCCGGTATCGCCAGCCACCCGCAACACCTGATCGCGATGCGTCAATTCCGCCCCGGGGTCGCGGGTGGCATGCTGGCCTTCGAGGTGGAGGGCGGCCGCGATGCTGGTCGAGCGATCATCGACACGATGGAGGTGCCGGAACTGACGGCCTCGCTCGGCAGCGTCCACACCATGGTCGTCCACCCTCCATCCACCTCGCACCGAGCGTCGACGGACGCGGAGCTATCGGCCGCCGGGATCACGCCCGGACTGCTTCGCGTGTCGGTCGGCCTGGAGGACCTGGAGGATCTGCAGGCCGACTTCAGCGCCGCGCTGGCCGTGAGCAGTCGACTCGATGGGCGGACCGTGCCGGCCCTCGGCCCGGTCTAGGGGGACCTCGCCATCGCGACCCCGACGGCCCTGACGGCGGCCGATACCGGACCATCGGCCCGCAACATCCCGGCACGGATCGGACAGGGCCTGTGGCGGTTGTTCACGTCGGTCGATTTCGCCGTCTTCCAGATCATCGCCCTGCTCGTCCTGGCCGTGATCGGGATGACCATCAAGCAGCTGCCGGATTTCGCGTTCCGGTCCGCGACCGACTACGCCACGGCGATGGATCAACTGCATGGGCGCTATGACCCGGTCCTGGGCAGCGCCGTCGTGGACGTCATGGAGCGGCTGTCACTGTTCGCCGTCTTCCGATCGCCGTGGTTCAGTATCGGCCTGGTCGTCCTCGTGACGTCCATCGTGGTCTGCACACTCGACCGGACACCCAGGTTGTGGCGCGGGGTCCGCGACATCCGGGTCGCCCAGCCAGAGCCGTTCTTCGACCCGCGCCTGCCCGACCGTGCCGCGATGGATGGCGTCGCGGCAGCGGATGTCGGGCGCGTCCTTCGCCGGCACGGGTTCCACGTCCGCGAGTCGACGGATCCGGACGGCACGCAGTTCGCCTACGGCGACCGGCACCAGTACACGAAGATGGCGACCCTGTTCACCCACGCCGGACTGGTCATCTTCCTCGTCGCCGCCGCGGTCACGTCCCGTCTGGGCGATGAGCAGGGGCTCGTCGTCGCGGAGGGACAATCGCTGACCGTCCAGCCGATCGGGACGCCCGATCTGCTGCTGGTCAAGAACATCGACTTCGAAGCACCCGGCTTTGATACGGGCCAGGCGTCCGACTTCACCACCGACCTCGCCGTGTATCAGAACGGTGAGCAGATCGCGCGCAAGACGATCCGGGTCAACGATCCGCTGTCGGTCGCCGGGTACACGTTCCACCAGAATGGATTCGGTCCGGCGCCGCATCTCGTCCTGCGCGATTCGACCGGCGCGATCCTGTGGGATGCCCCTGTCCCGATGACCGATGCCGCCGACGGGTTGCCGTACGCCTCCATCGGGATCCCCGGGCGGGATATGGGGCTCAAGCTCCTGCTCGACAAGGCAGCCGACGGGACTGGCGTGCTGATCGCGATCCCGTATCGAGTGGTCGGGACCGGCAGTGATGGCCTGCCGATCGAGAACCTCTTCGCCGCGGTCGACCTCCACCGGGGCGACGCCAAGGTATCCACGGACCTGGACCTGTCGATCGGTCTCACCGACTTCGGCGAATTCACCCTGCTCATCGCCAAGCGCGATCCCGGGCAGGGTCTCATCTGGCTGGCCTTCGGCCTGCTCATCGCCGGGATCACCATCTCCTTCTATCGACCTCGTCGGCGGGTCTGGACCCGCCTCGACCCAGCAGGTCGACTCGGGATCGTCTGGCGCTCGGACCGCTATGTCGACGTCGAACGCGAATTCGGTCGCCTCCTCGATGGGCTCGTCGCGGTCCGCCGCCCGGGCGGATCGGGCGAGGTCGTCAAGACAACGCAAGGGCATTGGCACTGAACCGCAACCGAGCGCTTTGTTAGCCTGTGAGCGGCCGTTTCGCGCCCTGCTTTCGTGCCCAGGCAGCGACAGGAGACCCATGACCGCTCGACACGACGCGATCTCCGGGATCGCGACCCACCGGGTCGCCAAGACCCAGGACTACCTCAAGGATGCCGGAGCTGACATCTACGGCAGTTATGTCTTCGACGAGGGCGCCCAGCGCCAGTACCTGGCCAAGCCGATCTTCGAGAACCTGCGTCGGACGATCGACGGCTTCGAGCCACTGGACCCGGCCATCGTCGACGCCGTCGCTCACGGGGTGAAGGAGTGGGCCCTGGCCCACGGGGCCACCCACTACACCCACTGGTTCGTGCCGATGACCGGGTCCACGGCCGAGAAGCACGACTCGTTCCTGACCCCGACCGGTACCGGCCAGACCATCGCCGAGTTCTCGGGCAAGAACCTGCTCCAGGGCGAGCCGGACGCCAGTTCGTTCCCCTCGGGCGGGTTGCGAGCGACGTTCGAGGCCCGCGGGTACACGGGCTGGGACGTCACCAGCCCGATCTTCCTCCAGGTCGAGCCCAACGGGGTCACGATGACGATCCCGACGGCCTATGTGTCGTTCACGGGAGAGGCGCTCGACTTCAAGATCCCACTGCTCCGTTCCCAGGAAGCGCTCGGCATCCAGGCCCTTCGCGTCCTGCGCTGGTTCGGCAACAACACGGCCGGTCGGGTCTTCACCAACATCGGCCCGGAACAGGAATACTTCCTGGTCGACCGCCGGCTTGCCGAGCAACGGCCCGATCTCCTGCTCACCGGGCGGACGCTGTTCGGCGCTCCGTCACCCAAGGGCCAGGAACTGGAAGACCAGTACTTCGGTCCGATCCGTGAGCGGATCCTGGCATTCATGATGGATCTCGATCGGGAGTTGTGGCGGCTCGGCATCCCGGCCAAGACGCGCCACAACGAGGTGGCGCCGGCGCAGTTCGAGATGGCGCCCGTCTACGAATCGACCTCGGTCGGCTCCGACCACAACATGGTCGTGATGAGCCTGATGCGGCGGCTCGCCGCCCAACACGGGCTGATGTTCCTGATCCACGAGAAGCCGTTCGCCCGGATCAACGGTTCCGGGAAGCACAACAACTGGTCGATGGCCACGGATGACGGGGAGAACCTGCTCGACCCGGGCAATGACCCGGACGCCAACGCCCAGTTCCTGGCCTTCCTCGTGGCGGTCATCCGGGCAGTCAACGTCCACGCCGACATCCTCCGGGCGTCGATCGCAGACGCGGGCAACGACCACCGGCTGGGTGCCAACGAGGCGCCGCCGGCGATCGTGTCGATCTTCCTGGGGGCGCAGCTCGTCGATGTCATCGAGCAGCTCGAGAAGGGTCCGGCGGCAGCCTCCAAGAAAGGCGGCGAACTCCGGCTCGGCGCGACATCGCTCCCGGTCCTGGCCAGGGACGCGACGGACCGGAACCGGACCTCGCCGTTTGCGTTCACGGGCAACAAATTCGAGTTCCGTGCGGTCGGCTCGTCGGCACCCATCTACTGGCCGCAGACCGTCCTGAATACGGCCGTCGCCGATTCGCTCAAGCAGCTCGCGGACGAACTCGACAAGCTCGAACCCGGCGACTTCAAGCGCCTGACCGCGATCCTGTCCGCGATCGTCAAGGACAACAAGCAGGTTCTCTTCGAAGGCAATGGCTACTCCGAGGAATGGCATGCCGAGGCTGCGCGTCGTGGCCTGCCCAACAATCGGACGACGGTCGACGCCCTCCCGGCGTTGACCACGAAGACGGCCAAGAAGCTGTTCTCGTCGTTCGAGGTCCTGTCGGAGCGGGAACTCGCGTCGCGGGTCGAGGTCAACTGGGAGCGCTACGTCAAGGTCCAGGATATCGAGGCCAGCTGTGCTGTCGACATCGCTTCGACGATGATCCTGCCGGCGACGGCCCGGTATCTTGCCGAGCTCGGCGGTGCGCCGTCGTCGCGAGGTATCAATGCGGTCTGTGAGCGGGTCTCCGCGCTGGCCGACTCGCTCGTCGATGCCATCGCCGACGTCGAGCGAAACCAGCACGCTGCCCACGACGCCGGCTCGCCACAGGCCGAGGCAAAGGTCTTCGCGACCAAGGTCATCCCGGCGCAGGAAGCGCTCCGCGAGGTCGTGGATGAGCTGGAATCACTGGTCGCCGACGACTTGTGGCCACTGCCCAAGTATCGGGAACTGCTGTTCCAGTACTGAGCGGCAGGCGGGCAGCCACCCGGAGGCCGACGCGTTCCGTCATGATGTAGCGGCCAACCGCTACCAAGATCGCGACTAGAGGGACATCGACCACCATGGATACCCCCACGCTCGTCGGGACCGGATTCGTCGTCCTCGGCGCCGTCGTCTGGATCGTGTGCGCGGTCTACGCGTACCAGAACGCGCCGAAATTCGGCCGCAACGCCTGGCTGTGGGCGATCATCTGCGTCATCTTCGGACCCATCGGTCTGATGATCCTGTACGTGCTCCCGAAGCATGAGCCGGCCCATGTCGCCGGTCACGCCAAGAAGAAGTCGGACCAGGAAGCGTTGTACGAGGTGCCCAAGAAGCACCACTAGTCCGGTCGGCATCGGCCGGTGTCCGTGCAACCGGCGACGAATATCGATCCACACGAGACGCCCGTCCGGATCCACCCGATGCGGTCGCTCGGGCTGCTGTCTGTCGCGCATGCCATCAACCACGCCCAGGCCGTCGTCCTGCCCCTGATCTTCCTCAAGATCATCGACGAGTATGGCGTCGGGGTGGAGACGATCGCCTTCCTGGCGGCCATCGGGGCGTTCCTGTCCGGGATGGTCCAACTCAGTTATGCCGGGTTGACCCGGGTCGTGTCACGGCGGCGGTTGCTCGGCTTCGGTGGCCTGCTGTTCGGCGGCGGGTTCGTGGCTCAGGCGTTCGCGACGTCGTTCGCCACATTCGCCATCCCGAACGTCGCCTCGCGCATCGGCGGGTCGCCGCAGCATCCGGTCGGCAACGGCCTGCTGGCCGAGCAGTTCCCGGCCGAACGACGCGGGTTCGCGATCAGCGCACACATCGCTGGCGGAAATGTCGGGACCGTCGTCGTCGCGGTGATCGGAGCGCCGCTGATCCTCGCGGTCGGCTGGCGAGGCGCGGCGATCGCTTTCGGTCTGCCGGCCATCGCCGTGGCCATCCTCATCCTGCTCTTCGTCCGCGAGCGCGGCACGGACCGAGCCGCGGCCCGGGCGAGCGGTACCGTGCGCGCGGCGTTCGGGCGGATCGCCCGCGATCATGACCTCCGGTGGCTGTACCTGACGGCGGCGCTTGGTGGCGGCGGGCGAGGGCTGGGGGTCGTCAACCTGTTCGCGCTCATCTACATGACCCGGGTCCTCGGCCTTGACGAAGGCACGTCCGGTTTGATGTACGGCGTCCTGATCGTCTTCTCGGTCCCGATGCCGCTGGTGGCCGGCTGGCTGTCCGATCGGATCGGACGCAAACCGTTGATCATCGGCGTCTACCTGGGCGGGGCACTCGGGTTCGTCGTCTTCCTGGCCGCCGGTTCGACCCTGCTCTGGCTATGGGTCGGGGTGATCCTGATGGGGCTATTCACCTTCGCCGAGAGCCCCCAACTCCAGGCACTGCTCGGGGATATCGCCCCACCATCCACGCGCGATGCGTCCTACGCCCTCTATTTCGCGATGGCATTCGGGGTCGGATTCGCTCTGGACCATCCTGTACGGGATCGTGATCGAGGCGTTGGGGGAGACCCAGGGCGTACCCGTCGTCTTCCTGTTGATGGCCCTGACGTTCGTGCTCGCTGCCCTTGGCACGGTGCCGATCCGGGCCAGGCAGCGAGCACAGGAGAATGCGGTGTTCGAGGCCGGACTTCAGTAGGCGCTCGTTGCCGCGCTGGCGGCCGGTGGCTCGCCCGACGGCGAGGCGACGAACCACTTGCCGCCGACACCCTGGCCGTTCGTGTCGCCCGGTGCGTTGTCGCCGGCGAAGAAGTAGAGCGGGATGCCGTTGTATGCGACCTGCATCGACCCATCCGGCCGAGCGAAGGTCGACAGGGTCCCGGTGACCCCGTCACCGCCGGTCGGTGTCACCGCTGCATCAACGGTCAGCGGCGGCCAGTTCTCGGCGCACGAATCGACGCACGTGCTCGTGTTCGCGGAATCGGGGGTGAAGACATAGAGCGTCTTGCTGTCTGGTCCGATCAGGTACTCGCCGACGGCCCCGCTGCCAACGCCGATCGTGTGCTCCATCGCCGCCGGCGCTTCCGACGCAGTGGATGGTGCAGTACTTGGCGCTGGAGAGGCGCCGCTGGACGATGAACAGGCGGCAGCCAGGAGCGCGATGGCTCCGGTGGCGATGAGGATCCCGAATTTTGATGTGTGTCCGATCGAGCGCATGTGCGCGTCCTCCCAGCGGTGGTGGCGATGCTGCCAACGGTCACTACGTCGGGCAGGACGGTCGCGGTTTCGCGGATCCGCCGCGGCTTGCGGTATCATCCGCAAGCCCTGTACAACGGGCACCTCGGTCGGGGCGTGGCGCAGCTTGGTAGCGCGCATCGTTCGGGACGATGAGGTCGGAGGTTCAAATCCTCTCGCCCCGACCAGTCCCACCTGTCGTTGCGTCGTCAACCGTTGTTCGTGCACGGCCACGAGCCCGAGCAGCCAGGCGTTCTCGTTCGGAACGGGATGGACTGCGACGATCTCGGGACCATCGACATCGACCCGGCCGAGAATCTCGCGGAGCGCATCCTCGCGCAGTTGGTCCGGGACGGCTGGGTTCCGCCAGAGGGTGCCGAACTCCATCAGGAGGTTCCGAGCGCGCCGGAGCCGCAGCTCATCTGGTGGCATCGGCTCCGCGGCGGGTGGGCGCTCGAGTCGCCGCCATTCCCTGCTGAAGGCCTCGATCGCGATCGTGCCGGACGCGAGCCGGGCCTGGAGATACGTCCGCGCCTCCGCCAGGGCGGCCGGATCGGGGAGTGTTGGAATCGGGGTCGTGCCGCGCATGGCCCGCAGGACCTGCGCAGCATCGGCGTCCGACAGCCGGACCCGGTCGAACAGCCCGGCGATCTGCGACTCGAACCGCTCGGCCCGATAGGTGGCGGATGGTCCGCACGCTGGACGACGCGCATGGCGGATGCGCCGTCGGTCGTTGTTGGCGTCCCCGTGATATGCGCTCCCACAGTGGATGCAGCGCATGAGCCGAGCGAGCGGGTAGGAGCGGCGTCGGGCGCTCCCACCGGGATGGCGGGTCCGGCGCTCGGCCCGGATCGCCTGGACCCGCTCGAATAGCGCTGGGTCCACCGGTGCCTCGTATCGGGCCGTCCGCTCCTCTTCGTCGGGGTGACCCTTGTGGCGGATCACGCGGCCGGCATAGAGGGGGTTGGTGAGGATCTCGGCCAGGCCCGGCTCGGTCAGCCCCAACTCATCGGCGAGGGCCGTATCGCTCCAGCTCCCGGTGGCATAGAGCTCGAACCCCCGGCGGACCAGCTCGAGGTCCGGTCCGTCCACCGGGCTCAGGAGCCGGCGCTCGCCGACGCGGGCGAAGCCGAGCGGGGGACGACCGCCCGGATCGTCGAACAGCCGCCACTTCTGCTCGTAGCCGCGGGCCACGTTGCGCGACAGCCGCCGGATGTAGGCGGCGTCCGAGACGGTCTTGAGCCCTTCGAGCTCGTAGGTATCGACGTTGCCCGCGATGAGCCCGTCGGCGCAGAACACGAGGACGACCCCGGCCCGGGCGAGTCGATCCCGGTAGGCCCACGCATCCGCGACATTCCGGGCGAAGCGGCTTGTGTCATAGACCAGGAGGACCTCGAATGCCCCGGCCTCGGCATCTGCGAGCATCCGGGCGAAGTCCGTCCGCCGCAGGGTGTCCTTGCCGGACACGAGATCGACGTACTCGCGGTCGGTCGAGACAAGACCGTGGCGGTCCGCGAACTGACGTTGTTCGGCCCGCTGCAGCTCCGGGCCATAGCGATCGGCCTGGCCCCGGGTCGACTCGCGCAGATAGCCTGCCCAGGTCCGGCCGGTCAGGTCCTCGGGTCGCAGATCGATCGCGCGCGCGAGGCTCATCGCGGCTTCCTTTCGGGCCGGCGATCGGGACGTCTCGGGCGATCCTCCCGGACGCGGGGAGCGCGCCGCTGGAGGCGACGAGGGATGGGCGGGTCCACGTCGGCATCAAGCACGGCGGCGACCATCGCAGCGAGGATCTCGGCCAGCTGCGGCGTCACGGCTCCGATACGCGAGGAGCCGCCGGAGCCCTTCGGGTACGCGGATGTGTGGGCGCGTCGTGCAGGGGAGCACGGTGCCGTCCTTTCGGTGGTGCGTACCGAGCGGCGAGTATACCGTCCGACTGTGTCGTGGGCGCCCGACGGCGACGTTCAGCGGCCGCGATGAGCTCGCGAAGCGTAGTCTCGAACGTGGTCAACCGGACCGGGAGACCCGGCGAAGCGAGTTCGAGGGTGGGTGGACGCCGCATGCCCCGACGCTAGGCGGTCGAGTTCACCGACAGCAAGGCCAGGTGTGTACGAGAGTGTGTACGGCTGAATCAGCCGGGCCGGGCTCCGGGTGGAGGCGAACGGCCTTGGCATCGGTTGAGGATTCGATGGACGGCTCGGTCACGTGCGGGACCAGGGTCGCGGCGGAGCGTCAAGCACGCAGAGCCGAAGCGGTGGTCATATGTGTCCCGCACGCCAGCCGGCCGATTCGTGCATCGAACCCCTACATCGGATCGACATCCGAACGCACGATCCAATGCACTATCGGATGCATGGGCGACGAGTCCCGAGCGGTCGTCTCCTCAGGCTCGATCGAATCTTCTCCAGGCTCCACCACTGGTCACGCTGATGTGTGCTCGACCGTTCGCTGGATCGGTCGCTGGATCGGTCGCTGGATCGGTCGCTGGATCGGTCGTTCCGACGACGATCCAACGCACGGTTTTCACGCTCGAATCGACGATCGGCCACAGGGACATCAATGACCTACCGCTCCCGTCCCGCCTGCAGACTCGCCGGCGCTAACCCGGTCATCTGCGAGTCCGCGCTCGCACCTGCCTGGCAACGGGGTGTTTCAATGCATGGGCGCCCAACCTCGCCCTCGATCCCGCCCTTCTCGTGGGCACCCCGCTCGCCCGGCTCGCAGTAGCTCGAGTCGAACCGTAGTGGGAGCGCAGGGCGATGAAGCGCTCGGTCTCGATCCGGTCGCGTCCCCGCAGGACCCGGGCGACCAGGGCTCCCGCGTTGTCGTACCGGATGCGGACGGGCACGCCGCCAAGTCTTGTGAACGCGGTCACGTAGCCTTCGAGGAATGCCTCCTGGTCAGCCCGGCCGGTGACCGACTGGGGGTCAGGTCGGGCAGCACCCTGAACTGGTTCCTGCCCGACCCGCACGGCAACGTGGCGGGCTCGCTCGATGCATCCGAGGCGACCCTGACCAACGCCATCCGCTACGACGCCTCCGGCCAGACCATCGCCACCGGCTCCGCCGGCGGGACATCGGTGGCGGCCGACGTCTGCGTTGATCAACGGAGCGGTGACCGACAACGGCCCGGCGCTCAAGAGTCAGACCTTTCGCGGCTTCATCGATGCCCGACCCTATCTGCGTCACGTCCGGACCCGCCATCACGCACCCGAGACCAACGGCGTCATCGAACGCTTCTTCGGGACGCTCAAGTACGAGCACCTGTATCGGGAGGAGATCGCCGACGTCGTCGCCCTGGTTGATGAGGTGGCCGACTTCAGGCAGCTCTACAACACCATCCGATCGCACGAAACGCTCGGCTTCCAGACCCCGATCAGCCGTTACCTGGCGCACCCCGAACCACACCTATCCGAGCCCGAAAGTGTCCAAGAAACTTGACGCGGGACACTGGGCTACGCCCTCGACCAAGAGTCGACCGGAGGCCAGACGAAGCAGGTCGGATGACGCCCGCCGAGGGCCACTCTTTCCGGGGCAAGTAGGTTAGTCGCAGTCGCCTGAGGGTCCAGGAATGAAAGTTCCACCCAGCAGGGGAGGGCCTGCCCAGAGATCAAGGCGTCCACAGGACAGGTCTGTTCTCACCGCGCGGCCGTGGCTGCCCGCCACGTCGCCTGCCCTGACGTCCAATGCCGCAAGTACGTGGCCGCTTGGCGATCGCGCCTCAACTGACCAAGGAAGGGCTGGCATCGGTGCGGTGATGGGCTCTTCGCGGTCACCGGGAGCGATCGTCTCGACCACCAACCCGTTGACGACCAACGTGACTGCGATCGTCGTTTCGTTGGATGCATTCAGCGTCTCCGTTTCCGCGGCGCTCGCGGAAGGCGGGGTGGTTGACAGGCTATTAGTGCAGCCGGCGAGCATTGCCACTGCCAGAATCCCTGAGGCAAACCCGGCCTGTCGACCAGCAGCCATGGGAGGCGTCACGATAGTGTGCCAATTCTTGCCGCACCGGAGAGCAGCGTCACTTTCGCCTTTAGCCCGATGCAGGATCTTGTGGTCCCTTGCGGCAAATCGGAGCATTCGGCGCGTCAGTGACCTTTGCCAAACGATCGGAGGATCTCACCTGTTTGGTCATCGATGACACTGCCCGTGTAGTCGACTGTGACGGGCGCGGTGGAAACCCCCATAGGCCCACCGGGGGGTGGGTCACCGCCTAGGAACACGACAATCCACACGGCTCGGCTGGGTTCCTCGGCAATCCGCGAGGCCCGCCCGTGTAGGACCTGCCAAGGCTGATCGACTCGGTTGAGAGAGTCTCTGGCTAACTCGCTCGCCTTTTCCTGACTGATTCCCGACAACGCCGCGGCTTCTTGGGCGTCCCGCGGGTCAATGACAAGATCCAACTGAGCCAAGTCGTGGGCCGTGATACCGACCGTCGGGGTCGCGGCTTCGACGGTCAGCACCGTGAAAAGGAACACGAATATCGTGGCGATCAACGCAGCCCGACGTCGAGTCCTCATGACGAGCACGCCAAGTCCCAGATATCGTACCTGATGGAACTGACCCGGCTGGCCCGTGACGTGGGCGCGTAATAGTGGACGTCCGAAGTCAGCGATCTCCACGGAGAGAATGTGCTCGAATCCGTGTAGTAGGTATTCGTGAATGTGGCGTGCGTTCCGGTGCCACCCGCCATCTGGTCCATCTTGTTATGTGTCTCGCCAAAGATCTCATACCTCGTGGGTGTGTAGTTTGCATTCAATCCAGCAAGTAGGGAACCGTCGATGTAGTAGTTGAATTGCTTCGACGATGCGGTGAACGTGATCTTGTAGGTTGGCGTCGATCCCACGGATTTTTGCGGCCAGTGGTACCAATAGTTGGAACCAAATCCGTCAACGTGTTCGACAAACACCTCACGTTTGACGGTGGAGCCGGACTGATGCTTTTGCCACCCCATCTGGGCCCAATATGGGCCGTTGTCGAGCATGACAGACATGATGCTGCCGACCGAATTCCCACTATTGAAGTAGGGGCTGTACTCAAGAATATCGGCCTTGACCCCCCGAGGGTAGGGAGAAGGTTGCCCTACGGTGCCGGCCTGATATTCGCCATCGACGTTCGACCTGCCGGGATTGCAGGATGCCGAAACGGGCCACGGGCTGACCAACAACGCCTGAACGGCGATGGTCGTCGATAACGTGATTACGGCGGCGAATCGCGTCGCTCTCACCAACGATTCTCGCTAAATCCAATTCTGCCAAGTCGGCTTTCGCACGACTTCCGAACCACGCCAAACCTAGTCCCAGGGTCGGGTGCAATGCAATAGGCAAGGCTACGTATACATGTGTGCGTTTGGTCGGGAACAGATAGCCGTCTCCGATCATGAATTGAGGGAATGAAGCCGACACTCGGATTCGAACCGGAACACCTGCTGTTTGCGAATCCGGCCGCGTTCACGAAACCCAGGGCGGTACGGCTCCCGACGCGGCAGGCATCCGTCGCAATCTGTCACCACGCGGTCCGTCACTCACGCCACCGTGCGAAGTGCGCTCGCGACCCAGTCGGGCACCACGATCGAAGGCGTGGGAACCGGAGGTTCAAATCCTCTCGCCCCGACCAAACCTACGTCATTCCCGATCTCGAACACGGCCGGGCCCGAGCGCGCTCGCAGATCGGTGAGCTGGCGTGCTGGATCGGCGGCTTAGAGCCCCGGGCGGAAGGCGTCGAGCACCTGGCTGTCTCGCGCCGAGACGCTCGCGCGCGGTCTTCGCGAGCGCGCCGCGGGGGTGGGCCGCCTGGTATGGCAGGATCGCAGGGATGGCCAGATACGTGACGTGCCCGCCGTGCGGGGCCGTAGTGCCCGACATCGACGGCCCAGTCCATGCCTACGTGCCGAGCGCGCCTGGCTGCTGGGCGGCATTCGGTGCCCTCCGTGCCGATGACATGTTGCGGTTCGCGGCATCAGAGGCGAACAACCTCGTCGTGGACGCCTACATGGCGCAGCACCCGGGCGATGGCACGGATCGCCGTGACCGCCAATCGGTCTTCGTCCACCTGGTGGGCCTGTGTGCCGTGATCGAGCGCGGCCTATCACCGTCGCGGTCGCCGGACGTGCTCCGGGCCGTGCTCGCGCGCCGAAGGAACGACGAGGTCCTGGTTCGAGCTCGAGGTCCGGGCGAGCTGACCGTTCTGTCTGCGATGGACGCAACGAGCATCGAGGAGCACGATGCCCTGGTGCGAGCGTGGGCGGACTCCGTCTGGGAGTCGTGGCGCGAGCACCATCCCACGATCATCGCCGCCCTCGACGCGATCGGCTGACCCGTGCTCTTTGTGGTCGCTGCTCCCGGTATGAAGACAGCCGTCTCCGTTCCCGACGACCTGTTCGCCCAGGCGGATCGCCTCGCGAAGCGCTCCCGCCGCTCGCGTAGCGAGGTGTCCAGCGCGGCCCTGCGCGAGTACGTCGCGCGCCACGCGCCCGACGAGGTGACCGCTGGGCTCGAAGCCGTCCTCGCGGACCTTGGCGAGCCCCGGGCCGACGGGTTCGCGATCCGGGCGGCCCGCCACACGCTCGAGTCCACCGAGTGGTGATCGCCCAAGGCGAGGTCTGGTGGGCGGACCTCGCCGAGCCCGCAGGGTCTGAGCCCGGCTTCCGCCGGCCCGTCGTCGTTGTCCAGGGCGACGCCTTCAATGCGAGCTCGCTGCAGAGCGTGGTGTGCGTTGCGCTTACGAGCAACCTCAGGTGGGCCGACGCCCCCGGGAACGTGTCGCTGCCCGCGCGTGCGACCGGCCTGCCGAAGCCGTCGGTCGCCAACGTGTCCCAGCTCGTGACGCTTGACCGTTCGGCCCTCACCGATCGCTCCGGCCGCCTCTCGGCGTCGAGCCTTGAATTGGTCCAGGCCGGCATCGACGTGGTGCTCGGCCGAGGCTGACGCACGAGTTCGCAGCGGTCGATGGGGTGTTCGGCGGGGTCGAGCCCTCTCGCCCCGACCAAACACTCTCGCCCGGTCCCACATGTGTCCTGTTGCGCCTGACCAGATCCGGAACGGGCTAGTTGACGGCAGCGAGGACGTCGACCGTTACTGGAAGCCCAGGCCAGCCCGAATCCGTCGTGATCACCCGATCGGCGCCGACCACGACGGCCGTGGCAACGACGAGCGCGTCCGGGAGGCGAAGTCGGCCGGCGTGGCGGGCCCGCAGTTCGGCGGCTGCGCTCGCGATCGCGCGAGAGGCCGGCTCGATGCGTGTGGGCAGGGCATCGACGAACGAGTCGACCACGGCGACGGCTTCGGGACCGCGCCGATACGGGGCGACGAGACACTCGGCGAAGGCGGACGCGGGGAGCACCAACGTGTCGCTGCGTTGTCGTGCGATAGTCAGCGCGTGAGCGGCTGCTTCGTGGTGGACGTCCGACCCGTCGAGGACCGCGATGATGACCCCCGCGTCGAGGACCGTCAGTCCCACTCGCGTCTGAGCTCGTCGAGTCCACCCGCCGGATAAACATCGGGCAGGGCGCCACGGAACTGTTCGACCGGGTCCACGTCCCGAACCAGGATGACCTCGCCCGGGCCGCGCACCTCCGTCCGCAGGCGATCACCCGTCCGGATGCCGGCTTGGCGGAGAGCGTCAATGGGTAGGGTGACCTGGTGCTTCGCACTCACTCGAGTGTACCCGCGACGACGTGGTTCCTTTACTTGTCGCTTCATGAGTCAAGATTAGCAGGCCACTCCGGCCCAGGGCAAGCGCTCGCGGCGCGCTGCTCGGGTCGATCGAAATCGTCGTTCCGACTCCTCTGCCCGGGCGAGGCGGACCATGTCGAGCATGGCCAAACGACCTCCGTAACGATCCCGTAGCGCAAGGTTGCGCATCCTGCCCTCCGTCAGGCGCCCGTCAGAGGTCCGCGGTCAAGGATCCGAGCGTGCGGGAAAGCGATGCCGGGAGGCGTGCAATGACGACGATGCTGCAGTCGGCTGAGCAGGCCGCGCTGGATCCGCGGTGGGCCGGCGCGGCGAGGTACTGGGGGCTCTTCGCGGGCGTCGCGTTCATGGTGGCGACCCTCGCGTACATGGCCGAGGAGCTGCACCTCCTGGCAACGCCGCCCGTGTACACAGCGACAGCCGTGGGCCAGCTCAAGGACGAGGCCGTGTACTGGGCCGCGACGTTCGCCTACCGAAACGCGACCGTGTGGGACTACGTCCTGCGGGATGGCCTGTTCCTGTTCGCCTACGTCGGCTTCCTGCCACTCCTCCTCGCGGCCAACGTCGCGACGGGCGGGCGGCGCGCCGCGGTGCAGGTCGGCGGCGTATTCATTGCGGCGAATGCGATCTTCGGGGCGCTCAACGCCGTCACGTACTTCGTCGAAGTGTCCTACTGGAGGAGCACGGGCTGGGACCAGGTGCCGGCCGAGATCATGGTCGCGGTCGGGCGCAGCAGCCAGTTCTTCGATGACTTGAGCTTCTGGTGCGGGATTGCCGGGAGCGCGGTCGGCATCGTCGGTCTCCTGTATCTCGGCTACGCCTGCCGCACGGAGCCAGCGCTGCCACGACGATTGGGGCTGGTCGCGTGGTTTGGCGCTGTCGTCCAGGTCGTGGTCGTCACGCTCGCCGTGTTCGCGGTGGACAACGTCGACGCGCTGTCCAACCTGCTGTCGCTGGTGATGGGGCTCGGCGTCGTGCCCGCGATCGCGATCGGGCTGGGGCTGCACCTGGGACGGGCGCTCGGTGGCCGGGCCGCAGCATCCTGAGCAGCAGTCAGGGGCGACCTGGCGGCGCCCTTGCCGCGGTCACCTCAACTGGTCCGCAGCGCATGACGCGTCGGCCATCTCGCCCAGCCCGGACGTGCGACAGACCGTGAGGTCGTTGAAGGGATGAGCTGAGGACGGGCGGATCGCGGTGACGGGCGCACCGAGATACCGTGGTATCGTGGGGCTACCGCTCTACAAACTGAGGCCGACATGACGATCAAGTCCCGCACCCTGCGACTACCTGCCGACCAGGCCGAAGCCCTCGAGGCGATCGCCGGCGTCGACGAGGTCTCGGTCAACGAGGAGATCCAGCGAGCGATCGCCGCCCACATCGAGGCTCGGCGGTCCGACCCCGATTTCCGACAGCGCCTGAAGGCCAGCATCGAGCGCAACCGCGAGATCCTCGAACGCCTCTCCCGTTGACGGCGTACCTGGAACTCGCGGACTACCTGCTCATCGCGGAGGCGGTCCTCGGGGCGCCGGCCGAACTGATCGCCGACTTCAACCGGATCGTCCTCGCGGATTCCGCGCTGGCCGCTCCGCAGGCCGGCTTCGGCGGTGTCGAGGCCTATCCGGACTTCGAGACGAAGGCTGCGGTGCTCTGCTGGCATCTCGTCAAGAACCACCCGCTGCCCGATCCGTTCGGTCGCATCGTTGGCCACGCCCATGCTCATCGCGCCAAGTGAGCCAACGTGCGCGCCGACGGGCGGACCTGGGCGGCGTCGTGAGGCGGGATCGCGCCGCGCACGATCGCGCGCGCCGATCCGGGCGGAGGAGTAGACGTCGGCTCGCGTGTGGCGCTCCAACCCATCGTCACCACGCTCATCGCCCATATCGGCACAGTCGATCGATCCACGCACCGCCGTCATGCCCTCAAAAGGGTGCGGCTGGCGGGTCGCGGTTCCTAGTTGGCCGATTGGGCCACCTCCATCGCCTCGAGCGAGTGGTGATGGTGCAGACTATCTGTCTGTCGGTGCGATGGCGACGATGGATTCGATGCGGCATCGGCGGACCGGGCCGTTGGCTCGATGTCTGGCTGAGAACGAGTGGAGATGACATTGGCCGCGCTGAGCCGCGAGAACGCCCTGGACCACGTCGTCGTGGTCATGTTCGAGAACCGATCGTTCGACAACCTGCTGGGACGCCTGTACGAACCCGGTGAGGTCGCGTCGTTCGAGGGCGTGCTCGGCAAGGACCTCTCGAACCCCGTTCCAGCGTGGGCCGAGCACCGGCCATCGGACGGGATCGTCCGCTACGGCATCGCGCCGGACATGAACACGCCCAACCCGGATCCGGGCGAGGAGTGGATGCACGTCAACACCCAGGTGTTCGGGACCCTCGACGAGCAGAACCGCGGGGTCTTCCAGCCAGAGGGATCGTTCAACGAGCCGCGCGCCGGCCAGTCGCCGACGATGGACGGGTTCGTCGCCGACTACATCAACATGCTCATGATCGAACTCGGACGCCAGCCGACGGTCGACGAGTACGCGCAGATCATGACCGGCTATACGTCTGCGCAGATGCCGGTGCTGTCGGGGATCGCGCGCGGCTTCGCGACGTTCGACCACTGGTTCTGTGACGTCCCGACGTGCACCTACCCGAACCGCTCGTTCTTCCACGCCGGCTCGTCCTCGGGCTTCGTGGTCAACATGAGCCCGCCAGGCTCGTTCCCCAGCAAGAACGACGCTGAGACCCTGTTTGACCGGCTCGACGCAGCCGGGCTGACCTGGCGGGTGTACTGCGATCCGCCTTCGCACTACTCGCTCACCGGCGTGATCCACGCGCCGCGGCTCGCCAGCCGATTCGCCACCAACTTCTTCTCGACGAGGCAGTTCTTCGAGGACGCCGAAAAGGGGGAGTTGCCGACCTACTCGTTCATCGAGCCGCAGATCATCGGCTGGAACCACAACGACATGCATCCGCCGTTCGGCGGCCCCATGGCCTTGTTAGGGGCCCAACTCGGCGCAAGCGACGCGCAGGAAACGCACTTCGATCCGCCGTCCTCGCTCCTGGGAGGTGAGGACCTCCTCGCGCGGATCTACAACGCGATCCGTGGATCGAGCGCGTCGAGCGGGTCCAACCACCTCAACACCACGCTGCTCGTCACGTTCGACGAGCATGGTGGCACCTACGACCACGTCGCGCCGCCGGCGGCCGTCCAGCCTGATGGCAAGGGCCCGGGCCAGATGGGCTTTCGGTTCGACCGCGCTGGGGTACGCATCCCGACCCTGGCGATCTCGCCCTGGATCCCGGAGCGCACCGTGATCACCGACGAGTACCGGGCGACCTCCCTGTTGGCGACCATGCGCGGGCGCTGGAACCTCGGTGCGCCGTTCAGCGCCCGGGAGGCGACCGCCCGGTCCTTCGCTGACATCTTCACCCTCCAGACGCCGCGGGCGCCCGAGGACTGGCCCGACATGATCGCGCGACCGGTGCCGACGATGCCCGACCCCCTCCTCGCCCTCGATGCCCCATTGGGTCTGCTCGGCAGGACGCTCTTGCTCAGCGTTCTCTCGATGGCCAAGATGTTCGGCAAGCCGGTGCCCGAGATCGACCCCAACGCCACGCTGACCGGATCAGAGGCGATCGCGATGGGTCATGAGGTGCTTGGCGAGATCTTCCCTGCGATGCGCGACTGAGCCACCGATTCGTCCGCCAGAGCCACGCCGTCAGGCTCCGGCAGCCGCGGCGCCAGGATCCACACCAGCTGCGCCGTCGTCTCGGCCCCCACCTTGGAGCGGGCCTCGCCAGGTGGTGAAGGTGCAGACGTGCTGCCTGGGATCGTCTGTTATACTCGTGGTATGAAGACTGCTGTGTCGGTTCCCGACGACCTGTTCGCCCAAGTGGACCGATTTGCCAAGCGTTCCCGCCGTTCCCGGAGTGAGGTGTACAGCTCCGCGCTCCGCGAGTACGTCGCCCGCCACGCCCCCGACGAGGTGACCTCCGGCCTCGACGCCGTCATCGCCGATGTCGGCCAGCCCGGCGCCGGCGAGTTCACGAATGCGGCCGCTCGTCGGGCGCTCGAGTCCACTGAATGGTGATCGCCCAGGGCGAGGTCTGGTGGGCGGACCTCGGGGAACCGGCGGGATCGGAGCCCGGGTTCCGCCGCCCTGTCGTGGTGGTGCAGGGTGACGCCTTCAATGCGAGCAGTCTGCGCACGGTCGTCTGCATCGTCCTCACCAGCAACAGGCGCTGGGCGGATGCTCCGGGCAATGTCCTGCTGACAGCGCGGGCCACCGGTCTGCCGAAGCCCTCGGTCGCCAACGTGTCCCAACTTGTCACGATCGACCGGGCGACGCTGACGGAGCGGGCCGGGCGCTTGTCCGCGTCGAACCTCGAACTCGTCCTCGCCGGGATCGACGTGGTTCTCGGCCGCAGCTGACGTTACCCTACGATGAGGTAGGTTCTGCGGGCCAAGTCCTCTCGCCCGACCATCCGTACTAAACGCCCTTCCCGCGTCTAGTAGCAGCGGCTGGGTGCCGAACGCTTCCACCAGTCTTGCGCATCGGCGCCGGCGTCGGGTGGCTCGTGACCGACTAGGTAAACGGATCGTGTGCATGCTGCGTCACAATGGCACTGCCGACCGCCGCACGGCGGACATAGCCAAGGAGGAACTCGATGGAGTCCATGCGATTCGAGTTCGGACGTCACCTGGTCGTCGCCCTTGCCATCGGCCTGCTCGCTCCGTTCACGGTTTGGGCGTGGCCGTTCGCCATCGCGACCGGGATCGTTATCGGCACCGCCGACGTCGAGAAGCGTCACGGCCAGACCGCATCACGCTCGACGCGGCTCGTCCGCGTTGTCGCCGTGACCGGTGGCGTCCTGGCGATGTTCATCACCGGCTTCTTCGTCGGGGGCATCACCGGCTTCTTCGTCGTGGGCATCATTGGCTTCCTCATCGCGGCACTCGCCGACCTCTCGGAGCGCATCTCGGCCGATGCCTCTCCGATCGACCGGAATCTTGCCCGGATCCTGTTGTTCATTGGCGGCGCGCTTGGCTGGATCGCCGGGACCGCCTTGGGGTTCCAGCTCAACGTGCGCATCGGGAGTTGAGCCGTCGGGTCGGATTCGCCGACGTGGGATGTCGGCCCAACGGCACTGACGCCGTCGCACAGACTGCGGAAGCGTTCGTTCGAAGTCGGGCTGCGGCATTTCGGCTACGCGATTTGCGCGGAACGGTGAATGTTGCTGGGACCGCCAACGCCGACGATCCTGATCGACAGTTGGAAAGTGTCGGCGCTAATCCTCTCGCCCCGACCAAACTCAGCAATCTGACAGTCGAGCTCCATCCGTGCCGGGCGGGCTGAGCCGTGCCGCTCGACCGGTCGATGAGCGATCGCCTCCTCCGCATCATCGGCGCCGCCGTCTTGATCACGATCGTGGGAGACGATAGGGCCAATTCCAGTCGGTGGCGTTGACCGCAACCTGGGACGGGAGCAAGATCTGCTCGGGCGAACGCTGCGCACGCATCGACTCTCGGTCCTGGCGAAGGCAGCGTCCTGGGCCTGGGTGCTCGAGTCGGCCCAATCGAGGTTTGGGAGCCTGCGCTGATGCGTTGGTCCAAGACAGTAGCGGCACTCGTCGGCCTGCTGGTCAGCGTGCTCGCGGGCTGTGGCCAGAGCCCGGCAACCATCCCACCCGGGGCCCAGCTGGTCCATCTCGTGGCCACTCGATCCGAGGTGCGGTTGGGCTCAGCCAGCGTGCATGCGGGGGCTGTCTTCCTCCAGCTCGACGAGCCCCTCGACGGCGGCTCCTTCGACTTCGTCGAACGAAAAAGCACGGCTGAGGAGACTCCCGGCCCCCTGACCGACAACGACTTGGAACGGCTCGCGCACGGCGATACGCGGGGAACCTCATTCTCGGCTTACGGTCCCTCATGCAGCGGGCCGTCAGGGGCCGACCGCGGTCACCTGGTTCAAGAAGGCCACTGCGGAGACGTCTGGAAGTTCGTCCTCCTCGCGGGGAAGTACGCGATCCTCGGGCCGGGATGGACGGAGCAGCAAACGGAGGCGAGCGTGGACCCGACCGCTGATCCTGCCGGTTTCATCCCGCCCCCGACGATGGCCGTCCTCGAGGTCTTGCCCTGACGGCGAGAATTCTGCGCGACCGCTCTCCCCGGCGGTGGGGACGTCACCACGCACGAACGTGAGCATGGCAAACCAGCCGTGCTCGGGGTCATCATCGGCTGGGGTTACCGCTACCGGACGACCCGATGGCGTCGCGGTGATCCCGATCGGCGCGCCGGCTCTGTAGCCGCGGGTCCGCTTCGACCGTGACTGGCGGCCCGGACCTCGTCCTCGAACTCGATCTCGCGCGGATCCGGCGGTGCTGCGCCGGGCGGGTCCCGGCGCACGTTGCTCACCTGGTCCGGTTGGAGGATGTCGTTCGTCGGCCGGTTGCCGCGTTCATCGCCGCTCAGAGCGACGGCCGCAGCCAGGGACAGGCGGCCGCCCGTTCGGTCAGGACGCCGCCTCCCGCACCCGCGCCGTGTCCACGAACTGCTCGAACCGGACGATCCGCCCAGCGGGCACGTACGACCGCCAGTCCTACCCAGGCCAGGGCCTCGGCGGCGCGATCCGTGCCGGCGTCGTCCGCTGCCAGCTGTGGATGGCTCGGGTGGCGCACCATATGACAAGTGCGCTTGACATGGCCGGTGTCTCGTGTCATCGTAGCCGTGTCAAAGACACTTGACTTAATGACAAGAGGAGTTTACTGATGGATCGGAAGACGCGTTTGCTCGTCGGTTGGGTGGCCACCGTGGCGGCCGCACTGGGAATGGTCCTGGGGGCGGTCCCCACGGAGGTCGGTCTGGTGGCGGGTACGGCCGGGTTCTTGATGCTGGGGACGGCGTCCAGCGCCGGCCGGGCCGATCGGCTCGGCCGGGAAGAGAATTCGTGAACGAGCGCGACGAGAAGAGCTCCTGGTCGGCGACAGAACTCGACCGGCGAAACCGCCGGTCGATCGTCATCTGGTCGCTTCTGTGGGTCGGGGCCTTCCTTGTCGCCGACGCCGCCATCGATCGTGGATGGATCGAGGGTGACGCGGGAGTCGTCGTGGCGTCGATCGGCACCGCGCTTGTCGGTCTGGCCTGGATCGTGTCGTACATGCGCTTCCTGAGAGACGCCGACGAGTTGATGCGCAAGATCCAACTCGACGCCATGGCCCTGGCGCTTGGCGGGTGCTTCGTCGCCGGCTTCACTCTCATCCTTCTGGGCGGCGCCGGACTGGTCCAGGCAGGGATCGTCTGGGTCCTGGTCGTGACTTCGGCCATCTATATGCTGTCGGTGCTCATCGGGATCCGACGGTTTGGGGGATGAAGAACCGGATCCGTGTGCTCCGGGCCGAACGGGATTGGACCCAGGCACAACTGGCAGATGCCGCCCAAGTCTCGAGGCAGACCATCAACGCGATCGAGACGGGCCGGTTCGACCCGAGCCTCCCGCTTGCCTTCGTCATTGCTCGAATCTTCGGCCTGACGATCGAAGCAGTGTTCGACCCGGATCCGTGATTCGCCACGGCTGATCGTCGAGAGCGAGCTATCCCTCTCGCCTCGACCAGTCTTGCGCACTTCCATCGCGTCGAGTTGGCGGCGGATCCAGTCCGGGTGCATCGTCGCGTTCTTGAAGCCATGCTCCGTGACCGGGACATTCGCGTCCGCCGGAGGGCGAACACGGCGAAGCCCTCGTCGATCTGCGCGATCGAGGCGGTCACGACCGACTCCGGAGCTGGCATCACGGCTAGAAGGGGTTCAGGCTAGTCGTCGGGCTGGTTTACTGTGCTCCACCACCGACCAACGGGAGCGACTCCATGATTCTTCGCCGTATCGTGCCGAACCTCAACGTCGACGACGCAAGCACCGGACACGATTTCTACGAGGAGTTCCTCGGGCTCCGTAAGCAATTCGACCTGGGCTGGGTCGCCAGTTTCGGCTCGACGACTGACCCGAGCGTGCAGGTGCACCTCGTCTCCCAGGACGCCTCGGCATCGGAACAGTCCTCTATGAGCGTCCTGGTCGCCGATGTCGATGCCGCATATGCGGAGGCCCTACGTCGGGGCTACGACATCGTCCACCCGCTCACGGACGAGCCGTGGGGACCGCGACGGTTCTTCGTCCGCGATCCGCACGGAATCGTGGTCAACATCGTCGGCCACCCCGACTAGTTCGTTCGCCCGATCAGGCCTCGGTATCGCTGGCGAGCCGGCCAATCTCGGGGTGCATACCACGCCGGATCACGTCGAGACCAGGCCTTGTTCGCGAGGAGCGCGAGGATGATGACCAGGTGGGTAGCAGGGTCCCCGGCGAGACGTCAACGCGACCGATTACCCCGCGATAATGGCCGACGTGGAGGAGGGCGGGGTCGTCGTCGCCCATCGCGAGCGTGCGACGCTACGCTTGGGCGACGTGTTCCTGAAGATCGACGCTGATCAGACGCGCATCGACGTCGAGGTCGCGGCGATGGAGATAGCGCCGATCCCGACTCCCGTGGTCCTGTGGCGGATGCCGCCTGTGCTCGCGATCGCGGCTGTCCCCAGGGACGGCGCTCGGCCGCCTCGGCGAGCCGTCGACCGCGTCCGCGGCGGCTCGGGAGGCTCGAACAGGCGCAGCGACGCCCCGGGCCCCCGCGTCGACCCTCAGCTCGGCTACGCTGGCCGGGTTGAGGAGGACGGCGATCCGCCGGTCCATGGAGTGTGGCGCAGGAGGATGGTTCCTTGAAGTCGAACTGGCCGCTGGTGGCGCTCGCGGGCGCCCAGTTCGTCATGGTCCTCGACCAGTCGGTCATGAACGTGTCGATCAGCCAACTGGTCATCGACTTCGATACGAACGTGACCACGATCCAGGCGGTCATCACCCTCTACTGCCTCGTGATGGCCATGCTCATGCTGACCGGCGGGAAGATCGGCGATATCATCGGCCGACGCCGGGCGTTCATGATCGGCCTGGTCATCTACGCCTGCGGCTCGGGCCTGACCGCACTATCGCAGACGATCTGGCAGCTGACCCTCGGGTGGTCGATCCTCGAGGGGATCGGCGCCGCCCTGGTGCTGCCGGCGATGGCCGCCCTGATCGCGGGCAACTTCGAAGGCAGGGAACGCAAAGGCGCCTACGCCATCATCGGCGGCGTGGCCGGCGCTGGAATCGCCGTCGGGCCGATCGTCGGCGGCTGGGCGACGACCGTGCTCTCCTGGCGGGTGGTCTTCGTCGGCGAGGTGATCCTCGTCCTGGGCATCCTCGTCATGACCCGGTTCGTCGGTGACGCAGTGCGCACCGGGCGGAAGCCCAGGCTGGATGTCGTCGGCTCCATCCTCGCGGCGGCGGGCCTCGGCGTGGTGGTCCTGGGCATCCTCCAGTCGAGCACCTGGGGGCTGATCGCACCCAAGGACTCCCCGGTGACGCCGTTCGGCCTGTCGCTGACCCCGTTCGTCATCGCGCTCGGCGGGATCCTGATCTGGGCCTTCGTGGCCTGGCAGCGGCACCGAGAGGCCTCGGGGACCGACCCGCTGGTGCACCTCGATCTGACGAAGATCCCGACCCTGCGGGCCGGGCTGACCGGCCTTTTCACACAGAACCTGATCCTCATGGGTATCTTCTTCACGATCCCGCTCTACCTGCAGCTCGTCCTCGGCCTGGATGCTCTCCAGACAGGGATCAGGATGCTGCCCACGTCGATCGCGATGTTCGTCGCAGCGGCGGTCGGGTCTCGCCTGGCGACCCGGTTCTCCGTCCGGGGGGTCACGCGGGCGGGCCTCACGACGACCGCGCTGGCGTGCCTTCTCCTCCTCGCCACCATCAAGCCGGACCTCGCAGAGGTCGGTTTCGCCGTCGCGATGGGCGTCCTCGGCGTCGGCATGGGACTCATCGCGTCGCAGCTCGGCCTCGTCGTCCAGTCGTCGGTCGACGCGTCGGGCCGCGGCGAGGCCGGCGGGCTGCAGTACACAGGGCAGCAGTTGGGCTCCTCGCTCGGGGTCGCCCTCATCGGGGCGCTTGTGCTGGCTGGCCTCACGACCTCGTTCGTGTCCAAGGTCGAAGGGGACGCGCGCGTCAGCGCCGAGGCCGCGGCCCAGGTGAGCACCGCTGTTGCGGCCGGGGGTGACTTCGTCGCGTCCGCCGCGATCGAGTCGGCGGCCACGGGAGCCGGGATCGACGCCGCAACGACTGCGGCGATCGTCGACGACTACGAGCAGGCACAGCTCCGCGCGCTGAAGGCCGGCCTGCTCGCTGCGGCGCTGATCGCCCTCGTCTCCCTTGCGTTCACGAAGGACCTGCCTGAGAACGTGTCTGACGGCGAGGACGCACCCGCCAACGGCGAGGCCGATCCGGAGCGCGCCGAGCCGGCAATCGCATGACCAGCGAAACTTGGACGGGTCAGTCGAACTCGCCTGCCACGACCTCGTCATGGAGCCTTCGGCCCGGATCCCATGCACCGTCCTCGAGGTTCGACAGGATCACGAGCGTGAGGTCGCGAGCGGCATAGTGGCGGACGATCGCGCTGACGCCAGCGTTGATGCCCTCCTTCTCGAGGAACAGGACTGATCCGTCTGGCTCGACCCGGAACCACGGCCCGTACCCGAACCGCTCTGTCCAGCCGTCCCGCTGCCGGCGGGTCACGTGGGGCGTGAGGAACGCGGATGTCATGTCGGCCGACAGTAGCCGCCCCTCGAGGACCGCCCGAATGAAGCGGTCGAGGTCGACGGCGGTGACGAGCGCGCCGCTGTCGGGGGAGCCGATCGGCGGAAACGAATAGACGTTGCGCCGCCATCCCTCGATCGCCCCGGCCCCGACACGGATCGGATCGGTCCCCTCCGCCACTCGATCGTTGACGTGGTCCATTCGGAAGAACCCGGAGTCCGCCATCGCGGCCCGCTCGAAGATGTCGCGACGCACGACATCGCGGTAGGGCAGCCCCGTGGCCTTCTCGATCATCAAGCCCACGAGAACGTACCCGCAGTTGTTGTAGCGACAGCCCGTGCCGGGTGGGAAGTTGGGTGCACGATGGACGAACTGCGGCAGGAAGTCCGCGGTCTCCCGGATCGAGTAGTTCGGCCGGTCCCGGAACAGGTCTTCGTACGATTCGCCGGCCTCCTCATCGGCGTCGTCGCCGATCCCTGACGTGTGCGTGAGGAGGTGCCTGACGTTCACTTCCGGGGCGATCGCCGTCCCATCGAGGCCGAGATAGCCCGTCACGCGAGTGTCAAGAGAGAACGACCCGGCCTCCACCTGTTGCAGGGCCAGGACGGCCGTGAACAGCTTGGTGATCGACGCCGTGTCGAACCTGGTGTCGAGCGTGTTCGGGACGTGCCACGCGCGGCTCGCCCACCCATACGCCCCGGCGAAGCGCTCTGCTCCGGCCACCGTGACGCGGACGACCCCCGAGAACTCGTCGGCCGCGGCCAGGTCGCGCAGGTATCGGTGGAGATCCCTTGCGCCCATCGGACTCAGTGTTGCATGTTGCGCCCGGTCGGGCATCGCGCCCGCGCGCCGGGCACAGCGCAGGGCGTGCAATACACATGATGTCTGATGTATGCTGAATCTGCTGGGCATCGCTATGTGGAGGAGCCACGTACCTCGGCCGCTCTTTATTGGGAAGGCATCACCGATAACGAGTTACTTCGAAATGTCGCCGCGAGGGGCTGAGTCGTCAAAGAAGTCGAATCAATCTGAACAGGAGCAACGACATGTCTTTGCATCAACGAAGTGCGCCCCGCAGGTTGATGGGAGTGTCCGCAGCCGCAGCCTGCGTCGCGCTTGTCATAGCGGGATGCTCGAACAATGCGTCCACTAGCAGTCCACCTGGAACCACCAGCTCTGAAGCGCCCCCCAGCGCTCCGGCTAAATCCGCTGGCTCTTCAACAGGCAGCCAGTACGGCTTCCCCACCGTTGCGCAGGACCCAACCGCCACGATCACCGTCTGGGTCGACGCCGACCGCTCGGCCATCGCCGAGGCCTTCGAGAAGGACCACCCCGAGTGCCCGCTCAACATCGAGACCTACGACGCCAGCGCCGGGGGTAGCGACACGTTCCACACCAAGGTCTCGCTGCTCGACCAGGCCGGCTCGGGCTGGCCCGACGTTGCGTGGTCGGGACAGGTGAACGACGCCAGCTGGGCGGCCCACGAGCAGAACGGCGTTCAGGCCTTTGCCGCGCCGCTCGACCAGGGCGTCGTTCCCCAGAGTTGGCTCGACGGCTACACGCCGGGCGCGCTCGACCCTGTCACGGTCGACGGCCATGTCTACGGCGCCCGCGACAACCTGGCGCCCGTGGTGCTCTGGTACAACAAGACCCTGTTCGACAAGTTCGGGTACACCGTCCCGACCACATGGGAGGAATACCAGGCCCTCGGCGACAAGGTGGCGGCTGAGCACCCCGGCTACATCCTCGGCTCGATCGGCGATCCCTTCACCGCCGTGCTGACCGACATGTGGGCCGCCCAGGCGCCGATCTACACGGTCGACGGCACCACCTTCACCAGCGACTTCTCGGACAACCACACGACCCGCATGATCGCCCTGCTGGACCACATGTTCGCGAACAAGACCCTGACGATCGATGGACTGTTCACCCCCGACTGGGTCAAGAATTGGAAGGACAAGGTCCTGGCGATCCCTGGCCCAACGTGGTTCACGGGAGCCCTCTTCCAGAACAAGGACAACATCGGAGGGCAGCCAGGCGAGTGGGGTGCCGGCCACGCCCTCCACTGGGATGGCGAGCCAATCGGCACCGGCAACGTGGGTGGCGGCTTCTGGTACGGGTCGAGCCACTCGGCCAACCTCGCATGCGTGGGTACCTACCTGCAGTACGTGACGAGCGGACCCCAGTCGGTCAAGCTCATCACCGGCCTCCCGGCCTACGCCTCGACCGCAAGTGAGTGGTTGGACGCGCAGACCACTAGTGGCTTCTGGGCCAACTCGGACACGTTCAAGGACGTCGTCGATGAGGCAGCCAACAACATCTGGAGTGGCTGGGGTGCCACGCTCCCCTTCAGTGCCGAGCCTCCGTGGGCGGAGATCGTGAATCCGGCTCTTGCTTCCGGAAAGACCATTGCCTCGCAGGTCAGCGATTGGCAGCAGAGAATGGTGAACGACGCCCAGGTGAACGGCTTCACACCCGTGACCAAGTAGGCGAAGGAACGCAGCATCTCTCGTACTGACGCCATCGTGCCCACTGCCGCCCCCACAAAGAAGCGGCAGTGGGCCCCTTTGCGCCTCCGAAGGCGGCCGCGAACCGGAGCTAGCGCGCAGGCATTCGCCGCCTACGTGTTCTCCAGCGGCTACGTCCTGCTGCTACTGGTCTTCGGCGTTCTGCCCATGGTCTATGCCCTGTATCTCTCATTCACCAAGAGTGGGCAATTCGTCGGGCTCGACAACTACGTGAAGGCCGTCGGGGATTTCCGGTTCTTGCCGGCAGTGCAGCACGTCGCGGTCTTCCTGGTGATCTGGGTCGTGACCCTGACCGTGCTCGTCACCCTGCTGGCGCTCATCGTCCACGCCGTGCGCGTCAGATGGCTTTCCTCTACCACGCGCTTCCTGTTCTTCATCCCCGGCGCATTCGCGGGTGCGGCCAGCGTCATGCTCTGGCTCTTCTTGCTCAATCCCTCGGTCAGCCCCGTGTCCTTCGTCCTGAACTGGTTCGGGTACACGAGCTTCGTTCAAGCCATCGACCTGAACAACCTGCCCCTGATCTTCACGGTCATTGCGTTCTGGACCGGCGCCGGTGCATGGATCATCATCATGTACGCCGCGTTGCACAACATCTCCGACGAGATCATGGAGGCTGCCCGCTG
>CAVRGM010000003.1:0-791225 GCA_963720715.1 uncultured Chloroflexia bacterium
CGCCCTAGGCCAGGAAGCTCTGGCGGAAGGCGTCGACCGCTTCGTCGAGGCTGGCCGACAACTCGTCGGACAAGGCCTTCGTTTCAGCCAGCTCGGTCAGGATGGCCGGGCGTTCGGTCTCGAGGAAGCGGTAGAACTGCGTCTCGAATTCGCGGACCCGTGGCGTCGGGACGTCGTCCAGCTTGCCGGTCGTGGCGACGTCCAGGATGGCCACCTGCTTCTCGACGCCGAGCGGCTGGTATGGAGCGGGTGACGATCTCGGAGAGCTTCTCGCCCCGGGTCAGCTGGTCGCGAGCGCGCATGTCCAGGTCGGACGCGAACTGGGCGAACGCCGCCAGCGATCGGTACTGGGCAAGGTCCGGCTTGGAGTCGTCCGGCGACCTTCTTCATCGCCTTGGTCTGGGCCGCCGAGCCGGACGCGCGACACGGAGATGCCGATGTTCAGGGCCGGCCGCTGACCGGCGTTGAACAGGTCGGTCTCGAGGAAGATCTGGCCGTCCGTGATCGAGATGATGTTGGTCGGGATGTAGGCCGATACGTAGCCACCGGCCTGGGTCTCGACGATGGGCAGGGCCGTGATCGAGCCGCCGCCGTTCTCGTCGTTCATCCGCGCCGCACGTTCCAGCAGCCGGCTGTGGAGATAGAAGACGTCGCCCGGGTACGCCTCGCGGCCGGGCGGTCGACGCAGCAGGAGAGCCTTTCGCGGTAGGCCCAGGCATGCTTGCTGAGGTCGTCGTAGACGCACAGCGCGTCGTTGACCAGGCCCTGGCCCGGGACCTCCACCCCGTTCTCCATGACCTCTTCGGCCATGGCCACGCCCGCGTACGGGGCGAGGTACTGGAGCGGCGCCGGATCCTCGGCACCGGCCACGACCACGATCGTGTATTCCATGGCGCCGTACTGCTCGAGGATCGCGACCGTATTGGCCACGGTCGAGAGCTTCTGGCCGATGGCCACGTAGACGCAGACCAGGCCCTTGCCCTTCTGGTTGATGATCGTGTCCAGGCAGATCGCGGTCTTGCCCGTCTGCCGGTCGCCGATGATCAGTTCGCGCTGGCCGCGCCCGATGGGGATCAGCGCATCGATGGCTTTGACCCCGGTCTGGACCGGCGTGTCCACCGACTTGCGGACGATGACGCCGGGGGCGATCCGCTCGACCGGGCGGCTGTCTTCCGTGGCGATCGGGCCCTTGTCGTCGAGCGGGCGACCGAGCGGGTCCACGACCCGACCGAGCAGCGCTGCCCCGACCGGGACCTCCACGACCCGTCCGGTCGTCTTGACCGTGTCGCCTTCCTTGATCGCCGGTGGCATTGCCCAGGATGACCGCGCCGACGGTCTCCTCCTCGAGGTTGAGGGCCATGCCCATCAGCCCGCCTGGGAATTCGAGCAGCTCGGATGCGAGCGCGCCGGCCAGGCCGTAGATCTGGGCGATCCCGTCGCCGACCTCGACGACCGTCCCGACATTCCGGGTCTCGACCCCGGAATCGAACGAATCGATCGCGGACTTGATGATGCTGGTGATCTCGTCTGAACGAATGGCCATCGGTATCAGATCTCCTAGAGGGCGCCCGAAACGAGCTGGTTCCGCAGTCGCTCGAGGCGGCCCCGGACGCTACCGTCGATCAGGCGGTCACCGACCCGGACGACGAGGCCACCCAGGAGGCTGGGATCGACCTGGACATCGAGTTCGACGCGACCGCCGGTGAGTCGTTCCAACCGCGCCGTGATGTCCCGGATCTCGTCCTGGTTCAACGGTGCGGCGCTGGTGGCTGTGGCGAGGGTGATCCCCTGCCGGGCGTTGTCGAGGCGGCGAAATTCCGCCGCGACCCGGGGCAGCTGCTCGATCCGGCCGCGCCGAAGCATCAGCCCGATGAGGTTGAGGACCGGTGCGCTGACGACCTTGCCGAAGACGGCATCGGCCTGCTTCGTCCTGGTCTCGAGCGAAATGGCCGGATTGGCGAGTGCCCGTCCGACACGCTCGTCCGAGGCGATCGCCCCGGCTGCGTCCAGCTCCGAGCGCCACGTCTCGACCGTGCCGTCGCGCAGGCCCACCTCGAAGGCGGCCTCTGCATAGCGGCGGGCAGCGGTGTCGCGAACGGCCATCAGTCGTCCATCAGTTCTTGGACCCGCCCATCCCGGCGGTGGTCAGGAATTCGTCGACGAGTCGGCGCTGTCGATCACCGGTCATCGTCTCGCCGACGACCTTGCCGGCGGCCTGCAGCGCGAGGTCGGCGACCTCGGCCCGGACTTCGGCGATGGCACGCGTCTTCTCCGCCTCGATCTCGCCGGCGGCCCGGACACGCAGGCGCTCGAGCTCCTCGCGAGTCGCCGCGATGTCGGCATCACGCGTTTCCTGGGCGACCTTCTGGGCGCGGCTCAGGATCTCGTTCGCCTCGCGACGCGCTTCAGCCAGGGTGGCGACCCGCTCGGCCTCACCGCTCTCGCGATCCCGTCGGGCCTGTTCCGCGTCCTTGAGGCCCTCCTCGATGCGGTCCTTGCGGTCGGCCAGCATCCGGGATACGGGCTTGAACGCGAAGGTCCAGATGATCGCGAAGAACAGGATGAAGTTGAGCGCGCTGACGATCACCCAGAACAGGTTGATCTGGAACAGCGCGCCACCCTCTTCGGCGGCCAACTGCGCAGCGTGTTGGCCCGCGCCCGTGGCGACGGCCAGGATATCCACCGGGGCTATGCCGGCTGGATGAAGATCGCGAGCAGGCCGACGACGATCGCCAGAACGCCGAGGCCTTCTGCGAACGCCGCGAGGATGATCGCGATGCCGCGGATCTGGCCGGCCGCGTCAGGGTTGCGGCCGATCGCCGAGGCGGCCATGCCGCCGAGGATGCCGATGCCGATGCCCGGGCCAAGCACGCCCAGGGCTGCGAGTCCGGCGCCTGTGTAGTCCATCGTGTGTCTTCCTCCTACTCCCCGAGCCTGCGGCCCGGGATCATTGGGACCGTCAATCGGCCGGCTGGAGCGACGGCTCCGGCCGGTCTGGATGACCGAGGGCTTCCTCGGCCAATTCACCCTCTTCTCCGTGATGGCTTTCGATGGCCAGGACGATGAACATGAGGGTCAGGATGCTGAAGATGAGCGCCTGGATGGCGTTGAGCATGAGTTCCAGCCCGAGCAGGCCGACCGGGATGAACGCGATGGTCAGGGCGGTGATCACACCCAGCGCGACCTCCCCGCCATAGATGTTGCCGAAGAGTCGCATTGACAGCGTGACCGGTTTGACGAATTCGAGCATGAGTTCCACGAGCCCGACGAAGAGCGCGATGCCACCGGCGACGATCCCGTGGCGGAACTCGTAGATCGGGAAGAACTTGCCCGCATAGCCGCCGACCCCGAGCCGCCGGAACCCTTCGAATTCGAAGTAGAGGAAGCTCACCAGGGCGAGACCGATCGTGATGTTGACGTCGCTGGTCGGCGCTCGCAGTTCCTCGATCTTGCCGACCGGCGGGACGAGCCCGCTCCAGTTGCAGAACAGGATGAGCAGGAAGAAGCCGATGAACAGCGGAACGTACGGCCGCCCGGCTGGGCCGGTGATGCCGATCCCGAAGTCGCTCATGAATTCGTAGAACCACTCGAAGATGTTCTGGGCGCGGCCGGGGATGAGCCGGGACTTGCGGACCATCAGGATGGAGGCGATGAGCACGACGGCCATCACGATCCACATCGTCAGGATCGAGGAACTGATGCTGGGGTAGAAGGTGATCAGAGCCGTTGGAGGCGGCGGCGTCGAACCTTCAGGTGCCCAGACGACGTGCGGCGCCGGGAACTCCAGCGTTCCGTTGATGTAGCACACCGGGAAGCTGCACTCGTCGCCCGGCTGGCCGCCCTTCGGGAACGGCGGGACGAGGATGAACGCGACGATGTTGAAGACGATGATCCCGCCGATGAGGAGAAACCAGCGCGAGGACAGTCCCCGGCCCGACCTGGGCGGCGGGGCTGGGGCCTCGGTGGTCTCCGGGGTCTCGTCCTGCTCGCTCGACACGCTTGCTCCACACACAGGAGCGCGGCCTCGTGCCGCGCTCTCGTCCTCCGTCGCCGGTCTTCAGTTCGCCGGCGGATCGAATGTCTTCAGGAACCGGCTGATCAACCGGGCGATCATCACGGTCCCGGCCCCTGCACCGACGAGAAAGCCGACGATCAGGAAGACGGGCAGGGTACCGAGCTGTTTATCCGCCCAATACCCGACGAACACGCCGATCAGGGTCGTGACCAGGAGTGAGACGCCGATCTCCGAGAAGAGGACGAGATATCCCCAGCCCCGGCCGGGCTCGATCATGGGCAACCTGACACGGCCGCGGCAGTATAGCAGCTGCCGCCGTCTCGGCCGTCACCGCCGGGGCCGCGCCGGGGCGCCCATTCGGCGCCGGCGGCCCATTCGGCGCCAGGCGCCCGTACTGACCGTCGAACGGCATGTATGGGTCGTTCGACTGCCGAGACCGGCGCCCAGCGCCCACGACGGCCGGAATCAGGCCGATCTCGGGGTCGTCGAGCGCATCAACTGCATTCCAACGGCTCGTACGGGCGTGTGGCGCCAATTCTGTCCCTGGCCTTGCGCGGGGGGCGGCTGCGGCGGGTTGACGCTGCCGCCGCCTCGGCCGTCACCGAAGGGTCAGGAACGCGTCGAGATGGATCCGGCCGTCACCGACGGGTCGGAGTTCGATGGTGTGACCGGCCAGGTCGCTGAAGTGATGGCGGAAGACGACCTTGCGGTAGTGGGTCGACTTGGCGTGCAGGTCGACCGTGCCGGCCAGGCTGCCGTCGATCCAGACCTCGGCATGGCCGCTCTTGCTGGTCTTGGTCGCGACGATCGCGACATCGCGCATGGTCATGATCAGGCTGGCCGAGGCGGCGGTCGAGGACGTGAACGAGTGGTGCTTGCCGAGCGCCGGCTTGACCTTCTTGGTCGTCCAGTGTCCGCTCAGCTGGACCGAGCCTGAGGTGTCCTGGTAGCGCCACACCTTGAACGTCGGGCCATAGGCGTAGACCCCGGTGTTGCCTTCGCGGTCGGTGGCCCGGACCCGGAAGCGGTAGGTCCTGGCGTTGGTCAGCGTCCGGTCGTACTGGGTGCCGCTCGTGCTGGTCACCGCCGTCGACCACGATCCGCCGTCGGTCTGGACCTGGACCTTGTAGCTGGCCACCCCGGTGCCGGTGTCACTGCCCGACCAGCTGACCCGGACCTTGGTCGTCTTGGTCGCCGCCGTCTGCTTGCGGATGGCCGCATCGGGATCGCTCGTGCCGGGCGCGATGGTGTCCTTGACCACGGTCACCAGCACCGTGGCGGTATCGGAGCCGCCATGGCCGTCGCTGATCGTGTAGGTGAACACGTCGTTGCCCTTGTACAGCTGGTCGGGGTTGTAGGTCAGACCCGTGCCACCGCCGGTGATCGCCACCGACCCGTGGTTGCCGTTGGTCTTGGCGGTGATGGTCAGGCTGCCGTCCTGCGGGAAGTCGTTGGCCAGCACGTCGAGGGCGGTGGCCCCGGCGCTCTCGGGAACCGTCAAGCCCGCGTCGTTGGCCGCGTGCAGGCCGATCGAGACGGCAACCGTTCCGGTCGCGAACCCGCCGTTGCCATCACTGATCGTGTAGGTGAATGCGTCGTCGCCGAAGGCGCCAGCATTCGGTTGGTAGCTCAAGTCGCTGCCGTCGCCAGCGATGACCACGACGCCCTTGGACGGGTCGGAGTTCGATACGACGGTCAGGCTGTCGCCATCGGGATCGCTGTCGTTATCCAGGACGTGCGCGTCCGTCGCCGATGCGTCGATGGCCACGGACAGCTCGTCGTCGCTTGCCACTGGGTCGTCCGGCTCCGGCGTGATGGTGATGTGCACCGTCGCGGTATCGGACCCGCCATGGCCGTCGCTGATCGTGTAGGTGAAGGTGTCCGATCCGTTGAGGTTCGATGTCGGGTGGTAGGTCAGGCCTGTGCCACCGCCCGTGATGACCACGGTCCCCTTGCCGCCGTTCGTCTTGCCGGTGATGGTCAGGGTGTCGTTGTCCGGGTCGGTGTCGTTGTCCAGGACGGCGATCGGCGTGGCCGGGTCGTCCTCGTCGACGGTCTTGTTGTCGTCGACGGCATCGGGTGGGTCGTTCTGAGCGGTGATCGTCATGTTCACCGTGGCCGTGTCGGTCCCACCGTGGCCGTCGCTGATCGTGTACGTGAACGAGTCAGATCCGTTGAGGTCTCCGGTCGGCTCATAGGTCAGGCCGGTGCCGCCACCCGTGATCACGACGGTCCCCTTGGCTCCATCGGTCTTGTCGGTGATGGTCAGGGTGTCGTTGTCCGGGTCGGTGTCGTTGGCCAGGACCGCGATCGCCGTGGCCGGGTCGTCCTCGAGCACCGTCTTGTTGTCATTGACCGCGTTGGGCGGGCTGTTGACCGTGACGGTGACGGTCGCACTCGAGGTGCCGGCGGTGGTGTCCTCGATCGTGTAGTCGAACGTGTCGATGCCGTGGAAGGCCGCCGTGGGCTGGTAGTCGATCTCGTCGCCATTGATCGTGGCCGTGCCGTTGGCCGGAACGGTCACGTCGGTGATCGTCAGCGTGTCGCCGAGGTCGGCATCCGTGTCGTTGACCAGGACATCCAGACCCGTCAGCGAAGCGTTGACCGGCACGGTGTAGCTGTCATCGACCGCGACCGGGTCGGCGGCAAGGACGGCCATCGGGAACAGCCCGATGAGCAGGGCGGCTGCGGCGATGGCGGCGAACAGCGCGGGTCGGGTGCGCCGGGCGGCCGGAGCGTGGCGTTCGATCAACACGTGGACCTCAGGGTGGATGGGTGACGTGCGATCGCAGGGATCAGCACGGGACGTGGATGGTCTTGGACTTTGCGTCGGTCCCTCCCGGTCCGTGGACGGTCAGGATCACGAGGTAGTCGCCGGGCGAACTGTATTGATGATTCACGGTCTTGCCGCTACCGCTGCCGTTGTCGAAGTCCCAGCTCCAGGACGTGGCGTGCGTCGATGTCGACGCATCGAAGGTGATCACCACGCCTGGGGCGCCACAACTCGCTGAAACGGTGAATTTGGCGACCGGTGGTGGCGCCGGTGTCGGCTTGGGGGTCGGCTTCGGCGTCGATTTGGGCGTTGGCTTCGGGGTCGGCTTGGACGTCGGCGCGGGTGTGGGCCGAGCGGTCGGCCGGGGTGTCGCCTTGGTCGGCTTCTTCGTCGGCTTCTTCGTCGGCTTGGGTGTTGGCTTTGGCGTCGCGGTCGGCGACGGTTCGGCGGACGGACTTGCGCTGGCGCTGGGATCGACGATGCCGGCGATGGAGGTCGGGCTCGGACTCGGCCGTGGACTCGCGGACTGACTGGTCTGGACAGCGGCCAGGTCGTTGTTCGGCGGCGCACCGGACCATACGGCGAGGGCGACCAGCCCGATCACGGCGACCGCCATCAGCACGAACCCGGTGTCCCGGATCAGTCGCCGCCGCGGTTCATCCGGCAGGGGCGCCGCGACCCTGGGCGCCGCGACCCTGGGTGCCGCGACAGGCTGGGGTGCAGACGGGGTCATGGCCCACGACGACGACGCCAGTACGAATGGGACGGGCGCGGCCGGTTGCCGATCGTCGTCCGCGTCGGGCGTGCCCAGCGACGGGAACCCGACGATCGCGATCCTGGGCTCCGGCGTGGCGACAGCCGGTGCGGCCGCGAGCACGGCTGCGTCGGGTTCCGGCGCCTCCGCCCCGGATACCCCGATCCGATAGGCGATCTCGTTCGTGCTCAGCGGCGAAACATTGGTCGCGGGTGGAGGCAGGTCAGCTGGTCGTCCGAGGACACGCCGGACACTGGCCGTCGCCGCCGAGGCCTGGATGGCATCGCCGATCGCGGAGGACCTGGCACCGCCGGCTCGCCGTGGATCCCGGGAACGGGTGATCGTCCGGACGATCACGAAGCCCGCGATCAGTGCGATGAGCACGATGACGATGACGAGAAGCAGTTCCGGTCCCATTAGCTCCCTGACATGGCGGCCGCAGACGGCCTGCGCTCGGTCGCGATGCTAGCACCGCTTCCTGAATCGCCCAATCAGGCGAATCTCCTACTTCGCCGCGCCAGAATCCGGGTCGCCCTCGTCGGTCTCCGGGTCGCCCTCGTAGGTCTCCGCCTCGAGTTCGTCAGGCCGACCGAGCCCGCCCCGGGTCGGCAGGAACAACACCAGACCGAATGCCACGAAGATGCCGAGGAAGGCATACAGCTGGGTGACGCCCGAGAGCAGGAGCGACAGGATCGCCAGGCCGAGACACATGGCGTAGATGACCAGCACGGTCTGGCGGTGTGACAATCCGAGATCGAGCAACCGATGGTGGATGTGGCTCCGGTCCGGGCTGAACGGCGACCGACCCTGCGACAGTCGCCGGACGATGATCCAGAACGTATCGATGATGGGCACGCCCAGGACGAGCAGCGCGACCGCGACCTTGGCCGAACCGAGGACGGCGAGCACCGCCAGCGTGAACCCGACGAACTGCACCCCGCTCGTCCCGCTGAAGATCGACGCCGGATTGAAGTTCCAGCGCAGGAACCCAAGCAGCGCGCCGGCAAGGATGAAACACAGGACGGCGATCAGCGGCTGACCGACGTGGTCCGTGAGGCTGAGGATCCCGAGGGTGACGGCGGCGATCAGGGCGATGCCGCTCGACAGACCGTCCAGACCGTCGATCCAATTGATGCTGTTGATCATGCCCACGATCCAGAACACGGTCAGCACGCCCGCGACGACCCCCTCGAACCGGAAGACGCCCGGCCCGATGGGGTTGGCGATGTACGTGATCGAGATCCCGAGCGCGACCGCACCCACGGCCAGTGCCAGCTGGCCGATGAGTTGGGCGCGAGCGCGCAAGTCGAGTAGATCGTCGATCGCGCCGAGGCCCGCGGCGATCGCCCCGCCCAACAGGAGGGCCACCAGCTCGGACAAATTCAACGAGAACGGCACGGCCACGAATGTTCCCTGCTGGTTGACCGCAAGGAACACGGTCGCCACCAGCAGGAAGGCCGCACCGACCGCCAAGCCGCCGCCACGTGGGACCGGGGTGACGTTGACCCGACGTTCCTCGGGTCGATCCAGGATCTCGTAGCGAAGCATGATCCGGCGGACGCCGGGCGTGAGCACGATGGCGATGAGGGCCGCCAGCAGGAAGACGATGACGATCGGCCCGGCGGCGTCGCCGGCCGACGGGACGAACGTCACGCGGCGGGCAGGCCCGGGACCGGGAAGCGGGCGACGATCTCGCGGACCTCGGCAGCGAGACGGGTTTGCCGGGCGGGGTCTTCGCGCCCGGCGATCGCCTCGATGATGATCCGCCCCACGGCCGCCATCTCATCGGGTCCGAAACCGCGCGACGTCGTGGCCGGGGTCCCGATGCGGATGCCCGACGCGGTGTTGGGCGGCAACGGATCGAACGGGATCGCGTTCTTGTTGACCGTGATGCCGATCTCGTCGAGCAGGTGCTCGGCCTCCTTGCCCGTGACGCCCAGGGGCGTGACATCGACGAGCATCAGGTGATTGTCCGTCCCGCCGGAGACGACCCGGGCGCCCAGCCCGGCCAGCGTCTCCGCCATGACCGCGGCGTTCTCGACCGTCCGCCGTTGGTCTCGCTTGAACGTCTCCTCGGCGGCCAGTTTGAACGCGACCGCCTTGGCGGCCACGACCTGCATGAGCGGCCCGCCCTGGACACCCGGGAAGACGGTCCGGTCGATGGCGGCCGCCAGCGCGCCGTCCGCCCCCCCATTCTTGATGGCCGGGAAATCGGCTGGATCGAGGCCCGGCCGCAGCGTGCGTCGACCGAACACGAGCCCGCCGCGCGGGCCGCGGAGCGTCTTGTGGGTCGTGGTGGTCACGAGGTCCGCGTGCGGGAATGGGCTGGGGTGCACGCCGGCCGCAACGAGACCGGCGACGTGGGCCATGTCGATGAACAGGATCGCTCCGACGTCGGCGGCGATCTCCGCCATCCGCTCGAAATCCCACAGCCGGGGATAGGCCGAGGCGCCACCGACGATGAGCTTCGGCCGGACCTCGCGCGCCTGGGTCGCCATCGCGTCGTAGTCGATCCGCTCGGTGTCCGGATGGACGCCATACGCATGGACCTCGTACAGGCGGCCCGAGAAGTTGAGGGCCATGCCGTGGGTCAGGTGGCCACCATGGGCGAGGTTCATGCCCATGATCCGGTCGCCCGGTTCGAGGACGCTGAAATAGGCGGCCATGTTGGCCTGGGCGCCTGAATGTGGCTGGACGTTGACGTGTTCGGCGCCGGGGAACAGACCGAGCGCACGTTCCTGGGCAAGCCGCTCGGCGATGTCGACGTACTCGCAGCCGCCGTAGTAGCGCTTGCCGGGCAGACCCTCCGCATACTTGTTGGTCAGCCACGACCCCTGGGCCTCCATGACCGCCGCCGAGACGTAGTTCTCGCTGGCGATCAGCTCGATCTTGTCGTGCTGTCGGCGGCGCTCGTCGAGCATCGCCTGCCACAGGACCGGGTCGACCTCGGCGATCGACTCAAGGGCAAGGCCGTTCGGTGGCGAGATCGTCATCTGGCTTCTGTCGCCTCCCTGCGCATACGGCTCCGGGTTCGGCGGCATCGCCCCACGCCGGCCGCCGGCCCCGCGGTATCTTCCCACGACATGGTCCTACCCGAGTCGTCGGTCCCACTCAACGCCGATGAGACTGCGTCGCTCGATACACCGGTCGTCGTCATCGATCTTGAGGGCGTCGACGCCCGGATCGCTGCGATGGCGTCTGCGATGGCCGATCGCGGTGTCGCACTGCGGCCGCATGCCAAGACCCACAAGAGCGTCGAGATCGCCCGTCGCCAGGTCGCCGCGGGTGCCGTCGGGCTGACCGTGGCGACGCTTGGCGAGGCCGAGCTGTTCGCGTCGGCAGGCCTCGAAGACCTGTTCATCGCGTTCCCGCTTGTCGCCCATGGCCCCAAGGTCGATCGCCTGCGGCGACTGGCCGATCGAGCTCGCCTGGCGGTCGGGGCGGATTCGGTGGCCGGCTTGGACGCCCTGGCAGCGGCGTTCGACGGTGCCCTCGGTGGTGTCCCGGATGTGATCATCGAGATCGATGTCGGTGGCGCGCGGACCGGGGTCGCGCCGGGTTCGGCCGCGGGTCTGGCGCGGTACGCGGTCGATCTCGGCTTGCCGGTGCGCGGCGTGTTCACCCACGGCGGTCACGGCTACGCGGGTCGTACCGAACGCCTATCCGCCGCCCAGGACGAGATCAGCGGACTCGGGATCGCCGCCGATGGGCTTCGGGCCGAGGGCATCACGGTCGATGTCGTGAGCGCCGGTTCGACGCCGACGGCCGTCCTGTCGGCGGACCGGCCGGTCACCGAGGAACGTCCCGGGACCTACGTGTTCGGCGATCGGCAGCAGGCATACCTTGCCGATCGGCCGCTCGACGAGGCGGCGCTGGTCGTGGCCTCGACCGTGGTCAGCCACCGGCCGGATGGCGGCTTCGTGCTGGATGCCGGAGCCAAGATCCTCGCCAAGGACGTGGCCCCATATGTCGCCGGCCACGGGACCATCGTCGGCCACCCGGATGCGGTCATCAGTCGAGTCAACGATCACCACGGCGTCGTGGACCTGCCACCTGGTGGCGTTCGGCCGCCGATCGGAGCGGTCGTCTGGGTCGTACCCAACCACGTCTGTCCGGTCGTCAACCTCGTCGACGCATACGTCGTTGCCCAGGGCGGCCGAGTCGTCGATCGCTGGCCGGTCGATGCGCGCGGGCTGAACGCCTAGCGCTCGGTCGGCTCGAGTCCGGCGGCGACCAGGATCGAGTCGATCCGTTCGGTCGGGATGGCTCCGGGGCGCAGGATCCGCGGCGGGTCAGCGGTGCAATCGACAACCGTGGACGCCGGTCCACCATGGGCCGGGCCGCCGTCGAGGATGAGATCGATCTCGTCACCGAGCTGGGAACGGATGCCGGTGGCGTCGCGCGCCTCCGGTACACCCGATCGATTGGCAGAGGTCGTCGGGAGTGGACCGATCGCGGCGGCAAGGGTACGCACGGCGGGGTGGTCAGGGACGCGAAGCCCGATCGTCGTGTCACCGCCGGTCAGGACCGCCGGGAGGGGCCGGTCCGGTCGTTGCGGGACGACGACGGTCAGTCCGCCCGGCCAGCAGGCATCGGCGAGTGCCGATGCGGCCGGCCCCATCCCCCCGACCGAGGCCGCCTGGGATGCCGCATCGAGCAACAGCATGATGCCCCGGTCCGGTGGACGACGTTTCACGTGGAACAGTCGCTCGATCCCGCCCGGTGTCTCGAGTGCGACGGCGATCCCGTAGACGGTGTCGGTGGGCAGGGCAACGATGCCGCCGGCGCGCAACACCGCGACGGCCTCGAGCCGTCCGGCGTCGTCATCCGGGATCACTCTCGCCGTCACACCGTCACGCGCGCCGTCATCCGGCCGCCTGGTCTGCGATCGCGCGAGCGTCGCTGCCGCGCGCCGCATCTGCGGAGGCGGCCATCCGCCGCGCCGCTTCGGCGGGGGCGACCCCGCGGGTCAGAACGAGTGCCTCGATCATCTGGGCGACTCCCTCGTCCTCCAACGGTGGTGCGATGTAGCGGGCGACCGCCCGAACCTCGATCGGGGCGGTGGGCATGGCGGCCCCGTGTCCGACCTCGGCGAGCATCTCGATATCGTTCCACTGGTCGCCGATCGCGAGGACCGCTCCGAGTGGCACGCGCGACCGCCGAGCGAGCCAGCGCACCGCCCGACCCTTCGAGACCCCAGGCGCGACGAACTCGATGAAATGCGGGTGACTCACGGTGACATCGGCTCGCCCGGCGAATTCGATCCGCGCGAGCGGCGCGAGCTCGGTCGGCAGCGGCGGTTCCCCGGCACACATGACCTTCGTGACCGGGTGGCGGATGGCCGCCAGCAGGTCGTCCTCTGTATCCGGGCGCGTGCCCATGAACACCGTGTACTCGTCTGCCCGCGGATCATCGGCCCGGATGATGAACCGCTCCAGGTGGTTGACATGTGGATCGAGACCATGAGCCCTCGCCCAGATCACGACATCGCGAGCGACGGCAGCCGACATCGGGGTGTGGATCAGCAGTCGACCCGGACGGGTGGACGTCGCGACCGGCATGTCCCGGATCAGGGCGCCCTGGTACCCGACGATGGGTGCCACCAGGTCGAGCTCCCGCGCGAACCGGAGCGCGCTCGAGACCATCCGCCCGGTGATCAGGCTGACCAGGATCCCCTGCGCTCGGGCATCGCCGATCGCCTTGCGGGTCCGACGACCGATGACGAGGTCATCACCGACCAGGGTGCCGTCGATGTCGAGGGCGACCATGGAGATCGGCAGGATCGGATCGGGCGTCCGGATGGGCATCCGCTGATGATGCCCGACGACGGGTCGGGGCGCTGTCAGGGCCGCTCCAGCCGGGCGACCCGGGGCAGCCCGGCCAGGTCCCGCTCCACGGCGCAGTGCCAGCCAGGCAGGCGTTCCGCAACGAGGTCGACCATCGAATCGCCCTGGTCGGCACCGATCTCCAGCAGGGCAAGGCCATCCTCGGCGAGCGCGCCCGGCAGCCGTCCCAGGAGCCGACCGATGATCTCGAGACCGCCGGCGCCACCATCGAGGGCCATCTTCGGTTCGAACGAGGTGGCCAGCGGCAGCATCGCCATGGCGTCGTGACGCACGTACGGGAGATTGGCCAGGATGAGCTCGAATCGACCTGGGCCATCGGGTAACAGGTCGGCCACGGCGAACCCCAGCCGGTCGGCAACGGCGTGCACGACGGCGTTCTCGCGAGCCAGGTCGAGCGCGTCGACAGACACGTCGACGGCCAGGATCTCGACGGCATCGAGCCCCCCGAACCGCCGCAGCGAGACCGCCAGCGCGACAGCGATCGCGCCGCTGCCCGTGCCCACATCCACGATACGGACCGGCGCCTGGCCCGCACCCAGCCGGCGGTGCGTCTCGTGGTCCGCCAGTTCGACCAGCCGTTCCGTTTCCGGGCGCGGGATCAGCGCCCGTCGATCGACCTGGAAGGCCAGCCCGTAGAACTCCTTGATGCCGCGCAGGTAGGCCACCGGCTCACCACTGGCGCGCCGCTCGAGGTCCTCGCGATAGCGGCGAGCCGCATCGGCCCCGACGGGCGCATCCGGGTGCGCCAGCACGGCCGTCCGCCCGACGCCGATCGCGTGGCCGAGAAGGAGCTCCGAATCGAGGCGCGGGGTCTCCGATCCGGCGGCGGTCAGCCGGTCGGCACCCTCCCGGAGCAGCTCACCAGTCAGGTCGCCGGGCGATCCGCCAAGCCCGTCAGGCGGCGTTGTCACCGTCGCCCAGTCGATCCGCCTGGTCGGCCATCACCAGCGCGTCGATGAGGTCATCGAGTACGCCGTCCATGATCGCCGGCAGGTTGTGGACGGTCTTGCCGATCCGATGGTCGGTGACCCGGTCCTGCGGGAAGTTGTAGGTCCGGACCTTGTCCGACCGGTCACCCGACCCGACCATCGAGCGACGCGCTGCGGAATCCGCCGCGCGCTGACGCTGCTGCTCCAGGTCGTACAGCCGCGAACGCAGGACGGAGATGGCCTTGGCCTTGTTCTTGTGCTGGCTCTTCTCGTCCTGGATCTCGACCACCAGGCCGGTCGGCAGGTGTGTCACCCGGACCGCGGAGTCGGTCGTGTTGACCGACTGGCCGCCCGGCCCGGACGCTCGCTTGACGTCGATCCGAAGGTCGCGCTCCTCGTCGATGGCGATCTCGACCTCATCGGCTTCGGGCATGACCACGACGGTCACGGTCGAGGTATGGATCCGGCCGGACGATTCCGTCGCCGGGACGCGCTGGACCCGGTGGACCCCGCCTTCGAACTTGAGCCGGCTGTACGCGCCGTCACCGTGGATCTGCAGGATCGCCTCCTTGATCCCGCCGATCCCGGTCTCGTTCAAGCTGAGGATCTCGGGTGTGAAGCGGTGGCGCTCCGAGTAGCGGACGTACATGCGGTAGAGCTCGGCGGCGAACAGCGCGGCCTCCTCGCCACCGGCGCCGCCGCGGATCTCCATGATCACGTCACGGTCATCATTGGGGTCGCGCGGCAGGAGGAGCACCTTCAGCTCGTCGACCTGGCGCGCCTCGTCGGCTTCGAGTCTGGTGATCTCCTCGCGAGCCATCGCGTGAAGTTCGTCATCGCCGTCGTGGCCGTCGCGCAACTCGCGGGCTCCGCTGAGCTCGGTTCGGGTGGCCTCAAGGTCTCGGTAGGCACTCACGACCGGCTCCAGGCGGGCCATCTCCTGGCCGATCCGTCGGATGGCCGATGGGTCGGCCGATGTCTCGGGCAGCGCCATCTGGGCCTGGAGGTCGTCGTACTGGCGGGCGATGTCCTCGAGCTTGTCGTCGAGGTCGCTCATGACCCGGGTGGCGTGTCACCGGGGGCGGGGACAGGGTCGTCATCGGACCCGAGGCGCAGCGGTCGCTGCGGGTACTCCCCGGAGCCGGCCGGGACCGTTTCGCCGTCGGCGACGAGGGCCTGTTCCATCGACACGATGGCGACCTCGATCATATCGTCAGTCGGGCGCTTGGTCGTGATCTTCTGGACGAGCAGGCCGGGGTAGAGCAGGACCTTCACCACCGGGTTGGCCCGATGGCGAGCCCCGAACTTGAGGATCTCGTAGCCCACCGCGGCGATGACCGGGATGAGGAGGATCCGGCTGGCGATCATCACCAGCGGCGTCTGTCGACCGACCAGCGAGAAGGCGATGATCGAGAGCAGGATCACGATGACCAGGAACTCGGTGCCGCAGCGCTGATGGGCGGTCGGGTACTTGCGGACCGCGTCGACCTGCAACGGATCGCCGGCTTCCAGGGCGTGGATGGTCATGTGTTCGGCGCCGTGGTACTGGAACACGCGGGCGATGTCGGGCGAGCGGCCGATCAGGATGAGATACCCGAGGAAGATCGCGACCCGGACGAGACCCTCGACGAGATGCTGGGCGAGACCGTTGTCGATGCTCTGGGTCGTCACTGACGCGATGAACAGGGGCAACAGGAAGAAGACGCCGATGCCCGCCGCGAGGGTCAGGCCGAGCATCAGCACGACCGAGCCCTTGCCGAGCTCGACTCCCTCCTCTTCCGCCTGGACGTTGGCGCTCCGGACCAGCCAGCGCGTCCCGACCACGAGCGTTTCGTACAGGACGACGAGCCCTCGGACGAGCGGCCACTTCGACCAGCGGGTGCCGTGGAATCCCGCATCGAGGCGCTCCGTCGCGAAGACGATCTGGCCGTCGGGATGGCGCAGGGCGACGGCGATCGCGTCGCGACCGCGCATCAGGACGCCCTCGATGAGGGCCTGGCCGCCATACGTGTAGGTGGGCATGGCGGCAAGTCTACCGGGTGCCGGGGCTAGCTCCGGACCTGGCGCTCCAAACGCTTCTGGAAGCGCTCGACCTGGCCTGCGGTATCGATGATGTTCTGCTTGCCGGTGAAGAACGGGTGGCAGTTGCCGCAGACGTCGACGCGGAGTTCGGGACGGGTCGAACCGACCGTCCACTCGGTGCCGCACGATCCGCAGTGGACCTTGGCCTGGTAGTAGGTGGGATGGATGTCGGGCTTCACGATGGTTCTCCTCCGACGCCGTCCGTGCCGGGCTTCGTCCCCAGCCGGTGGTCGCCGGTACGTTCCGGGGTGCTAGGCGCTCGTTGCGGTCGCCTCGACCGCTTCGACCCGGATGCGCTTCTTGGTCTTGGTGGCGTGCTCGAACCGGACCTTGCCGGTGACGGTCGCGAACACGGTGTAGTCGTGGCCCAGCCCGGTGCCAGGTCCACTCAGGAAGGTCATCCCACGCTGGCGGACGATGATCGAACCGGCCGGCACGAGCTGGCCGTCGCCGGCCTTGACGCCGAGCCGCTGGCCGACGCTGTCGCGACCGTTCTTGACGCTACCGCCGGCTTTCTTGTGGGCCATCTCGTCTACTCGTCCTTCTTGGGTGCGCGGGTGCGCTTCGGGGCGGCCGGCTTGGCCGTGGTCTTGTCGTCTTCGGTTTGCGCCTCGCTCGCCGTCGCCTTGGCTGCCTTCGGCTTGGCCGTCGACTTGGGCGCGGCCGCGGTCGAGGCCGTTGTTCCGGCCGTCTTGGCGGCCGGCTTGGTTGCAGTGCTCGCGCTGGTCTTGGCGGCCGGCTTCGAGGCGGCCTTGGTCGTTGATTTGGCCGTTGCCTTGGCCGGGGCCTTCGGGGTCGCCTTGGGCTTGGCCTTCGACGTCGTCGCCTCGGTCCCGACCGCCAGCTTCGCGGCGAGTTCGGCATCCTTGGCTGCCTGAGCGGCGGCCGCTTCGTCGACGCGCTGTCGTTCTGTCTTGGCCTGATCCTCCGCCTTCTTCGCGGTCTTGGCGGCACTCTTCCCGGCGAGTGTGATATCGGCGATGCGCAGGACGGTCAGTTCCTGACGGTGGCCCTTCTTGACCCGACTGCGTGCCTTGGGTCGGTACTTGAACGAGATCAGCTTCGGACCGCGCGTCTGGGCGACGACTTCCGCGCTGACCGTTGCGTCAGCCACGAGGGGACGTCCGATCGACGACGCATCTCCGTCAGCGACGAGCAGGACGCGATCGATGGTGACCGTCTTGCCCGGCTCGACGTCGAGCAGCTCGACCTCGAGTTCGGTCCCGACCTCGACTCGATATTGCTTTCCACCGGTCTCGATGACTGCGTACATGGATCCTCAAGGCTCGTGTCGTGATGCGACCGCGCGCGGCGACCGCGACATCGGGCGTGAAAAGGCGCGCGGCAACGCCAACGCGCAGAACGCTCATTGTACGTCTCAGGTCCGAGGACGGTCAATCGTGGGGCGACGCACGGGCGGGCGCGGTCCGTGCCGCACAAACTTGCTCCATGAATGCCGAGGCAGGGAGCACAGACGCGCGACATCCCCTGGTTCCAGCAAAGGATGCCACGCGTCCGCCACACTCTAGCGGTCTTCGGGCGGTCGGCATGTCCCTCGGTGGCGAGGCCACGGTGGCCGGATCCCGGCCGGTGCCCGGATCCTGGATCTCTGGCCGGATCCTGGCCGGCTGCCGGATCCGCGCGGGATCCCGGTCAAATGCTCGCCTCACGGGCGTTCGTCACTCCCCGGAGCGCTGCGTCACGGGTTCCGATCGGATCCTGGCCGGATCCCGGTCAAATGCTCGCCACACGGGCGTTCGTCACTCCCCGGAGCGCTGCGTCACGGGTTCCCGAGCGTGGATCGAGTCGGCGTGACCGCCGAATCCTGACAAATGTCCATCACCCGGGGATCTGTCGGCATCTCCCTGACCAATGCCCGCGTGATGAGCATCTGGCAAGAACAGGGGGTCGGGGGGTCGGGGGTCGACGGCGCGTCGGGCGACTCGACGGCGCGTCGGGCGGCCCCGGCGGCGCGTCGGGCGGCCCCGGCGGCGCGTCGGGCGTGGCTCGGCCCATGGCGCCCGGATGTCCTACGCTGCGAGTCGCGGTGTCGCACCGGATCTCGGTCAACGGCTCACCACACGGCTTCTCGTCAGGCATCGGAGATCACGGGTGGATCGAGGCTCGACCGACACCGGTTCGTGACAGTTTCCCCTCAGGCGCTCACTGACCAAGGATGGAGCGGCGGATGGTCGGCTGGCGGGCGATCTTCGAGCTCCCGAGCGTGGATCTCGACCCTCGACGCGTCGCACCCGCGCGGGTCGCACCATCGCCCGGAGATTCAACGATCTCGTCCTGACCAACGCCCGTGTGACGAGCATCTGGCGAAAAATGGCGGGTCGACGAGCTCAGAGATCGGGTATGGGATCGACGTCGGCTGTATGGTCGTAACCTGATTTCCAACTGGAAGGAGCTCGACGTAGCGGCCGATCGACAGCTGAACACCGCCCAGGGTGTGCTGAACCTGACCTCCAGTTGACGGGCCGCGACATGCGCAGGGCGATCGTCGGGCACCCTGGGCTTGGCTGGCGCCTCACGGCACTGGCATTCGCGATCGTGCTGATCGTCGGCGCGTGTGGGTCGAACGATCCAGACGACGGCCCGGGAGCTGTCGACGTGAGCCCGACGCAGGGTGGCGCAGGCCCGACGACGATCGTCGATGTGGACCAGCTGGATTGCGAACGCGACGCCTACCCATGCTCCTGGGCAGAGGCCGGCCCAGCGGCCGCCGCCCGCACCGATCAGCTGCTCGCCTTCTCCTCGCTGCTGCTGGCCGAGGGTGCGACCGCCGATGAGCTCGCCGGTCGGCTGAGAGGGGCGGCTGGAGTGGCGGAGGTGATCTCCGACGCGATCACGGTGTCATTCCGAGTCGAAGGCGCGATCCCGGTGTTCGTCTATGTCGATCCGACTGAAGGGGGACTGATCGAGGGGGCCGTTCCGCCGGTCGCTGTGGCTGACCCTGTGCCGGGTCCGCCCCGCCCGAGCATGCAGGCACCCGGATCGCAGTTCACTGGTTGCCCGCCGATGACCGACGCTCGAGCCGACGGACAACCCGGGCCGGTCGGCATGACCGGTGAGCCGAAGAATGCGCTCATCCTCGGCCCGTGGAAATGGCAGATGGACTGGGACGTTGACACGCTGACCGGCCTGCTCCAGGTCGGGAACAGCGACTATGCACGCCCCGGCGGCGGCGTCACCGCGACCATGACGGAGGACGGGGATCCGCAGACGGCTGATCGTCCGTCAGCATTCGTCTCGACCGCTGAACCCGCTGTGCGTCTGGAGGACTTCTGCGGGTGGGAACGCTACGAAACGATCATCGTCAAGACCCACGGGCGGACCGTTTGCGAGGAGGCAAGGTGTCACACGAGCCTCTCGGTGGGCCGGTTCGCCGAGACTGAGGACGTGCTCCGTGCCTATGCAGGCGGTGCCACGGGAGTGACCTTCGGAACCAGCGAATACGGCAATCTGCTGCAGGTGTTGACCCCGGCCCAGGTCCAGGCCTGCATCGAGCGACTCGAGGTGGACGAGCCCGATCCGTCGGCCCAAGACGACTGCCTGACCAAGCTGCCAAGTGCCGGACACCTCCTGATCACGCCGGACTTCTTCCGGGCGAATTACGCCGGCGGACTCAAGGACCGGCTCATCTTCCTGAGCGCCTGCCAGGGCATGAAAGGCGGGGAGCTGGCGCGGGCGATCCGGGGATCAGGTGCGTCGAGCGGCGGCGCCATCCTCGGCTTTGACAAGATCATCCAGACGTCGATCTCGAACAGGGTCCTGGAGCTGTTCGCCGATTGGGTCGGAAGCGGCAGGGCGATCGACGAGGATGCCGTGCGAAAACTCAACGCCATCGTCGACAGTCTCGAGGGAAGCGCAGACGTGGCCGGTCAGATCGAGGGCGACTTCACACCTGAGGAGATGGCTGACGTCGTTCCCGATGGGTCCGGGGTGACCCGCGGCGCGGACATCGTGTCGCTGCACACGGAGCGGGGTGGGCCTGAGCTCGTCGACAACGGCACCGTTCATGTCGACGGACGGACGGGAGACGGCGATCCCGACACGCTTCAGCTTGGGGCGCGCCTCACGGGTGTCGGCGAGGAAGGCCCCGAGCCCTACGAGATCGAGATCTGGCTCGACGATCGCCGACTCAGTCTTGAGGGCGTTGCATGGACAGGCACCGACCGGGATGGCGAGTTCGATGCCGAGGTCGTGGCCAGCGTCGGGCAGGATCTTGTTCCCGACCGACCAGTGGACCTGGAGATTCGAGTGGTGCTGCCTGACGCGGACGGGGCGATCAGCCGATGGGCCTACACGAACCTGGATGTCGGTGGCGAAGGAACGGCCGTGATCACCATCGGCGCTCAGACCTGGGAGTTCGTCCTGGCTGATGGGAGGATGGGATGCGGTGTCTCCGACGACGGCTCTGAGCTGACCGCCTACGGCACCGTTGACGATACCTACGAAGTGACGTTCAGCGCCGGTCTGCATCCGTATGGCGTCGGAACCACCCAACGGTTGTCGGGCCCCGCTCCGGCCGCGATCCAGGTGATGGATGACGCCAGCCACGAGGTGTGGATGGCCGATCCGACAAACCCCGTGGGAATGGAAGCAGCCATCGAAGCCATCCCGGGTGGTGCAAGCCAGGTCGACTCCCTGACCATCGACGGCAGTCACGCCTGGGGGACGGCGACCTTCATCGAGCGACAGGCCGTCAGAAAGGCCTGGGGCACGCACGGGCCGCTGCCGGATCCCGTCCCCGGGACCTTCGACATCCGCTGCGCAGGCTAGCTGGATACGGACGCGCGACGAACCCCTGGTTCCAGCAAAGGCTGCCGCAGTCCGCCTGCCAATGTGGCGGCGGCGCGGCCCACGCGGGCGTCCAGACAGATCATCCAGCGGCAACTCAGCCCGGCCCGCCCGGTCGTGATCGGCCTGGTTCTTGCCAATTGCTCGTCACGCGAGCGTTCGTCATCGTCGGGCCGCTGCCCGCAGCCAGATTTCGGGATTCTTGAGCGTGGATCGAGCTTCGTCGTTCCGCGATTCCTGACTTATGCTCGTCACTCGGGCATCTGACCGCGTCGTCCTGACGAATGCTCGCGTGGTGGGCGATCGTCAGAACCCGGGGTGCGGACCGGGATCGACCCTCAGTCCGACTCGTCCGCCAGGATCATCCGCTCGCGAACGATGAGACCGCACCTCAGTTCCAACCCCGTGACGTCCCCAAGCGCCATGACGACCTCCTCGGGCCGGCCCGTACCGAGTTCAGGATGGAACCGCGTCCGTGCCCTCACGACGACGGGCGGCCCGGTTTCCAGGACGTGGAGGTCGGCCAGCAGCGGCCGCAGGTCGTAGCGGACGGTCGAACCGCCTTTCGGCCGCTGACGTGGCAACGTATCGGCCGTCAACAGCGTGACCGCGGCCCGCTCGATCGCGGCGGCGTCCACGGCCCCCAGGTCGATCCGGTAGTCGGCGGCGACGACCTGACCGGCCAAAGCGGGTGACCCCAACCAGACGTCGAACAGGTCGACCAGGCGCCAGCCGTCCGGCAGGTTGCGCGTCACGGCCTCGCGGACCCGCCAGGCGGGTTCGAGCCCGGTCAGGACGATGTCGGCCAGTTCGCGCTCGCCGACCATCCGCTCCCCCAGCGGGGCCGCGAAGGCGACGCGTGGACGTGCCCGACCCGGTGGACAGAACGCCGGCAAGCCGGATCCTGCCAACCACTGCTCCCACGTCTCCGTTCGGACCGCCACATCGGGACGGTCGCGGGCGAGGATCAGCCGCCAGCGCTGTCGCGGGGGCGCAGTCGGGTGCAGGGAACCGGTCTCCACGTCTGCTAGTCTGCGGCCTCATGGACGAGCCCGCCCCATCGACCGCCGGGGATCCCGCCAGCCCGCTGACTCGCTGGGCTGCGGCGTTGCCGCCGCCGCCATTCGTCGACCAGGACTACCGGCTGACCCGGCTGTCGCCGCGGGTCGCCATCCTGATCGCGGCAGCGGTCATCGTCGGCCTCGTCCTGTGGATGGCCCGCGACAGCATCCGGCCGTTCATCCTCGGTCTCCTGTTCGTGTATCTGCTCGACCCTCCGGTCCGCTGGCTGGCCAGGCGTGGGCTGCGGCGGACGCTGGCCATCCTGATCGTGTACGTCGTCGGGATCGTCGCCGTGGTCGAGTTCCTCGCACTGACCCTGACACCGCTCGTGACCGAGTTCATCCGGTTCATCGAGGACTTTCCGCAGCTCGCCGCGTCTCTCGACGAGCAACTCCAGCGACTCGGCGAGTTCTACTCGCGGCTGGAGATCCCCCTGGCGCTACGGGACTGGATCGACAGTCTCATCGGCGGGATCGGATCGGGTGGCGGACAGGGCGGGGGGTTCGATCCCACCGTGCTCCTGCCGCTCGTGACCGGGGCAAGCAGTCTGTTGGGGGCGCTCTTCGCCTACTTCATCCTGCCGGTCTGGGTGGCCTACATCCTCAAGGACAAGACGAGCCTCGTGGCCAACTTTGACAGGTCGCTGCCGGAAACCTGGCGGTTTGACAGCTGGGCGGTCATCAAGACCGTGGAACGCGATTTCGGCCAGTGGGTCCGCGGCCAGATCATCCTGGGGTTCGTGGTCGGGATCGCCACCTTCATCGGCCTGCTGATCCTGAGCCAGCTCATCGACCCGGTCTTCGGGCGCTACGCGGTCCTCCTGTCGGTGATCGCCGGATTGCTCGAACTCGTGCCGATCATCGGGCCGATCATCTCGGCGGTGCCGGCGGTCCTGCTGGCGGCGACCGTCGGCCTGGTCGCCGTGATCGCCGCCCTCGTCCTGTATTTCCTCGTCCAGCAGATCGAGAACAACTTCCTGGTCCCGAAGATCCAGGGCGACGCGGTCCAGCTCCATCCGGCGGCCGTCGTCTTCGCGATCATCATCGGCGGCTCGCTGGCGGGGCTGCTGGGCGCGATCCTGGCGCTGCCGATCACGGCGGCCTTCCGCGACGTGGTTCGCTACCTGTTCCGCCGCCTGAGTCCGGACGAGCCGGCCGCGCTCGCGCTGTCGCTCGCTGCCGTCGGCCTCGGCCCCGGGACCGACCAGCCCGCCAGCGATGGCTGAGCGGATCAACCCGTACAAGATCCTTCAGGTCGACCCGGAGGCCGAACACGAGGTCATCCAGGCGGCCTATCGACGGTTGGCGCGCAAGTATCATCCCGACCTCGCCGAAACGCCCGAGGCGGCGGACCGGATGGCCGCGATCAATGCCGCCTGGGAACTCATCGGTGACCCAGCCGCGCGCCAGCTGTTCGACCGGGCTCGCTCAGGTCCGGCAGCCAGCCCCGCAGATCGGACCGCGTCCGGCCCGGCCGGCCCGCCACCCCGACCGGCACCGGCCAGCCCTGGACCGACCGCCCCCAGTCCGCGACCGCCCGAAGTGGTTTCGCGAGACTGGACGACCGGACGCTCCAGCCAGGGCGGCGGCTACGACGAATCGATGCGCGCGCCGGAGGGCTATGGAGCCGCCGGTGCGCCACCCGGCCGACCGTCCGGGACCGTCCTGAACTTCGGGCGGTACGCCGGCTGGTCGCTTGGCGAGGTGGCCCGCCACGACCTCGAGTACATCGAGTGGCTTGATCGAGCTCCGATCGGACGGAACTATCGCTCCGAACTCGACGACATCCTGCGGACCGCGGGCCGGCGTCGTTCGGCCGACGGGGAGGCCGAGGACCGTCGGGGCCTGTACCGCCGCCGCTGAGTCACGTCCCGGCGGTTCCGGGCCGGACGCTTCCGCCAGCCTCGTCCTCGGCGATCGCCCGGGGAACGCTGATCGCCAGCAGGTACGGCGCGGCCACGGTCGTGGCCAGGACCGCGACCAGCACCGCGCTGAACAGGTCGGACGTCAGCAGGCCGGTGGTCAGGCCGAGGGTCGCCACGACGACCCCGACCTCGCCGCGCGGGACCATCCCGCTGCCCACCGCGATCGACCCCCAGCGACCGAGTGAACGGGCACCGAGCATCCCGCCGAGCGCCTTGGTCAGGATCCCGGCAACGGCCAGGACCGCCGCAAGGACGGCCACCCGTGGGTCGAGCAGGGCGCCAAGATCGAGCTGTGCGCCGGTGACAGCGAAGAAGAACGGGATGAAGATCAGGCCCAGGGGTCGCATCTCGTGCTCGAGTTCCTCACGCGCCTCGGTCTCGGCGACGATCAGGCCGGCCACGAACGCACCGATGATGGCGGCCAGCCCGATCCAGGTCGCGACCAGGGCGAGGGCGAACATGAGGATGAACGCTGGCACGAGCGGCGAGTCCGCGAACATCGGCCAGGTGAAGGCAGCCCGGGACAGACCGCGGGCGCGGCGGGCCGCGGCGAAGCCGAGCACGACCAGGCCGACGGCCGCCACGGCCACGAACAGGGTCGAGGCGGACAGGTCACCCTCGGCGGCGCCGGAGACGAGTCCGATGAGGATCAAGGCGAGGACATCGTCGATCACGGCGGCCCCCAGCACGACCCGCGCGAACGGGCGGCTCAAGACCTTCATCTCGGACAGGACCCGGCTGGTGATCCCGATGCTCGTCGCAGCCAGGGCCAGCCCGACGAAGGCAGCCGTCGACAGCATCTCGCCCGCGGCCAACCCGACCGCGACGCCCACGAAGAGCGGCAGGACCATCGCGATGAGTGCGGTCAGGATCGCCGGACGGCCGACCACCAGGAGGTCATCCATCCGGACCTCCAGGCCGACGGTGAAGAGCAGGATGACGATGCCGATCTCGGCCAGGACGTTCGCCGTCTCGCCGGGCGTGACCAGGCCGAGCGCGTACGGACCGACGACGAAGCCACCCAGCAATTCGCCGACGACAGCCGGCTGACCGAGCCGACGGGCGACCTCCTCGCCAAGCTTGGCGCCGACGAACAGGACGAACACGCCCAACAGGACGTCGAACGACGCCGTCCCGGACGCCGGGGGCGTCAGCGACTGACCCGTGGTGAGGCCGATGGCGCCGAGCATTCCCGGGGTCATGTCAGGTAGCGGACGTAGAGGTAGATGGACGACAGGACCAGCGACATGAGGGCGACCAACAACCCATATCGCAGGAACAGGAAGAAGCTGATGCCGTGACCGGCGCGCCCGGCCATGTTGGCCACGACGACATTGGCCGACGCACCGACGATCGTGGCGTTACCACCCAGGCAGGCCCCCAGCGCCAGCGACCACCACAACGGCTCGAGCGGCAGACCGGCAACGCCCATCTGGTGGACGACCGGGATCATCGTGGCCGTGTACGGGATGTTGTCGATGATCGCCGAGGCGATGCCCGAAAGCCAGAGCAGCCCGATCGTGGTGATCGTCGGATCGCCGCCGGTCAGGTCCAGCAGGCCGGTCGCCACAGCATCGATGATCCCGACGTGGACGACAGCCTCGACCAGCATGAACAGGCCGACGAAGAAGAACAGGGTCGGCCATTCGACTTCGCGCAGGACAGGCTCGACGTCGAGACGGGACAGGAGCAACAGGACGGCGGCACCGAGCAGGGCGATCGTGCCCGCCTCCAGCCCGAGCGGCGTTGCCACGACGAACCCGATGATCGTCGCGCCGAGGACGATGAGACTGAGGCGCAGGAGTCCAAGGTCGGTCAGGACCTCGCCTTCGTCGAGGGCCAGGACCGCATCGCGGACATCGGCGTGGACCTTCAGGTCGCGCCCGAACATCAGCCGGGTCATGGCCAGGAAGACGAGCAGGATGAGCACGGAGATGGGCCCCATGTTGGCCAGGAATTCGGGGAAGCCCAGGCCGGCCGCGGAGCCGATGAGGATGTTCGGCGGATCCCCGATGAGCGTCGCGGCGCCGCCGATGTTGGAGGCCAGGATCTCGCTGATCAAGAACGGGATCGGCGACACGCGCAGGACGGTGGCGATGTAGAGGGTGACGGGCGCGATGAGGACCACCGTCGTGACGTTGTCGAGGAACGCCGACAAGCCGGCACACACGACGCTCAGGACGAGGAGCAGCCGAAACGGTTCGCCCCCGGCGACCTTGACCGAGCGGATGGCCAGCCACTGGAAGAACCCGGTCCGACGGAGGATGGCCGCCATCGTCATCATCCCGGCCAGCAGGAAGATCACGTTGAGGTCGATCGCCCCGAAGGCCTCCTCCTGGTCGATGATCCCGATGACCACGACGACGGTCCCGCCCAGCAGCGCGGCGACGGTCTTGTCCACTCGCTCCGTGGCGATCAGGGCGTAGGTAACGACGAAGACGATGGCGGTCGCGACGACGGCAGGATCCATCGTCACGCGTTGGTCGGTGGCTGTGCCTCGAGGACGTCGACGTAGCGGATGGCCAGTTCGAGGACATCGAGGTAACCGGTCGGGCGGCCGGCCGGATCGATGACGTACAGACCGGACAGGTGGCGCAGGTGCATCCGATGGAACGCTTCAGCGATCGTCGCATCCGGGCGGATCGTCGCCGGCTCGATCATCGCCTCGCCGGCGGTCCGGGCGTCCAGCGCGTGTCCGAATTTCGCGACGTCCGCCATGTCGGCGATATCGGCCAACAGGGACTCAGGTACGACTCGGGCGATGACCGATTCGACGATCCGCAGGGTGGGCAGGACGCCGACCAGGATGCCGTCACCGTCGACGACACCGACGAGCCGCGTCTCGGGCTGGGCCGCCGATCGGCGCATGACCGTCAGCAGGTCATCGTCGAGGTCGACCAGCAACGGCTCGATCGCGAGGAGCTGCTGGCAGACAGACACTGGCGTATGCCGCGCCTGATCGGTCGGGCGGGTCTGCCGCCCGCCGTCACCAGGCGGCACGCGTCTGTCTGATGTTGATGCTCTGGAGGATCCCCAACCCAGCGGCCATGCTGACCAGTGACGCTCCGCCATGGGTCACGAACGGCAGCGGGATACCGGTGATCGGCATCACGCCCAGGACCATCCCGACGTTGACCACGAGCTGGAAGACGATCATCGAGGCCACCCCGGCCGCGAACAGCGTCCCGAATGCATCGCGCGACCGCCAGCCGGTCACAAGGACCCGCCACAGGAGCAGGACGAAGAGGAAGAACAGGACCATGCCGCCGATGAACCCGAGTTCCTCGGCCAGCGTCGCAAAGACGAAGTCGGTGGCCTGGACGGGCAGGAAGTCACCCTGGGTCGCCGTCCCGTTGGTCAGGCCCTTGCCGATGATGCCGCCCGAACCGACCGCGATCTGGGCCTGGTGGAGCTGATAGCCGGCACCCTGGATGTCCGGATTGGCATCGAGGAACGAGGTCAATCGCTCCTTCTGGTAGTCGCGCAGGAGGTATGTCCAGGCGATCGGGACCATGGCCAGGACGGCCACGGCCAGGACGGTCAGCCAGCGCAGGCTCGCGCCCGACATCCAGAGCATCCCGGCCAGGATCGCCCCGAACACGAGCGAGGTGCCGAGGTCTGGCTGGAGCATGACCAGGATGAGCGGCGGCCCGACGAGCAGGCAGGCGCCCAGGATGCTCATCAGCGAATCGAGCTTGCCCTCGCGCGACGCCAGGTAGCTGGCAAGGACGATGATCATCAGGATCTTCGCGATCTCGCTGAACTGGAAGGTCAGCGGTCCGATGGCGACCCAGCGGGCCGAACCGCCCACCCCATCACCGATGGCCAGGGTGACGATGAGCAGCCCGAGCTGGAACGCGTAGATCGGCCAGGCCAGCGTCTTGAGCCAGTGATAGTCGAATACGGTCGTGAATACGAAGACGACGACCGCGATCGCGGCCCACATGAGGCCGCGGCTGAACGTCGTCCCGGCAGCCAAGGGGACGGAGCCATCCTCGACGCTGTTGGTATAGGCCATGACCAGCCCGATCGCGACGAGCAGCGCGGCGTAGGTCGTCAGTTGCAGGTCGAACGCACGCCAGGCGGCCCCGACGGACTTGGCGGCCCAGTCGCTGACTCGTGCGGGTTCGGCTCGGATGACGCCCATCAGTTGCTGTGGTAGAAGTTGCCGCGCTTGAGCAGGGCGGGGAGGCGGTAATCCTTCTTGATGTCGAAGTGGAGCTGCAGGTAGTACTTGACGATCTCGGTCGCGACATTTCCGGTCGTTCGTGAGTCGTACGCGAATGCCAGGACGACGAGATCAGACGTGGTCGCACTGAATGACCCGTGCTTCGGATCCTTGGGCACGAACCCGACGAACCACGAGCTGTACGGCAGTCGGCCCTTGCTGTCCCGGATCCCGAATTCGGCCGTTCCGGACTTGCCGGCCACCTTGATCGGCAGATCGACCAGGTTGTAGGTGTGGCGGAGCGTCACGACGCTCCGGGCGGCGTTCCGCATCACCCGAAGGACGCTGCCGGGCAGCTTCATCTTGTGGATGACCTCGGGCGTGAACGGCCGGACGACGTTCCCGTCGGGGCCGACGACGTCATGCACGATCTGCGGCTGGTAGAGGGTCCCGCCGTTGGCCAGCGCCGCGTAGGCGTTGATCAGCTGGATCGGGGTCACGACGTCATAGCCCTGGCCGATGCCGGCCTGGTATGTCTCGCCCGGGAAGATCGGCGCGCCGAGCGCGTCCTGCTTCCAACGGTTGGTCGGGACGATGCCGGAGACCTCGCCCGGCAGGTCGATGCCGGTCGGGGCACCAAAGCCGTACTGGCGCGCCCAGTAGCCGAGCCGATCGATACCCAGCTTTCCGGCCATCTGGAAGAAGAATGTGTCGCTCGAATGGCCGAACCCGCAGTAGATGTCGCAGGCGCCGAACCCCTGATGGTTCCAGTCGTAGAACTTCGTGGCCCCCAGGGTCAGGTAGCCCCGAGTCTGGACCTTCGTCGTGTCGGTGATCTTCTTGTCGGCGAGGGCGCCGGTCCCGGTGACGAGCTTGTACGTCGAACCGGGTGGGTAGTGCGCCTGCACGGCGTGATTCAGCAGCGGCTTGTCGGGGTTTTTGAGCAACTTCTTGAAGTCTGCGTTGCTGATGCCCCGGGCAAAATCGTTGTTGTCGTACGTGGGCAAGCTGACGAGCGCGAGGATCTCACCGGTCTGGGGGTTCTCGACGATCACGACCCCGCGCTTGATCCCGACCTTGTTCATCGCCCAGACCAGGGCCTTCTGGGCGTTCTGCTGTTCCCTGGTGTCGATGGTCAGGTTGAGCGAGTCGCCAGGTTGCGGCTCGGCGAGCGTCTGCAGGACCTGGGTCTTGCGGCCGGACGCATCGCGCTCGACCGTCTCGGCGCCGTAAACCCCACGCAACTCGGTCTCGTACCTGGATTCGAGACCGGCCTTGCCGAGCAGGTCGTCGGGCAAGTACCCGTCGTCCTTGAGGACCTTGAGCTGATCGCCGTTGATCGGGCCGGTGTAGCCGAGGACCTGCGACAACAGCGGACCCTGGGGGTACTCGCGACGGGCCTCGACAGTGACCTCGACGCCGGGAAGGTCGAACCCCGCCTCCGAGATCAGCCGGGCCGTGTTCTCATCGACGTCGGTGGCGATCCGAACGTAGTCGAAGGTGGATCCCGGGTTCCCGTCGATCTTCGAGTTGATGTCGGCAGGATCCTTGCGCAGGAGGGCCGCGAGCCGCGCCACGACCTCTGGCCGCTGGTCGATCGGCAGATCGGCCGGTCGGAGCTTGACCACGAAGGTCGCGATGTTGCTCACGAGAAGACGTCCCTTGCGGTCGTAGATCAGGCCGCGCGGTGCGGGGATCGCCTCTTCGACGGTGCGCTGCTGGACCGACAGGGTCGCCAGCCGGCCTCCGTCCACGACCTGCAGATAGAACAAGCGGCCACCCAGCGCGGTCACGGCGAGGACGACGACCAATCCGAAGGTCGCGAAGCGGGAAACCGAACGGATCGAGCGCGGCCGCTCGTCGAGGAAGGCCGTCACCAGTCGACTCGCTCAGTCTCGGTTCGTCGGTCGTGGATGGACACGAGCAACGGGCCGAACAGCGCCGCGAGCGCGATGTCGTAGATCGCACCCGGCAACAGCCGGCCGATCGGGTCTGCGACCGGGATGGGCGTTCGGAGTGCGTTGTAGGCGAAGAACAAGATCATGGAGTAAGCGAGACTCAACAGGATGGTGGCAAGGATGGGAACGATCGGTCGGAGACGCGGGAGCAGTTGACCGAGCCCGGCCGTGGCGCCCACGCACAGCAGGAGCGCGAATGCGGTCGATCCAAGCGGCCGTTGAATGAGGACATCTAGGACAAGGCCCCCCACGAAGGCCCAGACGAGCCCTGCCTCGAAACCGACCGCCACCGTGACGATGATCCCGAAGACGAGTACGAGGTGCGGTTCAGCGGTCTCTATCCGAAGGTAGGGGCCGGCGGTCAATTCCAGCAAGGCCGCAACCGTCGCGCCGACCGCGGCAAGCAGCAGGGTCATCGGCGAGTCGATCCTCGGCGGTCTGGCCGAAGGTCGCGCCCGCCCGCACGGTCCCTCGAGTGACGGTCGAACGGCGGCGACCTCCGCGACAGTATCCCATGGACCTGCCATCCGGGCAATGGACGCCTGACCAAGCGCGCTCCGACCTCAAGACCCTCGGTGTTTCACGTGAAACACCCCCACCCGCCAGCCGGGATACGTCGCGGATACGTCGTCGATACGCGACGGCCATCGGGATGACGCCAGACTCGAACCCGAGCGTGAGCCGAGCGAGTGAACGGGGCTGCGATGGTAGAATCCAGTATCGTGAGTACGATCCGAGCAGGACACTGAGTGGGCCAGACGATCGCCTGCGCGAACCAAAAAGGCGGGGTCGGCAAGACCACGACGGTCGTGAATCTCGGAAGCTACCTGGCGATGGCCGGTGAGCGCGTCCTCGTCGTTGACCTCGACCCGCAAGGGAACGCGACGAGCGGTTTTGGTTTCGACCGTCGATCGCTCGGACGCTCCATCTACGACGCCGTCGTCGACGGGATCGCGATCAACGAACTGGTGGTGTCCGGTCCGGTCGACGGACTCGATATCGTCCCATCGGCGGTCGCCTTGGCCGGAGCGGAAGTCGAACTCACGCCACTCGAGGGTCGCGAACGGCGATTGGGCCGGGTCCTCGCCGGGGTCGCCGATTCGTATGACTACGTGTTCATCGACTGTCCGCCGTCGCTCGGTCTGTTGACCGTCAATGCCCTGACTGCTGCCGATGCGGTCCTCATCCCGTTGCAATGCGAGTACTACGCCCTGGAAGGACTGACCCAACTGCTTGCCACGCTTGACCTCGTGAGAGATCACCTCAACCCGCGTCTTGTCCTCAAGGGCGTCGTGCTGACGATGTTCGATGCGCGAACCAACCTGTCGGCCGACGTGGCTGCCGAGGTCCGTCGCCATCTCGGCGACCGCGTGTTCGAGACCGTCATCCCGCGCAACGTCCGCCTGTCCGAGGCGCCCAGCCACGGGCGACCGATCGCCGCCTACGCCCCGGATTCCACAGGTGCCGTCGCATATGCGGCGCTCGCTGTAGAGATGCGCGCCCGAGATGGTCGATCCGGTCGCCCTTCAGTCCCGTCGGACGTCTTGCCGGTGGCATCGTGACGCTCCGTCCGGACCGTCCCGTTGGTCTCGGTCGTGGATTGGCCGCCTTGATCCCGCCTCGGGAAGACCGCTCGGCGGCGACGATCGAGATCCTGATCTCGCGGATCTCACCCAATCCACGCCAACCACGGAAGCGATTCCGAGCCGATGGCCTGGAAGCCCTGACGGCGAGCATCGCCGAGCATGGCGTCATCCAGCCGATCCTGGTCATGGAGGTCCTGGACGGCTACCAGCTCATCGCCGGTGAACGCCGACTCCGAGCCGCCCAGGCAGCCGGCATCGAGCGGATCCCGGCCGTCGTCCGCCAGCTCGCCGACCGCGAGCAGCTCGAGCTTGCCCTGGTGGAGAACCTCCAGCGTGAAGATCTTGATCCGCTCGAGACGGCACAGGCCTATCGACAGTTGATCGACGAGTTCGGGGCCAGCCAGGATGTCATCGCGACGCGGGTCGGCCGGGCCAGGTCCACCGTCGCCAACACGCTCCGACTGCTCGACCTCGCGCCGGGTATCCAGGCCGCAGTCGCCGATGGTCGCCTCAGCGAGGGCCATGGGCGCGCCCTCGGCGGCCTGCCAACCGAGTTGCAGGATCGGGTCCTCGATTCGGTCATCGGCCAGGACCTGTCCGTCCGGCAGACGGAGGAGCTGGTCCGGCGCTTGCGCCAGCCGAAACCCGAGGTGCCGGCGGTCGCCGCCCGACGGGATCCGGACCTCGAGCGGGTCGAGGAAGAGCTGCGCCGGTCGCTGGGCACGAAAGTCAGTCTCGCCCGCTCGCGCCGGGGCGGACGCATCGTCATCGAGTACTACAGCGACGAAGAACTCGGGCGCCTGTACGAGCGCCTGACCGGAGGGACCGCGTGACCGATACCAGCCCGAACACCGGCAACGCATCGTCGGCCGTCCCGCCGACGGGCGGACGGGTCAAGCGCGGCAAGGCCGGCGCGTCGGACTACACCGCGGCCAGCATCCAGGTCCTCGAGGGTCTCGAGGCCGTTCGCAAGCGACCAGGCATGTACATCGGCTCGACCGACGCGCGCGGCCTGCACCAGCTCGTCTGGGAGGTCGTCGACAATTCCATCGACGAAGCGATGGCCGGCCAGGCGAAGACGATCCGCGTCACGATCTCCGCGGACGGGATGGTCACCGGCGAGGATGACGGCCGGGGCGTCCCGGTGGGCAAGCACTCGACCGGCAAGGATGCGCTGGAGGTCGTTCACACCGTGCTCCACGCCGGCGGCAAGTTCGGTGGCGGTGGATACAAGGTGTCGGGCGGCCTGCACGGGGTGGGGGTGAGCGTCGTCAACGCCCTGTCCTCGTGGATGCGCGTCGAATCGGCCCGCGACGGGTCGATCTGGGCGCAGGAATACGCGCGCGGAAAGCCGACCGGCCCGGTCAAGAAGATCGGTCCCCAGGGGTCGCGGCGCGGGACCAAGACGAGTTTCCGGGCTGATCCCGAGATGTTCGAGACGATCGACTATTCCTTCGAGACGATCAGCCAGCGCCTCCGGGAATCGGCGTACCTGACGAAAGGCGTCTGGATCACGCTGATCGACGAGCGTTCCGACCGTGAGCGCTCGTTCTACTTCGAGGGCGGGCTCCAATCCTTCGTTCGTCACCTGAATCGAAACAAGGAAGCGCTCCACACGCGACCGATCTATGTCGAACGACGCGAGGGCACGACGAATGTCGAGGTCGCCCTGCAGTACAACGACTCCTACACGGAGAACGTCCTGGCCTTCGCCAACAACATCAACACGGTCGACGGCGGGACCCACGTCACGGGCTTCCGGGCGGCGCTGACCAGCTCGCTCAACGACTGGGCCAGGCGAGCCGGGGTCCTGCGGGACGCCGACGGCAACCTGTCGGGCGAGGACGTCCGGGAAGGCCTGACCGCGGTCGTCAGCGTCAAGCTGACGGATCCGCAGTTCGAAGGGCAGACCAAGGCGAAACTCGGCAACGCCGAGGTCAAGGGACAGGTCCAGACGGCCGTGGCCGACAGCCTCGGGCAATATCTCGACGAGAACCCCGCCGACGGTCGAAGGATCATCGAGAAGTGTCTGACCGCGGCGAGGGCTCGCGAAGCGGCTCGCAAGGCTCGTGATCTCGTGATCCGCAAGGGCGCCCTGGACGGCATGTCGCTGCCGGGCAAGCTGGCCGACTGCCAGGAACGGGATCCGGCCAGGAGCGAGCTCTACCTCGTCGAGGGCGATTCGGCTGGCGGGTCGGCCAAGCAGGGTCGCGACCGCCGGAACCAGGCGATCCTGCCTCTCCGCGGCAAGCTCCTCAACGTCGAGAAGGCCCGGCTCGACAAGATCCTGTCGAGCGAGAACGTGCGACCCCTGATCATCGCCCTCGGAGCCGGGATCGGTGAGAGCTTCGACATCGCGAAGCTGCGCTATCACCGGATCATCATCATGACCGACGCCGACGTCGATGGCGCCCACATCCGGACCCTGCTGTTGACCTTCTTCTATCGACATATGCCCGAGGTCATCGAGGCAGGCTATCTGTTCATCGCGCAGCCTCCCCTCTACCGGATCAGTACCGGCAAGGTGACCCGCTATGCGCAGTCAGAGAAGGAACGCGATCGGGTCGTCAAGGAGTTCAACGTCAAGAACCTGTCGGTCCAGCGCTTCAAGGGTCTTGGCGAGATGAACGCCGATCAGCTCTGGGAGACGACCATGAACCCCGAGTCGCGGACGCTTCTGCGGGTCGACAGCGAGGACGCGGCCGCCGCCGACGGCATCTTCACGATGCTCATGGGCGAGAAGGTGGCCCCGCGCAAGGAGTTCATCAAGTCCGAGGCGCGGAAAGTCCAGAACCTTGACGTCTGACACGCTTCCGACCGCTGCCGGGGCACGCCCCACGATCGAGACCGCGAGCGGACGCTTCGAATTCGCCGAGCACAACTGCTTCGCGTGCGGGACGCTCAACAGCGCCGGTCTCGGCCTCGACCTGCACCTCGAACCGGGCCGGTCGTGGGTGGCCCTCGCGCTCGACCGTCGCTTCGAGGGCTGGCAGGGTGTCGTCCACGGGGGGATCCTGTCGACCATCCTCGACGAGGTCATGGCCTGGTCGGTGGTGGCCGAGGACAACTGGGGGGTGACCGCCCGGATGGCGGTCGAATTCCGGCAGCCCGTTCGGGTCGGTGTCCCGATCCGGGCGGAAGGCTGGATCACCCGGTCGCGACGGCGCATCGTCGACACCGCCGGGCGTATCGTGGACGGATCGACCGGCGATGAGCTGGCGACCGCCACCGGCATCTACGTCGCCGCCAGCCCGGCGCAAAAGCGCGATCTGCAGGCACGCTACGCGTATCGCGCGACCGATCCGGGCGCGGCCCAGCCTGGGTCGAGCCGGTGACGATGACCGCGCCGGCGCGCAGCGAGGTCAGCGCCCGGTCGGTCGAGTTCGTGGCCGACCACCGCGAGCCTGCCACGGCCATCGGGCGCGGTCTGGCAGACCTGGTCAACGACCCCGATGCATTCGCCCGGGCGTTGACCCGCGGGCTGGCGTCGCTGGCCGACCCGGCCTACCTCGAGGAACAGCAGCGCGTGGCACCCGGGATCGGTCCGGTCCACGGGGTCCGCTGGCCGCTCCTGGCCGCCGTGTCGCGCGGCTTCCGCCAGGAGACCCGCCGCGAGCGGGCGACGACCCTCCTGTTCCTTGCCGACCGGCTGTTCGCCGAGACCGAGCTGGAAGCCCGCTGGTTCGCGTTCGACCTGCTCGCGCGAACACTCGGGACGGAGACCGAGCGGACCTGGCAACTGCTCAGGCGGGCCGCCCGCGAGGCCGGCGACTGGATCACGGTCGACTCGCTGGCACACCCATACGCGGAAGGCATCGTCGCCGAGCCGTATCGCTGGGCCGAGCTCGGTTCGCTCGTCTACAGCCCGTCACGCTGGGAGCGCCGCCTGGTCGGCTCGACGATCGCCACGATGACCCATGCCGGCCTGCGTCGGGGGCACGAGGCGGAGGTGGCCGCCAACGGCCTGCCGTTGCTCGGCGAATTGATCGGCGATGCCGAAGCCGATGTCCAGAAGGCACTGTCGTGGGCGTACCGCTCGCTGACGATCGTCGATCGAAAAGCGACCGAGTCCGCGTTGCGGGATGAGTCCGAGCGGGCCGCAACGACCGACGATGGCCACCGCGCCTGGGTCATCCGGGACACGCTGTCCAAGCTCGACCCGGCACTGGCCGAAACGATCCGTGACCGACTGACGGGCATCCGCAAGCGAGCCGGTTCCCCGTCGACCTCGATCGCCGCTCAGACCAGCGCCCGCTTCGGGTCATTGCCCGATCCGACCATCTACCCGGAGCCACCGCTCTGATGACCGAACCCGGCCCGACCGACCGCGCTGAACCGACAGGAGCAAGCCGAACGTGACCGACGAACTGGGCGATTTCCGATCGATCCGCATCGAGGACGAGATGCGGGTCAGCTACCTCGACTACGCGATGAGCGTCATCGTGTCGCGCGCCCTGCCCGATGTCCGCGACGGCTTCAAGCCGGTCCATCGCCGGATCCTGTACGCGATGGGCGAGATGGGGCTGTCCTCGACCAGTTCGTATCGCAAGTGCGCGGCGATCGTCGGCGAGGTCATGGGCAAGTATCACCCGCACGGCGACAGCGCCCTGTACGACGCCCTCGTGCGACTCGCCCAGGACTTCTCGATGCGCTACCCGCTGGTCGACGGCCAGGGCAACTTCGGCTCGGTCGACGGCGATACCGCCGCGGCGATGCGCTACACGGAAGCGCGGCTGACCGCGATCGCCGGCGAGATGCTGGCCGACATCGACAAGGACACGGTCGATTTCGTCGAGAACTACGACGGCACCCAGCAGCAACCGTCGGTCCTGCCCGCCAGGCTCCCGAACCTGCTGGTCAACGGCAGTTCCGGGATCGCCGTCGGGATGGCCACGAACATCCCGCCGCACCACCTGGGCGAGATCGTCGACGCCACCATGGCCATGGTGGACGACCCCGACCTGACCTCGGACGACCTGTGCAAGTACGTCCAGGGACCGGACTTCCCGACCGGGGGGACGATCTACCGCTACGAGCGTCAGCGCAACCTGCTGAACGGCGAGTGGGAGACGGTCGACGCCATCCGACAGATGTACGCGCACGGTCGGGGCCGGGTGGTGATGCGCGCCCAGGTCGCATTCGAGGAGGTCAAGGGCGACCGGACGGCGATCGTCGTCACCGAGCTGCCCTACCAGGTGAACAAGGCCAGCCTGCTCGAGAAGATCGCCGACCTGGTCAAGGAGAAGCGGATCGAGGGCATCGGCGACCTGCGCGACGAGTCGGACCGGGACGGCATGCGCATCTACATCGAATTGAAGCGCGATGCGAATCCGCACAAGGTCCTGAACAACCTGTTCAAGCACACGCCCATGCAACTCGCCTTCAACATGAACATGCTGGCGCTGGTCGACGGCCAGCCGCAGACGCTGCCGTTGCGGAGCGTGCTCACCCACTACCTCGACCACCGCCGCGAGATCATCCGACGACGGACCGAATTCGATCTGGGCAAGGCGCGGGCCAGGGCGCACATCCTCGAAGGACTCAAGGTCGCCCTCGACAACCTCGATGCGGTCATCAAGACCATCCGGGAATCGGCCGAGGTCGACGACGCCCGCTCCAACCTGATGAGCCGGTTCGACCTGTCCGAGCTGCAGGCCCAGGCCATCCTGGACATGCGCCTGGCTCGCCTGGCGGCCCTCGAACGCAAGAAGATCGAAGACGAGTACCTGGCGATCATCCAGCTCATCGCCGAGCTCGAGGACATCCTGGCCAACCCGGCCAGGGTCAGCCAGATCATCAAGGACGAACTCGCCGAGCTGAAGCGCAAGTACGCCGGCGAACGAAGGACGCGGGTCGCCGACGACACGAGTCGCGAGATGACCGACGAGGACCTGATCGCCGACGAGGACGTCGTGGTCACGATCTCCGGTCGCGGCTACATCAAGCGCCAGCCGGTGGCGACGTATCGACGCCAGCACCGCGGCGGCAAGGGGATCATCGGTCACGTGACTCGCGAAGAGGATGCCGTCGAGCATCTCCTCGTCGCGAACACCCATCACTGGGCGCTGTTCTTCACCAATCGGGGCCGCGTCTTCTCGGCCAAGGTCCACGCGATCCCCGATGCCAGCCGGCAGGCCAAGGGCATCCCGATCATCAACCTGCCCGGCGTCCAGGTCGAATCGGGCGAGGTCCCGATGGCGACGATCATGCTCCCCGATTTCACCGCCGGTTCGTTCCTGGTCCTGGCCACCCGCAAGGGGATCGTCAAGAAGACGCCGCTCGAGCAATTCGAGAAGGTCCGCTCCTCGGGCATCCGGGCCATCACCCTCCATGACGATGATGAGCTGGCCTGGGTGGATGTCTCGACCGGCGACGACGACGTCATCATCGCCACCGCCCAGGGCAAGCTCGCCAGGTTCTCCGAAGGCGAGGTCCGGGCGATGGGCCGCGACGCGGCCGGCGTCATCGGCATCCGGCTCGCCCGAAAGGGCGATTCGGTCGTCGGGATGAGTGTCGTCCAGCCCGAGAGCGACCTGCTTGTCCTGAGCGAGACGGGCTACGGCAAGCGGGTCCCGCTGTCCGACTTCCGACGCAAGCATCGCGGCGGTCAGGGCGTCGGGTTGATCAGCCTCGAAGGCCGCAAGACGGGCGACGTGGCGGCCGTCCAACAGGTCACCGAGGAGGACGAGGAGCTGCTGCTCATCAGTGCCGGCGGCCAGGTCATCCGGACCGAGACGAATACGATCAATCGCTACTCGCCGCACGCTCGCGGAGTCATCGTGATGCGCCTCGCCGAGGGTGACCGGGTCGTCGCCATCGCCGCATTCCGGGCCGGACTTGCGGACCAGGACGCCATGGGCGACGATGACGGCCCGGGGACGGACGGCACCAGTCCCACCGGCCCGGGGACAGGCGGATGAGTCCGGCGTGACGGTCTCGTCAGCCTTCGGCGGACGGGAGGCGGCACGGGTGTACGCGGACCAGTTCGAGATCTACCACGGCAACTCGAACCCGGACCTGGCCCGGAAGATCTGCCGCTACCTCGGCACCGAACCGGGCAAGCTGGAGGTCTTCCAGTTCGCCAACGAGAACATCTTCGTCAAGATCCTCGAGAACGTCCGCGAGAAGGACGTCTTCCTCGTCCAGCCCACGAGCCACCCGGTCAACCAGTCGATCATGGAACTCCTGATCATGATCGACGCGTTCAAGCGCGCCAGTGCCGGCCGGATCACCGCGGTCATCCCGTTCTACGCCTACGGCCGGTCTGACAAGAAGGATCAGCCGCGGGTCCCGATCACGGCCCGGCTCATCGCCGACATGATCACCGTAGCCGGCGCCGACCGCGTGCTGACCATGGACCTGCATCAGGGCCAGATCCAGGGCTTCTTCAACATCCCGGTCGACGAGTTGACCGCGGTCCACATGCTCTCGAACTACTACCGCCACAAGCACATCGAGGATCCGGTCGTGGTCACCGACCTCGGTTTCGCCAAACGAGCCCGGGCGTTCGCCGAACTGCTTGACGCCCCGCTGGCGATCATCGAGAAACGTCGCGTCGGCAATCTCGACCGGGCCGAACTCATGAACGTCATCGGCGATGTCAAGGGCAAGCGGGCGATCATCGTCGACGACGAGATCGACACCGGCGGAACACTCGTCGAGATCACCCGGGCGCTCGAGCGCGAGGGGGTCACCGAGATCTACGCCTGCGCCACGCACGGTGTGCTCAGTGACCCGGCCGTCGACCGCATCGCTGCATCGAACTTGCGTGAGGTCGTGCTGACGGACTCCGTGCCACTGCCGGAGCGAAAGCGCCTGCCCAAGATCACCACCCTGTCGGTCGCCCCGCTCATCGGCGAGGCGATCAAGCGCATCCACCGTGGCGAATCTGTCGGCGCCCTGTTCTCCAGCGAAGTCTCCCTGACACAGGAGATGCTGCTGTGGGAGGATGGCTCGGAAGGTTTGCTGGACACCCGGACCGGCGAGGACGACGACGATCCTGGAACAGCCGTGTCGGGCGTCGCCGCTGCCAAGACCGACACCCTCGCGACGCCGAGCCACGCAGGAGACCGATGACCCTCAAGTTGCACAAGCCGGATGGTGAGGGCGGCCTCGAGCCGCTGCCGCCGGCCGAGGCCGACTGGCGGACTCAATTGCGGTCGCCGCGCTGGGGCTCCGGCCTGTCCGGAGACAAGATGCCGGCTCTGAAGAACCCGGAGATGAACCCGACCTCAAGGGTGATCTCGGTGCTCTTCTGGCTCGGCTTGGGCGTCGTCACCTTCGTGCTCCTGGTGGTCGGCTACGGGACCGGGTTCTGGAGTCTGCCCGGCTGATCGGTTGCCGAACTGGCGGGCCGAGGCGTCGGCCGGACCCCAGCCGCTTTGGCCAAGCCCGGTCGCTTTTGGCCAGATATCCGCCAGGTGCGTGCTAGGCCCACTTCGGACCCCGATCTGGCGACGCGTCGACCGGTTCCACGCTCAGATCGCCGCCAGAACCCACAGCCCGACCCTCGGTTCGTCCCGATTCGTAGGCCCAGTACGCGCTGGGCGAATATGTGGCTGGATCAGGCCCGGCACGCGACGCCGTCCCGGCACGCACGGGGGCCCTGGCACGCGACGGGGACCCTGGTCCTGCACGACGCGGCCCCGTCGATCAGGATCCTCGCCCCGGGCCTTGACTCGACCTCACCTATACTTCACCGGCTATGCGATTCCTGAACCGATTCGTCGACTCGAACGACCGCGAGATCCGACGTCTGCAACCCCTGGTCGACGAGACGAACGCCCTCGAAGCCGAATACGAAGCGCTGACCGATGAGCAGATCCGGGCCCACTTCGCCGAGTTGCGGACCGAGATCGGCGAAGCGGCCGAGCCCGACGAACCATCCGACGATGAACTCCATCACCCGGAGCTGGAACGTCGGCGCGAGCTGAAGGCGGATCGCCGCAAGCGCGAGAACGAACGCCTCCAGGCGGCCCTCGACGACGTCCTGCCAGAAGTCTTCGCGATGACCCGCGAGGCGATGAAGCGGACGCTCGGGATGCGTCACTTCGACGTCCAGCTGATGGGCGCCGCCGTGCTCCACCAGGGCAAGATCGCCGAGATGCGGACCGGCGAGGGCAAGACCCTGGTCGCACCGCTCGCCGCTGTCGCCAACGTGCTGACCGGTCGCGGCGTCCACGTCGTCACGGTCAACGACTACCTCGCTCGGCGCGACCCGCAATGGATGGGCCCCGTCTTCGACTTCCTCGGGGTCAGCGTCGGGATGATCACCCACGACGCCTCGTACGTCTTCGAGCCCGACTACCCGACCAGCGATGAACGTCTGCTCCACCTTCGCCCGGTGACTCGCCGCGAGGCCTATGCGGCGGACATCACGTATGGCACGAACAACGAATTCGGGTTCGACTACCTGCGCGACAACATGGTCCTCGAGCTCGACCAGCGGGTCCAGCGCGAGCGGGCGTTCGCGATCGTCGACGAGGTCGACAACATCCTCATCGATGAAGCCCGGACGCCGCTCATCATCAGTGGCCAGGCCGAGGAGTCCGCTGACCTGTACTTCACCTTCGCCCGTCTCGTGCCCCGGCTCAAGGGCCGGCCGGAAGGCGATGAAGAGGGCGGCGACTTCTTCATCGACCTCAAGGACAAAGCCGTGTCCTCGACCGAGGAAGGCATCTCCAAGATGGAGGGCTGGCTCGGCATCGAGAACCTGTACGACGCCGACCCGCGCCTGGCCCGGCATTTCGAGCAGGCGCTCCGTGCGCATGCCCTGTACAAGCGCGACCGCGACTACATCGTCAAGGACGGCGAGATCGTCATCGTCGACGAGTTCACCGGTCGCCAGATGCCCGGTCGTCGCTGGAGCGAGGGTCTCCACCAGGCCATCGAGGCCAAGGAAGGCCTCCGGGTCCAGCGCGAGAGCGTGACCCTGGCGACGATCACGTTCCAGAATTACTTCCGGCTGTACGACAAGCTGTCCGGGATGACCGGCACCGCGATGACCGAGGCCGAAGAGCTCCACAAGATCTACAAGCTCGAGGTCGTGGCCATCCCGACCCACCGGGAGATGATCCGCGAGGACGATGCGGATCTCGTCTTCCGCGACGAGCCGGCCAAGTTCAACGCGCTCATCGACGAGATCGTCGAGATGACCGAGGAGGGCCGACCGGTCCTGGTCGGCACCGTCACGGTCGAGAAGTCCGAGATGCTGGCGACGATGCTCAAGCGGCGCGGGATCAAGCATGAGGTCCTCAACGCCAAGTTTCATGAGAAGGAATCGGGCATCGTCGCGCAGGCCGGACGGTCGGGGGCCGTGACCATCGCGACCAACATGGCCGGCCGTGGCACGGACATCCTGCTCGGCGGCAACCCGGCGGGGCTTGCCTCCGAGGCACTCCACAAGCGCGGCCTCAACCCGGCCGAGGTCGAGCCGGCCGTCTACCAGGAGGCCCTGGCCGAAGCCAAAGCGACCACCGACGAGGACCACGACCGGGTGGTGGCCGCCGGCGGACTGCACATCATCGGCACGGAGCGCCACGATTCCCGACGGATCGACAACCAGCTCCGCGGGCGGGCCGGTCGCCAGGGCGACCCTGGTTCTTCGCGCTTCTACCTGTCCCTCGAGGACGACCTGATGAAGCGCTTTGCCAGCGAGCGGGTGACCGGGCTGATGGAGCGACTCGGCCTCGAGGACGACGTGGCCATCGAATCGCGCCTCGTGTCGCGAACGATCGAGTCCGCCCAGAGCCGGGTCGAGGGCTTCAACTTCGACATCCGCAAGCGCGTCGTCGAATACGACGACGTCATCAACAAGCAGCGCGAGACGATCTATGCGGAGCGCGACAAGGTCCTGAATAACGAGGACCTGACGGAGACCGTCCAGGCGTTCCTCGACGAGGAAGTCGAATCGCTGGCAGACGGCCACCTGGTCGGCGACGACCCCACCGAATGGAACCTCGAAGGCCTGTCGGCGGCGCTCGCCGTGATGGGACTGAGCGGCGACGGGACGTCGGCGGATGACCTGTGGGAGCTGCGCAGCCGGGAGGCCATCGTCAACCACGTGCGGGATCTGGCCGACGAACGCCTGGCGGAGCGGGCGGCGGAGGTCGGCGAGGCCGACTGGAAGACGGTCGAGCGACTGGTCCTCATCCGGACCATCGATTCCCTGTGGGTCGAGCATCTGACCGAACTCGACGACATGCGCCGCGGGATCGGTCTGCGCGGGTACGCGCAACAGGATCCGCTCAACGAGTTCAAGCGCGAGGCATTCGCCCTGTACGACGAGTTGAGCGACCTGATTCGCCACGGCGTCGCGTCATCGATCTTCAGGGTGACGGTGACCCGCAACGAGGCGCCGCCACTGCAGCCGGTCGCGAACACGACCGGAACGACCTGGACCGCTGGCGCGAATGACGCGATCGACGCGAATGGCTCGGCCGGGACACCGGCCGTCGGGACCGCCGGCCGGGCACCCCTTGCCGCGCCGGTCGCAGCGGCCGCCGGTGGATCCGCGATCCTGCGTGGCGGTCCAGCTCCGGCTCCCACGAGCGGACCGATGCGCGAGTCCCTGGGCGACCAGCCGGTCTCGGGTGGGACGGCGGGCACGTCCCGGGGCTCGTCCTCGGGCTCGACGCCGTCGGGGCCAAGGCCGGGCTACACGCCGAGCGGTACCCGGATCGGCCGCAACGACGCCTGCTGGTGCGGTTCCGGGGCGAAATACAAGAAGTGCCACGGCCGCTGAGCCCGACGCGATCCGAGCCCGGGTGACCGGTCGGACCACCAGACGGTCCATGAGGCCGAAGAACGGTTTTCCCTCTTGGCGCCAGGGGTTTGGCCCCGTATACTGTGCCAAAACCCGTCGATATCGGACCTCCCCAGGGTCCATGCCCCGAATCAGTCCCGTCGCCCGCCCTTGCCACGCACCACTGAGGGGGAACCTGTGAAGCAGGCTGAGGAAGCATCGTTCGTCGATCTGATCGCCTGCGAGCGTGATTGTCGGTCCTGCAGCTACGCCGCTGCCCTGGACTGCGATGGCAACTGCGGCGTCTGCCCGCATAACGGCTATTGCCCGTGCGTCAACCCCGTCGTCGCCCGAAGCAAGACGGCGCTCCGGCTCATCGAGCTGCGCCCGATCCTGCTCCAGGATCTGCAGGCCCGGAACTAGGTGGAAGCCGCCGCCATCCGCGACCTGGCTGAACGGATCCGGTCGACCTCGGGGCATCTTTGACCTCGCGACCAAGGATGCGCGGGTCAGCACGATCGAGGCACTGACCCAGGAACCCGGGTTCTGGGACGACGGCCGAGCGGCCCAGAAGGTCCTGCGCGAAGCCGACGGGCTGCGTGGTGAGATCGCGACATGGCGCGACCTCGAGGCTCGGTCGGACGACCTGCTTGCGGCCGTCGACCTCCTGTACGAGGCCCCCGACGCGGAACTCGAAGCTGAGCTCGAGCGTGACACCGCCGCCCTGGAAGACGACTTCCGACGAGAGCGGACGGCGCTCCTGTTCTCCGGCGACTATGACGACCGACCGGCGCTCCTGTCGATCAGCGCCGGTGCCGGCGGGACAGAGGCGACCGACTGGACCGAGATGCTCCTGCGGATGTATCTGCGCTGGGCCGAACGGCACCGCTTCCCGACCGAGATCCTCGACCAGCAGGAAGGGGAGCAGGCCGGACTCAAGAGCGTGACGGTGGCCGTGAATGGCCGGCGGGCCTACGGCTGGCTGCGTGCCGAACGCGGGGTCCACCGCCTCGTCCGGATCAGCCCATTCGATTCGCAGAACCGGCGCCAGACGACATTCGCTCTGGTCGAAGTCCTGCCCGAGGCCGATGACGACGTCGAGATCGAGCTCGATTGGGACAACATCCGGGTCGACACCTATCGCTCGCAGGGCGCGGGCGGCCAGCACGTCAACAAGACCAATTCGGCCGTTCGCCTGACCGATCTCAAGACCGGCATCGTCGCCCAGAGCCAGAACGAACGGAGTCAGACCCAGAACAAGGAGATGGCCATCAAGGTCCTCAAGGCGCGGCTCCTCGAGCGGGCCCTCGAGGAGAAGGAAGAGGAGATCCGCCAACTCAAGGGCGAACACGTGGAAGCCGGCTGGGGCAACCAGATCCGAAGCTATGTCCTGCACCCGTACCAGATGGTCAAGGACCTGCGGACGAACCATGAGACCGGCAACACCAGTGCGGTCCTCGATGGCGATCTCGATGCCTTCATGCAGGCGGAGCTCGAGCGGGGGATCGGTGAGGAGAGCCTGACGACGTGAGCCCCGGGCGCCGCACGGACGGGGCCATCGCCCGCATTTCGATCCGGCCGGCCGCGGCTGACGAACTGAGCACCTGCGCGGATGTCCACCGGGCAGCCACGAACGAATACACGGCCCGCCTTGGTCAAGCCGAGATGCCGCCCGACACGACCTCGGTGGCCCGGCTGTTCGGACACCTGCAGGCCACCGATCCGGACCAATTCATCGTCGCGACCATGCCATCGAGCGGATCCGATCCCGGACGGATCGTGGGGTTCGCCTCGGCGTATGTCCGCGAGCGACTCTGGTACCTGTCGATGCTCTTCGTGCTGCCCGAGTTCCAGGGAGCCGGGCTCGGTCGCCGGCTGCTCGCTCAGGTCGATGCCGTCGATCCCTCGATGACCCGGGCCGTCGCCACCGACAGCGCCCAGCCGATCTCGAACGCGCTGTACGCCAGTCTGGGTCTGGTCCCGAGGATGCCGCTGTTCAACCTGACCGGCCTGCCACGCCAGCCAGAGATGTTCGGGGCACTGCCGTCGGGGGTGGTCCCGATCGCGTTCGCGGACATCGCCACAGATGGGCCGGACGGCCAGGGCCACCGGATGCTCGCCGACGCCATCGACGAGCTGGATCGGATCTGTCTGGGCGTCGCGCATCCCATCGACCACCGGTTGCTCCGCATGGAAGACCGGCACGGCTGGCTGTACCGCGGCCCGGACGGGACGCCGATCGGATACGGCTATGCCGGCGAGGCCGGACGGGTCGGCCCGATCGCCGCCGTCGACCCGTCGCTGGTCAGCGCGGTCATCGGTCATCTGACCACGGCGGTCATGCCACGTGGCGCGTTCGCCATGTGGATCGGTGGCGCGGCCGACCATGCCTTGACGGCCGCCCTGCAGGCGGGCTTCCGGATCGACACGTTTCCGGTCCTGATGGCCTGGGATCGGCCGTTCGCCGACTTCGCGCGCTACATGCCGAGGTCGCCCGGGCTCCTCTGACCGCCATCGGGCCGACGAAGGTCCGGTGCGCCGATGCACCGGACGTCACGTTTGCCGGACCATGGTCCGGGTGGTAGCCTCGACGCCGATGAGGCTCCCCTGTCGTGCCCGCGGACGGAGTCCACGACCGTCCAGACGCGGCACCGTCCGCCGCCAGCCTTGACCGCGGAGCCGAATGTGACCGTTGCCCCTGCGCAGAGCGCATCGCGCTCGCTTCGTCATCGCGTGCTTGGCCGGACCCGCGACCAGGCCAAGCAGGAACGGGCCGTTCTCGTCCTCCACGACGTGACGAAGCAGTACCCGAACGGCAAGATCGCCCTGCGCGATGTCGACCTGGTGATCCCCGAAGGTGCGTTCGTCTTCCTCGTGGGGCCATCCGGCGCCGGCAAGTCGACGCTCATCAAGCTGCTCATCCGTGACGAGGTGGCCACCCGGGGTGCGGTCGTGCTCGATGGTCAGGACGTGGCCAAGCTCGGTCGTCGCCAGGTGCCCCGGATGCGGCGCAAGATCGGGATCATCTTCCAGGACTTCAAGCTGCTGCCGTCCAAGACCGTCTACGAGAATGTCGCGTTCGCGCTCGAGGTCACCGGCACGCCCCGTCGCCAGATCCGGCCCGCGGTCGAGCGCGTGCTTGCCCTCGTCGGCCTGACCGCGCAATCCGCGCAGCGACCGCACCAGCTGTCCGGCGGCGAGCAGCAGCGCACAGCGATCGCCCGGGCCCTCGTCCACGACCCGCGCCTGATCATCGCCGACGAGCCGACCGGCAACCTCGATCCGCTCATCAGCTGGGAGATCCTCCAGCTGTTGCTCCGGATCAATGAATTGGGCGTGACGGTCATGATGGCGACCCACAACGCCGAGGTCGTGACCGCGCTGCGCAAGCGCGTCGTCGCCCTCGAAGAGGGTCGGATCATCCGCGACGAGGTCGGTGGCGCCTACCATCGCGAGGACTGACCGGTGATCACCTTCGTCCTGTTCAGTCTCAGGCGTGCCTGGCAGGGGTTCTGGCGGAACGCCGTGATGAGCCTCGCCGCGACGGCCACGATGGTCCTGATGCTGCTGTTGCTGGCCGGCTTCTGGATCATCCAGACGGGTCTGCTGGCCGGCCTCCAATTCACCGAAGAAAAGGTCCAGGTCGAGGCTCGGCTGTATCCGAACACCACCGACACCCAGGTCCTGGCGCTCCAGGCGCAGATGCGGTCGATGCCGGAGGTCGCATCGGTCGTGTACATCAGCCGGGACGACGCACTCGCCCGGTTCCGGGCCTCCATGGCCGCCCAGGGTCGCGAGGACCTGACCCGCTACCTCGACTCCAACCCGCTGTACGCCAGCCTGGAGGTCAAGCTGGTCGATCCGACCCAGGTTCGGGTCGTCGAGGATGCACTCCGGGCCGATCCGAGCATCAAGAACGTCTACAACATCGAAGACCTGGTCGACCGGGTCCTGACCATCACCAGCGTCCTGCGCACGGCGGGCACCGCCGTCCTGGTCATCGTCGGGATCATCGCCCTGTTCATCATCATCAATACCATCAGACTGGCGGTCCTCGCGCGGGCCGAGGAGATCGAGGTCATGCGCCTCGTCGGCGCATCGGATGCCTTCATCCGCTGGCCGTTCGTATTCGAGGGCGCCTTCGTCGGGCTCCTCGGATCGGTCCTGACCCTGGTCATCCTGGCGGCCGTGGCCGATCCACTGAGCGCGTTCATGGCCGACTTCTTCCGGGTGCTGCCGCTCCAGTTCGGATCGCTCACACGCGACCTCGTGACGCTGATCATGGGCGCCGGGGTGGGCCTCGGCATCCTCGGGTCGTGGCTGTCAGTCCGGACCTATCTGATCCGCTGACGACCTCCGACCGCCCTGCTGCACGAGTCGTTGTACCCTAGGCGCCCCTCCCGGACGCCGAACGCAGGACGGACCAGCGATGGTTGCCAACGACCCCGAACCCAGCACCGTCATCGAGCCCGGCCCGCAGGGATCGGGCGCCTCCCCGTCGACCGCCGGACCGACCGCGGGCGAAGTCGTGGAGCCTCGTCGGATCCCGCTTCTGGCGATCTCCATCGCGCTCGTCGCTGTCCTGGCCGGGGCGGCGCTGTTCGTGTCGGGCTACTCGACCGGTCGCCAGGCGGCATCGGACCCGGGCACACCGGTCTCGGATGCGGATGCGTTCCAGCCGTTCTGGGACACCTACCACATGATCAACGACCGCTATGCCGGTGGCGATGTCGACCGCGAGACCCTGGTCCAGGGCGCCATCCGGGGCATGATCGATTCGCTGGGTGACCCGTTCTCTGCCTACCTCACCTCGGAGGAGTACCGGCAGAGCCTGCAGGGGATCAGCGGCCAGTTCGAGGGGATCGGTGCGAGGATCGGGACGCTGGCCGGCGATGGGACGGAAGGCTGTGCCCCGCTCGGGCCGACGTGTCGGCTGGTGGTCACCGAGCCGATCGGCGGCTCGCCGGCCGAGAAGGCCGGGATCCTGGCCGGTGACGTCATCGTCGCGGTCGATGGCGGATCGCTCGACGGCCTGACCGTTGACGATGCGGTCGGTCGGATCCGCGGACCGCAGGGCTCGAGCGTGACCCTGACCATCGAGCGCGCTGACGCCCCTGTCATGGACGTATCCATCACCCGCGATGTCGTCCAGCAGCAGGAAGTCGAATCTCGGGTGCTGGCGGATGGATCGGTCGGCTATCTGCGCGTTGCCGGCTTCTCGGATGCGGCGGCCGATCAGCTGGTCGCCGCGCTTGCCGATCACCTGGCGGCCGGCCGCACCGATATCATCCTCGACCTGCGTGGCAATCTGGGTGGGTACGTCACGGCCGCTCGCAAGATCGCCAGCCAGTTCATCGCGTCCGGACCCATCTTCTGGGAGCAGGATTCCAGGGGCGTCCAGGTCGCCACGGACGCACTCGGTGACGGGATCGCGACACAATCGGCGGTCCATCTCGTGGTCTTGATCGACGGCAACAGCGCGTCAGCCAGCGAGATCGTGGCCGGCGCGCTTCAGGACACCGGTCGAGCGACCCTTGTGGGGCGGCAGTCGTATGGCAAGGGTACGGTCCAGCAATGGCAGGAGCTGAGCGGCGAGGGCGGCGCATTCAAGCTGACCATCGCCCGCTGGTTGACTCCCGACAAGCGCTGGATCCACGGGGTCGGACTCACCCCCGACGTGGTCGTGACTCTGCCGGACCCGGTGCCGGCCGGGACCGATCCGGACATCGACGCCGCGCTGGATGCGCTTGGGGTTCCGGTCGCGGCGGAGCTGGATCGTCTGGCGGCCTGAGCCGCCTCGGTCCGTCCACCGCGGTGGCTGGCCAAGACATCGCCGGTACGAGACGGGTCCGGCCCCCAGGGAACGTCCCGCACCGCCCCGAAACCCGGGCGATGGTCGCCAGGCGAGCGCTTGTCACCACAGGACCGGCGAATGCTTCACCAGACGGTCGATCTGGCGATGACCCGACCGGCCATCGGGTCGAGAACCGGCAGATGCTCACCATACGGGCATCCGGCATGCAGGACGCTGTCAGGCGCTCGCCAGACGGGCATGTGTCATGGGACGGTGGGGCCGCCACGCTCAGGCTTCGCATGATCGACGGCGTAACCGACTCCACGATCGCGACGTGCGCTCGCCTGACGGGCATCTGACACGAACCGTGGTGCCGCGGGACCCGTGGGACGGCGGACCGGGGCGGGGCCGATGCCTGGGCGGTTGCAACCTCTTGCACGGACCCCCGCCATCGAGTACGGTTTCCGGGAACGAAAGGAGGTGATGTGCAGTGATCGACAGTATGCCTAGCTGCACCACCTCGCAGGAGATGGCCGTTTAGTCGGACACCCTGTGGGTGGTACGCAACTCGGACGCCGGCCCACGATCGGGCCGGCGTTCGTGCGCCCAGCCCGTGAAGGAGCCGTCTCATGCGCGACGAGCAGACCGTCGCCCTCAATCGAAGAGCCCGCCACGATTTCACGATCGACGACACGTTCGAAGCCGGCCTCGTCCTGACCGGCACAGAGATCAAGTCGATCCGGGCCGGAAAGATCACGCTGTCCGACGCATACGCTCGAGTCGAGCGGGGGGAAGCGTGGCTGATCGGCGCGCACATCGCGCCGTTCGAAGGCGGCAACCGCTACAACCATGAGCCGAAGCGGACGCGCAAGCTGCTCCTCCATCGCTCGGAGATCGACGAGCTGCTCGGTCGTGCCAAGGCCAAGGGCCAGACCATCGTCCCACTCCGCCTGTATATCGACCCGAAGGGCCGGGCCAAGGTCGAGCTCGGGCTGGCCCGGGGCAAGCAACTCCACGACCGCCGACGCGATATCGCCGAGCGGGACGCGCGCCGCGACGTGGCTCGCGAGCTCGCCGATGCCCAGCGCGGCCGGTGACGACGGCCGGTGACGACGGCGTGACCGGGATCCCGGAACGGCTCCGGATCGGCGAGGTGGTCGAGGCCGTCGATGCGCATGCGGCCGGCGAGCCCGGGCGGGTCATCGTCGGTGGCGTGGATGTCGCACCGGGCACGACGATGTTCGAGGCGATGACCTGGCTCCAGTCGAACCGCGATGACGTCCGGTTGCGGATGCTGCGCGAGCCGCGTGGCTACCCGGCCGCGAACTGCAACCTGATCCTGCCGTCGGCTCATCCTGAGGCCGATGCCGGCTACGTGATCATGGAGCAGGTCGAATACCCCGGTATGTCCGGAACGAACACGATCTGCGTCGTCACCGTGTTGCTCGAGACCGGGATCCTGCCGATGACCGAGCCCGTCACCGAGCTGACCCTCGAATCGCCGGCGGGACTCATCCGGGTCCGGGCGGATTGTCGCGATGGGAAGGTGGAGGCGGTGACGTTCCGGAACGTACCTGCATTTGCGACCCACCTGGACGTCCCGGTCGAGGTGCCGCACCTCGGGACCGTCGATGTCGACGTCGCCTATGGCGGGATGTTCTACGTCATCGCGGACGCGGAGCGATTCGGGCTTCGCCTGACACCGGACGAAGGTGCCGACATCGTCCGGATCACCGAGATGATCAAGGCCGCGGCAGCGGTCCAGCTGCCGGTCGTCCATCCCGACCAACCTGGCTTCGCGGGCATCACCATCGGCCAGCTGTCCGGGCCGCCGCACGACCCCGCCAACAGCCGCCGGAACGCGGTGACCGTTTCGACGGGGACGCTCGACTGGGAGCGCCCGGCGACGTGGACCGGAGCCATCGATCGATCCCCGTGCGGGACCGGGACCTCGGCCAAGATGGCCACCCTCCATGCGCGGGGAACGCTGCGGATCGGCGACACGTTTCGCCACGAGGGCGTCCTCGGCACGGTCTTCACCGGGCGGGTGGTCGAGGAAACGACGATCGGGGACTACCGGGCGATCGTTCCGACGATCACCGGCCAGGCCTGGATCACCGGCTTCGCCCGCTACGTCGTCGACCCGACCGACCCCTTCCCCGCCGGCTACACCGTCGGTGATATCTGGGCTTGACTGCCCGGGAGATCACCCAGCGGGCGCCGGACTGACGTTGCCGACCGGCATCCGCCGGACCGGTCAGGCAGGCTCCGGCGAAGCGAGCTCGAGGGGCAGACTGACAGCGGCCGTTGGCGCGGGGTCGAGCACACTCACACGCGCATACAGGATCACGCCGACGGCGGTGCACCCGGCACACAGCAGGAGGCCGCTGGTCACGTTCACGATGCCGAGCTGGAGCAGCACGCTCATCGCGAAGGCGGCGACGATGCCGCGCGCACCCGTGACGGCGTTCCAGCCGGCCATCGCCGCCGCACGTCCCTCGATCGTCGTGTGGTCGCTGACCGCGGCGGCGATCCCGACGTCGATGGAGGCGCTGCCCGCTCCGGCGCCGATCGCGGCGATCCACAGGATCCGGACATCCGGCGCGAGCGCATAGGCGATCAGGGCGATAAGCCCGAACGCGCTGCCGATCCGCATCGCGACCAGCGGCCCGCGGCGGTCCGCGACTGCCCCCCAGACCAGGAAGAACAAGGTCGTCGCACCGGCCGTCAGGATGCCGATGACGCCGACGTCCGAGAGCGACAGGTCGAGCCGATCGACATTGACGATGGCGTATAGGGGCACGGCCGCGATCAGCCCGCCGCCATAGAAGCCCTGCGCGAGGGCGATGCGACCGAGGATCGGGCGTTCCCGAAGCGTGCGGATCGAGTCCCGAGCGGAAAATGTCGGTTGGCGTGGGGCGGTCGGGGCACGCAATCCGAGGTAGGCGGATGCGCACACCAGACCGAACAGACCGGCCATCGCGACCGCCACCAGGCCACCGAAGTGGTCGGCAGCGACGCCTCCGACCAGTGCCGCGACGGCCGCGGCAGCCGCTCGGGCCGATCCGACCACGCCGACCAGTCGCCCGCGGATCCGTGCCGGATACATCGACCCCCACAGCCCCAGGTAGTACGGGCTCGAAAGCGAGAGGCTGAGCCAGAACGCGAAGGTCGCCGCGATGAGGATCGGCGGGATCGAGAACACGACGAGCAACAGGAGGGACCCGGCTCCGGCCGCCCGGATCAGGCCGAGCTGGCGAGCGGATCGGGGACCTACCCGACCCGCGAAGGCGCCAAGAAGGTTGGCCACGAACGGTGCGGCCGCCAGGGCGGCCAATCCGATGGGTTCCAGTCCGCCACGCCGGGCGATGGTCGGCAGCAGCGTCGTGATCAGCGCGGCGGTGACGCCGACGCCGACGGCGGCGATCAGGTCGAAGCCCAGGTTTCGCCAGACAGCGCGCTGTTGCACGGACGGATGGCGTGACGGCCGGAACACGACGTACCTCGAAGCAGCCCGTCCGGCCTGCGAGGTGAGCTGTCGGGCTCGGCGGTGGGATCGCCGTCGCGTCTTCGCGATTCGCCCCGAAGGATCTGGGTCCCCCGTCCTCCACGAGGAGGTTCGGCCACGGATAACGGTAGCAGTCTTGTCGTTCGTCGTCCGCTGACCCATTCGTCCGGCCTGAGACAGGCGACCTTCGGCGCAAAGCGTGGTAGCATCCCCGGTCCGAGCCGGTTCTCGGACCTGTGGGGATGTGTGGTTTCGACAGGGCCTGGCTACCGGGGAACGCGAGCCGAGGACGCCACTGGGCCTCGTTAATCACGTGGCAAAAAGAAGTACCTGGCAACCGCCAGTCGACTCTCGCCCTCGCTGCTTAGGCAGTAAGGTGAGCGTGGAAGCTGCCTCCGCCTCGCGGGTAGTGGAAGCGTCATGCAGCGAGGCTGCGATCCGGATGAGTGACGCGTAGTCCGGAGTCAAGCCCGATCTAGGGACACGTGACTGGACCGCCCGGCAGGGTGCCGATGTTCGTTCGGGCGGTCGACGACAAACCATCGGACACGCTCGTAGTGGTTTCCGGCGAAGGGTTCTGGACGGGGAGTTCGACTCTCCCCCATCTCCACCAATTCCAAATCTTTTGGCGCCGGGCGGCCGCCGGCTTTCGTGGGCTTGAGGCATTGCGCGGACTGTCTACTGACCCGCAGTCAGGACATGACCTCCCGACGCTGATCACCGCTGAAGGCCATCTGGACCTTGTGGAAGCGACCCCTGGCACCCTGGCAACGGTCGTCGCCCGTGGTTTGATGAGGTCATGTACAGGCGAGTGACCAGACCATCTGTCGGGGTCCTGATGATCGCTCTCGCATTCGGGCTCGGATGGGCTCCGACGCCAGTCCTCGCGGCCGACCCGGTCATGGTCGGCGCCGGTGACATCGCCGGTTGCGGTACGACCAAGGACAGCGCGACGGCCGACCTGCTCGCGTCGATCGATGGCACCGTGTTCACGCTCGGCGACAACGTCTACACCTCGGGCACGGCCGCCGAGTTTCGTCAGTGCTATGACCCGACCTGGGGCCGGTACAGGGATCGGACGATGCCGGCGGCCGGCAACCACGACTACAAGACGACCGGTGCGAAGGGCTACTTCGCCTACTTCGGCGCGGCCGCCGGCGAGCCGGGCAAGGGCTACTACAGCTATGACGTCGGGACCTGGCACATCGTCGTCCTGAATTCGAACTGCAGCGACGTGGGCTGCGGCGCGGCCTCGCCACAGGGACAGCTGGCTGCGGGCCGACCTCGCTGCCAACGACGGCAAGGACGTCCTTGCCTATTGGCATCACCCGCGCTTCAGCTCGGGCTTCCACGGTGGGTCGACGAGTGCGAAGGCCTTCTGGAAGATCCTGTACGACGCGGGAGCCGACGTCGTCCTGAATGGGCACGACCACGACTTCGAGCGCTTCGCCCCACAGGACCCTGACGGCCGTCGCGATGCCGACCATGGGCTGCGCGAGTTCGTCGTCGGCACGGGCGGAACGGAGTTGCGCCCTCGCGCGACCCATGCTGCCAACAGCCAGGTCTTCTCGACGACCTACGGCGTCCTGCGTCTGACCCTGCACCCGGGCCGCTACGACTGGACATTCGAGCCGATCGCCGGGAGCTCATTCACGGATTCAGGCAGTGCCGCGACCCATGGACCGCCACCGCCCCGGACGACATTCGCCGTGTCGGGCGATGCCGACGTGGACCAGGCGCGACCGTTGGCCAACTCCGGCGGGTCGAGCAAGCTTCGAGTCGACGGTGATACCGGCCACGGTCTCGATCGCGAAACGTATCTGAAGGTCCGGGTAGCCGGCCTGCCCGGGTCCGTGGACCGAGCCGTCCTGCGCGTCTGGGTGAGGAACGGCACGACCGACGGACCGCAGGCGTATCCGACGAGCACCGATTGGAAGGCGAAGACGATCCGCTGGCGCGGCCGACCGGCAGCCACCGGTCCGCCTGTCTCCGATGCGGGAACGATCGCGGGCGGGACCTGGTTCGATATCGATGTGACCGGGATCGTCGACGGGAATGGCACCTTCGGCATCCTGCTCCGACCGACATCGGGCGACGGCCTCGCGTTCGACTCCAACCAGGGCGCTCACCCGCCGACGCTCATCGTCGAGACCGTCCCGAGCGGCGGCTGAGCCATCCGACACTTGACGCGGCCTTGGCCGCGGAGGCCCCGACGGTCAGTGGTCGCCGAACGCCTCGAATGTCAACTCCTGGCGCGCTTGCCGGATCGACGCGGCCGATCCGGCCTCCGAGATCCGCCCGGAGCGGGCCATGGCGTCGAGACCCAGAAGTGCTGCCCCGAGCACCGGCGGGGCGTCCAGACGCCGGAACCGAGCGCGAGACGCGACCGACCGGATCCCGGCCCCGATCCGACCCTCGAAAGACGGATCGGCGGCGCGCGACACGCCACCAGCCAGCGACACCTCGACATCGAGCCGGGTCATCCCGAGGCGACGGATGATGGCCAACGCCATGGTCGCCAGCTCGTCGGCCATGTGGTCGATGATCTCGACGGACACGGGGTCACCGGCCTGCGCGGCCCGGAACACGACCGGCGAGAGTGCACGCAGGCGATCCTGAGGTAGCCGTCCGCCTTCGATGGCCATCGTCAGATCGATCGGACGTCGGAAGCCGAAGAACGCGGGCACAGAGCGCTCGAGCGACGTCCGCCGACCTCGGCCGTCACGTCCCCGGACGGCCGCGCCGAGCGCTGCCAGCCCGATATCGCCGCCACCGCCCCAGTCACCCGAGATGGCGCCGTACGCCGCGAACCGTGCCGTGCGGCCGTCGGGCGCGACCCCGGCACCGTTGACACCCGCGCCGCAGATCAGGCCGACGCCCCAACCCCGCTCGGACCCGGCTCGAACCGGGGCGAACGCGTCGTTGACCACGAGCACGTCGTCGGCCAGCCCGGCTCGTTCGATCGCCGCGCGGAGGTGCCGGGTGTCCGCTCGCGTATCGGCGCCCGCCACCGTGAACGATCCGACCGCGGCCGTGGCATCACCGATCCCTGCCTGTCGGGCAGCGCCATCGATGAGTCCCTGCAACGCTGCGGTCCCGGCGTCCAATCCGACCTGCTGGTGCGACGTCGTGGGTCCGCGGACGGCGCCAAGCAGCCGGCCGTCCCAGCCGACCAGGGCAAGGTCCGTCTTGGAATTGCCGCCGTCGACGGCGAGGACTGCGACTGTTCGCTCGGCTGGGTCGGTCACGCCCAGCTCGGTGTCGCCGGGATGCCGGGGAGCCGGTCGATCGTGACGAAGACTGCCCCATCGCCCCGGAGTCGCTCGATGATCGGTTCGATCGCCGCGGCCATCCCGTCGGTCCAGGCATGGAGGAGGATGACCGACCCGTCGCCGTGGCCGGCGACCCCGGTCAGGATCTCCCGCGCGATCGTCGGACCGTCACGACCGTCGTCCCAGTCAAGACCGTCGATGTGCCAGCCGACGTGTCGATAGCCGGCCGCCTCGACCGCGCGGAGGAGGCGCGGGTCGGTCGCACCCGCCCCGAATGGACAGCGGAACCAGGGTCGCGGATCGACGCCGGTCGCCGCCTCGACGACGCGGCCCGCTTCGGCCAGGTCCTCGGCGATCCCGACGTCGGTGAGGAGCGGCATCCGGGCATGGTAGTGCGAGTGGCTGCCGACGACGTGGCCGGCGCTCGCGATCGAGCGGGCGACCGTCGGATACGCCTCCGCCCAGCGTCCCTGGATGAAGAAGGTCGCGGGGACACCACTGCGGTCGAGGATCTCCAGGAGTCGCTCCGTCGTCCCCGGCGTCGCCGGACGATCCGGATGCTCGGTGTCGAAGGTCAAGGCCACCCGACCGGGCGCGAGACTCATTTGTCGACGCCGGTGATGACGATCCCGCGAGTGAAGAACCGTTGGGTCAGCAGGAACGCGACGACCGGGATGACGAGGGTCATGAGCGTGCCGGCCTGGATGAGCCCGGGGTCGCGATAGTGGACGCCGTTGAACCGCTGGAGCCCGATGGCAAGCGTCTGGAGCTCCGGCTTGGTGGACAGGTAGATCAAGGGCTCGAAGAAGTCGTTCCAGGCATAGACCAGATGGAAGATCGCGACCGCGACCACCACCGGGATCGATTGCGGCAGGACCACCGACCAGAGCGTCCGGAACGGACCGGCGCCGTCGATGGCAGCCGCCTCGTCAAGGTCGGTCGGGATCGTCAGGAAGTACTGACGCATGAGGAATACGTCGAACGCGTTCGCGAAGAACGCCGGCACCAGGAGTGGCAGCCACGTCCCGACCCAGCCCAGCTTGACGAAGATCGTATAGGTCGGGATGACGGTCACGGCGCCGGGCAGGAAGATCGTGGCGATGAGCACCGTGAACAGGATGTTCCGACCGGGAAACGAGAACCGCGCGAATCCGTAGGCCACGACGATGCACGACAGGAGCGTCCCGATCGTGGAGATGACCGCGATGGCCAGCGTGTTGAACAGCAGGCGCGGATAGTCGATCAGATCCCAGACCTTGCCGAAATTCTCGAAGTGCGGCGCGAAGACGAACACTCGATCGAGCGTCCGCCATGCGCCGTCCCAGACGATCGGCTCGGCGTCCGGTGCCGCCGGGTCCACGAACGTGCTCTGCTGGCGACCCGCCTTGAGCAGGCCCAGTTGGCGGACCGTGCCGTCGATCGGGACCTGGAAGAGTTCAAGGTCTTCACCCTGGTAGGAGAAGGTCGCAGGGTCCGCCGGATACAAGGGCGATCCCGAGAGCGACAGCTGGTCGTGGCTCTTGATGGCGACCGTCGCGGCGCGAAGCATCGGCGACAGGAAGGCCGCGATGGCGAGGACCGCGATCAGGGTCAGGACGAACGACCGGCGCCCGTCGCCGCGCTGGCGCGGCGGCCGACTGCCGGTCGCCATCTTCGGGCGACTTCGGAGCCGGGTCCAGACCGAAGGGCGAGCGACGGTCGTCGAGTCGGTGACGGCCACGCCCCTACCGGACCTCGCCCGCGTAGTAGACCCAGCGGCGAGACAACCGGAACAGGATCAGGGTGATCGCGAGGGTGATCCCGAACAGTAGCCAGGCGAGCGTCGCCCCGTAGGCCATGTTCTGGAAGGTGAAGAAGTTCTTGTAGATATACAGGTTGTAGAAGTAGGTCGACCCGCCCGGTTCGCCCGTCCCATTCTTCAGGACCAGTGGCACCAGGAAGTATTGAAGGACCTCGACGCAGGCCAGGATGAGCGTGTAGAAGATGACCGGCGAGATCATCGGGATCGTGACGTAGCGGATCTGGGCGAATGCCCCGGCACCATCGATCCGGGCCGCGTCGTACAACTCACTCGGGATGCCCTTGAGCCCGGCGAGGTACACGATCATCCCGGCTCCGATCCCCCAGATGCCCATGATCACCAGGCCGGAATAGATCCAGGTCGGATCCTGGAGCCAGTCCGGCGGATCGCCGATCCCGATCGCCCGCAGGCTGTCGTTGATCCAGCCCGACTCGTTCGACAGCATCCCGCCCCAGATGAGCACACCGGCGATGAACGGGACGACGTACGGCAGGTAGAACAGGACCCGGAATGCGCCAGATCCCTTCAGATGGCGCGAATGGAGCGTCAGCGCGACGAGGAGCGGCAGGGCGACGGCGACCGGCAGGGCGAGGAGGGCGTACTTGAGCGTCACGACCAGGGAATCCCAGGTCTGTTTGTCGGCGATGAGTGTCTGCCAGTTCCTGAGCCCGACGAAGGTCAGCGGGTCGGACTGGTCGAGATTGATGTTGGTGAAGGTGAACCCCAGGGTGGCCAGCATCGGGAACAGGGTGAACAGCAGGAACCCGACGATCCACGGGGCGATGAACACATACCCCCAACGCGCGCGCCGCCACGCCAGCCCCGATCGACGGGGCAGGGCCAGGCGGCGCGGTCGCGCGACGCTGGGGGCTGTCATCCGGAGGTCAGCCGGCCTTGTCCCAGATCGCCTGGAGCTGGGTCTTGAGGTCGTTGATCTCAGTGTCGAGATCCAGGCCTGGCGTCGCCTGCCACTTGGTCCCGAAGGTATTCAGGAGGTCGAGCGACTCGTTGTAGGCCGGCATATATGACTCGAAGTTCGGGACGTCGGCGTGATCGACACCCTGCTTCGCGACATTCCAGTCGATGACCTGCGGGTAGAGCGGGTTGCCGTCGTCATCGGTCTGGCTCTGGAGCGTCTCGAAGAACGCATCCTGCTCCTCGGGGCGGGCGGGCATCCCGCCATAGGCGGTCAGGAGGTCGGCGGAGCCGTCACCCAACAGGTAGGTCAGGACCTTGAACGCCTCTTCCGGATGCTTGCTGTCCTTGAGGATCCGGAACGTGTCGGCATTGAATGCGGCCGTGGTCTGGCCGTTGTACGAAGGAGTGGCGGCGAGGTTCCAATCGTCACCGGCGTCGGCCACGCCATACGTCGACCACAGGTAGTTCTCGCTCATCGCCACGTTCCCGGTGAAGAACGGGTAGTCGCTGGGGTTGAGCTCCTGACTCTGGAACTGCGGCCCGGTCATCGACATATGGTCCTTCCAGATCCCGTCGTAGAACCAGTGCCAGGCAGCCGCCCAGGAGTCCGGGATCTGGACGGTCTTGCCGTCGTCGCCAGCGGCCAGCTGGCCGGCCGTCCAGTAGGCCCCGACCTGGCGCAGGTCGTCGCGCTGCGGTTCGAATCCCCACTGGACGATGTTGTCCGGGTCGAAGTCGGCTTCGGTGGCGTCATGGCCGTTCTTGTCCACCGTGAGCAGCAGGCCGAGCTTGCGCGCTGCGTCATAGTCCCAGGGCACGGTCGTGCCGTCGGGCATCGTGTAGGTACCGCCCCATTCGTGGGGTGGCTCGGCCAGGCCGGCTTCCTCGAACAGGCTGGCCTTGTAGAACAGCGCTGACGGGTACACCGCGAACGGGATCCCCACCTGGCCTTCACCGCCGACGTTGTAGAGCTCGACCGTCGATTCTGGGAACTGCGACATGTCGTAGCCGGAACTGTCGATGTTCGGCTGGAGGTCGAGCCACTGGCCGTGGAACGCCTCGGCGCCGCCGATCCCGACGGGGCCGACGATGTCCGGGCCGTTGCCCGAGGCGATCTGTGTCGCCAGGGCATCGCGGGCCCCAGCGTAGGGGACCGCCTCGAAGGTCACGTGGATGCCTGGATTGGCCGCATTGAACGCTTCGGCGACCTGTTGCTCGACCGCGACCTGCTCGGGGGCATCGCCGCCGCCGAGGCAGCAGAACCAGCGGATCTCTACATCGCCGGCGGCGCCGGTCGAGACCGGCGACGTGACCGGGGCGGCCGGGTCGACCGACGCTTCCACACCCGTCGATGGGGCCGATGTGGTGGTACTCGATCCGCACGCGGAGGCGATCAGCGCGACCCCCGCAAGCAGGATCCCGAACTGGCCGATCTTCCGTTTCATGCTGTGCCTCCTTTCGAGATCACCTGGCGACGAGACTCGGTGTGATGCCATCCGTTCTCTCCTCCTCCTGTGTCGCTTCTCCGCGATGCGGGCGCACGACGATCCGTTCCACGTAGTACCGGGTCCGATCCCCGCGGACGAACGTCCGACCGAACTCGACCGGAGTCCCGTTCGCGGTGGATGCGATCCCCTCGATGAGCAACGCAGGCGATCCCGCCTTTCGATCGAGGAGCCGCGCCTCGCGACTCCGCAACAACACCGGCTCCAGGAACTCGCGGGCCGTGGCGACACGGACGCCGTAGCGCTCGGTCAACAGGTCGTACAGGGAGCCGTGTTCCAGGTCCGAGGCGAGGAGCCCCGGGAATCGTTCGGCCGGCAGATGGACCTGCTCGAGCAGCAACGGCTCCCCAGCGGCCAGGCGAAGGCGCTCGACATACAGGGTCGGCGCTCCGACTTCGAGGTCCAGGACACTCGCGACACGCTCGCCGGCCGACTCGCGACGGGCGTCGACCAGGCGAGTCTCCGGATCGAGGCCGCGCCGTTGCATCTCGTCGGTGAACGACAGTTCATCGGCGAAATCCCGATCGATGCGCGGGTGGAGGACATACGTTCCACGACCACGGGTCCGTTCGATGCGCTGCTCCCGTGCCAGCTCGCTGAGTGCCCGGCGGACGGTGATCAGGCTGCAGCCATACCGGTCGGCCAGGTCGCGTTCGGTCGGCAGACGGTCGCCCGGGCGCCATTCCCCGAGATCCAGGGCGTTTTCAAGATCCAGGTAGACCTGGTGGTGGAGCGGGACGGGACCAAGCTCGAGTCGGAAGCGAGCCATCTGTCGGACCGAACCTCACTGGCGGGGCGGGGCGGAGAAGGGGCTTGTACCGTCGATGATTGCTGATAACGTTATAAGCAATGGTGTCAAGCCCGGTGGCTTGGATACTGGAGGGAGCATGGGCGTCAAGATCACCGTCGTCGGTGGCGGGAGCACGTATACCCCGGAACTGATCGAAGGGTTCGAGGCGCGACGCGACCGCCTGCCGATCGACGAGATCGTCCTGCTCGATGTGGATCCGGAGCGCCTGGCCATCGTCGGCGGACTCGCCCAGCGGATGCTCGATCGGCTGGATTGGACCGGGCGGCTGCTGTGCACGGAGGATCGCGATGCCGCCATCGATGGCGCGGATTTCGTCCTGATCCAGCTCAGGGTCGGTGGTCAATCGGCCCGGCTCGTAGATGAAACCTTGCCCCCGACGTTCGGCGTGATCGGCCAGGAAACGACCGGTGCCGGCGGGTTCGCCAAGGCCCTCCGGACGATCCCGCTGGTGCTCGACATCGCCGAGACGACCGCCCGACGGGCCGCTCCGAACGCCTGGATCGTCGATTTCACCAACCCGGTCGGGATCGTCAGCCAGGCGCTTCTCGATGCCGGGCATCGGGCGATCGGGCTGTGCAATGTGGCCATCAATCTTCAGCGCGGGATGGCCGAACGGTTCGATGTCGCGCCGGAGCGCGTCCGGCTCGAGCACGTCGGGCTCAACCACCTGAGCTGGGAACGCGCGGTATTCGTCGATGGTGTCGATCGACTACCCGAGTTGCTCGCCACCGACGCAGATGGGCTCGGCGAACACGTCGGCCTGCCCGGCGAACTCGTCCGAGCCGTGGGCGCGATCCCGTCCTACTACCTGCATTACTACTACCAGACCCGTGCCGTGGTCGAGGACCAACGCGCCGGCCATACGCGCGCCCAGGAGGTCATCGACATCGAGCACGAGCTGCTCGAGTTGTACAAGGACCAGGGCCTGGCCGAGAAGCCGGCGATGCTGGCCAGTCGGGGCGGTGCCTACTACAGCGAGGCGGCCGCGCAACTCATCGCATCACTGCACGACGGTGCAGGCGACATCCAGGTCGTTGATACTCGCAATGCTGGCGCGCTGCCCGACCTGCCGGACGCTGACGTCGTCGAGATCCCGGCCCGGATCGATCGAGACGGTGCGCATCCCTTGCCGCTCGGACCGCTGTCGGCCGATCAGCGCGGACTGGTCCAGGCGGTCAAGGCCTACGAGCACCTGACCATCGCCGCCGCGCTGTCCGGTGATCGCGACGTCGCGTTGCGGGCGCTGATGGCCAACCCGCTGGTCGCCGACTTCGACGTGGCGGTGCCGCTCCTCGAGGCGCTCCTCGAGGCCAACCGGACGTACGTCCCTCGGTTCTTCGACTGATCCGGCCGGGATCAGGGCGCGTCGGCGGGCGACTTCCGATCCATCGAGTCGAGCCACTCGCGAGCGCCTTCATCCATATCCGACTGGACCTGGAACCCGCCGGCTACAAGCAGCCCGACGATGGTGAGCGTCGGTGCGTCATCGGGCAGGTCCGAGGTATCGCGGACGTCCTGGAGGCCGCCGAGACCTCGCGTCGTGGCGATGACGCGCCACTCGGGCGGGACGATGATCTGGCCGCCGCCGAAGATGGCCCGCACATCGAGCACGGCGCCGTCCGGGTGGAGCACCGCGTCGCGCAGGTCGAGGACGCCGCCGCCGTACCACAGTTCCAGGGTGCCGCCACGAAGCTGTTGCGACGTGCTGTGGTAGGCGAGCGGACCGAAGATCGCGGAGGCGGCGATGTCGTCAGCGCCTTCGTCCGAGTTCGGACCAAGACGTTGCTTGACCCGGAAGGCGGCGATCGCGCCACCGATCATGGTCGCCAGCCAGCCGATGACCAGCAGCTTGATGATCCCCTTGAACATGGTCGTGTCCCCTTTTGCGAGTCGCTCGATCCTTTCAGGAAGTCCGTACCCTCGGGCGTCGTCGATCAGGCCGGGTCGCGCGGCACCAGCACGACGCGTCGGTTCGGCTCCTCGCCGATCGATTGGGTCGCCACACTCGGGTTGTCCCGCAGAGACAAGTGGATCCAGCGTCGCTCGAGCGCGGACATGGGCTCGAGCTGGAGCATCTTGCCCGTCTCGACGACGCGCGCGGCGGCCCGATCGGCCAACTCGTGCAGCTGGCGTTCACGCCGACCGCGGTAATCCTCCACGTCGACCAGGACCCGGGTCCACGCCCCCATCTTCTTCGAGAGCATCAGGTTGACCAGATGCTGGAGAGCGGAAAGGCGCTCACCCTTGCGCCCGATGAGCGCACCCAGGGATTCCTTCTCCGCGTCGTCGGCGACCACATTCAGCCGACTGGTCTCGCCTGTCTCGACATCGACCCGGACGTCGAAACCGAGATGCTCCATCAGCCGTTCGAGGATCGCCTTGCCGGCGGCGAGCGCCTCTGGCGACGCTTCGGAGGCCTCGAGATCCGCGCGTTCAGCGGCGAGACTCCCGCGGGCGGCCGCGACTTCGGCCGCTTCGGAGGCCGAAAGACCCGCCGAGTCGGTTCGCGCCGGTGCGCGCTCCCGATCCTGGCGCGGTGGCCGGTCATCACGACGTGGCGGTCGGTCCGCCCGAGGTCGATCGTCACGAGGTCGGGCGTCGCGGCGCGGCGGGCGATCGTCGCGCGGGCGATCGTCACGAGGTCGGTCGTCGCGGGGGCGATCGTCGGTATGTGCCGGCGGTGGCGGCAGCGGCGTGCTGGCGGCAGCCTCGCGGCGCGGGGTGGAGCCGCCCAGGGCAGCTCGCGGTGCGGCCACGATCCGTGCCGGCTCAGCGCCCATGCCAAGGACGCCCCGGCTGCCCGGGGTCAGGATCTCGAAATCGAGGTCATTGAGTTCCGCATCGAACGCCTCGCAGGCGAACTTGAGGGCCTCCTCGACGGACTTGCCGGTGAACTCCTGGTATTCGCTCATTTCAGCGTCGTCTCCCTCGTCGGCCCTGACGGCCCCGCTCACGGGGGCGGATCGTCGAAGCGGCCGTGGTCTTCTTCTCGGCGTCGGTCAGGATGGCCGCACGCTTGGATGGCTCGGGTGGGGGTGGCATGGTGACCGGGAATCTGGGGGTATGGCCGGTCGCGAAGGCCGGGGTTCGGCCGAAGAACGGGAACATCCCGCCCCAGCCGACGATGAGGTACTGCTGGGCGATCGAGAAGATCGTCGCGGTGATCCAGTAGATGAACAGGCCGGCCGGCAGAAACCCGCCGTAGAACACGGAGATGAGCGGCAGGAAGAGCATCGTCTGACGCTGGATCTTGGTATTCGGATCGTCGTCTTCCGGCTTGGTCTTGGGCAGCATCATCCGCGACTGGACGAGTTGCAGGCCGGCCGAGGCGATGGCCAGGATGCTGATACCCAGCACGAAGCCGCCGACCCCGACGGAGAAGATGGTCGACGGCTGGCTGACGTCGACGGTGATCCCGAAGACCGAGATGACGGTGTTGATGCAGGGACCCAGGGCGATATCGGGCATGCCGGTGGCCGGGTTGATGTTGTTGCAGTTCAGCGGCACGACCTGGTGGCCGAAGACCTCCAGCATCGCCGACGGGTTGACGTTGGTCAGGCCGTTCTGGATGACCGAATACATGATGAACAGGAGGGGCATCTGGAGGAGGAGCGGCAGGCAACCGGCCAGGGGGCTGACGCCCCGCTCCTTCATCAACTCCTGCTGCGCCGCCCGCGACTTCATCGCGTCGCCCTTGTACCGACGCTGGATCTCCTTGATCTCCGGCTGCAACATCTGCGTCCGACGCTGCGACACGAGCTGGCGGCGATACAGCGGGATGACCACGCCACGGACGACCAGGGTCAGGACCACGATGGCCCAGCCGATCGCGGCGATGGCGCCAAGACCGGTCAGGAAGTCGTAGACCGCGACCAGGATGATGAACATGACCTTGAAGATCGGGGTGAACAGCCAGGCCAGGAAGCTGATCGGGTCGGCGCCGGGCTCGGCGGGCACCAACGGGACGGCCGCGTGCGACGGTGGCGGGGTGGCCGACGCGCCCGCCTCGGTGCCCGGGGCGGCGCAGGCGGCCAGGGCCACCACGACCAGGATCAACAGGGCGATCGAGCCGATCCGGTCCCAAGGGATCTGACGGCGTCTCACAGGTCTGGCGCCTCGCTAGCGGACCGGGTCATAGCCGCTCCCGCCCCATGGATGGCAGCGGGCGATCCGCCGGGCCCCCATCCAGGATCCCTTGAACAGGCCGTACTTGGCGATCGCCTGCTCCGTGTAGTACGAGCAGGTCGGCTCATACCGACAGCTCGACGGCATCCACGCGAAGACGAGGCGGTAGAGCTTGATCGCCCCGATCCCGATTCGCTTCACCCAGTGGATCCTCCGAGAGCGCCGCCCTTGATGAGCGTTCGACGCAGGACGCCGACCAACGTTTCCAGGTCGGCATCGACGATCGCCGGCCGGGCGATGATGAGAACGTCCCAGCCAGGCTGGAACGAAGGCGCCATCACCTTCAGCGCCTCGCGGAGCCGGCGACGGACTCGATTGCGAACCACCGCCCCGCCGAGCGCTCGGCCGGTCGACAGCCCGAAGCGGGTCGTCTCGAGATCGGTCCGCCGGAACCGGGCGATAAGGAAGGGGTGGGACCGAGTTGTCCCGCCCGCCTGGAACGCCGCGAAGTCCTGCGGTCGGGAGAGCATCACGAGCCGCGGCGGGTTGGGGCCGCGTCCGATGGTCAGGCTGTCAGCCGTTTTCGACCGCGAGCCCGACGTGTCGCCAGGATGCGACGGCCACCGGCCGACCTCATCCGGGCGCGGAAGCCGTGCTCCTTGGCGCGGTGGCGCTTCTTTGGCTGATAGGTCTGCTTCATCGGGACTGTCCGGGATCCTCTCCATCCGGCCTCGGGGACGGTCTGTCACTACCCCCTGAAGGCACACGAACGCGCCTGGCACTCGAAAGCGCACGGCGCGTCGTCGTCGGGCGGATGATAGGCCGCCCCCGCGAGGAGTGTCAAACGAAGCTGGGTGGGACCTCGGCGGCTGTTCAGCCCTGCGTGAGGCGGCCGACCGTGAACCCGAAGGCAACCGCGACCAGCAGGATCGATCCGCCAAGCAAGCGTTCGTCAACCGCAGGGATTCGGAAACGGACGGAGCGTCGACCCGGATGCGTGGGGCCGGCGATGCAGCTCCCGATGCAGCTCCCTGGTTTCCGGTCATCTGCTCGTCACCCGAGCATCTGGCGGTGGGTTTCGTGACGATCGCCCATCAGACGCGCACCTGTCACCGCCTCCGCCGGCGACGGTCGCGGGCCACGCTTGGATCGCTCGGTGGTCGGGTGCCTGGCCGAACGGTTCGTGACCAACGCTCGCCGGATGAGCATTCGCCGGAAACCTGGGTCCGCGCCACAACCCGGGTCCGCGCCACAACCCATCGCGTGACGACTGGCACCGCCGGATCCGTCATCGCCAGTCCATTCGGTGATACTCCCTGGGAGTATCACGGGTCCGCCTTGCGGTGGCCCTTGGCGCGGTGCTATCCTCTCCGAGCCCTCGGCGCCGGAGACGTACAAGGGGCCCCCGAACCGCCCGAAAACGGCTCATCGGGCATAGCTTGACCGGTGCCGACGACGTCACGGACCCCACAGCGCGCGACCCCAGGCTCCGTCACCTATCCCTGGCCGACGCTACCCATCTACCGACGAACCTAACGCAGGATCCCATCGACGAATGGACGCAAAGCAAGTCTGGCGAGCCGCCCTCGGAGAACTCCAGGTGTCGCTCTCCCCGGCCAATTTCGAGACCTGGCTGCGCGATACCCGACTGGTCGATGTCGACGACCAACGGTTCCGGATCTCAGTCCCGAATGGCTTCGCCAAGGACTGGCTCGAGTCGCGCTATCGGTCGCTGATCAGCCAGACCCTGGCCCGCATCGTCGGCTACAGCGTCCAGGTCGAATTCATCGTCGGGAGCACCGAGGAAGCCGCTGGCGGCGACCCGGAGCCGGCCCCGGATGGCACGGATCCGTCGGTTGGCCGGCCGACGGCCATCGCTCCGGAACGACAGCACGTTCGGGTCGAGCCGGGTCGTGTCGGCGGCGAGGGCGGGACCACCTACATCAATCCCCGCTACACCTTCAACAACTTCATCGTCGGATCTGCCAATCGGCTCGCTCACGCCGCCAGCCTGTCGGTCGCCGAACGACCGGGGCACGCCTATAACCCACTCTTCCTGTACGGCGGGGTCGGCCTCGGCAAGACCCACCTGATGCATGCCATCGGGAATCAGGTCATCGCCAAGTTCCCACGCAAACGAGTCGTCTATGCGACGAGCGAGAAGTTCACCAACGAATTCATCGCCTCCATCCAGCAAGGCAAGATCGACGAGTTCCGGGCTCGCTACCGGCGGATCGATCTGCTCCTCATCGATGACATCCAGTTCATCGCCGACAAGGAGCGGACCCAGGAAGAGTTCTTCCATACGTTCAACGCGATCCACGAGGACGGCAAGCAGATCGTCCTGTCGAGCGACCGGCCACCCAAGGCCATCCTGACCCTCGAGGAGCGCCTCCGCAGTCGATTCGAGTGGGGTCTCATCGCGGACCTGACCGCACCGGATCTTGAGACCCGGATCGCCATCCTCCGGGCGAAGGCCGAGGAAGGCGCCGTCCCGATCACGTCGGACGTCATCGAATTCATCGCGCGCAAGGTCGTCAGCAACATCCGTGAGCTGGAAGGCGCCCTCAACCGGATCGTCGCCTATGCCAGCATGGGTGCCATGCCGATCAGCATCGAACTGGCCCAGGCCGTGCTGTCGAATGTCCTGTACAACCCCAAGAAGCGCCAGGTCACGCCGGAACGGATCGCCCGGGTCGTGTCCGACTACTACTCCGTCCCGATGGACGTCCTGCAGGGCAAGAAGCGGGACAAGGCGATCGTCGTGCCGCGCCAGATCGCGATGTTCCTGATGCGCGAGGAGACCGACGTCTCGCTGCTGCGGATCGGCGCCGAACTCGGCGGCCGGGATCATTCGACCGTCCTCCACGCCTGCGACAAGATCAACCGCGAGGTCGCGGTCAATGACGAGCTCCGACGCGAGATCGCCGCGGTCAGGGAGCTCATCTACGCCGACTGAATCCGGTGGATATCCGGCCAGCCGGGCGTCGACGAGTGGCCGCTCGACGGTGGACGGCGGTTCCCGATCAGGCTCTGATCGTGGGCCGACATGCGAACTGTCCACCGTCCGTCAACCACCGGTCCCCGACCGCCGGCTAGATCGCCCACCGCCCGGGACGGCCTGTCCACCACCCGACCGCGCACGACCACACGAGACGACCCACACTGTCCACACCATTACTACGGTGATGATGAGGTGAGAAGATAGGGAGAGATACCCACCTACCGACGGGCGCGTTCGCGCTCGGGAACGATGTGGAGTGCAGCCCAACGTGAAACTCTCGGTCATGCAAGAGAACCTGGCGCGCGGTCTATCGGTCGTGAGCCGCGCCGTGTCCAATCGCAGCACGTTGCCGGTCCTGGCCAACGTCCTGCTCAAGACGGAAGACGCCGGACTCAAACTGACCGCCACGAATCTCGAGATCGGCATCACCTACTGGGTCCCCGGCAAGATCGAGACCGACGGCGCGACGACCGTACCGGCGAAGCTGTTGACCGATCTGGTCGGTTCACTGCCGGCGGGCGACCGGGTCGATCTGGAATTGAACGCCGGTGACACCCTGCACCTGCGTTGTGGACGGTTCGAGACCAACGTCAAGGGCATCGATGCCGACGAATTCCCGGCGATCGGGGCCGCCGGCGAGCGACCGACGACCCGCATCTCGCAATCGATCCTGAAGCGAGCGCTGGCTGAGACCGCGTTCGCAGCGGCCACCGACGAAGCTCGGCCGATCCTGACCGGTGTCCTGGCCCGTTTCGAGGGCGACCAGTTGACATTGGCGGCCGCTGACAACTATCGGATCGCGGTCAAGACCATCCCGATCCTGGACGCGGTCCCCGAGACGAGCATCGTCATCCCGGCCAGGGCGCTCAATGAGCTGACCCGCATCCTGGCCGATGTCGACGACCCGATCGAGGTCGTCCTGACCGGTGGCCGGAACCAGATCGTGTTCCACCTTGATGGGATCGACCTCGTCAGCCGACTCATCGACGGCCAGTTCCCCAACTACCAGCAGGTCGTACCCCAGAACCACACGACACGGGCCGAGCTCGATCGCGAGGAGCTGTTGCGAGCGGTCCGGCCTGCGGCCCTGATCGCCCACGAATCGGCGAACATCGTGAAGCTCCAGGTCAGCGCCGATGGGGAACCGGGGATCACGGTCAGTGCCAACGCGGAGGTCGGCGACCTCGTCGGCCAGGTCGAGGCCACGGTCGAGGGTGACGGGACCACGATCGCCTTCAACGCCCGCTATCTCGCGGACGTCCTGACCAACGTGGCTGCGGATCGGTTCGCTCTTGAATTGAACGGCCCGCTCTCGCCAGGCGTCTTCAAGCCGATCGGCGATGACGGCTACATCCACGTCGTCATGCCGGTCCGGACCACCTCCTAAGAGCGGCGGATCGGAAGGGACCCCTGCTCGAGTCGATCGACCTCCTCGATTTCCGTGGGTACGGGTCGCTCCATGTCGAGTTCGGAGCCGGTCCGCAGCTCATCTGGGGTCCGAACGCGACCGGCAAGACCAGCCTCCTCGAGGCGATGGTCCTGCTCGCCTGGGGTCACTCGCACCGAACCAGCGCGGACGGTGAACTGATCCGCTGGGGGACAGACCTGGCGAGGATCGAAGGCCTGACCGGCCGCGATACGATCGAGGTCGCAGTCGTTCGATCGGGCGCCGGCGGAACGGCTGGTCGCAAGCGGATCCGGGTCAACGGCGTGGGCCGGCGGGTGGCTGGACTGGCCGGACTCCTCCGCATCGTCGTGTTCGCTCCCGAGGAGATGCTCCTCGTGGTCGGCTCCCCGACGCTCCGGCGAACGGTCATGGATCGCCTCGCGGCCGCCGGCTCACCGGCCTATCTCGACAGCCTGACGACCTATGGCCGGGTCCTTCAGCAACGGAACAGCCTGTTGCGGGCGATCCGCGAGGAAGGTGCGCCAAGGGACGAGTTGCGGTTCTGGGACGGAGCCTTCCTCGACGCCGGCGCCGCGATCGTCGGCGAACGGCGGCGGCTCCTGGAGGCTCTGGCGGGACCCCTTGCGGCGGCGCACGCCGAGATCGCCCCGGATGAGGCGTCGGTGAGTGCCCTCACGGTGCGCTACCAGACCAACGCTCCGCCACTCTCCGGGGAGTCGCCGCGGGACGCGCTCGCCCGCCGCCTGGCCGACACGGCCGACAAGGAAGTCTGGAATGGCTCGACCCTGGTCGGCCCACACCGCGACGACCTCGTCTTCGAACTGGCCGGTCGGGACCTGACGACGTTCGCGTCGCGCGGCCAGCAGCGGACCGCCATCCTGGCCCTCAAGCTGGCGGAACTCGACCTCGTGACCGGGATCGACGGGCGCCCACCCTTGCTCTTGCTCGACGATGTCTTCTCCGAGCTCGACCCGGACCGTCGAGCCCACCTCGTCCGGCGCATCGCGGCCCTGCCCCAGGCGTTCGTGACCACGACCACGCTCGATGACCTTGATCCGAGCCTTCGGGCGAATGCGACCAGCTGGGAAGTCAGGAGCGGGGCGGCGGGGGCCGGGCTGATCTCGTCGGACGGGAAACCGTGAGCCCGGCCAGGCGCCGACCGATGGTCAGGATCGGTGACCTCATCCCCGATGCGGCCCGATCCCTCGGGTTGGAGGACGAACTCCGGTCCTCGCGGGCGATGGCCACGTTCGAGGCGCTGGTCGCCGAGCGCGTCCCGGCCGCGACAGGCGCCTGCCGGGTGGTCCGCCTTGAAGGGTTCATCCTCGACGTCGAGGCTGATGCGCCGATCGTCGCGCAGGAACTGCGGCTTCGATCGACCGAGCTGCTGGCCGCCTTCGCGACCGCGCCAGGTGGCGTCGGCGTGCGCGAGATGCGGGTCCACGTGCGGCCCGGAGGCGCCCGCGTATAATCCCGCCTACCTGCCAGCCAATTTCCGAGGCGGTCGATCCGAATGTGGATCCGGCCAGCCCGTTCGCCGCGAGCCCCGGATGATCGGGGACGCCTGATCACGAGAGGCCCGGATGGCCGTACGGCTCAACATGACCCTCGGCGTCGTCGCCGAGCACGACCGACTCGCCGACTCGCCGGACACGCTGACCGTGGTCGAGCCGAGTGTCGGCTCGGTCGCGCGCTCCAAGGGCAACCTGTACCTGCTGGTCACCTCGCGCCTCTCATCCCGCCACGCCCTGGAGGCCACCCGGCTGGCGGCCGAGACGATCCGGAACGAGTACTACTACGACGAGTCGGCGGGGATCCGGGTCTGCCTCCAGAAGTCGATCGCGACCGCCAACAAGCGACTCGCTCATCAGGCCGACCGGTTGGGTCTCAAGTCGGCCGATGGCAACGGCCCGATCGGGATCGGGGTCGCCGTCGTCCGCGGCACGGAGATGTACGTCGCCACGGTCGGTCCCGCTGAGGCCTACCTGATCCGTCAGGCTCGGCTATCGACCTTGCCCGATCCGAACCGGGACAGTGGCTTGCCGGCGGGGGCGCTCGAACCCGAAGTCTGGCGTGGCGAGATCGCGGTCGGCGATTCGCTCGTGCTGGTATCGCCCAACGTCATCGCCAAGCTGGGGGCCGATGAGCTGAAGGACGCCATGTTGACGCTCCATCCGCAATCGGCCATGGAGCACCTCCATCAGCGCTTCGTGAGCGCCGATGGGTCGGGCAGCGATGGCGCGATCGCCTTCGAGGCGACCGAGGTGTCTTCGACAAGCCGCGCCCGGACGCTCGTCCCGGTCCGTCCGGCCGAGCCGCTGGCCGGTGCCCCGGATCGCTCGCCGATCCCCCTGGCCGACAATGTCCAGGCTGCCGGGGTCGCGGTCAGTGCCGCGGCCGGCAACGCGCGCGACGCCGCGGGCAACGCCGTCGAGCGGACCGTCGCCCGCGTTCAGGGCCTGATGCCGCGTCGCAAGCAGGCGTATCGACGAGTCACGCCGCTCGCCTCTCGACGCGAGACCCAGCGGCGGGCGGCTCTGGCCGTCCTCGTCCTGGCCATCGTGGTCGGCGGCCTCGGGCTGGCGGTCTATGCCTTGAGCGGCAACACCCCGCAGCAGGCGATCAGCTCGGTCAACACCGGCCAGGCTGCGCTGGATCTCGCCCGGACCGACCTGGCCAAGGTCAGCGGTCCCGGGATCGACCTGATCACCGACGATCGCGCCCAGGCGCTGGACCTGCTGACCGAGGCCTATGCCCAGCTCGACGTCGCGGCAAAGGCCAACGTCAGCGAATCGGTCATCGCCCCGCTGCGTGCCCAGACCGTGGCCGGCCTGGACCGCCTGTACGGCGTGGTGCCGGTAGCGTCGACGGACCTGTACACCTTCAAGCCGGAAGCAGACGCCGACCCCATCGACCTGTCGGCGATGGTCCGGGGACCCGACGGGATGCCCTACGTCATCGATCGCTCGACCAAGACCGTCTATCGCATCAACCTGAAGACCGGTGAGGCGACGACGGTCATCCGGCAAGGCACCAAGGGCCCGGGCGGGACCGTCGCCAACCCGCGATTCCTTGCGGTGGGTGGACAGGATCTGTTGATCATGGATGCCAGGAACGTCCTGTGGCGCTGGCGCCCGGCGAACGATTCCGGCAAGGGCACCCTGACCCGGGTCACCGTCAACGGCTCGGCCTCTCTGGGCGACGACATCATGGGCATCAACACGTTCCTGCGTCCCGGTACGCGGGGGCTGTACAACTTGTACATCGTCGACCCATCCGAGCAGCAGATCCGGGCCTTCTCGCCGGCCGCTGACGGCGGCGGCTTCCCGGCCAAGGCCACCGACTGGTTGGCCACTGCGCGCGATGTGTCGAAGATGACCGCGACGTACGTCGACGGCGACCTCTATGCGACCGACGATGGCCAACTGGTGCGCTTCTACGGGGGCAAGAGCGAAGGCTGGAACCCGAAAGCCCCCGACGATCAATCGCTGCGGCCTGCTCCGGTCTACTCGCTCCTGGCGTCGGCCAGCGAAACGAGGTCAGGCGTCATCTACGCCTTCGATGGACCGAATGACCGGGTCATCGCCCTGGCCAAGTCGGACGGCAGCTACCAGGCTCAATATCGACTGGCCGGCGGAGCCCAGGACTGGTCGGATCTGCGGGCGATGTACGTGGTTGCCGGCGAGGCGGACAAGCCGAATACGCTCGTCTGGATGTCGGGTGACGGCGTCCACCAGGCGATCCTCGTCGCGGTCCCGGACGACGTCCCGGCCGCGACGCCCAGTCCGACCCCCACGCCCACGGCGGAGCCGACCAAGAAACCGCCCAAGAAGAAGAGTCCCAAGCCGACCAAGAAGCCCTGACGAGCATGGGATAATCCGGCCATGGACGACGGACTGGTCGAGATGGTCGTCGAGAGCGTCCGGGTCCACATGCTCTCCAGCCGCCACGTGGTCATCCTCAAGGAGGCGGCCGCCGAACGCGAGCGCTACCTGCCCATCTGGATCGGCCCGTGGGAAGCGAGCGCCATCGCCATGCGACTGCAGGGCCTGGCCCCGGAACGTCCGCTGACGCACGACCTGTTCGCGGCCACGCTCGAGGCGGTCGGTGCCCGGATCGAACGGGTCGTCATCAGCGACTTGGCCGACGAGACGTTCCACGCCCGCATCCTGCTCGATCGGGATGGCCGGTCGTCAGAGGTGGATGCCCGGCCGTCGGACGCGCTCGCCCTGGCGGTCAGGACAGGGTCGCCGATCTACTGCTCGGAGGCCGTCCTGGAACAGGCGGCACTCGGCCGGGACGGCGGCCTCGGCGATGACACCGATGACGAGGGCTCGACCCTTGAGACGACCGGCGAGCGGTTGGTCGATCCGCGCCTGGATGTCTTCCGTGACTTCGTCAACTCGCTGGAGGCAGACGCCGAGGGGGGCGAAGGGCGCTCGAGCTAGATCGACGTCCGGCGACCGATGACCCGGCTGAGTTTCGAGGCATCGACGCCATCGATGTACTCGAGGTCGTAGCGCGCGGCCAGGGCGGTCACCTCGCGCGGATCGGTCCGGATGACGTAGACCGGCCGACGCCCGAGGTTGGCATCGATGACGTCATAGATCGAGCCGAGATCCTCGTCCAGCCGGGTCCGGTCGTCGACGATCTCGATGTCGGGACGCTCGCCCAGGACCCGTTGTCGATACCAGAGGGGTGTGGAGTAACTCCACCAGCTCACGATCACGGCGTCTGGTCCCATGATGGTCAACGCGTGGTCCACCCACTGCTCCGCCGAACGGTTCTGGCTGGCATCCACGGTGGGGTACCGCTTCGGGATCGCGCCGATCGTCGGCCACACCAGGGCGAGGGCCACGATGATCGGGACGACCCGGCGGATCGGCGCTGATCTCGGTGACGGTCTGCCGACAAGGCCGACCAGGGCGTCCACGACCGTGCCAGCCAGGATCGCCAGCCAGGTCCAGGTCATGAGGACCGGACCGAGGTAGTAGCGCAGGATGTTGGCGTTGTCGTACGACGCCGCGAAGAAGCAGGTGATCGCGACAGTGAGTCCGGTCAGGAGCGCATAGCGTGGCTGACGGATCGCGGTCACCACGAAGGCGATCGGGATGGCCGCGGCCAGGATCCCGTACTGGTCGATCGCGCGTTGGACCAGCGTCCCGAATTTGCCCGGCAAGTCGCCCAACGGATCGATCACACTGCCCGTGAATTGCTGGCCCAGGACGACGTACAGAAAACCGCTCAGGGTCTCGGGCCGGCCGTACACGAGGGGGGCACGGAACGGTCCCGCCCGGAGCGGCAATTCGAGGTAGACGATCGCCAGAGTGACCGCCAGCGCGAGGACGCACATCGCCACCAGGCGTCGATCACGCCAGATCGTCTGGTCCACCGCCAGGACATACAAGCCGACCGGCAGGGCGAGAAGCAGGGTCAGCGAATGGTTGCCGACGGCCAGACCGAAGACGACCGCGGCAGCGATCAGGTAGCGGTCGTCACGGCCATCACGCTCAGGGTCGTCCCAGGCGACGAGCAGCCAGAGCAGGATGGCCACGAAGGCGAGATGGAGTGAATGGGCCTCGGCCCGCGTGGCGATGGCCCAGGCGATCGGGGTCAGCGCCAGCCCGATCCCGGCCGCCAATCCGATGGCCAGCCAGCCGGACAGGCGGCGCGCCAGGTCCACGGTCACGCCGGCTGCGACGGCGAGGCAGACCGCCGAGAACAGGTTCATCCGAAACGCCGGCTCGCCGAATCCCTGGAGCAGGATGGATGCGACCCAGCCGAGCAGGACATAGGTCGGGAACCCTGTCGGGTGGGCGGTCCCCAAGAGTGGTCCCACGGCCTGGAGCTCAGCCGTGTCCCAATAGCCAAGACCGGGCAGGAGAGCCAGCCAGCCCGCGATGAAGGCGACACCAGCGGCGAGAAAGACGGCGGCCAGCCTGACCCGGCGCGACGTGACGGCATCGTTCATCGGCGCAAGGATGCCCTATCTGCGCCCTGTGCTACGCTCCCAGCCACCTTCCACGCTCGTGCAGGAGCCGTTCCCGGTGACTGGCCCCGAGACACACGGGATCGAGCGAGAGACACGAGCGCCGTCATTGGTGACCGGGACGCGGGGAGCCGTCGGCGCGATCCTCGTCGTCCTCGCGCTCGGCCTGGTCTTCCGTCTGATCCTCGCATATCGACTTCCAGGCTCCGGGTTCGAGGTCGACCTGGGCGCATTCCGGTACTGGGCGTCGAACCTCGCCTCCGAAGGGCCGTTCGGCTTCTACGACCGCGACTTCTTCCACGACTACACGCCTGGCTACCTGTACGTCCTGTGGCTCGTCGGCGTCGTCGGCAACGTCGTCGGTGGTGTTGGCGACCTGATCAAGATCCCGCCGATCCTGGCCGACCTGGCCATCGGCTGGCTCGTCTGGTCGATGGTCCGCGAGCTCGGCGGGCGGGACCGGCTGGCGCTGGCGGCGGGGCTCGTGGCCGTCCTGAACCCGATCACCTGGTTCGACAGCGTCGTCTGGGGCCAGGCCGATTCAGTCGGTGTCGTGTTCCTGTTGCTCGGGTTGCGCGAGCTGTGGCGCGACCGGCCCGAACGGGCGGCGATCTTCACGGTCGTCGCGGCGATCATCAAGCCGCAACTCGGGATCCTCATCCCGATCGTCGCCGTGGTCACCATCCGGCGCGCACTCTGGCCAGCCGGCGGGCACGGCGACCCGACCCGGACCGGGCGACCGCTCAGGATCCTGACGACCGGTCTGGCCGGCTACCTGACCGCCGTGGTCATGTGCCTGCCGTTCGGCCTGACCGTCATCGGGTTGAGCGGCCAGCCGCCGTATCTGACGTCCGGGCTGCTGGAACAGGTCGCGGTCGCAGCCGGCGGCTATCCGTACCTGACGGTGAACGCCTACAACCCCTGGGCGCTGATGCCGTCCGATCTCGGCCAGAGTCTGGCCAACGCCGGGCAATGGGTCTGTGACTATGCCGGGACGGCCGCGGACTGTGGGGCCGGGTCGGCCACGTTCGGACCGATCCCTGCCGTAGTCGTCGGTACGACCCTGCTCCTGGCGGCGATCGCGCTGATCCTGGTGGTCGTCGCCCGGCGTCCCGACCGGCTGACCCTGCTCGTCGGCCTGGCCGTCCTGGCCCTGGCATTCTTCGTCCTTCCGACCCGGGTCCACGAGCGGTACGGCTTCCCGTTCTTCGCCATGGCCGTGATCCTGGCGGCGATCTCGTGGCGCTGGCGGATCGCCTACCTCGTCCTGTCCGTGGCGACGTTCGCCAACATGTACGTCGTCCTGACCACGCTCTATCCCGACAACCCGTCGATCGCGGATTGGCTGGGCCTCGGGCCGGCCATCCGCTCCGAGGCGGGAGTCATCGCCGTCTCCGTGCTGCATACGGCGGCCTTCGCCTGGGCGTTCCTGCAGCTCAGGTCGGGGACGCGCGCCCGGCTCGCCAACGAACTCGCGGCAGCGTCGGTGAAGGATCCGCCCGAGGCGGCAGCGGATCCCGGAGAACCCGTCGCGCCTCCCGTTCCCGCGCTGGGGACCGGCATTCGAACCCGTTCCGCAGGGGCCGCGGTCCGACCACCCGTGGTCGGACCGGCCGTGGCCGCGACCATGCCGACCTGGAAGGCTCGGCCCAGCTTCGAGGAGACCGGCATCGTCGGCTGGTTCCGGGCTCGCCTGGCTGACCCTCCCGTCCGGCCCGACCGGAGTGCCGTCCTTCGGTCGGAGGGCGGGGGGCGGCTGGACCGACTCGATCTGTGGTTGGTCATCGCCCTCGTCGTCGGCTCGATGTTGCTGCGCACGTATCGACTCGAACAGCCGTACCAGATGCACTTCGACGAGGTGTACCACGCTCGGACCGCGGCCGAATTCCTCCAGGATTGGCGCTACGGCCTGTCCCACGACATCTACGAATGGACGCACCCACACCTGGCCAAGTACGCGATGGCCGGCGGGCTCGTCCTGTGGGGCGGCGATCACGTCGGCGCGACGAGCGACCTCGGTGTGCCGGTCCGTGGCGTCGCGGTCGAGCCTCGGCGGCTCGACCAGTCGGCTCCCGGATCGCGGGCCGGTGAACGCCTCCACGTTGCCACTGGGTCCGAGGTCCGAACCTACGACCTGAACAGCCGAGCGCTGCTCTCAGTCGTCCCCTCTCCGGGCGCCACGAGCGTGGCCATCGATGACGCCCGAAACCAGCTGGTCGTCGGGGGTGAAGACGGCAGCCTGTCCACTCTCGACCTCGCCTACCTCGACGCCGACGGGCAAGAGGCCGGGGTGGAGCCGCTTGCACTCGCGACCGTCGATCACCCGGTCGACCATCTGCTGGTCAGCCAGGACGGCGCAACGGTCATCGCGGCCTCCGGCGAGCGGCTGTCGGTGGTGGACCTTGACAGCGGCCAGGTGAAGGGCTCGATGGACCTGCCGGCCATCGCCGATCTGGCGCCTGGGGGCAGTGGATCGTCGGTCGTGGCCGACATCGATGAAGTGACCGACCCGGCGGCTGTCGCCTCCGCCCTGGCGGCCATCCTCGATGCGGACGGGTCGTCCGGGTCCGAGGCCGACCTGGCCGCCGATTTCGAGGACCGCCTGGCATCTGGCGCGGCCGGCGGTTCGGTCACGCTCGGTGACCCGGGCAGCGGCGATACCCGAACGGCGCTCGACGACGCCATCGCCAGCGGGTCACTGCCGGGTGTCCGGGTCGACCAGGTCGACCGGATCGCGGTGGCGACCGGCGACGGGGTCGCCTTCATCGATCCGGACCGGGTCTCGCTGATCACGACCGTCGTGCTCGAGGGTGGTGCCCACGGCCTCGCCATGGCGACCGGTCTGGATGACCCGAAGCTGTACGCGACAGCCGGTGACGCCAGCGCACCCGCCTACGAAGTGATCACCGTCGGCGGTGACTCGGCCAAGGGAGGACCGGTCGCCAGCGGGGACCACCCGCTCCCCGGGCTCGGGTCATCGGTCGCGTACGACCCGGCCAGCCAGATGATCCACATCCTCGGGCAGGCGCCGGCGCCGGATCAGGCCGACTGGACCGTCTACGTCGTCGAACCGCACGGCAACTCGGTCTTTGCCGACGCCCGCCTGCCCGAAGGGACGACACCGAGCGCCTGGGCGGCCGACTTCAACGCTGACTACCCGTCAGAGGATCGCCAGCAGTTGCTGGTGTTCGACGCGGACGGCCAGACCGCCGCCATCGACACCGGCTCGCACGCCTTTGCCTGGCGCCTGCCTGGCGTCATCGCCGGAGCTTTGACGGCCGGATTGCTCTTCCTGCTGACCCGGATCCTGTTCCGTCGACGCCTTGTGGCGGGCCTGGTGGGGCTCTTCGTCATCGCCGACGGGATGTTCTTCGTCCAGTCGCGGATCGGCATGAACGACGTCTATGTCGGGCTGTTCATCGTCGCCGCGTACACCCTGTTCGCGACCATCTGGACCGGGTGGTGGCGTAGCCGAGGGGCGTTCTGGATCGCCATGCCGATCGTCGGGATCCTGCTTGGTCTGGCTCTCGCCAGCAAGTGGGTCGCCGCATATGCGATCGGGGCGCTGGTCCTGCTGATCCTCATCCGGAGCGCGCTGGGGCGCGTCCTGGCCATCCTCGGGTTGATCGGGATCACCACCGTCCTCGGCTACATGGCCATCTCCGTCGCGGCGGTCGAAGGCGGCCCGGACCCGGGTTTCGGCAACTTGACCTTCCTGCTGATCATGGTCGCCCTGACGCTGCTGGCGGTCGTGGTCGCGGTGCTGCATCCGATCGCCTGGACCGATGAAGAGATGCGCTTCGCGGTCGTCGCTCCATCGGTCCTCGGCGGGTTCGTGTTCTTCGGCGCACTGGCCCTGGGCAAGGTCGATCATCAGATCGCGCTCGGACCACTGGCCGTCACTCCGCTCCTCACGGCCATCGCCCTGGCCCTGGGTTCGCTCGTTGTGGTCGTCCTGTTCACGATCGGCGGGCGGCTGGGCTTCGGACCGCTGGCGGGGCCACCGGCGATGGACGATCCGATCCGACTGCTGGACCCGCCCGGGACGCCGCCGGACGGCTGGCTGCGCCCGGGCTGGCTGGCCGGGATCCCGGTCGTCTGGGTCATCGTGAGCCTGACCGTCGTCCCGTTGGCGGTCTACGTCATCAGCTACATCCCGTGGGCGATGATCGAGAACCACCAGATCATCGCGGGATGGCCCCCGGGTCACACCGGCCAGACGTTGCTTGACCTCACCGGTCAGATGTACGGCTACCACAACGGCCTGACGTCCGCGCACCCCGCGTCCTCGCCGTGGTGGGCCTGGCCGATGAACCTCAAGCCCGTCTGGTTCTATCAGGAGGGTCTGGCCGCCGGTACGTCGGCGGCCCTGTACGACGCGGGCAGCCTGGTCATCTGGTGGATGAGCATCCCGGCAATGGCCTTCGTGTCATACATGGCGTACAAGCGACGCAGCCTGGCCCTGACCCTGATCGCCATCGGCTTCGCGGCCCAATGGATCCCCTGGGCGCGGATCGACCGGGCGGCATTCCAGTACCACTACTACACGGCGCTGCCGTTCCTGGTCATGTCGCTGGCCTATTTCGCCGCCGAACTGTGGCACGGGGCATCGCGCCACACCTGGCTACTTGCCCGAGCCGCGGCCGCGATCGCGATCATGGGGCCAGCGATCCTGTGGCTGCTCGATCGGCCGCTGTGCGCGTTCGTCGGCGTCGACTCGGTCAACCCCGGATCCGCCGCCTGCCCCGCGGTCATCCCCGACTTCGTCCTGACCGCCCGAACGGCCGGGCTGGCGCTCGTTGCCGGCATCGGACTGGTTCTCATCGTGTGGCGCTTCCTCGCGTTCGAGTCTGACGAGGAGGTCGACGGCGAGGGTGGCCGGCTGACGTCAGCGCTCCGGTCCCTGGTCCTGACCGGGATCGTGGTCATCGTCGGGTTGATCGTCGTGGCGTTCCTGCCGGACACCCAGATCCTGGTCCTGACCAACGTCCCGGTCGAACCGATCGCGCTGGTCGTCGCGATCCCCCTCGGCTTCCTGGCGCTCCAGGTCTTCGCCTCACGCGACGCCCGCCGATTCGTGGTCGGTCTCGGGGTGGCGGTCGTGGCCTGGTTCGTCATCCTGTACCCGAACATCAGTGCGCTACCGCTCCCGTCGGCCGTCGTCGCCGCGTACCAGGGGATCCTGCCGACCTACCTGTATGCGTTCCAGTTCCCGGTCAGCACCGTCACTCGCGCCACCGACACGCCGATCCTGACCCCGATGCTCGCGATCCTCGGGATCGCCCTGACCGTGACCTGCCTGGTCGTCGCCTATTCGGCCTGGGTCTGGCGGCTGACGCTGGCCGACGCGAAGGCGGCGTCCACTGAGTCAGCGACCGCGGACGGCCCCGAACCGATCGTGCGGACCGGGGGGACCTGAGGGACGGCCGAGCGGAAGTCGGGCGGCAACGCCCCGTTGGCCTCCAGGCGCCGGATCACGAACCCGTAGTAGTCCTCGACCTTGGCCGTGACACTCGGCCAGCTGAACGCCTCGGCGCGCGCCCGACCGGCGCTGCCCATCTCGCGACGCAGGTCTGGGTCATCGAGCAGCCGAGCGATCGCGGCGGCCAGTTCATCCGGATCTCGTGGCGGGACGAGCAGGCCCTCGCGCCCGCGCCGGACGACGCCCTTGTAGCCGTGGATGTCCGAGGCCACGATCGGCGCCCCGGCGGCCATCGCCTCCAGCAGGACGATGCCGAATGACTCGCGTCCGGTCGCCGGAGCCACGTAGATGTCGGCGGTCCGGAACAGCTGGGCCTTCTCGGCATCGCTGACGCGCCCGAGGAACTCGACGGCCTGGAGACCGCGTGTCGCGACGTACCGTCGTGCTTCGCGCTCCTGCGGTCCGGACCCGACGACGAGCAGGCGCTCGTCGTAGCCCGACTTGCGCAGGATCCGATGTGCCTTGAGCAGGTCGAGGAGGCCCTTGCGTGGCTCATGCCGGCCGACGAAGAGGACGTTGGGCGTGCCGTCCTGCCAGCGCGCGATGGGGACGGCACCTTCGAACCGAGGGATATCGACGCCGTTGGGGATGACCTTGTAGTCGCCGGGGAAGAACCGGTCGATGAAGTGGCGGGCGGCGGCGCTGACCGCGATCCGACCGTGGAGCTTCGCGGCATGGTCCTTCATCACCCGACTGCCGATCTCGTACGACGGCGAGAACCCCGCGTAGGCGTGGAAGGTCGCGATGTTGACACTGCGAGATTCACGCAGGAGGAAGAGCGACAGGAACGGCACGAATGGCTCGTGGAGGTGGAGGATGTCGAATCGCTCGCGGGCGAGCAGATCGCGGACCTGGCCGACATAGCGCGGCGAGAACGTCAGCGTCCCGATGGAGCCGTTGAGCGGCATGCTGAAGCCGACACCGATCCGCAGGATGTCGCCCTCCGACGAGCGCTGCGGTCCGTGGCTGGCGGTGATGATCCGGACGTCGTGCCCGCTCAGCCGAAGGTTCTCGTAGAGGTGACGGACGTGCTGGGCCACACCACCGGCTTCAGGGTAGATGTACGGGCAGACCAGGCCGATCTTCATCGTGGGCCGCCGTCACCGAGTTTGCCGAGATCCGCGCCCTCGAACCGCGGGGGCCGTTGCCGACCGCCAGGGTAGCCGTGGTCGCGACCGGTGCCATCACGTCGGATCCGGCCGGCGACCTCGTCCCGTGCGTCGCGTCCACGCTTGCGCAACTGTTCGCCGAACGTGCCGAGCTGTCCGGCCGTGGCATGGAACGACCCCCCGTGTTCCGTCGTCCGGGCATCGATCGCCCGCCGCAGGTCGGCGGCATCCCGGCCAGGGAACGTCGTCCAGCCTGTTCCGATGGCGTCGACCGCGTGGGCGTCGCTGTTCCCGAGGTGGGCCAGACCGTGGTCGTCGGCGAAGCGGACGACCCTGCTGTGGAGCGGCCGACCCAGGCTCGTCGGATTGAACGTCTCGAGACCGTCGGGCCTGGCCCCCGGGTCGGCGTCGTCGAGGAGACGGCGCAGGGTCCAGGCCTGGGCACACAGCGGGTAGGGCACCAGGGGATGGGCCGGGATGGCCAATCCGCCGGCCTCGTGGACGGCGAGGATCGTCGTCCGCATCGACCGATAGGGTCGGATCGGGCCGTCGATGAACAGGGCAAGCAGGTGACCGCCGAGCGTGGTGACCTCTTCGCCGACGACGACCTCGAAGGGCAGGGCTCGATCGATGGCCATCGTGCGGGCGGCCAGCGCGGCGTCGATCCGCTCGTGGTCCGTGATGGCGATGACATCCAGGTCACCCCGGTCGGCCACCGCAGCGAGGATCGTCTCGACCCCGGCGGTGCCGTCGCTGGCCAGGCTGTGGATATGCAGGTCGGCTCGCCCTGGCTCAGATGCCGTCATGCGAGTGCCCCGGCCCCATCGTCGGGCGCGCCCACGGTCGCGTGCTCGAGATCCGGCCAGATCGGGAAGAAGATCGCCCACCACTGGTCGGGCGCATCGGCGATGAGTTCTTCGAACGCAGCGGACAGGCGGGTCATCGTGGCGGTCACCCGCTCGCGACGAGTCCCATCGGTCGGGATGTCGATCGGGATCAGTCGGCCGCGATAGTGGCCCGCGGCGGTCCGCCGCACGGTCATGCCGTACACGGGCACGCCAGACTCGACGGCCAGCATGGCCGGGCCCATCGGCAGCCTGGCGGGTGCTCCGAACAACGGGATCGTCGCGCCGCCGCCGGTCAGGTCGCGATCGCCCACGAGACCGACCGGGATCCCGTCGCGAAGCGCGTCCATCAGCGCCCGCCGAGCTTCTCGAAGACCGACCAGACGGATCCCGTGGACACCCCGGGTCCGCTCGAAATAGGCCTGCAGGCCAGGGTCCTCGATGGTCTCCATCGGGGTGACCGTCGTCCCGACACGGAGCGCGAGATAGATCACGGCCAGCTCGAGCGAACCGAAGTGCAGGCCGACGAACAGGACGGCCTTGCCTGGCACGACGGCTTCGGCGATCAACTCCGGGGTGTCAAGGCTCAGACGCTGGTCGACGTATTCGCGGGTCACCGCCGGCGTCCGGGCGACCTCCAGGTAGTAGCGAGCGGAATGCCGGAACGACGACCGGACGAGACGCTCCAGCGCGTTCGGGTCGGTCGCGGCTGCCTGGACCCGCGCGCTCCCCCGGCCCGACGCGGCGAGGGACCCGCAGACCCGCCGAAGGTTGCGTCGCGCCTGGTCGGCCCGTCCAGGGGCAAGCCGATACCACAGGTCGCCGACGACCTCTGCGACGCGGAATGCCGGGCCCTCAGGAAGCCGGCAGGCAACCCACGACATGGCCAGGAGTAGGCGGCCACGGACCGTCATGTGGCGGAAACGGGTTCGGGCTCGGTCGCGGCCTGATCCGCGTCCCCGGTGGCCGGTCCGGGATCCGGGTCGCCGGCCTGCATGGCTCGCGCTCGTCGCTCCAGATCGGCCGCCTCGGCTGCGGTCGCCGGCCAGGTCGGCTTGAAGCTGTACCACTGTTCCGGGGCGGGACGGATCGACTCGGCAAGGACGTCGGCGATGGCCTGGGTCGCCCGTTGGAGCTCGGCTGGATCCGTCGAGGCGACGACGATCGGCTCGCCCAGGCTGAGATGCAGCCGCCGATCCGGGAGGCGCCTGGCCCGGACCGGCAGGATCCGTGACGATGTCTTGGCGGCCAGCGTGGCCGGACCAGCCGGCAGCGTCGTCCAGCCATCGAACAGCTTCACCGGGATCCCGTCGCTCCGATACCCCCAGTCCACGAGCAGGCCCAGGAGCTCGCGGCGCCGAAGCACCCCGAAGATCGCGCGCAGGTTGCGCCACGGGATGAGCGTCGTGCTCCAGGCCTCCCGCTGGCGCTGCAGGTGCTCGAACAATTCGGGAAAGGCCGAGTCGTCGGCGACGACGCTGAGCGGCAGGCCGAGGTGGGCGATCGCCGCACCGATGACGTCGTTGTTGCCGACGTGGCCGACCGTGATGATGAGACCGCCGTCGGGGGCAGCATCGCGGATCCGCTGGATCTCGGCCGGGTCGAGACCCTCGACGAGGTCGATGACCTCGGCCTGGGGCAGGTACGGGACCCGCATCAGCTCGACCAGATATCGACCGTATTCCCGGTACGCGCGGAGAGCCATCCGCCGGACGCGCGGGTCGTCGGGCGGCAGCCCCAGGACGTGCCCGAAGTTCTGGTTGGACCAGGTCCGCCTGGTCGGCCACAGGAGGTACGAGCCCTGGGCCGAAAGCCCGAGGATCGCCCCGGTCGGACCGGGCGGCAGCGTCCGTAGCAGCCAGGACACCGCGCGGTAGCCGATGACGGCCGAGCGCTCGACGATCCTGGGGCTGGACCCGCCGCGCCGGTGGGGCGCCTCGAGCCGTTTTTCGGCGTCGGTCACTTCGCGGCGGTGGCCACCTTGGCCTTGGTCCCGGCCATCCGCTTGACGGTCTTCTTGACCGGCGCTTCCGTGCCGACCAGGGTCTCGTTGTCGTCGCCGCGGATGAACGCCTCGACGCGGTTGAACGCGATGTCGTCGTGGATCTGGTGGGGCGGGCTCTTCATGAAGTAGCTGGACGGGGCCACGAGCGTGCCGGTCAGGCCGCGATCGAGTCCCAGCTTCAGACAGCGGATGGCATCGGTGATGACGCCGGCGCTGTTGGGGCTGTCCCAGACTTCAAGTTTGAGCTCGGCGTTGAGCGGCACGTCGCCATAGGTCGTGCCCTCCATCCGGATGTAGCACCACTTGCGGTCGAGCAGCCACGGCACGTGATCGCTCGGCCCGACGTGGACATCGTCGGGATCCATCTCGTAGTCGAGCATCGACGTGACGGCGTTGGTCTTGCTGATCTTCTTGGACTCGAGCCGCTCCCGCTCCAGCATGTTGAGGAAGTCGGTATTGCCGCCGAAGTTGAGCTGGTAGGTCCGGTCGAGGCGGACGCCGCGATCCATGAACAGGCGGGTCAGCACGCGATGGCTGATGGTCGCGCCGACCTGACTCTTGATGTCGTCTCCGATGACCGGCAGGCCGGCGGCCGCGAAACGGCGCTGCCAGTACGGCTCACGGCCGATGAACACGGGGATCGCGTTGACGAAGGCCACGCCCGCCTCGAGCGCCTGCTCGACGTACCACTTGGTCGCCTGTTCACTGCCGACCGGCAGGTAGCTGACCATGACGTCGACTTCGCGTTCCTTGAGGATGCCGACGATGTCGGCGGTCGGGCCGGGGGCCTTCTCGATGACCTGGGACAGGTACTTGCCGAGGCCGTCGTGGGTCATCCCCCGCTCGACCGGCACGCCCATGGGCTGGACCTGCTGGAAGACATAGGTGTTGTTCGGCTTCGTGTAGATGGCTTCCGACAGATCCTTGCCGACCTTGTTCTTGTCGATGTCAAAGGCCGCCACGAACTCGATGTCCTTGACGTGGTATCCGCCAAGGTCGACGTGCATCAGCCCCGGCACAAAGTCGTCCTTCTTGGCGTTCTCGTAGTAGTAGCGACCCTGGACCAGGCTGCTGGCGCAGTTACCGACGCCGACGATGGCCACCCGGATCTTGCCGTCGCCGCGGCGACCGGCGCCCGCCCAGGTATTGGTCGGCTTGGAGCCGTTCTTGCCGTTCTTGCCGTTGGTTGCCACGTTGATCTCCGTTCTCCTTACTTGGTCGAGGTCTGGATGGCCGACTTGGCCTGGCTGCGGACATGGAGGATCCGCTGGATGACGGTGATGACGGCGCCGAGCGTGATGATCACGAGGGCGATGGACAGGATGTCGAGGTTGCTCGTCGCCCCGGCGACGATGAGGCCGAGGCTGAGGATCACCAGCCGGATCTCGCGCGGCATGACCCCGACGGCGGCCATCCCGGTACCGGCGGTGAAACCGAGCCCTTCTGACTTGGCCCGGGTGTAGCTGACCATGAACGCGGCACCGAGCGCCGCCGTGGCCAGGATCGCGACCGGGTCAGATCCGGCCAGGACCCCGCCCCAGGCGATGCCGAGGTACACGATCGCCTCGCCCCAGCGATCGAACACGCTGTCCATGAAGGCGCCGAGGGTGCTGACCTTGCCGGTCGCCCGGGCGAGCGTGCCATCGAACATGTCGAAGACGCCGCCGATGAACACGACGATGCCCCCGACCAGCCAAAGCTGGGCGGCCAGCATGGCGGCCCCGATCGTGGTGATGCCGAAGCCGATGAGGGTCAGACCGTCAGGGGTCAGGCCCAGCCGGCCCATCCCGAGGGCGATCGGCTCGAAGACCTTCTTGATCCGGCCGCGGGACTCATTCGAGATCGTCATCGACGTGCTCAGCCTGCCACGCCAAGAACGGCGCGTTCGCGGGCGGCGAACTCGGAGAAGGCTTCCTCACGAAGGCGGCAGATCGTCTCGCGTCCGTTCCGACGCGTCTCGACGACGCCGGCTGCGCGGAGGCGACCGAGGTGCCACGACACCAGGGGTTGGCTCAGGCCGACATGGGCGATGAGTTCGGCGACCGTCGCGTCGCCCTCGGCCAGACGCCGGACGATACGCAACCGGTTCACGTCGGCCATCACCTTATGGAAGGCGCGCAGCTGGCGCAGCTCCTCGGGTTGGGCGACGGCCGCGGCGATGGTGCCGCGGACTCTGGCGGGTGACGGGGACAGGGCGGGACTCCGCTTTGGGGCGGTGCATCGTGGCACATCAACCACGGTTTATATCAATCGCCGTTGATGCTAGGCCTCTGACCGGGCCGTGTCAACCTCCCTGAGGCGCGTTTCGCGGATCAGGAACGCCGCCGCGTGACCCTGCCTGGCAGGCTATCGGGCCGATCCGGATGAACCCGGTTGCTTCAATCTGCGCCAGCCTCCCGCCCGGTTGTTCGCGATGATCTGCTTGAACATCGCGAGCAACGCCTTCGATGGGACCGTCTCGCCCGCATAGACGGCGACAGTCCTGGCGGTCTTGTTGTCATGGCCCGCGGTGATGATCCTCTCAGGATCGGGGACGATCGCCCCGTCGTACAGAAAGACGTTCACGTGGTCCTTCGTCGCGAGCAGGGCACAGATGTTGCCCTCGAGAACGAAGTAGGGCCGGTCGGTCCGCTTGATCGTCTCGACCACGTCGGGGTCGGCAGCATGGACCAGCTCGCGTACCTCGCGGCAGATCGCCTGTTGCCAGGCCGGCAAGACATCGATGTACGCGTCGATGCGAGGATCTGCGCCGTGGCTCATGGTCCGGATCACGATACGCCACAGGCCGGCATGGCGATCGGACGCCTCGAACCGGTCTAGCATCTGCTGGTGGATCGGTCGGCCCTCCCGGGGCGCCTCGTCAGACTCGCGATCGCGGTCGGGCTGGGTGTCGTCCTGTCGACCATTGTCGTCGCGGTCCTCGAGCAGCGGCTGGGCGTCCCGAACGCCTCGAGCCTGTACGTCGTGGCCGTGGCGATCGTGGCCATCACGTTCGGGATCGCGGGAGCCGCCCTCACAGCGTTCATCTCCGTCGTCGTGTACGACTACCTGTTCACGGTGCCGGTCCATACCCTGACCGTGGCTGATCCGGGCGAGTGGCTCAATCTCGTGCTCCTGCTGTTCGTGGCGGTCATCGTCGGGCAATTGGCGGCGGCCCAACGCCGACGCGCGGAGACGGCGATCGCCCGAGATGAGGAATCCCGAGCGCTCTTCCAGGTCTCGAGATCCCTCGCCACACGGGAGTCCCTCGCGTCGGCCCTTCCCGACGTGGTCAGCGCACTGACCCGGTCGGCACGCACGGATCCCGTCTGGATCGCCCTCGGCGAAGACGATGCCGCCGAGCGGGTCGCCGCCCAATCGGGGACTCGTGCGTTGGACCGGGCCGGTCGCGGCTATTACGTGCTCCACGCCGATCCGGATGCCGCGTCCCGGTGGACCCTGGTCCGTCCACCCAGCGTCGGCCGGAGTCAGGGCGCCGCATCATCGACCCTGCTCCGAGTCCGGATCATCGACGCCGGGAAGCCAGCTGGATCCATCTGGGCCGAACGACGTCCCGACCAGGCAACACCGAGCACGCAGGAGACCGCCCTGCTCCTGGTGGCGACCGACTTGCTCGGGCAAGCACTTGCCCACGACCGGCTGGCCGAGGAAACTCGCCAGGCCGAGATCGCGCGACAGGCGGATGCGGTCAAGACCGCCCTCCTCGAATCCGTCTCGCACAACCTGCGGACCCCGCTGGCCTCGATCCGAGCGTCGGCTGGCACGCTGATGGATCCCGATGTGCACCTCTCCGGAGCGGAGACGCGGGCGAGCGCGGAATCGATCGATCGTGCGGCACAACGTCTCAACCGCCTCGTCGGCAACCTGCTCGATCTCAGTCGGATCGAAGGCGGTGCCCTGCGTGCCGCGCAGGACGTGGTCGACCTCGACGAGATCGTCGCGCGGGTCGTCCGCGAGATCGAGCCTCGGATCGGCGCCCGTCAGCTGGACCTGGCCATCGCCCAGGAAGCCCCAGTCCTCGGAGACCCGGTCCTGCTCGAGGAGGCCGTCCTGAACGTGCTGGACAACGCGGTCGTCCACACACCCAGGGACGCGACGGTCCGTGTGTCGGCCGGCGAGTCGGTCGAACCGGATCACATCCGCCTGACGATCGAGGACTCCGGGTCGGGGGTCCCAGACAATTCACTCGACCACATCTTCGAAAAGTTCTATCGGTACGGGACGAGCCCGCGGTCGACGTCCGGGACCGGGATCGGTCTCGCGATCGTCAAGGGCTTCGTGGAGGCGACCGGCGGCACCGTGTCGGCCCGGCGAAGCGATCTGGGTGGGCTCGCCATCGACATCGAGCTCCGGGCAGCCCCGGCGGACGCGACGTAGGATCGAGGTTCCATGGTGCGCGATCGAGCGGACGGGTCACTCGTGCTCCTCGTCGAGGACGACGAGGCGACCCGGGCCGCGCTGCGCCGTGATCTGGTCGCGCGAGGGTTCCAGGTGTCGGACGTGGCTGACGGGCAGACGGCGTTGGCGAGATGGGAGGCGCAGCGGCCCGATGTGATCCTGCTCGACCTCGGCCTGCCGGACATCGATGGATCGGTCGTCATCCGACGCGTCCGACGCGATGCGCAGACCCCGATCATCGTCCTGTCGGCACGCGACGCGGAGGCGACCAAGGTCGAAGCCCTCGAGCTCGGCGCCGATGACTACGTGACGAAGCCGTTCGGTATGGCCGAACTCCATGCCCGACTGCGGTCCGTGATCCGGCGCGCGGCCGGGCCGGCCGCCGATCCGACCGGCCGGGTCGTGGCCGGCGACCTCATCTTCGATGTATCGAGCCATCAGGTCAGCGTCAGCGGACAGTCGGTCGAGCTGACCCCACGGGAATTCGAGGTCCTGCGAGTCCTGCTCGCCAACCGCGGCAGGCTGGTCACCCGTGGTCGCCTGTTGCGTGCGGTCTGGGGTGAGGCGTATTCCGGCGAGGATCACTATGTCCATGTCTACGTCAGCCAGATCCGACGAAAACTGGCCGCGGCCGATCGCCGGGGGTCGCTCCGGGGACTCATCGAGACCGAGCCGGGTGTCGGGTATCGCGTCCGGGGCGACGGCCACACCGATGAGCGAGGCGACGATGCGCCCGCACCGGGGCCTGACTTGAGCGGTTCTTGAGCCCTGGCCCGCCCGACCGACCGGTCCGCCTCTTGGGTCGTGGACCTACGTTGGAGGCATGCCACTCGTCCCGTTCCTGCACCTGCCCACGAGGCTTACACCGGATCCCGATGAGACCCTCGCGGAACTGACCGCTGCGATCGACCTGGTCGCGGCCGGCCTGGCGGCACGAGTGGTCCTGACCAATCTGGGCGGCATCGAATCGGTCACGCCAGCCGCACTCGCTCGGGCGAAGGCCGCCGATGTCGCGTTCACCGTCGACCCTGGACTGGAAGGTCGGCTCCGGGTGGTGATCGGACCGCGCGCCGGGTGATCGGCGGCAGGCGGCCACTGCAGGGGCACAAGCGAGGGGATCGGCGAGTCCGGATCGAGCGCCCCCACGCGACGTTCTTCCGCTACGCGGGACCGAACCAGCTGGTCGCACGCGAGGCAGCGTCCCGTCCTCGATCGCGGCTGGGGCGACTGGCGGCCCGGACACGCTCGACCGTCCTCGGACGGCCGCTCTCCAACCACGAGGAGATGGAGGAGCGCCTGCCCAAACGCAAGGCCCTGGCGATCTTCAGCTCCGATCCGATCAGCTCGTCGGCCTATGCGACCGAGGAGATCCTGCGGGTGCTCGTCCTCGCCGGGACCGGTGCACTGCTCCTGAGTCTGCCGATCGCCGCCGCCATCGCCCTGCTGCTCGCGGTCGTCTCGACCAGTTACCGCCAGATCGGCTACGCCTATCCATCGGGCGGCGGCGCGTACGCAGTCGCGACCGCGAATCTCGGTCGTGAGGCCGCCCTCATCGCGGCCGGCGCCCTCCTGGTCGACTACGTCATGACCGTCGCGGTGTCGACGTCCTCGGCGGTCGAACAGATCACTTCGGCGATCCCGGGACTGTTCGACGAGCGCGTCCTGATCGGCGTCATGGCGATCTTGCTGATCACGGTCGGCAACCTTCGGGGATTGCGCGAATCAGGCAATATCTTCGCGTTGCCGACCTACCTATTCGTGGGATCGGCACTCCTGATGATCGTCGTCGGCTCGTTCCGGATCATCGTTCTCGGTGAGGGTGGGGCGCCACCCGACCCGCTGCCCGGCGCCCCGGATCCGCTCCAGGCCGTTGGCCTTCTGCTCATCCTGCGGGCGTTTGCCTCCGGCTCGGTCGCGTTGACCGGGACGGAAGCGATCGCCAACGGCGTGCCGGCGTTCAAGCCGCCGGAGCCGGTCAATGCCGCGAAGACGTTGACCGCCGTGGCCATCCTCCTGGCCGTTCTGTTCCTGGGCATCACGTTCGTCGCCGACAGCTTCGGGATCGTCCCGATCGACCAGCCCGAGAACAAGACGGTCATCAGCCAGGTGGCCGGCGTCGTGTTCGGGCAAGCATCGATCGGCTTCTACCTGTTCCAGACCTTCACCGCACTCATCCTCTTCCTCGCGGCGAACACCTCGTACAACGCGTTCCCGCGTCTCGCGGCGATCCTGGCCACTGACGGGTTCATGCCCCGCCAGTTCGCGTTCAAGGGCGATCGCCTCGCGTTCACGACCGGAGTCCTTATGCTCTCGGCCGTGGCGATCGGGCTCCTGGTCGCTTCGGGCGGTGACACCCACGTCCTGATCCCGCTCTATTCCGTCGGGGTATTCGTGTCCTTCACGATCAGCCAGACTGGGATGGTCCGGCATTGGCGGCGGATGCGCAGTGCCGGCTGGCGTCGGCGGATGGCGATCAACGGGGCTGGGGCCGTGCTGACCGGTGTCGTCGCGGTGATCGTGACCGCGGCAAAGGCGCCCGAGTCGTTCCTGGTCGCCGTCGTCATCCCCATCCTGGTCGGGATCATGTTGTTCATCCACCGGCAATATGCGAGGTCGCGCCGGTTGCTGGCCGTCCCGGAGACGGGTCGGTTGCCGGCGCCTCGTCGGGAGGAGCGTGTGGTCGTCCCGGTACCCGGGATCAGCCGAGCGGTGGTTCATGCGATCAACGTCGGGCGATCGATCACCGGCGACGTCCGGGCTGTCCTGGTGTCCGATGATCCGGCAGAAGCGAAGCGCGTGCAGAAGCGCTGGTCCAAGCAGATCCCGGACGTCCCGCTCGTTGTGGTCGAGTCCCCGTACCGAGCGTTGGTCGGGCCTCTGCTCGCGTACCTCGACGTCCTCGACGCAGCGTGGCCCCCCGAACGGGAGGCGCCGATCACGTTCGTCGTCATCCCCGAATACGTCGCTCGACGCTGGTGGGAGCGAGTCCTGTTCAACCAGTCGGCGAAACGGCTCCGTTCCGCGCTCCTGGGCCGGAAACACACCGTCGTCGTGAATGTCCCGTATCGACCGGATGACCTCGACCAGGAAGCACGGTCCATCGTGTCGTTGTCTGAACCCGAAGCATCCGCGATCATCGGACAGACGTCGCCCTAGGGATCGGCGGCTCCCGAGGGTCGGTGCGGATGGCCACTACACTCGGGCGATGAACCAAGGCTCGAGGCTGGTGCTGCTCGCCGTCATCGGGCTTGGGGTGTTCCTCGCCGGGCTCGAGCTCATGGTCACGGCGGTGGCCCTGCCTTCGATCCTGGCCGATCTGGCCGATCCAAGCGGTGGCAGCGCCTGGGTCGAGTTGCGCAAGGCCAGCTGGATCATCAACGGCTACCTCCTGGTCTACATCCTGACCATGCCGATGGCCGGGCGGCTGGCCGACCTGTGGGGTGCCCGACGTCTGTTCATGGGTGCCCTGGTCGTGTTCACCGTGGGGTCGGCCCTGGCCGGTGCGTCGCAGACGCTCGACCAGCTCATCGCCGCCAGGGTCGTCCAGGCCGTCGGCGGCGGCGTGCTGGTGCCGGTCGGGACTGCCGTCGCGGCGGCGCTCTTCGGCGGCTCATCGCGGCCGCGGGCCCTGGGAGTGGTCGGGGCACTCACCTTCCTGGGGATGGCCGCGGGTCCGGTCGTGGGCGCCGCCATCCTCGCCACGGTCCACCCCGAAGGCGCGATCCTCGCGGCCGACCTGACCGGGACGTTCGCGGCCGATTTGCTGGCACCGGCCTGGCGCTGGGTCTTCTACCTCAACATCCCGATCGGGATCATCGCGCTGACCCTGGCCTGGGCCGCCCCGACCGACTGGGCGATGCCCAGACGTGACGGGCGAGTGGATCTTGTCGGCGCGCTCCTCTTCGGGCTCGCCCTGGTCGCCGGACTCATCGGCCTGACCCTCCTCGGCTCGAGCGACATCGCCGGTACGGAGATCCCGGCGACGGCCGTCACGATCGTCCTGTTCGCTGTCGCGGCGCTGGCCACGATCGTGGCCGTCGTGCGTGGCCTGCGCGTCAGCGACCCGTTCCTCGATCCGCGACTGTTCAAGAGTGTGTCGTTCAGTTCGTCTGCGCTCGTCTCGTTGCTGACCGGCTATGCGTTTGCGACCGCGATCATCGGTGGCGCGGTGTTCGTCGACCGTGTCCTGTACGGCGGCCCGGATCAGCAGCGACTGGCGCTCGGTTCGCTGGCCGGCGCGACCGCGGTCGGGGCCCTGGCGTCCGGCTTCCTCGTCCGGGTCATCCCGCTCCGGGTCGTGGCGGTCGGCGGGATCGCCCTGAGCGTCGGCGGCCTCCTGGCGATGTCGACATGGACACCCGAGACCAGCCTGCAGACGGTCGCCATCGCGCTCGGCGTGTTCGGGTTCGGTTTCGGCTTGACGGTCACGCCGCGATCCACGGCAGCGGTCGAGGCGGCCGGTCGACGCGCCTTCGGCACGGCCTCTGCGGTGGTGACGGTGGCGCGGATGCTCGGCATGGCGGTCGGTCTTGCCATCCTTACGGCGTATGGGTCGACAACGATCGATCGCCTCTACGACGAGGTCTATGCATCGGCTGATGCGTACCTCCAGTACATCCCGGAAGCGCTGCGTGATCGTCCCTTGCGCGATCCGTTGGTGGTCGGCGCGCTCGAGGGATGGGCATCGCGTGAGGCCGCCTCGATCATGGTCGGGCTGTTCGTCGCGGCCGCCGGGGTGACGGCGGTGGCCGTCATCCCCAGCCTCGCCCTGGGTGGGACCGGGGCCGCGCGACGGACGCGTATGCTGGACCTCGATGGCCTCGACACCGCCGAACCCGGGCTCACGCTCTGAAGTGGATGCCTCGATCCCGCTCGACGCGCGAGTCCGGAGAACGGGGGCGATCGCTGCGGTCGGGCAGCCGGGCAGCGTTCGGGTCACGGCCATGGATGGCGACACGGCCCGGGATCTCGAGGTCGCTACCGCGCTCAGGGAGCTGCCGGACCTGTTGCGCCGGCAGGATGCCGCGATCTGGATCGACCTGACCGCTCCGTCGCCTGCCCAGGTCAAGCAGGTCGGGGAGATCCTGGGTCTGCACCCGCTCATCGTCGAGGACATCCGCGAGGGCAACCAGCGCGCCAAGATCGAGTCGACCGACGGTCTCGTCCACGTCGTCCTGTTCCACCTCACCTACGGCGATGACGTCGTCGCCTCCGAGCTGGACATCGTCCTCGGCCCGGGCTACCTGCTGACCGTCCACAACGTGGACTGGGATCCGCGATCCGGACACCATCTCGCATCGGGTGTCGGCCCGGTCCTCCGCCACGGCCCGGATCACCTGCTGTGGGCCATCGCGGACGATCTCGTCGATGGCTACTTCCCGTTCACCGACCGGATCGGCGATGCCATCGATGACGTCCAGGACGACGTCGTCAGGGCGGCGACCCCGGACACCCTCGAGCGGCTGTTCAAGCTGAAGCGCGAACTGATCGCCGTACGCCGGGCGATCAGTCCCGTCCGCGAGGTCTTCAACCAGCTGACCAACCGCGACGAGACGTTGATCGACGCCGATGAGCTGGTCTACTTCCGGGACATCTATGACCATGTCATCCGGCTGACCGACGAGCTCGACAACTACCGGGAGTTGGCATCGGCGACGCTGGACGTCTACCTGACCCAGGTCAATAACAACCTGTCGGTCATCATGAAACGGTTGACCGGAGTCACGGTCATCCTGGCCGGGATCGCGGCGGTCGCCGGGATCTTCGGGATGAGCGAGGCCGGGGTCGCGTTGCGGGGTGGCGAGGGCGGCGGTTTCTGGGTGGTCACGGGGTTCGTCGTCGTCCTGGCCGTCATCGCCGCTGCCGTGCTGCGCAAGATCGACTGGATCTGACCATGGCAGTGTGGGAACTGCCCGCGGTGCGCGGGTGAGACCCGCGGCGGCCAACCTGGCGCGGCAACCTGGCGCGCGTGACGTGGCGCGGCAACCTGGCGCGTGCCGAAACGTGGCGCGGCAACCTGGCGCGTGCCGCAACCTGGCGCGTGCCGCAACCTGGCGCGTGTGTAGGACGCGGGTCTGGCACGAACACGCCTGGTGATGGCCGAGTATCGACAATATCGGCACAAAGTCGACGTCGATCACGCCTGTTCATCCCGAACGCGCGTCTATGACACGCGGCCACGGACACGCGGCCGCCACGGTCACCGGCGCGTGGGACGTGGCGCGGCAACCTGGGACGTGGCGCGGCAACCTGGCGCGTGCCGCAACCTGGCGCGTGTGTAGGACGCGGGTCTGGCACGAACACGCCTGGTGATGGCCGAGTATCGACAATATCGGCACAAAGTCGACGTCGATCACGCCTGTTCATCCCGAACGCGCGTCTATGACACGCGGCCACGGACACGCGGCCGGCCACGGTCACCGACCGGCCACGGTCACCGGCCGGCCACGTCGAGTCCTCGTCAGCTCCCGACGTCTTGTTCGAGGGCACGGGCCAGCGCGGACAGGGCCTGGGCCGCATCCCATGGCGCCGCGAGGACCAGGTCGGACGCGGCCCGGACCTCGTCGGTCATCCCGTGCGGCCCGACGACCCCCACGGCGAGGCCCTGCACGCGACCCGCTTCCCGTGCGGCCCGCAACACGCCGAACCCGTCCGCGTCGCTCGAGTCGTCGCCGAAGGCGACCGCCACGGTCGGTGCGAACTCATGAAGCAGGTCCTCGAATGTCTCGCGTTTGCCGTCGGCGTCGCGGGGCCGGAGGTCGACCACGAGTCGACCGCGATAGTGAGCCAGGTCATGCGCCGGGATGTCGCGGCCGACGGTCACGATGGCCGCTTCGACCGCGGCTCGAGCGGCCACGCGGTCATCGGCCTGCCGAACGTGGAATGCGACGGACGGACCCTTGCGCTCCACGAACAGCCAGGCTGGCGCGCCGAGGACATCTGGCACTCTCGACGCCAGCAGCTCGGCCGCGCTCGCCGACCCCTCATACCCAGCCTGGTATTCGGTCGTGATCCGGGCCGGATCGCCGCCCCGCGGGAACGAGCCGCGCTGCAGGCCATGGTCGCCCAGGTACACGACGCCACCGACCCGGACCCGCGCCGCCACGTCGGCCACCGTCCGGCCGGTCAGGATCGCGACGGTCGCCCGCCCGGGACGCTGGATGCCGGCCCGCACCAGTCGCCGCAGGGCACGCTGCGCCAGAGGCACGATCCGGGCCGCCGCCGGGTCGCGTGAGCCTTCGGCCAGGGTGCCGTCGAAGTCGGCCACGACCAGGAGTCGACCGCCGATCGCGGCGAGCTCCGCGATCGCGTTGCTCAAGACGTGACGTCGACCCACGGGAGGGTCGAGCGCATTCCCTCGGCGATCACGTCCGGACCGATCCGCCGAGCGCACCGCGCCGGACGATCTCGTCGACGCCGATCCAGCCGTTGCGTGCGGTCAGGTCGATCGTCCTCGGGAACGCTGCGTCCGCGGCGCTCGGGCTCGCGCTCGGGCTCACGACAATGCTCGCGCTCGCGCTGGGGCTGGGGCTCACGACAACGCTCGGCCCGGGGCTGGGGCTCACGACAACGCTCGGACTGGGGCTGGCGGCGGGGCTGGCTTCGGTCGACGGGCTCGGCGCGATCGACGCGCTGGGCGACGGCGACGAGCTGGGGGTGGCGGTCGGCGCGGTGGGTTGGGCCGACGGCAAGACCGCATCGTCGGGGGTGAGGGCGTAGATCCCGCCCAGCAAAAGCGCGGCCACGGCGATCCCGGCGACGAGACCGATGACGATAGAAAGGCGGGCCATCATGTCGTGGCGGAGGGTACCAGTACGAGCGGTTCGGGGCGGCTGCGACGACTCACTGCTAGGATGCCGGTCCCATGAGTCGCTACGCGGACTGGCTCCGTCTCCGGGTGATCCCGGCCATCATCGTCGCGCTCGGGGTGACGTTCCTGGCGGCGGGGATGCTGTCGTTCACCAACCCGGCGGCCGCCGATCCCATCGCGGTCGCGACCCCGACACCGACGCCCGGCCAGGCCTCCCCGCCCAGCCCGACCGCCAGTCCGCTGATCACCCTGCCGCCGATCGATCCGGGCGATCCGACGCCGACCCCATCGGTCGATCCCGCGGATCGCCTCGCCACCCGCGTCCGGGTCGCTGCCCTCAAGATCGATCTGCCGGTCATCGCCCCGAAGGGCGGCTATCCGCCGTGCAACGTGGCGCTCTACTACGGCGATGATCGGCTCGGCCAGCCGGGCCAGGGCAAGGCCACCTACCTCTATTCCCATGCCCGGACCGGGATGTTCCTGCCGATCCTCGAGGCATCCAAGGTCAACAACGGAAAGAAGATGATCGGGATGGTCGCCGAGGTCTGGACCAGCGACGACCAGCGATTCCTGTATGTCATCACCAAGGTCCTTCGTCACGTGCCGTACGACCAGGTCTTCAACAAGCCCTTCGCGGCGAAGGGTGAGCAGCTCTGGTTGCAGACGTCGGAAGGGGTCGGGACGCAACCGAAGCTGCAGATCGTCGCCGAGCCGCTCTCGACCGAAGCGGCCGACCACGCCGAGGCGAACCCCGTGCCGAAACCGATCGACTGCGGCTAGGTCGGCAGCTGGGCCACCAGCGACTGGGCCGCGTCACCCGCGGCATCGAGGAGCCCGGTCGGGAACAGACCGAGCAGGATGGTCAGCGCCGTCGCAGCCGCCAGCCCGCCCCACATCAGGCCGCCATGACGAGGCGCCGGCGCCTCGCTCGTGCTGTCGCGCATGAACATGTAGACGACGACGCGCAGGTAGTAGAACGCGGCCACGGCGGCGTTGAGCACCGTGATGACGGCCAGGACCGTCAACGGCCCACCGGCCTGCACGGCGGCCAGGATGATGTTCGCCTTGGCGAAGAACCCGGCCGTCGGTGGGATCCCGATCAACGACAGGAGGAAGAGGGTCATCAGGACACCAAGCAGCGGCTCGCGCCGACCCAACCCGGCGAACGTCCCGAGACTCGAAGTGACCCCGCTCCGCTTCTGGAGCGCGGCGATGACCGCGAAGGCACCGAGGTTCATGAACGCGTAGGCCACCATGTAGAACAGAAGCGCCGAGATCCCGGCACCGCCCGGGTCCTGCGCCCAGGCGGCCAGGCCGACGAGCATGTACCCGGTGTGCGCGATGGAGCTGTAGCCCAGCATCCGCTTGACGTTGTCCTGGGTCAGGGCGACCAGGTTGCCCAGGGTCATCGTGATCGTGGCGAGGACGATGACGACCGGCAGCCACCAGTCGGCCAGCGGCCCGAGTGCTTCGACGAACAGGCGCAGGATCAACGCGAAGGCGCCGACCTTCGGTCCGACCGACAGGTAGCCGGTGATGGGTGTCGGCGAGCCCTGGTAGGCGTCCGGAGTCCAGTAGTGGAACGGGACGGCCGCGATCTTGAACGCGACCCCGGTCGTCAGGAAGGCCAGACCCATCGCCAATCCGGGTGACAGCGTGCTGGAGCCGGCGACGATCGCCGCCAGCTGGTCGGCGATGACGTCGAGGCGCATCGATCCGGTCACTCCCCAGACGAACGCCAGCCCGAACAGGAAGATCGCCGAGCTGAACGACCCGAGCAGGAAATACTTGATCGCGCCCTCGGTCGAGTAACCGTCGGCCTTGTGGAAGCCGGCCAGGAGATAGCCGGGCAGGACCATGAGCTCGAGGCCGATGAACAGCAGCAGCAGATCGGCCGAGGCGGAGATGAGCATCGCGCCGGTCATCGCGAAGACGAGGATGGCCGCGAACTCCGCCACCGGCAGCCCCCGCGGGACCAGATAGTCCGGTCCGAACAGGATGGTCATGGCGATGACCGCCACGAACAGGACATCCAGGAAGGTCGTCAACGCGTCCACCTGGTACGAGCCGCCGAACGCGGTCCCAGGCGTATCCCCGGCTACCACGGATGACCCGATGGCGACGGTCAACGCCGCCGTGATCGCCAGGCCGAGCAGCGCGGTGAAGACGGCGACCGACGGTCGTCCGGGTCGGATCAGGTCGACGAGCAGGATCGCGGCTGCGGTCAGGATCCCGACGACGAGCGGGCTGATCGTGACGAAGTCATCGCCACTCAATGTGCGACCCCGCCTTCAGGTTCAAGGCGCGCTGGACGTGGCCGGGTCAGCGCCCAGCCGATGCGGGCGACGATGAGCACGACGACCAGCGCCAGCAGCCCGCCGGCGACCTCGATCGGGATCGCGATGGCGGTCGCCGGCTCGACGGCCGCGAGGGTGGATGTCACGGTCCCGGAGAAGAGGTCGAGCAGCAACCCGGGTTGAAGGCCGAATACGACGACCAGCGTGCCCAGCGGGACCACGGTCAGGATCTCCACCGGGGTCATGTCGGTCAGGTGGTCGCCGAGCCCGGTCAGGAACTCGGATAGTTCGCCGAGTACGACCCGACCGTACATGTACAGGAGGTAGCCGGCCGCCAGGATCATCACGAATGTCGCGACCGCGGCAGCGTACGGGTAGACCTCGAACGTTCCGACCAGGACGAGGAACTCGCCCACGAACCCGGACAGGCCGGGCAGGCCCGCCGATGCGAACACGAAGAACCCGAAGACCGCGGCGTAGACCGGTGTCCGGCTCGACAGCCCACCCATCTTCGCGATGGTCCGATCGTGCGTCCGTTCGTAGATGACGCCGACCAGCAGGAACAGGGCGCCGGTGATCAGGCCGTGGTTGATCATCTGGAGGACGGCACCCTGCAGGCCCTGCTCGGTGAACACGAAGATGCCGAGCGTCACGAAGCCCATGTGACTGACCGATGAGTAGGCCACAAGCCGCTTCAGGTCGGGCTGTACGAGGGCCACGATCGCCCCGTAGATGATGGCGATGAGCGACAGCACGATGATCAGCGGCGCGAACGTTTCGGCCGCCGATGGATAGAGCGGCAGGGCGAACCGGATGAAGCCGTAGGCGCCCAACTTGAGCATGATCGCGGCCAGCATCACCGAGCCGGCGGTCGGCGCTTCCGTGTGCGCGTCGGGCAGCCAGGTATGGAACGGGAACATCGGGACCTTGATCGCAAAGGCCAGGAAGAAGGCCAGGAAGGCCAGGATCTGGAGACCGTCCGCGAAGCCGCCGGTCCCGGCGTAGTGCCGGAGCGCCTCGAAGTCGAACGCGCCCTGCCAGCCGGTCAGCGGGTGGCCGAGCTGGTAGGTATAGGCCGTGGCCAGGATCGCGACGAGCATGAGCAGCGAACCGACGAGGGTGTACAGGACGAACTTGATCGTGGCGTAGATCCGGTTCGAGCCGCCCCAGATGCCGATGATCAGATACATCGGGACGAGGACGATCTCCCAGAAGATGTAGAAGAGGAACGTGTCCAGGGCGAGGAACACGCCGATCAGCCCGACCTCGAGGATGAGGAACGAGATCATGTATTCCTTGATCCGAGTCTGGATCGGCTTGAAGCTGGCCAGGATCGCGATCCAGCTGAGCAGCGTGGTCAGGACGACCAATCCGACCGACAACCCGTCCGCGCCGATCTTGTACTGGATGCCGAAGGCCGGGATCCAGTCAACGCTTTCGACGAACTGGAAGCCCGGCCGACCGGGCAGGTAGCCGATCAGCAGGAACAACGAAACGACGAACGTCAGCAGGGCGAAGGTCAACGCGATGCCCCGGGCTGCACTCGGCGGCGCGACGGCGACCACCAGGGCGCCGATGAGTGGCAGGAACGTGATGACGGTCAGGATCGGGATGTCGCCGATGTTCATCAGCGCGCCAAGAGCAGGTACGACCCGGCCATCACGATCAGCCCGATGGCGATGCCGAGAGCATAGTTCTGGACCCGACCGGTCTGGACCTGACCCAGGCCGCGACCGGCGTCGACCGTCGCGCCGCCGATGGCGTTGACCGTCCCGTCGACGACTTCGCGATCGAACCACCAGAGAGCCGCGGCGAGCCGGCCGCCGATGACCATGAACAGGAAGTGATACAGGTCATCGAACCACCACTTGTTGAGGGACGCCCGATACAGGAAAGGTGCCCGGGCGGTCAACTCCCGGACGCGCTCAGGACGTGACGGCATGCGGAGTGGTCCCACGCGGACCCCGAACAGGCGCCACCCGATGACCATCCCGACGACCGCGATGGTCACGCTGGCCAGGATCAGGACCCCGTCCAGGCCGAACAGCTCGTAGTTGGGCTCCGCTTCCGTATGCAGGATGTGCAAGCCCTCGGCGAACACCGGTTCGAGCCAGCCCGTGATCCGACTCGCACCCAGGGGCAGCCCCAGGTAGGCGCCCAGGAAGATGGTCGGGATGGCCAGCAGGATGAGCGGGATGGTCATGACCCGCGGCGACTCATGGATCTTGTCCCAGATCGCCTTGGGCCCGCGGAAGGTGCCCCAGAAGGTGAGGCCCATGAGCCGGAACATGTAGAACGCGGTCATGCCGGCGACCAGGAAGCCGATCGCCCAGACCCACAGGAATCCGAACTTGAACGCCTCGCCGAGGATCTCGTCCTTCGAGAAGAACGCTGCCAGTGGCGGGATCCCGGACAGGGCCAGCGAGCCGATGAACATCGTCCAGTACGTGATCGGGATCTTGGACGACAGGCCACCCATCTTGCGCATGTCCTGTTCCTCGTGGACGGCGTGGATGACCGAGCCCGAGTCGAGGAACAGCAGACCCTTGAAGAAACCATGGGTCATCAGGTGGAAGATCGCCGCCGTCCAGGCGCCCACCCCGAACGCCGCGAACATGTAGCCGAGCTGGCTGAGGGTCGAATAGGCGAGGACCCGCTTGATGTCGGTCTGGGTCATCGCGATCGACGCCGCCAGGATGGCCGTGAAGATGCCGATCGCCGCGACGACCACGAGGACCGACGGCGCATAGGCGAAGATCGGGTTGGTCCTGGCCAGCAGGTAGACACCGGCATTGACCATGGTCGCGGCATGGATGAGGGCGGAGACCGGGGTCGGGCCCTCCATCGCGTCCGGCAGCCAGACGTGGAGCGGGAACTGGGCGCTCTTGCCCATCGCCCCGGCGAAGATGAGCAGCGCGATGATCACGATCGTCGCGCTGTCGAGCTCGCCGATGCGGGCGATGACCTCACGGATGTCGAGCGTCCCGAGGCTGACGAAGATGAGCATGATGCCCAGGGCGAAGCCGACGTCACCGACCCGGTTGACGATGAACGCCTTCTTGGCCGCCAGCGCCGCCGACCGCTTGCGATACCAGAACCCGATGAGCAGGTAGCTGCACAGCCCGACCAGTTCCCAGGCCACGAAGACGACCAGGAAGCTGCTGGCCAGGATGAGCAGGAGCATCGAGAACATGAACAGGTTGAGGTAGGCAAAGAACCGCCAGTAGCCCGGGTCGTGGCTCATGTAGCCGATCGAGTAGACGTGTACGAGCAGGCCGATCGTGGTCACCACGATGAGCAGGCAGGCGGTCAACGAATCGACGACGAAGCCGACTTCGACGTGGAAGCTGCCGGCCGGGATCCAGGTGAACGCCGTGACCGCATAGCCATGCGAGTCTTCCGAGCCGGGCAGGAGCGGGGCGCTGCCGCCGAGGACATCCACGACCAGAGCCATCGCGATGACCCACACCGCCAGGATGGCCAGGACCGGGATCCAGTGGGCCTGCTTGCCCAGCCGTCGCCCGACCAGCGCCGTCAGCCCGAACCCGGCGATGGGCAGCACGACCAGGGCCGGGATCAGGGCCTCGAGCGTCACTGCCGCATCGCGTCGTACTCGTCGACCAGCGGCGTCTTCTTGTTCCGGTAGATGGCGATCACGATGGCCAGCCCGGCCGTCGCTTCGGCGGCCGCGACGGCGATGACCATGAGCGCAACGACCGAACCCTGGGCGGCCATCGCGGCGTCCGCTCCGAATGCCGCGAACGCGAGGATCGCCAGGTTGACCCCGTTGAGCATCAGTTCGATCGACATCAGCATGCTGATCGCATTACGGCGGGCGAGGAACCCGAAGGAGCCGATCGCGAAGAGCAGACCGGCCAGGACCAGGTAGGCGTCGAGCGATCCACTCATGACGGCCCGCCCGGTTCGCGCTTGGCCAGGTACACGCCACCGATGACGGCGGCCAGCAGGAGCACGCTGATGATCTCGAACGGGAGGACGTAGTCGGCGAAGAGCACCCGCGACAGCGCAGCGGCGGTGACCTGGAACCGCTCCGTCGCCTCGCCCCAGTCGGTCGCGGCGATGGCCAGGGCGATGACGACGGCGATGACGATCGACGCGATGGCCGCCGGCACCGCCTGGGTCTGGAATACGAGGCGGCTCGGTGCGTCCTTGGTCTGGGTCAGCATGATCGCGAACAGGATCAGGACGCTGATCGCCCCGATGTAAACGATCACCTGAGCGGCAGCGACGAGGGTCGCACCCAGGATGACGTAGATCCCGGCCAACGCCCCGAAGCAGACGATCATCGCCAGGCCGCAGCGGATGATGTCGCGCATCGTCACGACGAGCAGGGCCGATCCGATCATCAGCGCGGCGAAGATCCAGAACAGGGCATCAGTCCAGTCCTGGCCGAGGAAGACGAGCATGATCGCGGCCACCGCCGTGACCAGGCCGAGGACGGCGAGGCCGAGGATGATCGGGACCAGACGATGCATCACGACCGTCGCCTACTCGTGGTGGCTTGGTGCGATGGCCGCCCCGTCATGACCGTTGCCGTGGTCATGGCCATGACCGTGACCGTTGCCGTTGGCGGTCACCCCGGTCACGGTCGGTGGCAGCATCGGCAGCATCCGGGCGGTATCGATGAGCCGGCCCTCGGCCGCCGCACGGCTGGCCCAGTCACGCTCGCGATGGATGTAGGTGACCTCGGTCTCGCGGTCGACCGCCGCGATGGCCATCAGGTCGATCATCGGATCGGCGCGGCTGGTGTGCGACAGTTCGATATCGGCACCATCGCGCAGGGCGTCGTACGGGCAGGCATCGACGCAGATCCCGCACAGGATGCAGCGACTCTCGTCGACCTCGTACTTCTCGAGGATGCGCGGTTTGGGCATCAACGCGCCGGTCGGACACGTCTCCGCACAGCGGCCGCACGAGACGCACGGCGTGTCGTTCAGGCTCATGTCCAGGGGCGTCGTCACGAGCGTGTCGAAGCCGATCCGCATGAAGTCGTAACAGGCCGCACCGACGACCTCCGAGCAGACCTGGGCGCAGCGGCCGCAGTCGATGCAGCGGGACGGCTCGCGCAGGATGAAGGCGTGCGAATCGTCGCGGATATAGTCGTGATTGACACCCGTGAACCGGTTCTCGGTGACGCTCCGGAAGCCGGCGCCGGCATGATGCTGGGGCTCCAGGGTCGGCAGGGTCGTGCCGTACTCGATACCCAGCCGACGCAGGTCGCAGAATCCGATGGCCTCGCAGGTGCACTGCAGGCAACGGGTCGATTCGGCCACCGCGTCCTCGCGGGTGTACGGCAGCTCGTATTCGATGTACGACCGATTGCGTTCCTCGGCCTCGAGCGCGGTCAGGCGGTACCGGGGCGTCTTGGTCTCGGCCGTGAACGGCACGATGGACAGGAATTCGGGTTGCGGCTCGGCCAGCGTCTGGCGGGTCCGGATGGCGGCCAGATCCATCCCGCGCAGGTACGCGTCGACGGCATACGCCGAGCGCCGGCCCTCCGCGATGGCTTCGACGACGGTGGCCGCGCCGATCCGAACGTCACCGCTTCCGAACACGCCCGGCCGGTCGGTGGCGAACGTGACCGCGTCGGCCTTGAGCCGGCGTTGCTTGGTCGCCTCGATACCGCCCGAGCCGGGCCCGATCCAGGTCAGGTCCGGGCCCTGGCCGATGGCAAGCAGGACCCGGTCGCAGGGGATCGTGAACTCCGTGCCGGGCGCCGGTTCCGGACGGCGCCGACCTGAGGCATCGGGCGCACCCAGGGCCATCCTGATGAATTCGACTCCGGTCACGTTGCCGCTCGGGTCGGTGATGACCCGCACCGGACCGGCCTGGAAGATCGCGGTGACGCCCTCTTCGATCGCCTCATGGACCTCGTTCGAGGCGGGCATGTCCTTCATGTCGCGGCGATAGACGAGGGTGACCTCCGCGGCGCCCTGGCGGACCGAGGTCCGCGAGCAGTCCATCGAGGTGAAGCCACCGCCGATGACCACGACCCGCTTGCCGACATGACCCGGGTAGGGCAGCCCGAGCGTCGCCGTCCGGAGATACTCGAGGCCGTCCAGGACCTCCGCTGCGTCCTCGCCCGGGATCCCGAGCTTGTTCGTGTCGTAGCAACCGATCGCGACGACCACCGCGTCGAAGCCCTGGAAGGTCAGGTCATCGAGCGTGAAGTCCGTGCCGAGGCCAGCGTTGCAGACCAGCTTGCCGCCCAGCCGGGTGATCGATTCGTATTCCGCTTCCAGGACTTCCACCTTGGGCAGGCGGTACTGGGGGATCCCATAGCGCAGCATCCCGCCGGGCGCGGGGTCACGTTCGTAGACGGTCACGTCGTGGCCGGCGAGGAGCAGGTAGAACGCTGCGGCCATGCCGGCCGGGCCGGACCCGATGACAGCCGCCCGACGTCCGGTCGGAGCCTGGCGCTCGAACGGCAGCGGCGGATCGACGCCGTCGTCGAGCATCGCCTTCAGGACCTGGTCGCCGGCGTAGCGGTGGCTGTCCCGGATGGCGATAGCCTCGTCCACCTCGTCACGGCGGCAATGCTCCTCGCACGGCGCTGGACAGACGCGCCCGAGGACGCTCGGGAAAGGGATCGTGCGTTTGAAGATGCGGGCGCTCTCGCGCCAGTCCGCTTCCGCGTTGGCCTTCAGGAAGCCGGGGATGTCGATGTGGCTGGGGCACTTGTTCTGGCAGGGCGGCAGGCAGTACGCGTTGTGATCGGAGAAGATCAGCTCGAGGTTGGTCCGGCGCAGCCGTCGCAGCTCGTCGGTCTGGGTCTGGACCTTCATCTCGGGCTCGCACGTTCGTGAGCAGGAGATCGGCGGGTGCTCCTCGCCTTCGACCTCGACGACGCACATCCGGCAGGCCCCGAAGCCCGGCAGTTTGGGCTCGTAGCACAACGTCGGGATCTCGATCCCGTTGTCGCGGCAGACCTCCAGGATGGTCTGCCCCTCGAAGCCTTCGACGACCCGCCCATCGACCTCGATCCGGATCCGCGTCGTCGACTGGGGACGTTGCGGCGACTGCGTGTCAAGGAGGCGCTCGGCAAGCGATGACTCGATCTCGGGGCGGCTGTCTGGGCGCGTGATCAGGTCCGCCATGGTCGCCTCATGAGATCGCACCAGCGGCCACCGCGATGGGATGGCAGACGCCGGCCGGGCAGGTGCTGCGCAGGATGTGGTCGTCGAGCTCGGAACTGAAGTATCGCATCCCGCTGGTCAGCGGAAGCGTCGTCAGACGCTCGTGATCGCAGAGGGCTGAGGCCACGATGTCCTCGGCCAGGTCGGTCAAAAGTTGCGGATCGGTCGGTCTGGGCCGGCCGTCGACGACGCGATCGGCGATCTCGGACAGTCGCCGCGTCCCGATCCGGCAGGGGATCGTCTTGCCGCAGGCCTCACCCGCGCAGAACCGGGTCAGCAACCTGGCCAGGTCGACGACGCACGTCCGGTCGTCGGCGACGACGATGGAGCCCGAACCGATATGGGCGCCGACGGCTCGCAGGGGCTCGAACGCATACGCGGTGTCGAGCAGGTCAGGCGGCAGGATGCCGCCTGACGGTCCGCCCACGAGTACGGCCTTGAGCGACCGGCCCGTTGCCGGTTCGCCGCCAAGCTTGACGATGTCACCGAGGGGCGTTCCGAGCGGGACCTCGGCGATGCCCTCGTCGCCGGCGGTCCGGACCTGGACGAGGATCGTCCCGGGAGCGTCGGGCGCGCCGATCGCGGCGAAGGCCTCGGGACCGTTGCGGACGATCCAGGGCACGGCGGCCACGGTCTGGACGTTGTGGACGACGGTCGGCATGCCGTCGAGCCCGCGCTCGGCCGGATGCGGCGGACGCTGTTCGGGCTGGCCGCGCTTGCCTTCGAGCGCCTTCAGCAGGACCGTCTCTTCGCCGAGCATGTAGGCGCCCTGGACCGGCCGGACCGTCACGTTGATGTCGTGGCCGGAGCCAAAGGCGTCGTAACCGACGTAGCCGGCCTCCTGGGCCGCTCCGATGGCCGCGGTCAGGGCCCTGATCGATGCGGTCGCGTCGGTCCGAACGGCCACGAACACATCCGCGGCGCCGATCGCGAACGCGGTGATGGCCGCACCCTCGATGACCGCGAACGGATCTCGCTCGAGCAGATACCGGTCCGTGGCGCTGGCCGGGTCGGCGCCGTAGCCGTTGACCACGACGAACCGGCGCGGCGCATCGGTCGATGCAGCGGTCCGCCACTTGTCCGCGGCCGGGAACCCGCCTCCGCCACGCCCGCGCAGTCCGGCCTGACCGATCATCGCGGTCGTCGCGGTCGCCCCGAAGTTGCGGATGACCCGACGCATCGCATCGAAGGCCCCGGCTTTCGTCGCGGCATCGAGATCGGTCGGATCGGCCGCCCCGACCCGCTCGAGGAGGACGGTCGGCCAGGCGGCAGGTGTCGTCAGCAGTTCGACCACCGTCCTTACGCCCGCGCCGTCGCTTGGCCGTCGTCCGGTCCCGACGCCCCGCTGAGCGCGGCACCAAGTGCTGCGACGTAGTCCGCTTCGGCCGGTCGATGGGCCGCCATCGCGGCCGCCTGGGCGGTCGCGTCGACGGGCTCGAACCGAAGGTGGCTGTAGTACGTCGCGGTCCCGTAGATCATCGCGTACCAGGCACCGGTCTTCTGACTGATCCGCTTGAGCGTCGCGACGGGGAGGTAGCCATAGGCGGTCTGGGTCGCCTCCAGGATCTCGAGCATCCGGTCCGGATCGTGATCGTATTCCTCCAGGATGGCGTCGAGGGATGTCAGATCGACCGGCTCGAACGGCCGATAGGCCGGATCAGGAACGGCCCGGCCGGAGCGCCGGAGGGCCAATTCCTCGCGCCGCTCGCCATAGGTCTCGGGCGCGCCCCAATGGACGTGGAAGCGGCCGCGCGTGTCGATCCCGCCCATGTCGATGCATTCGATCGGGCAGGCCTGGGCGCACTGGAAGCAGGTCTCGCACTTGAGCGTGCCCCATTCGTCGTACAGGAGCTGCAGTCGACCCCGGAACTTGGGCGGTGGGTCGCGCCGGTCCTCCGGGTACATGACCGTGACCTTGGGCTCGAAGAACCGGCGGAGGGTCAGGGCCATGCCCTTGGCGATCCCAAGGCCGGGTACGAAGCTCATGAGGAACGGACCGACGTGAAGACGACGATGGCGGCAGCGGTCACGAACAGATTGAGCAGGGAGGCCGGCAGCATCCACTTCCAGGCGAAGTCCATCAGTTGGTCGATCCGGACTCGGGGCAGCGTCCCACGCATCCAGACGAAGGTGAACACGAAGACGTACGTCTTGCCCATGAACCAGAGCAGGCCGGAAACCCATTCGATCCCCACGTAGGCCATCGCACCGATGACCGCGGCGATGAACAGGTTGGCCAGGACGAAGCCGCCGATGAGCGCCTGCCAGCCCTTGATCCTGGCACTGGCCATCCAGATCGGGGCGGCGAAGGCGATGGTCAGGAGGACCGGCACGACCGAAACGAGGATGAGCAGCTCGATGCCCAGGCCCCCGGGATCGAGTGACAGCGTGACGTCCCACGGCCATGGGATGGGGGCATTCCAGCCGCCGAAGAAGAGGGTCACGGTCAGGGCGGAGATGATGAACACGTTGACGTACTCGGCGAAGAAGAAGAAGCCGAAGCGCATCCCCGAATACTCGGTTGCGAACCCGGCGACGATCTCGGAATCCGCCTCGGTCAGGTCGAACGGCGTCCGGTTCGCCTCGGCCGTCGCAGCGATGAAGAAGATCAGAAAGCCGAGTGGTTGCTGAAAGACGTACCAGTTCGAGAACCAGCCGCTCTGATTCAGGACGATCTGGTTGAGGCTCATGGTTCCGGCGAGCAGGAGCAGCCCGACCACCGACAGCGTCAGTGGGATCTCATAGCTGATGACCTGGGCCGCCGAGCGAAGTCCGCCCAGCAGCGAGTACTTGTTGTAGCTCGACCAGCCCGCCATCAGCAGCCCGACCACGGACAAGCCACCGATAGCGAAGAAGTACAGCAGCCCGATGTTCAGGTCCTGGCCGAAGAATCCGGGGGCGAACGGGATCACCAGCAGGGTCATGACCGCGGCCAGGTAGGTCACGACCGGTGCCCAGGTGAAGACGATCGGATCTGCACCGGTCGGGGTGAAGTCCTCCTTCATCAGCACCTTGAGCCCATGGACGACCGACAGCAGCGAACCGAACGGGCCGACCCGGTCCGGGCCGATCCGCAGGTTCATCAGGGCGATGACCTTCATCTCCATGAAGATGATCAGGAAGGCCGTCGGGATGGTGATGAGCAGGATGGCCGTGACGGCCACCACGAACCGGACGACCGGCAGGTTGTCGTTCAGGAGGTCGAGCACCGGCCCGCCGAGCAGCACGATCGCCGCGACCAGCCCGCCGGTCAGCACCAGGAGGACGGGGATCGCGGTGAGGATCACCTTGCCCGGCAATGTCAACCGGTTCCAGGAACGATCGACGACCGTCATCGGGTCTTGGCTCGCGCGGCGTGCGGCGCACACCGCGCCGCAGTGATCGCCACGTTCACTTGTCGACGCCGCCCATGATCGGATCCAGCGAGGCCATGATGGCCATCGTGTCGGCGATGAGATGCCCGGGCATCATCAGCCCGACCGACTGGAGGTGGATGAACGAGGGATCGTGGATCCGCATCCGGAACGGCTGGTCCGTCCCGTCGCTGATCGCATACGTCGAGTACTGCCCCCGCGGGCCCTCGACGGCGGCGTACGCCCGGCCCGGACGTGGCCGGAGCAGCCGCGGGAGCTTGGCCATGACCGGTCCGTCAGGCATGTTGTGGAGGCACTGGTCGATGATCCGCAGGCTCTGCTTGATCTCGTCCATCCGAAGCAGGTAGCGAGCCAGGCAGTCGCCCTCGGACCGCGTCGGGATGTCGAACTCGAGCTCCGGAAAGACGCTGTACGGATGGGCGCGACGGATGTCGAACGGGACGCCCGTCGCCCGCAGGTTCGGGCCGGTCATCACCATCCGGAGCGCAGTGGCGGTATCGATCGTGCCCAGGCCGCGCATGCGGCGGATGAAGATCTCGTTCTCGTTGAGCAACGCGTTGCCGGATTCGATCTGCTTGGTCGCCTTGGCCATCCAGTCACCCAGGCGGCTCATGAAGTCGTGGTTCAAGTCGCCGTTGACGCCACCGATCCGGAAATAGTTGAAGAGCATGCGCTGGCCGGTGAGCGAGGCGAGCATCTCGACGATCTCGTCGCGTTCGATGAACGACCAGAGGATCGGCGTCAGGCCACCGAGATCCAGGGCCATCCAGCCCAGGAACAGGGCGTGGCTGGCGATCCGGTTGAGCTCGGACGAGAGGACCCGGATGTACTCGGCGCGGCGAGGCACCTGGACGTCCATGAGCTTCTCGAAGGCGAGGACCGGCGCCCATTCGTTGAACAGCGAGCTGACATATTCGAGCGGGTCCGTGTAGCAGATGGCCTGGTGGTAGTCGGCGTTCTCGCACAGCTTCTCCACCCCGCGATGGAGGTAGCCAAGGACCGGGTCGAGGTCCACGACCTTCTCGCCATCGAGCTTCAGGACCACCCGCAGGACACCATGGGTCGACGGGTGTTGCGGGCCCATGTTGATGAACATCTCGCCGTCGCCGAGGGTGTAGAACTCGGCCTCACGCTCGGTCCGTGGCGGGTACGGCGGGACGGGCTCGAACACGCCGAGATCGCGATCGAGGGTGACCCTCGGATCGTCGCTGGACTGGTGCGGGGCGGTCGTCGGCATCAGGTCGGTCCGGTCAGACCGTGGTCCGCCGGACGAGCGCCGTCGTCGGGGCATTGCGTGGTGTGTGCGTCCGCTCCATCGGCCGAACGCCGCCACCGGGCGAGCGGGCCGCGTCGTCCGGCAGGTAGAAGTCCTTGCGGAGCGGGAAGCTCTGGTAGTCGGGCGGCATGTAGATCCGACGGAGATCGCGGTTCCCTTCGAAGGTGATCCCGAACATGTCGTACGCCTCGCGCTCCATCCATTCGGCACCTTTCCAGAGGAAGGTCACTGACGGGGCGCGTGGGTCTTCCCGCGACAAACCGTCCGCAGTCACCCGCAGCCAGTCCGGTGTGGTATCGCTCCAGAGGTGGTACACGACCTGCATCACTTGGCCGGTATCGACGCCGGCCAGGTCGCTCAGGAACTGAAAACGGAGATCGGGCTCGTCGTGCAGGGCGGTCATGACCGCGACGACATCACCGGCCCCGATCCGCATCTCGGTCTCATCATCGCGTTGCCGGATCGGACCGGTCAGCTGCTCGCCGAAGCGGGCCTCGAGCCGGGCCTTGAACGCACGGTCCACCCTAGACATCCTCCGGCACGGTCGGGCCGATCTCGCGCTCCGGCCAGTGGCCGCGACGATCCTTGACGAGCTGCTGGAGCTTCATCATCCCGTAGATGAGGCCCTCGGGCCGCGGCGGGCAACCGGGCACGTAGACATCGACCGGCATGACCCGATCGATCCCCTCGACCGTCGAGTAGCTCCGCTTGTAGCGTCCGCCCGAGCAGGTGCAATCGCCCATCGCCACGCACCATTTCGGCTCGGGCATCTGCTCCCACAGCCGGACGAGCGGGCCGGCCATCTTGGTCGTCAGCGTACCGGCGACGATGAGCACGTCGGCCTGCCGGGGACTGGCCCGGAACGGGAACATCCCCCAGCGATCCATGTCGTTCTTGGAGGTCGCCGCGGACATCATCTCGATGGCGCAACACGCCAGGCCAGACAGCAGTGGCCACAGGCTGTTCATCCGGATGAGGTCCAGAACGTAGTCCGCCTTGGTCGGGATGACATCCAGTGCGCCACCCCAGCGGGCGTCGTCGACTCGCCCGAGCCCGCTCTCGGCGAACTCACGCAAGTGGGTGATGTCGCTGTCGCGGCCACCGTCGTACGCCTCCGGGTCGGCGGCTTGCCAGAGCGTGTTCGGGACGATGATCGGGGCGAGCACATCCGACTGCGTCCCGCTGACGGTCGGCAGGTCGCGACCCTCGCCCGGCTTCAGCGCCATGTCAGGGCTCCCTTGCGCCAGGCGTAGGCCAGCCCGAGGAGCAGGATGCCCACGAAGATCAGCATGCTGACCAGGCCGCCGAGCAGGATGTCCCGGAACGAGATCGCCCACAGGTAGATGAAGATGACCTCGATATCAAAGGCCACGAACAGCAGGGCATAGACATAGAACGAGAGCCCGAACCGGCCGTGCGTGTCGCCGTACGTATCGATGCCGGACTCATAGGGCAGGCCCTTGTGTTCGTCGCCGCGATTGCGGTGGGAGATGAGCCACGCCGCACCGATCGTCAGGAAGACGAACGAGACTCCGGCGAAGGCGAACCCCACGACGTACCAGATGCCGGTCAACCGAACTCCCTTCGAGCGACACGCCCCGGGCAGGCGCCGCTGGCTCGAGGTCTCTGCGGAGCACACAGCCCGACCCTGAGCGAGCGGGCTGTCCCCCCTCGGCATTCTAGCGTGGACAGCGCTCTGGTGGCGCAGCGCCGAGCCGGTCGCACGAGGCGATTCCAGGGGTGTGGTCTGGTCGGGTTCCGGGGCTGTCGGGGGAGTGACGCGCACCGAGCGCGCGAAGCAGGTTCGCGCGCCACTCCCCGTGTGGTCGTGCCCGACCATCGCGAATCGTGCGACCCACGCACCGTCCACCGCAATAGGTACATCGCCGTATCCGGCGAGCCGTTCCCGCGGTCGTCCGCGCCTGGCTTCAGCGCCCGAGCCGGTACTCGAGGCCGCGCAGCGCCGGGGCATCCGCCGGCCAGCCGCGACCGAAGGCCATCACTCGGAAGCGACCCATCGCGCTCGGGTCGAGGAGACGGACCAGCGCCGACCGAACGGCCAGATACGACTCCAGGGTCATGGCCTGATCCGACTGGATGGCCCGGAGGAGGTCCTCGGTGCCGAGCCCGACGAGGAACTCGGCCTGGGTCGTGGTCCCGAGGTGATCGAGACCGGCAGCGGCGCACGCACGTTCGACCGCGCTGACATCGACATGGGCGGTCAGGTCCTGGCGCCCCACATGCACATAGGGGTCGTCGTGGACCCGGTGGCGGAGGTAGGCACGCAGCGTACCTTCGCGGCGGCGCACTGGGTCGTACAGCTCCATCGCGGGGTAGCCGTAGTCGATGAGCAGGGCGATGCCTCGGCCCAGGCCGCGCGCGAGCCCGTCCAACCACGGGTCGAGCGCAAGGCAGATCTCCGCCCGCTGGCCGTCCACGAGGGCGACCCCGTCCGCATGCAGCCGGGCCGCAAGGGCGGGCGTCGTCGGTTCGCCCTCGACGTCGGCGAAGCGGCCATCGATCGAGCCGACCAGGACCTCGCGGAACCCGCCCGCCCGCCCGATGACCCGGTGGGTCGGCAGCGCGTCAAGGACCTCGTTGGCCAGGATGAAGCCATCGATGATGCCGGACGTACCAGCCTCACTCGACCGTGCGAGAACGGCGTCGTGGCCGGCCGCTGCCAGCCGCGTGGCGATGGCCTCGAGCCGGGCCGGCTCGACCTCCACTGGCTGGTACTCGATCACCCCAGCGAGGTCCGGACATTCCGCGGCGAGGCCGTCGAGGATCGCGACCGCCAGCGTGCCGGCGCCGGCGCCGTACTCGCGCAGGACGTACGCCGCCGGCCGGCCGACCCGGTCCCAGGCGTCGACGACCGCGCGGCAGAGGGCGGCCCCGAAGATCGGGTGCGCCTCCGGTGCCGTCAGGAAGTCGGCGCCACCCAGCCCCGGCCGGGCGATCTCGGCGCGGTAGTAGCCCCCAGCGGGGTCATACAGTGCGAGGTCCATGAACCGGGCGAAGGTGATCGGACCGTCTCGTTCGATCTCGGCGTGGATCCGGGCGACGAGGTCGGCGTCCTCACCGACCTCGTCGAAGTCCGGCGGCGGATCGTGGCGCAGGCCCGGGGTGACGTCGCTCATCGGGCCGGCCGAGAGCGGCGGCCGACCACGATCCTGACGCCGGGGCCGACGAGCGTGTGACCGCCGAGGAGGATCGGGATCGGCGCGTCCACCGCAGCGGCCGTCAATGCCCGGAGCCACGGGTCCTCGATCCGGTCTGCGAGCAGCAAGTCTGACGCGAACCGGTCTTCGGCCGACGGCCATGCCCGTTCCTCGCGTCCGAGCCGGTGCGCGAGGAGGACCCGCGTGTCGACGATCGCGGCGTCGCCCAGACGCGCGAGGATGGCACCGAACGAGTCTGCGCCCTCCATCTCGACCAGCGCCCCGAGCACCGACACGGGCTGTCGCTGGCCGGGACCAGCCGTTCGCAGGCCCCGCTCCTCGATGAGCACCCGGGTGCGCGACGCGGTCGACCGTTCCAGCCAGGCGATGCTCTCGGCCGATGTTCGACCCGTGATCACGACCTCGGCGGTCCGGTCGCTTGACACTGCGCGGAGCCCCGCCATCGCTGCCCGGAGCGGCCCGAGGTCAACAGGCGCGTCCGCTGCGTCGCCGATCAGCACGAGGTCGAGCGGGCCGTCGATATCGATGCCAAGTCGCCAGCGTCTTCCCAGGTCGGACACCACGTAGCCTGCGGCATCGGCGAGCCATCGCGGCAGGGCGTTGTCGGATGGCAGGTCGGGAACATCGCCAAGGACCGGCCACGGATCGGCGATGGCCACGACATCGGCCGAGAACCGGTTGTTCGCGAGCGCGACGCGCGTCTCGGACCCCGCGGCGACCACGAGGTCGCGCAGGTCGCGCGCGGTCGCGAGCGGGATCGCGCCCGATCCGAGCACGACGAGTCCGGCCGGGCGCTCGGCCCTGACCAACGTCCGTAGCCGTTCCCCGAACGATCTCGCGTCCGGCGGCCCCGAGACGACCGTGACGTCGGTCGCGCCGGCGGTCCGGAAGCCGTCGGCGTGTCGACGTGCCAGCCGCCCGCGTCCGTCCGACAGCCATCGACCCAGGGGCCCCGCGCTCGCATCGGCTTCCGGGTGCATGATTCGAACCGAGACCGGGCGCATGGCCCGGAGTCTAGTCGCCCTCGACGAGGTGACCGTGACCCGCCGACGTGTCCGCGCCTACATCGGCCTCGGGGCGAACGTGGGCGACGCCGCCGCGACATTGGCGGACGCCGTCCACGCCCTGGCGGCGCTACCAGGGTCTCGCGTCCGAGCCGTCTCGCGCCTCTACCGCACCGCGCCGGTCGGCGTGACCGACCAGGCGGACTTCCACAACGCGCTCGTCGCCCTCGACGTCGCGGCCGGTCCGGATCCCGCGACCGGAGCGCTTGACCTGCTCACAGCCCTCAAGGGACTGGAGCGCGAGTTCGGGCGGCGGCACCGTCGGCGGTGGGGCCCGCGCGAGCTGGACCTGGATCTGCTCGTGTTCGGGCGGGCGCGGATCAGCGTCGAGCGGCCGCCCGGTGCCCGATCGATCGATTCGGCGAGCGAGCCAGGCACGGCCGTCCCGTTTCTCGAAGTCCCGCATCCTGCCGCAGCGACCCGCCTGTTCGTCCTCGCCCCACTGGCCGACGTTGCGCCGGGCCTTGTCCCGCCGGGCTGGGGCGTGTCGGTGGAGACGGCTCGACGCCGGCGGACGGCCCAGGAGTCGTCCGATGCCGTCAGGCCGGTCGCGACCTGGGATACGACCATCGGCGGCTGGCGCCCGATTCAGCCGAGGTAGCGCGTGGAGACGACGGTCTCGACCGCCACGCCGTCCTGTCCGACGTCGACACGATAGGCGTGCGCGTCCGGCCGAGACGAGACGACATCGATGAGGTCCGGGCCTTCGAACACGAGCGCCGCTCCATCGTCGGCGGCGTAGCCCGGCGGCAGGTCGCCCCCGGCGACCAGTTGGTGGTAGCGCGGCCGCCGCGTCGCCTCGCTGTCGTAGTGGGGGGAGTGACTCCCGGGCACGAAGCCGAGCCCGCCCGACAGCGGCGCCAGCCCCTTCCCGAACGAATCGGTCGTCCCGGTCTCGAACCAGCACAGCGACCCCGCCGATAGCCCGGTCATCACGACACCGGCTTCCCAGGCGCGGCGCAGGGCACGGTCGACACCGTGGACGCGCCAGATCGCGAGCATGTTCTCCGTGTTGCCACCGCCGACGTAGACGACGTCCTGGTCGAGCAAGAGCGACTCGAGATCGTCGACGGTCCGGACGAAGAGGGCCAGGTGACTGGCCTCGGCTCGACGCGCGAACGCCGCGTAGAAATCCGCGATGTAGCCGGGCGCGTCACCGCTGGCGGTCGGGAGGAAGCAGACCCGTGGCCGTGCTCGACCGCGCGCGACCCGCGCCAGATCGAGCACGTGGTCGTCGAGGAGCGGGTTGTCCGGCTCCATCGAGAACCCGCCGCCACCCATCGCGACGACGGTCCGGCTCACTGCGAGGCCACTCGGAAGCCGATGTGCTTGTCCCCGTACGTGGGCGGATCCTCGTAGTGCCGGTAGGCGGATCGGGCGACGAACTCGTTGCTGCCCCACCAGCCGCCCTTCTCGACCTTCTTCTCACCGGTCGCCGGGCCGGTGGGGTCCGACTTCGGACTCGTTGCGTAGTAGTCCGTGTCCAGCCAGTCTGCGACCCATTCCATGGCGTTCCCCGCCATATCCAGGGCTCCGACCCAGCTCGCCCCGGTCGGGTGACTGCCGACCGGCTCTGGCGCGACGCTGTTGAGGACGTTGGCTCGTTCGCGGTCAAAGACGTCGCCCCACGGATAGACCGTCGACTTCGGCCCGCGTGCCGCGTATTCCCACTCTGCCTCGGTGGGCAGGCGACCGCCGCGCCACGCCGCGTAGGCTTCTGCCTCGAACCAGGTGACGCACATCCGCGGGTGCGACGGGACGTCGCCCTGGCAGTGCAGTGGCAGGCGGGCGGCATCCTGATCGGACAACCAGCGCAGCCCGGCGTCCGACCAGAGCGTCGGGTCTGCGTAGCCTCCCGCATCGACGAACGCGGCGAAGGCGGCATTGGTGACCTCGGTCCGGTCGATCCAGTAGCCCTGGCTCACTCGGACGTCATGGGCCGGCTGCTCGCTGGCGAATTCGGCGGCGACCCAGTCGGGTGGGCCGCTGGCGATCAGCGCGTCGATCGACTTCTGGCCGGTCCCCATCCGGAACGTGCCCGCCGGGACCCAGACCTGCTCGATGCCCCAGGCATCGGTCCGGACCTCGCCGGCGACGGAGCCGTCGGACGGGGCCGGGGTCGAGGTTGGCTCGGGCGCCACCGATGGCGTCGTCGGGGGCGTTACGGTGGGCGTGACCGAGGGCGCGGTCGTCGGCGGCGCGCTCGGCGGACTCGAGGTCGAGGCCGCGTCCCCCGTGGCACTGCCGGTCCCGCAACCGAAGATGGCCAGACCCAGGACGACGACCCCCAGACCGCGTCGTTGTCGGATGCGGTTCACCCGAAGCGCGCCCGCAGCCGGGGCAGGATCAGGTCGCCATACCGGATGATCGCCGCTTCCTGGTCTTCGCCTGGGAAGTGGAAGACCAGGTGGTCGAACCCGTAGTCGACATACGTCGCGATCTGGTCGAGGTGTTCATCGACGTCGTCGGACACGAGCCAGCGCTTGTGGGCGACGTCCTCGACGCTCTTGGCCAGCCGCTCCATCTCACGCGGATCCTCGACACCCACTTTCTGCTCGCCCGACAGCGCCAGTGCCGACCAGATCTTGGTGTCTTCCATCGCCCGCGCGCGGTCCGTGTCGAAACTGACCTTCATCTCGATCATCCGGCCGAGCGGACCCGGATCCCGGCCGGCCTTCTCAGCACCCTCGATGACCGCCGGCAGGAGCGTGTCGGTGTACAGCTCCGGTCCCTTGCCGGACGTGCAGATGAGACCGTCACCCAGACGGCCCGCCAGCCGCGCCGCCGCCGGCCCGGAGGCGGCGATGTAGATCGGCAAGGGTTCGTCAGGTCGGTCGTAGATGGTGGCGGCATGGGTCGTGAAGTAGTCGCCCTCATGAGTCACGAACTCTTCGCGGAACAAGCGCTGGATCAACTCCACGGACTCGCGCAGACGCGCGAAGCGCTCGCTTTGTTCGGGCCATTCGACCCCGACCGGGATCTCGTTCATCGATTCGCCGGTGCCCACCCCGAGGATGACCCGATCTGGCGCCAGGCAACCGAGGGTCGCGAACGCCTGGGCGACGACCGCCGGGTTGTATCTGAACGACGGGGTCAGGACGCTGGTCCCCAGGGTCACGCGGTCCGTCGCCTGGGTGGCGGCGCCCAGCCACACCAGCGCGTTCGGGGCGTGCCCGCCGGTATGTCGCCAGGGCTGGAAATGATCGCTGGTCCAGACGGAGTCGAAGCCGGCGCGTTCGGCGGCGACCGCCAGATCGAGCAGGCGTCGCGGCGGGAACTGTTCGGCCGAGGCCTTGTAGCCAAGGGTCAGGGTCATCGCGGTCGGGTCTCCTAGAGTCGTACTCGAGGCGGGCTTTCACGATCGAACATGTGGACCGTATCGACGAACCGGACCTGCTTGGCCTGGTACGCCATGACCAGCGAGTGGGTACGAGCGCCACCGCCGAAGAACAGGACCCCCTTCAGGAGGTCGCCAGCGGTCACGCCGGTCGCCGCGAACACGAGATTCTCCCCCGGCGCCAGGTCCTCCGTCCGGTACACCCGGGTCTCGTCTCCGTGGCCCATCCGGGTCCCGCGCTCGCGCTCCTCCCCGCTCCTGTAGCGGAATCGAGCCTGGATCTCGCCGCCGAGACAGCGCAACGCGGCGGCGGTGATGACGCCTTCGGGGGCGCCGCCAAGCCCCATGACGGCGTGGACGCCGGTGCCAGAGACGGCGCACGAGATGGCCGCCGACAGGTCGCCGTCCCCGATGAGCTTGATCCGGGCACCCGCTTCGCGAACCTCGGCGATCAGGTCGTCGTGGCGCTCGCGCTCGAGGATGACGACCGTGATGTCCGTGACCCGGCGTTTGAGGGCCTCGGCGATCCGGCCCAGGTTCTCCGTGGGCGATTCGCGGATGTCGACCTTCCCGGCGGCGATGGGCCCCACGCACAGCTTCTCCAGGTAGGTGTCCGGGGCGTGGGTGAGGCCGCCCGCCTCGGACGCCGCGAGGACGGTGATCGCACCGGCCTGGCCGTGGGCGACCAGGTTCGTTCCCTCGAGCGGATCGACCGCGATGTCGACCCGGGGCACGTCCTCGCGATCGGCCCCGGTCCGACCCACTCGTTCGCCGATATAGAGCATCGGCGCCTCGTCGCGCTCGCCCTCGCCGATGACGATCCGGCCGGCAAAGTCGATCTCGTCCATCGTCCGGCGCATCGCTTCGGTGGCCGCAGAATCGGCAGCGTCCTTCTCGCCGCGGCCCATGTAGCGGGCTGATTCGATGGCGGCCGCCTCGGTCACTCGGATCATCTCGAGCGCGAGCAATTGTTCCATGCGATTCCCCCGATCGGCGATCAGTGCCGGAAGTGGCGTCGTCCCGTGAAGACCATCGCGAGATGGTGGCGGTCGGCCACCTCGATGGCCATCTCGTCTCGGATCGACCCGCCAGGTTGGATGATGGCCGTCACGCCGGCACTGGCCGCGGCCTGGATCCCGTCCGGGAAGGGGAAGTAGGCATCCGAGGCCATGACCGCCAGCTTGGCTCGGTCGCCCGCCCTCCGCAGGGCGATCTCGACCGAGACCTGGCGACTGGCCTGCCCGGCACCGATGCCCACCGTCGCGGCATTGCGGGCCAGGACGATGGCGTTCGACCGGACATGGCGGACGGCGCGCCAGGCGAACAACAGGTCGGTCAACTCCTCGAGGGTCGGTCGACGGCTCGTGACCACCTGGAGGCGACCACGGTCAAGGCCCGGGTCGTCCAGGGACTCGACCAGCAGCCCGCCGGCGACTCGCTTGAAGTCGAGGCTGGCGATGCCGTAGTCGCGCATGCCTTCGATGGGGTCGGGCGGGATGGCCAGCAGCTCGAGACCCGGCTTGCCACGCAGGATGCCGATCGCCGCCTGGCTGAACCCGGGGGCCACGACCGCCTCGTACGAGTTGGCGGCGATCTCCCGGGCCGTCGCGCCATCGAGTTCACGATTGACGCCGACGATGCCACCGAAGGCCGCGACCGGATCGGTCTCGAGGGCATGCCGGTAGGCCTCGACGAGTTCATCGTCCGATGCCAACCCGACCGGATCGGTGTGCTTGACGATGGCGACGGTCGGCGAGGTGTAGTCCCGTGCGATCCGATAGGCGGCATCCAGGTCGAGCAGGTTGTTGAAGGACGGCATCTCGCCCTGGAGGCGGGTCGCGTCGGCGAGGGTCCCGCTCCGATGCGTGGTCTCCCGGTAGAAGGCGGCCCGCTGGTGGGGGTTCTCGCCGTAGCCCAGGTCGCCGACCTTCTGGAGGACGAGCGCCAGCTGACGCGGGAAGGTATTGCCCGAGATCTGGTTGAGGTAGGCGGCGATCTCGGCGTGATACGCGGCCACGGTGCTGAACGCCTCGGCGGCGAGTCGGGCTCGAGTCTCGGGACTCACCACGCCGAGCTCGCGGATCTCGCTGACGATCTGCGGGTAATGGGCAGGATCGGCCACCGACGCGACTCCGGCGGCATTGCGAGCGGCGGCACCCAGCAGGGCTGCGCCCGCGACATCGATCATCTCGATCGCCTCATCGAGCCCGATGAGCTTGACCCCGATGGCCGGCGCGAATGGCTTGACATTGACGACCACGACATCGATGAGTCCGATGCCCTGGGCCTTGAGTTCGTCGAGCTGGCTGTCGACGTCGCGTCGAGCCAGGATCCCGGCGTACACGGCGTGATGGAAGGTCTTGACCTGGCCGCCGATGTCCGGTTCGCCCTGGGTCAAGGACGACACCGACTCGACCGCGACACCCTCCGTGGCGAGGTAGTCACGGGTCCCGTCGGTGGCGACGACATCCAGACCAAGTTGCAGGAGTTCGCGCGCGAGCTCGACGATCCCGTCTCGGTTCGCCACTGACAGCAGGGCTCGCACCCGGGCCTCCTCCCGATCCCGTGGTTGGCGACGCGTCAGCGGGGCCGATCGGCGCATTCCCCGGACGGACGCGACGGCGCCGCATCGTTGCGGCCGAGTATACCGCCTGTCATGGCATACTCCGGCGGTGAAGCACGCCCCGTGGGAATACCTGTTCGCACCGTTCGGCAGCACGACGTTCCCGGATATCTTCCATCCGATCTGGATCACCTCGCTGATCCTGCTGGTCCTGCTGACGATCCTGTACAACGTCCGGACGCGCGCGCTCCATCGCCATCCGCCCTACCTCGAGATGTGGGAATGGCTGTGGTGGACCGGGCTGATCACGTTCAGCCTGGTCGTCATCGAATCGGTCTTCGCCTTCGACTTCTTCCTCGTCCTGACGACGCTCGTCATCGGCCTCGGGACGCTGGTCTGGATCCGGTTCATCCGGTTCCCGCCGTTCTTCACCGCATACGAGGCAAAGCTGGCCCGCGAGCGCTATAACAAGCAGCGCAAGTTCGCCGAGCCGGACGCCACGATCAAGAAGCGAAGCAACGCCCGGTCGCAGCGGCAGCGACGCCGCCGGCGCTAGGGTCCGCACCAGGATGCCCATCGAGATCCACCGGTTCGGCGTCGGTCATCGCCGACCGACAGGACCGATCGGCTCGGTCGGGCTGAGCGGCCGGTCGATCCACACCGATGGACGCGGGAGCATCGCCGAGCTGGTCCTTGCCCGGAACGCCCGGATCGAGCCACACGCCAACCCCAACACGACGTACCTCATCGTGATCGAGGGTGGCGGCTGGACCGGCGTCGGTGACGAGTGGACCCGGATCGCAGCCGGCGAGGCCGCAGTCTGGCCGGCCGACATCCCGCACACGGCCTGGACCGAGCATTCGGAGATGCGAGCGCTCGTCGTGGAGTTCATGGGTCCGGACGATTCGGACTCGGTCATCGGTCGAGCGCGTGTGGCCGGGGACGACGGGGAGGTCGCAGAGCGTGGCGTCGGGCAGTTGGCCGCGCGGACCGGCCCGCCGCTGCCGAGCGACCCCGCCGAGGGTGAGCCGGCCTAAGGTCAGGGCGCCATCCAAACCCTGAGCGAGCCGATCTCCTCGAAGCGGGCGGCCAACGCAGCGGCAAGGTCGTGACCGTGTTCGTATCCGACAAGCGGGAGCTCCGGCTCGAGTCGAGCCGCGAAGTCGGCGGCGCCACGAAAGGTGGCTCCGACACTGCCCTCGGCGGTGAATACGTTCGAAAGCCCGACCGCGCCTTTGATCCGGTGGAAGATCGCGCCCGCCACGAGTCGATCGGCGGCGAATGCCCCCAGGACCGTCAGAGCCGGGTGGTTCAGTAGACCGGCCTGCCCCAGCGCCGGCACGTCATTGGCCGCGACCCAGGCGGCGAGTTCTGCGGGCTCGATGACCGGTCGCCAGCTCGGCTCATCGACCGTGGCCGACTGCGCCGACGTCGCGCCCGGGGGACGGTGGATCCATGTCGCCTCGAACAGGATCTCGTAGCCATGCCGCTCGAGCGGTAGGTCGGCGAAGCTGTCTTTTATGCTCGCTCCCGCACCAGCCTCGATCCGGTCGAGCAGGAGACCGAGCCTTCCGTCGCGGGCCACGCCAGGCCGGACCGTGACGGCGTCGGGGTAGCCATCCGGTGAGCGCTGGTCGCAGCTCCATGCATCCAGCGCCATCGACGTCGAGCGCCCCAGGGCGTTGCACACGAGATCGCACCATGCGGCATTCTCGCGGGCCGCCAGGATGACGCGAGGGTCGGTCACCGGGCATCCGCGAGGATGCCGCCGAGCTGACTGAGGATGCGGGCAGTCGCTCCCCACACGGACAGGCCCTCGACCTCGAAGGTTCCGTAGCGGAGCGGCCAGCCACCGATCTCGCGTTCGACGACGGCGATCGGGGCATCAGGCAGGAAGCGTGCGACGCGTGGTTCGATGATGCGGGCGACCTCGTCAGGCGATGCCACCAACATCGGCCGCCGCTGGGCGACAGCCAGGATCGGTGTGACCGCGAAGTCGCTGACCGGGATCGTGAACGATTCGAGCAGACCGACGATCCGGACCTCGGCCTGCCCCGGATCAAGCGCGACCTCCTCGGCCGCTTCCCGCAGCGCGGTCGCTGCAAGATCCGCGTCGTCGGGTTCGGCCTTTCCACCCGGGAAGCTGACTTCGCCGCTGTGATGACCGTCGCGACTGGCTCGCTCGGTCAGGACGACGCGGGCGACACCAGCATCGTCGGGATAGAGCAGGACGAGGACCCCGGCCGGTCGACCCGGGCGCCCGGAAGGCGGTCGCCACGGCGGAGGCCCCACATCGCCGACCACGACCGGCATGAGGATCTCGGCGGGTGCCGGCCATCGATCCGGTAGGACTCGCAGGCGGTCCGCGACCTCATCGAAGCGCATCGTCAGCCGAGCATACGGCTCGTCGCCTGTCGCCCGTCGTCTAGTTCAGGCGATCGCCGCCCGGCACGGGGGTCGGCTCCTGGACCTGTCGCGAGCGGGCGTCGCGCTTCGAGCCGCCCTCCGTCACGACCGTCGCCGACTCCGTGGCGAAGACGAGCGTGCCGTTGACCCGGTCGGCATCGGCTGCGACCCGGTCGCCCGGCTTGAACTCGCCGGCCACGATCGCCCGAGCCAGCGGGTTCTCGACGAGACGCTGGATGGTCCGCTTGAGCGGCCGGGCCCCGAACGCCGGATCGGTGCCCTCGCTGACGAGGAATGCCTTCGCGGCGGGGGTCAGCTCCAGGCCGATGTCCTGGCCGGCCAGTCGCGCGACCAGGTCGTCGACGAGCAGCCCGACGATCTGCTCGAGATCGGCCTCGGTCAGGGCGTGGAAGACGATGACTTCGTCGACCCGGTTGAGGAACTCCGGGCGGAAGCTCGAGCTCAGCGCCTCGGTCACGTCGCGCTTCATCGCCTCGTAGGCGGCATCGCCCATCCGGGCGCCGGTCGCCGCGATGGCGGCGCTGCCGATATTGCTGGTCATGATCACGACCGTGTTCTTGAAGTCGACCGTCCGGCCCTGGCTAATCGGTGAGCCGGCCGTCATCGAGGACCTGGAGCAGGACGTTGAACACGTCCGGATGGGCCTTCTCGATCTCGTCGAGCAGCACGACCTGGTAGGGCCGGCGACGGACCGCCTCGGTCAACTGACCGCCCTCGTCGTAGCCGACGTAGCCGGGTGGCGCGCCGACGAGGCGCGAGACCGCGAACTTCTCCATGTACTCGCTCATGTCGATCCGGACCATCGCGTTCTCGTCGTCGAACATGAACGCCGCGAGCGCCCGCGCCAGCTCGGTCTTGCCGACCCCGGTCGGGCCGAGGAACAGGAACGAGCCGATCGGCCGGCGGGGGTCCTTGAGCCCGGCCCGCGCACGCCTCACCGCGTCGGAGACGGCCTGAATGGCCTCGTCCTGACCGATGACCCGGTCGTGCAGCCGCTCTTCCATGTGGATGAGCTTGTCCGTCTCGCCCTCGAGCAGGCGGTTGACCGGGATCCCGGTCCAGGACGCCACGATCCCGGCGATGTCGTCGGCGGTGACCTCTTCCTTGAGCAGCGAGCCCGGGCCCTGGAGTGCGGCGACCGCCGCTTCCTCCGCGACCATCCGGTCGGTCAGTTCCTTGAGGGTGCCGTACTTGAGTTCGGCCGCGGTCGCATAGTCGGCCTCGCGCTCGGCTTGTTCGATTCGGGTGGTCAGCGTTTCGAGCTCGGCCTTCGTGGTTCGGATCGCTGCGATCGCCGACTTCTCCGCCTCCCAGCGCTGCTTCATCGCGCCGGCCTGCTCATCGATGTCGGCCAGCTCCTTCTCGAGCGCCTCGAGCCGCGCCTTCGATGCGTCGTCGCTCTCCTTGCGGAGCGCCTCGCGCTCGATCTCGAGCTGGATTCGGCGACGCTCGAGCTCGTCGATCTCGATCGGCATCGAGTCGATCTCCATCCGCAGTCGTGACGCCGCCTCGTCGACGAGATCGATCGCCTTGTCCGGGAGGAATCGGTCCGAGATGTAGCGGTCGGACAGGGTCGCCGCGGCGACCAGGGCGGAGTCGGTGATCCGCACGCCGTGGTGGACTTCGTAGCGTTCGCGCAGCCCGCGCAGGATGCTGATCGTCTCCTCGACCGTCGGCTGGTCGACGAGGACCGGCTGGAATCGACGCTCGAGCGCGGCGTCCTTCTCGATGTGCTTGCGGTATTCGTCGAGCGTTGTCGCGCCGATGGTGTGCAACTCGCCGCGGGCCAGCATCGGCTTGAGCAGGTTGGAGGCGTCCATCGCGCCCTCGGCTGCGCCGGCCCCGACGACCGTGTGCAGCTCGTCGATGAAGAGGATGATCCGGCCCTCGGCGTCCTTGATCTCCTTGAGCACGGCCTTCAGCCGCTCCTCGAACTCGCCCCGGTACTTCGCGCCGGCGATGAGCGCCCCGAGGTCGAGCGAGACGACCCGCTTGTCCTTGAGCCCCTCGGGCACGTCCCCGCGGACGATCCGCTGGGCGAGGCCCTCGGCGATGGCCGTCTTGCCGACACCAGGCTCGCCGATCAGGACCGGGTTGTTCTTCGTCCGACGCGACAGGACCTGGATGACCCGCCGGATCTCGTCATCGCGACCGATGACCGGATCGAGCTTGCCGGCCCGTGCCTCGACGGTCAGGTCGCGCCCGTACTTCTCGAGTGCCGCGTAGGTTCCTTCGGGGTTCTGCGACGTCACGCGCTGGCCACCGCGGACGCTCTGGAGCGCCTGGAGCAGGGCCTCGCGTCCGGCCGAGTGCTGCTCGAGGAGTTGTTGTCCTTCGCCCCCGACCTCGGCGATCGCAAGCAGCAGATGTTCGGTCGAGACGTACTCGTCACCGAGTCGTCGAGCTTCGGCCTCGGCCATCTCGATGACTCGCCGGGCGCGAGGGTCCATCGACAGCGAGCCGCCCTGGATCCGGGCGCGCCGGGCCAGGATCGCGGCCAGCTCGCCCCGGAACCCGGGCAGGTCGACGCCGAGCCGCCGGAGGGTCTCGGCGGGGACGCCGTCGTCCGGCTCGAGGAGCGCGGCGAGGATGTGCTCGGCATCGAGGATCGGGCTGTCGAGGCGCTGGGCGGTGGCCTGGGCGGCCACGATGGACTCCTGGGCTTTCTGGGTGAAACGGTCGAGTTGCATGTCAGTTCTCGCTTTGGTTGGTGAGGTCGAAGAAGGTCTGGGCAGCGGCCCGGGCATCGGTCGAAAGGTGCGTCGGCAGGGTCACTCTGGCCTTGGCGAACAGGTCGCCATGACCAGTGCCCTTGAAGCGCGGCATACCCCGTCCGGTCAGGCGGAACGTCCGCCCTGGCTGGGTCCCGGCCGGGATGGTCAGGAGGACGCTGCCCTTGAGTGTCTCGACCTTGACCTCGGCACCAAGGAGTGCCTGCTCCAGGGTCAGTGGCAACTCACGATCCAGGTCGGCGCCCCGTCTGGTGAACCTGGGATCGGGCAGCTGGCGGATGACGACGATCAGGTCGCCGCCGCCCGGTCCGCGGCCGGTGAGCTTGACCTTGGTCCCGGTATCGGCGCCAGGCGGGATGGTGATCTCCAGGCGCTTGCCATCGATATCCACGAGGCGGGTCGTGCCATGGTAGGCCTCATCGAGGGTGATCTCCGCTTCGGCCTGGTGGACGGCCGGTGCCGGGCGAGGTCGGGCCCGGGTCGACGCCCCGCCGGCCGATCGGCCATCGATGCCCATCCCGGCGAGGATATCGTCGAAGCCCATCGCGCCGGTCCGTGAGCCGCCGCCGGACGCGGTCGAAGCGGCGCTCCCCGGTGCCCCGACGTCCTGCCCGAAGAAGACCCGGAAGAAGTCGGAGAATTCGCCGGCGTCCGCGCTCGACGTCCGGAATTCATAGCGGACGTTGCCACCGCCCGGCCCGCCGAACCCGCCACCCCCGAACCCGCCGAACGGGTTCGCGCCACCGGTCCCGGCGCCGGCCCCGGCCGTACGCGCGCGACTGATGGCTTCCCAGTTCGCCCCGAGCTCGTCGTACTGCTTGCGCTTGGCGGGATCGCTGAGGACCTCGTTGGCCTCGTTGATCTCCTTGAACCGTTGCTCGGCGGCCGCGTCACCGGGCTTGGCGTCCGGATGATTCTGGCGAGCAAGTTTACGGAACGCCTTCTTGATGTCGGCCTTCGACGCCGCCCTGGGTACTCCCAGGACGGCGTAGTAGTCCTTGAACTCCATCGAGTCGTTCGCCACTGCTCAACTGTCGGCGGCTGGGCGCCCGGTCCGCGCGTTGCCCGCTTCGCTTGTTCGCTCACGCACCCTGGGGTGCGCTCGCTCCCGCGCTCGCAGGCGCCTTCGGCTCATTCGTCCAGCCCGTCGACGACCTCCTGTCGCTCGCTCGCTTTAGCCCTGTTCGACGACGACGGGCGGCTGATCGGTCGGCGGGAAGTTGGTCCGCCGGACGGTCGGCTGCTTGGCCGGCGTCGGGTCCAGGGTGTCCGTGCTCTTGATGACCTTCGGTGGCTCGCTGCTGAGCGCCTTTGGCTTGCGCCGAAGCGCGGCGTCGAGGACCTGGTCCATCGAGTCGACGAGGATGAGCTTGATCGACTTGCGGATCTCCTCGGGGATATCGCGCAGGTCCTTCTCGTTCTTGCGTGGCAGGATGACGATCTTGGCCCCCGACAGGTGGGCGGCGAGGATCTTGCTCTTCAGCCCGCCGATCGGGAGGACCCGACCGCGGAGCGTGATCTCCCCGGTCATCGCCACATCCTTGCGAACGGGGATGCCGGTCAGGGCGCTGACCATCGCGGTCGCCATGGTGATCCCGGCGGACGGGCCGTCCTTGGGGATGCCACCGGCGGGCACGTGGATGTGCAGCGTGTTGTGCTCGAAGATCTCGCGGGGGATCCCGAGTTCGGCGGCGTGGGCTCGCGTCCACGACAGGCCGGCTCGAGCCGATTCACGCATGACCTCGCCGAGCTGTCCGGTCAGGATGAAGTCCTCACGGCCCTCCATCCGGGTGACTTCGATGGCGATCACGTCGCCACCGACCTCGGTCACGACGAGTCCGGTCGCGGCCCCGGTCTGGTCCTCGGCTTCGAGCTCGCCGTATTCGAACCGCTGTGGCCCGAGCAATGCGGCCAGCTTCTTGGCATCGATGACCGTCTTGCGCTTGCGGCCCTCGGCGACCTGCCGCGCTACCTTGCGCATGACGTTGGCTAGCTCTCGCTCGAGGTTCCGGACACCGGCCTCGTGGGTGTAGGAGCGAACGAGCTCGGTCATCGCCTCATCGGTGATCTCGACGTGCTTGTCCTTGAGGCCGTGGTTCTTCATCTGCTTGGGGACCAGGAATCGCTTCCCGATCTCGATCTTCTCCTGCTCCGTGTAACCGGGCAGGTAGACGACCTCCATCCGGTCGCGGAGCGCCGGCGGGATCGGATCGAGGAGGTTGGCCGTGGCCACGAACAGGACCTTGCTGAGGTCGAACGGGACCTCGAGATAGTTGTCCTGGAACGTGCTGTTCTGCTCCGGATCGAGGACCTCGAGGAGGGCCGAACTCGGGTCACCCCGGAAGTCCATCCCGATCTTGTCGACCTCGTCGAGCATGAACACCGGGTTGTTCGATCCCGCCGTCTTGATGCTCTGGATGATCCGGCCGGGCAGTGCCCCGATGTACGTCCGGCGATGGCCCCGGATCTCGGCTTCATCGTGGATGCCGCCGAGGCTCATCCGCACGAACTTGCGGTCCATCGCCCGGGCGATGCTCTTGCCCAGACTGGTCTTGCCCACGCCGGGCGGGCCGACGAAGGCGAGGATCGGGCTGCGGATCTCATCGGCCAGGGTCCGGACCGCGAGGTACTCGAGGATCCGTTCCTTGATCTTCTCCAGCCCGTAGTGATCCTCGTCGAGGATCCGGGCCGCCTCCTTGATGTCGAGCTGGTCGTCCGTGGCGACGTCCCAGGGCAGGCCGATCAGCCAGTCGACGTACGTCCGGATGACGCCGACCTCGGGTGAGGCGGACGGGATCCGGCTCATCCGGTCGACTTCCTTGATAGCCCGCGCCTTGATCTCCTCGGGCATGCCCGCTGCCTCGACACGGTCGCGCAGCTCGTTGATCTCCGCCTGCTGCGGGTCGTCTTCGCCGAGCTCGCGCTGGATGGCCTTGAGCTGCTCACGCAGGATGTACTCCCGCTGGGTCTTGTCCATCTCCGACTTGACTTCGGACTGGATGCGGCCCTTGAGCTCGAGGATCTCGATCTGATGGGCGAGGAAGGTCGAGACGAGCTTGAGGCGCTCGGTGACGTCGATGGTCTCGAGCATCTCCTGGCGCTGTTCGGTCGACATGTCCGGGCTGTAGGCGACCATGTCGGCCAGCAATCCCGGTTCAGTGATGTTGCGGGCGGCGACGGCGGCTTCGGGCGGGACCGGTGCGCCGTTCGCGACGTATTGCTCGATCTGGGCCTGGACCGAGCGCATCAGGGCCTGGACCTCGACACCTTCTGGGTGCTGGTCCGGCAATTCCTCGATCGTCGCCCGGAGGTAGGGCTCCGTCGAGGTGAATCCGTGGACGCGCAATCGGCCCTGGCCTTGGACGATGGCACGGACCGTGCCATCCTGCAGCTGGACGACCTGCGCGATCTTGGCAAGCGTGCCGATGCTGTACAGCTCGCCTGGATCGCCGATGTCTTCCTGCTCGGCCTGGCGCTGGGTGACGAGGGCGATGGGGCCGCCGTCGGCGACGGCCGCGTTGAGGGCGTTGACGCTCTTGTCGCGCCCGACCTGCAACGGGACGATCATCTCCGGGAAGATGACGGTCTCCCGCAGTGCGACGAGCGGGAGCTCGACGATGCCCATGATCGGAGCGGGTTGCTCGTCGACCGGGGTGGACGGTCGCTTGGCCATTGAATGATCTCCTAGATGTGTGGTGTCTCGGGATCCGTGGGCGACGTCTTTGCGGCGTCGTCTTTGGTCCCTTCGGCGTAGAGGGCTTCGAGGATGCGAGCGCCAAGGCGCTCTTCGAGTTCGAACAGGATCCGGATGCCGGCGAGGTTTACGCCGCGCTCCCGGGTGAGATGACGGATCCAGGTCAGACGCCGGATGTCATTCTCGCTATAGAGTCGGATATTGGTCGGCGTCCGTGCCGGGCAGAGCAGACCCTCGTCCTCGTAGATACGCAGTGTTCGAGGATGCGCACTGACGAGGGTGGCCGCCACGCTGATGACGTAGACGGGCCGCTCGGGATCCCGCTCTGGACGGACGGACGCCATCGGGTCAGGCCTTGGCCGCGTCGCCCTTGGCGGTCACGGTCGAAGCAGTGGGGGCCGATGCGGTCGCACGGACGTCCGCCGCCGCGTCGGGGCCGGTGGCCTGTCCATCGACGGTCGGGCTGATCTTGATCTGTCGAGGCTTGACCGCCTCAGCCCGCGGGATCCGCAGGGTGAGCAGGCCGTGCTCGAACGTTGCGGTCGCCTTGTCCGGTTCGAGGCCGGTCGGGAGGTTGATCACCCGACTGAGGTTACCGCGCCGGATCTCGCGAACGAGGGATTCACCTTCGCCGCTCGAATGGTCAGTCCGCGACTCGGCCCGGATGCTGAGCGTGCCGTCTTCGACGGTCACATCGACGTCCTCGGGGGCGAAGCCCGGGAGAGCCGCCTCGACCACCAATTCGTCCGCTCCGCTCGTCACGTCGAGTGGCAAGCCGCGGGTCTCGTGGTCACCGTTCGCCCAGGGCATGGGACGCACGAAGCTGTCTTCAAAAAGCCGATCCATCGCCTGCCGCAGCGAGACGAGCTCACCGAACGGCGATGTGCGGCGCACGATCGTCATTTCGCACACCTCCTGGTTGGTCTGGTTCGACCGGGTCCCGTTGGCCCGGCCGGGTACATGAGGCATCCTAGAACCCTGACAATACCGTTGTCAAGAGTGTTACGGAATCCTATCCGATCGTGCCTCGACTGAGCACGGCCGCGGGCTGATCGTCGCTCCCGCGGACTGTGCCCGATCCAACACGCACGACGTTCTGTCACCGGCCGAGTCCTGTCAGATGCTCGTCACACGAGCGTTGGTCAGCCGATCGGCTGGCATGACGAAGGAGTCGCCTCACGGCACTGCGACAATGAGCGTGCGCAGGAGCGGCATCGAGGTCAGATGTCCGTCACTCGAGCAAATGACGGGGTTCGAAATGACGAACGCTCGCCTGGTGGGCATCTGACAGAAACCGGGCGACGGGCGGACGTAGCGACGACCTCCGCCATGGAACCCGCGCCCCGCCCCCCGGGAGGCCCCGGTCAGACCTCGGCGGTCGTGACCTCGGGATCGGCGCCGCCGATCAGTTGATCGTGGAGGAGCTCCTCGCAGGCCTGCTTGCCGATCGCGATCACCTTGTCACCGGCGAGCATCATCGTGTCGGGGCGAAGCGGCGTGGCGATGCCGTCGCGGATGACCGCGAAGAGCGAACACCCGTCCGGGATATCGAGATCCCGCGGCGTCCGGCCGATCGCCGGCGAGCCTTCTTGCAGGTACGCCTCGATGAGTTCGAGCTCGCCCTCGCCGAGCGCCGCCAGGTGGAGCAGCTCGTGGACCGGGATGTCCTGCTCGATCGAGCTCAGGACCATCCGCGTCGGGCTGATCAACTCGTCGACGCCGAGGTGGCGGAAGAGCGCCTCGTTCTTCGGATTGTTGACCCTGGCGATGGTCCGGGGCACATCGAAGTGGTGTTTGGCCATCTGGCAGATCACCAGGTTGTCCTCATCATCACCGGTGACTGCGGCCACCACGTCGGCCCGGTTGCAGCCGGCTTCCGCCAGGTACTTGCCTTCACACCCGTCGTGGGCGATGACGATCGAGCCGATCTCGTCGGCGATCTGGGTCGCCCGACCGGGATCCTTCTCCATGAGGGCGACCTCATGACCGGATTCGATGAGCTCCTTGGCGAGGTAGTAGCCGACCTTGCCGCCGCCGACGACGAGCACGAACACGGTTCAGGCCTCCTGGTTCGGTTGGGTCGACGGCTCAGCGGGTACCGCGGCCGTGGGCTGGATGGGCTCCGACGTCTCGACGGGCGCCTGACGGTCAGGTGGCTCCGTCACGACGGCGGGGGCCACCGCCGGTGCCGGCGAAGCCGACGCTGCCGGGTGGGCATGATGTCCGGTCGGCGTCAGCAGACCCGGCAGTCCGGACCTGGGCAGCCCGAGGAAGTCGTCGATGGCGTCGAGCATCAGGCCGGTCCGGCACAGGGTCGCGATCCCGAGTTCCGAATACGCCGTCGCCCGAAGCGGGTCGTTGATCTTGGCGATGACCCGACCGACCCCGAGCGCCTCGACGGCAAGCTGCGCCGCCATGATGTTGCGGTTGTCGCCCTCGGTCAGGGCCAGGAATACGTCAGCCTCGTCGGCCCCTGCGCGACGGAGGACGTCTTCATCGGTGCCATCGCCGCGAAGCGCCTGGCCGCCGAAGCTGGCCGGGAGGCGGTCGAAGGCAGCGGTCGTGCTGTCAAGGATCACGACGCGATGCCCAGCCCGGTCATACGCTTCGGCGAGGGACGCACCGACCCGGCCGCAGCCGACGATGACGACGTTCACGCTGACTCCTCGATGATGGGTTCACGCACGACCCAGACGGCACAGGGTGCGTTCTGGAGGACATACGGGATGGTTCGGCCGATGGCGAACTCGCCACCGAATCGCTTGCGGTAGGGTAGGCCAAGGACGAGCAGATCGGCGTCGCGCTCGATGGCCTCGTCGACGATCGCCGCGCCCACGTCACGCGCCTGGAGCAGGACGGGGTCGAGCGTCACCTTGTAGCCCTCAGCCACTTCTTCGGCGACGTCGAGGACCCGCTGGACCTCTTCGGATCGACCCGCGATGTCGGCATCGAGCGGTAGCGTCCAATCGATCTCGACCACGTGGACCGCGATGAGTTCGGCTTTGTGATGACGGGCCTGGTCGGCCATGAGGTTGACGATCCGATCGTCACTAGGCCCGCCATTGAGGGCGACGACGGCGCGGCGAAAGACCGGTTCGTGGGCGTCGGACATGGCTCGTCACGATACCACCGGCCGCGTGTCCGGTCAGGCCGGGCCGGTTCGGAGGCCGACTCAACGGCCTCGGCGGTACGGGACGTCCGCGATGACCGTGTGCTCGCGACCGACCAGGGCGGCCTTCAGGCGCTTCGATGTCTGGTTGTAGAGCAGTCGATCCCACCAATGACGGGCGACGTACTCGGGCAGCACGACGATGGTGATCGGCGCTTCCTTGTCGGGCGGCCAGGCTTGATCGAGGATGTCGAGATAGGCGATGACCGGCGAGATGACGGCGCGGAACGGGGATTCCACGATGACCAGCGGGACATCGGGCAGTTGTCGCTCCCAACGAGCACGGAAGGCCTCTGCCGCCTCGAGGTCGTCGGTCACGAAGACCGCGCGGATGTCGGGCGCCAGGCCACGTCCGAAGTTGATCGCATGGATGACCGTCCGGTTGATCCCGTTGACCGGGATGATGACCCGCTGCTCTCGATGCGGGCCAGGCAGGACACCTGCGTCCGGGACGCGGAGCTCCGCCTCCTGCGCCGCGTACTGTCGGTGGATGAACGACATGATCCCGACGAAGATCGGGATGAGCACGAGCACGAGCCAGGCGCCGTCCCAGAACTTGACCGAGGTCACGATGATCGCGACCACCCCGGTCAGGATGGCGCCGAACGCGTTGATCGTCAGTCGACGGCGCCAGCCCGGCGACTTCTCGCGCAACCAGTGTCGGATCATGCCCGACTGGCTGATCGTGAAGTCGATGAACACGCCGACGGCGTAGAGCGGGATGAGCAGGTGCGTCTCGCCATGGAAGTAGACGACGAGCGCGGCCGCCAGGGAGGCCAGGACGATGATCCCGTAGGAGAACGCGAGTCGATCGCCACGAAGCGCGAATTGGCGGGGCATGTAGCCGTCCCCGGCGAGGATGGCCAGCAACCGCGGGAACGCGTTGAAGCTCGTGTTGGCCGCCAGGAACAGGAGGAGCGCGGTGAACGCCTGGAACATGTAGAACGCGATCCCGTCGCCATAGACCGTCCGGGCGACCTGCGCGATGACCGTCTGATGGTCGGGGAACTCGATCGGGATGATCGCGAAGTTGACCGCGAGGTAGGTGATCCCGATGAAAAGCGTTGCCAGGAGGGCGGCCATCACGGCCAGGGTCGTCGCAGCATTCCTGGGCTCGGGCGGTTTGAATGCCGGGACACCGGTCGCGATGGCCTCGGTGCCGGTGAGGGCCACGGCCCCGGCCGCGAAGGCCCGCAGCAGCAGGAGGATGGTGATGGGCTGGACCGTGTCGGTCATCTGCCTGACCACCTCTGGCCCGTAGGTCTTGCCCTCACCGAGCACGACGATCCGGAACACCCCGATGACGATCATCAGGAGAGCCGATCCGACGAACAGATAGGTCGGGGCGGCGAAGATGTTGCCGGCTTCGCGCAGCCCGCGCAGGTTCGCGATGGCGATCAGCGCGATCGCGGCGACCCCGATCAGGACCCGCTCGTCGTTGAGGCCAGGGAATGCAGAGACGATCTGCTCGACCGCCGATGACGTCGACACGGCCACGGTCATGACGTAGTCGATGAGCAAGGCGGACGCCGCGATGAGACTGACGGTTCGGCCGATGTTTCGGCGCGAGACGGTGTACGAACCGCCGCCGGTGGGGTAGGCGATGCAGATCTGGCGGTAGGAGATCGCGACGGCGACGAGCAGGATGGAGATGGCGATGCTGATCTCGATGCCGTAGGCCAACGCGACGGCCCCACCGAGGATCAGGACTCGCAGGATCTCCTCGGTCGCGTAGGCGGACGAGCTGATGGCGTCGGAGCTGAAGATGGCCAGTGCCTTCGTCTTGGACAGGCGCTCGCCGAGTTCCTCGTCGCTGGCCAGGGGCCGACCGAACAGGAGGCCGCGGATGGCCGCGGATGCACGCCCTGTCGTCGTGGTCGGCGCGCTCGCGGCTTCCTTGGCGGTCAGCTGGCCCTTGCCGGTATACCGGAAGTAGGGCGCGTGGGGCCGGTCGACCCGGACCCGACGATCTCCCGGTTTGCGTCCTTGGAGCGGGCGCCGGCCGCCGATCATCAGGCGCCGACGCGCAACCGGTCGGCGAGTCGGGGTGGCAATCCGGCTGCCCGGATCATGGTCGCGACGGCATCGATGTCATACGGTGCGCGGCCCCAGCTGGCGGTCTGCGCGTCGGAATCGATGACCATGTAGCTCGCCCGCGGGTCACCGTCGCGTGGCTGGCCGACGCTGCCCGGGTTGAGGAGCGTCCTGCCCTCGCCCAACGCGACCGTATTGCCGGAGCGCGGCGCCAGCGTGCGCATCCGTCCGTCGACCTGGGTGAAGGCGATCGGGATGTGGGTGTGGCCGTGGAGGCCGTGTTCGGTGGAGATCGCCGACAGACCGGCCCGGGCCAGTGCCGCCGACGTCACGTATTCCCAGATGGGATCCCGCGGGCTGCCGTGGACCAGCGTGAAGTCGCCGTCGACGCGACGCTGGGGCAGCGCGTCGAGCCACGCCCGTGTCGTCTCCGAGATGGCCGTCCTGGTCCATTCCATCGCGGCTCGGGCATCGGGATTGAACCACTCGATCTCATCGCCGCCCGCCGCCGCGGCGTCGTGATTGCCGCGCACGCCCGTAGCCCCTAGCGCGGTCAGGCGCTCGACGACGGCATCCGGCTCCGGTCCGTAGCCGACGACATCGCCGAGATGCCAGACAGCGTCGACCGACCCGATCTGGGCAAGCACCGCCTCGAGGGCGATACGGTTGCTGTGGATGTCCGACAGGACAGCGATGCGCACGAGAGCGAATTTAGCAGTGCGCGGCCTACCACGGCCGCCGCTTGCGCGCGGACGGGTCGCGGGGGTAGTCCGCCGGGACGTGTCCCGCGGAGGTGACGATGACAAGACGGTGTCCGTCGAGACCCTCGACCGCGACGTCGCGCACCTCGATCGAGCCGCCGCCAAGGCCGGTCACGGCCCGGCGGGCCGCGGCGAGTTCCGATCCGATCTCGCCGCGTTTCCAGGCGATCAGGCAGCCCTCCGGAGCCAGCAGCGGCAGCGCCAGTTCCACGAGCTCCGGAAGCGAGGCGACCGCCCGCGCGGTGACCGCTGGCCAGCGACCACGGTGACGATGATCGTCAGCCAGGATCTCCGCCCGGACCGGTGCCGCTTCCACGGTCTCGTCGAGACCGGTCGCGGCCACGACGGTATCCAGGAATCGGGCCTTCTTGGCGACCGGCTCGATCAATAGGGATCTGGCCATCGGCAGCGCACACGCCAGCGGCAGGCCCGGATATCCGCCCCCGGATCCGAGATCGATCGCCCGGTCCAGCGCGCGTTCACGGATCACCGACAGTGCGCTCAGGCTGTCCACGACGTGAGCCAGGGCGACCCGCGCGGGATCCCGGATGGACGTCAGGTTGATGGCTTGGGTCCAGGCCAGGAGCATCCGGGCGTGGCCATCGATCGCCGTTCGGGCGGCCGGTGTCAGCTCGACTCGAAGGGCCGCCAACCCGGCGATGAGGGCGACTTCATAGGCCGCCGGAAGCGGTGGTGTGTCCTGAACGCGCGTCGGGAGCGGCTCGCGGGATCGGTCCACGGCACGTCTCCTCTGGTTCGCGTGCCATCCGACCGCGCGGCGCCACTCCCGGCGACGGCATCGTCTCGCACCGTGGTCTCGGGGGCCGGTCTTCCACGGTCCGTTCGGTTCACGGCCGAGTCTCCTCGAACCCCTCGCGGACCGCGTTACCCGGGCGATGACCCAGTGCGGATGACGGACGCTACCGGCCGGGTATTCGCTCGGTCAACAGGGTTTTCCACCAAACCGTCGGAACGCGGTGGATTCGTGGATAACTCTAGGTGCTCCGGCTGGAGCTCCGGACCGGCCGGCCGAGTGTCCGGCGGACGACGTCGATGACCTCGTCGACGTACTCGTCCGCCTTGCCCTGCTCGGCGGCCGTCCTGACACATCCACTGACGTGGTCCTCCAGGACGACGATCGACAAGGCGTCGACCGCCGCGCGCAGGGCGGCGGTCTGCTGGAGGATATCCACGCAATACTCCTCCCGCTCGATCATCCGGGCGATGCCACGGACCTGACCTTCCATCCGCGACAGGCGGCGAACGAGCTGGGCCTTGTCCTTCGAATAGCTGTGACGGAAGTGGCTTGGGTCGGGCGGCGGGGCGGCCCGACGCCCGGCTGTGGGACTCATCGGCGGATCTGGACCTCGCGGGACGGGCGCCGACACGACGCCACTCCGGTCATCATACTCCCTGGGAGTATCGCACGTGCGGCGGTGTCGTGACACCGTCCGCTCCGCTAGACTTCGCGCCGATGGGTCCTCGCGATCACCCTCGGCTGTTCCCGGACGGCGCCGTCTGCACCGCGTGCGGCGCGACGGTTCCGACGGATCGGATCAGGGTCCTCGCCGAACGGGACGACCTCGCCTTCGTCGAACTCGCCTGTGCGGATTGCGGCAGTGCGGCGCTGGGGCTACTCACCGATCTCGCCCGTGACGGCGAGCCCACGCTCGATGTCGCCGGTGAACTCCCGGTCGCCGGTGAACTCCCGGTCGGGTCGCGCGACGGCCGCACTGCGTCCAGCCCGGTGAGCCTGGACGATGTCGAGTCGATCCATCGGAGCCTCGCCCGCTGGCACGGCGACCTCGTCGGCTGGCTGGCTGCGGTCGGAAGCCCCCCCATCGACCAGGGTCGACGGCCGTGAGCGCGCCGTTCGCGCATGCGAGCGAGGCAGAGATGTCCCGGATCCTCGACTTCTACGCGGTTCGTTGGGAGTATGAGCCGCATACCTTCCCGATCCTGTGGAACCTCGATGGCGCCGTGGTGGAGAGCTTCGCACCGGATTTCTACCTCCCCGACCTTGAGCTGTACCTCGAGATGACGACCCTTCGGCAAAAGCTGGTCCGCAAGAAGAACCGGAAGCTGCGCCGCCTTCGAGAGCTCTACCCGGATCTCAATATCAAGTTGTTCTACGCGCGCGATTTCCGGGCCTTGATGCTCAAGTACGGCAAGCTGGCGCTCGTCGGCGGGTTGTCCGGCACCTCCGGTCAGGTCGCGGCGCCGTACCAGGATCAGGCGGCAGTGGATCAACCCCTGGGTCATGACAACGATGATGGCTCGTCGCCCGCGCCGGTCCGTCCGCTGCGACGAGGGCGTCGGGCGGCCGCCGACGTGGTCCCGGAACAGGATGCCAGCCGAGCATGAGCGACAGGACCCACCACGATGATGTCGCCGAGATCCTCCTGACCGAGGACGAGATCCAGGCCAAGGTGCGCGAACTCGGGGCACAGATCACGACCGACTTCGCCGGCAAGCACCTGACCCTCGTGTCCGTCCTCAAGGGGTCTCTGCCGTTCATGGCCGACCTCATGCGCGCCATCAGCCTGCCGGTCAGGATCGATCTGATGGAGGTCAGTTCGTATGGCGGCTCGACGACCGAATCCTCGGGCCTCGTCCGGATCCTCAAGGATCTGTCGGCCAGCATCGTCGACGAGGACGTCCTGATCGTCGAGGACATCATCGATACGGGCCTGACCCTCAATTACCTCGTCCGCTACCTGCGCGGCAAGGCTCCGGCCAGCCTGCGGATCTGCACGCTGCTCGACAAGCCGGCTCGGCGACTGGTCGACATCCCGGTCGACTACACCGGGTTCACCATCCCGGATCAGTTCGTCGTCGGGTATGGGCTTGACTACGGGGAGCTGTACCGAAACCTGCGCTACGTCGGGGTCCTCAAGCCCGAGGTCTACTCCGAGGTCGGCGGCGGATGACCATGCATCGCCGGCCGTTGGGCCGCGGTCGAACGATGGCGGCCATCGCAGGCGGACTGATCATCGTCGGTTCGGTCCTGCCCTGGTGGCAGGTCGGCGGTACGCCCGGCATCCCGGCCGAATCCGGCAACGGTCTCGCCGGCAGCGGGATCCTCGTCTTCCTCGTCGGCGTGCTGACCATCGCGCTCGTCGCCCTGCCGTATGCCGCTGGTGACCGTCCCGTCGGTCTTGACCGCTGGCTGTCGTTCGCATTCCTCGCCGTGGCCGGTTGGATCGGCTTCGTCTGGCGGGTCGTCGATCTCGGCGTCATCGGCGCCTTCCAGTTCCGCACTCCGGCCGATGTCGTGACCAACGGGCCGGGCGTCTGGCTGGTCGGGATCGGCCTGGTCGTCCTGTCTCGAGCCTCCTGGCTCATGTCCCGGGAGTCCGCCTTCTACCGCTGAGTCAGGGCAAGGCCCGGATCATCCCGCCATCGACCGGGACGATCGCCCCGGTCACATAGGAGGCAGCCGGCGACAGCAGGAACGCCGCCAGCCGGGCCAGCTCGGCTGGGTCCCCGTAGCGGCCGAGCGGGATGCGGGAGATCATCTGGCGCCTGATCTCGTCGATCGGCGTGCCGCTTCGTGCGGCCCGGTCTTCGTCCAGCTGAGCGATCCGACCCGTCGCGAACCGGCCCGGGGCCAGCCCGTTTATCCGGACCGGGGCGATCTCCTCGACCATCGACTTGATCAGGCCAGCCAATCCCGGTCGCAGCAGGTTGGAACTGGTCAAGCCCGGGATCGGTTCGCGGACGGAGCTGGACAGGATGATCAGGATGGCCGGGTCGCGGCCCGCCTGAAGGTGGGGCAGGGCCGCACGAAGGATTCGGAGGGCGCTCCACAGCGTCCCGTCAAGGGCGACCTGCCAAGTCGCGTCGTCGAGGTCCTCGAACCGGCCGGGCGGCGGACCGCCGGAATTGACCACCAGCAGGTCGAGGCCGCCCAGGCTGCCGACGGCTGCCCCGACCGCCCCGGCCGGCCCGGCGGCGGTCGCCAGGTCCGCAGCGATCGCGGTCGCCCCGAGCCGCTCGGCGGTCGCAGTGAGGGTGTCGCCGGGCCGCGACGCGAGCGCAACCGCCGCCCCCTCGTCACGCAGGACGGACGCGATCGCCGCACCCAGGCCCCGACTTCCGCCGGTGACCAGCACCCGCTGCCCGGTCAGTCCAAGATCCATCGTGCCCTCATCATGGTGTTCTCCCTGACGGCGTCCTGATCTCGACACCGAACCAGCGTTGATCGCTCGGGTCGTCACCGGAACCGACCCGAAAGACATATCGGCCCGGGAGCCACGCGTCCCCGCCCCCCGATGCCACGTCATCTTCGACGTAGACCGGGATCCGGATCGAGTTCGACGGACCGAGCGTCGCTGGTCGCAGGGTCAGCTGGCGGGCCGTCACCGCGGCCGGGTCCGTCGGGTCGTCGGCAAGACGCCAGGCGCTGAACGTCGCGTCGACGGGGAGGTCGTCGCCGGACGGAGGCGGGCAATAGCTCAGGCCGGCGATCCGATCGGACACGATCGTCACGAATGGCATCGCGGGATCGTCCGGCCCCGTCGTCGTCGTCAGCGGCACGATCTCCAGCCAGCGACGCAGCGGGTTGCCGATGTCCGATGGGCGGGTCGGCTGGCCGGGGGCCGCGGACCGGTCTGTCGAACCGTCGCCGCCGAATGCGTCGCGCTGACCGACCGCGAAGACTCGCCAGCCGCCCGCGAACGAACACTCATCTGGGTCGGGCGTCGGGGTGGGACCCGGTGTCGGGGTCAGACCGGGCGTCGGCGTCGATCCGCCCGTGGCGATCGTCGACGCTGCGGCCTCGCTGTTCGGACTCGTCGGGAAGATCAGGTCCCAGGGCTTCACCACTGCGGCGCCCAGCAGGATGCCGACGAAGAAGGTCAGGATCGGTAGCACCCGCCCGATCGGCTCGCCGCCGACCGGAGTCACCCGGATCTTGTCGCTCGGGTCGGTCACGGTCGGTCAACCTGGATCCGTCGACACGAGCGGCCCGGGGTCAGATCTCGCCGAGGTACGCACGCCGAACGTCGCCGTTCGCGGCGAGGACCTTCGCATCGTCGGCCAGGATGACCCGTCCAGTCTGAAGGACATACCCTCGATCCGCGACCTCGAGCGCCTGCAAGGCGTTCTGCTCGACGAGCAGGATCGTCGTGCCCTGCGCGTTGATCTCGCGGATGATCGCGAAGATCTGCTGGATCAGGATGGGCGCCAGCCCCAGGGAGGGCTCGTCGAGCAGCAGGACCTTCGGGCGGGTCATCAAGGCCCGGCCGATGGCCAGCATCTGCTGTTCGCCACCCGACAGCGTGCCACCCTTCTGACTCGCACGCTCCTGGAGTCGCGGGAACAGCTCGAAGACGTGAGCGATATTGGTCGCCACATCCTTGCTCGACTGCGTGTAGCCGCCCATCTGCAGGTTCTCCAGGACCGTCAGGCGGCTGAAGATCCGCCGGCCCTCCGGGGCGTGGGAGATGCCATCCCTGACAAGGACATGGGCCGGCGTCCGGGATACGTCCTTGCCCTGGAAGTGGACCGTGCCGGTCCGTGGGTGGAGCAAGCCGCTGATGGTCTTGAGGGTCGTCGTCTTGCCCGCTCCGTTGGAGCCGATGAGGGTCACGATCTCGCCCTCGCGGACCTCGACATCGATGCCCTGCAGGGCGTGGATCTTGCCGTAGTAGGTCTGGACGTCGCGGAGTTCGAGGACGACCTCGCCGATCGTCCGCTCGGCGGTCACGAGGCGCCCGTCCCGAGATACGCTTCGATGACGCGTGGGTCGGCCCGGACCACTTCGGGCGAGCCTTCCGAGATTCGCTCCCCGTGATCCATCACGAGGATGTGGTCGCTGATGCCCATCACGACCCGCATGTCGTGCTCGATCAGCAGGATGCTCAGGCTTCGATCGCGACGAAGCCGCCCGATCAGCTCGGTCATCTCGGCCGTCTCATTCGGGTTCATGCCGGCCGTCGGCTCGTCGAGCAGGAGCAGGGCTGGGTCATTCCCCAGGGCACGGGCCAGTTCGAGGCGCCGTTGATCGCCATAGGGCAGGTTCTTGGCCAGCTCGTTCTCCCGTCCACCGAGTCCGACGAGCGTCAACAGGCCCGAGGCCTTGACCGTGGCGGCGTCTTCTTCACGCTGCTGGCGGCGAGATGCCAGGACGTGATCGGCCATGTTGGAGTTCAGCTGAAGGTGCATCCCGACCAGGATGTTCTCGAGCACGGTCATGTTCTGGAAGAGTCGGATGTTCTGGAACGTCCGGCCCATCCCGGCGGCCACAACATCGTTCGGGCGGGCGCTGCGAAGGATGCCGAGCCGGCCGAGCAACCCCGTGTACCAGCCCGGTCGGATCGTCGCGACGACGAGGGTGACGACGAGCGCCCCCAGGATCGCCGAGGCCGTCAGCAGGAGGCCGTCGTCACCGGCATCGGCGGCGCCCAGCGCCAGTGCGATCAGGCCGACGATGAACGCGGGGACGAGCCACAGGAACGATTCAAGCCAGACCCGTCGAGGGCGGCTGATCAGCGTCTGGCCCTTGAACTCGACGGTTCCCGCGGTCGGGTCGATGATCCCGGCGATGACGTTGAAGAAGGTCGTCTTGCCGGCGCCGTTCGGCCCGATGATGCTGACGATGCCACCCTCCGGGATGTCGAGGTTGACGTCGCGGACCGCGACGAGGCCGCCGAACTCCTTGGTCACGGCCCGGGCCGACAGGATCGGCCGGGACGATGGCTCCGGCGCCGGTTGGTCGATCGTCTCGGTCATTCCGGTGCCTCGCCCATCGGATCTCCGTGCTCACCGAACGCGGCATCCTCTTCGGTGTGGAGCTCCCGCCTGCGTCGTTGACTCGGAAACAGGCCCTCTGGGCGGAGGAGCATCATCCCGACCAGCGCGACCCCATACAGCAGGAATTGGTATTGCAGGAAATCGATGTCGCTCAGGATGGGGACGTGGACGTTGTCGAAGAAGATGTTCATCTGCTTGAGCAGCACGCTCTGGATCATGAAGATGATGAACGCCCCCACGGCGACGCCCCAGATGTTGCCCATCCCGCCGAGGACCACCATGGCCAGCACGGTGAACGAGACATCGAACCGGAACAGGTTCGGGGTCACGGTCTGGAGCTTCGCCGCCAGGAAGACGCCGGCCAGCCCGGCCGTGGATGCGCCCAGGGCGAAGGCCAGGAGCTTCGTCGTGACCGTGTTGATGCCGTTGGCCGCGGCCGCCAGCTCATCTTCCCGGATCGCCATCCAGGAGCGGCCGAGCCGGGAATCCTGAAGTCGATAGATGAGGATCATCGAGATGATGATCAGGCCGAGCATCACGAGGTAGTACGGCCACGGGTTACCGACGGTCGGGAAGGTGAAATCGCCGATGCTCGGGGCGGAGATCCCGCCGATGCCGTTCGGCCCTTCGGTGTAGTTGCTCAGGTTCAGGATGGTGATCGGGACGATCTCTCCGAAGCCGAGGGTCACGATGGCGAGGTAATCGCCACGCAGTCGCAGGGTCGGCGCCCCAAGCATGATCCCGAAGACGGCCGCCGTGACGGCGCCGACGAGGAGCATCGGCCAGAAGGAGACCTGGACCCCACTGAACGGTGAGGCTGCGAGGGCGTAGGTGTACGCACCGATCGCGAAGAACGCCGCATAGCCGAGGTCGAGTAGCCCGGACATCCCGACCACGATGTTCAAGCCGAGGGCGAGCAGGATGTAGATGCCCGCGATGGTGAAGCCGTCCATCCAGACGCTCTGGCCGCTGAAGCTGTTGAACGGTGGCAGCAGGACGATGACCGGCAGGGCCATCGCGAATAGCCCCACCCCGAAGAACACGCTGGTCGAGCGATGGTGTTCGCTGAACGTGCGCATCCGGGCACGCAGCCCGCCGGGGCGGCTAGCGGGAGGTGCCGGTGTCGCGACTTTGGCGGTCATGCTCGCTCACCGAGTTGCTGGCCGAACAGTCCGGCCGGCCGGAAGACCAGGGTGATGATCAGGATCATGAACACGAGGGCCTGGGCCCACACGAAGTAGCCGAAGTTGGCGGCTGTGACCTCGACGAACCCGATCATGAACCCGCCGACCGCGGCGCCGGTCAGGTTCCCGATGCCGCCGAGGACGGCCGCTGTGAACGCCTTGAGCCCGGACTGAAAACCGAGTGACGAGGTGATGTTGCCGAAGTACAGACCCTGGACGACGCCCGCCGCGCCGGCCAGTGCTGACCCGATGAGGAAGGTGATCGCGATGGTTCGGTTGATGTCGACACCCATCAGCGAGGCTGCCTCGCGGTCGGAAGCCGTCGAGCGCATCGCCCGGCCGACCTTGGTCCGCGACACGAACAGTTGCAAACCGATCATCAGGGCGATGGCCGTGACGATGATGAACACGTTGATCCAGCCGATGCTGATCCCGCCGATGTCGATCCGGGCCGATGGCGGGATGACCTGCGGCGTGTTGATCGGCGACGGACCGTAGATGAGCTGGACGATGTTCTGCAGGATGAACGAGATGCCGATCGCGGTGATCAACGGCGCCAGCCGAGGCGCATTGCGCAGCGGGCGGTAGGCGAACCGCTCGATGAACACCCCCAGTAGCCCGATGATGGTCATCGTCAGCGCAAAGGTGACGACCAGCTGGAAGACGATCGTCTGGAGGTCAGGTGCTGGACCGGTCGCCCCGAGGATATTCGTGAGTACGAACAGGGACACGAAGGAACCGACCATGAACACATCGCCATGGGCGAAGTTGATGAGTTCGATGATGCCGTAGACCATCGTGTAGCCGAGGGCCACGAGCGCGTAGATCGCGCCGATCGTCAGAGCGTTGACGAACTGCCTCGGGCCGAGCACGAAATACATCACGACGGTCAGGCCGATGATGAACAGGTACGGTCCGGCACCGCTCCGGCGAGCGACCAGGAACCGGTTCGGTCTGGTCTCAGCGCTGATCGTCGAGCTCGTCATGCGATCTCCCAGCGGGCCGGATCCGATGGTGATTCAGAACGACCGGAGAGCGGTGCTCCCCGGTCGTCCCGATTGCTTCGCGCTTAGTTCCCGAAGCTCTGCTGCTCCTTGAAGACCCAGTCGGCACCGCCTTCAGCGGCCGTGTCGACGTCGTAGAAGGAGATGAATGGCGACGTGGTGTCACCGTTCTCGTCGAACGAGATCGGTCCGAGGACCGTGTCGAACGAGTGGCTCGGGTCGCTGGCATAGGCACGAACCGCCTCGCGGATGCCGGCCATGTCCGATGCTCCGCCGTCGATCGCTGCCTTGAGCGAGTCCAGCAGGACGACCGCGCAGGCATTGGCCGGACCGGAGTAGGCGCCGGGAGTCTTGAAGTCGGAATCGTTCGCGAAGTGCTCGGTGAAGGCCGCATCGAAGTCGGCCTTGCCCGGGAAGTCGCCGATGGCCGCGATCGTGCCGTACGAGTTGGCGGCCGCGTCGGCGCCGGCGATCTTGATGAGGGAGCCCTCATCGTTGACACTGCCGTTGACGATGCCGTCCGGTCCCGTGAACGGGACAGTCAGACCGGCCTGCCGGAGCTGCTTGAGGAACAGGCCGGCGCCGGAGGTGACGACACCACCGTAGTACACGCCGTCCGGTGCGTTGTCCCGGACCGCCTGGCTGTTGATGATCCCGTTGAAGTCGGTCGTGTCGGCCGGTGCGCCCTGACGAAGGACGACGTTGCCGCCGAGCTCTTCGAATTTGGCCTGGAAGGCGTCGGCGACACCCTTGCCGAAGGTGGTCACGTCATCGACGATGAGCAGATTCTTCAGGCCGAGGGTGTTGTAGTCGTAGATGGCCATGGCCGGGCCCTGGAGGCTGTCCGTGGCCGCGACGCGAATGTAATTGATCCGCTCGGGGAAGTCCTTGCGCAGGTCGAGTGCGCCTTCTTCCGGCTTGGTCAGACCGGTGTTGGTGTTGGCCGGGCTGCACTGGGTGAGGCCGGCCGAGTTGCTGATCGGGATCTGGACCTTCGCGACGGCCGAGTTGTACGGCCCGACGACACCGATGACCGCTTCGTCAGCGACGAAGGTCTGCATGTCCTGGGCAGCCTGCTGCTCGTTGTACTTGCCGTTGACGGCGTGATCGAGCGGGAACAGCTTCACGGTGTAGCCGCCGATGCCGCCAGCCTCGTTGATCTGATCGACGGCGAGTTGGGCCCCCTTGAGGGTCGGCTGGCCGTCGGCCGCCGCACCACCCGACAGGGGCAGCGAGACGCCGAGCTTGAGCTCACCCATGGACGCCGAGGCCGCAGGGGCGCTCGCGCCACTGCCGGTATCGGTGCTCGGTGCGGTCGATGCGCCGCTCGAGCTGCACGCCGCAAAGGCCAGGATGCTGACCCCCGCGAGCGCGCTGATCTTGTGCAATCTCATCCGTATCTCCTCCAAATCACCGGTCGAAACCTCCTGGCCCGATCCGGTGAACGAGCCCGACCCGCCGTTCGGCTGCCCTGTGGCCGATCGCCTCAGCCCTCCCCGGGCGGCGACTCGCGGTCTTCAGGTGCAGCGCGATTAGCGACTGCGCGGCCCGCGTCCGGACGGCACACAGGTGGCCGCCGAAGCGATGCCGTATATTACCCAACGTCGACCCGAATGCAAGACCGGTCGGCCGCACCATCGTGCACAGGCGCAAGCGAATCGATCGCGCGTCGCGCATGCGTGGATCGCGGGCCCCGGTCAGTGCCTCGCTCGAACCCGAACGAGGAGGACGGTCGCAGACCCTGCGAGGTTGAACCCTTCGGCGTGGAGTACCTGATCCGAGCAGCCCGTGTCACGGACATCGACCGTGTCGTCGCCCTGAGCGATGCATCGGTCCAGATGGCCGGTGGCGAGAGCCCGCTCGGCGCAGCCGACCTGATGCGCCAACTGGTCTACCTGCCGCAGGCGAGCATCGTCGTCGCCGAAGCGCAGCGGGTCGTTGTCGGGTGCGCGATCCTCGCGCTCCGGCCATCCGTCAAGGCCGGCGGCTACGTCGGGACGATCGACCTTCTGGTCGTCGACCCCGGGCATGATGCCGACCGGATCAGCGCGGCCCTGCTCGAGGAACTTGTCAGGTCCGCCAGCAACAAGGGGTGTACTGTCGTCGAAGCCGACCGGCCGGAACCGGAAGCCCAGGCCCGTTGGCAGCGGATGGGTTTCACGGAAGCCGGTCCGCGCATCCAGAGGATCGTGGCCGCCGCGGGTTCCGCGGCGCGCCGCCGACCATGAACGTCCGGTACGTGCAGCGCGAGCGCGCCGGCCGGGCGAATCCTTCGAGACCAAGGAGCGAATGTGGGTAAGAACGTCGCCGTCTTCGTAGACGTTGCGAACATCTTTTATGCGGCCAAGGCAGCCGGCGTGGATATCGACTACGTCACTCTGCTCAAGGCTGCCTCGGCCGGACGTGATCTCGTCCGCGCCTATGCCTATACGGGGCTCGACCCTGACAACGAGAACCAGCGCAACTTCCACGACTTCCTGCGCCGGAGCAACTACAAGGTCGTCAGCAAGGACATCCGCAAGTACGGCGACGGGAAGGTCAAGGCCAACCTCGACATCGAGCTCGTGGTCGACATGATGAAGACGGCCCGCAACCTGGACATCGCCATCGTCGTGTCCGGCGATGGCGACTTCGCGCCGGCCATCCGGGCGGTCCAGGAACAGGGCGTCCGCGTCGAGGTCATCAGCTTCCGTGGCAACACCAGTTCGGACCTCATCGAGGTGGCCGACCTGTTCACCGACATCGTCCAGCTGGCCAGGGTCGAGAAGGGCTCGCGTTCGGGCCGACGGGTCGCCGATGACGATGCCGACCTGTCGATGACCGAGGTACCCGACAAGCAGACCGATGGGACCGGCGTGGGCCGCGGCCGCGGCCGAGGTCGAGGGCGGGGTCGCGAGGCAGAGCCGGTCAGCGCCGCTGGACGCAGTCGCACTCGCTCGCGTTCGGGAAGCGCCACCGCGGTCGCGGCCACGGCTGCGGGCGGCGCCGAACCGACCGGCCTGGTCGCCCTGCCGGGCGAGCGGTTGTCGCGCGGGGTCGGGACTCTGACTGAGGCGGACCTGGCGAAGGCCGAGGTGTTCACCCTCGATGCGCTCGACCAGGACTCGACCGACTCGACTGACCGTCAAGAGCAGGATGCCCGCGTCGATGAGCCATCCGAGGATGGGGACGAGCCGCGGCGCCGGCGACGACGAGGCGGTCGTGGTCGTGGCCGCGGTCGCGGTCGCGAGGACGGCGTGGCTGGTGGCGACGACGTCGCTTCGCGCGCGACGCCCGACCATCAGGCCGATGACGGAGATCCGGAGCCAGCAGACGATGACCTGGTCGACGAGATCCCGACCCCGCGCGGTCCTCGGACGACCCCATTCGGGTCGGTCTGGGACTCACAACTGGGCACGGCCCAGGCCGTGAGCGCGCCCCGTGCGCCCATCGACGACGACGAGGATTTCGACGAGCCGGAGATCCCGGAGTACCTCATCGCCGAGCAGCGACGCGGAGCGAACCAGGGAGGCGCGGGTGGCGGACGCGGCGCCCGAGGCGGCCGGTCGGCCTATCAATCGGCGATGCAGCGCGAGCGCTATGGTCGCGGCGGGAGCGGCGGGATCAACCGCTACCCGGACGTGAGTGGTCGGACCCCGACCACAAGCGCGCCGCGTGAGGATCGCTCGTACAGTCGGAGCGATCGTCCCGACAGCCCGCGCCCACCGCGTGACTCGAACGAGCCGTGGAGCGACGTCCCCCCAGAACTCGAAGCGCTCCTCCGCGCCCAGGTCGCCCAGAAACCGGCGGCCGTGACCGCCTCGGCGACGACGACTCCGACGGACCCGCTCGCCGCCGAACCATCGGATAGCGCCGCGCCGAAGCCCCGGGCGACCCGCAAGCCGGCGACCAAGTCGGTCGCCACCAAGGCACCGCCGAAGCCACGAACCACTCGCGCGTCCACGTCCAAGGCTGACACCGACGCCATCGCGACCAAGTCGACGACCGATGACGCGACGGCGGCGAAGTCTGCGGCCAAGCCGGCGGCCAAGGCCAAGGCACCGGCGAAGCCCCGCACGTCGCGGACCGCGAAGGCCAAGGCGACGCCGGCCGACGACGCCGCACTGGAGTCGGCCCCGGCCGAGACCGCCCCAGCCAAGCGCAGGACGACTCGGAAGGCGGCCCCCGCCGAGCCAGCCTGACCGACCCCATGGATGGCGCCCGGACCCGCGGTCAACCGGCGGCCGTCACGTCCGTCAGGGCGATGGTCCGCGGGGCCGTGCCCCAGGCCGTCATGCTGGTCGGACCGGATGGCGCCGGCAAGACCACCCTGGCCCTCGACCTGGCGGCCGGGCTGCTCTGCACGGCCCCGGTCGAGGCCCGGCCGTGCCGCGTCTGCCGATCGTGTCGCCTGATCGACCGTGACGCCCATCCGGACCTTCATCGCCTGGGTCCGGTCGGTCCCGGCCGTCAGATCGTGATCGGCGGCGCCGGCGCGAAGTACCGGGGCGTCCGCGACCTGATCGCAGACCTGGCGATGATGCCCGTCGAAGCCGGCGCGCGGGTCGCAGTCATCGAGGCCGCCGCCCGGATGAACGAGGACGCCCAATCGGCCCTGCTCAAGACCCTGGAAGAACCACCCGACCGAGTCGCCATCATCATCTGTGTCGACCAGGAGGCCCACCTGCTGCCGACCGTGCGATCGCGTTGTTCGCAGATCCGTCTCGGGCTGGTCGGACCACGCGACATCGAGGCGATCCTGGCCGATCACGGTGTGGCCGACCCGCCGACCGCCGCCCGGCTCGGCCGGCTGGCCGGAGGCCGTCCGGGAGTCGCTCTTGCCTACGCCAGGGCGCCCGCCGCGGTCCTCGTCCGGGCAGAGCTCACCCGTCTGCTGATCGACTTCACCGACCTTGGCCCCGCGGCTCGCCTCTCGCTCACGCGCGCGGCGGTCCCGCGTGCGATGGACCTTGCCGCGACGCTGACGAACGGTGGCGAACCTCCGCCACGGGCCGCGAAGGACGATCCTGGAACGGATCCGGTCGCCGACCCCGACGATGAGGATCCTGAGACCAGCGGGAGCCGCGGCCGCGTCCCCGCGGCCGACCGTCGGCGTGGCGTGGAAGTCCTGCTCGGCCTGTGGGCCGACGTCACGCGCGACCTGATCCTGGTCCAGTCCGGAAGCACCAGGTCCGTCCACGACACCGTCCTGATCGATGACCTGGCCACGATCGCGTCCGCGGTCGACCGCGACGACGTCGTGGCGTTCCTGGATCGGGCCGCACGATCGGCTGAGTGGCTGGCCGGGAACGTCTCGCCGGAGCTGCTGCTCGATTCGCTCGTCCTGGCCTGGCCCCGACGTCGCGTCGCGGCCTGACCCCGGCATGACGAGCGATCAGACGCGGCGGCTGGAGGCGACGGTCGTCGGCCGGGTCCAGGGCGTTGGCTTCCGATACTTCGTGCTGCGCGAAGCGACGGCTCTTGGTCTCGGCGGCTGGGTGGCCAACACCCCCGAGGGGTGGGTCCGCTGCGTGGCCGAGGGCCCCGAGCCCGCGCTGCAGACCCTCCTCGAAAGGCTCCGGGAGGGTCCGGCCTCTGCGGACGTCGACCGGGTGGCCACCACCTGGATGCCGGCGACCGGGGCGATCGGAACGTTCAGCATCAGGAGCGGCGCGCACCCGGGCGATTGAGCTCGGCCGCGGCCGGTCCTGCCCCTTTTGGACGCGAGTGCGGAACGGCTGGGCTATTCCTCCGCGACGGGTTCCCGGGTCATGCTGGGGACGATGGAGCCGAACCTTGCCGCCCAGGAACTGCCGGGTCTCTATCGAGCCGTCCTCGATCGCGTGGGGGAGCTCTCGGCGAGCGGTCATCGCGACCGTGCCAACCAGGTCCGGGCAGAGGCAGTGACGATCTATTCGCGAGCCTGGGATGAGCGCGCCAGGAGGGAACTCCTGGCCCTGCTGGCTCGAAATCAGGCCGCCCCGGACCGCGAACCGGTCGCCAGCACCGGTCGCCATCGCCGGTTCATCCGAGCCACCTGACGGCCCCTCGACCTTCGAGCGTCGCAGTACGCTAGAGCCGTGGCTGCCGAGACGCTCCAGGTCCTGCTCGACCGCGCGCTGGACGCATACGCGGTCCTGGCTGAGCTTGGCGAGACGGTCGAAGACGAATGGTCCTACGTCAACGACCTGGCCGACGCCTGGCGGACCCGCTTCGACCAGGTCATCGAGCACAGCGGTCATGCCAGATCCGTCTCGGACGACTCGAGTGAGGCTGTCGATCGAGCCATCGACGAGATCGGTCGGATCGACGATCCGCATCGGGCCATCGATTGGCTGTCGACATTCCCGCAGGTCGTGCTCATCGCCATCGGCGAGCTGCCGTGAGGTTCCAGGACGCTGCCCGCGATGCGCGATCGGTGGTCTACGCCGGGATCCAGGCCGACCCCCTGGTCGACCAGTGCGCGACCCTGCTGGCTGACGCGACGTTGGCCCAGCGGGTGCTCGCACGGGCGGTGATGAACGGGGAATCAAGCGACGCCGGCCACTGGCGAGCCATGTTCCCCACGCTCTTCGGGAGCACCGAGGTGGCCACGTCCGGTTTGGCCACGTCAGAGGCGATCCTGACCGCTTCGCTGGCGGTGGCCGGCCGCGGCGACCAGGTCCGGAGTCAGGTCCGCGGTGCGCTTGTCGAAGCGCTGACCGCCGAGCTTCTTGGCCGCCGGGTGGATCGGTCAGCGGTCAAACGCGAACGCCGGATCCTGTTCGACGGGGTCCGGGCGGAGATCCACCCGTATGACGTGACGGTTGAACGGGACCGGGCCGCGGAAGCCTACGACTGCAAGTGGGGCGCCCGGGGGATCAACGCCGATGTCCTGCACCAGCTCGACGATGCGCGGTCGAACGCCGGCCTGGAGGACGAGGCGCTGGCCGTCTCCCTGGTCGTCTTCGATGCCCGTCGCTCGTGCGAAGTGCGGTTGGCTCGTCAGACGGCGCCGCACGAGGCGACCGGCCTGGTGACGATCGAGAGTCTCGATGGACTGGCCGGATCGCCGCGATGACCGGGGCCATCCCCGACCAGTGTTCCTGGCCGTATCGGGTCAGGTTCGATGAAGGCGGCCCAGACGGCCTGATCCGCACCTCGGTCCTCCTTCGCTACACCCAGGACCTGGCCGGTCACCACTCGACGATCCGGGGCTTCGGTCGTGACTGGTATGCGGACCGGGGCATCACCTGGCTGGTACGTGCGGCGGCGATCACCTTTTTCGCTCCCATCGTCGTCGGCGCGGAGCTGACCGGGACGACACAGGTCGTCGGCTGGCGTCGGGTCTGGGCGCGACGGCGAACGGCATTCGTCGACGCCGCTGGGACCCTGGTCGCATCCGTCGACATCGATTGGGTCCTGCTCGACGAGCGTGGATCGCCGACCCGGATCCCGGCCGAATTCGAGCCAGCGTTCGGAGCCCCGCCAGCGACGTTCGGACTGGGCAGAGTCGAGATCGGTCCGGCGCCGACCACGGCTCGAGTCGGCGTCCTGACGGTCAGGCCACAGGAACTGGATCCGATGGATCACGTCAACAACGCGGTCTACGCCGACTGGCTCGATGAGGCAGTGATCGCGGCCGGTGGCGTCGCGGCCGCTCGCGCCGTGCCCCGGTCGGTCAGGCTCGACTACGCGAGGGCGGCCGAGCCGGACTCGGTGGTGGAGACGACGACATGGCGCGAGGACGCGGGCGCCTGGGCGTGTCGCATCGCCGATTCGTCCGGCACCGACCTCCTTCGGGCACGCCTCGGACCGGGCTGAGGGCGACCTCCGCGGTCACGACCCGAGGCGTTGATCGAAGCCATATCGGGACAGGCGTTCATAGCCGCTGTCGGTGACGAGCACCTGCTCTTCGAGTTTCACGCCCTCGCGGCCACCGTGGCGACCGACATAACTTTCCACGGCCATGACCATCCCCGGCTTGAGGATCCCGTCATCGCCGGTTCGTGCCCGGTCGTCCGGGTAGGGGATCGACGGATACTCGTCGCACAATCCGACCCCGTGGAACAGGACCGAGTAGCGGTTCGGGAGATACTCCGGGGCGAGGCTCCGGGCCGAGTGGCACAGCTCCTCGAAGCTGGCGCCCGGCTGGAGCAGCTCGACATTCCTGGAGATCTGGTCGTAGGCCAGCGCATACAGCGTCCGTTGCTCGTCGGTCGGCCGACGCGAGCCCGCCAGCCAGGTCCGGGAGATATCGCAGCAGAACCCGTACGGCCCGATCAGGTCCGTGTCGAACGCGACCAGGTCCCCGTCCTCGATCACCCGGGCCGAGCATTCCTGGAACCATGGGTTGGTGCGAGGCCCAGAGGCCAGCAACCGGGTCTCGATCCACTCGCCGCCACGGCGGATGTTCTCGGCGTGGAGGATGGACCACAGGTCGTTCTCGGTCATGCCCGGTCGCAACGCCGACTCCATGACCGCCATCGCGGATTCGCACGCGGCGACCGCCCGACGCATCGCGGCGATCTCATCGGTCGACTTCACGGATCTCGCGTGCTCCATCGCCGCCTGACCGTCGACGACCTCGATGCCGGCCGCGGTCATCGCCTGCAGTCCGATCGGGTCGATCCGATCCACGGCGAGTCTCGCCTGGCCGGCGCCATGTTCCCGGACGAGGTCGGCGATCTCCGCGGCCCACGACTCGAGCGCGTTCCTCGGCGCGCTCCCCGACGAGGTGATAGGCCCACGATTCACCGGCCCGGATCTCGTCGACGGCGTCGAGGTGACGCGACAGATGCTCGCAATGATGGAAGTCCCACAGGATCACGGGACCGTCGGTCGCGACGAACGCAGCGCGGACCGCGTTGTGGGTGCACCACAGCTGCATGTTGGTCGAGTCGGTGGCATAGCGCACGTTCAACGGGTCGAACAACAGGACGCCAGCCAGGTCTCGCACCTGCAATTCGCCCCGGATGCGTGCCAGCCGGTAGCGCCGCGCGGCGTCCATGTCGGGCGCCCCAAGGCCGCGGGCCGCCCATTCGGTCTCGGCGAGACCCCCATAGCCGATCACGTGCTGGTTGAGGCTGGCCGCCTTATCGGTGGCGTACTCGGCCAGCTCGGCGGCAGAGGCCGCGTCGCCGGGATGGTCGGGCGGCTCGAACGGCCGGATCTTGCGGCGTCGACCTGAAAACACTTCGGGGCGTTCCATGCCCGCTGCGGTCAGGCGCCCAGGTTGCGCATGATCATCCCGGCCCCGACGGTCCGGTTCGTGCCCTCGTCGACCAGGATGAATGCGCCGGTCTGGCGATTCGACTGGTAGGCGTCGATGAACAGCGGCTGCGTCACCCGGAGCTGGATTCGGCCGATCTCATTGAGGGCCAGCTCGGTGGCGTCCTCGACGCGGTGCAACGTGTTGACGTCGATCCGGTACGAGATCCCCTTCACCACGGCTCGGGCCCAGCGCGTGGTGTGCTTGATGGCGTAGCGCCGACCGACCATCAGCGAGGCGCTCTCGTCCATCCAGCAGATCTGGGCATCGATGTCCTGGACGACCGCCGGCAGGTTGTGGGGGCGACAGATCATGTCGCCGCGACCGATATCGATGTCGTCGGTCAGAGTGATCGTCACGGCCATCGGTGGAAAGGCCTCGGCGACCGGCCCGTCGGCGGTCTCGATCGTCGCGATCGTCGTCTCCAGCCCACTCGGCAGGGCCATCACCTCGTCGCCCGGCCGAAGGACCCCGGAGGCCACCGTCCCGGCGTAGCCGCGGTAATCGATGACCTCGGTCGACTGCGGTCGGAGGACGTACTGGACGGGGAACCTGACGTCGACCAGGTTGCGGTCGCTGGCGACGTGCAGCCGCTCGAGGTGGCTGAGCAGCGTGGCCCCCTCGTACCAGGGGGTGTTCGCCGAGCGGGTGACGACGTTGTCGCCGAGCAGCGCGGACACCGGGATGAAGGTCATGTCCCGGATGCGCAGGCGCGTGGCGAACTCGCCGAACTCCGCCCGGATGCGTTCGAACACGGCTTCGTCGAAGTCGACGAGGTCCATCTTGTTGACGCAGACCACGATGTGCGGCACGCCCAGCAGGGTGGAGATGAAGGCGTGCCGGCGACTCTGCTCCGTGATCCCCCGCCGGGCGTCGAGCAGGATGACCGCGACGTCCGCCGTCGAGGCGCCCGTGACCATGTTCCGGGTGTACTGGATATGCCCCGGCGTGTCGGCCACGATGAACTTGCGTCGCGGGGTCGCGAAATAGCGGTAGGCGACGTCGATGGTGATGCCCTGCTCGCGCTCGGCGCGCAGGCCATCGGTGATCAGGGCGAGGTCGGTGTAGTCGTTGCCGCGATCACGACTGACCCGTTCGACCGCATCGAGCTGGTCGGTGAACAACGATTTCGAGTCGAACAGGAGTCGACCGATGAGCGTGCTCTTCCCGTCGTCGACCGAGCCTGCGGTCGCGAATCGGAGCAGTTCCTGGGTCATCTAGAAGTAGCCCTCGCGCTTGCGGTCTTCCATCGCGGCCTCGCTGACCTTGTCGTCACCGCGAGTGGCTCCACGCTCCGTGATCCGGACGGTCGAGATCTCCTCGACGATCAGCTCGACGGTATCGGCATCCGATTCGACCGCGGCCGTCAGGTTCGCATCGCCGATGGTCCGGTAACGGACCCGCCGGACCTGCGGGACCTCGCCGTCGCGCAACGGGATGAACTCGTTGACCGCGTACAACATCCCGCCCCGCTCGACGACCTCGCGCTCCGCCGCGAGGTACAGCTCCGGGATCGCGATCCCTTCGCTGGCGATGTATGTCCAGATGTCCAGCTCGGTCCAGTTCGACAAGGGGAAGACCCGGATGGACTCGCCGGTGTGGACCTTGCCGTTGTACAGGTTCCAGATCTCGGGCCGCTGATTGCGCGGGTCCCACTGGCCGAACTCGTCGCGGAACGAGAAGACCCGCTCCTTGGCGCGCGCCTTCTCCTCATCCCGACGGCCGCCACCGAACAGCGCGTCGAAGCGGTGGATCTCCACGGCCTCCAGCAGGACCCCGGTCTGGATCCGGTTGCGTGAACCATTCGGCTCTTCCCGGACGAGGCCGCGATCGATCGCATCCTGGACGGACGCGACGACGAGCTGCAGACCGAGCTCCGCGCACCACTGATCGCGATAGTCGAGGACTTCCGGGAAGTTCAGGCCGGTATCGATATGCATGATCGGGAACGGGATGCGCGCCGGGGCGAACGCCTTGCGGGCGATGTTGAGCATCACGATCGAGTCCTTGCCGCCGGAGAAGAGCAGACATGGCCGCTGCATCTCGGCGGCCACCTCACGGAAGATGTGGATGCTCTCCGCCTCGAGACTGCGCAGCTGACTCAGAACGTGGGTGATCATCGACGATCGCCCCGAACGTCGTCCAGGCCGGCCGTCGCCAGCAGCCGCCCGATGTGGGCGGCCAGGGACGGGCGGCAGATGAGCAGGTCGGGACTCCACGGATCGGCCCGGTTGAAGTCGAGTGCCGAGCCGTCGAGGCGACTGGCGTGCATCCCGGCGGCTCGGGCCACCGCCACCGGCGCCGCCGAATCCCACTCGTACTGACCGCCCGCGTGGACGTACGCGTCGACCGTGTCGACGACGACGGCCATGGCCTTCACCCCGGCCGACCCCATCGGCACGAGCTCGATCTCGGCACAGCCGACGAGACGCTCGATGATGGCGGGCGGGCGGCTCCGACTGACCGCGACCCGCAGTGGCCGCTTGCCGGCTTCGACGTCGGCGGGATCGGCGCGGTCGAGGCGACCTGGAACGCCCGATGAGTGCACACGGCCCTGCCCGGGGAGCGCCACAGCGGCATCGGTCAGCCCGGTGCCGCGCTGCCACAGCGCGAGGTGGACGGCGAAGTCGTCCCGCCAGAGGCCCTCCTCGGTGCGTTCCGCGAACTCGCGCGTGCCATCGAGCGGATCGATGATCCAGACTCGATCCGCGGTCACGCGCCGCGGATCGTCGGCCGCCTCCTCGGACAGGATGGCGTCGCCGGGGCGTGCGTCGGCCAGGGCAGCCGCCAGGTACGCCTGCGCCGCCGCGTCGGCGGCGGCCTTGAGGTCGCTCGGGTCGGAGCTGGTGGTGCCGGCGTCCGCTTGAGCGCGGAGCCCCAGCAGCAGCTCGCCGGCGCCAGCCGCCAACGTGGCGGCCAGTCGGGCATCCTCGGATATCGGTCGATCGACCAGGGCGTGGTCGATCACGGGCGAGCCATGGGTCGGGTCACGGTCAGCTTCCTACTCTGCGGTTGGCCGTAGTTTGAACGACGGGCGGGTTCCTGGCATGGACCGCCCGCCGAAGCGTCGCAGGTATCATCCCGGCATGCCAGCCTTCACGTTCGATCCGCCGCTGGCGGTCGCCGGTCTGCTGATCGGCATCGTGGTCGGGCTGACCGGGATGGGTGGCGGCGCGCTCATGACACCCGTGCTGGTGTTCTTCTTCAAGATCGATCCACTGACGGCGATCTCGAGCGACATCGTGGTCAGCCTGTTCATGAAGCCGGCCGCCGCGATCGTCCACCTGCGTCGTGGCACGGTGAACCTCGAGTTGGTCGGATGGCTGTGCCTCGGCTCGGTTCCGGCGGCCTTCATCGGCGCCTGGTTCGTCAGTGCGCTGGCCCTGGACGAAGCCTCGTCGACGATCATCAAGCAGCTGCTGGGCGTCGCCCTGCTGGTCGCCACGGGCGGCCTGATCGTGCGCAGCCTCCTCCAGATGTGGCGCAAGCGACTACCCCTTGGGGAAGGTGCAGTCACGGTCACCCGTCCACCGGTCGTGACCATCCGGCGAGCCCCGACGGTGATCCTCGGCGCCGTGGCCGGCTTCATGGTCGGCGTCACCTCCGTCGGCGCCGGCTCGATCATCATCGTGATCCTCCTCCTGATCTACCCCACCCTGAAAGCATCGGCGCTCGTCGGTACGGACCTGACCCAGGCCATCCCGCTGGTCGCCGCGGCCGCCGCCGGCCACCTGATCTTCGGGAGCTTCTCGGCCGTCGTCGCGGTCTCGCTGTTGGTCGGCGCGGTGCCCGGCGCGTGGCTGGGCGCCCACATGAGCAGTCGCGTACCGGGCGGCGTCATCCGACGGATCCTGGCGGTGCTGTTGTTGGCCTCGGGACTCAAGTTGATCGGCGTATCGACCGAATGGGTCTTCGCAGCGGTCGTCGCGGCGATCGTCGGTGGCAACCTGATCTGGCGCTATGTCCGGTCAAGGGTCAGCGCGGCGTCGGTCGCCGCTGTGCCTGCTGACAGCCCGCTGCCCGGGGCGGACGCCGGTCCTCGATGAGCTCCGACGTGGAGCGGATCGTCCTTGATGGCGACGGCCTCGATGCGCTCGAACTGGTGCTGGGTGGCGGCCTGGACGAGTTGCCGAACTGGATCGTCACTCCGGACCAGGACGAGGCGGTCCTGGTTGACGCGGAGAACCGGCCGGTCGCGCAGGTCGAGCCTGACGGTCGCGGCGGACGAACGGTTCGCGGGCTGCAACCGCTCCCGGTGGGCATCGGGCCGTCGTGGGAGCCAGATGTCCGCTTGCCGGCACGGGAGATCCAGGCCCGGTACGCGGGCGGCGACGGCCCGGGTCGTGTGCTGGGCGCCGTCTTCGACGAGGTCCCGGCCAAGGCCGACCTGGCGGCCATCGTCGCCGCGGCCAAGCTCGCCTGGCCGTCGCAGCGACCGCCGAGCCCGACAGGACTCCTGCTGGTCATCCCGACCTCGCGGGCTGCCCACGCGAGCCCATCGTCGGGCGGGGTCGGCCCAGCCGGACTGACCCGAGCGGTCCGGGCTGCCGCCGCGGATCTGGCCGTGGCCCTCCCCGGCCTGACCGTCGATGTGGTGGTCGTACCGTGGCCGAACCGGGACATCGGCCCGATCGAGGCGGTCATGTCGAGGTACGGCACCATGGAGACGACTCGGCAGGCCGACCTCCGATCGCCTGAGGCCGCTCAACGACTCGCCGGGTTGCGCGGCACGTACGAGCGCGCCATCCGAGACGCCTATCCGGCGGCGTCCGCCGAGGAGATCCTGGGCGTGAGCAAGACTGCGCCCGACGCCGGTGCCGTGGTCTTCTTCACCGGCCTCTCCGGGTCGGGCAAGTCGACCATCGCCCGGGCGCTGGCCGATGACCTGCGGGACCGCGGCCGGCGGGTGACGATGCTCGACGGCGACGAGGTCCGCCAGCACTTGTCATCCGAACTCGGGTTCGACCTCGCGTCGCGAGAGCGGAACATCGACCGCATCGGGTGGGTCGCCTCGCTGGTCGCCGCGCACGGCGGGACCGCCATCGCTGCCCCGATCGCCCCGTTCGCGGCAGGCCGGCTCGCAGCGCGTCACATGGTCGAGCGATCCGGTGGGACCTTCCTGCTGGTGCACGTGGATACGCCGCTGGCGATCTGCGAGGCCCGCGACCTGAAAGGCCTGTACGCCGCCGCTCGAGCCGGTCGGATCACCGAGTTCACGGGGATCAGTTCGCCGTACGAGGTGCCCGACGACGCGGAGGTGGTGATCGACACGACGACGACCAGTGTCGAGGTCGCGGTCGATATGGTCCGCGACGCGCTGGAGACGCGGCTCGGCCAGCCGGGATGAGGTGTTCGGGTCAGGTGCTCCGGCGCAGGATGGCGTGGGTCCGGCGCTCGATGGCCGCCCGGGTCCGGCGCAGCAGCACGCCCAGCAGCTGGTAGGTCGGGATCCGGACCAGCGCCAACGGTTCGACGGCGACCCGAGCCTGGCGCGTGTTCGGCATCGCGGTACTGCCCCGGGCCAGACCGCTGGCGACCAGGACGCCCATCGCCGCCACGGCGGCCGTGTCCGGAGCGATGTCCGGGGCGGGACGCGGACCCTCCGCGAGGCGACTGGTCGGAATCTCGGTCAGGCGCTCCGGATCGCCGATGATCCGGACGCCGGAGGCCACGATGGCGTCGACCATGTCCCTGGCGATCTCGCCGGCCCGATCGAGCGCCCACTGCGGTGCCTCGACCCGCTGGGCGTCGGCGGCCGGCGCCCTCGACTTCATGTAGCTCGCCGCACCGAAGCGCATGACCTGCGTATGCAGCGGGCGGCTGAGACCCTCGGCGAAGAATTGCTGATTGAAGGCGCGAACGATCTCGACCTCGGCCATCGTCATCGATCGGTTGCTGAGGTCCTGGTCGGCGACCAGCGTCCCCTCGCGCAGACCGACGAGTCGTTCGAAGACTCGGGTCACCATCGCATGATCCCGATCGTCGAGGGCCACGACCGTGATGTTCCCGGGACCGACGGCATCCGCCCAACGAGCGATCAGCTCGTCGTGCCGGTGGCGTCGCCAGAACGTCGGTGACACCTTCGACGGGTCGTTGAAGATGGCGTCGAGCCATCCGTCGAATGGCTTCCGGACCCCGCTCTGGATGAACTGTTGCCACTGGGATGGGATGATCCGGGCCAGCGGCCGAAGCGTGACCACGACGTGGACGCGCTCGGGGTCAAGGTCGTCGACGACCGTCCGGATCGCGTCCGGCGTGGCGTCGGCCAGGAACTCGCTGCTGATCACGACCCGCGACTTCTTCGATCGCTTGACCTCGCGAACCAGGCCGTGCCACTGGCCCAGCGACGGGACCTCGCCCGTGTTCGGGCTGGGCGTCCCAAGGACGGCCTGGACGGCCGCGGTGGGCTGTCGGGTCGGGCCGGCATAGTGGACGCCCTGCGCCGTGACGGCCGCTCGAGACGAGTGGAACGCGCTCTGGAGGTAGGTCGTCCCGGTCTTCGGCGGCCCGATGTGGACCAGCCGGGTCCCCTCGGGCAGGAGCAAGGTGTCCGGTACTGGGCCGACCGTCATTCGGTCCGACCGAGCAGACGCCGCGCCCGCGCCACGAAGGCGGCTCGGATGCGCCGGGTGAGGACGGCGCTGACCTGGACCGTCGAGATCCGGGCCAGGGCGATCGGTTCGACCGACGGTCGCGGGACATAATCCCCCTTGCCAGTAGCGGTGCGAGCCATCCCGCTGGCCAGGAGGATGCCCATGGTCGCCGTGGCCGCGACCTCCGGGCTGATCCGGGGTGCAGGCTGCGTTCCGTCGCCGAGAGGGCTGGTCATCGCGGGCCGAAGCCGTTCGGGATCACCGACGATCCGGACGCCCGACGCCTGCAGTGCGGCCACCATCTCGTCGGCCAGTGTGCCGGCCCGATCCAACGCCCACTGGGGCGTCTCGATCCTGGGCTCATCCGATGACGGCTCGCGTGACTTGATGTGTGCGCTTGCCCCGAAGCGCATCACTTTCGTGTGGAGTGGGCGGCTGAGACCTTCGGCGAAGAACTGCCGATTGAAGGCCCGGACGACTTCGGCTTCCGGGAGCGTCATCGATCGATTGGTCCGATCGCCATCGGCCACGAGCGTGCCATCCCGAAGCCCGAGAAGCTGTTCGAAGACTCGCAGGACCATACTGTGATCCCGTTCGTCGAGCGCGATGACCGTGACATTGTCCGGCCCGACAACGTCCGCCCAGCGCGCGACCAGCTCGTCGTGACGGTGTCGATGCCAGAACGCCCGGACGCGGCGGTTGTCCGGCTCGTCGAAGATCTGGTGCAGGAAATCGTCGTATGAGAGCTGCAGCCCCGTCTGGACCGATTGTTGCCACTGCGACGGGATGACCTTGGCCAGGGGCCGCAACGTGGCGACGACGTGGACCGGCCGTGGCCCGAGGTCGTCCACGATCTTGCGGATGGCATCCGATCGGGCGTGCGACAGCCGCTCGCTGCTGAGCAGCACACGCTGATCGCCGGCTCGTTTGATCTCACCCGACAGGAGTTTCCATTTCGCCATCGACGGGACCTTGCCGGTGCCGGGCGCCGGGTCGCCCATGACCGCCAGGACCGCACTCATCGGCTGCCGGGTGGGGCCTGCGTAGTGCACGCCCTGGGAGGAGATGGCGGCACGTCCGCCATGGAAGGCGCCCTGCAGGGTCGTCGTCCCGGTCTTGGGTGGCCCGATATGGACAAGGCGCGTGCCTTCCGGGAGGAGCGAGGCTGCGGGTTCCACCTGCCAGAGGATACCGTGCGAGCCGGTGGCGGCGCCCGCGGCCCGGTATAGTCTGCCCGCGACGAATGATCGTCGTGGGTCGGGTTCGTAGGAGGGAGCCGTGACGGAGCGGAAGGCGCTGGTCGATCGCATCGAGGATTTCGATGACCCGGATCAGGAATGGCGGCGCCTGTTTTCCGAGGTCCTCGGGACGTTCTTCCTCGTCCTTGTCGCCGCCGGCGGCGGGATGATGGGTCAGGCCTTCCCGGACACCATCAGCCGGACCGCGGCCGTGACCGCGCCCGGACTCATGGTCCTGGCGATCATCCTGTTCATGGGCAAGGTCTCCGGAGCCCATCTGAACCCGGCCGTCAGCTTCGCCTTCGCCCTGCGCGGCGACTTCCCGTGGCGGCGCGTACCCGGGTACATCGTCGCGCAGCTCATCGGGGCGGTCCTCGCGGCCCTCTTCCTGACCTACGTCATCGATGTCTCGGCGACGTTCGGTGGGAACTACCCTGCGGACGGATTCAGCGACTTCTCGGCGGTATTGATGGAGACCGTCCTGACCTTCGGGCTTGTCAGCGTGATCCTCGGTACGGCCTCCGGTGCCCAGAACCTCGGAGTCATCGGAGCGCTCGGCGTCGGTGCCTACATCGCTCTGGCAGGGTTGTGGGGCAGCCCAATCTCGGGGGCATCGATGAACCCGGCCCGCACCTTTGGACCGGACCTCGTCGGCCAGGATCTGAGCAGCTACTGGGTGTACGTCGTCGGCCCGCTGATCGGTGCCGCGCTGGCCGTCGGTGCCGCCTTCCTCCTGCGCGGACCGGGAGGCGGCAGGGCCGGGTCGGGCGCTGCCCAGGGCGACCTGTTCACCGACGTGGAGCACCCCGACAAGGCGTAGCTGTCGTAGACGCCGTCCAGGCTCGTATCAGCGCCTCAGGAGATCCCGCGGACGTCGAGCACGCGACCCCAGTGGAAGACTCGGACCGCGAGCAGGACTCCGAATGCGGCGAGAACGAGGATGGCCGCCGCCGCGACCGAGGCATCCAGATCGCCGCCCTGGAATTCGGAATACACGACCAGCGGCAGGGTCTGGGTCCGCCCTTCGACGTTGCCCGCGAACATGATCGTCGCGCCGAATTCACCCAAGGCCCGAGCCCAGCTCATGACCAGGCCGGCCGCCAGCGCGGTGCTCGCCAGCGGCACGGTGACCGACCGGAACAACTGGCGCTCGGTGGCGCCGTCGACGCGGGCGGCATCCTCGAGGTCGCGGTCCACTCCGGCGATGCCCGTCCTCGCCGAACGAACGAAGAACGGTGCCGATACGAAGACCTGAGCAAGGATCACGGCGAGCGTCGTGAACGGCACGGAGATCCCAAGGAACTCGAACGGCGCCGAGAGCAACCCGCTCCTTCCGAACACGAGGAGCAACGCGAGCCCGGCCACCGACGGCGGCAGCACGATCGGCAGGTCGACGATGGCCTCCAGCCAGCCCTTGCCCCGGAACCGCCGCCGGGCCAGCACGAGGGCGAGCGGCAGTCCGAGCGCTACCGTGACGATGAGCGCGACCGCCGTCGTGAGCAGACTCAGCCAGAGCGCCTCGAGGACGACGGGCGACGCCACGGCGACCTGGAGCGACCCATCGAGGATCGCCCGAACGACCAGGGCGAGCACGGGTAGGGCGAGGAACATGGCGAACAGAGCGGCCAGCGCGACGATCGAGCGCTCGCCCCAGCCGCCTGACCGGGTCCGCTCGATCGGCGCAGCGGCGACCCGCGCGGTCACGAGGTCGGCCCCAGGAACCCGAAACCGGTCAGGATGGCCTGCCCGTCGGGACCCGTGAGCCAGTCGAGGAAGGCCCGGGCCGCCACGCGGTTCCTCGACGCCTTGACGACCACGCCGTCGTACGTCGCCGGGACGTTGGCCGCGTCGGGGAGCGCGATGGTCGTCACCCTGTCGGAGGCTGCCGCGTCCGTGACGTAGACGATGCCGGCGTCGCCTTCGCCGAGCTCGATCTTGGCGATGACGGCCTTGACGTTGTCCTCCTTGGAGACGACGTTCGCGGAATACGCTTCGACGAAATCGGCCGGGTCGTCGGCCTCCCGGGCGAGGTTGGCCACGACCTGGTTCGCGTACTTCGTGATCGGCACAGCGTCGCCGGCGGCGATGACCTTGATCCCGGGCCTGGCCAGATCCGATGGCTTCGTGATGCCGGCCGGGTTGCCGCTCGGCACGACGATCGTCAGCTTGTTCCCGGCGAACGTGACCGGTTCGCCATCGGTCAGGCCCGCGTCGAAGAGCTTGATCGGGTTGGCGGCATCCGCCGACAGGAAGACATCGGCCGGAGCTCCCTGTTCGATCTGGATCTCCAGCGCGGCCGATGAGTCGGTCGATATCGTCAGGGCGATCCCCGGAGATCGTGCCTCGTAGGCCTGCTTGACCTCGTCGAGGACCCCTTTCAGGGACGCGGCACCGACGATGGTCAGCTCGTCGGTCGTGACCGTTGATGCGCCTCCGTTGGCGCACCCGACGATGGCGAGCGGCAGGGCGAGGGCCGTGGCGACCTTGGTCAGCCGCGACGTCACGCTCGCGGATCCCTCGTTGACGGGATCTCGACGATCACATTCGTCGCCTTGACGACGCAGACGGCCTCATCGCCGACCCTGAGACCCATCTCGACCACGGCCTCGGCGGTCATCAGGCTGACCATCCGATGTGGTCCGGCGATGACTTCGACGACAGCCGCGACCCGGTCCGTCTCGATCCTCGTCACGATGCCCGGGAAGCGGTTGCGGGCAGACTGGGCGACGATCGGTCGGTCGGTGGACGTCTTCCGCCGCTCGTCGAGAAGCCGACGGACCTCTGCGACCTCGATCAATCGCTGCCCGCCTCCGGACCGCTCCGTCCGAAGCCGTCCCTCGCCCTCCCAGCGGCGGAGCGTTTCGATCGAGACACCCAGCATCTCGGCTGCCTGGCCAACGCGCAGGCGCGCGCCCTGGTGATCGCCGGCCTTCGACATACCTAGGATTATCGTCTACAGACGCACCAGTGTCTATGTGTTGCGAGCAGCGACCTAGAGATAGGGTGAGACAGATCCGACTCGATGGCCGTCCTTTCGATGATCGCGGGCGGAATCGGGACATCAGCAGTACCCTCGACTGTTGCCGGGCCGGGCGATGGCTCAAGACTGCGATGCGCGCAGCCGATGCGGGCGATGGACGGCCGCAAGGAGGATCACATGAACGCCAACATCGGTCGGGACGCGTTCCGGGCGACCTGGGTCATCGGTGCGATCGTGGGAACCGCCCTGCTTGCAGGTTGCAGCGCTGCCGCCTTGCCGAGGGGCTCGTTGACAGCGTTGGCCTCGAGCCAACCGATCAGCAGTCCAGCGCCAGCCACGACGGCTCCGACGCCGGTCCTGACCCCAACACCGGAAACGACCTCGGAGCCGACCTCGGAGGCCAGCGCGACCAGCGAGCCGAGTGCTGTGGCAACGTCGATCGACCCGTGCACGATCGTCTCGAAGGATGAGGTGGCCAAGCTGTCGGGCCTCGGGTCGGTGTTGGACGGTCAGGAATCCTCGACGCCGGGTCACGCCAAGTTGTGCACATACGGTGAGGAAGGCGTCTCGTTCGTTGTCGTCGTGGCCGTGGCGCCGGACGAGGCGACCGCCAAGCGCGAAGAAGCATCGGTCGAAAAGGAGCTTCAGAAGGCAGCGGCAAACGGACTGACGTTGACCGAACTCAAGGGTTTCGCCAACGGCGCCGCCGATGCCGCAGTGCTTGAGGGAAGCAAGACGGTCGCCGGCCGCAAGCTCGCCGTGAGCGCGATCTACGTCCTGAAAGGAAACGAGTTCTTCGGCATCTCCGATTTCGCCACGCTCGGAGCGAAGCCGCCCAGCAGCGCCGATCTGCAGGAACAGGCGTTGACGACCTTGGGTCGGCTGCCGTAGGCGAGGTTTGACGACAATACGCATCGGCGCGTACTATTCATGTGTGCCTGAACTAGATGCTCGTCAGTCTCGACTGAACGAGGCCGCCATCGATCTCATGCGTGTGCTCCACGACATGCCCCGGCAGATGCCGCCCGCGCCGGCTGCCGAGCTGACCATGGCCCAGATCCGGTTGCTCTTCCTGCTCCAGCGTGCGGGACCGTTGCCGATGGGCCGGATCGCCGAGATGTTCGACCTCAGCTCGACCGCCGCGACCGGGTTCGTCGGCCGGGTCGAGCGGCACGGGCTTGTCGAGCGACGACATCGCGACGACGACCGCCGCATCGTCGAATGCGCGCTGACCGAATTGGGCGGCCGTTTCGTGGACGGGATGTCGGGGCTCCGGCTGGAGGCCATCAAGGGCGCGCTCGAGATATTGACCGAGCGCGAATTGTCCGGGCTGCGTGAGATCATGAAGCGGATCCGCTCGCGGCAGGAGGGTCTTGCGTGATCGCCCTCCTGCGGACCTACCTGCGACCGTACTGGCGGGCCCTGACCCTCGTGGTCGCCCTCCTCGTCGTTCAGGCGCTGGCCACGCTTTATCTGCCCGAACTCAACGGGGAGATCATCAACAACGGGATCGCCACTGGCGACATCGGCTACATCCTGTCGACCGGCGCACTGATGCTGGGCATCTCGCTGGTGGTGGTATTCGCCTCGATCATCGCGGTGTACTGGGGCTCGAAGGCCGGGATGGCCTTCGGTCGAGACGTCAGGAGTGCGATCTTCCGGCGGGTCGAGAGTTTCTCGCGCGCGGAGCTCGACACGTTCGGTACGCCATCGCTGATCACCCGAAATACGAACGACGTCCAGCAGGTCCAGATGGTCGTCCTGATGGGCCTGAACATGATGATCATCGCCCCGATCCTCGCGGTCGGCGGGGTGATCATGGCTCTCCGTCAGGACATCCCGTTGTCCGGCATCCTCATCGTGATCCTGCCCATCATGGCGATCATCGTCGGGACGCTGATGGCCCGTGCCCTGCCGCTGTTCCAGGCCATGCAGGTCAAGATCGACCGGGTTAATCAGGTCACCCGTGAGGCATTGAGCGGCATCCGGGTCATCCGGGCGTTCGTCCGGACCCGACACGAGGAAGAGCGCTTCGACGTCGCCAACCGGGACCTGACCGAGACGTCGCTCCGGGTCAATCGGCTGTTCGCCTTGATGATCCCGCTGCTGATGGCCATCTTCAATCTGTCGTCGGTCGCCATCCTGTGGTTCGGGAGCATCCGGGTCGACAGTGGCCAGATGCCGATCGGCAACCTCATCGCCTTCCTGCAGTACGTCATGCAGATCCTGTTCGCGGTGATGATGGCCGTGTTCATGTTCACGATGGTCCCGCGTGCGGTCGTCTCGTCCGGACGGATCCAGGAAGTCCTCAAGACCCGACCGACGATCGAGGATCCGGAGACACCGGTCGACTTGCCGGCCGGTCTCGGGACGCTCCAGTTCAGGGATGTCGAATTCCGGTACCCCGGGGCCGAGGATCCCGTCCTGCACGATATCTCGGTGGTCGTCGAACCGGGCCAGACGACGGCGATCGTCGGTGGCACAGGGAGCGGCAAGACCACGCTGGTCAACCTCATCCCGCGCTTCTACGACGTGTCCGAGGGGCAGCTGGACATCGACGGCGTGGACGTCCGAGCGATCGATCGCGACGACCTCTGGGCGCGGATCGGGCTGGTCCCGCAGAAGGCGTTCCTGTTCAGCGGCACGATCGCCAGCAACCTCCGCTACGGCAAGGCCGATGCAACCGACGACGAACTGTGGGCGGCGCTGCGGATCGCCCAGGCGGAGTCGTTCGTGCGAGAGCTCGAGGGCGGTCTTGACGCACCGGTCAACCAGGGCGGCGCCAACCTGTCGGGGGGTCAGCGACAGCGCCTGGCCATCGCTCGGGCGCTGGTCAAGCGCCCGGAGATCTACGTGTTCGACGACAGCTTCTCAGCCCTCGACTTCAAGACCGATTCGCTCCTTCGAGCTGCCCTCGCCGACGAGATCCGGGAGGCCACGGTGGTCATCGTCGCCCAGCGGGTGGGGACCATCAGGAACGCGCACCGGATCGTCGTCCTCGATCAGGGCACCGTCGTCGGGACCGGCACCCATGCCGAATTGATGGCGACGTGCGAGACGTACCGCGAGATCGTCTACTCACAGCTGAGCGCGGAGGAAGCGGCATGACCGCGACCCGCAGGCCGCCGAGTCGAGGCGGTGGACCGTTCGGTGGCGTCGGCCTGCCGCCCGAGAAGCCCAAGGACCTGAAGGGCTCGTTGCGGCGCCTCCTCGGGACCTTGACCCCTGAGGCACCGAAGATCGTCTTCGTCCTGATCTTCGCGGTGATCAGCGTCGCCCTGTCCGTCGTCGGTCCGAAGATCCTGGGTAACGCCACGGACATCCTGTTCAACGGCGTCGTCGGCAAGCAGATCCCGCCCGGGCTGACCCAGCAACAGGCAGTCGCGGCCTTGAACGCGGCCGGCAATACGACCCAGGCCAACCTGCTGGCCAGCCTGACCCCGACCCCGGGTGTCGACTTCTCGGCGCTGGCCACCGTCCTGTTGACCGTCGCCGTCATCTACATCTTCAGTTCCATCTTCGCCTGGCTCCAGTCGTACATCATGGCCGGCGTCACCCAGCGGACCGTCTATCGGATGCGTCGAGACGTCGACGAGAAGCTGTCCCGGTTGCCGCTGCGCTACTTCGACGACCATTCCCGTGGCGACATCCTGAGCCGGGTCACCAACGACATCGACAACATCGCCAACTCGTTGCAGCAGACGCTGACGCAGCTGATCACGGCGCTGCTGACGATCATCGGCGTCCTGGCGATCATGTTCTGGATCAGTCCGCTGCTCGCCGTCATCTCGCTGCTGACCGTTCCGCTGTCCATCGCGGTCACCGTGTTCATCGCCAAGCGATCGCAGGTCCAATTCGCCACCCAGTGGGCGCGGACCGGCACGCTCAACGGGCATGTCGAGGAGATGCACACGGGGCACGCTATCGTCAAGGCGTTCGGACGCCAGCAGGAGGCCATCGACACATTCGATGTCGAGAATGAGGCCCTCTACGAAGCGAGCTATCACGCCCAGTTCCTGTCCGGGACGATGCAGCCGATCATGGCCTTCATCGCCAACATCAATTACGTGGCCATCGCGGTCATCGGCGGCATCCAGGTGGCCAACGGGCAGATGAGCCTTGGCGACGTCCAGGCATTCGTCCAGTACTCCCGCCAGTTCACGATGCCGATCACCCAGACGGCCAGCATCGCGAACGTCATCCAGTCGGCAGTCGCTTCGGCCGAACGCGTCTTCGAACTGCTCGACGAGCCGGAGCTGGTCCAGGACGTCGCCTATGCGGGTATCCGCCGGGCGGTCGAGGGTCGGGTGGAGCTCAAGGACGTCTCGTTCCGCTACCTGCCCGATGTCCCGCTCATCGACGACCTGAACCTCGACGTCGAGCCGGGCCAGACGATCGCCATCGTCGGCCCCACCGGTGCGGGCAAGACGACCCTGGTCAACCTGCTGATGCGCTTCTATGAAGTGGATGGCGGGACGATCGCGGTCGATGGCATCGACAGTCGGGACATGTCGCGTGAAGAACTGCGGTCGACCTTCGGAATGGTCCTCCAGGACACCTGGCTGTTCCACGGCACCATCCGGGAGAACATCGCCTATGGGCGCCACGACGCGACCGACGAGGAGATCGTGGCCGCCGCAGAGGCCGCCCACGTCGACCACTTCGTCCGGACGCTGCCCGATGGGTATGACACGATCCTCGACGATGACGCGACAAGCGTGTCGGAGGGCGAGAAGCAGCTGCTGACCATCGCCCGGGCATTCCTGGCCGATCGTCGGATCCTGATCCTCGACGAGGCGACCAGCTCGGTCGATACGCGCACCGAGATCCTGATCCAGCGCGCCATGTCCAAGCTGATGCTGGGTCGCACGAGCTTCGTCATCGCACATCGACTGTCGACGATCCGCGACGCGGACACGATCCTGGTCATGGATCACGGCCGGATCATCGAGCAGGGCACGCACGAGGGCCTGCTGGCCAAGCGCGGCTTCTACTACGACTTGTACGACAGCCAGTTCTCGGAGCCACTGCTCGAGGCAAGCTGATCGCTCAAGCCGGCCAGTACTGCTCGCTGCGGATCGCGTCCTCGACCAGACCGTGGCGGGTCAGGACCGACCTTGCCGCGTCGATCATCGCGGGATTCCCGCACAGGTAGGCGACGGTCCGATCCGGGTCCAGTCCATGCATGGCGCAGACGGCCGGAAGGACTGCATCGACCCGACCAGTCAGGCCTTTCCAACTCGCGTTCGCGGGCGAATCGGGTCGCGAGATCGCCGGGATGTAGGTTACCGATCCACCCGACTGCCACTGCTCGAACCGCTGGCGATAGGCCAGCTCGGGCGCATGGGCCACGCCGTGGATCACGATCACCCTCGGTGGTGCCGATCCAGCGACTAGCGCCGCGGTCATCGCCACGAAGGGCGCCAACCCGGTACCCGTCGCGATGAACAGATGCGTCCGGTCGTCGTCCGGGATCCTGCGAAACAGGCCCTTTGGCGGGCCCAATCGCAACCGATCTCCCACCCCGACCCTCCAGAGCCGCGGCGTGAACGCTCCGTCCGGCACCAGCCGGACGAGGAACTCCAGCTCGTCTCGCGGACCGGCAGATGACGCCGTGGAATACGGGCGTTGCAGGATCCGGCCGTCGACCGGCAATCCCAGGGTCAGGTATTGACCCGGTTCGACATGAGACGTCCGCGCGTCGGGCCGGATCGTGAACCGCGCGACCGACGAGGTCAGGTCGTCGCGTTCGACGACCGTCGCGTTGTCGTCCACCGGCACCCGTGGACGCCCGGTCGCGCCGGCCGGCGGGAGACTCCGAACGGGCGGCAACGGTCTCTCTGGCATGCGCCGTCGAAGATCCACGTCGGCGGCCATGTCAGACGGCCGGTTCGAGCTCGACCACGACCGCCCTGGCAGCATCGGGATCGCGGTACCACGCCGCGTCGATCCAGGCGAAGTCAACCCATTCCGCTGGCAGCTGGTCGGCCCGGAAGATCGCCGCGTTCGGACAGGCGGACTCGCACGAGCCGCAGTCGATACAGGCGTCGGGGTCGATGTAGAACTTCCGATCGACGTTGAGATCCGCGCTGATGCAGTCCACGGGACAGACCGCCACACAGGACTGGTCCGTGTGATCGATACAGGGTTGTGCGATGACGTACGACATTGCGCCAGCTCCAGCTAGGTCGGTTGGATCCGAACCTCACTGTCGCGCGACCCGATGAGTCGTGAATGTGCCCTGGATGTGAGATCACCCATCTTTCGGACGGGTGATCTCGTCCTGGTTCAGCTGGCCGAGCGACCCTGCATGGCGGGTAGTACCACGATGAACATCGCCCCACCGCCGGGCGCATCATCGACGCGGACCGTACCGCCATGGGCGATCGCGATCCGCCGGCCGATCGCCAGACCCAGGCCGGTCCCGCCGGCGCGATCGCGGCGGACCCCGGGCAGTCGGGTGAATGGGTCGAAGACGCGCTCGCGCTCTGCCGCCGGGATACCCGGGCCCTCGTCGCTGACGGACAGTTCGACGGACTTCGCCCGGCCCCGAACGGCCACGGTCACGACACCGTCTCGAGGTGAGTGATCGAACGCATTGTCGAGCAGGATCAGGAGCAGCTGGACGAGCCTGTCGCGATCGCCGTTGACAAGCGCCGAGACTGCCGGATCGGGGTGGACGACGAGTCCCACGCCACGCGATGCGGCCAGCGCGGCCGCCTGCCTGACCGTATCGGCGGCCATGGCGGCGACGTCGGTCGGATGAGGGTCAAGAACGATGCCGGTCGCATCGGCCGCGGCGAGCTGGAGCAGGTCGCCGACCAGGCGACCGAGACGATCAGCTTCCGCGATGATGTCGGCGACGAGCGGTTCGCCCTCGGTTGATACGAGCGCTTCACGCTCGACCACGTCCGCGTTGGCCCGGATGAGCGCAGCCGGCGTTCGAAGCTCGTGCGAGGCATCTGCGACGAACCGGCGCTGGACGTCGAATGACCGGCGAATCGGCACAAGCGCGCGACCCGTGACGATCACCGTCACGACGGCGGCCCCGATGAGTCCGATCCCGCCAACGAGCAGGATGGCGGCGACGATGCTCTGCGATTGCTGATCGTGGAGGGTGAGGACGAAGCCACCCTGGGCATAGCCGACGACCTGGCCCCCCGCCTCCGACGGCTCGATCGCAACGGTCAGGAGCCGGACCTCCTGCCCGCCGGTCTCGACCGTCCGCAAGTCGCGGCCGGTGAGCGCGGCGGCCTCGAGCGCCGCCTGGTCGGGAAGACCGGGCAGCGCGATCCGGGACGGGTTCGAGACGACCGCCCCGCCCGGATCGAGGACAAGGACGAAGGTGTCCGAGTTCGATGGGACGGAATCCTCGGAATCGCCGCTGTCAGACGCTTCGGGTAGCCCGTCGTGGAGCGCCTTGGCGGCCGCATCGACGCTTGCGGCCAGGGCCCGGTCCACATCAGCATCGAGCGCCTCCAGGGTGATCACTGCGGTCGCGGCGCCGATGCCGATGACCAGAAGGGCGATGAGGCTGAGGGTGACGACCGACAGTCGTCGCCGGGTCCGCCGGAGCAGTCTCGACGTCGGGTCGGTCACCCCATCCTCACGACGCCACCCGGAGGGTGTAGCCGACGCCTCGGACGGTGCGCAGGCGATCCGCCCGATCGAGCTCGCCGAGCTTGCGCCGGAGATAGTGGACATACAGATCGACGACGTTGGAGTAGACATCCGGTTCGGCGCCCCAGACGGCGTCCAGGATCTGGTGACGGGTCACCACCTGGCCGGCGTGGCGGATGAGGAATCCGAGCAAGGCGTACTCGCGCGCAGACAGGTCCACGACGCGATCACCGACCTGGGCCGCGTGCCTGAGTTCGTCGAGTTCGAGGTCTCCCGCCGCGAGGCGCGACACGGTCGTGACCGCTGGCCGCCGGCCGAGCGCACGGATCCGGGCCACCAGCTCCGCGAATGAGAACGGTTTGGGCAGGTAATCGTCCGCCCCGGCATCGAGTCCCGCGATCCGCTCCTCGACCGAACCCAGGGCCGTCAGCAGAAGGACGGGTGTCGCGACCGCCTTGGCCCGCAGCATGCGGAGGACGGCCAGGCCATCGATGTCGGGCAGCATCCGGTCGAGGACGATCGCGTCATAGGGTCCGACTTCGGCCAAACCGAGTGCGGTGACGCCGTCAGGAGCGAGGTCGACCGTGTGCCGCTCGGCGACCAGCACCCGCCGGATCAAGCCGGCCATCTTTGGTTCGTCTTCCACAACGAGGATCCGCATCGCCTGAGTCTGGAGGTAGATGTCGCCCGGCGTCGAGGGCCCAACGGCATATCTTTGAGGGTTCTCATCTCGGGCACACCGGCATCCAAAGGGCCGCGACGAGGCTGGGGCCAGTCACGAACCCCGACTCGGAGGACTTGAACATGTCGAACAAGGTCGCTCTCACGATGGCATCGGCCGCCGCCGCCGTCACCCTCACCGTCGCCCTGGCTGCGGCCGGCTTCGCACCGGCATCTCCGGCCCCGGTCGGTGTGGCTGCATCGGCCACGCCCGACCCGACGGCCGCACCGACGGTCCAGGTCGACACCGTGTATGTCGCGGCGCGCCCGAAGCGGCAGACGATCACGGTTCACAAGGTCGTCAAGTCGTCCGGCGAGTCCGAGCACGAACACGAGTCGGGGGACGACTGAGATGGCAGAACCGCTGGCCAGCCGACGCCCGTTGCCACCGCGAGCATCGCCGTCACGTCAGGCCGCCACGACCGGGACATCGAGCGGACGATCCGAGCCGTTGTCGCCCGGACGCGCCCCGCTCGTCCGCAAGCCTAGGCCCGACGCTGGCCCCATCCGGATCGCTCTTGGGCTCACCGCGGTGGCGACGACCACCGCCGTCATCACGGCACTCCTGGGGCCGACCGTCGGCACCTCGTCGACCGGTTCGTCTGCCATCGTGGAGACCGCGGTCGATCCCGCCCCAGCCGCGGTCAAGCACGTCATCCGTTACGTCCGACTGGCGCCCGGTCAGACGGCCCCACCGCACGCCGTCGTGAAGCAGCAACCCGCGCCGAAACCACGAGTCGTCGTCGTCACCACCAAGCAGTCGGGCAAGCCGTGACCACCGCGACCCTGGACGAACCGGTCACAAGCGTGTCCCGCACAGCTCCGCTGATGGGCGGCCAGGTGGGCATCCATCTGGACGTCCCGGAGCGGGTGGACGCGGCGATCAATGATGCCGATGCGACCCTGCGACGCATCTCGGCGTGGGCCGATCGAGTGACGCGGTTCTCCGAGACGTCCGAGCTGAGCCGGCTCAATCTGGACCCACGGCCGGCCGTTGCGGTCGGCCCCACGATGGCGGCCATCCTCGATTGGGGCCGCTCTGCCGAGGGCCTGACCGGGGGCGTCGTGGACATCGGGCTTCTCGACGCCCGTCTCGAAGCCGAGTCGGGGACCACCATGGGCCGTTCGACGTTCGACCGCTCGACCAGGTCGGCCGTGTCGCGGCGCTGGTCACTCGAGCGTCGAGCGCGAGGCGCGGTCGTCCACCGTCCGTCGGGCGTTCGCTTCGATCTCGATGGCGTCGGCAAGGGCTGGCTGGCCGACCGCGCTCTCGATCTGCTCCGTGGCTACGGGGCCGCGGTCGTCGACGCCGACGGCGATATCGCCATCCGGCTTGATGAGGGACGGACATGGTCGTTCGGCGTGGCGGATCCGACGACCGACGGACACGATCTGGCGGTCCTTCACCTCCGTGCCCGGGCCGACCGACCAGGACGAGCCGGGCGGTTCGGTCTCGCGACATCCGGGACGAGCGTCCATCGGTGGGGACACGGCGAGCGCGCGACACATCACCTCATCGATCCGCGCACCGGCTTCCCCGCGACGACCGATGTCATGCAGGCAACCGTGCTGGCGGGCACCGCCCGACAGGCGGAGGCCTTGGCCAAGGCGGTCGTCATCCTCGGGTCGGAGGCCGGGCTGGATCTGCTCGATCGGGTGGGCGTCGACGGAGCACTGCTGCTGACCGACGAGCCGTCCGTCCTCGTCCATCCCTCGACATTCCGGTGGTTGTCATGAGATTCCGCGGTCTTGATCCTCGCACCCGATGGATCCGCTGGGGCCTGCCCGCGATCGCCATCGGGATCGTCCTCGGCACGACCGGACCGCGCGCCCTTGACGCGCTATCGGTGGCGTGGGAGACGAATCGCTCCATGCTGCCGTGGGTCTTCGAGCGCCTGTTCGGCTTCGGTGCCTACCTGGCGATGACCGGATCCGTGATCTACGGACTGCTCCTGTCGACCAAGCTCCTCGATGTGATCGCCCATCGGCCGATCACGTTCTCGCTGCATCAGGACCTGGCCAGCATCGGTCTCGGCATGGCGGCGATCCACGGCATGCTCCTGGCGCTCGACAGATCGATGCCGTTCACGCTGGCCCAGATCGCGGTCCCCGGGATGGCACCGTACGCCCCGGTCTGGGTCGCGGTCGGGCAGATCGCCTTCTACCTGATGGCCCTTGTCGTCGGCAGCTTCTATGTCCGCAAGACGATCGGCCAGCGGGCGTGGCGGACCCTGCACTACGTGACGTTCCTCGCCTTCGTCGGCGCGACCGTCCACGGCGTCATGTCGGGGTCGGACAGCTCCAGCCTATGGGCCTGGTGGATGTACGTCGGCGCGGCCGTGCTCGTGGTCTTCCTGCTTGTCTACCGGATCGCCGTTTCGATCGGCGGGTCCCGGTGGCGAGTCCCGGCCCGAACCGCCGAACGGACCTCGCGCCCGATCGAGGACCTGGGATCGGCCGAGGCGTAAGCCATCCGAGCACGGCGCCGACAACAGGGTCGGATCAGCTCGAACCGGTCACCAACCGCTCCCGGTCGAACAGTCGCGACGTCACCCGCCAGCCGCCGATGTCGAGGACGATCAGCAAGGCCGCCAGACCGACCGTCAGGCGCGTGCTGATCGGGATGACGTCGAGGGAGATGAGCACCACCACGATGACGGACGGCAAGGTCGCCAGGACGCCGAGTTGCTGGGCGACCCTGATGTCGCTCGATCGGGCCGAGATCGCGATCCCGACCCAGATCGACCACACCGCCAGGAGCGGCGTGAACACCAATTGGGCGAGCAGATCCGGCACCTGGAGCAGCGCCGTCGAAATGCCCGGTGGCGCGAACGATCCGATGCACGCGAGAAACAGGGCGAAGACCGCGTAGGCGACGACGACCGACGGCAGGAGAGCTGCCAGCGCCTTGCCCAGCAGGAACTCCTCACGGGGGATCGGTGTCGTCAGGACCGGCTCAAGGGTGCCCTGCTGCCGCTCGCCGACGACCGCATACGCCGCCACGAACATCGGGACGAGGGCCGGGATCCCGAGCAGGTACAGGAGCACGTGCTCGTGAGCGAGCTGGCCGGACGCCGATGCGGGAAGGGTGAAGATGACGATGAACGGTTGGATGCAGAAGATCAGCGGAAAGATGGCCATCGACCAGATGAGCGATCGATTGCGACGGTACTCGCGGAGTTCCTTGCGGACGATGGCCCGGACCCGTCGAGCGCTCAGCCTCATCGTGCAGACTCCACATCCTGGTCGATCAGCTGAAGGTAGACGTCCTCCAACGAGTGGCGTGATTCGTTGATCGAGAGCACGTCGGCCCCGGCCGCCACGAGTGCCCGGGTAACGGCTGGTGCCGCGACCCGGCCATCGGAGACGGCCAGGACGTAGTCATCGCCGTCAGCGCGCCAGCCGTCGACCGCCGGCAGGCCACCGAAGACCTCGCCGGGATCCGGGAGGGGGGTCACCGTGGTCACGGTCAATGTCTTCGCAAACAAGCGGTCGCGAAGTTCGCCGGGCCGGCCGATGGTGCGCAGGCTGGTGTTCAGGATCGCGACCCGGTCACACAGCCGCTCGGCCTCATCGAGGCGGTGCGTCGTCAGGAATATCGTCTTGCCCCGCTGTCGGAGCCCCAGGATCAGTTCGTGGACTTCGCGCGCCGCGACCGGGTCGAGGCCGCTCGTGGGTTCGTCGAGGAAGAGGACCTCCGGATCGCTGAGCAGTGCCCGCGCCAGGGCGACCCGTTGGCGGAGTCCCTTGGAGAGCGTCCCGCACGTGTCCCGGCCCCGGTCGACGAGGTTCACCGCGCGCAAGGCCGCTCCGGTGCGCTCGCGCGCATCGCTGATCTCATAGAGGTCGGCGAAGCACTCCAGGTTCTCGAGAACGCTCAGATGGAGGTACAAGCCGGGCGACTCGGGCATGATCGCGATCCTCCGTCGGATCTCGACGCCGTTCTCCGGGGTCAACGGGACGCCGGCGACGACGGCCGTTCCTCTGGTCGGAGCGATGAGGCCACCGAGCGTCCGCACCGTCGTCGTCTTGCCGGCGCCATTCGGGCCGAGGAACCCGAAGACTTCGCCGCGTCCGACCTCGAATGAGACATCCTCGAACGCGATGCGGTCGCCGAAGCGCTTCGAGAGGTGATCGACCTGGATGGCCGGGGACTCGCCGTTCACGAAGCCAGTATCCTGCACCGTCAGCCGGACACGGATGTCTGGCCCGTGCGGTACGGATGGGCGGCTTGTTACCGTCCGACCCGGTTGCTACGGTCACCCTCGATGTCAGCCCCTCGCCGATCCAGCCTCGCGGTCCTGTTCGCGATCCTGTCGCTGTTCGCGGCACTGCCCCAGGGCGTAGCCGCCGGCGGGCATGGACGCTTCATCGACGACGACGGCTCACGCTTCGAGTCCGCCATCGAGGCGATGGCCGCGGCCGGCGTCATGCAGGGCTGCGATACGAAACGGTTCTGTCCCGGGCAGGTCGTCAAGAAGGGCGCGATGGCCGTCATCCTGGCCAGGGCGTTCCGGCTCACGGCGACCAGTCCGCGTCACTTCAAGGACGTGCCGAAGTCCCAGGCGAAGGCCGTCGCGAAGGTCATCGCAGCCGGGATCATGACCAGCTGTCACAAGCACCGATTCTGTCCAGGAGGCGCGGTTTCGAGAGGCCGGATGGCGACCTACCTCGCGAAGGCGCTCGAGCTGCAGGCCACGGGGAAGGGGCATTTTCGCGACGTGCCAACGGGTCGTCGCTACGCGACCGCCATCTACCGCCTGGCCACTGCCGGCATCGCGGTCGGTTGTGGTCACAAGCGGTTCTGTCCAGACCGCCCGATCACCAAGGCGGAGACGGCGGGCTTCCTCCAACGCGCCCTGGCCCTGCCCACCGTCAGCCCGCCACCGGCGGACCCCGGCAATCCGGGTGGTGGCGCGACCGTTCCGCCCGAGGCGCAGCCCGTGGACACGTCGCATCCCGATCACGTCGTGGGAACGGGTACGGTCGCCAGCTGCACCGGCGCGGCGGTCGTGGCTGCGGTTGCCAAGGGCGGGATCATCACCTTCGACTGTGGTCCGGATCCGGTGACCATCCCGATGACCGCGACGGCCAAGGTCCACAACGACAAACCAGACGTCGTCATGGACGGTGGTGGTCGGGTCACCCTCGACGGTCAGGGTGCTCGGCGGATCCTGTACATGAACACCTGTGACCAGAGCCTGGTGTGGACCACGAGCCACTGCCAGGATCAGGCCCAGCCGATCCTGACCGTACAGAACCTCGTCTTCGCCAACGGTCGCTCGAGTGGCACGGAGACCATGGACGGCGGCGGCGCCATCTTCGTCCGTGGCGGCCGCTTCCGTGTGATCGCCAGCCAGTTCTACGGGAACCGCTGCGCTTCGACCGGGCCGGACATCGGTGGGGCCGCGTTGCAGGTGTTCTCGCAGTATCACGGTCTGCCCGTGTACGTCGTCGACAGCACGTTCGGTGGTCCGGGCGACCTGCACAACGAGTGCTCGAACGGCGGCGCGATCTCGAGCATCGGCGTGTCGTGGACGATCCTCGACAGCGTGTTCGATGGCAACCGTGCGATCGGCAGCGGCGCCAACCCCCCGAAGTCCGGCACGCCGGGTGGTGGCAACGGCGGCGCGATCTACAACGATGGCAACGAGATGACACTCCACGTCGAAGGCACGACGATCGAGGGCAACCACTCGAACCACGAAGGTGGCAGCGCCATCTTCTTCGTCAGCAACGACCGGACCGGGTCCGTCGAGATCGTCGGTTCGAGGATCAGTGGGAACACCGGGGACGGGTTCTCGACCTATCCCGGCATCTTCTTCCTGGGCGACACGATCACCTTCATCGACTCGATCGTCGAATAGCCTCGCGTCGGCGAGGTTCAGTCGACGCTGAGTTCGCTCGCCCCACCGAGTACCTCCAGCTCATAGCGGTCCGGGCTGTCGGCGAAGCCGGGACCGACGTAGCGCCGCTGGCCACTGACCTGCTTTTGGCGGCCCCCATCGACGCGCAAGCGGGACACGCCGCCGGCCACGCGCACCGCGACCGGGATCCCGGATGGCCGCCGGAACCGGGCGCTGCTCACGACACCGCCGATCCGGACCGTCGCCGTTCCGATCGGTCGGGGCAGTTCGAGACGGACATGGTTGGCACCGCCATCGACATCGATCCGTTCCAGGGACACGCCGTCAAGCGTGCCGGTCAGGTCCGTGATCCCGCCGTCCAGCTCGATCGTCCAGGGGATCGCACCGCTGAGGGCGATCCGGGCCTTCCGGGTGCTGAACACCGCCGTTGCCTGCCGCCGGTAGCGGATCGTGACCACGCCACCAGCGGCGCGCACATCGGGCCGCGGGCCATCGAAGGTGGCGAGGAGAAGATCGTCGGCCGGTGCGGCGCCCGCGAACTCCAGCCGTGACGCGCTCGTCTCGGCGATGATCCGGGCGTTCGCGCGTGGCCCGAGCGGTGCGATATTGAGGGCCAGTCGCGGCGCTCCTGAAGTGAACCTCAGGCGGCCGCGTGTCGCCTCGCCGAGGGGCGCGCTGAACCGATCGCCCACGAACCCGCCGCGGGTCGCCGCCCGAAGCCGGGCCGTTTCGGTATCCACGACCTGGCCTGCGGCGACCAGGAACCGGCCGATGGCGTCCCGCTCCGGTACTGAGGATGTCGCAAGAAGGCCATCGACCGCTTCGGTCAGCGGTTCGATGGCCTCGACGACCTCCTGAACGCGCGAGGCGACCGGCGCGATCGCGACGCTTCGCCGGTCTGCGGGGTCGGGCCGGCGGACGACGTAACCGGCCTGACTGAGGCGGTCGACCACGCCCGTGACCGCGCCGGACGTCAGCCCCGCCAGCTCGGCCAAACGGCTCGGGGTGATGCCTGGATCCGCGATCACCAGCTCCAGGCAGCGCAGATCGGTGGCGTTCAGACCCAGGTATTCGGCGAGGGCGTCATCGAACGCGATGGTCCGGATCGCTTGACGGATGGCAGCGTTATCGTTCATCATGCAGATATCTTAGCATCTAAGCTACTTAGGAGTGGCGAATGTCTCCCTCGCATCTTACCCCTCCGCCGGCCGGCATCGAGGCGAGCGATCTCGTCAAGCTGTACCCGGGGGACATCAGGGCGCTTGACGGCGTCAGCCTCACGATCCGGCCCGGCTCGATCTTCGGATTGTTGGGACCCAATGGCGCCGGCAAGTCGACCCTCGTGCGCATCCTGTCGACGCTTTCGCGACCGACCTCGGGCAGCGCCTCGGTCGCCGGGCACGACATCCTCCGCCATCCCGACCGGGTCCGTCGAGCCATCGGTGTCGTCGGGCAGCAGTCTGCCGTCGACGTGGCCGCGACCGGACGCGAGAACATCGTGCTCCAGGGTCGGATGTTCGGCATCGCGCCACGCGAGCTCCGGAGCCGGGTCGACGGCATGTTCGAACGTTTCGGTCTCACCGAGGCCGCCGATCGGTTGGTCGGCACCTGGTCAGGCGGCATGCGCCGCAAGCTCGATGTCGCGATGGGGCTCGTCAACGATCCGCTCGTGCTGTTCCTCGACGAGCCGACGACCGGACTGGATCCGGAGGCCCGGTCGGAACTGTGGGCCGAGGTCGGCACGCTGGCGCGCGAGGGCAACCTCGCGATCCTGCTCACGACCCACTACCTCGAGGAGGCCGACCACCTTGCCGATCAGCTCGCGATCGTCGATCGCGGCCGCATCGTCGTGGAGGGAACGCCCGAGTCCCTGAAGGCCGCGCTCCATGGTGATGCCATCCACATCGACCTCGAGGGTCCGGCGGGCGGACCGCTCGCTGCATCCGTGCTGGACCGGATCGACGGGCTCGGCAGCCCGATCGTGGACGGCGCTCGGGTGACGGCCCGGGCTGACCACGCCGCGGCTCGCGTTCCGAGCGTGCTGTCGGCCCTCGATGGCGCCGGTGTCACGGTGGCCGCGATCACCGTGGCCCGCCCGTCACTCGACGATGTCTATCTCAGTCATACCGGTCGGTCATTCCGGCCAGAAGCCATGGAGCTCGCACGATGACCGCTGTCGCCCAGACGATGTATCAATCCGAACGGCACCTGCGTGCCTTCATCCGGCAGCCGTGGTTCGTGGTCATGGCCATCATCCAGCCGGTGATCTGGCTGGTCCTGTTCGGGGCATTGTTCCAGAACATCACTGAGATCCCGGGTTTCGCGACCGGCGGCAGCTACCTGGACTACCTGGTGCCCGGCGTCCTGGTCATGACCGCGCTGTTCTCCTGTGGCTGGAGCGGGATGTCGATCATCGAGGACCTCGACCGCTCCATCGTCGACCGGTTCCTGGTCACGCCGGTCCACCGGAGCGCGATCATCGGCGGGCTGACGATCTACCAGTTGGTCTCGCTCGTCATCCAGGCGGCGATCATCGGCGGCCTGGCCCTGCTCCTGGGTGCCCAGTTTGCGGGCGGCCTGCTCGGCTACGGGGTCCTGACCGTTTGCGCCATGCTCCTCGGGGCGGCCGTCGCATCGTTCTCGGACGCGATGGCACTGATCTTGCGCCAGCGTGAGTCGGTGATCGGGATCAACACGCTGATGACGTTGCCGCTGACCTTCCTGTCCGCCGCCTTCATCCCGCTGGCCCTCGCCCCGGGATGGATCCAGACGGTGGCGCGGTACAACCCGGTCAACTGGGCGGTGGAGGCCGGCCGGGAGGCGCTGCTGGCGACCCCCGACTGGTCGTTCATCCTGCCGCGTATGCTGGGGTTGCTGATCCTGGCCGTCCTCGTGACGGGCTGGGCGACGCGGACCTTCCGGTCATACCAGCGCTCGATCTGACGGTCAGTGGTCGTGACCTGACGCTCTGGAGTCGCCGGGCGTCGGCGATGCGCACAGGAGGTTGGGCGGAGTTGCTGGCGCCTAGGCGGAATGCACCTTGGCGGCGCGCAGGCCCTTCGGACTCGTCTCGACGTCGAACTCAACGGGTTCGCCGCCGATGAGGCGGTCGAAGTCGAGCGACGCGTCGAGGGCGTCGCGGTGGAAGAAGTATTCCTTCTCGTCCGCGGCGGTGATGAAGCCGAATCCGCGATCGGCAACGACTTTCTTGATGGTACCGGTGGTCATGATGACCTCCAACGCTTCCCGAACGGGGGATCTCAGATCGCACGGTCCGTTCGAAAAGGGGTCGACCACGCGGAGCTTCGTCGCGAGTCGCGGCGAGGCTTGAGCTTAGCACAGATGTTCGATGAGCCACCCCCAGGCTCCGCTACCATTCTTGGAGATGCAGCCACCGACTCTGATCCGTGACGTACGGCGAACGTGACGATCGTAGGCAGCCCGCTCTCGGTCACGCGAGAACAGATCCTCGCCTTCCGCCGGGCGGTGCAGGCCCTTGATGAACGGCTGCCATGGGCCGAGGTCTCGTTGCGCCAGGCCGCGTGGGCCGGGCTTCAGGACAGCATGCCGCGAGCAGCCCTCCTCTCGATCCATGCTCGTGTCGCCGACACGAAGGAGATCGCGCTCGACGACCCGTCCCTCGTGCAGGTCTGGGGCCCGCGCTACAGCGTCTTCGTGATCTCGAGCCGGGACATCGCACCGTTCACGCTTGGTCGATATCCCGAGGACGATCGCGGCCGGCGACGGGCGGACGAGATGGCGGCCAGAGTCGCGAAGGTGCTCGGGCAGCGCGAGCTGACCGACCGCGAGGTCGCCGGCGTGCTTGGTGTCGGGAATGCCATCCGCTATGGGACGACGACGGGGACGTTCCTCATCCGCTGGGAAGGCGCACGGGCCCCCGTGATGCGGAGCGTGAAAGCGCCGCCGGTGGATCCGCTCGAAGCGCGCCTCGACCTGGCACGCCGCTACCTCCATGTCTACGGCCCCACCGATGGCGCCGCGTTCACCGCGTGGGCGGGCATCTCGGCTCGTGGCGGGCGGACAGCCTTTGCGGCGATCGCCGCGGAACTGCTGACGGTCCGGACGCCCATCGGCGATCGGTACCTCCTGGCCGAGGATGAGCCTGCGCTCCGTGCCCGACCCACGACGCACGCGCCCGCGCGCCTGCTTCCCAGCGGCGACGCGTTCTACCTCCTCCAGGGTGCCGACCGCGAGCTCCTCGTCACCGAGTCGGACCGGCGCCGGCAGCTGTGGACATCGCGTGTCTGGCCCGGAGCCGTCGTGGTGGCCGGCGAGATCGTCGGCACCTGGCGGCGTTCGAACGCCGTGATGGACGTCGCGCCCTGGCGGAAGCTGACCGCCGCCGAGCGCGCGGCGGTCGAGGCGGAGGCGGCCTCGCTGCCCCTTCCCGGTCTGCGGGGCGAGATCAGGGTCCGCTGGATCGGTTGACCCGTCCAGGCGGCGGACGGTCAGAGGGTGTCGGCATCGACATGCCCTGCAACGCTTCGCGATCCGCGTTCCTGTCCGCACGCGTGGCACCTATAGTCTGACCAGGGCGATCGGCCCTGACCGTGCAAGGAGGAAGGTCGAATGCTCGAACTTTTGTCTGGCCTGCCGGAGAACGTGGTCGCCATCGAGGCCAGTGGGAAGGTCGAGGCGGATGACTATCGCCGGGTCCTGGAACCCGCTGCCGCGGCAGCCATCAAGGCGCACGACAAGGTGCGACTGCTGTACGTACTCGGCGACACGTTCACCGGCTATAGCCCGGCGGCCATGTGGGAAGACACGAAGCTCGGCTTCCACGACCTGTCCGCCTGGCAGCGGATCGCCGTCGTTACGGATCACGGCGCCATGGCCGACGCGATCCGCGTCTTCGGATGGTTGATCCCAGCCGAGGTTCGGTCATACCCCACCGCTCAGCTCGCGGACGCCGAGGAGTGGATCAGCGAGGCTTGAATACAGGCCGCGATGCGACGCGACGGACGCACGGATGCGGCCCGAGATGTTGGTTGAGTCGATCGTTTCAGGACGCCTTTGCCAGGCCGGCGACGACGCCATCGTCGACCACTTGACCGTCCCGCATCCAGATGATGCGGTCGCAGGAAGCGCCGACTTCGGCATCGTGGGTCACGATCACGAACGTCTGCCCGCGCTCCCGGTTGAGCCGACGAAGCAGTTGCAACACATCGGCGGACCTGGAGGTGTCGAGATTGCCCGTCGGCTCGTCACCGATGACGAGTTTCGGCTGGTTGACCAGCGCCCGCGCGATCGCGATTCGCTGCTGCTCGCCGCCCGACAGCTCCGCCGGGCGATGATCGGCGCGGTCGGCCAGTCCGACCAGATCGAGGTATTCGATCGCCGCGGTTCGCGCCGCGGCTCGCGGGGTCCCGGCGTATTCGGCGGCCAGGGCCACGTTCTCCGCGGCCGTCAATGTCTGGATCAGGTTGAATGACTGGAAGACGAAACCGATGTCGGTCGCCCGGAGTCGGGTCCGCTTCGTTTCGGATAGACCGGTCATCGGTTGTCCGGCGAAGCGGAGCTCCGGTGACGGCCCACCGTCCCGATCGGGAGCGTGGAGCAGTCCCAGGACGTACATCAGGGTCGACTTGCCGGAGCCGGATGGGCCCATGATGGCGACCATCTCACCCTCCTCGATCGAGATGTCGACACCGCGGAGGGCTTCGACCGTGTTCGTCCTGGAGAGCCGGTACGACTTGCGAAGATTGGTGGCTTCAAGGATGGCCATGTCGGGTGCTCCTATTCGTAGCGGAGGGCCGTGACCGGGTCCAGCCGGGCGGCGCTCCATGCGGGGATGATCCCGGCGACGACGCCGAGGATGGTCGAGAAGGCGAGTGCGAAGAGGATGGTCGAGGGGGTCAGTTCGAACAGGACTGTGCCGGCATTCCGACCGGCCTCGTTGGCCAGGGTGACGACGACAGCGCCGAAGATCACCCCGAACAGCCCGCCGATGGCGCCGATGGCGCCGGCTTCGGTCATCAGCTCTCGGACGATCCGCCGCCGGCTGGCTCCGATCGCTCGACGGACACCGATCTCGCGGGTCCGTTCGGCGATGGACATGGCCATCGTGTTGATGACCGACATCCCACCGACGATCAGGGCGATCAGCCCGATCCCGATGATGATGGAGTTGAAGATCGCGACCGAGCCGCCGATCGCCTGGTCGTAGTCGTCGCCGGTCATCGCCGACAGGTCGGGCAGAGCGGTTTCGATCGCGCCCGCGACCCGCTGGGGGTCCGAACGCGGCTCCGGATAGACGATGAACTGGCTGGCCAGATCGGAGGCCGCCGTCCGATCGCGGATGACCGGTGGCAGGTCTTCGTGAAGCAGTTCCTGGGCGGTGGTGAACGGGACGACGACGGACGTGTCGGGTGCCGTCAGGGTCGTTTCCAGGATGCCGACGACGTCGAAGTCGTGGCCGTGCAATGAGAGCGTCGAACCGACCGCTGCGTGACGCTTGGCGGCGATGGTCGAACCAAGGACGGCGACATGGGTCCCCTCGTCGGCGTCGGTCAGGGCGCGGCCCTGGGCGATCGGGGTGGCGACCGTCTCACGCCCCAGGTCCGCATCGACGGGCTGAGCGACGATCTGGTCCGGTGTGCCGAAGCTGACGCCGGCGATGTCCTCGGCCAGCAACGTGACGCTCGGGACGACGACGTCGACACCAGCCACGCCGGCGATGTCATCGAGCAGGTCGACCTGCATCGGCGCCCCGCCGAAGCCGGCGACCCCGCCATCGCTCACGGCGATCTTGTTGGCGTAGTAGGCACTACCGCCGTCGACGAGGGCGTTGATCTTGTTGGCCATCGAACTGAACACGACGAGCGCCCAGATCCCGATAGCGATGCCGACGATCGTGAGGCTCGTCCGGAGCCGGCGTCGGCCGAGTTCGCGGAGCATCCGCATGATGGCCTCCTGTGCTGATCCGGCCCCAAGAACCTGAGCCGCTGATGACAGGTTCGCCTCATAGGCCCGCCAGGACATCGGGGGGAGCCCCACACTTGCAGCAGGGATAGCCCTGTGCGGCTGTCGTCGAATGGCGATGGCCCGGACATGGACCGACGGCCGGTGCAGTCGATGCACCGGCCGTCGAGGGACGCGCGGACCGGTCCTGCCGGCCATGAGAGGGTCAGAATTCCTGGCGATCGAAGACCAGCTTGGCGCCGACGACGATGACCACCATCGAGATGAGCCAGCTGATCGGGACCGACATCGGAGCGGGATCGCCTACGACGACAGCCTGCGCCCAGCGTCCGATGGAGGTCGGCGACAGCTCGTCCAACGACGGCACCATCCCGCCCAGCATCTGCGGCACGAACAGGACGGCGAGGGCGATCGCCGCGATCCCGGCCGTGGAGCGGATGCCCGCCCCAAGGCCGACGGTCAGGGCCAGGAACAAGGTCGGCACCGCCAGGAATAGGACGGTAAACGTTCCGACCACCGCGAGATCCGGCAGGGATCCGTAGGCGACCGTCGCCACGCCGACCGCCACGGTCATCGGCAGGATGACGGCGGCCAGGCTGAAGACGATCATCGAGGCTGCCAACTTCGCAGCGAGGATGCTCGTCGGCGAGACCGGATTGGTCAGACTCCAGGCAAGCGTGCCCCGATCGCGTTCGACGGAGATGATGGTCATCGTCGCGATGATCGCCATCAGGGCGACGATCTGGCCACTCCAGCCAAGCAGCACGTTGACCGTCGGATCGGTCGACACGTCGAGGACCTCTCCGCGTTCGACCGTCGCCTGCTCGATCCGGGTGAGCATGGTCGTAAAGATCGCGATCGCGATCGAGAGGCCGGCGATCACGAAGACCTTGGGGCCGTGCAGCCACTCGGCGAGCTCCTTGCGCAACGTGTTGCCGAAGCCGAGGAACATCCCGCCGGCGGGCTCATCCACGGACGGAGACTCGATGGTGATGAAACGGGCGGTCATGCCGCCACCTCCTTCTGATCGATGAGGCGCAGGAAGACGCTTTCAAGATCAAGCGTTTCCGGCTGGTTGCTGATGAGGGTCAGTCCGGCGTCGACCGCGAACCTCGTGATCGAGCGCTGGACGTCGACGGTCGCACCCTCACGGGTGCCGACGTCATAGCTGGTCCGTCCGGGTACCTCGGCGATGAGCGCGACCGAGGCGACGCCCGGGATCGCCCGGATCCCTGCCGCAGTCTCGGGCCCGGCCTCGTCAACGACGACCCGCAGGACGTTCTGGGTGAATGACGACAGCAGGACCTGGGTCGGTGCCGCCTTGACGAGCCGGCCGTGATCGAGGATCGCGACGTGGTCGCTGACCCGCTGGACGTCGTCGAGGATGTGGGTCGAATAGAAGACCGTGGTCTCGCCCTTGAGCTCACGCATGAGGTCCAGGACGTCCTTGCGGCCGATGGGATCGAGCGCCGAGACGGGCTCGTCGAGGAGGATGACCGCGGGGTTCCCCACCAGGGCCTGGGCGATGCCCAGTCGCTGGCGCATCCCGCCCGAGTAGCCGGCAGTCGGCCTGTCCCCGGCATCGGCGAGTCCGACCCGCTTCAGAAGCTCGTCGATCCGTGCTTCGCGGCCACCGTCCCGTGCGCGGTAGCGAGCGACATGGCGCAGCGTCTCGCGACCGGTCATCCAGCCGTAGAAGCGGGGATCCTGTGACAGGTAGCCGAGATGTCGGCGGTGTTCGCCCGCGGCCGATACCGGGACGCCGGCGATGGTGGCGCTGCCAGCCGTTGCACGGGTCAGGCCGGCAAGCACCTTCAGTGCCGTCGTCTTGCCGGCCCCGTTCGGGCCGAGGAAGCCGAAGATCGTGCCAGCGGGCACGTCGAGGGTGAGGTCGGTCAGGGCCGGGACGTCGCGATAGTGCTTGGTCAGGCCGACCGTCGAGATGGCGTTCGTCATCGGTGGGACTCCTTGCTCCGAGGGTTGGGTTGGCATGCCACAAGCCTCTGGCCGGAGCCGCGTATCGGCATCGGGGACCACCCGCGAACGCCGGCAGGGTCTACCCTGCCTGGTCGCCGGGCAGGGTCAGGCGATCGGGATGTCCGCCGCCACGAGGGTGCCCTGGCCGGGCGGGCTGTCCACGGTCAGCGTCCCGCCGAGTGCCGCGACTCGATCGTGCAGCCCTTCGATCCCGGTGCCGCGGCCACGGTCGGCGCCACCGACGCCATCGTCGCTGACCTCGACCCGCAACCAGGTCGCCGTGCACCGTACGCCGATCCCGACCCTGGTTGCCGCGGCGTGCTTGGCCGCATTCGCGAGCGCCTCGGACACGACGAAATAGGCCGTCGCTTCGATCGGAGCCGGGAGCCGACGATCGGGCTGGTCGGTGACCACCGCCGGGACCACGGACCGTTCCGCCAGGTTCGTCAGGGCAGGCCCGAGTCCAGCCTCGGTAAGGATCGCCGGATGGATGCCGCGGGCAAGTTCGCGCAGCTCGGCGATCGCCACCCTGAGCTCCGCGGCCGCATCGTCCGCGGCGGCCAGTGCCGCCGGGTCCAGCTCCGGTGTCTCGTGAAGCTTCGAGCGGAGCAGCCGCAGTGACAGCGACAGCGCGACCAGGCGCTGTTGGGCACCGTCGTGCAGATCTCGCTCGAGCCGTCGTCGCTCGGCATCGGCGACCTCTACGATGCGCGCCCGCGACCTCCGGAGTTCGGCATCGATGGCTCGCTGATCGGTGAAGTCCCGGATGATGGCGGTGGCCTCATCCGGTCCACTGGCCGTGACCCGAGCTTCGAACTCGCGACGCCCGATCTCCGTGTCGATCGAGAAGTCGAACGTCTGGACGCCGCCCTGGTCGAGCGCCCGCTGGGTCGCCGATTGCGCCTCGACACCGACCCACCCCCGCATGCGGTCGAAGGTCCTGGCCACCGCCACGGCCGTCGGCGACGCGCCGGGGCCAGCCCCGACCCCTCGGACGTTGGTCGGGGTGCCGTCCCGGCTGATCCGGATGATCCGGTCCGGGATGGCGTCGATCAGGGCCTGCATCCGGTATTCGCTTTGGCGAAAGAAGCCGATCAGCAGCGCGATCGGGATGGCCGCTGGTGCCAGGTCGTTGATCGCCACGAGCACGTCGCCCAGGGTGTCCGAGACGTCGAAGATCCGGCGACCCAGGTTGATGGCCAGACTGACGATGAGGACCGTCCCGGCGACGAGAACGGGCAGGAGCTCGCGGCGCGATCGCGAAGGCGCGGTGACCCAGCGGCGCAGGATCATGACGATGGTCAACGTGACCAGCGCGACCCCGACGAAGAGGCCATTGATCCCTTCGTTGACGACGAGGGGCGTCGGCACGAACTGGACCATGTTCAGGGCGGTGGAGCCGATCAGCACGATCGCAATCGCGACCCGGTCGGCGCCAGGTCGGAGCTGGCCGCTGGGGTAGGCGAGGACGAGGGCGAAGATGAACACGGTGGGGATGTCGTACAGCATGTTCCCGAGGTCCGCCCATACCAGGATCCCGGTCTTCGCGATCGCCTGGAACCACCAGGTCAGCCCGACCGCGGTCATCTTCATCCCGGTCTTGTTGGCCGGGGCATGGGCCCAGATCGCCAGGCCGCCGTACAGGTAGGTCAGGCCGATCGCGAGGTGCAGCAACGCCACCCGGGCTGGCTCGCCGGCGTTTTCGAGTACCTGCTCGCCTACCTCGGCATCCGCCAGGACGGCGAGCACCTCGGCACCGACCGAGACCAATGTGCCGACGACCGCGATGACGACGCGCAGGTTTCGACCGTGCATCGCGTGACTGTGCCACACGACCTCCTGCCGGGACAGCAGGGTTGACCCTGAGATCGCACGGTCCATCCGGGCTATCCCTGTGGTTGATCCTGGTGAGACCTGCCACGATTGGCCGATGCGGACGATCTTCATCATCGATGACAACGCCGTCTTTCGACGCCAGGCCCGTGCCGTCCTTGAAGCGGATGGACTTTCGGTGATCGGCGAGGCGGTAGACGGCGCCTCGGGCCTGATGGCCGTGCGCGCCCTGCGGCCGGACCTCGTCCTGCTCGATGTCGGGCTCCCCGACATCGACGGGTTCGACGTCGCCCTTCGACTCGCAGCCGACGATCCGACACCACTGATCGTGCTGACCTCGAGTCGTTCGGCCAGCGAGTACGGGCCACGGCTCAGCGGCAGCCCGGTCCTCGGTTTCGTCTCGAAGGATGAATTGTCCGGCGAGGCGATCCTCGGTATGGTCGCCGCCTTGTGAGCCTGCGCGTCGTCCTTGCCGACGATTCCCTGTTACTTCGCGAGGGGATCGCCCGTCTGCTCGTGGAGGCGGGCTTCGAGGTCGTCGCTCAGGTCGGCGACGCGACGGATCTCATCGTCGCGGTCCGGGAGCAAAGGCCAGATGTCGCGATCACCGATATCCGGATGCCACCCACGCATACGGACGAGGGCCTACGCGCGGCTGAGGCCATCCGTACCGAACACGGGACGGCGATCGGGATCCTCGTCCTGTCGCAGTACGTCGAAACGACCTTCGCACTACGACTGGTGGCTGACGGCGAAGGCGGTATGGGCTATCTGCTGAAGGATCGTGTCGAGGACCTCGATGAACTCTCGGACGCCATCCGGCGGATCGCCCGTGGCGGCTCGGTCATCGACCCGGAGGTCGTCGCCCAGCTCGTCGGTCGGCGACGGACCAGGGCGCCGATCGACGACCTGACAGATCGCGAGCGCGAAGTCCTCGGGTTGATGGCCGAAGGCCGCTCGAATCAGGCGATCTGCGACCGGCTGTTCCTGGCGCCCAAGACGGTCGAGGCGCACATCGCCAACATCTTCTCGAAGCTGGAACTGCTGCCGGCACCGGATGACCATCGCCGCGTGCTGGCGGTCCTGGCTCACCTCCGGGGATAGCGAAACGGCCCGGCCGACGGGAGGTCGACCGAGCCGTTCGACGGAGGTTGGTCAGCCGGCGACAGGGGTCGTCCACTGCGCAGGGGCTTCCGCCGGGCCCGCGTGGCCGCGGAACGTCCGCCACAGATAGAGCACGACGGCACCGAAGCCGAAGAACGCGACGATCCCGCCGACGAACGGCACGATCGACAGGACCTCCAACACGAGGACACCGATCACGGCAGCCAGGTATGGACGCTCGCGCGTGACCTGCGGCGTGAGCCGCTCCAGGATCCGCTCCCCGATCCAGATCGCGACGACCAGCCAGCCGGCGAAGGCGACGGCAGGCAGTGCCACGATCAGGATCGCCAGTCCCAGCGGGATGCCGATGATGGTCACCATCGCGAGGAAGCTGACGAGGATGATCCCGAACAGCCCGGCGAACGCGGCCAAGAGCGTCATCCCGGGCTCGCGACTGATCAGCGAACCGGCGCCGCGGACCTGCTTGGCCGCCAGGCCTGCCGCGGCAATGCCGGATGCCAACCCGATGAGCACGAGACCCAAGAGGGCCAGGAACGCAAGAGCGGTTGTGGCGACCGCCACCCCCGTCCAGTCGACATCGTTCGCGCCGTCGATGACGCGGCCGCCGACAGTCGCGCCAGTGGCCTGATCGAGCGTCGACTCGAAGGTCCGGATGTCACCGGACACGGAGGAGCTCGCGTCCAGGCTGACCGAACTGTTCACGGCGATGACGGAGCCCGCCTGACCTCCCGTGAATGCTGCGGTTCCGTTGACGACGACGACGCCGTCGGCGTCGCCCGCGATCGTTCCAGTCCCGTCGACCACGACGAGCAGGTCTACGTGCTGGCCGGCCGGGACGGTGACGTCCCCGCCATTGCTGAGGATGAGATGCTGCACATCGCTGAATGGCTCGGCCGCCGCGGCGACCGGCACCAGGATGAGCATGGCCAGGAGCATCGCGCTGGCGATGCCGAGGATGCGGTTCATCGATGACCTCCTTCGGGTCTGCGTGGGTTTGGTCCCTGGGTCAAGCGGGCGTATCCAGGCCGTCCTGGAGCACGGCGTGCACGTCGGCGGCTTCGAGCGTCTCGTTCAGGTGCAGGACGAGGATCCGGTCGAAGGCGACCGCGTCGCCGGGACATTCCGGCTCCACGAGCCGAAGCTCTCGGCCGGTCGCGTCGATGAGCAGCGTAGCCGCCGCGTCGCATGGTCCACCGGTCCAGGTCAGGCGAAGCGTGGATGGATCGTCGTTGCTGACGGCGACCTCGTACGGCTCGACAGACGCGCCGTCGCCCGGTGTCCCGGATGCGGCGTCGTGGAGCATGCCCGACTCGTCGGTGATGTCCACGGTCACGTCGTTGCCGCTTGCGATGGTCAGGGCGAGGTGACGAACGCCGCCCGATGAGGGCGCGGGATCCGTGGTGGTCGTGGCGTCCGGCATGCCGGACGCGCTCGTGCCGGGTGAGTCGGTCGCTGACGTCGCGTTGCACGCACCGGCGATGCACAGGACGGGGATCAGCAGCCAGCTGAGATAAATCGTCGTTCGTCGGCGCATCCGAGTCTCCTGATTTCGAGGTCGACGATCGGACGGACCTCTGGTTCCACATCGGATTGCTCGATGCCCTTGCAGCGTGGCGGCCAGACACGACCGCAGCATCGGGGAGTACCCGTGAACGACCGTAAGGGTGTACCCGGACCACGTCCGCCCGCCGCCGTGACCAGTAGGGCCATTCGGCCCCCGAGTACCTCGGTATGGGCCGGCGAAGGGTCCACGTGGCACCTACCGGAGTCGGCAGTCCGGGGCGACAGTGGGGAGGTTCACAGATCAAGCACCAATAGAAATCGAGGGTTGGATCATGGAAAAGCGTCTTCAGCGTTTGGGCCTCGGCCTCGTCGTCATGGGCATCGTGTTCTTCGCGGCCGGTGGGTACACCCTGTACAAGACCCAGCAGGGCGCGTCCGCCCTCCAGACGTTCAGCGCCGCGCAGAATGTCACGCTCAGCTATAACGACCAGGGCCAGCTCGTCGACCGAGGCGAAACCGCCGGCGCCGACGCGATCATGTCGCTCCTCGTGAACGACTGGGGTTACGCGGTCGACAAGAGCGAGCTCAACCCGAACGACCCGCTGGTCAACACCGCCAGCGAGTACATGTACCAGATGGCAACCATCTCGTACCACACGCTCCATGCCGCCACGACCGTCGTCCTGCCGGAGGATGTCGTGGTCGATGGTCAGGTCGTCGCAGCAGCCGGCTCCTATGACTTCCAGAATGACGGCAAGTACTGGACCGGTTTTGACCGGACCGATCCGATCCAGGGCGCGGCCCGCGAGCAGATCTGGACCGGCACCGCACATGCCCTCATCGCTGAGCTTGGCGTCGGAAGCGTCACCGCCTCGGCCCTCACGATGGGTCTCGGCATCGCCGCCCTGTTCGCGCTGATCGGCCTGACCGTGGTCATGACCGGCCTCGGCTTGATCTGGGCGACGCGAGCAGCGACCGAGAAGGTCAAGGCGCCGGCATTCAAGCAGGTGACCAACCCCGCCTGACCACCGCGTCGGGTCCAACGACCCAGCGCAAGCGAAACGGTGAAGGCCTTGCGGCCTTCACCGTTTCGTCGTTTCCGTGTGCGATCGATGTCGCCAGATCGTCGCTCGCCGCCACGGTGGCGTCGGCTCACGACGCGCTTCACCCGACCGGCGAGAAGACCTCCGCCCAGTCGTCCTTGACGCTCACGACCGTCCACGCGTGCTTGCGCGCGAGGTCGAGCGCCGTTTCGGCGCCCTTGATGTAGTCGAACTCGCGCTCCCCGTCGTCGTGCAGGACGAGGAGTCGCAGGGATGGTCGGTCGGGACGTTGCGCGAAGTGGAGCATCGGGATGTCGCCATTCGAATTGCCGGCGGCGAGCAGGGGTCGCCGGCCTGTGCGACTCCAGATCCGGATCGGCTTCTGTGGACCGTCGTCGAGGTAGTCCGGCGCGGCTGCATGGCGTACCGTTCCGCCGCGTTCATCCGGCGTGTAGGTGAAAACAGGGCTGCTCCCGATGACGTGCTCGCGCGGGATGCCATACATCTCCTGGCTGATCGGCCGCATGAAGTCCCGCCCGCCACCCGAGGCGATGTAGTTGGTGAACCCGTTGGCGGTGAGGTACTCGAGCAACTCGACCATCGGTCGATAGGCACTGGCGAGATAGCCACGCCCGAGCGTCGGATGCGTGCCGGAGCGCAGGAACGTGTCGGACCGGTCGTCGAACTCCTCGACGCTCATGCCCTCGAACGCCTTCAGGACGCCGCCAGCAAGGACCGGCAGATCCGTGTCATCGCCAGCGTAATGCCGGTCGATCACCCCGGCGAGCCAGCCATAGTCCCTCGTGTGCGCCGCCTTCCACGGCTGGCGTTCGCGCAGCGTTTCGTCCTCGATCGCCATCGCAGCCAGACGGCGGAGGATGAAGTCGAGCTGGATGGGCATCGGCTTTTCGGGCCACAGCGTGCCGTCGTTGTCGAACACGGCCACGCGCTCCTCGATGGGTACGGCCGTCTGTCCGTTGGCGCCGGCAACCTGCGCCACGAAGTCGATGATCGCTTGTCGCGACGTGCCTGTGCGCCAGTTTGGTAGTTCTGTCATCCATCCGTCTCCATGCCACTCGGGGCCGACGAACTCACGGGATCGAGAGCCTTCGGCACCAATGTCACCCGCCACGTATTGTGGCCGACCGTCCGGAAGTCGCCACGGCGATACCCTCGTGAATGGAAATCCTGTCCTCCACCGAGGCGCGGATGACGGTGTTCATCGTGCCCTGAATGGTGGTGCGCTCATGGGTCAACGCCCCGTGTGATGAATGTGGAATGACAGAGTCCCGATCAAGGACGACGGTGTTGTGTCGCGTCGTTTTTACTGCAGGAGGGCACGCATCGTGCGGGGTCGCGACGAAGAGGAGGCAGCAGGTGGCGCAAGGATTTGAGGCAGTCTCAACGGTCGCGATCCACGCCCCAAAAGCCAAGGTCTGGGACGCGCTGACGGATCCGGCCAAAGTGAAGCAATACATGCACGGGACCAACCTCACGACGGACTGGAAGGTCGGAAGCCCGATCACCTGGGATGGCGAATGGAAGGGCAAGTCCTACGTGGACAAGGGCACCGTTCTTGAGGTCGATCCTCAGAAGCTCCTGAAGTACACGCACTGGAGCCCGATGGGCGGCAGTGCAGACAAGCCTGAGAACTATCACGTCGTCACCTGTGAATTGGCGGAAGCGGGTGGCACCACCGTCCTGACCCTTACCCAGGACAACAACGCTACCGAGGCAGCGGCTGACGCGATGGCCAAGGACAACTGGGCACCGATGTTGGAGGGTCTCCGGAAAACGGCCGAGCTGTGACCGCGGGTAGCCGGAGGGCGTGCGGTCCGGGTCGTCGGCGATGTGGGCTGAGCCGTGGTTCCTGATGAGCGACGGGTGGGCCGGTGACGCGACGTGGCACGCCGTCGGCGGGGTCGACGCCGTCTACTCGGGCTCCGGACCCTCGACGTTGACCACGGCCGCACCCGAGCCGATCTGTACGAGCACCCTCGTCATGAGCGTGGCCGGAGCGATCATCGGGAAACGATCAACGCCCGGTGTCCTGCTTCCATCCCGCCCGTTAGCCCGTCGGAGCGTCCGGGGGCCTGCTGGTCGTGACCGTCGGGCGCGACCATGGGTAGGTCAGGGCGACCGCCGTAGCCAATCCCGCCAGGAGCGCCGCGCCGTGGTTGTCGCCGCTGGCGAACAGGATGAGAGCCCCGGCCACCACGACGCCGGCGACGAAGTACGGGGCGAATTGCGGATCGCCGGCACGCTGTCGCGAGAGGAGCAGCACGTTGATCAACACGGAGACGACGATGACTCCGACCACGACGCCGGCCGTAGCGATCGCGTCGCGCTTCGCCAGTGCGGCCACCGTCCCCAGGATCCCGACCATTCCGATCGTGAAGATCGAGGCGGCCAATCGGACGTGGCGATCCAGGGCTTGCGTGACGACGAGACCACCGACCAACCCCATGAGGGCGATCGATGCACCGGCGCCAGTCGGATCCCAGACGTATCCCGCGATCTCTCCTGCTATGGCCCCGGCCATGAAGAGCGCGAACCAGCGAAGGCGGCCGAGGCGCCGCTCGACGACGCTCCCGACGAGAAGCAACCCCACGGCGTCGGTGGCGAAGTGGATCCAGGTGTTGCCGTCGAGTACGAGTAGGGGTGACGCGATGCGCCACCACTCGCCCGCTGGCAGTGCGGCAGGATCCCGACGGAGCGCCGCAAGCACGTCTGGATCGAGCACCTGAGCGATCGCTCCAATCGCCGTGATGACGATCGCGGTGATCGTCAGAAGCGGCAGGGGAGTGGGGTCATCACGGGTCCACGGGCCAAGCTCGGATCCTTGCGCGAGGCGCCTTGCTTCATCGCGCTCCTCGTCTGTGACGGCGCTCGAAGTCTGCCGAGATGGCATGGAACACCTCCTTGGGCACCCAGACGATGCTGGCCCGACGCGCGGATGGCTCCGCGACGGCGACGACGCAATACGATGCCGGTGGCAGGCCAACGCCTGCGAAGCGGAACCAGAAGGTCGAATCGACGTTCTCGGTGTCGTAGCCCTCCATCAGCTCATGGAAGTGCCCGTGCGTCTCCTGGACCTCCGACAATGGGAGCTGCATGTAAGGCGACAAGGGTTCCGGTACTCCCGGTTCAACGCGCTTGAGGTGATGATGGTCGATTCGCCACGCTACCTGATCGCCGATGAGTGGCTGGTGCTCGAGCCGCTCGCCCGGAAGGTCCCGGTCATCGGGCCGCTGCGCCTCAAAGTCCGTGTGGAGGCTGGTCACCCGGATCCGCGAATGCCAGCGGCCCCAGCGCCTTGAACGAGATTCGCGGAACGCCCTCATCGCCTCCGGCGGTGACCTGGGCGACCCTTGGCGGTCGAGCTCGGGCATGGCGGGTTGTGCACGCGGCCTGGTCTGTGGCGCAGCTCTGGTGCCTTGGCGACATCTGGGTGTCAGTGCTGATGCGACGGCGAAGTCGTCGGCTCTGGGCTGGCGTCGCTTTCCTGGGTGTCGAGGGAGCGGCGCTTGTCGTCGGCCACGGGGACTGCCCCGTCGGGCGGATGCAGGTGGAGTGGGGCGATCCCGTGCCGTTCTTCGAGCTCGTGCTGTCGCCTCGTGCGGCGAAGGCCGCGGTCCCGGCGCTCGCGGTCGTGAGCGTCGCGGGGATCGTCGCGCTTGCCCTGAGACGGCCGGGGCTGGTGGCACGCGCGTAGCGCCGAATCGCCACCGCCGAGCCCCATGCGCAGGGTATCGACAAGCTTGTTGTCCCACTCGTCGTGGGTGCCCTCGCCGCCGCCCTGGATGAACAGGATGGTTCGGATGGGAGACATGTCGATCAGGCAGCGGACCGGCCGATGGTGGGCCGGTAGGCGAGGAGTGCGACGCCCGAGTCGAATGCTGTCGCCGACACCAGATGCCTCCGCGTTCGTTGGCCGCCGATGTCGTCGTGGCCGGGTCCACTCGGCCTGCGCCACCCCATCCTCACGGCCGGTAGGTTGGGTCGGTTTCGTCGACAATTCTGGTCATCAGTGACGCGAATACGGCTGGTTCCTCGACAACCGGGCGGTGGCCCGAATGCTCGAACATGACCAACTCCTTCGAAGGTGCCACCAGCCCCGCGAACCATTCGTTGGCGAGAACGGCCCGGCCACGCGCCTCGTGTGCGCCGAGGACGACATACACCGGCACACCGAGGCTGGGCACATCCGTTCGGAAGTCGGTGTCCTGAAGCTGGGGATAGAGCACGGAGAAGGTGTCGAGGAATGCACGGAGGCCGTTGACCTGGTCGATCAGGGTGTTCTCTGGCACGAAGAGGTTGGCGGGCATCTCCAAGTCGTTGTTGAACTCCGGATAGGCATTCCAGTCGTGCTCGTACGACAGCGCCGGCTCGTAGTCGAGCAGGTTTGCGTAGGGCGGCGGCCCGTTCCGTCGCAGGGTGGCCGCGAGCGCGTCGTTTCCGGTGTCATCTGCCCATGCCAAGGTGTCCTCGTAGAACATGACGTCCGTGGCCCGCGGGCTCACCATCTGACCCGTGCCCACGAACGCGTGGAAGAGTTCGGGATGTTGCTGGACGGCAAGCACGCCGGGGATTGTGCCCCAGGAGTTGCCAACTAGGTAGACCTTGTCCTGCCCGAATCGGCTGCGCAGGTAGTTGGTCAGTTCGACCGTGTCGGCCACCACCTGCTCGAGCGTGAGCGTGTCCGCCGGGTCAAGTGCCGCGTAGGACTTGCCTGACCCGCGCTGTTCCCAGGTGACCACCACGAAGTCCTGTTCGAGCCCGGCGTCCGCACGCATGGCGCCGAGATCCGTCCCGCCGGGTCCGCCGGCGAGGTACAGAAGCACGGGATCTCCAGTGCTTCGTCCGCGGATCATCAGTGCCTGGTCGTGGCCACCGATCCGGGTGCTGGTGAGTTCGGCGATGCTGCCTGGCAACGGTTCGCCAGTACCGCCGACGATCGGCGCCGTGGTCCCCGGTCGGGCGATCTGGATGACGAGCGCGACGAGAGCCACGGTGAGCAGGGCTGTCACCGTCGCCTTGAGCGCCCTCGCCCAGCCTGGTCCGGAGACCCGGCGTCCCGAGGCGAGCCAAACACCATAGGCCGCCCCCAGGACCATCGGACTGAGGACGAGTAGGCCGTGAACCAAGCGTCCGACGACGAACGCGATGATCCCATATGTCGATCCAAGCTCGATCCGGTCCACCGTGGGACCGTTGGTGCCGAGGCGCGCGAGCTCGAACACGATCATGAACACGGCAGGGCCCACGAGCATGCTCCAGCGGCTGCGCATGCTCAGCCCGCATCCCAGCCCGATCGCGAATGCTCCGATCATCGACGCCAATGCCTGCTGCGTCGTCGCTGGTCCGCGCGGCGTCAGCCAAGCGCTGATCAACGCCGCGCCGGCAGCGAGGCCCACTGCGATTACCAGACCGACTCGACGGTCGACGTGGAGGGACCGCCACGAGGCCTGCCTGGTCGACACACTTGGATCTGCTGCGTGCCGCATCTTCAACTACCTTTCCATCGACGCAGCGACCGGCAACCGCAACTCCGGTGCGCCGTTTGTGGTCGTTCGCGCAGGCGGGCGGCGGGACCCGAGCGGTGCCCGGGCCGCTCCATATGCCCTGATTCTGCGACGCCTTGTTCGTGATCGCCTAGGGCCGTCTGTCCCGATCGTGGTGGCCCGGCGGGCTGCGAAAAGACCCGAATGGCGCAAGTCAGAGAAGGGGGCACTGCGCGACGATGGTGTCGGAGCGAAGGCTGCGACAAAGGAGGCGCGACATGACAAAGGCAGTAGTGACTCGACTGTTCCTCGGCGGGATCGTCGCCATCGTCGCCGGGCTGATCCTCGGATTCGGCGCGGTCTGGGCGGCGTATGCCGGAGGCGGCTTCGTGATGGACGGCCCCGACGTGACCGGGATCCGCTCCATCCCCTACGCGTGGGCGATGGTCGCGGCTGTGATGGTCGGGATCCTCGCGATCATCGGCGGCGCCGTCTCAGGCCTCGTGGCATGGATCGGAGCCCTGCTCAACACCGCTCAGCTCGACGACAAGACCTGGTTCATCGTGCTGCTGGTACTCGGGCTACTGAGCTTCGGGTTCTTCGCGATGATCGCCTACGTGATCGCTGGCCCGGACGGCACCCGACATGCGTCAGCGCCCCGAGCTCTCGGTGCGGCCACCTGACTCGCAGGTACGGCCATCGGCGCCTTGAGGTGCGCGGCGAGGTTGGTCTTTGCTCGATCAACCTCGCCGCCGCTCGTCGTTCGAAGGACGACCAGGGCCCGATCCGCATCAGCCCACGACCGTCGACGTAGGCGTCAAGGCCAAAGCGTACGGAGAGGCGCCCGACTCCGATCCGGATGTCGTGGACGAAGTCATGCCCGAGCCGGTGCGACATCTGGATGCGAAGGGGGATCCGCACCAACCCTGGCCGGCGCATCGTCCCCGAGGTCTCGATGACCACGGTCGCGAGCGCCGCCGGGGCATCACGCAGGGCGCTGTCGCGGAATCGCGCGACTGGTTCGGGCAGTGGGTGGCTCACGGGGCGACGAGCCGAGACGCACCCTGTCGAACCACGGCGCGTGCGCCAAGGCCGACGAGGATCGCGATGTTGAAAGCGATGCCGATGGCGGAGGATGAGACGTGAAGCCTGACGATGCGCAAGACTTAGCTCGCCATTACACCGTCCTCTGATTCGTCGGTCCGTGATCGGTCCGGCGGTAGGTAGCGGCGATGACGCCGGTCGACGTGGTACGGGTGTCCACGAGGTCGAACAGCGTGCTTTGGCCGCCATCGAAGAGGCGCTGCCCATCACCCAGGACGAGCGGATGAATCAGCAGGATGAGCTGATCGACGAGATTCTTGGCCATGAGCTGGCGCACGACCTCGCCACTGCCCAGGATCACGATGTCCCGATCATCCTGCTCCCGGAGCGCCGCGACCGCCGTTGTGAGCTCGCCGGCGAGAAGAACCGAGTTGGGCCAGGGCAGAGGCTCCTTGAGGGTTCTTGAGACAACGTACTTCAACGTGTTGTTGAGCATGTCTTTGAACGGCCCGCCCGCCTTGTTCCAGTGCGGAAGGAGATCCTCGTATGTCCGTCGACCGAGCAGCATCGCGCCCGTCGTTTGCATCCCTTCGGCGGCCAGCTTCCCGCTTTCGTCGTCGGCGTACGGAACGCTCCAACCGCCGTGCCTGAACCCACCGCGACGATCCTCGTCGGGTCGGCCCGGCCCCTGCATGACCCCGTCAAGAGTGACGCTGTTGAAGACGATGGTCTTTGTCATGGGGAACCTCCTTCATTGACTGCAGACGATGTATCAAGCGGGACATGAAGCGCTTGGATATCGTTGTTCGGTTCGGACTGGTCCCACGCTGGGTAGGGCGATCAAAGCCGGGGGCGGTCAATGCTCAAGCGGCGGGAGACACGCCTGGTCAAACCAATGTCGGAGGCCGCTCGGAGGCATGCCCGTTGATCTGCGCAGCACGCGAACCATGTGACTCTGGTCAACGAATCCAAGGTCGGCCGCCAGGACCGCGAGGTTTGCCTCGCCGTGGGCCAGGCGATCGAGGGCAGCCGCAGCTCGAACTCGATTGCGATGGCTGCTAAGCGTCGCGCCCGTCATCCTGGTAAAGATCCGACTGACGTGAAACCTTGAGTGCCCCAAGCGCTTCGACAACGCACCGATGTCCACGCCGGCAGGATCCGCGGCGATCTCCTCGCGCGCTGAGTCGACGATCCGCCTGTGCGAGGAGATGGTCGTCGGGCGTTCCGTCGTCAGTCGTCCCGGCCAGGCGGACTCGACGAGCGTTCCGATCAGGTACGTGAGACGGTCCCGGAACTCGAAGGCGTCTGCTCCAAGGCGCAGTCGGACCAGAAGGGCGCGATGCTCGACGTCGATCGCCGGGATCGTTTGGATCAGATTGTTCGGGAACGCGCCATCCCCAGCCAACTCCACGACCTGATCTTCTGACAGCGCGATGATCGTGCAGTCGTCGCCCCCATCGACAGGGTGCCCGATCTGCTGGACTGTCCCCGGCAGATTGATATAGGCCGTCGTGGGATCGACGAATGCGGTCAGGCCCTCGACGCGCCGCGTGAAGCCACCGCGGCGGGGGAGGGTCAAGCCAAATTCGTGAGCATCCGTGTAAGTCGGAACGGCCCATCGACCCTTGGGTTTCTGACATTCGATCGTCAGGAAGGTCACGCCTGGCAGCCCGGAGATCTCGTGGCGCTCCACCCGCGCCGCGGCATGGTCATCGACCTCTGCCGTGCCCAACCGAAGTTGTGACTGGATCATCTTTCGGCAACCTATCACACCTCGACCGAGGCTCGGAGAGGCAGCCGCGCACTGGGTCGGCCGGTCTCCGCGTGGGCGCCGTACAGCCCGCTTGCGTTCGCCGATGTATCGGCCTATAGTGAACCGCATGGTTCAGTATCTGAACAGGCGGCTCGATGCCCCCTTCGCGGCGCTCTCGGACGCGACCCGACGCGGCGTTCTGGAGCTGCTCGGACGCGCCGACGCTTCGATCACCGAATTGGCCCAGACGTTCCACATGACCCTCACGGGTATGCGCAAGCACGTCGTCGTCCTGGAGCAGGCGGGGCTGGTCACCACGGAGAAGGTGGGGCGCGTGCGGACCTGCAAGCTCGGCCCGCGCCGACTGGAGGCGGAAGCGGCATGGATCGAGAGCTACCGCCAGCTCTGGGACGCACGCTTCGACGAGCTGGGCAACGTCGTCGAGGAGCTGAAACGGAAGGAGAAGGTCGATGGACGCAAGAAACGAGAGTGAGGTTGCCCCCGTGAAGAATCGCACGACTGTGGAGCGGAAGTCCGAGTGTGAGCTCGTCGTGACGCGAACGTTCGACGGCCCGGCGCGGCTCGTGTTCGAGGCGTGGACCAGGCCCGAGCTGTTCAGGCAGTGGTGGGTGCCGAAGTCGCTTGGAATGACCCTGCTTTCCTGCGAGATGGATGTTCGTGTCGGGGGCAGGTACCGTCTGGAGTTCGCACTCGGGGACTCGCAGGCGGCGTTCTTCGGCACGTACCAGGAAGTGACCCCGCACTCGCGCCTCGTCTGGACCAATGAGGAGAATGAAGAGGGTTGCGTCACGACGGTGACCTTCGCGGAGCATGACGGTACGACGTTGCTGGCCATGCACGAGCTATATCCGTCGAAGGAAGCTCTCGATGCTGCCGGTACCGGGGCGGCGGATGCGACGGTCGAGACGTTCGAGCAACTGGACGAGCTGCTCGTCACCCTGGCCACGATCGAAGGTCGGTCATGATGTCGTCCATCTGCGGCGGCCGGAACGCTCATCTGCCGCGTGAACGTCCTCCGAATCGAGGTTGATCCGACGCGTCATTGCGCCGTTACGAGCCAGTGCGCGACCATTGATCCTCACGCCCGGTGTGATCGTGCTATGCGCCGATGGGCGCCGGCGGTTTCGGCGACCGGGCGAAGGGCGACACGACCCTCGTCGCGACCGCCGACACCGCCTCGCTGCGGATCGCAACCAAATCGGCCCACCCGACGCCTGCGCCATTGCCATACTCATGACTCAACGAGTGGCGGCCCGTCATTCGGAAGCAACCGATCGGTCCGGCAGGCGGCCGGGCGAGGAGGAAACGATGCGCCGGACGCTGCTGATGGCGATCGCCATGACGGTTGCCGCGTGCGGCGGGGGATCGACCGCTACGGGAGCCGTGCCCGATGGGACCGCCGACCCCGGTGTCGTTGACCCCGGCACCGCGGCGCCGGGCGGCAACCCGGACTTCGGCGGTCAGGCCAGCGGCGCCAAGGTTCGCATCTTCAACGCGTATACGGACCCGGTCGGAACGGGCGTCGGCCTTGACTTCTATCCGGTCCCGTTCATCACCGAGGCAACCCCGCCGCTGCTCTCCGTCCCCTACGGGACGCTCAGCCCGGTCTTCGACCCGCTCGAGAGTGACGACGCGGGCAACTCGTTCCTCACCGCCTACGTCTCGGGCGAGTTCGGCAACGGCAACAACGTCATGGGCGTCACCAACACGCTCACGGGAAGCGAGGTCATCCTCTACCTCGTCGCCCGCGGCACGGGCGAGATGGGCAACGGGCGCGCAGGCACCATCAGCCAAAGCGTCTACGACCCGACTGCGGGCGGTTCTGCCGGGACGCCGCCGCCGGCCGGCAAAGGCCGCGTACTCATCAGCGCCACCGGCCTCGACCAGATCATCACCGACGACGTGTCGTGGAGCGTGAGCTTCGGCGATGCGTGCACACTCGGGCCGGATGACACCGACTACGCGAGCCAGCTGATGAGCCCGGGCGCGAGCGGCGCGGTCTACGAGCTCCAGCCGGGCACCTACACGATGTCGCTCCACACGTACGTGTCTGGCGGCGAGATCCCCACCTGCACCGACAAGTCCGTGTTCGACGTGCAGGTTCCCGTCGAGGACGGCAAGGTCGTCCAGGTGTTCCTCTGGGCCACGACGCCGGACGCGCTTCAAGCTGCCGTCATCCCGCTCTCGGTCCCCTGACCGACGCCTCACCGGATGGCGGCGCGCACCACGGCACCTCCTCGGTCTGCTAGGGCCGTTGTCTCGGAATCGCGTCGCGAAGGTAAGTCGCGAAGGAATGCCTTCGTCAAGTGTTGGAAGGTCTGAGTCATCGAGTTCAGCGACATTCGAGGAACGAGCGATCGAGGGCCGGGATGAGTGGCTGGCGGCGGCGAGGCGGCTGGCATGAGGGAACGCGCTCCCGTTCGCGCCACGGACCGTGAAGTCGTCGTCGTCGCAGCGGTCCACGAGGTCCCAGGTGTCGATGCGGTCGTGGCGTCGGAGGTATAGGTCGAACAGCTCCTGGCGTCGGGTTGCGCTGGTGCCTCGGCTTCGCGCCTGGGCGTCCATGACGCTCACCGCGGCGACCGCGCCTCGTGCTCGGGGCGCTCGAGGAGGTGCTCGATCTCGGCGAGCGTCATGTCGGCGCACGACGTGGCGAGCTCGCCTGTGACCAAAGTTACGGCGCTGGTTCGATCCACACAGCCGCGGAGCATCTCGAAGCCCGCTCGTCGTAGGGCGCCGCTCCGAGATATGTCATCACCGCCAGCCGCTCGCCCTCCCTCCTCAGGCTGACTTGGCCTTGGACAGGTTGCGTTCCACGCCTGCCCGAGCGAGTGCTTTCAGCGCGGGTTCGTTGAGCGAGTCGCTCTCGTAGAAATCGATCGCCCGTGACTTACCGGCCAGTTGAGCGTTGAAGAGATGGGCTGGGTCGGGCAGGCTCGCACCGGCAAAGAAGCTCAGCCGGACCCTTCCTTTGAGCAGGATGGCTGCACACACGATGCCGTTGTGCTCCCATACCGCCACCCCCTGCGGATTGCTGGGTTTGCGCCACTTCACGTTCTCGACGATGTCAGGGTCCGCCGCGCGGATGAGTTCGCGCAGCCTGGCGATGGCCGCCCCGCGCCAGCCGGGGGTCTGAGCGATCAGGTCATCGACGGCCGCAGAACGTTCCACGGAGCGCATCATCCCACTGTCCACATCAAAGGACACCTGTCCCTCGAGGACTCTCAAGATTCTCCTGAGATCGACCTACCGCCAGGGATGGCTCCCCGGACGTAGCACCCGGGGCGAATAGGAATCACGGCGCTCCGCCGCCACCCTTGAGCGCATGACGGCGCGCTCGTGCGATCCAGGTCGACTCCCGCTTCCCCCCACCGGGTACGTCCGCGCCGTCAACACCTCAGGCATTCGATGAACGGCCTCGAGCTGGTGGTGGCTTTCCTCGCCGGCGTGCTCATGGGTGGCGCGCTCGACTTCTTCGTGCTGCCGCTCCTGTCGACGCCTGGATCGACCGACGACGTCGGCATGGGCGATGAGCGCAGGGACGATGCGGACCAGCGAAGGGCCGACGTCTACAGCTCGGCCCGGATCGGCGCGGCAACCGCTCTCACGCTTGTTGAACTGGCGCGCCCGACAGGTGTTGGACACGCGCTAACAGCCTGTCGAATGCCCATCGAGGGCCGCGATGAGTGGCTCGTCGCGGCGGCGAGGCTTTTCGCGTGAGGGACGGGTACCTCCGCGGCTCGCTCTCCCGGCCCGCGACACGGCGCCAGATGGACGTGCTTGCCGCCTTCGTCACCGGTGGCGGATCCGTCCAGGACGCCGCTGACCTCGTGGGGATCCGACCGAGCACGGTGAAGCGCCACCTCGCCGACCTCCGTGCCCGGTCTGGGCTGACCACTGAGCAGCTGATCTACGCCGGGCGGGCTGCCGGTTGGCTCGTGGTCCCGAGTCTAGAGCCCGCGTGACGACTTGAACCCTGCTCAGTTCAGGCCATCTCTACCTTCGCGGCGAACTCGCTCAAGATGGTCGGCCAACCCTTGTCCATCCCGTTGCGCACCCGCCGCGCATGCTTGGTCCCTTGCCGTTCGAAAGCGGTGTGCTCCACCTCCACGCGGGTCCGGGTTGCTCCCTCGGAAACGAAGCGGACCTCGAATGTAGTGGCGTGCTCCGGATCGGGATCGATCCGTCCGAAGCCGTTGAGGTGCCATGCGACCTCGATGCGGCGCGGGGCGTCGTAGGCCAGGAGCGTGGCAAACGTGTGCTCTTCTCCCAGTTCGTCGAACTCGTAGAAGCGTCCACCCTGGCGTGGATCAACTCCGAGCTTGGACCCCGGCTTCGTGGTTCGGAAGTTGCGCGGCCACCAGGATGGGAACTGTTCGAGGAAGAAGTGATAGGCCACTTCGGCATCGACGCGGACCGTGACGTCGTGGCAGACATCCTCGATGTCGGAGCGTTTCCTCACGCTCATGCCTTGCCAGCGATCTGGATCAGGTTTCCGCAGGTGTCGTCGAAGACTGCGGTGGTCACCGGGCCCATCTGCAAGGGCTCCTGGGTGAACCGCACCCCGAGTGCTCGCAATCGATTCGTCTCGGCGTTCACGTCGTCAACGGCGAAAGACGTGAACGGGATGCCATCGGCCGCGAGTGCCTCCTTGAACGGGCGCACGGCCGGGTGGCTGTCCGGCTCGAGGAGCAGTTCTGTCCCGTCAGGATCCAGCGGCGAGACCACCGTGAGCCAGCGGTGGTCGCCTAGCGGAACCTCCGCCTTCTTCACGAACCCAAGGACCTCGGTATAGAACTTCAGCGCTTTGTCCTGATCGTCAACGAAGACGCTTGCAAGGACGATCCTCATGGATTGATCCCCTTCACTGATCGATGTGCCAACGCTCGACGATAGTGCGAAGGGGCAACGTGTCGAGGTAGTGGAACTTGTACCGGCCCTCGCGCTTGGTCGTGACCAGGCCGGCTGCCTCGAGGACATCGAGATGCTGGGAGACGGCCTGGCGAGACGACCCGAGCTCGTGCTTCGTGGTCAACCGGACGCACAACTCGAACAATGTCTGGCCGTTCCGTTCCTGCAACTCGTCGAGGATCGCGCGGCGGGTCTGGTCAGCAATCGCCTTGAACACGTCACCCACGACGCGCATGATAGGCAAGCAGCGACTTGCATGTCAACTGGCCACAAGCCTCTTGTGCGCCAAGGACGGTTGGTAAGTCCTGACCTTTGTGCCATGGAACTTGTCACAGCCGTCCGGCACAGTCCGCACCATGACAAGCGCGACTGCGGCCGATCCGACACCGACAAGGATCGGCAGGCCGCGCCTCGCGATGCCCAATCGACCGACGACATGCTCCAAGGGCCACATCGGCGAGGTCACGCTTTGGGGTCGTCGGGAATGGACGGCCGCGCCGCATGCCCGCCAGCGGTTCCGCTGCGTGCCGTCAGATGGCTCGCCCACGCACACGTTCTCGCTTGGCCGCCGCCGCTCGACTGGTCACCACCCGGCGGGTGAGGACTGCGTCACGTGTGACATCAAGCCGGGCGTTGCCGAGGGGCCGATCTCGCCGGCTGATTACCTCCACACCGCTACCGAGATCGCCCACCTGCTCCAACTCGTCGCCGAGGGCATGTCACTCCGACAGGCGAGCCGCACGGTGCGGCTCGAGGCCCATCGCTACTTCGAGGACGCCCACGGCATGCGACACGCCAGCCGGGAATACGCGCTCGCGGCCCGCTACCTCGACCTGTTCGGGACGGCCATCGACAAGGCGCTCGCGCCGACGCGATGCCCGCGGATCCTGATCCTCGACTCGAAGCCCCTGAACCTCCGGGCGCATGGCGCGGAGGACTACGACCCGAACTGGAACCGCGACGAACGGGGCGGCGCGGTCCTCATCGCGGTCGGCGGCGATGACCCGGCGAAGGGGTTGATGCCGTGGCGGATCGGCCTCGCGCCGGACGAGACCGGCTACTCATGGCTCGAGTTCCTCGAGGAGATCGATCCGGACGGTCCCGGTCCGGACTGGGTCGTCGCCGACGGCGCAGGAGCCATCGCCAATGCCGTCGCACGTCGCTGGCCCAAGGCGACCTTCTACTCGTGCGAGTTCCATGTCGGCCGGGTGCTCAAGGAGGCGGCGCGCTCGGACGGCATCGACCCGGAGTTCGCCAAGCACGCCGAGGTCTTCCGCAAGGCGCTCTGGTCGAACCACGATTGGGACGTGCTGCGAGCCGTCGCCGCGTCCAAGCCGGCTCCGGTCCTCCAAGGTTGGTGCAAGACCAACGACGCCTTCGTCCGTCAGCAGGTCGCGCTCCACAAGCAGTTCTTCGGCTACCCTCGGAGCAACGCCGCGGCCGAGCGGATCCTCGACTGGATCGACAAGCGGTTCGGCCGCCGCAGGCGATACAGCCTCCGCAATGCCGCCCGTCTTCAGCTCGTCCTGGCGCTCGTGCGGACGTTCCACGCGGGGCAGTCAGACCTGGCCACGTTCGCGGGCGTGGTGAAGGCGACCATGCGGGACCTCACCCCCGACCAGCGTTTCGCATGGACCGCGAGGCACGACCCGAGCGACCGCCTGTGCTCGATCGGCCAACTGATCGTCGATGCTCATGATCGGGCCGCGAAGCGCAACGCGACCTACATGGCGGCCGCGAAGGCTCGGTCGGTCATCGCCAACGTCGCCGCGCAGAACCAGGCGCTCGCCGAGATCGGCGCGCCGCCGATGGAGGCGACCGTCGCGCCTGGGCGTGTCACGGCCTCGGTCAAGGTCACGGGCAGGATGCTCGCCGCGGACTTCCCGCTGATCGCGCGCGACTGGGATCCCGCCGCCAACCACCGGACGCTCGCGTCGATCAAGGCCGGCACGGACTACGAGGCGCACTGGAAGTGCCACCGCTGCGCCTACGAGTGGGTCGCCCCGGTCAGTCGCCGGACGATCCGCCAGACTCGCTGCGAACGGTGCTCGACCGAGCGGGCCGACGGTCAGAACTCGCTCGCCGCACTTCACCCAACCCTCGTCCGAGAATGGGACATCGCACGGAACGGCGCCCTCCGTCCCGACCGGATCAAAGCCACCTACGACAAGGCGGTCGGCTGGATCTGTGCTGACGACCCCGAGCACCCGCCCTACCGGATGTCGCCCTTCACGCGGGCAAAGAGGCCGATCGGCTGTTCGCTGTGTCGCCGCCGGGCGGCCTCAGCGGCCGCTCGTGCGGCCTGACCCAGGCGCGGGTCACGCTTCCGAGGCGAGGCGGGCATTGAGGTCAGACAACTCGTTGCGCGTCAGGGGGCGCATCGCCGCTTCGTCGTCCGGCGGGTCTTCCGGGAGCGCATAGATGTCGAACCCCAAGGTGGCGCCGAGTTCGGAGATCGCTGCGCCATGCTCGGGCGAGACCTGGACGAGCGGTCCCTGCGCCTGACGGCAATAGATCGCGGCCTCGACGCCCGCTTCGTGCTCCATCCCGAGCGCGCACAGAGCGTCCCATCCGGGTCGGAGCCGAGCCAGGAGGTCTTCGAGATGCTCATGGAACTCGTCAGATGGCGTCAGGCCACTGTCGATGGACCACGACGACCGCTTCAGGTTCGCCGCACCCGGTCGAGGCTGATCTCCCTTCCTGCGAACATCGCTGGGTGTCAGGCCTGTTGCGCGCGTGATCTCGTCGGGTTCGAAGTCGCCCGCAAGCACATACCAGATGTATCGCTCGTCGCGCGCATGCGGCGCTCCCGACTCTTCTGTCATGGCGTCACTCTCGGCCGCAACGGGCGATGGGTCAAGACCTTCTCGCCAAGCGCTCCGACTTACCAACCGTCCTTGGCGCACAAGACAAGCCTCTTGTGAGTCAAATCGTGTTGTTTCGGGGAGGTACCAGCGCCGAGCCGTGTGGGCGGATTGACGCGAGCGACGTTGTGCCGGTCAGCGCGCCGTGATCACGAATGAGCGTGGATGTACGCGCAGAGGTCAGCCTCATTCAGAGTGCCCATGATCGGTTGCGGAGTCAGGTCGGGAAGTCCGGACGGCTCAGGCATCAGGCTGACTGAAGGCTCTCCGGTCGCCTCGATGAGGAGGCGAACCGCCGCGCCGCCCGGCACGTCGTAGAGCGTGTCTTCGTAGTTGCCTGGCGAGCACTCGCTGACGTGCCCAGCCTCGTGGCCCCAGCCGAGGACGTTCGCCCGCACGGCTGATGTACCGAGTCCGTCGGAACCTGCGTGGGCGGTCGTGTGGGCGGACACGATGAACCAGCCACCCGGCCCGGTGCCCAGATCGTCCAGGAAGAAGGCCGCGGCCTGGGACGAGCGGTTGTCCACCCAGACCGATTGCCGAGCGCCGCCCCCGAGTACGCAGGCGCTAGCGACGACCGCAACGATTGCGACGAGGGCGAGCCATGAACCGACGCGGGTCCCGCCTGTGATTGCGCTCTTCATTGGATGGTCCTAACAACGTGCTATCTGCCGGTATCTTGTTACGGCCACGGTCTGGCGTCAAGCAGCCGGTAGATCTCCGTCTATCCCGAGGAGCCTGCGGCGATCAGAAGGGCAGGTCACTCTCCATGCGGGTCGCAGGCACGCCCACCGCCGATGATCTCCTGCGGACGATCGGCCACATCTTCCGACAGAGCGGGCACGGCACTTCGTCTCTCAGGTGCTTGCCGATCGACGCCGTGTAGACGGGATGGTTCAGGCCCGCAAGGCACCTCCACGAAACGACCTTGGGGTATCCAACAGTGCGTTCGCAACTCCTATTACGCCTCTTGGATCCCCGTATCCCGGCCGCCAGCGATGGAGGGTCCGCTCGCATCTCGCAGCGGCAGCCGCTGGGCGATGAACCGCCCGCCGGGTTGACGTGCACCACCGCTGCCGGGCGCGCCACGGGCCGGAACGTTCGGCTCGGAAGGAGGCTGAGCCGGCAACACTGTCCGGCCCCGGGCCAGCCGGCTCAGTGGTCCTGGATGGTTATCGTGACATTGGTCGTGCGGCCCGGGCGCACCGTGGCTCGGGCATGCCCGAGCATCTCCTTGGTGCCGAAGTCGTCGAAGGCGTACACGATCACGTCATACACCACGGCTGTCACGTCGTAGATCTCGAACCGACCCTTGGCGTTGGTCCGCTTGCCGACGTCGTCGATGCTCCCGGCACCGGCGATGTCCGACGTGAGCTCGATGTCGACGCCGGCTACCGGCGCGCCCGTCACATCGATCACGCGACCCGCGAGCGTACCGGTGGGCATGAGCCTGGCACCGGTTCCATCTGAGCTGATCTCGAGCATGCCGGCCGCGTCGTAGCGGGCCTCGAGTACCGCGTCGAGGTCGGTCCGGGCGCTCGACACCTCGACCTCGACCTGGTTGGCGATCGTGTCCACGCCGAGTCCCAAGGGATAGATGTCGTGGGCAAGGAACCAGCTTCGTTCGAGCCATTCCTTGTGGATGCGTTTGACGACCGCCTGGAGTTCGGCATCCGTCCAGTCGACCTGTCGGACGATCAATGGGACCTCAGCGCCCAGGCGCGACCGCAGGGCGGCCTCGTGCACCTCGATATCCTGGGTGAACATGGCGACCACGGTTCGATCACGGTCGACGTAAGCCCCAGCCCAAGCCTCGGGATGGTCCGCGCCATAGGCTTTCACGGTCTTGCTGATCGCATCGGCGTCGGTGTTCTCTCGCTCCAGGCTAGCCAGCTCGTCCGGTGTCATTGGGATGCCGTAGTCAAATACGGCCTCCGGCATCTGGGCCACAGATCGAACCCAGGCGAGATCAGACCGGAGGCCCGAGTGCTCGCGAAACTGGATCGCCTCGTTGATCCGGGCGTCGGCCAGCCATGGGTTGGCGCTCGGCGATGCCGCCGGGCTGGTGGGCACGGGAGTGACGCTCGGAGGCGACGGCGGCGCGCTGTTGCTTACGCCGACCCGGAGCACGAAGCCTGCGCCCACGATGACAGCCACCACGATGACCGCGGCGAGACTAACCAGCGCACGAAGGTGCTGCCGTGGCGGCCAGCCAGCCACTGGCTGCACGTCGTGTGGAATGGCCGCTGCGCGAACGCGCAAGGACTCGGGCACGTCTTCCGGACCGGCTTCGCGGAGCATCGAGCGGATGCGGTCTTCGAACGCAGGGTCAGCCATCGGTGATCTCTAGGGCACGCTCCTGTGCCTCGTAGGCGGCGCGCAGGGTGCGAAGCGCATGGTGAAGGCGCGACTTCACGGTACCCTCGGGCACGCCAGTCCGTGCCGCGATCGCCTCGGTCGTGAGGTCGAGGTCGTAGCGAAGGACGATCGCGATCCGCTGATCCGCGTTGAGATCGCCGAACGCCTGGCGCAGTGAGTCACGCTCGACGGTCGTTGCGGTGGCATCGGGCACGGCCCGGTCAGGGATCCAGCGGACGGGGGTCGGGCGCGGCCTTCGCAGCCGATCTCGACAGACATTCACCAGGATCCGCCCGAACCAGGCGCCTGCCCGATCCTCGTCTTCGAGCTGGTCCCAGCGTTGCCAGGCGCGCAACAGCGCGTCCTGGGTCGCGTCCTCGGCCTCAGCCGGATCGCCCAGCAGCAGCGTTGCCGTGCGGTAGGCGGTGGCAAGCTCGCGCGCGACGAGGCGCCTGAATGCCTGCTCGCGCTCAAGCCGACCATCGTGCGTCGCGACACCGGTCTCGCTCATCCACCCCCACCACAGATCGTCCATCTAACATACCGACGGATGAAGCAGCCCGCGAGGTTCAAACTTCGATGGGAAACGCCGGTTGCGAGTGATAGCGTGAAATGGACCCACTGAGGGGCGGAATGATCGCCTAAAGCAGGACCACCTTGACCCTCCAGCCATCCAGTACGGTGCCGGTGATTGAAGCCGCAGCCGTCCTGGAGGAAAGGTTGATCAAGATGGTCGATATCGAGCGTATCCGGTACGCCCACTTCCGGGAAGGGTCGAGCATCCGCGAGCTCGCCCGCGCCTTCCACCACAGTCGGACGACGATCCGCCGGGCCCTCGACGATCCGGGGCCCTGGACGTACCGGCGGACGAGGCGCCGGCCGGCCCCGGTCATGGACGCGGTCGCCCCGATCGTCATGGCCTGGCTCGAGGCCGATGAGGCGGTCCACCACAAGCAGCGCCATACCGCCCGACGGATCTGGCAGCGCCTCGTCGCCGAACACGGCTTCACCGGTGGCGAGCCGACCGTCCGGGCGTGGGTCCGCGCCCACCGCCGGGCCAGCCTGCGCGGGGTGACGATCCCGCTCGCCCATGACCCGGCCGCCGAGGCCCAGGTCGACTTCGGCGAGGCACGTGTCCGGATCCGCGGTGTCGAGACGATCGTCGCCCTGTTCTGTGCGCGCCTCGCCCACTCGACCCGCGACGTCGTGGTCGCCTATCCGGCCGAGAACCGGGCCGCCTGGTTCGACGGCCACGTCCGCGCGTTCGAGACCTGGGGCGGGGCACCGGCCGAGGTCTGGTACGACAATCCATCCGGGCTCGGCTCGTTCCGGCGGGGCACGTTCCACCCGGCGCCCGAGTTCCTCGCGCTCCAGAGCGCATACCGCTTCCGGGCCCATCACTGCACCCCGGGCGAAGGGCATGAGAAGGGGCTCGTCGAGGGGCTCGTCGGCTATGCCCGGCGGACATACTCGTGCCGATCCCCGAGGTCGATTCGCTCGACGAGCTCAATGCGCGTCTGGCCCGCGAGACGGCGGCGGAAGAACGCCGCTGTCGAGCGCGCCAGACCGACACGGTCGGCCAACGGTTCGCTGCCGAGCGTCCACTGCTGGCCCCGCTCCCGGTCCGACCGTTCCTGCCGTGCACCCGTCATCCGGTCCGGGTGTCGGCCCAGGCCCTCGTCGCCTTTGATGGCAGCCGCTACTCGGTCCCGGTCCGTCATGCCGGGGCCGTCCTGTGGCTGCGGGCGTACGCCACGACGGTCGAGATCTGGACCCGCCACGACGATCGTCGCCCGCCATCCACGGGCGATCGCCAAGGGGACGCTGACCACCGACTTCTGGCATTACCTGCCGGCCCTCGTCCGCAAGCCGGGCGCCTTCGCCAACGCCATCCCGGTCCGCCAGGCCGCCTTCCCGGCCGAGGCAGCGGCCATCCTCGACGCGCTCGAGGCGGCCCACCCGGAAGACCGGCGACCGGCCCACCGTGCCTTCCTCGCGATCTGCGCCCTGGGCGCCGACGTCGAGCCCGTCCGCTGGCGGGCGGCCTGTGCCACCGCTCTCGCCCGGGGCGACGTGACGGCCGCCGGCGTCCGGGCGGCGCTCGATGGGACGCTGGCCACGATCGGTCCACCGATCCCGCTCCCGCCGGCGTTGGCCGGTGTGGCTGTCCCGGCCGGCGATGTCGACCAGTACAGCCGCCTGCTCGGGTCGCGCGCGTGAGCGCGCTCGTGCCAGAGCTCCTGGTCCACGCCCATGCCAAGCGCCTGCGCCTGCCGGTCATGGCCAACCAGGCCGTCCGCTTCGCCAGCGAGGCCGCGACCGCGGGCCACGGACCGCTCGAGTTCCTGGCGGCGCTCCTCTCGGCCGAGGTCGCCGGACGCGACGCCAGCGTCGAGCGGACCCGCATCGCGGCGGCCCGCTTCCCCGAGTTGCACGAGCTGTCCGACTTCGACTTCGGTGCTCTGCCGGCACTCAACGCACCGCTCGTCGCCGAGCTGGCCCGGGGCGCCTACCTCAGCCGCCGCGAGGTGATTCTCGCGGTCGGTCCACCGGGTACCGGCAAGACCCATGTGGCGACCGCCCTCGGTCTGGCGGCTTGCCGACTTGGCAAGCGAGTCCGCTTCGTGACCGTGGCCGGGCTCGTGACCGAGCTCGCCGAGGCGCAGGCCGAGCACCGCCTCTCGAAGCTCGAGGCGGCCCTCGATCGGCTCGACCTCCTGATCTGCGACGAGCTCGGCTTCGTCCGTCTTGATCCCGACCAGAGTCAGCTCCTCTTCACCCTGCTGGCCCATCGCTATACCCGAGGCGCCCTGATCATCACCAGCAACCTCGAGTTCGCGGACTGGACGAGCGTCTTCGCCGGCGATGAGCGGCTGACCGCGGCGCTCCTCGACCGGCTCACCCACCGCTGCCACGTGCTCGAGTTCCGGGGCTCGTCGTATCGCTTCCGCGAGAGCCTCGCTGCCCGTGAGAGCCGGCTCGACGAGACCCCCATCACGCCCAGTCCCGACTGACAAGAAGGAGGTCGCCAACGCTCAGCTAACCCAGGTCCACCCCACGGCAGGGTGGTCCCGCTTTACGCGATCACGGTGGTCCTATTTTCGCTTGACATTCGCACCGGTCAAGTCCCGGCGCGCAGCATCAGGCCCGTGCCCTGGCGCCTCATCTGATCAGTTCGCTAAGACATCAGACCTGCAACCGAGCAGCGGCTTGCGAACGAAGTGCTCCGGGCTCGTGTCGCGCGCTCCTCCACGGGAGCGCGCACGCGCGGAAATCGAATTGGATGACGGATGCTCATGTCCATGCTTGCTACAGCGCCTGGGAGATTATCCCAAGACCGCGGTCTGGAAGCAGGATACGAGGCGGCGCTCATGGGTCGGCCCACTCGCCGAAATAGAACATTTGTACTGGCGCGCCCGACAGGATTCAGCCGCGCGGACGCCAGAAGCATTCGAATCCCGATTCAAAATCTAAGTGTCGGCGTGGGCGCGGCGTCCGGGGAGACAGCTTGACATTCACCAGCCCACGTTGATTCCATCGAACATCGGCGGTCGCCGTCGAGACCTTTGAGCTCGGGGTCCATGGCTTGCCCTCCCGGATGACTTGTGCTCCTGGCAGGTGGATAGCAGAGCCTGGCGGGTCTCCGGAACCGAGTTGTCTCGCGGGTGGCCAGTGGCTGTTCGACTGCGCCTCGGCATTCAAGATGCCGTCGCGCCACCGACGTTCCCAAGAAGGGTCTTATCCATGAATAGGCCGCGGCCGTTCCCGAGGTCGTGGCTCAGGCGCCGAGGGCGCCGATTGCGATCTGAAGGACGCCGTCCGGACGAACGAGGGAGTAGCCGGTCCCGGTGATCACGCCAAGGGCCACAGGGATGGCAGACGAACATCCCGGGAAGAGTGGTGGGATCCTGGTGCGCTCGGTAGTTTCGCGCCACGGCGACCCTTGGCCCAGCGGGGCATATTGCGTGGACAGCTTCGCCGCTCATTCACGGGTGAACCGTCCCGGTTCCAATGGAACCTACGCGATCAGGAGGGCTATGCCGAGGAGGACCAGACCAGCCCCGTCGAGGCGGGCCACCCGGTCGGTGCGACGAAGCGAGCCCGACGTCGCAATCGTCAAAAGGGTGTCCGCATTGTGCGGCCGCACGACTGAGACGCCCGCATTGACGATCGTCCACAGAGCGAGTCCCGTGGCCAGGAGGGATGCCGTCCAAAGCGGTGCGACAACCTCCGGCAACATGACTACAGCGATCAACCACATATGCATCGACATGAAGGGCGAGTGATTGAAGACGGCTACGCCGCGAATGAGACCGAACCCGAACATGAACGGTCGTTGTCTAATCGTAGAGGCCCAAGTCCTCGGAACGGCCCAAGCTATGTGTGGCAGGACTTCCGAACCATGGGCAACTTCGAGCATCCCAGCGGTGATGAACAGGATTGACACGATGACGCGGCGGACATTAACAGGTGGTGTCGAGAACAAAAGTGATCCAAGACCCACCACAAGAATCGTAAGGATCAGCGCGCCAACGTATAGACCAACGAGATACAAGAATATCGCGGTTCGCGTAGCTCCCGCCATCGGACGTGCTGCCGTAGCAGCATTGACCCCACATACAGACACAGACTTACTAGTCCCCGTTAACAGCGTCGCAAAGGCGAAGATCGCCGCCACTAGAATTTCCCCCCCGTTTCATTGGCGGCCAAGTCAGGCTCCAGCGGTTGTTACGTATTGCACGACCGTCAGCGACTCGGATCCAACCGAGGCAGTGATCTGCCAGCAACCCTCGGTCGGGAAGATGATGGCGACGGGTTGAAAGCCCTCTGTCTGGTCGTCGTTTGTTTCTACGCGAATCTTGGGCGCCACGGCATCCAACCGTCGGCCGTCGATCTGCAGCTTGCCGACAATCCCCTTCGCGCGCCACCAAGGAAACTTCATCCGGATCGAGCCATCGTCGAGGATCTGCGAACCCGAAGCAACAATTCGACCGCCTGACCAGAGGCCGGTCCAGAGCCGCTCATTTCCGAAATACCCTGTTGTCCCGGGCTGACCGGGAGACTCGCCAGGTGGGACGCTGTCGTTGGCGGTTGTGACAGGGCACGACGTAGCCGCGATCGACGCTGACGGAATTCGCGTGTTGGCTGAGCACGCCGAGATGAGGAACAAAGACCCAATAGCGACTACCGGAAGGCCAGCCACCAAGGGGGACCAGTGGGCACAGATTCTAGCCATCGCACTCACCCTGTCGGGCCGGTGCCCGGAATCAACGCAACTGTCGAACACTTGACATGGCTGCAAGTACCGTTACAGGCTTGATAGGTCTGCGTGTAGCACTCACAACAACGGTAATAGCGGCCAGTTGGAGTGTCGCGGCATGTCCAGCACCACTGGCAGGCACAGCCTGAACACGAGCCGCCCGGATCGAAACAGAGGGTGCAACAATATTGATACGTCGCGGCTGCCTGGCCGGGCAATCCAAGCAAACCCATGACCACGCCAAAGACAGCTGCGCTCGTTCGTCTCAGGAATTCGCGTCGATCGAGGAGACTGGATAGCCTGCGGAGGAGTTCAGGATCCGACATTGGCGTAGCCCTCCCGATTCAGCGACGCCGTCTGCTCAACTAGCCCTCGAATCTCGTCGCGAGAAGGACTGCCGACGGACTTGATACGATCGTCGTCTCCAACGAGCACAGCCGTCGGAACGGAAGTGACCCCGAACTGGGCTTTGATCGCACCGTCATCAATCACCACCCTGTCCTTGACCCCGAACTGTGTCGCCATCTGGAGGCATGCTTCGCGATTTCCCTCGCACACCATTACGACGGTACCGGCAATTTTCTGTCGCACAGCCGCGACTTCCTGGACGGTCGCAAGGCACGATCTGCACGTGGTCGAGACAAAGAGGTAGGCTCGGCGCTTGCGATTCAAGGAGGAGCTCACCAACTTGTGCCCGTAAACGTCCACACCTACAAATTCCGGTACTGCCGCTTCTTCCATTCCGGAGCCGCTCTCAATCGCATGCTGAAGTCGCACCACGGAGCGTGCCAAAGCGAGAATGACTAGTGTGTGGAGCATCAGGAATGCGAACATCGCCAGAAAGGCGAAACTAACTAGTATCGATTCGTCCACGAGATGACTCCATCGTCGCGAGGCTGGGCGGTGATTGTGGTAGACCTCGAACAACTTGAACGAGCTGATCGACGTTGAGCAACCAAGCCGCCACCGCCACGAAGCACGCGCCAAGGATGGTGTTGACGGTGACGAGGAGGATCCCATCTGTCCGGCTCAAGAGGTCGATGATGCCGCTGCCGACCATTGGGTGATGTATCTGCCGCGCCACCAAGAGCCCAATGGCCACTCCCAGTCCAACAGCAACGCGAGCTAAGGTCCGGAATGAGAGTTCTTCGCGTCCGCCAAAGCAACCGCACGCAATCTTGAGTCCGCGATGCAGACCGATTGCAACGGCTGCAGCGAAAATGGCGAGCAGTCCAACGACGAAGGGAAACGCATCCGAAAACCCCAGGATGAGGGACGCCGCGAGGACACCTTCTACGATGCCAATCAGGATTGAGACAGCCGGGGTTGTAACGGGCGGGACTAGTTCATACGCACGCAACGCGTCCGAGAACGCTCTTGGGTGGCGCAACTTTGCTTGAGCCGAAACAACCAAAGTGATGCCAAGACCCGTGGCAACGCTTCGGATCAGGAACTCAAGATCCATGTCGGGTGCCGCTCAGTTCAACCTTTCTGTGGCGCGATCAATATGAAAGCCGGTCCATGTCTTGTTCGTGCCGATTGAGCGCAACAGCCATCGCGTCGACCAAAGTTCCGGCTGGCCGGCGCGACTTGTCCTGAGTCGTGGAAATACCCGGCGGGCGGCGTCGATGTGCACGGGCGCCAACGTGCCGAACTCAGGAATGGCAGCTTCCGTTGACCAAACGGACAGGACCACGCAGGTCCGGGCACCCTCAAGCAGAAATGATGTCTTTAGGAAACCTTCGACAGAGCGAGCCGCCCGCGCGATCCGACGATAATCGAGGTAGACGATGACCACATCGAAGGGCGATCTCAACCCAAAACGGGTCACGACGCAGACTGGTCCGCCAGTTCCGCCCGCATCGGTATGCCCAAGAAGCGTGGGGTCGAGGAGACTTAGGTTCAGTTCCTCCATCGCCAACTAAGTCTAAGCTGGCCGTCAACAACAAGTGCCAAGACCTCTCGATGTGCCAAGACCTTCGTGGGAGGCGTCTGTACCTTCGTCGGAGCCGAGTTGACGTAGTCGGCTGTGAATGATTATCGCGAAGCCAATGGCTCCACCGCGGGACACAAATCAACCGGTCGGGGGCACTTGGCCAGCTCGCGGGCGTCAATCGACGCCGCTAAAGATATTCGGAGCCACCCGTCCCGTCGACCGAACCTTCGCAGCCCTGCACAGGGGCGTAGCTTTACCCAACGCACAGCTGTGTCAACGCCCGCCTGAGCCGTGCCCGTTGTATCCCCGCAGTTGTTGGACTTTGGGAGCAGGTCGTGGCGACGAGGTCTCGCGGGCTACGACAAGGAGCCCGGAGTCCTCAACCGGGTCCATGCCGACCCCTCGTCCCGGGGTACGGGACCAGCGCCGCCAGCCTCGCGATCTCCTGATCCAGGGTCAGTTGCGACAGTTGAGTGAATCGAGTCACGACAGTGTCGCGACCGACGCCGCGGTCACGACCGCGACCGCAACCGCCATACACGACAGTTGGGCGACGATGAGCGCGACAGAGAATCGTGTTCAACCCGGCCCGAGCCCGAAACCCGACTCGCTACGCTCTGTACGCGCGGGCGCCGTCTGGACCGGACTCCCAGCTCGATAGCAGCACCTCCTGATGTGGCTCCTCGCTGCCGATATCGTCACCGCCGAGCTGGCGTCCCTTCTCGTCTATCGACAGCTGCGCACGGCCCAGCGGCGCCTGACTCGCCTCGCCGAGCTTGGACTGCTCCGCGGGTTCTGGAGCGCCAGCGCGCACCGTCCACGGGGCCGCTACGCCTACGTACTCACCAGGGCGACGCGGATCGACGTCGAGCGCCTCGCCTGGCCACATGGTCGCCCTGACCGGCCGCCCGACCTGCCGTCATCCTCGCCGATCCACGAGCTCGCGACCCTCGACCTCTTCGCGTCATTCCTCAGGCATGGCGACCCGTTGCTCCGGGAGGGGGTCTTCACCTGGGTTCCGGAGCGGGTCTGCGCTCATGTCTACGTCGGACGAACCAGCTGATCCGGGCGCACGGTCCGGGTCATGGATGCGCTGCGCGCGCTTGACAGAGCTCGGTGAGTTGGCTCGCAACAATACACTAAACAATACACTTAACCCCTCTTAACAACGGACCGCGACCCGGCTAGGCTCATGTCAGGCGGCCGGACCGCCATCGGTGTCGTAAACCAGCCCGGTCGGACGCTGCAATCGCCCACATCGGGCATGGCGGAGCACCCCGCCAAGGGGGCTCCGGCGGCATAGGCCGCGAGGTCCACCTCCCGGCCGGCGCGGGTAGGGGAGTGTGGATTTCAGGTGCACAACCCGGCCGAGGGGCGCCATTGACGTCCTCGGGGGTCATGTCCCTAGAGTTGGTGTAACAGCGAGCAGGCCGAGAATGGAGGCGGCCACCGCGTCATCCTCGCGTCGTTGGACTGAGAACCGACGAGCGAGGGAGGAAGACCAGCGATGGCCGAGGACAGGATGGCCGTGCTCGAGACGGTGCGCAAGGCGATCGCCGAGGGCGATGTCGACTTCCTGCGTGAGGGCGTGCGCGTGCTGGCCCAGGCGGTCATGGAAGCCGAGGTCACCGAGCTGACGGGGGTGCCCAAGGGCGAGCGCGACCCGGAGCGGCGCATGACGTAGCGGAACGGGTACCGCGATCGACGCTGGGACACCGGGTGGGGACGATGAATCTGTCCATCCCGCGGGTCCGCGACGGCTCGTACTTCCCGTCCCTGCTCGAACCGCGGCGCCGCGCCGAGCGAGCGCTGCTCGCGGTCGTCCAGGAGGCGTACGTGCTGGGGGTCAGCACGCGCCGGGTGGAAGACCTCGTCGACGCGCTCGGCATCGCCTCGTTGAGCGAGAGCGAGGTCAGCCGGATCTGCGCGGCCCTCGACACCGAGGTCGAGGCCTTCCGCCCTCGTCCGCTCGATGAGGAGACGTACCCGTATCTGTGGCTCGATGCCACGTACGTCAAGGTCCGCGAGGGTGGCCGGGTGGTGTCGATGGCGGCGCTCGTGGCGACCGGGCTGGCGGCCAGCGGTGAGCGCCGGATCCTAGGCCTCGAGCTGGCCGCCGGCAACGACGAGGGCAGTGCCTGGCCGGCCTTCATCCGCTCGCTCGTCGAGCGCGGCTTGGCCGGTGTCCGGCTCGTCATCAGCGACGACCATCGGGGCCTGGTCAAGGCCGTCCGTGAGCAGCTCCTCGGGGCCGCCTGGCAGCGTTGCCGGGTCCACTGCACGCGGAACGCCCAGGACCTCGTCCCGCGCCATGCCCGGAGCATGATCGCGTCGGCCATCCGCTCGATCTTCGAACAGCCCGACGAGCGCTCGGCCCGGGAGCAGTCGGGGCGGGTCATCGAGAGCATCCGGCCGCGCTTCCCGGCGGTCGCCGAGCTGCTGACCGACGCCGAGTCCGACCTGCTCGCCCACTTCACCTTCCCCGACAGCCATCGTCGCCAGATCCGCTAGCACCAACCCGCTGGAGCGGCTGAACAAGGAGATCAAGCGGCGCACCGCGGTGGTCGGGATCTTTCCCAACCGGGCCAGTCTCATCCGGCTGGTCGGGATGGTCCTCGCCGAGCAGGACGACGAGTGGCAGGACGGCCGACGCTACTTCCGGCCCGAGACAATGGCCCTCATCGACGCGGTCATCGATCAAGGGGAGGTGAGCCCCGAGCTGCTGATGGCAAGCTGACGAACGAGGCGCAGGGATGACGCCCTGTTACACCACGTGCTGGGACTTGACCGGCTCCGGCGGCATAGGCCGCGAGGTCCACCTCCCGGCCGGCGCGGGTAGGGGAGTGTGGATTTCAGGTGCACAACCCGGCCGAGGGGCGCCCATTGACGTCCCTCGGGCAGAACCAATAGGAAGCCTTGTGACTGGAGTTGTCACAATTGTCACAAACGCGATCGACGAACACGTTCAGACCGGGCAGCGGATCCTCCCGCCGCTTCTGGCTGGTCGCGAGCGCGAGACGGCGGTCTCGAGGCGCGCGCGACCCGCACCCGCGAGGGTCATCCTCAGCACACGGCGCTCCTGGGCGAGTGGGCGATTGGCAAGACGACGCTGCTCATGCGCCGATACACCATGCATGACCGCCGTGTCCACCGCTTTCTGGATCTGCAGCCGCCCGGGAGCGAGCGTAAGCACGGGAGCGAGGCGTAAGAGTGTCCCGTCGTTCGTCTGCGACCAAGCCGCGCTTAGGTGACCGCAGGCGGACACCCACCCCAAGTTGCCCTACTCCACTCGTCCGTCGGCAAATCCCGCTCGTCTTGAGAGTCCATCGGCCCGCGCAGAGACGGAACGACAGCGTCATCGCTGCGATTGCGGAGGTCATACGCGATGCCATGGCAGCCGACGCCGATGCAGAAACGGCAGGCGAGGAGCCGGAGAAGGCTCTGGCTTAGAATGGCTTCCTTAATGAACCTCGATGAATTCTGATGGCGATCGCTGTTCGCACACCCCGGCTGCCTAAGTCCCTCGAAGAGCTGGACGGCCTTCGCGCTGCCCGCTGGACCCGAGAGTCCACACGCGGTCAATACGACAATTACGGTCCCGAGGCCCAACGGGAGCAGCAGGATCGGGCGATCGAACGGTGGAACCTCGTCGACGCCGGTCTCGAGTGGCAAGTCGCGCACTCTGGCCGGACGGTGGGTTCCACGTCCCAATTTCGCGAGATGGTGGCCCGTGCCGGCCGCGACTATGACGTGCTGCTCGTTGGGTATGTCTCGAGGTTTGCACGCAATCTTCGAACCGCCGTCAACGCCCGCCACGACCTCCACGAGGCGGGAGCAGCCATCTTCTTCTGCGACGAGCGGGTTCTTTCATCTGACGAGGACGAGTGGGAAGAGTGGGCGCGCGAGATGGTCGAGGCGGAGGCCTATAGCCGTAGGCTCGGCAAGCGGATCCGCGAAGGGTATGCGGCGAAGTTCCGCCGGCACGCGGATCCAGGCGGTCGCGCACCGCTCGGCTTCCGAAGGACTGCGGAGCGGCCGCAGACTCTCGAGGCCGACTCGTCCGCGATCGGTCGCGCCGTCGGCCTCTTCGAGCGATACGCGGCGGGTGCCGTATCGATCGACGAACTCGCCCGCGAACAGGGCATGAACGACCGGACGCTCAACGACATCCTGAAGAACCCCATCTACAACGGATGGGTAGTTCGAAAGGGCGAACGAGCTGCCGCTGCCTGGCGGGAATTGCCACCCGTTGACGACGTCCTTTGGGCCCGGGTCCAAGCGCTGCTCGAGGCGCGAACTCGCGGCGGCGGGCCTCGACGAAGCGAGGTTCCGGACCCGTTGCGGGGCCTACTGCACTGCGTTTGCGGCTCGACGATCCGATCGGCAGGCTTCATGAGTGGCAAGCGCCGCCGCATCCACTCGACCCAGCCATGCCCTGATGGCGTGACGAAGAAGATCTGGGACAGCGAGACGTGGCTCTCCCCGCTTGAAGCGCAGATCCGCGGGCTCCGATTCGACGAGGCCACTGTTTCCGCCATCGTGGCCGCCCTTGTGCAGCCCGATCACGCGATCGTGCCAATCGACGGGGGCCGGATCGAGCGTCGACGGCGAGAACTCGCGTTCGACGTCGGGGCGGGCCGGATGAACGAGCGCGCGTTCCTCGCGGCCATGCGGCGTCTGAACCAGGAGCACGCCACCCTGAGCGACGATCTGCCGAGGAAGAGCATCGATGTCGGGACGGCAGTCGAGTACATCCGGACCTTCGCCGCAAGCTGGGCGAAGGCAAAGCCGCCAACGAGGGCGACGATGATCCAGTCGGTCTACGAGGAGATCGTCGTTCGCGGAGAGGAGTTCGTCAGCGTCCGCCTCACACCTGAGGCGTACGCCCACGGTCTCGCGCTTGCCCTTCCCGCCGAGGTTGTCGTTCCCGCCCTTCCGACGTGGGGCGGACCGCGACGCGGATCAAATATGGCATTGGCGCGCCCGACAGGACTCGAACCTGCGACCTTTGGGTCCGGAACCCAACGCTCTATCCACTGAGCTACAGGCGCGCGAGTCGAAAGGATACCCCGTCCCTCCCACGGACCATCTCGCCATAGCGGGACCGTCATCCGCGGTCCACGCTCGCACCCGATGATCACTGATCCTACGCCTCGACGACATCCCCGGACCAGCTCGACCGATACCATCGACGACGTCCTCGTCTTCGAACAGACCGAGCGTGGCTTCAGCCTCCGGGGCGGCACCGGCCGGGGAGCGGGATGGGCGGGTATCGTCGACGTCGAAGCAGGTCCGGGATCGCTCGTCGGGCGCGCCTGGCAGGGCGGCACGCTCGTTCGTCACACGAGCGACGAGGCCACCCAGATCGTCGGCCCGTACTACGCCCGTCACGCCATCGCCGTTCCGGTCGGCGAGCGTCATGTCGTCGTCCTGGGCAGCGATCGAGCCATCGACCTCCTGGACGGCGATGCCCTGAAGTTTGCCGCGGCGACCGTCGACCGGACCCAGGGACTGCCGGCCGACAAGCTGCTGGCTGACGAACTCGAACTCGTCCACGCCCTCCGGGCATTGATGGCCTATCGGGCCGAGACCGTCGCCGATACCCTCCGACACATCGCCTCGGTCGCGGCCATGGCCCTGTCCTGCGAGGTCGCCCTGATCCGGCTCGATGGCGATGAGGATCCGATCGTCGAGGCGGTGAATTTCGCGGGCGAGGCGCTGCTCGTGGACACGCGTCTCGAGGCGTGGCTGTCAAAGGGACGACTCGGAGACAAGCCCCGACTCGAGCAGCAGGCCGACAGCGGCACCTGGCCGTTCGGGGTGGATGTCGCATCGCACCTGACCGTCCCCATCGGTCAGCACCCGCGTCTCGGGGCCTTGGCCGTGGGGCACGCCCGGAGCCGACCTCGTGGCTTCACCGCACTCTGCCAGCGCATCGGGCGAGCCGTCGCCGAGGCCGCCGAGCTGCTCATCACCCAGGCCATCGCCCGCGAGCAACTGGCCGCGGAACGCGACCTGTTGGCGCGGATCAGCGGCACCGACGCCCTGACCGGGATCGCCAACCGCCGTGCCTGGGACGAGGCGGCCGTGGAACTGGCACGGATGCCCGAGCCGCTCGTCGCCTCAGTGTTGAGTTGCGATCTGGATGGACTCAAGCTCGCCAACGACCGGTTCGGCCACGTCGCCGGCGATGCCCTCATCCGGGCGACGGCCAACCTCCTGAACTCGTGCGTCCGTCAGGGTGACCTCGTGGCCCGGACCGGTGGCGACGAGTTCTCGATCCTGCTCAAGGATGCCGATGGCGCGGCAGCCCGAGAGGTCAGGTCCAGGATCCGTCGGGCCGAACGGCGCTGGCGAGTCACCGAATACGGGCTGGCCCCGCGACTCTCGATCGGTTTGGCCGAGATCATGGATGGCGACGTCGAGGCCGCCCGCACCCGGGCCGACAAGCGCATGTTCGAAAACAAGCGCCGACGTCGACGAGCGGGAACCGCCATCGAACCGATCGGTCTCGCGGAGCGCCGGCGCGCCTAGCTCACGTGTCGAGCAAGTGTTCCTTGAGGCGTTCGAGATCCTTGCCCTTGTGACGCTCGATGATGTCTAGGGTCAGGGCGGCCGTCCAGCCAAAGCTGTCGGTGCCGAATCCGGTCCCGTCGAACGGGTCGAAGTACTCGCGGAAACCTGACTTTTCGACGAGTCGGAGGCTGCTCAGGGCGATCATCTCCGCCTCGGAGTGATACCCGTGCTCGCGCAGGGCGGACATCAGCAGCCAGTTGGTGTTGATCCAGACCGGTCCTCGCCAGTAGCGGCGCTCGTCGAAATCCTTGGCCAGCAGATCGTAGCTGGGCACGACGTAGCTGATCTTCTGATCCGGGTGGAAGCTCGCCGAATGGAGGTCGGCGACGATGGCCTGGACGTGATCCCGAGGCAGCGCCGGGTCCAGGAGCGGGGCGAAGGCCACGATCGTGTCCTCGACGCCGCGCTCGCGCTTCATCACGTCGAGGGCGCAGAAGCGTCGCGCATCGGGATCCCACAGCGCGTCCAGGATGCGCCTGGTGGATACGGGCCACATCCTCACGATGCTTGCCGGAGTCGGCGCCCACGATCCCGGCGATCTCGATCAGCGCGTGAGCCGACCACAGGTGGATCGCGTTGAAGAGGGGGCCGGCGACGACGAACGGGACGTTGTCGAAAAGCTTCGAGTCGTCGTAGCCGGAATCGCGGTAGCGCGCCGCGAGGAAGACGAAGCGGTCGTAGGCCTCATCGGTCGGCCGGTCCTTCGGATCGCCGTGGGCCAGGTCGTGCCGAACGTACGGCGGGACCGCGCCTTCGGGGATGACCATCTCGGTCAGGTCGCGGTCCCAGACGGGCGAGTTGTCGAGACCGGATTCCCACGGGTGGACGATGACCGGCAGCCCGATCCCGGCCGGATCGCGATCGCGGACCAGATAGTCCTGTTCGGCCGCGAGCTTCGGATACAGCCAGGTCAGGAATGCCTTGGAAGCATCGGTGTCTTTGGCATGGCGGTGCATCTCGAGTGCCGCCCGGGCATGGATCGGCGGCTGGGTGATGCCGGAGGTCTCGATGTCGCGCGGCGCGGCGTCCGATCGCTTCGACGATTCCCAGAAGGTCGGGCCCGGGAAATAGGCGTCCTCCGCGACGGAGGGGTTGAACACGATGTGTGGGACCTTGCCGTTCGCCCACTGGGCACTGAACAGCGAGCGTAGTTCCTGCTGTGCGCGCGGCTCGTCGTACCAGGAGCGACCCAGGGCCATGAACGCCGAGTCCCAGCTCCACTGGTGCGGGTACAGGGACCGCGACGGCAGGGTCGAGGCGCCAAGCCAGTTCCCGTCCAACACTTCGCGGGCGCCCGCGCTCAGGCGAGCCAATCGATCTTCCGGTTCCATCGCGCTCCTCCGAACGGCCCAACTGTCGTCGGGACCATTCTGAGCCATCGCGCCTGGCCGATTTCGGCGCCCCACGCCCGCTACGACGGGTGAAGGATGTTTGGGCCGACATCGGTACGTCGGAATACCGATTCCACTGGTCGTTTCGGCGCCAGGCGCCCGGCCTGACCGTCAAGTGGCCCGCGACCCGGCCGAGATCATGGTTCGTCGGTCCGCACGGGCGACAGGCGCCGACGCGGCCGGAGAAACGGGCCATCGAGGGCGTCTCTACCTGGACAAACGTCGAGGCGGCTCCCGAAGGAGCCGCCTCAAGCTGTCCCGGTGAAGGCCTCCACCTGAGCGGGGGCTTCTGCCACGCGTCAAGAGCATCTATCACGTCGGCTACACCGACTACCCTGACCCTACCTACCCATGATCTTGTCGCTGGGGCAGCGCTGACTGAGCAGCATCGATATCCTACCGGGTCAGCTGCTCGTTTCCAAGGGTTTTGACACAGTCGCGTGTGTAAATTCCTTAACCTTTGTCGTGATGGACCGCGACACTGGTCATGGCCACGGGCTGATCGGGCAGGTCGCGGCCGTCGCGCGGCGCCCCCACGATCGCGTCGACGACGTCCATCCCGCTGGTCACCAGGCCGAACAGCGTGTAGTTCTTCGGTAGCTTCCCGGTCAGATCCTGGTGGCAGATGAAGAACTGGCTGCCGTTGGTATTCGGCCCCGAATTCGCCATCGCCAGCGAACCGCGGACGTAATCGCCCTGGACGGGTTCGTCCTCGAACTTGTAGCCCGGACCGCCGGTCCCGACCCGGCTCCGCTGGAGATCGGCCTTCTTGCCGAACTGGCCGTCACCGCCCTGGGCCACGAAGCCCGGGATGACCCGATGGAAGACGACGTCATCGTAGAAGCCCGACTCGGCGAGCTTGACGAAATTGGCCGTCGCCTTGGGCGCACTCTCGTCGAACAGGTCGGCCTCGATGGTCCCGATGTCGGTCGTGATCGTGACGCTGGTCATGGGCTGGACTCCTCGTGACTAGGGGTTGGTGACCGTGGCGGTCGTGATGGGGATGGGGTTGGCCGGCAGCTCCACACCACCGGATGCCGCGAAGATCGCATCGGCCGTTTCCATCCCCGAGGTGACGTTACCGATGATCTGGTAGGTGTTGGCGCCTCCCAGGATGTCGCCGTCCTTGTCATCGAGGACGATGAAGAACTGCGAGCCGACGCTGTCGGGCGCCTGCGTCCGTGCCATCGCCACCGTGCCCCGAAGATAAGGGGTCGTGACCGGCTCGTCCTGGATGGTATAGCCCGGTCCACCGCCGCCGGTGCCGGTCGGATCGCCGCCCTGGATGACGAACGGCGTGCCGTCCTGGAGGGTCGGCGTGCGATGGAACGGCGTGCCGTCGTAGTACCCGCACGAGGCGAGCGCGACGAAGTTCCCGGCCGCGATCGGCGACAGATCCGCCTCCACTTTGATCGCGATGTCGCCGACCGGCGTCGTCAAGGTGACGGTCCGCGTCTCGCCGGCTGCGAGCGGATCGGGTTGGCTGGTCGGGCAGTCGCCAGCCGCGGCGCCGCCGCCGGTCGTGGCTGCCGGCGAAGGCGACACCGCCGCACCCGTATCGCCGCCTGTCGGTCGGAGCAGGACGAATCCGGCGATGACGACGACCACCACGATGGTCGCTCCGGCGATCCAGGCAAGGGTCGGGATCCCGCCAGGACCACCCCCCTGGGCGTCTCCGGCCGCAGCCGTCTTGGCTGCCTCGGACCGACGCTGGGTCTGCGACCCTCGACGGCGCTTGCCTCGCGAATTGCTCATGCGGCGGCCTCCAGGGCTGCGGGAAAGTCGATCGCTCCGGAGAGCAGGGCCTCACCGAGGATGATGCCGGCGACGCCGGTATCTCGCAGTCGCAGCAGGGCGTCAATGTCACGGGCCCCGCCGGCGACCAGGATCTCCGCATCGTACGACCGAACGAGATCCTGGGTGCGGGCCAGCGCCGCGTCGTCCGGTTCGCTCCCGCCGTGGCTCAGGACGAATCGGGCGACGCCGGCGCCGGTCAGCTCACCGATCAGCGTATCGACGCTGGGTGGGCTCGCGCGCCGCCAGGGAAACGCGGCCAGACGCTCCGGGCGAGGATCGAGCCCGACCGCCAGCCAGTCGCCGGCCGCGTCGAGGCAATCGCGCAGGTCGGCCGGCCGGTCTGCGATGGCCGTGGTCAGCACGACCCGGGTCGCGCCCGCGGCGAACGCCAGCCGGATCCCATCGGCGCTGTCGACGCCACCGGCCAGCTGCAATGGAACGGCGGTTCGTGCCGCGATCGTGCCGACCGCCTCCAGGTTGCGCGGCACCCCGGCCCGGGCGCCATCGAAGTCGATGAGGTGGACCAGGCGTGCGCCCATCGCAACGAAACGTTCGACGATCCGATCGGGTCGGTCGGTCGGTGTCCCGATCCCGGCCGCCGCGCCCGGCCAGTACACGACTCGCGACCGACCGCCTTCGAGGTCGATCGCCGGGATGACCTGCACGGTCCGGTCAGGCCTGGCCGGTCAGCAGGCGGCGATGGAACGAGACCGGCAGGGATCCGTTCCGCAGCAGCGCATCGTGGAAGCCCTTGAGACTGAACTCGTCGCCGAGACGACGCTGTTCATCGGCCCGCAGCCCGAGCAGCAGCGTCCGACCGAGCAGATAGGACAGGGGATAGGTCGGTCGATACGTGTACCAGCTGACTTCGGCAGCGGCATTCGGGCGCTCGAAGCTTGTCTGCTCGACCAGGAAGTCGACCGCCTCGTCGATCGTCAGCTCACCGCGGTGCATCCGTACGTCGAGGATGATCCGGCAGGCCCGCCAGATCGCGTCCGTGTGAAGAGCGACCCGAAAGGCCGGCCCATCGTCAAAACCGTGTTCACGCATCAGCAGTTCCGAATACATCCCCCAGCCCTCGACGAATTCGGGGGCGTCGGTCTGGAGCCTCGTCAGCGACCGGTTCCGGCGGGCGACGTCGAGTTGCAGGTGATGTCCCGGATAGGCCTCGTGGATGCTGGTGTTGCTGATCGATGCGATGTTGTGCTCGCGCATCGCGTTGGGATCGCCGCCGACCGACGGCGTCACGATGTAGATCCCCTTCGGATCCCGGTCGAAGGCCGCCGGTTCGAAATACGCGGCGAACGGGACGACGTTGCGCAGGTACTCGGGGGTCGCCATGACCTCGATACGCTCATCGTCTGGCACCGTCACGAGGTCCCGGTCGATGAGATGTTGGCGAGCCCGCAGCATCGAGCTGCGATACGCGCCAAGCGCGTCCTCGAAGGTCGCTGGCTGATCGGACTTGACCCGATCGATGACGACCGCTTCGTCGACCTCCGGATCGATCTCGAGCGCCGCCGCCCGACGCGCGTCATGCTCGTCGCGAAGCCGTTCCCACCCCAGTTCGAGGATCTGATCCGCGTCGAGTCCGTCGAACGCCCGCAGGGCGACCATCTCGTCGTGCCGCTCACGGCCGATGGGCCATTCGTCGGTCCCAGTCGCCAGCGTGTCCTCGAGCCACGCCGCGTAGAGCTCGATGGCGACCTTGGCCCCCTCGCTGGCGCGCTCGAGTCGTCGTTGCTCCGGGCCGGGCAGGCTCCCGACGCCGGCGGCCACGATCTCGTCGAAGAACTGCGGCAGCTCGTTGGCCGTGTCGAGTTCGATGTGCTGCCACTGCCGGACCTGCGGCACGGTCGCCCGGGTCTTCGCCTCTTCGAGATAGGTGGCTACAGCCTCCAGTCTCCCGGCGAGGGCGTCCAGGCGCTCCTCCAGGGGAGCATGATCCCTGGCAAACAGAAGGAACAACCCGTCGCCGACGTGGTCGAGCGCCGACGAGCGCCGTTCCCAGATTCGCAGCCGATCCGCATCGAAGATGGCCCGGCGGACATTGTGGACCTCGAGGTCACGTTCGAACCGGGCATCGTGGGACAGGCCGGCGTCGTCCAGACCTTCGACTTCGGTCAGATGGCGCCGGTCGGCGTCCAGTTCGGCCAGGACCGCGTCACGGCTGCCGTCACCCAGGAGGTCGTCGTCCTCGTGCATGCCGATGGCGGTCCCGAACACGGGGTTGTCTCGGATCAACCGCACGAAGCGGCGCTCGACCAGGTCATAGAGACGCGAATCGAGTGGACCTCGGTCGGCGCCGGGCGCCGGCCGCGGGAGTGGCACGAGTGGGTGAAGGTCGGTCATGTGGCTGTCTCGGCAAGGGCCGCTCGGGTGGCGGCGATGGTGGACTCGATGTCGGCGGCGGTGACGCCGTAGTGGGCGACCGCTCGGACCTGTCCATGCGGATACTCCACCATCTCGACGCCGCGCGCCCGAAGCGCGGCGAGGAACGCAGCGCGATCGCGCTGCACCCGGAACAGGACGAAGTTCGTCCGCACCCGGGTCGGATCCAGCGGGCCGGGCCGGTCGGGGTCCGTCGGCTGCGCTGTCCCGCCGGCTGCGATGATGCCCTTCATCCCCGCCAGGCCCTCGGCCAATCGACGGGCATTGGCGTGATCCTCCTCGAGCCGCCCGATCATGCCGTCCGGTCCGTCGGACAGGGCCACCAACCCGGCCGCGGCAAGGACACCCGCCTGACGCATCCCGCCGCCGACCATCTTCCGCGCGCGCCGGGCGCGCCAGATCGTGTCCCGGCTGCCGACGACGACCGAACCGACCGGACATGCGAGGCCCTTGGAAAGACAGAACGTGACGGTGTCGGCGGGGCCGGCCAGATCGGTCGGCTGGACGCCCTGGGCGACGACCGCATCCCAGAATCGGGCGCCGTCGACGTGCAACGGGACCCCGTGACGATGGGCGATCGCGGCCACCTCGGCGGTGTACGACGGGGTCAGCGGTCGGGCCATCGAGTGGGCGTGGGTGTTCTCGATCGTGATCAGGCCGGTGATCGGTTCGTGCGGGTCGGTCGGGTCGCGGAAGGCGGCCTCGATCTCGGCCAGGTCCAGCGTTCCATCGGGGCCATCCTCGAGGGCTCGGATGCTCGTTCCGACGATGACGGCATGGCCGGCAGCTTCGTCGATGACCAGGTGATGCTCACGGCCCGCGATCGTCTCCTGGCCACGTCCGAGGTGGGCCATCTGGGCGACGAGGTTGCCCATCGTCCCGCTGGCCACGAACAGCCCGGCCTCCTTGCCGAGGAGGTCGGCGGCCCGCTCTTCCAGGGCGTTGACGGTCGGATCGTCTCCGAAGACGTCGTCGCCGAGTTCGGCCTCGGCCATCGCCCGGCGCATGGCCGGCGAGGGCTGGGTCACGGTGTCGCTGCGCAGGTCGATCCGGGGCATGAGGGCCGAGTATAGGTGGCGACAAGTCGCGAGTGCCTCTGCTATGCTCCGCCCTCGCCACAACTGGACCCGTGGTGTAGCGGCCCAACATGCCAGCCTGTCACGCTGGAGATCGCCGGTTCGAATCCGGTCGGGTCCGCCATCGATGCATATCCCTACGCCCCGTCCGCCCGCCCGGACGGGGCGTTCCTCTACCTCGACGATGCCTCGCGGGCCGACTCACGCCGTGTCTGTCAGACTCCCGCTCGTGAACGGACGGTCGCTCCCGATCGCGCTGGGTCTCGTGGTCCTCGCCCTGGTCGGGGTCGTCGCCGCAGGCCCGCTCGGTCTCGCCGGCGGATCGGCCGCTCCGACGTCCGGACCATCGGCCTCGACCGATCATGCCAGTCTGCCGTCGGCGGCGGCCGACGGGACGTCCGGCGGCGAAACGACGGAGCCGCCGCTGGCCGCAGGACCGCCACCTGACCCGACGCCGACGCCGTCTCCCGACATCGTCGACGTGGCGGTCTCACCGGTCACGAACTTCCGGACCACGGCGACGGCCGTGACGCGAAAGGACGTCCTGTCTGTGCTGGACGGGACGAGCGCCCGCTATACGGGCCTCGAGCTGGTGAAGTCCGACGCCGAGGCGATCCTGGCCGCGCTCGGGATGGAGGACCTGACCGGTTCGGCCCATCTCACCTACGCCCGCGATGCTGCCCACCTCGCGTCGGATCTGTCCGACGACCGCAAGCGTCTCGCGTTCCTGCGAGCGGACGAGATCGGGCCCGAGGTGCGCGCGCTCGACTGGGGTGGCAAGGCGCTGTTCGGGGTCGATCGGGTCAGGAAGCTGTCCGCCTGGCCGTTGATGGCCAGGCTCCCGGCGCCTCCGGCCGGCAGCGCCTACGACCCGAACACGACGTGGACCATCTTCGCCGGCGGCGACATCATGCTCGACCGTGGCGTGTACGAGACGCTCGAGGTCAAGGGCAAGGGCGCCGATTTCCCATTCGATGGCGGAACGGCGGAGATCACCGATCACCAGGCGTCGATCTCGTCATTCGGGTGGCCGGTCCCAAGCACTCGGCGAACGGGCAACGCGGGTGCGGTCCGGGCGCTCATCTCCGGCGCCGACATCGCGATGGCGAACTTCGAGAACCCGGCGCCCAACGACCCGAGCTGGCACACCTCGGGGACGATCTTCTCAGCGGATCCGAAGCTGATCGACGGACTGGCCGCGGCCGGCTTCGACTACGTCTCGCTGGCCAACAATCACATCCGGGACGCGGGGGCCAGCGGCATCCTGCAGACGATCCGCAACGTGAAGAAGCGCGGTATCGCGGTGTCGGGCGCCGGCCGGGATCTGGCCGCGGCGCGCAAGCCGGCGATCCTGGAGGCCGGCGGGGTCAAGGTCGCGGTCCTCGGCTACGACGCCATCGCCAGCTACTACCACGCGACGGACAGCACGGTCGGCAGCGCGCCGCTGACGGCGAGGAACGTCAAGAAGGACGTGGTCGCGGCCCGCGCAGCCGGGGCGGACCTGGTCATCGTCTATCCACACTGGGGCACCGAATATGACCCGACCCCATTCGTCAACCAGCAGCGGCTGGCGGAGATGATCATCGACAACGGTGCGGACATGGTCATCGGCAACCACGCTCACTGGGCGGCCGCGATGGAGGTCTACAAGGGCAAGCCGATCTGGTATGCGCTCGGCAACCTCGTGTTCGACCAGACCTGGTCCGAGCCGACGATGGAGGGGATCACCCTCGAGCTGACCTTCCGCGGGACCGAACTCGTCCAGATCCACATGCGGCCGCACATCATCCTCGACAAGGCCCAGCCCAACTTCCTCGATCCGGCGGGTGATGGCCGGGTCGTGATGGGCCAGGTCTACATGGCCTCCAAGGGCCTGCTGCCGTGGTGATGGGCCCGGAAACCGACGCCTAGGCGATCCCCGCGAACAGGTCCGTTTCCGGGACGGTCGCTTCGATCCTCGACTCGCGCAGGATGTAGGCCTCGTTGGCCCAATTCTCGCGCCAGCCATCGAAGCCCATCAGCATGAATGGACTCTCGTCACTGATCTGGGTCACGTGCTCGTGGATCGCATCCCATTTCGCCTGGAGCGGCGGGCCGGAGACATCGATCCAGGTCGTGACCGACTCGTCCGGAACGAGCATCCTGGCGGCGAACGCCTCCATCTCTGCGATCTGCTCGGGGGTCGCGTCGTCCGGGGGTGACCAGAAGCTCTTCTGGCCGGTCTCCCGAAGGCGTGCCTCCATCTTGGCCCGGACCGACGCCGGGATCGCCTGCTCATAGAGCTTGGATGGGGCCCAGATCGAGACGCCCTCCGCCTCGAGCTGTTCCGGATACCAGGCCGGATCGCCCGCCCGGTCGAATGCCCGGACTGCCACGTCATGGGTCCGGATGTGGTCGGGATGCCCGTATCCGCCGAAATCGTTGTAGGTCGTGATGACGTCGGGCTGGTACCGGCGCACGAACCAGACGAGACGGCCCGCCGCTTCATCCAGGTCCGCGTTCCAGAACGCGCGCGGGTCGTGGTTGCCCTGGCGACCCATCATGTCCGAGTCGTGGTAGCCGAGGTTCTCCCACTCGGTGACACCAAGGTGGCCCATCGCTCGTTCGAGTTCCACGGCACGCAGCTCCCCGAGCTTGCGGTGGTTGTCCGGCGTGTCCATCTCGGGGACGACGATCTCACCCATCTCGCCGCGGGTGCACGTGATGAGGACGACCCGGTGTCCGGCCGCAACGGCCTTGGCCATCGCTCCGCCCGTGCCGATCGTCTCGTCGTCGGGATGGGCATGGACGGTCATCAGGGTCGGTCGGTGGAGGGCGGTCTCGTCGGTCATGGCCCCGATGCTAGCGCAGCCGCCGGATGCGGACAGGACGCGCGCCGCTACCATCGGCTCCGAGATGGACGACCCACCCGCGCCCGGTCCCCTGGCGGGCATCCGCGTCATCGACTGCTCGACCGTGCTGGCCGGACCGTATTGCACGATGCTGCTCGGCGACCTGGGGGCAGAGGTGATCAAGGTCGAGCCGCCCGAGGGTGACGCGACCCGTGGCTGGGGCCCGCCGTGGGTCGAGCCGCGAGATCCGACCGGACCACGAACCGCCGCCTACTACCTCGCGGTGAACCGCAACAAGCGTGGCCTGCGGCTCGACCTTCGATCCCCGGACGGCGCCGACGTCCTGCGCCGGCTGATCACGACGGGCGACATCCTGGTCGAGAACTTCAGGGTCGGCGGCTTGGCCCGTCTCGGGTTCGACGACGACACGCTCCGGGGATTGAACCCCGATCTCGTCCACCTGGCCATATCCGGCTACGGGACGACCGGGCCCGCCGCGGAGCGACCGGGCTACGACTTCGTCGTGCAGGCTGCCAGCGGGTTGATGTCGATCACCGGCGCCCCGGACGCCGAGGGCGGCGGCCCGACCAAGGTCGGCGTCGCGATCAGCGATGTCGTTTCGGGGATGCTCGGTGCGGTCAGCGTGCTGGCCGGGCTGATCGCCCGGGGCCGAGCGAACGTTCCGGCCGATGGTGCGGGCCAGCGGGTGGACATCTCCCTGCTCGGCGCGACCCTCGCGAGCCTCGTCAACCAGGCCCAGAACGCGTTCACGACGGGGATCGCGCCGAGTCGCCTCGGCAACGCGCACCCGAACATCGTCCCGTACGAGACGTTCGATACGGCCGATGGCGCGATCGCCGTCGCCGTCGGATCGGAACGGCAGTGGCCCAGGTTCTGTCAGGCCGTCGGGCTCCCGGGACTCGCCACGGATCCTCGATACCTGACGAACGGGGACCGGGTCGAACATCGGAGCGAGCTGCGACCCATCCTCGCCGCCCGACTGGCGGGGGCGACCACCGCGACCTGGCTGGCTGCCTTCGACGCGGCCGACATCCCGGCCGGGCCGATCAACGACATCCTGGCGGCGTTCGACTCCCCCGAGGCGCGTGCGCTCGGGATGCGCGTCGATCAGGAGCATCCGACGTGGGGCCAGACTCGCCAGGTCGGGATCCCGTTCCAGCTGTCGAGGACGCCGGCCTCGATCCGGGTTCCGCCGCCAGCCCTCGGCCAGGACACGGATCGCATCCTGGCCGACCTCGGTTTCACGGCCGAGCAGATCGAGACCTTCCACGAGCGCGGGATCGTCTGAGCCAGCCCGCTACAGCTCCTGATCGCGGAAGGCCAGGACGGCCCAGACGAGGCACGCGGCGATGAGCACGACCGTGGCCACGACCGGAACCAGCACGTCAGCCGGATCGATCGGCGTGCCCGTCGCCAGGGCGATCGCCGGGTCCGCCAGGCCTGCCGGTGTGAATCGCCCGACGCCCGGGATCGCGGCCGCGACGGACAGGACCAGGAGGGCGATGAAGCCGATGCCGGCGGCGGCCGCCACCGACCCGGTGATGGTGCTGCCCAGGAACGTGATCGCGGCCCAGGCCCCCAGGCCAAGCCAGGCGAGGACCGCAAAGGCGAACCAGCCGGCAATGGCAGGGGGTTCGAACAGGACCGCGGTGTAGATCCATCCCACGCCGACGGCGAGCCCGCACGAGATCAGGAGTACCACGCCGATGGCGACCACCTTGGCTCCCAGGAAGGCGCCGCGCGAAACCGTCTTGGCCAGGACGAATGCTGCGGTTCCTCGGTCTCGTTCCGTGGCGACCGAGCCCATGGCCAGGATGATGGCCGCGAACGCGCCGAACTGCGCCAGGTTCTTCCAGAGCTGATCGACGGCGTCGGCTGCGATCGGGGTCGGGACCACGATCGCGCCGAACTGATCGCCGCCGGCCGCGCTGATGATCTCGGGCAGGAATTGGGCGAGGAGCGGCGAACCCAGTCCGACCACGAGGAAGAGTCCGCCGACGACCGGGAGCCGATACGTCCGCCACGCCTCGAGGAGTTCCTTGCGGACCAGGACCCCGAGACCGGTCACGTCGGACCCTCGGCCGGCGGATCGCGTCCGACCAGCCGCAGGAAGACGTCCTCCAGGGTCGGTCGCGCTCGCTCGAACACGACCAGCCGCAGCCCGGCGCCGACGACGATGGGCAGGAGTCCGGCTGACGCCGCGACCTCGTCCGTCACGGATACATCGAGCCGGTCCGTGACCGGATCGTGGGTCACCCGATCGACCCAGAGCGCGGAGCGGAGCGCCCGCCTGACGGTCGCGACCGAGGCCGCCTGTCCCGGTTCGGGTTCGATCCGGTAGACCGGGCGGGCGTAGCGATCGAGCAACTCCTGGAGCGGGCCTTCGGTGACGAGCCGTCCATGATCGATGATCCCGATCCGGTCACAGATCCGTTCGACATCGGCCAGGACGTGGGTCGAGAAGATGACCGTGGCGCTGGCGCGCAGGTTCTCGATCAGGGCGAGCAGGTCCCGCCGACCCTCGGGATCGAGCGAGCTGACCGGTTCGTCGAGGATGAGCAGACTCGGCGACGCGACAAGCGCCTGGGCGATCCCGAGCCGTTGGCGCATCCCGCCGGAATATCCGCCGATCCGACGCCGCGCGGCGTCGCTCAAGCCGACGAGGTCGAGGGTCGCGTCAGCCCGGTCGCGTGCCTCCGCCGCGGTCAGGCGCTGGAGCCGACCCGCCAGCTCGACCAGTTCGCGTCCGGTCATCCAGCCGTAGAACCGCGGCTCCTGATCCAGGACCCCGATCGCCCGTCGATCGGACGGTCCGCCACCCGCGGCACGTCCATCGATGTCGACGCTTCCGGTCGAAGGTCGGGCGAGGCCGGTGATGAGTCGGAGCGCGGTGGTCTTTCCGGCGCCGTTCGGGCCGAGCAGGCCGAACACGGATCCGGCTGGGACGTCCAGGTCGAGCGCATCGACAGCCACGACGCCGCCGGCGCCGCCGAATCGTTTCGTCAGCCCCCGACAGACCACCCGCGCCGGGGTAGCGCTCAATCGGGTTCCCGCCCGACCACGAAATAGAGGATCGGGCCGACGAACCCGAAGAGCACGACGATGATCCCCCACATCAACTTGCTGTCGCCGCGGACCCGCCGCTCGGGACGCAGCAGGTCGCGCAGCGCGAACAACAGCAGGCCGACCTCGATGACGATGATCGGCAAGAGCAGCAACAGGATCTGGGTGTCGCTCATCGAGTCAGGCGTTTCGTCGAGCCGGGTCCGACTTCCAGACCCGGTACGAGTAGGCGAACAGGACGACGAGCAACGCGGCGATCCCGACGACGATCGCACCGACGAGGATCCCTGGAGCTGGCTGGATGAGGCCGAGCAGGATCAGGACGATCCCTTCGAGGACGAACAGCCGCCCGCCGAGTCGATGCGTCCGGTCCCACGCTCGCTCGCTCGTGAGCGTCCATGGGGTTCGGATACCGACGAGGTAGTTCGAGCGGACCTTGGGCAGGTAGTTCCCGATGACCACGAACAGCAGTCCGATCCCGACGAATGCGATGAGCGTCATGTCGATATCGGCGCCGAGGGCGGCCGCGACGACCAGGACATCGATGGCCGCCAACAGCACGACCACCCCGACCGCGATCGCGCTGAACGCCTTGCCGGACTTCTCGAGGTTCGCCCGCCGCGGCTCGATCACCGGGATGAGCCAGAAGAGCGCCGCGACACCGGCCGTCGTCAATGGCAGGAGAAAGAGACCGACGGTCTTGGAGGCATAGCCGTTCGCCTGGCCATCGGCGCCCCAGTGGATGGGTACCTGCGCGTCGGCCGGCAGCTGGAGCCAGGCCCAGCCGCTCAGGACGAGCAACGCGCCGACGACCAGGGCGCTGAAGACGGCGAACGACCGGCGGTTCACGCCGAACCTCGTGGTTCGATGCGGAAGACGTCGAGCAATGCCGCCAGCGCCTCCTCCAGGACCGACACATTCAGGTGGTAGGTGATCGTCGTCCCGGTCTTGTCGGCGCTGATCAGGTCCGCCTCGCGCAGCACATTGAAATGGCCGGACATCGTCGGCCACGACAGGTCGAATTCGGCAGCCAGCTCGCCGGCGGTCATGTCGCGCTCACGGAGGAGGGCAAGGACCCGGCGGCGGGTCGGATCGGCAAGAGCTCGATAGACACGATTGATCTGGGCGTCTCCATGATTTGGTGATTGCCAAAATAGCGAGGCGATCGGTCGACGTCAACCACGACCGATAGCGGTCCGCACCCTCGTCGAACGTCCACCCCAGGCTGGCGTCGTCCGTCCGTTCTCCTCTGATCCGATCACTCGCAACATGGTGGTGGTCAGGCGAAATGGCGCCGGACAGAAACAGGAGATCAGGTCGATGTTCATCGCACCCGCCGGCCACATGATCATGCGGGACGCCATCGTCGGCGCCCCGACACGCACATTCCGACCGCTCGACCGCTCGACCCTTCCCAGCACGGGGGGCCCGACACGTCATGTCGCCCGTCTGATCGGCGCCGTCGAGGCCGGCCTCTTCCGGTTCACACCGGATCCTCGCCGGTCCTAAAGCGGCCCAGCCTCCGAAGCCACTCCCGAAAAGGAACCCGAGATGTTCATCGTCACCAACGACCAGATGCTCCTGCCGCTGGCCGTCATCGATCCAAAGACCGTCGAGATCAAGCGTCCCGCGACGCGCGATCCCCAGGACTCGTCGCGGGTCAGTCGAGCGTTCGGGGCCATCGAGTCCAACATCGTCCGGCTGATCCCGGGTGCGACCCGTCTCCCGTTCGGACTCTCAGCCCGCTGATCCAGTGACCCACCCGCGTCGACCCGGCCGTGCATCACTGCATGGACCGGGTCGTTGTGCGTCCGGGCCGCTGCTAGACTCGGCAGGCGAGCGACGCCGTCGCTGACCAGCCTGGAGGCAATTCCGCGATGACCGACGACCGCGAGCGCTGGGCGCTGATCCTCGGCGGATCGTCCGGGATGGGCGAGGCGACCGCGATCACCCTGGCCGGCGCCGGCTACAACATCTGTGGCATCCACCTCGATTTTCGGGCGGCGCTTGGGCATGTCGAGGAGGTCAAGGCGGCGATCGAGGCGACGGGATCCCAGGCGCTATACGTCAACATGAACGCCGCGGACGACGAGAAGCGCGCGGCAGCCCTGGTCGCCCTGGGCGAGCGGTTCGACGCGTCGCGCGCGAAGGGTCGCGATCCGTACGTGCGGGTCGTCATGCACTCGCTCGCGTTCGGATCACTCGTGCCGTTCCTGAGTGAGGACCCGAAGGGCGGAGTCGATCGCAAGAAGATGGAGATGACCCAGGACGTCATGGCCAACAGCCTCGTCTACTGGGTCCAGGATCTGTGGCGCGGCGGGTTCCTCGGCCGCGGCTCCAAGATCTACGCGATGACCTCGGAGGGTTCGACCCGGGTCGTCCCGTCCTATGGCGTCGTTTCGTCGGCCAAGGCCGCGCTCGAGTCGCACGTCCGACAGCTGGCCATGGAGCTGGCTCGTCACGGAACCGGGGCGACCGCGAACTGCATCCGCGCCGGCGTGACGGTCACCCCGGCGCTGCTCAAGATCCCCGAGGCCCAGACGATGATCGACATCACGATGAAGCGGAACCCGACCGGCAGGATGACGACGCCCCAGGACGTGGCCGACGCGATCCTTGCCCTGTCCGGTGAGGGAACGGAGTTCATCAACGGCGACATCATCAGCGTCGACGGCGGCGAATTCATCACGGGCTCGTAGCATCCCCGAGGCGACGCCCATGAGCGGTCGGGTCATCGTCGTCGGGTCGGTCAACGTCGACCTCGTTGTCACGGCGGAGCGGTTGCCCGGCCCCGGGCGAGACGGTGATCGGCGGCCGGTTCGAACGGCATCAGGGCGGCAAAGGGGCCAACCAGGCCGTTGCGGCAGCGCGCCTCGGTGCGGCCACCGTGTTCATCGGAGCCGTCGGCGACGATGCGTTCGGGATCGAGGCACGGGCTGCCCTGGAGGCGGAAGGGATCGACGTCAGCGGCCTGTCGACCCACCCGACCGAGCCGACCGGTGTCGCACTGATCCTGCTCGATCGATCCGGCGAAAACAGCATCGCCGTGGCCAGTGGGGCGAACGCGGCGCTCACGTCCGTCCAGGTTCGCTCGGCCTTCAAGCGGCTGGACCTGACCAGCGACGACATCGTCCTGGTCGGCCACGAGATCCGGACCGGTGCCACCCATGAGGCGCTTCGGCTTGGTCGGCTCGCCAGGGCGACGACCATCCTCAACCCGGCCCCGGTCAGCCGGTCTCGAACCACCGACCCTCGCCCTCGCCGACATCCTGACCCCGAACGACATCGAGTCACGCGAACTCGCTGGTGCGGACGGGACGAGTTCGGCGCGAGCAAGACGTCTCCTCGGCCGCGACCCGGGTGACCGCTCTGTCCTTGATCAGTCTCGGCCCGAAAGGGGCGGTGCTGGTGAGCGGAGTCGGGCGGCCGCGGACGGATCGTGCCGGCGAAGAGGTCGCCGTGGTCGACACGGTCGGCGCCGGGGACACCCTGAACGGGGCACTCGCGGCCGGCCTGGCCGCCGGCCTCGATTGTCCGATGCCGCTGAGCAGGCGGTCAGTGCTGCCGCGATGTCGGTCACTCGAGCCGGAGCTCGCGGCGGGATGCCGGACCAGAGGACGTTGGAGGCGTCAGCGAACGGTCAGCCGAGGGGGATGGGCGGTTCCAGGGCGCCCGATCGGCGACGCCGGATGACCCCCGACTTCGGGGAGAAGAGCAGCGCCAGGCCGAACAGGAAGGTCTCCACGAGGACGATGGAGGCACCCGACGCGACGTTGAAGTAGAAGCTCAGGTAGAGCCCGGTGACAGCGGACACGACGGCCACCCCGATGGCGATCCGGACCAGGTCCCAGAACTTGTCGACCAGCAACTGACCGGTCGCCGCCGGCGTGACGAGCATGGCCACGACCATGATGATCCCGACGGCCTGGATGCTGACCACGATGGTCACCCCGATGAGCCCGAGCAACAGGTAATCGAGCGTGCTCACCGGAAGTCCCGAGGCAGCCGCCCCGGCCGGGTCGAACGACGCGTACAGGAATTCCTTGCGGAGGACGGCCACCACGAGGAGGACGGCGCCACCCAGGATCGCGATCTGGATGATGTCCGAGAAACTGATCCCGAGGACGTTGCCGAGCAGATAGCTGAACAGGTCGGCCACGTAATTCTGGATCGTGCTGAAAAGCAGGATCCCGAAGGCGAAGGTACCCGCGAACAGGACACCGACGGCCGTATCGAATCGGAGTGATCCGCGCCGCGCGACCGCCCCGATGGCGAGCGCCGTGGCAACGGCCGCGACCCCGCCCCCGATGTACAGGGGGATGCCGAGCATGTACGCGATGACGAGACCCGGGAACGCAGCGTGACTCACCGCGTCGCCGATGAATGCAAGCCCGCGCAGGACGACGAACGCACCCATCACCGCGCACACGATCCCGACCAGGAGGGCTGCGACCAGACCGCGCTGCATGAACCCGTAAGCCATCGGGTCGAACACGACATCGAGCATCAGCCGGCACCCTCATGGAAGTGGCGATCGCTGCCCGGCGCCTCGTCGTGATGGTGGGCGTCGTCGATGATCGTCCGGTCTCCTGCGGGCAGGATCATGACGTGCCCGCCGTACGTCTCGGTCAGCAGAACCGGATCCATCACCAGGTCCGCCGGTCCCGAAGCGACGACCCGCCCGTTGACGAATGCGACCTGGTGGAAATGGTGCGCGGCGCTGGCCAGGTCGTGGGTCGTGGCGATGACCGTCCGCCCGGCGTCCGCCTCGGCTTCGAGGATGCGCATCAGGTCCTCCTGGGTCGTCGTGTCGACGCCGGTCACCGGCTCATCGAGGAGGTACAGGTCCGGTCTTGCGGCAAGGGCCTTGGCCAGGAACACCCGGCGACGCTGCCCGCCCGACAGCGCGCCGATCTGGCGATCGCGAAGATCGGTCATCCGGACGGTGCGCAGGGCGCTGTCGACCGCCGCTCGGTCATCCCTGCCGGGCGACCGGCCGATGCCGATGAGGGGCACCCGACCCATCATCACGACGTCTCCGACGGTCACCGGGAATGACCAGTCGACGAGCTCGGCCTGCGGCACGTACGCGATCCGTTTGGCAGCCAGCCTGACCGGGCCACCGAAGACCTCGACGTCGCCCGACAGCGGCTCCAGCAGACCGGCGATCGTCTTGAGCAGCGTGCTCTTGCCGGCTCCGTTCGGACCGATGACCGCCAACAGCGAACCTCGCGGTATCTCGAGGTCCACGTCGGCCAGCGCGATCCGATCGCCATAGCCGGCGGTGATGTGCCGCAACGCGACGACCGCGCTCACGGCTTCAGGGCCTCCACGATCCGGTCCACGTTCCAGGCCATCATCGTCAGGTACGTGTCGGTCGGCGGTGGCCCGACCGTGTCGTTGTAGAGGGTCGTGACGACCCGACTGACACCGGCCTCGTCGGCCAGGGTCTGAGCCAGTTCCGGGCTGAACTGGGCCTCCGAGAAGACCGCCCGGGTCCCGGTCGCCTTCACCTGCTCCACGAGCGCGGCAAGGTCGGACGCGCTGGGTTCCTGGCCGACGTTCGACAGGATGACCCCGACAAGCTCGAAGCCATAGTGGGCTGCGAAGTACGGGAACGCATCGTGGAAGGTGACAAGCTTGCGGTCCGACGCCGGGATCGTGTCGAGCTTCTCGCGGTTGGCGGCATCCATGGCCAGGACCTGTTTCCGGTAGTCGGCGGCGGCCTTGGCATACACCGGCTCACCGGCCGGGTCGATGCGTGACAGCGCCGCCTCGATGGCCGGGATGTAGTGGTTGGCAACCAAGCTCGGATCCAGCCAGAAATGCGGGTTCGGCTCCCCATCGACGTCGATGGTCGGGATGCCCTCGCCGAGGATCAATCGCTCCGCCCGGTCCTCGCCGGTGGACGCGATGAGGCGATCGAGGAAATCGTCGAGACCGACACCATTCGAGACGACAAGGTCCGCGTCGGCCAGCAGGCGCGCGTCGTTCGGCTTCGGTTCGTAATCCTCCGGGCCGGCGCCCGCCGGGATGATGGAATCGACCGTGACGCGGTCGCCACCCACGTTCCTGACGATGTCGGCGAATACCGTGGTCGTGGCCACAACGTCGAGGGTCCCCGGTGGAGCGGGCGTCGCTCGGTCGGCGCCACAGGCTGCCGCGATCAGGACCAGGGCGGGCAGCGCGACCAGCAACGTCGTCGCGGATGGTGATCGACGCATCGCTCGATCCAACCTATGCGCTCGCCGGCGGCAGCGGGCGGACCTGACAGTCGGCGCACAGCCCGAACAACTCGAGCCGGTGGTCGTCGATCCGGTAGCCCGTCCGGCGGGCGATATCGATGACGACGCGGCGGAGACCCGCGTCGGCGATCTCCTCCGCTCGGCCGCATCCGGAACAGATGACGTGATGATGGTGAGCGGGTGCACAGCCCACGTATGCGTGCTCACCCGTGGGCAGATCCACCCGCTCGATCGCACCGAGGCTGTCCAACGTCTCCAGTGTGCGGAAGATCGTCGCGCGACCCAGTCCCAGTCGCCGCAGCCGAGCCGCCGCCGCCAGCTCCGCTGCCGTGAAGTGGCCCTCCTGCTCGGCGATCAAGGCCGCCACGGATCGGCGCGGCTCGGTCAGCCGATAGCCGGCCTCGCCCAGCGCGCTGGTGAAGATGTTCGCGTCGGCCATATCGGGACCATACCATACAGATGAGACTCAGTATCATCAAGCGCTGTCGCGCGGCTCGAACGTACTGCGAGGTCGGCGGGACCATCAGTCGGGCGCGGCGCACCGGCGACCGGCCCAGACTGGGCAGGACCGCACGACGGCGATGCATCGGCACGTTGCGCGCGGTCCCGGTGAAGAGAGAACGTGTGACTGAGGCGAACCTGGAGCCGGTCGCTGCCATCGAACGGCCACCGATCGACGGGGAAGACTGCCCGGCCTGTGCGCAGCCTCCGCTGCCCCGGGTCGCTCGCTGCCCGGAGTGCGGCGCCCTGTGGGTCATGGGCGTCAAGCTCACCAGACCCGTCACTCGGCTGGGCATCGGGCTGGCGCTCGGCGGGATGGCGTTCGGGTCTCTCATCGCGCTGTTGATCAGCGTCACCCTGCTTGGACCCACCCTCGCCGCCGGCGCGGCATCGGCTCCGCCGGCCAGCACCGCGCCCGCCGCTTCGCCAGCTTCCGTACCGCCGATGGCGGCCGCTGCGCTGAGTGGCACGGCCGTGGTGGATCGACGGATGATGGCCGACGGCGCATCCCTGGCAGCGACGCTGCGGCGCAATCGGCCACGGCCCGGCGATATCGCCGTCGACCTTCGAGCCATCGCCGCGGACGCGGCCCAGGGCATCGACTTCGTCAGTCGTGCCGCCACCTGGCCCGAAGCCCGATCGACGACGGCGTCGCTCGAAGCCTTCTATCGAACCGTGGCCGACAAGGCCCGAGCCGCGTTGCAACTCTCGCTGAACGATCAGCGTGCCTACCGGCGGGCCGGTCGGGCGATGGTGCGCACCCTGAAGGGCCTCGACGCGATCGACGCGCAGATGCGCACGCTCGCAGCCACGGCCGGCATCGGACTTCCCTCCGCGACGGACGGCGGAGGCTGATCGGCCGATGACCTCGAGTCTGTTCGGCAGCAAGCGCTCCAAGCGGGCCGATCCCAGGGGCGTCGCCATCGGCGAAGTGGATGCCCATGTCTTCAACTGCCCAGCCTGTGCCCGTCCGCTATCGGATGGCACGTGGCGCTGCCCGGGTTGCGAAACCCGCCTGGTCCTGGGGGTCGCGCTCAAGCGGGCCGCCCTGATCCTGGTTCTGGGGATGGCCCTCGGCGGCCTGATCGGCGGGACGGTGACAGCCGTGGTCGTGACGATGTCGATCTCGAACACCGTGGCGGCGGCGGCGACCGAGGCCGAGGCCGCTCCGACGGCGGATAGCGGTGTGCCGTTGTCGAGCCTTGCCCCGGTCATACCGGTGGCGCCTCGTCCGGCCGGACGACCGGCCGCGGCCATCGCGGCCCTGAGCGGGACCGCCGTGGTCAACGGCCGGATCGCGGTCGACACGGCCACCCTCAAGGCGACGCTGGCCAAGGATGGCGCGACCACGAGCGAGATCGCCCGGGCGCTCCGTTCGCTGGCGGCCGATGCCGCACTGGGCATCGACCTCGTCGGTCGGCTTGGGCCATGGACCGATGCCGCGGCGGTCAGTGCGGACCTGGATACCTTCTACCGCACGATGGCCGAGACCGCTCGCCTCGGGCTGCGCGCGTCGTTGTCTGACGCAAAGGGCTATCGCAACGCCGGGGCCGCGATGATCCGGGCGCTGGCTGGCCTCGGCGACGTCGACGTCGCGTCGCGAACGCTGGCCGAAACGGTCGATCTCGAATTGCCGCCCGTCGCGATCCCCGGCGGGGACTGACCGCCACACCCTCGCCAGTCGGATTCGTTCAATCGCTGCCCGGTGAGCTCGCGGCGTAGCCGGTCAGTTCGACATAGCCCTCCCCGTCGATCGACCGGCCGGCCCGAGTCGCGTGTACGACCTGTGACCCTTCCCAGTAGACGACGCCGGTCGTGGCCCGGGTATCGAGTTCCTGGGCGGCAACCGTCGGCTGCAGGGCGATCTCGAGGTCATCACCCGGGATGCGGACGACCCAGCCAGCCGGGTAGTCCGCCCCAGTCGACGGGCTCAGCCAGTGGTCGGTCGACTCGACACTGAACGCCTCGCGGTCCAGATGACGGACCGTGCCATCGGGTCCGACGATCGTCCCGTACACGAGTGGGTACGTTCCGTCGGCATCGCGCACGAGCGACAGCGAGATATCCGTGCCGTCGTCGAGGTTCACGGCGAACCAGTCCCAGCCGCCGCCCCCGACCGAGATGAAATCGCCCCACTGGTGGTCGAACCAGGCCGTGCCGTCGACCGTGAATGTCGCGCCGTCGACGGTCAGCGTGCCCGCCGCCGCCATCGACGTCCGTGAGTAGTAGTAGGAGCCGCCGGCCGGACCGAAGTCGATCCAACCGTCGCCGTCATGGAGCGCCGGGGGTTTTTCGGACCGGAGGGACAGGGCGAGGCCGACGCCTCCGGTCGCTCCGGCGGACGCGGCCTCGGCGGGCGACATGTCGGCCCGGAGCTCGTCCGCTCCGTCGGTGCCGCGCATCGTCCAGGCCGGGCCCCCGGTCGAGTCAGGCGCCGCCGGATCCAGGCCGTCGATGCCCAAGTCGAAGCCGTCCGGGATGCCGTCCGCCGAAGTCGGGGATCGATCCACTCGGTCGCCAACCTCGAGGCGTTGTCCGTACAGGAATTGGTCGGCCGACTCATCGGTGATGGCCAGGTGGGACACCCACGAGGTCGGGAACCGGCCGCGTTCGGCGCGGAAGATCACGAACTCGAAACCGAATCGGCGACCATCCTCGGCGCGCAGGTGACCCGTGTAGTACCACCATTCTGTGAGTCGATCGTGGGGCCCGTCATCGCGGGGCAGGACGACCGGCACCGGGTCAGGGGCGCTGGTAGGTCGTGTGCTGGCCTGCGGGGGCGATGGGCGAGCGACGGGTGGGTTGGCCAGGATGGGGTCTCCGGGGGCGCCGGCGACGCCGACCAGACCGCCACCGCAACCGACGACGACCAGGGTCGCGACAAGGACGGCGGCGAGTCGGATCCGCTGCCGCACTGGCGTGCTCATCGGAGCGCCGCTTCGACGTCGGCCTCGGAGCCAGGCAGACGCCCACGCAGGACCCGTTCCAGCGACGCTGGCATCCACCAGTTCCATCGGCCGAGCAGGCGCATCGTGGCCGGGACGAGCAGGGCGCGCACGACCGTCGCGTCCAGGGCGACCGCGATGGCCATCCCGAGGCCGAGGGCCTTGATCAGCACGATGTCGGCGAACGCGAACGAACCGGCCACGACGACGACGATGAGTGCCGCCGAGGTCACGATCCGGCCACTCCGTTCCATGCCCCCGGCGACCGCCTCGACGTTGTCACCGGTCCGGTCCCAGACCTCTTTCATCCGGGTCAGCAGGAAGACCTCGTAGTCCATCGACAACCCGAACAGGACACAGAACAGGATGACCGGCTGGGTCGTCTCGACGAAGCCCAACGGCTGGAACCCGAGCACGGCAGAGAGGTTCCCGTCCTGGAAGATCCAGACCAGTGCCCCGAAACTGGCCACGATCGAGAGCGTGTTCATGACGAGGGCCTTGATCGGCAGGATGGCCGACCGGAGCAGCACGAACAGCACCAGGTAGGTCGAGACGATGATGAACAGGGCGGTCCGGGGGAAATCCGCGCGCACGCGATCGACCACGTCGGCGACGTCCGCCGCGCCGCCACCGACCAGGATCGTCGCCCCGGCCGGCGGAGCAAGGCCCGGATCGGCACCCCGCAGATCGGCGACGAGCGCTCGACCTTCGTCCCTGTTCGGTCCGTACGGGGTGGTGATGGTGAAGGCCGTCACGTCGCCACGAGTCGTCGCCGCCAAGGCCGTCTGGATGTAGCGGTCCCGCGGGCCATTGGGATCCTGGTACAGCAACCGGTACTGATCGAGGGTCAGTCGTGGGTCGACATCCACGAGACTGTCGATCCGACTGACTCGCGGGTCTGCGGCCAATCGCCTCGAGTAGTCATACAGCGTCGCGAGATTGCCGCTGTCGGTCGCCGCCCCTGGCGTCCGGATGGCGATGACGATCGGAGCGAACTCGCCTTCGCCGAATTCAGACACGAGACGGTCGAACGCCGATCGAGAGGGGACGTTCGGGGGCAGGATGGTGGCGTCCGGCGCGTTGAACCGAACGTGCAGGAACGGCGAGCCGAGGATCAGCAACAGCGCCAGCGTCGGGATCAGGACGGCGACCGGATGGCGCATCACGCGCCGGGCCAGGCGCGCCCAGGCGCCGTCACTGTTCGCCGTCATCGACACGCGCCGGATCGCGAAGCGGTCGACCCGGTCCCCGAGCAACATCAGGACGGCCGGCAGCAGGGTCAGCGCCGAGGCAACGGCCAGGCCGACCACGATCGCTCCGGCCACCCCGACCGAGCGCAGGATCATGAACTCGAACAGCACCAGACCCAGGAGCCCAAGCAGCACGGTGAGGCCGCTGAAGAAGACCGCGCGACCAGCCGTCGCGACGGTGATCCGGACCAATTCGGCGACCCGATCGGGATCGTCCGGTCGCCGAGCGAGCTCCTCCCGGAACCGGCTGGTCATCAGGAGCGAGTAGTCGACCCCGAGGCCCAATCCCAACAGCGTCGCCAGGTTGAGGACGAAGATGCTCATCGGGGTGAACGACGCGACGAAGAAGATCGCCGCCAACGCCACGACGACCGCTGATCCACCGACGACCAGGGGGACACCGGCCGCCAGGAGCGAGCCGAACACGAAGATGAGCGCGATCGCGGCAAGCGGCAGCGAGATGGCCTCACTTCGGCGCAGGTCGGCTTCAGAGACCGTCTGGACATCACCATAGAAGGCGGGGCCGCCGGCCAGTTCGACCTCGAGCCCGGGCGCGTCGTGCAACCGGTCGCGAAGGATCGGCAGCGCGTCGGGCGAATCGTCGGGTGACAGGTCCAGGAAGACGACGTCGTAGGCGGTGTGACCGTCGATCGACACCTGGCTGGGCGCAAGGACGTGCGAGACCACCCGGGCGACGTGGGGCGCGGACGGGATATCCCGGACCGCGCCCGCCGCGGCCGCTTCGAACGCGGGGGTACCCGCCGTCAGCGTGGGGCTCGAGAAGACGATGACGAGGGCCGATGGCGGGGCCCCGAGCTCGTCCTCCAGGATCGTCTTGGCCCGAGCGGACTCGAGGTCGTCAAGGATGAAGCCGCCTGCCCGCAACTGGCCGGGCAGCTGAGGCGCGAACGGGATGGCCGCCAGGAGGAGGATGGCCCAGGCCGCGACCACCCATCGAGCATGGCTGGCGACGGACCGCCCGAGACGGTCGAAGGGGTTCATGGCAGGGATTCGCCTTGGTCAGGTGTTCGGATGTCGGGCGCCACCATCGTAGCGGCGATGGCGGTTCGAGCCCTCCGGGCATCTGCTAGCATCGGCCCGTGCAGCTCTTCCTGGTGGCGTTCCAGCAGCCCATCCCGTTCCTGATCTCGGGGATCATCGTGGTGGCCATGCTGGGCATCGTCCTGAAGTCGGCGCTCAGCACCGAGGGTGGCTCGCGCTGGGTCCGGATGATCACCAACCCGAACGGCAAGTTCCTGTTCACCTTCCTGTTCATCGGCTGGGCGCTCGTATTCGGGATCGGTCTCCAGCTGGTGCCTCATACCGGGGCCAACTCGATCTACGGCGGACTCGGCCTCGTCGCCATGTTCAGCGGCTTCTTCATCATGATGGGCTTCCTCTGGTCGGTGATCGGCGAGTAGCCGTCACCCGCGGCCCGTATCTTCGGTCGCGACCCACACCGTGCAGGCCCGGGCTCGTGCCGTCATCTCGAGCGATCCGTCGTCCATGACCCACCAGGCAGCGAGGTCCCGCGCGCGCGCCTCAACGGCGATCGCCCTTTGACCGCCGATGAAGAGCACCTTGGACCAGACCTCCGCCCAGGCCGGATCCGGTCCGGTGACGGTCACCGAGAGCAGGCCACCTTCTGATGGCTCCCCGGTTGCCGGGTCGATGAGGTGATGCACGTCCCGCCCGGCGACGGTCCAGCGATGGACCCGCACCGACGATGTCGCGGCGGCGCCCTCCTCCACGGCGATGACCGCCAGATGATCGGTCCGTTCGGTCGGATCCTCCACGCCGATCAACCAGGGTCCGCCGGCTGGATCGGCCCCCCGCGCCACGAGATCGCCGCCGGCATCCAGGAGGAACGCCGGCGTGCCGGCTCGGGAGAGCTCTGCTGCCGACCAGCGTAACGCGAGGCCTTTGCCGATCCCACCCAGATCGACCGGGCGGGCGAGGCGAATGCCGTCTCGTCCGCAACGTTCGACGACCCGATGGCTGTCACCGCCGGACCCAGCGGCGATTCCCAGGCGCCCGCCACTCGTCGGGAGGGCGGCCCCGCGGTATCCGAGCCGGTCAAGATCACCGATGATCCGAGGGTCGAATCGGCCGGCGCTGACGCGATTTGCCCGATCGGCCGCCACCAGGGCCTGGCGCAGACGAGCGGAGACCGAGAGGACCGTGCCCGAACCGGCGGACCGGTTGAGGGAAGTCAGTTCGCTCGAGGCGCGAAATCGAGACATCGCCTGTTCCGATACCTCGAACGAGCGCACGACGGATGCCCAGGCGCCCGCCATCGCAGATGGCTCGGGCTCCACTCCCCGGCCGAGGGTCAATCGCAGCGGCGAACCCATCGCTCGCCCGGCGAACATCGCCGGCTCGAGCGACACGCTCGCGTCGGACGCCAGGTCGGTCACGATCTCGTGACGATCAGCCGCCCGACGCGCCCGTCGACGCACTCACGCGAGGCTTGGAGACCGTCCTGGTGACGACCCGGGTGACGCTCGGCAACGAGACGTGTTGTGGCAGGGCTCGTGCGGCGCCACTGACCTTGGCCATCCGCGCGGCATGGTCGGCCAGGGCGGCATCGAGCGACGAGAGATCCGCTGCGATGGCGTCGTACCTGGCGGCTGCCGCCTCGAACGCCTGGGCCGTCAGATCAAGGTCGGACTGCAGGTGATCGTGCCCGGCGACGAGCCGATCCGCCGCTGCCACGCTCGGATCCTGCCGCTCGATGGCGGCCCGGTCTGTCTGGGACTGGAAGGCCGCTACCCCGGCCAGGCTCACGGCGTAGGCCGCCGTCGATGTTCCCAAAAGGACCGCGAGGTGGAGCGGGACGCGTCGGTCAGTCATCGCCGGGCTCATGATCATCGCGCTCGTGGCCGTCATCCTCACCGTCGCCATGTCGCGCCGCGCTTGTCCCGGAGGCGGCCGCGACCCGGACGGTCTTCGTCACGACCGTGGTCGAGCGCGCCTGGCGGATCGACTCCTTGAGCGTCGCAAGCCTGGCCTTTGCGTCCTTGAGGTCCTTCCGGAGCGCCGCTGCCTGGTCGGTATCGGTGGCGATCCGGGTCTGGGCTGCCTCAAGAGCGGTGGACAGCTGGTCGGCGCTATCGGTGATGGCCCAGAGCTGCGACTGTAGATCCGCGGAGCGCGTCTGTTCCTCCACCAGCCTGTTCTGGATGGATGCGGCCGATACGGGCGTCGTCGCCAGCGGCGCGGCGTCCACCGCCCAGGCGGCCGCGGACTGGATGACCGCGAAACCCAGGACGAGGGCGGCGAGCGTGCCACCAAGGGTCAGGGTCCGCCGGACGCGGAGCGAGCTGATGTTCATCGGGTCCGTACCTCCGTGTTGGATGTCGAGCGACTCGTCTCGAACGTGGGCCGACGCTGTCGGGATGCCCAATAGCGGTATGCGCCGGCCATGACGACGGCCAGACCGGTCGCGACGTAGACGGCGCGGAGCGCCTCTGTATCGGTCCCCGACAGGATCCCGTGGGCCCAGGCGAGGATGAAAACGATGAGTGACAGGCGGTGGATCGATAGCCAGACGCCGGCGGGCAGCAGCTTCGTGAAGCGGGCGGTCACCGCCGTGATCAGGAACGCGTAGAGGGCGAGCGTGCCGAGCGCCACCGGCACCGACCGGTATTCGGACAGACCCGGGATGAACGACCCCGCCAGCCCGACTCCCGCGTATGGGTCGAGGATGATGCTCACGATGTGGACGGCGAGGAAGGCGATGACGAAGACCCAGACGTGGACATGCCACGGGTAGATGGTCTTGGACAACCGCCAGGTCGATTTGTTGGTCGGGTGGGACAGCACCAGGCCGATGCAGATCTGGAGGGTCAACAGGAACAGGGTCACGGTCCCGGTCGCGCGGGCGGCCAGCCAGATCCGGAGCTGCGCCTGGCGATCGGAGGTCGCCGGTGCGATCTGGTCCGTCGCGTAGATCAGGATCAGCCCGATGATCGCTGCGAGGATCACGGTCGCCCGACCCGACAGCCGAAACGGTGGCTGGGTGCGGGAGGCGACCGCCTTGGTCCTGGTCGTCGGTGGTGCCACGGCGGGTTCGATGGTCAAGGTGGACTCCCGGATCTGGTCGGCGGCCCGGTGTTGGATCGTCCCGGGCCGTACTTCCCTGAGACCGTTTGATCCGAAAAGGTTTCGCCTCAGCGGCCCGTGGTCGGACCCGCCGCCCCCGCGATGACCGTGGATCCACCCTCGTCTTCGCGTTCGCCTCCGTCGTCGCTCGGTTCGGGCGAATCATCGGGCGCCTCGGTCGGCCTCGCCGTGCGGGTCGGCCGCGGCGTTCCCGGCGGTGTCGCCGTCTTCGCCGGCTGGCGGCTCTTCGCGGGCGCGGCGGTCGGCTCTGATTCGCCCGACTCGCTCGGCTCCGATGTGTCACCTGGCTCGGCACTTTCGGGCGAGTTCGGTGACGGCGTCGGCGACGGGACCACGGTCGGCGTCGGCGATGGCGTCGGCGAGGGAGTGATGGACGGGGCCACATCGATCGATGGGGTCGGGACCGTGTCACGGCCGACGAGACCACCGACCGCGACGGCGGTCAGCCCGGTCAGCGCCCCTGCGGCCAGCACGACGAGCAGGACGAACCCGAGCGCCTGGGCCCGAATGGCCAATGGATGCCCCCGACTTCCGGCGACCGCCCATGACTCGCGGACCGCCAACAGGAAGACGGCGAGTCGCCCGCCGCGGCCCGCCCGACCGGACCGTACGACGAGTCGCGGCGCTGCTTCGAGCGCGATCGCGGCCATCACGCGATCCTCGAAATCATCCGTGGGCCGGATCCCGCCATCCGTCGTCATCGTCTCGAGGGTCCGAGCGATACCAGCGGCCTGGGCGATCTCGGCCGTGGTGGCCTCCGGATCCGCTGGCGACTGGAGTTCGGACTGATCGAACGGCCGCTTGGACTCGTTCACGTCTCGCCCCATGGTTCGACGACGGCGCGCAACCGAAGCAGACCGCGACGGAGGTGGGTCTTGACGGTGCCGAGCGGACGCTCCGTCTGTCGGGCGATCTCATCGAGCGTCAATCCGCCGAAGAATTGGAGGCTGACGACCTCACGGTACGGCTCCGGGAGTCCGGCCACTGCGGATCGCAGGGCACGGGTGCGCTCTGAGTGGATGGCGAGCGCGGCCGGATCCGAGCCGGGACCGGCCGGACCGGCGATCTCACGGGTGGCCGTCCGGGTCTCAGCCGAGGTCGGATCGGGCGCGATGACCTGATCGAGCCTGACGACCGAGCGTCGCCGCCCGACTCGGCGAAGGGCGATCCGGACGGCGATCCGGGTCAGCCACGCCCCGAAGGGTCCGTCCCCGCGCCAGCTCGCCAGAGACCGGTAGGCCGTCACGAACGCCTCCTGGGCGACGTCCTCCGCCTCATACAGGTCACCGAGGATGCGATGCGCGGAGCGCACGACACCAGCCGATTCGCGTTCGACGAGGATGCGATAGGCATCGCGGTCGCCACCCAGGACAGCGTCCACGACCGATCGATCGGTCCGCTGACCATCAAGTTCCGGAGTGGCCGCTGGATCGATCTTCGACCTCCGGTTTGGATTCGGTGCTCACCGTCAACACCACCGTACGGCTCGAATCCATCATGAGGGAGGCCGCGCCGACCCGCTTTGTGGTCGCCCACCGATCTCCCTCCACGCGCATCCGAGGTCATGTCGTCGTTCGGGCGCCGGTCGATCGCCGGGGCTCCACCTCCTCGATACGGTTCGTCACGGAAAGGTTTCATTAGGGGAGGTCTGTCCTCGGATGCCGAGGCGCTATGATGCTCCAACATGCAGAGTGCATAGACTCTATGCGGTGCAGATACGAGGGCATCGATCAGTTGGACGCACAGGAGATCAAGACCGCCGTCGCGCACCAGGATGCGACCCGGCTCGCCACCGAGGCGCCGTTCGTCAATCTGGCGGACCCGGCGCGCACGCTCGGGCCAGACGGTCGTCCTGCGGTCAGTCGCCGGGCGCCCCTCTGGGTGGATGTCCCGGACGAGAAGTGGAACGACTGGCGGTGGCAGCTCAGCAACCGGGTCAACGACCTGGCCGAGATCGAGCGGGTCCTCGAGCTGACCGACGAAGAACGGGAGGGCCTGTCGGCCCCCGACAAATTCCGGGTCGACATCACGCCGTACTTCATCAGCCTCATCGACCCGAAGGATCCGGACGACCCGATCCGCCGCCAGGTCATCCCGATCGGCCGCGAGCATCAGGCGTTCACGGCGATGATGGAGGATTCCCTCGCCGAAGACCGCCACTCACCGGTCCCCGGCCTGGTCCATCGCTACCCGGACCGGGTCCTCATGCTGGTCACGACGCAGTGCGCGAGCTATTGCCGCTATTGCACGCGGTCACGGATCGTCGGCGATCCGACCCAGAACTTCAATCGGCGCGATCACGAGGCACAGCTGGAGTACCTGCGCCGTACGCCGCAGGTCCGCGACGTCCTGATCTCCGGGGGCGACGGCCTGACCCTCGCGCCGAAGCTGTTCGAATCGATCCTGCGCGGACTGCGCGAGATCCCCCACATCGAGATCATCCGGATCGGGTCGCGGGTGCCGGTGTTCCTGCCCCAGCGGATCGACGATGAACTGTGCGAGATGCTGGCGAAATACCATCCACTCTGGATCAACCTCCACTTCAACCATCCCAACGAGATCACGCCGGAGGTCAGCCGGGCGGTCGACAGGCTGACCAGGGCCGGACTGCCGGTCGGCAACCAGAGCGTGCTGCTGGCCGGAGTCAACGACTGCGTCCATATCCAGCGGGCGCTGGTCCACAAGCTCGTGGCCAACCGGATCCGGCCCTATTACCTGTACCAGTGCGACTTGGTCGAGGGCTCCGGACACTTCCGGACGCCGGTCGGCAAGGGCCTTGAGATCATGGAAGGGCTGCGTGGCCACACGTCGGGCTATGCCGTGCCGACCTACGTCATCGATGCCCCGGGCGGCGGCGGCAAGATCCCGGTCATGCCCAATTACCTGATCAGCTACTCGGATCACAAGGTCGTGCTGCGCAACTACGAGGGCTACATCACGACCTACGAGGAACCCGAGACGTACCAGAAGCACGACCAGGCCGCCTGTGCCTATTGCCAGCACGAGCGCCCGGAACCCGGGCAATCTGGCGTCCTCGGGCTGCTCGAGGGTGAGCGGATGTGGATCGAGCCAAAGGGCTTCTCCGAGGTCCATACCCGAGGCAATCTTGAGGCGCACCGGCTCCAGGATCCGTCGAAGTGGGTTCCGTTCGGCGTCGGCGCCATCGAGGGAACATCGGCATCGTCATCACCGGCTCTCGCGGCCGAGTACGGGCCCGGCGAGGAGCCCCGACCACGCGACGGCGAACCGACCGGGTCGTCCCATGGGGAATTGCTTTAGGCCACACCTCGCTCGTCAGCGACGATCGAGCGGTTGAGGCAGAGTCGACACGGCGAGGTCGGTTCGCTGATCTCGATATCGAGGTGGTCGTACGACCAGAGCGGCCCGGTGACGTAGCCACACAACGTTTCGAGCGACGGGCCCGGCCAGTGACGTCGCCAGATGACATCGCCGGTGAACAGGTGCCAACGGGTCGTCGCCCAACCGCTGCGCGGGAAATAGCGGCGGATCCAGGCGCCCGCGGGCGGGGCGATGCGGCCTGCAGAAGTCGTCATGAACCCATCCTGACCCGCCCACGTTGCGGTACGGGTCCTGTCCCGATAGAGGTTCCTCCACGTTCCGGTAGCTAGACTGCAGACGTGACGAAGAAGAAGCGCATGTCGGTCGGTCAGTCGATCGGCGGGATCCTGGTCGGCATCGACAGCCAGATCTTCAGGACCACGCCGCCGGCACACGAGCTGGTCGCCAAAGGTGACCCGATCCCGGGGGTCGCCGCGGCGGGCGGTGGTCGCCTGACCGTGGACCTCCCGATCAACGGACGCGAGGCCGAGCTCACCGGTGAAGGCCAAGACCCGCCGCAGGATGATCCGCCGGCGACCTGACGCCGTCGGCGGCGGATCGGTCAGTCAGCCGCGGCGACCGCACTGACGACGGTCAGTGCGCGAGCCAATTGCGGGTCTGTCAGGGCCTTGGCCTGGGCCGGCGTCATCTTGCCGACCTCGGCCGGGTCCAGCGGAGCGATGTCGCTCGCACGCTCGACCGTGACATCCGGGGTGATCCCTTCGTGCCAGATCCGGCGCCCGCTCGGGGTCAGCCATTCGACCGTCCCGACCCGAAGGGCCGATCCATCTCTCAGTGAGAACTCGCCGAGGACCGTGCCGGTCCCATACGTCTGGACCCCGATGATCTGGGCTCGGTCCGCGTCCTGCAGCGCGCCCGACACGATCTCCGCCGAACTTGCCGTGCTGCCATCGACGAGGACCACCATCGGCAGGTCGGTGGCCACGCCACCCGGGGTCACCGGATGGGTGGTCTCCTTTCCTGACGCGTCGCGCTCGATGAACACGACGCCGCTCGAAAGGAACTGACTCGCCACGGCATCGGCCTCGTTGACATAGCCGCCTGGATCGCCCCGCAGATCGAAGATGATCCGATCGGCACCGGCATCACGCGCCTCGCCAAGAGCCGCCTTGAGGTCGTCGGCCGCACCCGTCGAGAACTGATCGAGGCGGACGAGGGCGGTATTCGTGCCCGGGACGATCGCCCACGATACTGGCGTCACCGCCACGTCGGCGCGGACCATGGAGACCTCGCGCTGTGGGCCGTCTGATCCGGATCTGATCGTCAGGGCCACCGTCGTTCCCGCTTCGCCTCGAACCCAGTCGACGACCTGATCAACGGTGCTGCCGGCCGTCTGTCGGCCATCCACCGCGACGATCTCGTCGCCGGTCTCCACGCCGGCACCTTCGGCCGGGCTGTCCTTGAAGACCCCGACCACCAGCGGCAGGCCGTCATCCGCGGTGTCGATCCTGACCCCGATCCCGACGTACTTGCCCGACAGGTCGTTCGACCGCTCGGCGCGTTGCTCCGGGGTCATGAAGGAGGTGTGACCGGTGTCACCGACCGCCTGGGTGAGGCCCTCGATCGCGCCGTAGACGAGATCTGTGTCGTTGAGTTGGTCGGCCCCCACGTATTTCGTATGGAGGATGTCCCAGGCATCTCGGATCAGGCCGAAGTCGGTCGTCGTGGAGCTGGCTGCAGGATCCGGGGTCGGCGATCCGGCACCGCCCATGGCGGGCAGTGCGAGATTTCCGACCCCGATCCCGACGCCGAACGTCGCCACCAGCACGAGAGCGATGACCGCGCGACGGAGCTTCGATCCGTGTCCGCGATCGACCGCCGTTGACTCCGAGGCCAGGGAGGGACCGGGCACGACGGGAGTCGCTACCGGTGGCTCGGGGTCGGTGGTCGGTTCGGCCTGGATCGGATCATCGTCCATCGTCGTCATCGTGCTCATCTGGCAGCGCGCTCGGACGGAACGCGCGTGCGATCCGCCACCGACCCCTCTGGCCGGCAGGGCCAGCATGACGTACCGACGTGGGGATGCGGTGTCGGGAAGGTGAAGCTTCGTTCGCCAGCGCTGGACCGTGCCGAAGATCCTGCGCTAGACTCGGTAATCCCTAGTCGATCACTCGGAGATGCCCACGCCGTGTCCAGTGTCACGACCACGATCGGTCTCGGTCTGCTTCGTCCCGCACCGACCGGGGCGCCGGACCCCATGATCGTGCCACCGACCGTCGCCGAGGCCGGGGACCCGTTCACGACGGTCAGGGTCATCGACCTGCTGGCCCGGATCGAGCGCGGCCGTCCGGTCCGCCTGGCCGACATCGTCGATCGGCTCAACGCGACGTACCTCGATTGGCTGTTTTCCGTGCCGGTCGTGACCGATGTGGGGTTGCAACTGCAGGCGAACTGGATGGCCGACTACCGGAACAGCTCCGGCATCGTCGTCGAGGATGGATCGCTCGGCCCGACCATCGCCATCGAGGATTCGAGCCGGGTCGACCCGTGGATCGTGCGCCAGGCGCAACGCGCCGCCGACTCGTGTATGGAGCGGCTGGCCGAATTCAGCCGCCGCGACCGACCGACGTCGGGCGACTGAGCCGACCGAGCCGCACCTCCTCCATGCCGGCCGTACGCCGGTCCGACCCCGGCTCACACCCGCTCACACCTTCCGGAGGTTTCGAACATGACCGACTACACGTATGCCAAGCCGAACGTCCTGGTCGACAGCGAGTGGGCGCTCGCCCACCTGGACGACCCCTCGGTCCGATTCGTCGAGGTCGACGTGGATACGACGGCCTACGAACAGAGCCACATCCCGGGCGCCGTCGGCTGGGACTGGACAAGCCAGCTGGCGGACGGCATCCGGCGCGACATCGCCAGCCCGGAGGACTTCGGCGCCCTCCTCTCTGCGTCGGGCATCGGTCCCGACACGACCGTCGTGCTCTATGGCGACAACAACAACTGGTTCGCCGCGTGGGCCTATTGGCAGCTCAAGTTGTACGGCCACGCCGACGTCCGGATCCTCGATGGCGGGCGCAAGTTCTGGCTGGACAACGGCCTTGCCCTGAGCGTCGACGCGCCGGCGTATGACGCGACCGGGTACACGCTCTCCGAGCCCGACTTCAGCCTGCGGGCATTCCGCGACGACATCCTGCCCCGCCTTGGCGATCCAGGCCTGGCCCTCGTCGATGTCCGCTCGCCGGCCGAATACAACGGCGAGATCATCGCTCCACCCGGTATGGGCGAGACGGCGCAGCGAGCCGGACACATCCCGGGCGCCGCTTCGATCCCCTGGGCCCAGACGGTCAAGGAAGACGGGACCTTCAAGGATGCAGAGGACCTGGCCACGCTCTACGAGGCGAAAGGGATCACGCCCGACAAGGACGTCATCGCATACTGCCGGATCGGTGAACGTTCGAGCCATTCCTGGTTCGTCCTCCACGAGTTGCTCGGCTACAACCGGGTCCGCAACTACGATGGGTCGTGGACCGAGTACGGCAGCCTGATCGGGGTCCCGATCGAAAAGCCCACACCGGTGACCGCCGGCTGAGGCTCCTGGGATCCAGGCGTGTGGCGCGCGGTCGGTCGGATCAGGCCGGCCGCGGGGGGCGTCCGTAGCGGGTCATGACCTCGAGCAATCGATCATGTGGGAGGGCGTGGGCCGTGATGCCGTCTCGCCCGACCATCGTCGTCGCGGCGATCAGCGCATTGATGATCGCTTCCTCGGTCGCCTCGATGACCGCGTCGAACAGGCCATCGATGACGTCGTCACTCGCCGCCCGCACGTCATAGTCCAGGTCGGACCGGTTTCCGTCGCGAACGACCGGCAGGCGATTGCCGGTGCTGAAGGCGATGAACAAGTCGCCGCTCGTGTGGCCACCGGTCCCGCCGGCCCGGGCGATTCCAAGCCCGGCGCGCTGCGCGAGCCGCTGGCACTGGTGGGGCAGGAGCGGCGCGTCCGTGGCGATGACGACGATGATCGAACCGGAACCGGGTGGTGGTCCGCTATGCGCAGCCGCTCTCGCCTGGTCATACGGGCTCGGGATCTCCGTCGTGGGGATCTCACCCCCGACCGGCACCCCGTCGACACGCAACCAGGCCCGCTTGCCATAGTTCGCCTGGACCAGGACCCCGACCGTGTGTCCGCCACGATGGGTCGCAAGCACTCGGGAAGCCGTCCCGATCCCACCCTTGAACTCGTGGCAGACCATCCCGGTCCCGCCGCCGACCCCACCCTCGTCGACCGGGCCGCCGACTGCGCCATCCAGCGCCGCCCGCAGGTGGCCGGCCTGGACATGGAACCCATTCATGTCGTTGAGCAGCCCATCGAACGTCTCGCCCACGACCGGCAGCGACCAATCGACGTGCTGGCCTCCGGCGCCACTGATCGAGGCGGCCACCAGGGCGTCGCGAACGACGCCGACGCTGTGGGTGTTGGTGATCGCGACCGGGGTCGTCAGCAAGCCGGACTCGCGGACCCATTCCAGACCGGTCATCTCACCGTTCCCGTTCAGGCGATGACAGCCCGCGAACACGGGTTCGTGGCGTCGGTCCGACAGGCGCGGTACGACCACGGTCACGCCGGTCCGGATCGGCCCGCGACCGACGACCAGCGGGCCGTCCCCGTCGATGATCGTGGTCTGACCCACCCCCACACCGGGCACGTCGGTGATGGCGTTGAGCTCGCCGGGCTGCCCCTGCCCGATGACGATACCGAGATCGCGTGTTCGCATGGTCGGATGCTAGCCGGATGCCCGGTCGGCCGTATCATCGCCGATGATGATCCCGATCCCCCGTTCGAATCCCTCGGTCCGGCTCCGCCGGCTGCCCGATCGGGTGGCGGACACGCGGGCCATCGATGCCGCCGAGGCCTTCCGCGACCTGCCCGGCCTGGTCCTGCTGGAGAGCGCCCGACCCGGTCGGAATGCACGCTGGACGTACCTGACGGCGGATCCCGTCGCGGTCCTCGAATCACCGGCCGCGGGTCCAGATCCGTTCGCCGTGGCCAGACGGTTGGTCGCACGCCTGGATCGGACGATCATCCTGCCAGCGGACGCTCCGCCGTTCCTGGGTGGACTGGTCGGGTTCCTCGGCTACGATCTCGGCGCGATCCTGGAGCGCCTGCCGTCGATCGCCCCGGAGGATCAGGATCTCCCGCCGATGCGGCTGGCCCTCCACGACTGGGTCGTCGCCTGGGATCGGCGGACCGGACACGCCTGGCTCGGCGGCCGCGCGCTCGACGACGATGCCCGGCGGCTCGCTCGCCGACTCGACGACGTCCACGCCCGTCTCACGACACCGGTCGGTCGGCCGGAGCCGATCCCCAGTCAACCCTCGGCCGGCTCTCCAGGACCGTTCCAGTTCCGGTCGGGACTCGACCGTCGCGCCTTCGAGGCTGGCGTGGACGCCGTCCGTGCCCACATCGCCCGCGGCGACATCTACCAGGCCAATCTCACCCGTCGACTGGAAACGCCGTTCGATCAGGATCCATGGCCGCTCTACCGGCGCCTCCGGACCGGCGATCCGTCGCTCTTCTCGGCCTACCTGGACCTCGGTCCCGGACCGCTGACCGGACGGCCGCGCGCGCTCCTGTCGGCATCACCGGAGCCGTTCCTGTCGGTCGACCAGGACGGTCGGGTCACGACCGATCCGATCAAGGGCACACGCCCGAGAGGAGCCGACCCGTCGACCGATCGGGCACTCGCCCGGGAACTGCTGGGGTCGGCCAAGGATCGGGCGGAGAACGTGATGATCGTGGATGTGCTCCGCAATGACCTGGGTCGCGTCTGCCGACCGGGCACCGTCCGGGTCCCGCGCCTGTGCCGGCTTGAGCGGACTGCGGCCGTCCAGCACCTCGTGTCGACCGTGACCGGGGTCCTCGCCGACGGCCACGACGCGTTCGACCTCCTGGCCGCCTCGTTCCCGGGTGGCTCGATCACCGGTGCCCCGAAGATCGCCGCGATGGAGATCCTTGAAGGGTTGGAACCCGTTCGCCGCGGTCCGTACACCGGGGCCATCGGCTGGATCGGTCCGGATGGGGCGATGCAGACCAGCATCGTCATCCGGACCTTCGTGGCCGACGGCCGGCGGCTGACCCTGCATGTCGGGGGCGGGATCACCTGGCTGAGCGATCCGGCTGCCGAGTGGCAGGAAACGGTGACGAAGGCCCGCGGCCCGCTGGGTTCCATCGGTGGCGTGGAAGTGCGATGACGGCCAGCCGGTCGACCGCCTCGTCGGCCGACGTGATCTGGATCGATGGTCGGATCGTCCCCGCCGACGGACCGCACCTGTCGGCGTTCGACCGCGGGTTCCAGCTGGGTGACGGCATCTTCGAGACCATCCGGGCGCGAGCCGGTCGACCGGCCGAACTCCAGCAACACGTCACCCGTCTGCGGTCTTCGGCGGCGGGGCTGGAGATCCCGTTGGCCGAGGACATCGACCACCAGCTGGCGCTCGGCATCCACGACCTGCTGGCGGCGTGCGGACTCGATGACGAGACCGCCGACGCGTCCCTCCGGATCACCGTCTCGCGGGGTCCATTCAGACGACGTGGCCTGCTGCCGCCGGATGAGGTCGTCGCGCCGACCGTCGTGATCCAGGCCTGGCCGGTCGCGGCGGTCCCGAGCGATCATCTCGAGATCGGCCTGCACCTCGTGACATCGGCCGTCAGACGCGACCCGGGCAATCCGCTCGCGGCGCTGAAGACGACGTCGCGGGCCGACTACGTCTACGCCAGGCTCGAGGCGCGCCGTGCCGGCGCGGACGACGCCCTCTTCCTCACGGTCAACGGCCATCTGTCCGAAGGCACATCGGCCAACCTGTTCCTCGTGCGGCGCACGATCACCGAGGGTCCGGGCGGAAGCGCTCAGGTCGAACTTGCCACGCCGTCGCTCGCGTGCGCCATCCTGCCGGGCACGACCCGGTCATGGTTGCTGGGCTGGGGGCAGCAGGTCGGCCTGCGCTCGACCGAGGCGCTGCTGGTCCCCGCCGATCTGGCCGCGGCCGACGAGGCGTTCCTGTCCTCGAGTGTCGCGGGCGTGCTGCCGGTCACCCGGTTCGACGGCCGCCCGATCGGTGACGGCCGACCTGGACGATGGACACGACGCGCGAGGGCGGATCGCGAGGCCATGTTCGGCCACCCGGAAGGCGAAGCGTGACCCGCGACGAATTGATCCGACGGACCAGGCAGTTGGTCGAGGAGGGCGACCGACTCCAGGCGGATCCGTCGCTCGGTTCCCTGCGCGTCTGGCTCCAGCGCTCGGACGACCTGCTGTCGACGGCCTGGGGCAGCATGGATCGCTACCACCTCGCGTGGCTGATGGTCGGCAAGCCAAAGGCGATCGTGCGGGGCCGCCCGATGCGCGAGGACGAGGAAGCCGCGTATGTCCGCGAGGTGGCGGAGCAGAAGACCGCGGCGTTGCGGATGAGCCTCGACGCGGTCGAGCGCCAGTCGATGCCGTTCGTCGGCGAGACCGGCGGGATCGGGGGTGGTTCCGACGCCACCCGGTCACCGTCCGAGGAGCGCGTCCCGGATCGCCCGCCCGATCGATCCGGTCTGCCGACCGACCCCGGCCTGGCCGAGCGCCTGGCCGAGGCACGGCGTCGCGCGGATGGGCATCTCGACCATGACGCGCCCCGGGCACCTCGTCCCGACCGGATGCAACGATGACCGCGCTCGGGCTCGTGCCCGCCGTGGGTGGAACGCGCCTTGTCCGTGCTCCGGACGCCGTGGCCCGCGAATATCTCCTGCTTGCGCTTCGGCTCGACCAGCACATCCCGGGCCTGGTCGATGGCTATTTCGGGCCGGCCGACCTGAAGGCTCACGTCGACATCGAGCCGCTGCGCGCGCCGGCCAGACTCCGTGACGATGCGGTCGCGCTCCGGTCGCGTCTGGCCGGCGACATCCCGGACCTCGGTCGACGTCGCTGGCTGGACGCCCAGCTCGCTGCGCTCGAGACACAGGCGGCGGCCCTTGCCGGGGACACGTTGCCGTATCTGGACTACGTCGAGCGCTGCTTCGCCTATCGGCCCGCCCGTCACGACGACCGGCTCTTCGAGGCTGCGGCGGAACAGGTCGCCGCGCTGCTCCCCGGTGACGCGTCGCTGGCTGATCGACTGTCGGCATGGGATGCGACCCTCGAGGTCCCGCCTGATCGGATCGAGGCGATGGTGGACTGGCTGGTTGATCGGTTCCGGACCGCCGCAGGGACCCGGTTCGGGCTGCCCGAGGGCGAGGCACTGCGTGTGTCCCTGGTCCGTGGCCAACCCTGGGGTGCCTACAACTGGTACGACGGCGGTCGTCGATCGCGGATCGATATCAACACGGATCTGCCCGTTCGTGCCCCCGGCCTGATCGGGTTGGTCGCTCATGAAGCCTTTCCGGGCCACCATCTCGAGCACGCCTGGAAGGAGGCCGAGCTGGTCGATCGGCTCGGCCGTCTCGAGTCCTCGATCCTGCTCATCAACACGCCTGAATGCCTGATCAGTGAGGGCCTGGCAGATCTGGGGGTCCGGTTCGCATCACCGCCGGCGGATCGGGCCGACCTGCTCGTCGAGTCGTTCGAGCGGGCCGGGCTGCCGATCGCCGCCGACCCGGTCGCCGCCCGCGAAGCAGCCGACCGTGCGGTCGCACTCGGTCCGCCGCGCGAGATCCTCCGTTCGATCGGCGGCGACGCGGCGCTCCTGCGTCATGCCGAGGGGCGCCCGCATGACGAGGTCCTGGCCTTCCTGGTCGAGGTCGGTCGGCACGCGCCCGCGCAGGCCGCCAAACGGCTCGAATTCATCGAGCACCCGTTGTGGCGGACCTACATCTTCGTGTACGCGGAAGGAGAAGCGCTACTCGATCGTTGGCTGCAGGCAGTGCCTGAGGCCGAGCGGGCCGAACGCTTCGGGCGGCTGCTGCGCGAACAGCTGACGCCGGCCGACGTCACAGTTCCAGGTTGAACACGACCCGGTCGTCGCCCTCGGCGTCGTAGTCCGGGTAGGACTGGGTGCCGTACAGGTTCTGGGTCCCCGGACCTGCCTGGACGGTGAACCCGAGCGCCCGATGGAACAGCACCGATGCCCGGTTGCCGGGCCACGTGACGGTCGAGACGTGTCGAACGCCGCGACCGGCGACGTCGCTGCAGAAGCGGCTGTACAGCTCTCGCCCGATCCCGGCGCGACGGTGGTTCGGCCCGACGCCGGCCAGATGGATGTATGCCTCGTCGGGTCGGTCCTGGCTGATGAACCCGACCAGGAACCCGACCGTCCGGCCCCCCGCATCCTCGGCCAACCACGATGTCTCGCTGAAGTGGCGGAACCACAGGCGAGGCAGCAGCTGGTGGATCTTTCGGCCGGCCCACCATTCGTCGACCTGACTGACGAGCCCGGGGTGATCCGCTTCCGTGGGACGGCGGAACGTAAGGTCCGTCACCGTGCCACGAGCGCAGCCACGACCGCCGCGGCGATGAATTCGGCCGGGACAAGGAGCCCGAACACCTCGGCGAGGTAGTCCAACAGCGGGAGGACCCCGCCCTCCGATCGCCCGTACTGCCACAGGCCGAGCTGACCGAGCGCGACCGCCGCCAGCGACAGGCCGATGGCGATGAGGACGCGCGGTCGCCGCGCCAGGTGCTCGCCGGCGCCGAGGACGAGGGCAGCCGCGATCGCCAGGCCGGTCAGCCCGGCCACGGCCAGCAGGCCGGTCGTGATGGTCGCCACGCCGCCGATATACAGGATCGCTCCGGCACCGACGATCCCGGCCACGATCGCCAGACTCAGGCCGCGCGCGACCGACGCTGAGGGGTCGGGCTCTGGAGCCGCTGCCGCGGCGGCCTGCGCCTCCGCCGCTCGATACCGATCCGAGGGTGGATGGGCAAGCCGGCGCTCTCCGGGTTCGGGTTCTCGCTTTGTCTCACTCACCCGGTCATCCTAGTCGCGGCGCGTGGCGAAGGCCCATGGTCCACGCTAGACTCCAGCCATCGTGAGTCACCCCAGCCTTGGTCTTCCCCCAGCCGACGCGACAGCCGGGTATCCCGAAGCCGCGGTCCGGGTTCGCACGAACATCGACGCGCTGGCATCAAAGGCGCTGCGCCTGGCGATGGACTCGGACCGGACGATCGGCGATCGCTACGACGAAGCCGGGCTCCGCCACCTCCTGCGCGATGCGGGTCTGCTGGCCGAGCGCGTGGCACGTTGCCTGGCGACCGGCGATGCGGATGGGGCTCGCGAATACGCCGAGTGGACCGCTCCGGTCTATCGCCGTCGTTTCACGCCGATGGACGATGTCATCGGCTTGTGCGAAGGCTTGCGTGACGCCTTCCCGACGGTCCTTGCCCCGGCCGAGATGGAAGCCGCAGGGTCGGCACTCGACGCAGCCATCACGGTCTACCGCTGGCATCGCCGCATCGCCGGTGACGCTCGCAAGAAGAATGCGCTCCTGCAGTTGCTGTACAAGGGCGCTTGATCGTGACGATCAAGTGGGTCCAACAGGATCCGCTCGTGCTCAACGGGGAGCCCTTCTGCTACGGCTCCCGGCTGACCGTCCGGCAATTGCTGGAGCTGCGCTCCAACGGGTACGGTCTGACCCGGCTCCTCCAGGATCATCCGGAACTGCGTCCGCTCGGGATCGCCGCGGCCTACGTCTACGCGGCAGCGAACCCGGCCCGCTACGCCGACTTCCTGGAAACGGACGGGTCGCTCAGCGGTCCCGGCTACACCGAAGCGGAGGCCGCCGGACTGCCCGCCCAGTACCGGATCCCCGGGATCGTCATCAAGACGGACGCCTCGGCGGCCTGATGGTAGGCTCATCGGACACACCCGGAGAACCCGATGACCGACAGCATCACCGAAACCGCCGCCGAGACGCCCACGACCGCACCCGAGGCCTCGCCGTTCGATCCTGAACGGCGCGCGACGGAGCTCGCGATCCTCGACGCGCTGCGATCCGTCGTCGACCCGGAGATCGGGATGAACGTCGTCGAGCTCGCGCTCATCAAGCAGATCATCCTCGGACCCGATTCGACCGAGGTCAAGATGATCCTGACCACCCCGTTCTGCCCGTACGCCGGGTCGATGATCGCCCAGGTCAAGGAGCAGACCGAAACGGTCGTGGAACATGATGTCAAGGTGACCCTGCTGGCGGAGCGCTGGGATCCGCGCGACGCCGGCCTGATGTGGTGAGCATAGGGATCCCAGGAGACCATCGATGACCCAGCAACAGAACCCCAACCCCACTCGCTACAGCGTGCCGCCGACGGCGACGGCTTCGGGCCTCGCGCACACGCCGGGCGCCGCACCGTCCACGCTCGGCGTCAAACCCGATGCGAAGCTCCAGTCCGCGTTCCTGTCCCAGGCGTTCCTGTGGATGTTCGCCGGGCTGTTCGTGACCGCGATCGTCGCCTATGCGGTCCAGAGCAACGAACGGCTGCTCGAGTTCGCGTACGGCAGCTTCTTCATCTTGTTCATCGTCCAGCTGGGCCTGGTCATGGGCATCAGCGCCGGGATCAACCGGATCAGCGCGACGATGGCGCTCGGCCTGTTCTTCGTCTACGCCGCTTCGCTTGGCGTGACGGTCGGCCTGATCGTGGCGAGCTACACGACCGGCTCGGTCGTGACCGCGTTCCTGAGCGCGTCGGCGATGTTCGGCGCCGCGGCGATCTATGGCAAGGTCACCCACCGATCACTGGCCAAGCTCGGCGGGCTGCTGTTCATGGGCATCATCGGCCTGCTCGTGGCCATGGTCCTGAACATCTTCCTGCAGAGCAGCGGGGTCACCTGGCTCATCTCGATCGTCGGCGTCGTGTTGTTCACGGCGCTCACGGCCTATGACGTCCAGCGCATCCAGTCGGGCGACATCGCGGCCCGGGTCGGATCGATGGAGAAGGCCGCCGTCATCGGCGCGCTCCAGCTCTACCTGGACTTCATCAACCTGTTCCTGTTCATGCTCCGCCTGTTCGGCGGCCGCAGCTAGCGCTACGACCGGCGCCGCGGTCGTCGAGCCGCGCTGCCTGTACTCCTGCTCCGGGCAGCCCCTCCCCGAGGTGATGCCGCCTCCACCCGGGCCGGCGCGAGATCGGCGGCCGATCGCGTCGATCGCCGGGCGCGCCGCGGCGACATGAGCGAAGCGGCTTCGGCCGCCGGGAGCGGCCGGGCGAACAGGTAACCCTGGCCGACATCGCAGCCCATCGCCCGCAGGGTCTGGAACTGGCCCTCGGTCTCGATCCCCTCGGCCACGACCCCGATCCCGAGACCATGGGCCAGCGCGATGACCGCCTCCACGATCGAGCGGTCCGCCCCGTCTGCCAGGCCGGCCACGAACAGCTGATCGATCTTGATCGTATCCAGCGGAAGGTGCTTGAGATACGACAACGAGGAATAGCCCGTCCCGAAATCGTCAAGCACGAGCCGGACGCCCAGGTCGCGGAGCCGTCGGAGGGTCCGGATGCCGGCCTCGGACTGGTCCATCACGACGCTCTCGGTGATCTCCAGTTCCAGGGTGGATGGGTCCATCCCGGTCTCCGACAGGATCGCGTCGACCTGTTCGACGAGGTCCGGCTGGCCGAACTGCCGGGCCGACAGGTTGACCGACATGTGCAGGGCCGGGTCTCCGGGACGCGAATCCCGCCATGCCGTGGCCTGCCGGCACGCCGTCTCGAGGACCCATCGTCCGAGGGGTACGATCAGGCCCGTCTCTTCCGCCAAGGGGATGAAGGTCATCGGTGCGACCAGTCCGCGCGACGGGTGCTGCCAGCGAACGAGCGCCTCGAACCCGACGACCCGGTCCGAGGCCAGGTCGATCAGGGGCTGGTAGTGGACGCGAAGTTCGTCACGCTCAAGGGCGCCGCGCAGGTCGTTTTCGAGATCGATCCGATCCATCGTCTGATCGGACATCGCCGGTTCGAAGATGGCATAGCGACGGGATGGGTCGGACTTGGCCCGGACCATCGCGATCTCCGCCTCGCGCAGCAGCTCACCCGATGACGTCCGTGCCGATCGACCGACGGCGATGCCCAATGAGGCGCTGATGAACCACTCGCGGCCACCGATCGGGAATGGTGCCCGCATGTCATGGCCGATCCGCTCCGCGACATGACGAGCTTCTTCGGTATCGACGATCGGCTGGAGCAGGATCCCGAACTCATCGCCACCGAACCGGGCGACCGTGTCCGAGGGCCGGAGCGACCCGCCGAGGCGCTGGCCGACCGCGGCCAGCAGTTCATCCCCCACGGCATGGCCGACGCTCTCGTTGATCACTTTGAACCGGTCAAGGTCGAGCAGGATCACCGCCACGTGGTCGGCGCCATCGACGGTCGAAGCCGACAGCGCCTGGGCGATCCGCTCGGTCAGCAGGTCGCGGTTGGGGAGACCCGTCGTCGGGTCATGCAGTGCGCCGCGTCGGGCTGCGTCGAAGAGCCGGGAGTTGTCGAGGGCGATCGAGGCCAGTTGGGCGAAGCGGACGAGCGCGTGGGTGTCGCGCGGCCCGAAGGATCGTTCCGCCGTGCCCGACGCCAGTCCGATGACGCCGACCGTCGTCCCACCCGAAGCAAGGGGGACGCCAAGCACGGAGCCGAACACGGTCCCGGGCAGGGCGTCGGCTCCGACCACCTCGCCCTCGGCATCGTCGACCGTCAATGGTGCTCCGGTCCGAAAGACCTGGCCCACCAACCCCTCGTCGATCGGCGACCGGTGCCCGATCAGCGGCTCGTAGAGACCGCCACCGTGGCTCACGACCAGCGATCGATCGTCGGGATCGACGACGTAGATGAACCCGTGGGGCGTGCCCAGCAGCGCCGTCGCCCGAGCCAGGATCGTTTCGAGCAGGACCGCTGGGTCATGCCGATCGAGCAGGGCAAGGGCCGTCTCGTCGAGGGCCTTGAGGAACGGGTCGGTCGCCGGCTCATGGCTGGCGCCGGTCCGCCCATCTGGCTTGGCGATGTACAGGGCTCGGTCGGCGAGTTCGACGAGGGCGTCCTTGGTCGTCCCATCATCCGGGAAGCAGGCGACCCCGACGCTGACCGTCACTCGTGGCCCACCGATGGCGGCCGACAGGTGAGCGACGCCGCGTCGGATCCGGACCGCGATCTCGTGGGCCGTCGCGCGATCGACGTCGTCGAGGATGACCACGAACTCATCGCCACCGTAGCGATACAGGCGGTCACCTTCCCGGGTCGCCCGAGCGAGCGAGCCGGCCACGCCGACCAGCAGGCCATCGCCGGCCGGGTGGCCGAATGCATCGTTGAATGCCTTGAAGCCATCCAGGTCGAGCATCAGCACGGCGAAGCTCGGAGCATGCTCGCCGGTCGCAAGCGACTCGCCGAGCTCGCGCTGGAAGGAGCCGTGGTTGCGCAGCCCGGTGAGCGCATCGAGGTCGGCCCGGCCGCGCACCTCGCCATGGACCTGGGCGTTCTGGAGGGCGATCGATGCCTGACCGGCGAACAGCTGGGTCAGCTCGAACTCGTTGGCCGAGAAGGCTGCCTCGGCCTCACCGAGTCGGCCGACGTTGAGGCTGCCGATGGCCTGACCGTTGACGAACAACGGGACGACGATCATCGCCTCGGGCTCGAACGGGGTGCCCGGCACCTGGATCGACCTGGGGTCGATATGGGCCTGGTTGGCCAGCACCGCCTCACCGTGATCGATGACCCAGCCCGTGATCCCGGCGGTGAGCGGTGCCTCGTCGGCCAGGATCGATTCGGCGAACCGGTCACGGGCGACGACGGCTCGCCTGATGCCCAGCGCCCGGTCGGCCTGGTAGATGGTCAGCGAGTCATATGGCACGATGACCTGAAGCGCGTCGGCGATCAGTTCCAGGACGCCGGCCGGCTCCAGGGTGGACAACAGGCGCTCGTTGACCTCGAGCAGCCGGCGTTGCCCATCGAGCTGTCGTTCCATCTCGGCTTGCTGGTTGCGCAGCCGGTCGATGTTGGCCGCATTGACGAGGGCCTGGGCGGCGTAGCCGGCGAAGATCGCCATCGTCGTCTCGTCCTCGGCGTCGAACCGGTCGCGACCCTCCTTCGAGACGACGATCACGCCGTGGACAGTGGTGTCGAAGCGCATCGGCACGAGCAGCATCGATTCCGGCTGGTCCAGGTCCCGTACGACGATCGTCCGTGGGTCGGACGACGCATCGCCGATGCGGACGGTCTCGCCGTGCTCCGCGACCCAGCCGGTCAGCCCGCGTCCGACGGCCACTCGAAGCATCTCGGGATCGGGGTCGTTCGTCCCCAGGAACGTGCCCTGGAAGGCGATCGGTTCGCACATCCCGGCCTCGTGATCGACCTGATAGACCCGGATCGTGTCGTGGTCGATGAACGTGTCGGCCTCGGCAACGATCGCCTGGGCGATGCCGACGGCATCGCGCAAACCGTTCAGCCGACCGGCGAGTTCGAAGATCGCCCGTAGCCGCGCGGATGGTTCCTCGACTGGACGTTGTCGGGCGACGGCCATCTGGACGGTGTGGCCTCCATCTCCGGGGCGTTGCCCATCGGGGGATGGGTCCCCCACGGTACGGGGCCGCCGACAGCTCCGCGATAGCCCATCGGTACCAGTCCGACGCGATCAGGTCACTGGACCAGGCTGGCCACCGAGTCGATGACCACGTGGGCCGACGGCCGCAGGTCTCCTTCGGTCCCCACGCCGGTCAGGACGCCGACCGTGCGAGCGACGCCCGCGGCGCGACCCATCTCGAGATCGGCCGGAGCGTCGCCGACGACCGCGGTCCGGGCGGGACTGACCTGCACCGTCTGGCAGAGGGCGAGAACTGGGTCCGGCGCTGGCTTGATGGCGATCCCGTCGTCGGCGCAGCAGATCGCATCCACGGCTGCGGCCACACCCAGCGCGTCGAGTGTCCGCAGCGTCGGCGCCCGATCGTCACTGGTGGCGATGGCGACCGCGATGCCCCGGTCGTGCAGCCGTGCGAAGAGGCCCGGCAGGTCAGTCAGGGGATGGGCCTGCCCGACTGGATCCGGCGCGTGCCAGACCGTCTCGAGGGCCGCGCTGGCCAGGGCCTCGTCCAGCCCGCCTGCCATGAGGATCGCCAGCGTCCGCTCGCGCAGCTGGTTCATCGGTGTCGCGGCCAGCCCCCCGTCCGGGCGGATCCGACCCGATCCACGCTCGAACCCGAGCATCGTGAACAGGGCCGCTTCGATCGGTCGTCCGGTCGCCGCCTCGAGTGCCGTCGCCAGGTCGATCGCCCAGGTGGCCCACATCGATCGGAAGTCGATGATCGTGCCGTCCTTGTCGAAGATGACCAGGTCGATCGCGTCCAGGACGGGGCCTGGCCGGCCGATCGTCATACGTCGAGGCCGGCCTCCACGCTTGGCAAGGCAGCGTCGCGCGCCGCGCCCAGCACGAAACAGGCTTCCGGCGGAAAGGAGATCTCGGTCGTCTCACCCACGGTCGGCAGCATGAGATGTGGTTCGTTGAACGTGTCGAGCGCGATGAGGGTCGGCGGATCGCCGCCACCATCCAGCCTGACCCGGATGCGTACGATGGAGCCCAGGAAGTTGATGTCCTGGACCCGCCCTCGAAGCTGATTGGCGCCGGCTTCGCCCGGGCCAAGGCTGATGCCTTCCGGCCGGACCGCAAGGGTGACTTGGTCGCCCGCACCGTAATTCGAGACGGCCTTGCTTGCACGGACCTCCTGGCCGTCGATCGACAGGCGGCCGTCGGCAGGATCGATCACCCCGGCGTTGACGAGGTTGAGTGTTCCGACGAACGACGCGACGAAGGCCGTAGTCGGGAAGTTGTAGATCTCCGATGGCGTCCCGATCTGCTCCACATGGCCGTCGCTCATGACGACCACCCGGTCCGACAACGAAAGGGCCTCCTCCTGGTCGTGGGTGACGTAGACGGTCGTGATCCCGAGTTGACGCTGGATCGACCGGATCTCGGATCGAAGCGCGACGCGGATCTTGGCGTCGAGGGCGGACAGCGGCTCGTCGAGGAGGAGGACCTGGGGCTCGATGGCGAGGGCGCGTGCCAGGGCGACCCGCTGCTGCTGGCCGCCCGACATCTGCCACGGGTACCGATCGGCCCGACCCTCCAGGTGCATCATCTCGATCAACTCGGCGACCTTCCGGGCGATGTCGGCCTTGGGTCGCTTGCGCACCTTCAACCCGAACCCGATGTTGTCGGTCACGGTCATGTTGGGGAACAGTGCGTAGGACTGGAAGACCATGCCGACGTTGCGCTGGTTCGGGGACCGGTCGGTGATGTCGGTGCCGTCGACGACGATCGACCCGGCGGTCGGTCGTTCGAACCCGGCGATCATCCGAAGGGTCGTCGTCTTGCCGCAGCCGGACGGGCCCAGGAACGAGACGAATTCCCCACGGGCCGCTTCAAGGTTGAAGTCGGCCACGGCCATCACGCCGCCAGGGAACTGCTTCTGGATCCCGGTCAGGGACAGGAACGTCATCGAGCCTCCTCGTCCATCCTACCGGGCACCACCGAGGGTGACGCCGGTGCGCGCTCCCCGGCCGATGAACGCGATCAGGATCATCGCCAGCCAGGTCAGTCCGAAGCTGATGATGGATACCGCGGCTGGCTCATAGGCCTTGTTCTGCCCAAGCAGCGACAGGTATGGCCCGAACGCGGGCCGGGCCAGGAAGATGGCGATGGTGAACTCACCGATGACGATGGCCAGCGTGAGGAACGCACCGCTCAGCAGGGCGACGCGGACGTTGGGCAGGATGATGCGCACGATGATCCGCGTCCAGCCGGCCCCCAGGCTCTGGGCGGCTTCGGTCAGGGTTCGGATGTCGATCGCCTGGAGCCCGGTGTCTACCGCTCGGTACATGTACGGGAACGACAGGATCACGTAGGCGAAAACGAGGAGCGCCGTGCTGCCGATGTCCGTATAGGTGAACGGGAGGGGCGGCTTGCTGTACGTCTTGATGAGGCCGAAGACGAGGACGATCGGCGGCACGACGAACGGCAGCAGCGTGATGAACTCGATCAACGGTCGCGCCCTGGGGACCCGTAGCCGGACCCAGAAGGCGGTCGGCATGATCAGCGCGATGCTGATGATGATGGTGATGATCCCGACGATGAACGAGTAGCCGAGGCTTTCCCAGAAGGCCGGGCTTGCGATGACTTTCAGGTAGAAGTCGAACGTCGCCGGTGCATGGACCGGACCGGTCGGGTGGCCGAGCGAGAACTCGAACGTGCCCAGCAACGGCAGGAAGAAGTACAGGAAGCCGATGATGAAGACGAGCCACCACCACAGCCTGGACAGTCTCATCGCCGCCACCGCTCGGCCCGGCGCTGGAGCCAGATGTAGATCAGGATCGTGGCGGCCATGATGGCGACCATGCCCATCGCGATGGCATAGCCCAGTCCCAGGTTGTTGAGGACGTCGCCACGGATCTGACGGGTGATCAGCAGCGGCACGATATTGAGGACCCCACCGGTCAGCTGATAGGCCGTCGCCTGCGCGCCGAAGGAATTCCCGAAGAGCAGGATCATCGTGCCCAGCAGGGTCGGGGTCAGGATCGGCAGCGCGATATGGCGCCAGTACTGGTAGGAGCTCGCGCCCATGTTCTCGGACGCTTCGCGCCATTCTTTCTTCAGGCCGTCGATGGCCGGGGCCATGATCAGGACCATCAGTGGGAACTGGAAGTAGAGATACACGATTTCCAAACCCAGTTTGGAGTAGATCGTGAAGCCGTTCCCGTAGATGTCGATCCCGAATACGTCATCAAGGATGACGGTCAGGAAGCCGAGCCGGCCGAGGGTGAAGACGAACGCCAGGGCCAATGGCACGCCGGCGAAGTTGGAGGCCACGCCCGAAAAGGTCAGGAGACCGCCGCGGAATGGGCCGGGCAAGCCGCCGCCGATGACGGCGTAGGCGATGAGGAAGCCAAAGATCCCGCCCAGGACGGCCGTGACGAGACTGATCTCGATGCTGGAAAGGTAGGCGTTGACGATCCCCGGCTGGGTCAGGTCCGCGTAGTTCTGGAGGGTCGGTGCTCCACTCTGGTCCTGGAAGCTCCCGGTCACCAGACCGAACGTGGGCACGAGGAGGAAGGCCGTGGCGAACAGCAGGAATGGGATGAGCCCGAGCCATGACCAGCCCAGGCGGCGCCGGACGGGGCGCGCCGCAGGCGCGCCCCGTGCCGTCGTCGCTGTCACCGTACGACCGAGGTCGTCACGGATTCAGACCCTCGCGCTACTGGACGGTCACCCCGACCACGGTCGGCCAGCCCTTGACGATCACGTCGGTGGCCTTCGTGATCTGGTCGAGCGTCGGCAGATAGGTCCCGGTGGTGTCCGGGAGCTTGGCCTGGGCTGCCGTGTCAACCGTCCCCTTGGCGACCATGTCGTCGTAGCGGATCGGGTTGCAGTAGCCGGCGAGCCACAGGTTCTGGCCCTCGTCGGAGTAGAGGTACTCCATCCACAGCTTGGCTGCGTTCGGGTGTGGCGCGTACTTGCTGATGGCCTGGACATACATCCCGCCGAAGCGGCCGGTCGCCGGGACGACGACCTCGATCGGCGGATTGCCAGCCAGGGTGTCCTTGTCGGCGAGGGCGTTGTAGGTCCACGCGATGCGGATCGGCGTCTCACCCTGGGCGACCGTCGTGGCGTTGCCGATGACCGGAACGAAGTTGCCGGCATCGTTGAGCTGCTTGAAGTACTGAAGGCCGGGTTCGGCATTGTCCAGGCTGCCATCGGGCTGCGAGAAGGCCGAGGCCCAGACACTCGAGGTCGCCTGGTTGGACGCCGTCGGGTCACCGGCGAGGGCGACCATGTTCTTGTATTCCGGCTTGAGCAGGTCTGACCAATCCTTCGGGACATTGGTCACGACCGCAGTGTTCACCTCGAAGGCGAGGACACCGTAGTAGTCGCCGTACCAGGCGCCGTTCGCGTCCTTGGCCGAATCCGGGATGGAGTCCCAGGTCGAGACCTTGTATGGCGCGTAGAGATCGTCGGCCACGCCCTGCGGACCGTACGACAGGCCCACGTCGACGACGTCGGGCGCCTGCGGGCCGGGGTTGTCCTTGTTCGCCTTGATGGCTTCCAGCTCGTCCTTGGAACCGCCGCCCGGGTTGAGCCCGTTGATCGGGATCCCGTACTTGGCGGTGAAGCCATCGATGAGCGCCCCGTAATTGCACCAATCGCGCGGCAGCGCGATCGTGTTCAGGCCACCCTCGGCCTTGGCGGCCGTGACGAGGGCGTCCATGGAACCGGTGTCACCGGATGCTGCCGCGTCTGCGCTCGGGGCAGTCGACGATCCGGTCGAAGAGCAGGCTGCGAACACGAAGCTCGCGCCTACAAGGAGCCCGGCGATCCGGGTCACAGTTCGATGTGTGGTCAATTCGTATCCTCCGATGGTGTGCGTGGCCGACGATCAAAGATCGGAGGGGACCTCCTCATCCCCTCTGGTCCGTGCCACCGCCAGACATTGTGGCCGTTAACACGACGTGCCGCACGGTCTTCGCGCGCATTGGACAGCGCCGCCGCTACGGCCGTCAAGAGGGTGACCTCGCGACGTCAACGGGGCATCAACGCATCGACAACAGATCCAGCACGCAACACGTGCTTCCCATGCCCGTGGCGGGCCTATACTCCCTGACCATCGGGCCCCGACCTCACATCCCGGGTGCTCGGCGGAGGGGACGCACCGTGACAGCTGGACCCGGAGACACCGGCGATCCGCCAACGCTGCAGGATCCGTTGGCCGAATCACTGCGCGTGGTAGAGGTCGCGACGGGCAAGGGACTCCTCGTCCGGCTCATGGGCGGTATGGCGATCCGCGCCCACGCCCCTGACTGGCCGGCCAGGACGCGTCGGGTCGAGGTGGACCTGGATTTCGCGACACGATCGAAGGATCGGGGCGCCTTCTACGAGTTGCTGACTGCCGAGGGCTACACGGCCGACAAGCGACACAACGCCCTGTTCGGCGGCAAGCAGGCCTATTTCGTCGATGTCGCGCGGAACCGTCCCGTCGATGTCCTGGTCGACAGCCTGGAGATGTGCCATCGTTTCGAATTCGGCGATCGGTTGGCGAAGTCGACGCCGACCCTGCCGCTGGCCGAGCTCCTCCTGTCGAAGCTCCAGGTCGTGAAGATCAACCGCAAGGACGTTCTGGACGCCCTCGTCCTGCTGGCCGAACATCCGCTGGGTCCCGACGACGGGGCACCAGATTCGAGCCGCGGCCTGGGCGCGATCAACGTGCCGCGCATCCTGTCCTTCACCTCGAACGACTGGGGCTGGTGGCGAACCGCGACCGGTAATCTCGACAAACTCGACCAGTTCATCGCGACCGATCTGACATCGGAGGACCTGGATCTCGCCAACGGCCGCGACGTGCTGTTCGACCCGGGCGACCAGATCGCCGCGCTGCGGACCGCCATCGATGACGCGCCCAAGTCCACGAAGTGGCGACTCCGGGCGAAGGTCGGTGACCGGTCGACCTGGTACCGAGAGCCCGAAGAGATGGGACACAGCCCGCTATGAGGATCTTCTTCGCGACCGACATCCACGGTTCCGAAGTGTGTTGGCGGAAGTTCTTGAACGCCGGCAAGTTCCACAAGGCGGACGTCCTGATCATGGGTGGCGACATGACGGGAAAGGCGATGGTCCCGATCGTCGCCGACGGCTCGAACTGGGAGCTCGAGCTCCAGGGCCAGCGACACGTCCTGACGACCGAGGATGAACTGCGTGCGATGGAGAAGCGGATCAGTGACCGCGGTTACTACCCCGTCCGATTGACTCGCGAGGAGGTCGACGCGTGGGCTGCAGACGCGAACCTCGTCGATACGAGGTTCAAGGCGGAGATGCTGGCCAACGTCGAACGCTGGATGGCGCTCGGCGATGAGCGGCTGACCGGGACCGGGATCCGGTGCGTGGTGTCACCCGCGAACGACGACATCTTCGAGCTCGATCCGATCATCGAGCGCGCCCAACATCTCGAATTCGGCGAGGGCAACACGATCGAGCTCGACGGATTCACCCTGATCTCGACCGGCTACGCCAATCCCACACCGTGGAACACGTTCCGGGAACTGCCCGAGCCCGAGCTCCGCGAGCGGATCGACGGGCTCGTCGGTCAAGCCGCCGACCCGCACCGGGCGATCTTCAACTTCCACGCTCCGCCCTACGGTTCGAACCTGGACAGCGCGCCGAAGCTCGATGCCGACATGAATTACGTGTCCGGCGGGCAGGCGCTCGTTCCCGTCGGTTCCCGAGCCGTTCGTGAGGCGATCCTCGCCTACGGGCCGCCCCTGTCCCTGCACGGCCACATCCACGAAGGCAAGGGCGCGGTCAAGCTCGGCCGGACCCTGGCCGTCAACCCGGGCAGTTCATACGAGGACGGCGTGCTCCAAGCCGCGATCGTCGACCTGGACGTCAAGAAAGGCGAGGTGAAGCGCTATCTGCTGATCAATGGATGAACGATCAAGCGGTTTGGGGGAGAGGAGGGAAGCATGGCATCGGAGACGACGGCCGCGCCGTCACTGTTCCTGAGGAACGCGACCGGGCTGGTCAAAGGCTGGTCCGGCTTCGACGCGTTCACCTACTCGTTCATGTCGGTCAACCTCGTCACGCTGGGCATGTTCTACAGCCTGGCCGTGTTCGCATACGTCCCGGGTGCCAACCCGGTGCTCTCGATCGTCCTGGCAGCCGTTGCAGTGACGTTCCTGGCGGTCGCCTATTCGGGGCTGATCGCGGCCATGCCGCGTGCCGGCGGTGACTACATCTGGCAGAGTCGGGTCCTCGATGGCCTACCCGGCATCGTCGTCGGCGCCGTGGTGGGCGGCGTGGCGGGTTACCTCGTCGCCCAGGCTGTCGGACTCGACAGCACCGTGGCGCTCGGAGCCGGTGTCCTCGGGGTCATCGTCGGCGGGTTCATCGGCCGGCTGAAGGGTGGCATCGGATTCGTCCTTGCGGCCAGCGGCTGGTGGTTCATCCTCGCCCTTTGGGCGCCGATCTATGGCGCGATCCTCAATATCGAGTTCTTCCAGCCGCTGGCGGCGCTGATCAAGTCCGGGGATGCCCTGACGTTCCTCGGTTCGGAGTCCGGCATCCTCTTCGTGTCGATCGTGGTCATCATCTTGACCACGGCACTCGTGGCACTTGGAATGGCCGGCTACGCGCGGATCCAGAAGTGGTGCCTGTATCTCGGCCTCGTCGGCTTCGCGATCATGGTCGTCCTGATGCTCATCTCGAGTCAGGCCGACTTCAAGGTCGCCTTCGACCGGGCGAACGACTCGCTGTTCGGTGTCTCCGGCGCCTACGACAAGACCCTCGCAGATGCTGCCGTGAACGACGGCTGGGTCACGACGCTGGCCCCCACGGACATGGGCGCCAATCTGTCCGATACCGTCCTCGCGACACTGGCGATGATCCCGTTCATGCTGTTCTGGATCCTGTACCCGAACTGGGGCTCGACTCTGTACGGCGAGGTGCGCGGCTCTGGTGACTTCCGCAAGGTCCTGCGCGGGATGCTTGGCGGGATCTGGGTCACCGCCGTGCTCGCGGTCGCGTTCGTCCTGCTCGCCGCGAAGACCTTCGGCTGGGACTTCTTCACGGCATCCAACGCCAACTTCATCAACTACTTCTACGGCTACACGACCACGGCGCCGACCGTTCCGATCTGGGGCTATCCGCCGCTGCTGGTGTCTTACCTCGTCGACAACTCGATCTTCCAGATCGGGATGGTGGTGCTCTTCGGGGTGTGGTTCCTGGGCTGGTCCGGGACGCTGTTCCTGTCGTCCACCCGGATGATCTTCGCTGCGGCATTCGACCGGGTCCTGCCCGATCACGCCGCCCAGGTGTCCGAGCGGCGGGCCGTGCCGGTCATCGCGCTGCTATACATCATGGTCCCGGCGATCGTAGTCAGCGTCATCTATGCGTACTCCGCCGATTTCCGGGCGCTGACCCTGGACGCCACCCTGGTCATCGCCGTGACGTTCCTCGGAAGTGCGATCGCGGCGACCATCCTGCCGTGGTACAAGCCGCGCATCTTCGAGAACTCGGCGGTCGCACACCTAAAGGTCGTCATCAGTGGGGCGGGCCTGATCACCGCGATCATCCTCGCCTGGACGATCTACCTGTGGATGTCCGATCCGCTGTACGGGATCGGGACCGGCAACACGAACTCGATCATCTTCCTCGGCGTCGTCTACGGCGCAGCGGCGCTCGTCTACGTCGTCGCACGCATCGTTCGTCGTTCCCAGGGGGTCGATCTCGATGCCATCCATTCGGAGATCCCGGCGGAATAGCCCGGGTCTTCGGAGACATGTCGGCGCCTCGGGTCCCCCGAGGCGCCGTTCGATTCAGCCGCCGAACCAGCCGGTCGGGCCGGGCGCTGTGTTCTGCCAGATGTGCTTGATCTCGCGGTATTCGTCCAGGCCGCTTGGGCCCAGTTCGCGGCCGATGCCTGACTGCTTGTAGCCGCCCCATTCGGCCTGCGGCAGGTAGGTGTTGTAGTCGTTGATCCAGACCGTGCCGTGACGGAGTCGCGCCGCGACCCGTTCGGCCCGTCCGGCATCGGCGGTCCAGACAGCGCCGGCCAGCCCGTATGTCGTGTCGTTGCCGAGAGCGACCGCCTCATCCTCGGTCGTGAACCGCTCGATGGTCAGGACCGGCCCGAAGACCTCCTCGCGAACGATCCGCATCCCGGGCGAAACATCGGCCAGAACGGTCGGCCGATAGAAGAATCCAGCCTGCAGCTCGGGCTCGTCCGGCCGTTGCCCGCCGGCGACCAGTCGTGCGCCCTCCGCCAGTGCCCCGGCGACGTACGCCTCGACCTTGTCCCGATGCTCGGCCGAGATGAGGGCCCCGGCCTCGGTCGCATCGTCGAGACCGATACCCAGCCGGATCCGGTCGGCACGCTCACCGACGGCGGTGACGAATCGGTCGTAGATCGTGTCCTGGACGATGGCCCGACAGCCGGCCGAACAGACCTGGCCCGAGTGGGTGAATGCGGCGGTCAGCGCGTTGTCGACGGCCGTCTCGAAGTCGGCATCGTCGAACACGATGTTGGGGCTCTTGCCACCCATCTCCAGCGCGACCCGCTTGAGGTTGATCGTCGACCCATGGAGCAGGGCTCGGCCGGCCTCCAGGCCGCCGGTCAGCGAGATGAGATCGACGTCCGGGCTGTCCGCGAGCGCCTGGCCGACCCGCGCGCCGGGACCGAGTACGAGGTTGACGACGCCGGCCGGCATGCCGGCCTCCTCGAGCAGCCGGGTCAGGTGGATCGTCGTGAGGGGCGTGACCTGGGCCGGTTTCATGATCACCGTGTTGCCGGCAGCGAGAGCCGGGGCGACCTTCCAGCTCATCTGGAGGAGCGGGTAGTTCCACGGTCCGATCAGTGCGCAGACGCCGACCGGCTCGTGGACGATCCGGCTGAGTGCGGTCGGACTGCCGCTGTCGACCAGCCGCCCAGCATCCTTGTCGGCGAGGTCGGCGTAGTACCGGAACACGCGAGCGACGTCGCTCATGTCCCAACGGCTCTCGCGCATCGCCTTGCCGGTGTCGAGCGTCTCGAGCCGGGCCATCTCTTCGAGGTCGCGGTCGATCAGCCCGGCGACCCGGTCGAGTAACGCGGCCCGGTCGGTGGCCGGGCTTCGCGACCAGTCGCCCTGGTCGAAGGCGCGCCGAGCGGCGGAGATCGCCGCCTGGACCTGGCCGTCGGTGGCGATATCGACTTCGCTGACGAGCGTCGCGTCTGACGGGTTGATGACCGGACTGCAGGTGCCGTCGCCCGAGGCGACCCAGGAACCATCGATGAACAGGCTGGGCACGGAGACCTCGCTAGTGACTGGGATGCCGAGCTTCGACCCAGCCTGTTCTGTCGTCAAGCACCGGGTTCGGCCGGCGGTCCGCCCGGGGCCAGGCCGGTCGTGGTTGCGAGGCGGCTCGCCCCAAAACCGGCAGATTCTCACCAGGCGGGCCATATGTGACCCGATGCGAGCCCCTGTCGGGTCGAAAACCGGCAGATGCTCATCACACGGGCATTCGTCACCAGGAGCAGAGTCAGGAGCTCGCCTGGCGGGCATTTGACACGGATCGCCTGGCCGCCACGCTCAGACCGTCCTGATCTGTCGCGTATCTGGGTCAAAGTTCGAGACGAACGCCCGCCTGACGGGCATTTGACACGAAACGGCGGATAGACAGGCAGGCGGAAGCCCGGCCGGCGGCCGGGCCTCCTTGTTCGGTAGCTGAGGCGTCGGGTCAGCGCACGGCCAGCCCGACACCCGGGGCCGGCAGCCCACTGACGCCCGTGAGCGCGTCGAGACCGCCGTCATTGCCGATATGGAACGCGCTCAATGAGTCACCGCCGCCGTTGAGGACGTACAGGTATCGGCCGTCGGCGGACGTTCCCAGGTCCGTCGGGCCGGCGCCGGTCATCCCGGTCGCACCGTCGTCGATCAGGTCCAGACGTCCGTTGCCGTGGATCGCGATCCCGGTGACAGTGCCGCTGCCCGTGTTGGCGATGTACGCGAACCGACCGTTCGGCGTGGTCGCCGCCCAGCAAGCGGCGCCTTGGCCGGTGGCGAGCGGTCCATCAAGGACCCGCACGTCACCACGATGCGACACGCCATACGAGGACACGGTGCTGGCGCCAGCCGCCCCACCGGTGGCCTCCGAGACGATGGCCCGGCCTGCCCGGTCGAAGGCGAACCCGAACGGAGTCACACCGGCCGACGCCGTGATCGATGGTCCACTCGTGAGACCGTTCCATGCAACGTCGTAGCCGAGGACCTGGTTCGTATTCTTCTCGGTGACGACGAGCGCACCACCGTTCGGGGTGAACTCGATCTGGGCCGGCCCACTGCCGGCGCCGCTGAGCGGGCGGCTGGACCCGGCGATCGGTTCGAGATCGCCATGCCGGTCGATCCTGAACCCGGCGATATTGCCCGGCCCACCGTCGTTGAGCGCGTACACGAGGTGGCGGTGGATGGTCACGCTGATCGGATGCTCTCCGCCCGAGTCGATCCGATCGGCCCATGACAGGCGTCCGTCGCGTGCGACGCGGAATGAGGTGATCTCATCGCTGCCGGCATCGACTGCGAGGAGCAGGCGCCCGTTCTCGCTCAGGACCACCGCGCCCTGCGATCCGAGGCCGCTGCCGCCACCGACCCCGCCGGTGGGGTAGGTCGCGAGGGGCGCGAGGCTGCCGTCGCTCGCCCGGTCGAATGCGATGACCGCGTTGCCGGCGGCCTGATTTGACAAGGTATAGACCGTCCCGTCGTGCGGTCCGTGGCCATTCCCGGCCGAGACCGCCCCCGTCGCACTGATGGCCAGGAGCGCACTGGCTCCAAGGGTGAACATCGCTGATCGGCGTCGCATCGGCCGTTTCCTCCGAGTGGCCGGGGACGTCCCGACTCGTCCCTCAGGCTCGGGCTCGTGCGTCTCCTCCGGATGTCGCTCTCGTGAACGTTTGGTGACCGGTCGGTGACCGTCGTGTGACGCGACGCTAGCCAGTCTCGCGCAGGTTCCCGGCGATCCGAGCGGCCGTCGTCACGACCTGGTCGGCCAACGCGGCATCTGCGCCGGCTGGCGGGAACCGATACGACGGTCCGTGGAGGTGGACCGCCGCGACGACCTCGCCCGAAGCGTCGGCCACGGGCGCCGCCACCGATGAGATCCCTTCGTCGAATTCCTCGATCGCCCAGGCATACCCGTCGCGTCGGATCGCCCGCATCCGGCTCAGGAGTGACTCGGCCGTGGTCAGGGTTCGGGGCGTGAACGCCTCCATCGGCCGACCCAGGTAGCGTTGGACGAAGGCGGGGCTGGCGTGGGCGAGGAGGACCTGCCCGGAGGGGACCGCGTGGAGTGGGATCCGCGAGCCGGTCCAGTCGCGGACGGAGACCGGGTTCGCGTTTCCGACCTGATCGACGTAATGGACCATCCGCCCGTCGGCCACGCTCAGACCGGCCGCCTCGCCGGCTTGTGCCGCCAGTGCCTCAAGAGCCGGCCGAGCGAGGGGCGCCAACGACCGAGTCGGACGGATCCGGGCGGCGAGCGTCACGAGACGTGGACCGAGCCGGTAGCGGGTCTCGCCAGGGACCTGTTCGACGACGCCTTCGTGGGCGAGCGAGGCGAGCATCCGGGCCGCCGTCGACTTGGGCAGGTCAACCCGCTCGGCCACGTCGGTCACCCCGATCGGGCCGTCCGCGAGCGCGGCCAGGACGGCGAAGGCACGCTCGATGGATTGGACTCTGGACATCTGGCCCCTTGGTGATACAGTTCCGATTCGAGGAGCAGTTCCATCATATGGCACGGTTCCACATCGTGGAACCCCCCAACCAGGAGTGACCGGGATGACGCAGGACGAGTACGCCGACATCGATCTCGCTGCGCTCTCCGACGACGAACTCACCGAGCAGATGCACAACGATCTGTACGACGGCATGGCCGCCGAGGTCGTGGAAGGCACGAACATCCTGCTGGGCCGGGGCTGGACGGCTACACGGGTCCTCGATGACGCGCTCGTGGCCGGGATGAAGATCGTCGGCATCGACTTCCGTGACGGGATCCTGTTCGTGCCCGAGGTCCTCCTTGCCGCCAACGCGATGAAGGCCGGCATGGCCATCCTTCGCCCGCTTCTCGCCGAGACCGGTGCCGAACCGGTCGGCAAGGTCGTCATCGGGACGGTCAAGGGGGACATCCACGACATCGGCAAGAACCTGGTCGGGATGATGCTCGAGGGCGCGGGTTTCGAGGTCTTCGACCTGGGCATCAACACCGACGCCGAGAAATTCATGAATGCCCTCGATGCGCACCATCCGGACATCCTGGGCATGTCGGCCCTGCTGACGACGACGATGCCGTACATGAAGGTCGTCATCCAGACACTCAAGGATCGCGGCATCCGCGACGACTACATCGTGCTCGTCGGGGGCGCCCCGCTCAACGAGGAATTCGGTGCTGCGGTCGGCGCCGACGCCTATTGTCGCGATGCCGGGGTCGCTGCGGAGACCGCCCGCCGGCTCATCGACGAGCGCCGCGCCAGTGCGGCCTGAGCGAGCCTACTCGCCGGCCGCAAGAGTCTCGGACGCGCCCGATCCGTCGCGAGTCCTGGTCATCGGCTGTGGCGCCCTGGCACGCGAGCTCGTCGCGGTCATCGACCAGGCCGGACTCGACAACGTCGACCTGACCTGTCTGCCGGCGACCCTTCACAACCGGCCAGGTGGCATCCCGGCCCTGGTCCGGGCCAAGATCCGGGCGGCGCGACCGCGCTACCGGCACATCTTCGTTGCCTATGCCGACTGCGGGACCGGTGGTCTGCTCGATGCGGTCCTCGCCGAAGAGGGCGTCGAACGGCTGCCCGGCGCCCATTGCTACCAGTTCTACGCCGGCGGGCCGGCCTTCGACCAGATCGCCGACGAAGACCCGGCGACGTTCTTCCTGACCGATTTCCTGGCACGGAACTTCGACCGGCTGGTCATCCGCGGGCTCGGGCTCGACCGGCACCCGGAGCTGCTCCCGGTCTACTTCGGCAACTACCATCGGCTCGTGTATCTCGCCCAGACCGATGATCCCGGACTGGTCACCGCTTCGCGCCGGGCTGCGCGACGCCTGGGTCTGACCTTCGAGCATCGTCAGACCGGCTATGGCGAACTCGAGACGTCGATCCTCGCCGCCGCTGGAGTCGCCTGACATGGCCACGTTGTCGATCATCTGGTGGCGCGACATCCCGGCCCAGGTCGTGGGCAAGGATGGTCGCCGCTCGAGCAAGATCGTCCTGCACCCCCGCTTCCAGGTCGCCATCGACAAGGCCGCCAATCGGGCCGGCAAACGCGACTACAACAGCTATATCGAAGAGTGGCGCAAGACTCATCGGCCGTGCGGCGACGACATCGAAGCCGAGGTCCGGACCGAGGCCGAGCGTCTCGAGGCCGACTACGCCAAGCATCACCTGGCTGAACTGATCCAGACGGGCGGCGTCGCCGGCGGCCCAGTCCTTCCCCCCGCCACGACTTCGGAGACGTCCGCGACATGACCGATACGATCCTCTCGTCCGCATCCCGCGAAGTCGTCATCGGCTTCGATCGGCCGTTCGTCATCATCGGCGAACGGATCAACCCGACCGGTCGCAAGCTCCTGGCCGAGGAGATGAAGGCGGGTGACTTCAGCCGGGTGGAGCGAGATGTCCTGGCCCAGGTCGAGGCCGGCGCCCAGATGCTCGACGTCAATGCCGGCATCCCCCTGGCCGACGAGCCGGCGATCCTTGCCCGGACCATCCAGCTCGTCCAGAGCCTGACCGATCTGCCCCTGTCGATCGACTCGTCGATCGTCGAAGCACTCGAGGCCGGGCTCCAGGTCTACCAGGGCAAGCCCTTGCTGAACTCCGTGACCGGCGAGGAGGAGCGGCTCGAGCGGGTGCTGCCGCTCGTCCGCAAGTACGGCGCCGCGGTGGTGGCCATCAGCAACGACGACACCGGCATCAGCATGGACCCGGACGTCCGGTTCGCCGTCGCCAAGCGCATCGTCGAGCGCGCCGCGGATCATGGGATCCCGGCCTCGGACATCGTCGTCGATCCGTTGGTCATGCCCATCGGCGCGCTCGCCCAAGCGGGCCAACAGGTCTTCGGTCTGGTCCGGCGGTTGCGCGAGGAGCTCAAGGTCAACACGACCTGTGGCGCCTCGAACGTCAGCTTCGGCCTGCCCAACCGGGAAGGCATCAACTCTGCGTTCCTGCCGATGGCCATCGCCGCCGGGATGACCTCGGCGATCACCAACCCGCTGATGCCCGAAGTCAAGGCATCGGTGATGGCCGCCGACGTGCTGATGGGCCATGACCCTGACTGCGGCCGCTGGATCACCGCCAACCGGGCGCCGACCCCCGAAGGCGAACTGAGCCGTCGTCGGGTCAATCGGCGCGCCGTAGCCGTCGGCTAGCGGCCGCCCGGTGGCCGAGGACCCGCTCGTCATCTTCACCCCGTCGGGTCGCCGGGGGCGATTCCCCGAGGGCACGACCGTGCTGGATGCCGCCCGTTCGCTCGGCGTCGACATCGACTCGGTGTGTGGTGGGCGCGGGATCTGCGGTCGCTGCCAGGTGACCCCGGCGCTTGGGGCGTTTCCCAAGCACGGCATCGTGTCCGCCCAGGACCACCTGTCCGGGTTTGCCGAGCTGGAGGCCGGGTATCGGTCGGAGAAGGGCCTGGCCGCCGATCGGCGGCTGTCCTGCACGGCGACCGTTCGTGCCGACGTCCTGATCGATGTCCCGCCCGAAAGTCAGGTTCATCGTCAGGTCGTACGCAAGGGACTGGACGTCCGGACATTCACGGTCGATCCGGTCATCCGCCTCCACTACGTGGAAGTGACACCACCTGAGCTCGCGTCGCCATCGGGCGATCTCGCGAGGCTGTTCGAGGCCCTCGAGCGCGAGTGGCAGCTGACTGGGCTGGAGGCGGACCTCGGCGTCGTCCGGGCACTCCAGCCGGCGCTCGAGAAGGGCTCGTATGGGGTGACCGTGGCGGTCCACCAGGGTCGTCAGGTCATCGCCATCTGGCCAGGTCTGCACGAGAAGGCGTATGGCGTGGCCATGGATGTCGGGTCGACCACGATCGCCGGCCACCTGGCGGATCTGGCCGACGGCGCGATCCTTGCCAGCAACGGCGTGATGAACCCCCAGATCCGCTTCGGCGAGGACCTGATGAGTCGCGTCTCGTACGCGATGATGCATCCAGAGGGCGCCGGCGAGATGACAGCGGCCGTTCGCAAGGCACTCGACGGACTGATCGCGTCGCTGGCCATGCGGGCCGGGATCAAGCGGACGGAGATCCTGGATCTGGCCATCGTGGGCAACCCGATCATGCACCACTTGCTCTTGGGGATCGACCCGACGCCGCTCGGTGGCGCGCCGTTCGCCCTGGCCACCGACCGGGCGGTCATGACGACCGCCGCGGAACTCGGGCTGCGCGCCCACCCGGGCGGCCGGGTCTACGTCCTGCCCTGTATCGCGGGGCACGTCGGCGCCGACACGGCAGGGGTCATCCTGGCCGAGGAGCCGCACGAGGCGGAGCGGATGACCCTTGTCGTGGACGTGGGCACCAACGCCGAGATCGTCTTGGGCGACCGCCGCCGACTACTGGCCGCATCAAGCCCGACCGGCCCGGCCTTCGAGGGTGCGCAGATCAGTGGCGGCCAGCGAGCCGCACCCGGCGCCATCGAACGGGTCCGGATCGATCGGAACACGCTCGAGCCACGCTTCCGGGTCATCGGCGTCGACGCCTGGTCCGACGAAACCGGCTTCGCCGCGGGTGTCGCCGAGACGGGGATCAGCGGGATCTGCGGCTCCGGCATCATCGAGGTCGTGGCCGAACTCTTCCTGGCCGGGATCGTCACCGAGGACGGGGTCATCGATGGCGGACTGGCCGCCCGTTCGGGACGGATCGTGCCGGACGGGCGGACATTCAGCTATGTCCTGCACGCGGGCGACGGGTCGGGTACTGCGCCGCGGATCGCCATCACCCAGAACGACGTCCGGGCCATCCAGCTGGCCAAGGCCGCGCTGTATGCCGGGGTGCGGCTGCTCATGGACCAGCTCGGGATCGACGCCGTCGACGACATCCGGCTGGCCGGTGCGTTCGGCAGCCAGATCGATCCGACCCATGCCATGGTCCTCGGCCTGATCCCGGACTGCGACCTGGCGCACGTCCGGTCGGCCGGCAATGCGGCCGGGACGGGCGCTCTCATCGCCCTGCTGTCCGGGGCGGCGCGGAACGAGATCGAGGCGGTCGTCCGCCGGGTCGAAAAGATCGAGACCGCCGTCGAGCCGCGTTTCCAGGAGCATTTCGTCGAGGCCATGGCCTTCCCGCACAAGACGGCCGCGTATCCGAACCTGGCGACGGTCATGGTCCTGCCTGAGCGCGGCACCCGGGATCGCGCGATGCGGGGCGATGCGAACGGTTCGGGCAGTGGCCCGGAACGCCGACGCCGACGGGTCGTCACGACCGGCCCCAGGGGCGACGCCTGATGGACGACCCGGGCCGCCGTCGGTCGGGTGGGCGGGCGGCGCGTCAGGCGCTCCGCCTGGCCGCGCACGCCGATCATGTTCCATTCCTGACCCGCAGACTCGCCCCCTTCGAGGTCCTCGGCGAGGAAGGCCTGTCGCTCATCGAACACAACGCCGATTCCATCCTTGAGGAGGTCGGCGTCGAATTCCGCGGCGATGAGGCCGCCCTGACCCTGCTTCGCGAGGCAGGTGCCGACATCGATGGGGTGCGGGTCCGGTTCCCGCGCGGGATGTGCCGCTCGATCGTGCAGGGCAGCGCGCCGCGCCAGTTCACGCAATACGCGCGGAACCCGGATCGGAACGTCGAGATCGGCGGGATGCACACGGTCTTCGCGCCCAACTACGGCTCGCCGTTCGTGCGCGACCTGGATGGTGGCCGGCGCTACGGCACGATCGAGGACTTCCGGAACCTCGTGAAGCTGACCTACGCGTCGCCATACCTCCATCACTCCGGTGGCACCGTCTGCGAGCCGGTCGACGTGCCGGTCAACAAGCGCCACCTGGACATGGTCTATTCGCATATCCGGTACAGCGACAAACCGTTCATGGGCTCTGTCACGGCTCCGGAACGGGCGCGTGACACGGTCGAGATGGCCCGGTTGACCTTCGGCCCCGACTACCTCGAAGACCATCCGGTCGTCCTGTCGCTGATCAATGCGAATTCGCCGCTGGTCTGGGATTCGGTGATGCTGGGGGCCGCCCGTGCCTACGCGGAAGCGAACCAGGCCACACTCCTGACCCCCTTCATCCTGGCGGGTGCGATGGCCCCGGTGACGGCCGCCGGGGTGTGTGCCCAGACGCTGGCCGAGGCCCTGGCGGGGATGACCTTCGTCCAGCTGACGCGGCCGGGGGCGCCGGTCGTGCTCGGATCGTTCGCCAGTTCCATGTCGATGCAGTCCGGCGCGCCGACGTTCGGGACGCCGGAACCCGCGCTCGTCCTGTACGTGATGGCGGCGCTGGCCCGTCGGCTGGGTGTGCCGTTCCGGTCCGGGGGCTCGTTGTGCGGGTCGAAGATCGCCGATGCGCAGGCCGCCTACGAAAGCGCCGCGACGCTCCAGCCCACGGTCCTCGCCGGGGTCAACTTCGTCCTGCACGCTGCCGGCTGGCTCGAGGGCGGGCTGACGGTCGGCTATGAGAAGTTCATCCTGGATGCCGATCAGTGCGGGATGATGGCCGTCTTCGTCGATGGTGTCGACATGTCGGACAACGGCCAGGCACTCGACGCCATCCGGACCAACGAGCCGGGCACCCACTACCTGGGCAGTGCCCACACGCTGGCCAACTTCGAGACCGCCTTCTACCGCTCGGACGTCACCGACAACAACTCGTATGAGCAGTGGCTGGAGGACGGTTCACTCGATGCCGCGCAGCGGGCCAACGTGATCTGGAAACGGATGCTGGCCGACTACGATGCGCCCCCCATCGATCCCGCGGTCGACGAGGCCCTGCTCGACTTCATCGCGCGGCGCAAGGCGTCGATGCCCGACTCGGAGGTCTGATGGCGTCGCTCCTGTCGCGCCGGCGGGGCCTGGATGCGGCGGATCGGGCAGCCGATCGGACCGCGCTCCTGACCGCCCTGGCCGATCCGATCTTCGAGCTCCTCCCGCTCAAGAACCTGGCCGATCAGGTCCCACACCTGCCGGCCGGCGCGACCGTGTCCGTGACGGCCTCGCCGACCAAGGGCATCGACGCGACCATCGACTGGGCGGTGCGTCTTCAGGCCGACGGGTTCCGGGCGATCCCGCACCTCTCGGCCCGGATGATCGCGGACCGCGCGAAGCTGGCGGCCATCCTGGACCGCGCGCGCGCCGGCGGTCTGACCCGCGCCTTCGTGGTGGGCGGGGATGCCGACGAGCCGGGTGAGTACCTCGACGGTCTGTCGCTGCTGCGGGCGATGACCGCGCTCGGTCACCCATTCGAGACGCTCGGCTGCCCGGCCTATCCACAGGGTCACCCGGACATCCCGGACGCGGCGCTGGCGAGCGCGCTGCGCGACAAGTCGTCGTTCGTGGAACACGTGACGACCCAGATGGATTTCGATCCGAAGGCGATCGCCAGATGGGTGCGCGACCGTCGGGCCGAGGCCTTCGAACCGCGGGTGATCGTCGGCGTACCGGGAGTCGCCGATCCGCAGAAGCTGCTCTCGATCGCGGCCCGGATCGGGGTCAAGGACGCCAAGCGGTTCCTCGTCAAGAACCTCCGGTTCGTGACCGGCATGGCTCGTTCGGGTGGGTTCTACAAGCCCACCGGCTTCGTCGAGGACCTGGCGCCATTGCTGGCCGATCCCTCGGCCGGCGTCACCGGCTTCCACCTGTACACCTTCAACGCCGTCGAGGCCACCGAGTCATGGCGCGTATCCATGCTCGAGCGTCTGGCGTGACCGGTGGTCATGAATCGAACGTCGCTGGTCGTGGCATTCGCCGGCTATCCCGTTCGGCTCGCGGTGGCGGCCCGGGCTGCGGCAGTGGGCGCGGAGAGACCCGGTGAATGGACGCCGACCGAGGTCGTCCGCCACCTGATCGCCGTCGAGGACCGGGTCTGGCAGGCGCGACTCGCCCAGCTCGCCATCGACGACCGGCCTGAGTGGGCATGGACCGAGCCCGGTCCAGCGGTCGAGCTGGACGGCGTGTCCCTGGCGACCGCACTCGCGACGTTCGCCACGGCCCGGGCTGAGACGGTCGCGACGCTCCGGGGACTCGACGACGCCGCCTGGTCCAGAACGGGGGTTCATGCCACCTACGGCCCGCTCGATGTCGCCGGGTTGTTGCGTCTCGCGATCGACCACGACGAAGAACACCTGGCCGGGTTTGCCGAGCCGGACTGACCGGCAGGACCCAGGTACCGGTACCTGCCCGTGACGCGACGCACCACATGTTTCGAAAAACGTGGTGGAGTCCGTCTCGACGAGGGGGATTCGGGTGGGTTCTGCGATAGTCCCCGACCCATCCGAAGGTACTAGTCAGTCCCATGCCGCCGGGGCACTATTCGGGCCCGTCACGGGGTCATCCGATCCAAGGATGCACGGCGGAGCAGGCTTCCGGAGGCAAGATCGATGGTTCGGGGACATCAGCGCCACACCTGGCGCGGCCGCTTGGCCGCCCTCGGCGGCACCACTCTCATCCTGTTCGCGTCCATGGGCGCGACGGCGTCGCTCGTCACGGCCGCGGACACGGCCAACAAGACACCCTCGACCCAGGTCGGGTCGAATGGCTGGAGCTCGGTCGCCCCGAGCGCGCCGGCCAACGTGTTCGGGCCGATGCCGGCCGCCGACGACGATGCCTACGTTTCCAAGCTGAACGACACCACCGCCGACGAAGGCTATGGCGGGTTCGGTGTCGGCGTCCCGGCGGGTTCCATCGTGGACGGCATCACCGTCCGCGCCGGCGCGCTGTCGACCGACGGTTCCGGCTGCACGCTCGGCGTTCGGCTGAGCGGCGACGACGGGTCAAGCTGGACCTCACGCCAGACCAAGGCGCTCGGCGCGTCCGAATCGACCCTGACATTCGGCGGTGCGAGCGACACCTGGGGCAAGACCTGGGATCCGACGATGCTCACCAACAGCAAGTTCCGCCTCGAGATCCGGAACAGCACCGGCAACGGGTGCTCAAGCAGCTCGACGACGTCGGTCGACTGGATCGACCTCGTGGTCAGCTTCCGGACGATGCACCAGGGCTCGGCCAATGACCAGCTGTCGGGCACGGTCTGCAAGTCGGGCGACTTCAACTTCGTCATCGACATGTCCGGATCGATCGGCGCCCAGGGCAATCTCCCATCCAACCTCGGGCAGCTCAAAGACGGCATCAACGGTTTCGTCAACGCGTTCCAGAACGCCGGCGGTGACGGCCTGTATGCCGGTGTCAAGTTCAACGGCAGTTCCGCGTCGGTCATCACCCCGTCGGCCGGCTACAAGAGCGCGGCCGTCTTCCAGACCGCCGTCGACGGTCTCAGCAATCCGAACGGCCTGACCCCGACCGGGCTGGGCATCGACAAGGGTGCCGCGAACGACAACGGCGATCGCGCCGGCGTCCCGAACGTGATGTTCGTGCTCACCGATGGCTCACCGAACAAGCCGAACACCCACAGCGACGACCTGAACAACCCCGAAACGTGGCTCCAGGGGGCGAACGCGGCGGTCGATGCCGCGGATGCCGCCCGAGCCGGTGGCGACCACTACGTCGTGGAGGCCGTCTACCTGAGCACACCGCAGGATCCGGGCGACACCAGCCTGCCCTTCAGCAACGCCGGTGACTCGCAGTGGGCAACGCAGGTCATGGACCAGATCGGTGGCGGCGACCACTTCGACTCCGACTTCGACGATTTCGTCAACGATCTGTTCGACGCCATCGATTGCCCACCGCCACCGCCGGCGAAGATCCACATCGACAAGACGGCCGACCCGTCGGGCCCGGTCGATGTCGGTGACCCGATCGGCTTCGACATCAGTATCTCCAACACCGGTCAGGGCGATGCCACGGACGTGACCGTCCACGACAACCTGCCAGCCGGTGGCGGCCTCGACTGGTCGCTCAGCCCGGCCTTCGCCGGCTGCGACATCAGCGGCCCGGTCGGCAACCAGGATCTGGACTGCGCGTTCAACAAGCTCGCGTCCGGCGCCAGCAAGGGCCCGATCCACGTCGTCAGTGATACGGCACCGGCCGATTGCGGCACCATCGACAACAGCGCCACGATCCGCGCCGCGAACGATGATCCGGACTCCGACGACGCCTCGGTGACCGTCGTGTGCCCGAACATCAAGGTGACCAAGACACCGGACGGCGGCACGCTCGACGCTGGTGACACGATCACCTGGACGATCACCGTCGAGAACGTCGGCAAAAGCATGGCACGGGACGTCGTCGTGACCGACGAACTCCCGACCGGCCCGGCCTGGACCGAGTCCGAGGCCGACTGCTCGATCGATTCCAATGTCATGACCTGCGACGTCGGTGATCTCGCCGTCGACGCCGCCCGAACCTACACGGTGAGCGCCGTTTCGACGAGCCGCGACTGCGGTGAGATCGACAACACGGCCAGTGCCACGGCCACCAACGAGCCGAAGGACAAGCTCGGCAACAACAGCGACGACGGCTCGGTGACCATCGCCTGCGCCGCGATCGACATCGAAAAGACCGCCGACGACCAGGTCGTCGATGCCGGCGACGCGATCGGTTTCACCGTGACCGTCGCCAATGCCGGCCCGGGCGCTGCCAAGGGCGTCCACGTCAGTGACGTTCTGCCGACCGATGCCGGTCTCAGCTGGAGCCTCGACGACGATGCCGGCGGGCTCTGCTCGCTGGCCGCCGGCAACGTGACCTGTGACAAGGATTCGCTCGCCGCAGGCAGCTCGTTCAGCTTCCACATCAGCAGCCCGACCACGAGCGCGACCGCCGCCTCCAGCCCGGTCGACAACAGCGCGTCGGTGACGACGACCAACGACGGCTCCGATGAGGACGCCGACAAGGTCGATGTCCTGGGCGCCGACATCCAGATCACGAAGACGGCCGACGACTCGGTCGTCGATGCGGGTGATGCCATCGGCTTCACCATCACCGTCACCAACAATGGAGCAGGACCGGCCAGGGGCGTCCACGTCGCTGATCCGCTGCCGACCGATCCGGGAACGTCCTGGACCGCCGGCCCGGTGACCGGCCCGGATAGCGCCGGTGTCACCTGCGGGATCGCAGCGGGCAGTCTGACCTGCGACCTCGCCAGCCTGCCGTCCGGTGGCGGCTTCAGCATCCACATCTCCAGCCCGACGACGGGCGCGACCGCCGGCAGCAGCCCGGTCGACAATACCGCTACCGTCACCACGACCAACGATGGCTCCGACGAGGCGTCCGACGACGTCGTCGTTCTCGGTGCCGACATCGCGATCGAGAAGGTCGCCGACGACCGGTCGGTCGATATCGGTGACACGATCGGCTTCACCGTGACCGTTCGGAACGACGGTCAGGGCATGGCGACGGGCGTCCACGTGACCGACCCGCTGCCGACGAACGGCGGCCTCGATTGGGTGCTCGACGACGACGCGGGTGGGCTGTGCTCGCTCGACGCCGGCGTGGTCACCTGCGACAAGGCGTCCCTCGCCAGCGGTGGTTCGTTCGCCTTCCACATCAGCAGCCCGACGACGGCCGCCACGGCCGCCGAGGGAGATGTCGTCAACTCGGCATCGGTCACGACGACCAACGACGGCTCGGACGAGGACGACGACACCGTCTCGTTCAATCCGGTCTACGGCCTGACCATCGACAAGTCCAACGACGCACCGATCAGGACCGACCTCCCGACGGCCGAGGAAGGCTCGACCGTCACCTACCAGCTGGCCTATGACCTGGCCGCCGACGCGGTCTCGAACGCGGTCATCTCCGACGTATTGCCCGACGGCATCGAGTACGTCGCTGGTTCGGCCAACTCAGATGGACAGTTCACCTTCGCCGGCTACGACTCGACGACGCGGACCCTGACCTGGACGGCCGCCTCGGTGGCTGAAGATGGCATGGTCTCGTACCAGGCCGTGGTCCAGAGTGGGGCCGCCGAGCTGGTCCAGCCACTCACCAACGTCGCCGCCATCGATTCGGATCAGACCGAGCCCGACAGCGACACCTCCGACGTCTACGTCCCGGCGCTGCCGGAGGCGGCGACCGACAAGCCATCACACAAGCCGACCGCCCCACCGACCGACGTCCTCGTGGCGTCGACCGGAACGAGCGGGCCGGGTTCGAACATGGCGCTCGTCCTTGGGCTGCTCGGACTGCTCCTGGTTGGGATCGGGTTCGTGACCCCCGTCCCGGCCAGGGTCCGACGCCGCAACGAGCGCCGCTAAGCGTCGCGGCCAGCCGTTCCGCGGCTGGTGACCATCGCCTCCCCAATCATGCGTCGCGACCCCGAGCGACGTGCGACCGGGGTGCTCACCGACAACCGTCGGGCGGGTGCCCCGGTCGCTTTCACGTCGGCGAGGCGATCCTGCGGGCCAGGTCCAGGGCCGGCTCGAGACCCATCGCTCGGCCCTCATCGAGATAGCGATCCGCGTCACTGCCGAGCCGTTGCCGGACCAGATCGGCCGGGTCCGGAACGTGGAGCACGCTGAGGGCCGCGTTGGTCACGTCCGATCCCTCGCTGACCGCGGCGGCGGCACCCGCCAGCCGCGCCCCGTCCTCCGCCAGGTCCGCGCGCAACGCCAGGTGGCTGGCAACGACCAGGCCGGCGATCTGGTCGGTCAGGATGCCTGAGGTCAGGCGGACCGAGCCGGTCAGGTACTCACGGCCGGCCGGCAGATCGCCCATGAAGATCGAGGCGACGGCCATGAGCAGCATGCTGTCCGAGACGAGGTATCGGGCGCCGGTGCGCTGGAATTCGGCCAGGTTGAGTCGTTCCAGATCGCGCGCCTCGGCGAACTCAGCACTCAGGAAATGGACGAGGACGAATGCTTGCCGCGCCCGGACCACGCCGTCGGTGAAGCCGATCCGCTCGAACATGTCGAGGGCGATCGCCTCGTGTCGACGGAGGAACTCGACGTCCTCGTCGACCATGCCCATGAACCCGAGCTCGAAATGGGCATCTGCGATCAGGCGGTCGTCCCCGGTGGCCTCCGCGAGGGTCAATCGCTCGTCGTACGCGGACCGCGCTTTCGGGAAGTCGTTGGACCAGTAGGCGATCCCGCCCGCCGCAGACAACGCGCCGATCCGGACGAGTCGATCCTCCCGGGCCTGTCGATGGGCGAGCAGTTCGTTCGTCCACGCGCTGCCCTCGGCGAGTTGCGAGCGGAGCTGCCAGTAGCGCCAGATGGCGGCGGCGATGCGCAGCCCGACGGCGGGTTCATCGTTGGTCAATGACCAGCGCATCGCGCTCCGGATGTTGTGCAGCTCGTGATCGACGATATCGAGCGCGTCCTCGGCGTCGGGTCCGATCAATGTGGCCCCGACCGATTCCGAGAGGCCCAGGAAACACATCGCGTGCCGTCGTTCGCAATCGGGCCGCTCGCCGGATGCGTCGAGTCGTTCGGTTGCGAATTCGCGCAGCAGGGTATGTCGGTCAAAGCGCGGTTCGCCGTGCTCCCCCGGGTAAACCCTGACCAGGCTCTTGTCGCAGAGCGCCTCCAGGCCATCGATGACCGGCACTGACAGGGTCATGTCCGGGTCGACCACGACCTGTGCGATCTCCGTGGTCCAGCCACCGGCGAACACCGCCACGCGCCGGAAGATCGCCTGTTCGTCATCCGATAGCAGGTCGTGACTCCAGGCGATGGCGGCCCGCAACGTCCGCTGGCGTTCCGGCAGATCACGTGCGCCTCCGGCCAGCAGATCCAGGCTCGTCTCGAGCCGCTGGAGGATAGCTGTCGGCGAGAGGACCCGGACGCGAGCTGCGGCCAGCTCGATGGCGAGCGGCAGACCTTCCAGGCGATCGACGATCCGGCGGACCGCGTCGAGATCCGCCTCCGTGTTCGCGACATCCACCCTGACCAGCCGGGAACGATCAAGGAAGAGTCGGACGCCGGCCGCCGCGTCGAGCGGCGAGACCTGGTATTCGAATTCGCCGGTCACGCGCAGGACCTCGCGACTGGTGACCACGATCCGCAGACCCGGACACGAACGAAGCAGGGTCGACACATCGTCGGCCGCACTCGGCAGGAGCTGCTCGAGGTTGTCGAGGAGGAGCAAGAGCCGCAGGGGCCGCAAATGGGCCTGGAGCGTCCGGGTGATCGGCACGCCCGGCTCCTCACGAACGTCGAGTGTCGTGGCGATGGTGCTCTGGATGAGCGCCGGATCCCGCACCGGGGCCAGGTCCACGAACCAGGTCCCACCCGGATACGCGTCGACGACCGACGCGGCGAGTGCCAACGCGAGACGTGTCTTGCCGGTGCCGCCGGGACCGGCCAAGGTCAGCAATCGTGTCCCGGCGAGGATCGAACCGAGCTCCGCCAGATCACCATCTCGCCCCACGAAGTTGGTCGGCGGGGTCGGCAGGTTCGATGGCGTATCGATCGTTCGGATCGGGCGTTCATCGTCGGCGGCGCCTGGGACCACCAGGAGGTGGATCGGACGGGGATCTTCGAAATCCTTGAGCCGGCGGGGACCTATCGCGACGAGTCGGGTACCGTCCGGGATGGCGCCACCGGTCGCAGCGAGGGTCGCCTCGGACACGGCGATCTGCCCGCCGTTGGCCGCCGCGGCCACCCGCGCGGCATAGTGGACATCGATGCCCACGTAGTCCTGGCCGGACTCGGTCAACCGGCCGACACCGGTGTGGATCCCGATCCTGACCTTGGCGCGCGGTTGACCGTCTGGCCCCAGATCGGCGCCCAAGGCACGACTGAACGCCGCCGCCGCGACCAGCGCGCTGAGTGGCTCGGCGAACGCCGAGAAGACCCCGTCGCCCTCGTGCTTGACGATGATCCCGCCGGCATCGGCGACCGTCCGGTCGACCAGCGCATCGTGATCACGCAGGAAGTTGATCCATACATCCGGTCCGAGGGTCTGGGCCAGCCTCGTCGACCCTTCGATGTCGCTGAACAAGAAGGTGACGGTGCCGGTCGAGAGGCGGTCGGTCGGGGAAGCCACGAAGGCGATGCTCCGGTTCGGTCGGAGCGATGTCAAGGTGGCGCGCTGGACCCATGGGTCGCCGCCTCAGCGGATCCCGGTGTCGTACTCAAGGTCGATGCGTTCGATCTGGGTCGGGGAGGCCAACGTGACACTCACCGGGGCAGGAGCACCGGCGAGCCCGGCGACCGGCAACGCCGTGATGAGCATTGTCCCGGTCTCTCCCACGATCAACTGGTAGGAGCCGTCGGAGGCGCTCATGGTTCGTCCGACTTCCTGGCCGCTGGCGTCCGTCGCGACGATCACCGCGCCCGCCACCGGCCGTGGCGCACAGGCAGGGTCAGGCGGCGACGTCTCGACCGGGCAGACGGGCCCGGCCGTGATCGTGCCGGTCACACTCGGCGGACCTCCGGCCGGTGAGACCACCGGCGACGCCTCGGTCGACGGTGTCGTGCCGCTCGGCGCGCAGCACACGACGGTCAGCGCACAGACGAAGAGCCACAGGATCCTGGCCCCGCTACAACGACTAATCACCAGGAGCGTCCGGAGGTCGCACACTGCAATGGTGCGCCTCAAGGCACATAGAGACCACTAGGCAGTCCGTACCGGGGGCCTTGTCGCCAGCCGAACAAATCGTTGGTTCGGGCAGCCCTGATAGTGAGTGCTCGTCTCTTTGCCTCGGCACTATGCGCCGATTACCGTTCGGAGTTGGAAATGTCAGATATGCCCGAGCCAAGGAACTCTAGACACGTCTCCCCCATGTTCGCCTTCCTCCTGCTGCTCGCAGGTCTGGGTGTCGCGTTCATCGTCTACGTCGTGCTGTTCGTTCCCAGGCCATAGCTAGCCTGCCAAGCCGCCGTTCTTGAGCAGCTCGGCGGCGGCCGCAATGTCGTCGGGATCTCCAGGCCCCGGGACCCACTGAAGGCGCAGCGGGTCATCGTCGTAGCGAGGGACCATGTGCAGGTGGAAGTGGAATACGGTCTGCCACGCTGCACGTCCACAGAAGTTGAGGAGGTTCACCCCGTTTGCCCCAAGCGCGTCGCGGGCGCGCACCGCCAGCCGCTGCCCGGCGCGCACCACCGCGGCGAGGTCTTCGGTGCCGACCTCGTAGAGATCGCGCGAGTGGTTGCGCGGCACGACGAGCGCGTGCCCGAACGTCACCGGGTAGATATCCATGAAGCTCACGGTGAGCTCGTCTGAGTCGATGATCGTCCCCGGAAGATCCCCCGCGACGATCTTGCAGAACAGGCAGTCGGTGTCCGCTGGCATGCGAGGAGCGTACTCGCGACTGAGCGAGGACACGATCAGTCGAGTTGAGGGGCGATCTCTTCGCACGCCGATATGTGATCCGCGATCCCTGCGGTGATCGCCGGGGTCCGGGGATACGAGTCGGCGACCTACCCGGCAACTTCGCCTCCTCCCGTCCTCTACCCCCGCAGTCCGCACCGACAAACCTTGACGACGTAGTAGACTCATATCCGACGAAATCGCTCGGATATCAAGGAGCCTGTCCTGACCGTCACGGCCGCACCACGGATCGCGTACCACGGCAGCGGCGCCATCGCCTTTTCGACCAAGGGTGAGTACGGCGTCCGGCTGATGGTCCAGCTCGGCCGTCATTTCGGCATGGGACCGGCCAGCCTGGCCGAGATCGCGGCCGAGGAGGACCTCCCGCGGGCGTACCTCGAGCAGCTCGTGGTGAGCCTCCGCGAGGCCGGACTCGTGACCAGCACCCGTGGCGCGCGGGGCGGCTATGAGCTGGCCCGACCACCCGAGACGATCTCCATGGCCGAGGTCCTGCGAGCACTCGAGGGTCCGATCGCCCCGATGCTGTGCGCCAGCGACGACCCTGAGCACGCCATCCTGTGCGATCGATCGTCCCACTGCACCGTCAATGTCCTGTGGGTCCGGGTTCGCGACGCCGTCGCCGGCGCGCTCGACTCGATGACCCTCGCCGATCTCGTCCCACCCCGACTACAGGAGTCCTGACCCACCCGTGACGACCGCAACCGATACCGACCAGCAGCTGATCATCCGCGGCCTCCGCGTCGCGCCGCTCGCCGCACCCGACAACGAGATCCTCCAGGGGATCGACCTGACCGTCGGCAAGGGCGAGGTCCACGCGATCATGGGCCCGAACGGCTCTGGCAAGACGACCCTGGCATACGCATTGATGGGGCATCCCGCCTATGTCGTCAAGGGTGGCGAGATCATCTGGAAGGGCCGCGACATCCTCAAGTTGTCACCCGACAAGCGGGCCCGCCTCGGGCTGTTCCTTGCCTTCCAGTACCCGACGGCGATCCCCGGGCTGAGCGTGGCCAGCTTCATCCGCTCGGCGCTCAACGCCAAGCTTCAGGGCATCGACAAGAACCCCGACATCGACCCGACGGACGCGGTCAAGGGCGGCGTTTCGATGCGCGACTTCCGGAACAAGATGCGCGAGAAGATGGCCCTGCTCCGGATGGACGAGGGCTTCGCCAGTCGATACGTCAACGAAGGCTTCTCCGGTGGCGAGAAGAAGCGCCTGGAGATGCTCCAGATGGCCGTCCTCGAACCGGAGATGGCGATCCTCGACGAGACCGATTCGGGGCTCGATATCGATGCCCTGCGGATCGTCGCCGAAGGCGTCAACGCGATGCTCAACCCGGAGTTGGGCGTCCTGCTCATCACCCACTACCAGCGGCTGCTCAACTACATCACGCCGGACTTCGTCCACGTCCTTGCCCAGGGCCGGATCATCACCTCGGGCGGCAAGGAACTCGCGCTTCGGCTCGAGGACGAAGGCTACGGTCCGGTCCTCCGTGCCGCGGGCTACGAGACCGATCTTCCCGATGAGGCCCTGCTCGTGCCGCAGGCGCCCGCCGGTGCCGAGCTCGACCCGGTGGAGGCCGCCCGCTAGGCGGGCATCGACCCGATGGCCATCGCCCCGGAGCCGGTGCGCGCGTTCGATCCGGCCGTCATCCGCGCCGACTTTCCGATCCTGCAACGCGAGATCAACGGCCACCGACTCGTCTACCTCGATTCCGCTTCGAGCAGCCAGAAGCCAGCCGTCGTCATCGAAGCCGTAGCCGACTACTACCGCGAGTACAACGCCAACGTCCATCGTGGGATCTACACGATCGGCGAACAGGCGACGGCGGCCTACGAGGAAGCCCGCGCCCGGATCGGTCGGTTCATCAACGCGCCCGACAGCCACGAGATCGTGTTCACCCGGAACGCCACCGAGGCGATCAATCTCGTCGCCTATTCGTGGGGCCGGCGGAACATCGATCGTGGCGATGCCATCGTCCTGACCGAGATGGAGCATCACGCCAACCTCGTCCCGTGGCAGATCCTGGTCCAGGAGCGAGACGGCGACCTCGAGTTCATCCCGATCACGGACGACGGGATCCTCCGGCTCGATGTCCTCGAGGTCCTCCTCCGACTCAAGCCCAAGCTCGTCGCCTTCACCCATGTCTCCAACACCCTGGGCACGATCAACCCAGTGGCCGAGATGGTCGAGATGGCGCACGCCGCCGGCGCGCTGGTGCTGGTCGATGGCGCCCAGGCCGTCCCGCACGTGCCGGTCGACGTGCAGGCGCTGGGCGCCGACTTCTACGTCTTCTCGGGGCACAAGATGCTCGGCCCGATGGGATCCGGCGCGCTGTGGGCGCGGCGCGAGCTGCTGGAAGCCATGCCTCCGTTCCTGTCCGGCGGCGAGATGATCCGCGAGGTCCACCTGCGGCGGAGCGAATTCAACGAGATCCCCTGGAAGTTCGAGGCCGGCACGCCGGCCGTCGGCGACGCGATCGGGCTGGGCGTGGCCGCGGAATACCTGTCGGCTCTCGGGATGGACGCGGTCCGCGACCACGAGCGCGACCTCGTGACCTACGCGCTCGACGTCCTGCCGCGAGCCATCCCGGATCTTGAGCTGTATGGCCCACTCGATCCGGATCTCCGAGGTGGTGTCGTCCCGTTCAACCTGCCGGGTATCCATCCACACGATGTCGCGCAGATCCTCGACCGGTTCGGGATCGCCGTGCGCGCCGGACACCATTGCACGATGCCGCTCCACGAGCGCCTCGACCTGGCTGCCACGGCTCGAGCCAGTTTCAATGTGTACACGACGCGCGACGATATCGACGCCCTGGCCGACGGCCTCAAGCAGGTCCAGCTCGTCTTCAACGGCTGACGTCGCCCGCGGCGGCCACAGGTGGTGGCCACGTCACCGCGTCGACGGGAAGTCGTCGTTGGCATCGTCGCCTTGTCTTGGTCAAATGCTCGTCACGCGAGCGCTGGTCAGCCACCTCGAAGGAGCGAGAACCGGGTCGAGCACGATCCCGGCCATCTGTCTCCAAGTTTCGTGACAGACAGCGCACTGGGTGGGCATCTGGCGGGCTCCAGGTGACGTGCGCTCGGGTGGTGGGCTTTTGACACGAACTGCCACGAACTGACGCGGACTGGACAAGCCGCGCGCTGACGCCCAGCCGTTGCGCTAGGTCCCCCGGCCGCCTCGGCCGCGCGACCGCCCGGAGCCCGGCTGGGCTCGACAAATCCATGCCAGTAGGCTACTATTAGAAGACGATGTCTCCCGCGAGCCTCCCTGGCGAGGCCGGGCGACCAACGCGCGATGCGCGACCAACGCGCGATGCGCGAGATCGGACCGGTATGCCAGCACGAACTCCACGACGGATCATGATGATCTCCCTGCACGGCTACGTGTCGGGTGAAGCCGAACTGGGCCTGCCGGACACGGGCGGTCAGGTCGTCTACGTTCTCAAGCTCTCCGAGTGTCTCGCTCGACTGGGCTACAAGGTCGATATCTTCACCCGTCGATTCGAAGACCAGCCGGCCATCGAAACGCTCAGCGATCGGCTGCGGATCGTCCGGATCCCGAGTGGTGGTACGAAGCTCATCCGCAAGGAGTGGATGGGCGACGTGATCCCAGAATGGGTCGAAAACGCCCAGGCCTGGATCGAACGCAAGGAGCGCACCTACGCGTTCATCGATAGCCACTACTGGGACGCGGGTCTGGCCGGCGACGGGCTCTCGAAGCGGCTCGCCATCCCGCACCTGCATACGCCCCACTCGATCGGGACGTGGAAGCGGGACAACATGGACGGCGACCCCGAGGAACTCGATCGCGAGTACAACTTCACCCATCGCATCCGCGACGAACGAGCGATCTATGACAACGCCGACGCGATCATCGCGACGACGCCGCAGCAGCGCGAGATCCTGCTGGGTGACGAATACGAAGTCGATCCGAACAAGATCGCGGTCATCCCGCCGGGTTTCGAGGACACCCAGTTCTTCCCGGTCTCGGCCGCGACTCGAACGGCGATCAAACGTGACCTTGGGGTCGAAGGCAAACTGGTCCTCGCCATCGGGCGCGTCGCCGCGAACAAGGGCTACGACCTGTTGATCGACGCCATGCCGTCGGTCTTCGATCGAGTGCCAGACGCGAAGCTGATGCTGGCCGTCGGGTCGACCACACCCACCCCGAGCGAGATCGTCCAGGTCGAGGCGCTCAAGCGTCAGGCGGCCGACCTCGGGATCGCCGACCGCGTCCTGTTCCATGACTTCGTGCCGGACGATCAACTCGCCGACATGTATCGAGCCGCCGATGTCTTCGCACTGAGCAGCCGATACGAGCCGTTCGGCATGACCGCCGTGGAGGCCATGGCGTGCGGGACCCCGGTCGTGATGACGACCCAGGGCGGTCTCTGGGAGATGATCACCTGGGGCACCGAGGCGCTCTACGAAGACCCGAACGACGCGGCCGCCTTCGGCCATGCGATCGCGACCATCCTGCGATATCCACGGGTCGCTCGACAGCTGTCGAGGATCGGGTCGGATCGCGCCCGGGCGACGTTCACCTGGAATGGCATCGCGCAGCAGCTCATCAATCGGTTGCAGGACGCCGGCCAGCGCCGCCACCTGACGACCATGTCGCGCACGACCGATGGTTCGGAAGACCCGACATCGGGTGTCGGTCTGGAGCCCGGTTGGATCCCCGTCGGCTCCTCGTAAGCGACCTCGACGGCACGCTCCTCGGCGACGACCCGGCACTGGCTCGCTTTCGACAGTGGCTGGCACCTCGACGTGAACAGGAGCGCCTGGTCTACGCCTCTGGCCGGCACCTGGCCTCCATCCAGAGCCTGGTGGCCGATGCGGTCCTGCCGCGGCCCGACGCCCTGATCTCGGCCGTCGGTACGGAGATCCATGATCCCGATGGGGTGGATGTACCCGGTTGGCTTGAGCGCTTCACGGACTGGGATAGCGGGCGTGTACGGGAGGTCCTCCGGCCGTTTCGCTGGCTGTTGCCACAGCCGTCCGAGTTCCAGACGGCGCTCAAGGTCAGCTACGAGGTCGACGGCATGACCGAGTCCGACCACGCCACGCTCGTCCGGACCCTGGCCGACGCCGAAATCCGTGCCACGCTCGTCTACAGCGGCGGCCGATTCGTCGACGTCGTGCCCGTCGGAGCCGGGAAGGGGCGGGCCACCTGGTTCCTTGCCGACCTGTGGGGCATCGCGGCCGATGACATCCTGGCTTTCGGTGATTCCGGCAACGACACGGAGCTGCTGACCTCTGGCTTCCGGGGCACGATGGTCGCCAACGCCCAGCCCGAACTCAGGCACGCGGTCGATCCGGACGTCTATCGGTCGCCCAAGGCCTACGCCGACGGGGTCGTCGACGGGATCCGGTACTGGTCGGGGACCTGAGCTAGACGGCCACCCAGTCGGGGGTCGGGCCACCGTAGGCGGCGAGTTCCATCGCGGATAATCGGCATGCGCCCCCGATCGGGGTGCACGAGATGGTCCGCCCATCGCCACCGATGTCGGGCAGCCGGGCCGTGGCGGTGACCCGATCATCGGCCACCAGCTCGAGGATCGAGCCGTCCAGGATCAGTCGCAGCATCATGCTGCCGTCTGGCGTCGGCGGCATGATCGTCGTTCCGTGTGGATCGCGACCGGCGACCATGACCCGACCGGTCCGGGCTACGGTCAGGCGGCGTTCGCGCGGATCGAACCGGATCTCCGCGACCCGGCCCGCGTCACCGGCGAGGTCGAAGCGGATCGACGCGGCGCCTTCCGGCAGCAGGTTCAGCCGGAGCTCGAAATGGCGGCCATCGAAGGTACGAGCCCAGCGGTCGCCGTCGTCGATCCGCACGTCGGGCAGGCTGGTCGCGGGACCGGCGGCATCGGCGAGTTCGTGGGCCAGCGTCAGCCGCAGGCTGCCGTCGTCATCGACCGACAGCACGCGTGGCATGGTCAGCGACCCCGCCCACGTGCGCGGCGATCCCTTGGCGGGCGGATCCTCCGGGATCCAGCCGAGGAGCATCCTGCGACCGTCCGGCGCGGTCAGCGTCGCCGGGGCGTAGAAATCGGGACCCAACCCGAGGCGTTCGGCTCCACTGACCACGAACCGGTCGCCGCTCACCTGGCCGATGAAGGCGACCACGTGAGCCGGCCGGATCCGCGGCGCGCGGTCGACGACAGACACGATGAGCACGTCGAGGTCGTCGAAGCGGACCAGCTGGGGACACTCCCAGCACGGGCTGTCGATATCGTCGATCGGGACGTCGATCTGGGACGCGACGACGTCGTCCGTGGTCAGGAATGGGCCGGCATAGCGCCATTCTCGAAGATCGTCCGAGCGATACAGCACGACGGTGCCGCGCGCCTTGTTCGTGCCGGCTCCGACGAGCATCGCCCAGCCATCCGGGTCGCGCCAGACGAACGGATCACGGAACCGGTCGACGCGGATGCCCGAGGGCGGTCGGGCGATGACCGGGTCTGCGTCACCCTTCGTCCAGGTCGTAAGATCCGGCGTGCCGGTGGCCGAACAGACCGTGGCCCGTCGGACGCCCTTGTCGCGGGCCACGCCGGTGTAGAAGATGGTCGGGACACCGCTGTCATCGGTGACCAGGCAACCCGACCAGCAACCCAGTCGGTCCGGGCCATCGTCGTTCGGTTCGAGGGCGATCGGCGCTGGTTCCCAGCTCAGGAGGTCAGCAGTCGATGCATGGCCCCAGCGCATCCGGCCCCAGCGTGGGCGGTCCGGATCGTACTGGAAGAAGACATGCAGCCGTCCGTCGCGGTAAGCCAGCCCGTTGGGGTCATTCATCCAGCCCGACGCAGGCGTCAGGTGGAACCGCGGTCGGTCGTCATCGAGCGTCGCGCCGGCCGGCGCCGGAACGACGCTCGGCTTGCGCGGTGTGGTCAGGCAGTCGCTCGCGCGGCGCGCTGTCGAGAGGAGCTGGACGATCGACGTGCGGCTCGGTCTCGATGGACGACCAGGGCGGCCTTGCCGTCCGACGTCGCGACATCGATGGTCGCATCGGCGAGGAGATCCGCGGCGCTGGCGGCGACGAGGGTGGACAATCTACCGTCGTCGACGACCCGGTCGCTGACGACAGGCTTGCGGACGAAGGTCAAGACGAGCCGGCCGGCGCGCCGGATGAAGCGCGGTACGGACTCGGCGTCGAGCCCCTTTTCCTTGCGAACCCGGATAACGTGGTCCCTGGCCTGTGGCGTGAATCGCAGCATGCGTACCTCCGTGCTTCTCGTTATAGTAGCCTACTGGCACGTAAATGACCAGCCCCAAGATGCGTGGTGCGCCACGGAGACCTGTGGAGGTTCCGCACATGGATGATCCGGAGCTCCTGGATGCGATCGAACGCATCATCGTGGCCGGTGTGGCGATGACGAATTCGTCGCTCAGCCGGTCGCGCCCGAACCTTGAGCTGACCCTGCAGCAATGGCGGGTGATGGTCGTCCTCGGTGACACGGTCGAGGGTCGTCCGGTCGGTGAGATCTCGCGGCTCATCTCCGTCACCCGACCGGCGACCGGTCGTCAGCTCCATCGGATGGAGCAGCGCGGGATCGTCGCGCTCGAGACCGACGCCCATGACCGGCGGGTCACCCGGGTGCGCCTCACCGACGCGGGCCTTTCGGCTCGGGCATCGATCATGGCCGACCGGCGGGCGACGATCACGACGGCCCTTCGCCATGTCGACGTGTACGCAGACGTCGTCACCGAACTCGAACGCGTCGCCGTGGCACTCGAGGCCGTCGAGACGACCGACCCGATCATCGAGATCGCCGGCTAATCCCGAGCGCGATGGTCGGGATTACGCATTCGCGCTAGACTTCGAGGTCGAATGGACGACCTCTACCGCGATTACATCCTCGAACACTCCCGACGACCGCATAACTTCGGAGTCATCGATGACGCCGACGCGTCGTACGAAGGCGCCAACCCGTTGTGTGGCGATCGGATCACCCTGATGCTCGGCGTCAAGGATGGGCTCGTCGATCGCGTCGCGTTCACCGGCCGTGGCTGCGCGATCAGCCAGGCGAGTGCCAGCCTGTTGACCGATGAGATCAAGGGCAAGCCGATCGACGAGGTCGCGGCCTTCCGGGCTGATGACCTGCTCGAACTGCTCGGCATCGACATCAGCCCCGCGCGGCTCAAGTGCGCGATGCTCAGCCACGACAGCCTCCAGCACGTGCTGGGTGATCTTGGGGTTCCTGCCACGGCCAACGCCGAGGCCGGGGCATGATCCAGGCCCAGCGCCGCTGCAGGTGTCGATTGCCGGTCTGAGCACCGGCCTCGTTCAGTCCCTCGCCCTGGTGCCACCCGCGCCAGCCTGTCATCCATCGGAGTCCCGAACACCCATGCCGAAGTCGTACGCCGACCTCCTACGCGAGGCCCGCGCGCAGGTCAAGGAAGTCAGTCCCCAGCAGGTCGACGCCCTGCCCGCGGGCGCGGCCACGGTCATCGACGTCCGCGAGGTGTCAGAGTGGGATCAGGGCCACCTGCCCGGCGCGCACCACGTCTCCAAGTCCTACATCGAACAGCAGGTCGAGGGCATCGTTGCCGATCGCGACGCACCCGTCGTGCTGTATTGCGCCAGTGGCATCCGCTCGTTGTTCGCGGCCCAGACCCTGTCCGAGATGGGCTATACGGACGTCGCCTCGATGTCCGGTGGTTTCCAGGCCTGGAAGAGCGCCGGGTTCGAGTTCGAGACGCCGGTCGTCCTGACCGCCGAGCAGAAACAGCGGTATAGCCGGCACCTGCTCATCCCCGAGGTCGGAGCGGCGGGCCAGGCGAAGCTCCTCGGCTCGAAGGCGCTGCTCATCGGCGCCGGCGGCCTGGGCTCGCCGGCGGCCCTGTATCTCGCGGCGGCCGGGGTCGGGACCATCGGCATCGTCGACTTCGATATCGTCGATGTCAGCAATCTGCAGCGCCAGATCATCCACACGACCGACCGGGTAGGGGAGCGCAAGGTCGAATCCGCGAAGCGGTCGATCAATGCGCTCAACCCCGAGATCACGGTCATCGCCCACGAGGAGATGCTGGTCGACGAGAACGTCGATCGGATCATCGCCGGCTACGACGTCATCCTTGACGGAACGGACACCTTCGAGACGCGCTACACGCTCAACGACGCCGCCGTCGCGGCCGGGATCCCGGTCATCCACGCCAGCGTGTTCCGGTTCGAGGGCCAGCTGACCACGTTCATCCCGTTCCAGGGTCCGTGCTACCGCTGCCTGTATCCGACCCCACCGCCGCCCGAACTCGCGCCCGGCTGCTCCGTCGCCGGCGTGCTCGGCGTCGTGCCCGGCATCCTCGGGTTGCTCCAGGCGAATGAAGCGCTCAAGGTCCTGCTTGGCGTCGGGAACACGCTTGCCGGGCGGCTGCTGCTGTTCGACGCACTCGAGACCGAATTCACCGAGCTCAGGCTCCGGCGTGATCCCGAATGCCCGGTCTGCTCGGATGCGGCGGTCGCGGCGCGGGCCGCGGGCCGACCGCTCGCCATTCCCGCATGACCACGGTCTACATCCCGTCCGTGTTGCGATCGAGCGTGGGCGGCGCCAAGTCCCTCGAACTGTCGGGCAATTCGATCAAGGCCGTGGTCGATGCACTCATCGTCCGACATCCGTCACTCGCTTCGCAATTGCTGACCGACGACGGCGACCTCAACCGGTTCGTCAACGTCTACGTCAACGGCCAGGATGTCCGATATCTGGCCGGGCTGGACACACCCGTCGCGCCGGCCGACGAGGTTCGCCTCCTGCCGGCGATGGCCGGGGGCTGATCGGTGGCCGTCTTGCATGGCGGCCGGTTCGGGGACATCCTCGAGGCGATCGGGCACACGCCCCTGGTCGAGATCCCGCGGATGTCGCCCAAGCCCGCGGTCCGCATCTTCGCCAAGCTGGAGATGCTCAACCCGACCGGTTCGGTCAAGGACCGGGTGGCGAAGTACCTGATCGAAGACCTCGAAACGCGCGGCCTGCTGCGCGACGACTCGATCATCCTCGAGCCCACTTCGGGCAACACCGGCATCGCGCTCGCGATGATCGGTCGACGGAAGGGCTACCGCGTCACCTTGGTCATGCCCGACAACGTCACCGAGGAGCGTCGCCACGTGATCGCGCTGTTCGGGGCCGAGGTCATCGAATCCCCTGGCGCCCTCGGTTCGAATGGCGCGATCGCCCTGGCCAAGCGCCTGGCCGACACGGACGACCGATACGTGATGCCGTACCAGTACGGCAACCCGGCCAACCCGCGCGCCCATTACGAGACGACCGGTCCGGAGATCCTCGCCGATTGTCCGGAGATCGACGTGTTCGTCGCGGGCCTGGGCACGAGTGGGACGCTGATGGGCGTTTCGCGCTATCTCGCCGAGCACAAGCCGGGAGTTCGGGTAGTCGCCGCCGAGCCGATGCCGGGCGAACTCGTCCAGGGCCTGCGTTCGCTCGACGAAGGGTTCATCCCGGAGATCCTGGACCCGACTCTGATCGATGCCAAGTTCCTCGTCTCGAACCGCGACGCCATCGTGGCGCTGCGTGAGCTCGTCATCCGCGAGGGCATCTTCGCCGGACCGTCGTGTGGGGCCGTCCTCGTCGCGGCGGCCCGAGTCGCAGCGGACATGGACTCCGGGACGATCGTCGTTCTGCTCCCCGATGGCGGCTGGAAGTATCTGTCGGCCGGCGCGTTCTCGGGCGACCTGGACGAAATGGAAGCTGCGCTGGAAGGCGGTGTCAACTGGTGGTAGGCGCCCATCCTGGACCGCTCCATGTCGAACTCCCGGACAGGATCCGGGAGGCCATCGTCGCGCAGGCCAGGGCCGAATATCCGAACGAGTCGTGCGGGCTGATCATCGGCGACCGGTACGCAGCCGAGATCGGCGTCGCGCTGCGCTACGTCCCGACTCGCAACGAGGCGGCATCCCCATCCCGATACCGGATCCAGCCCGACGACCTGCTGCGCCTGACCATGGAGACCGACGATACCGACGAGGTCTTCTGGGGCATCGTCCATTCGCATACCCACACGCCTGCCGTTCCGTCACCGACCGATATCGGGTTGGCCACGTTCTACCGCGACTCGCTGTACCTCCTCGTGTCACTCAGCGACGATGAGGCGGACGACGCGACCGGCGCCCCGAGCCTCAGAGCCTGGCGGATCGTCGATGGCCAGATCCACGAAGTCACGATCGGCTGATCGACGATGAGGCCGTCGTGAGCGAGCGAGCGGTGAAGTTCGGAGCGATCGGGCTCGGCGCGCTCGCGGTCATCGTCGCCACAGCGGTCGGGTCGGACGCGGCTCAGCTCGATCAGATCGTGCACCCGCCGCAGGTCGTCCGGGCCGGGCTCGTCGGCCTGTCTGCGGCCATTTCTGTGATCCTCCTGTCGAGAGGGTTGACCAGTCTGGCGCGTGGTCGCGAGGACGTGCCCGGGCTGGTCCGCGGCGTCCGACTCGTCTTCCTGGCCGTGGCCGCGCTCGCGGCCGCTGCCGGTTGGCTATTGGGTGCGGCCCTCCCGCTCGTGGTCGGCCTCGTGATCGCCGGGATCGACGTCGTCGAGACCTCGTTCCTGCTGCTGGTGATGGGCTCCGGCCGGGTCAACCGAACGGACTGATCAGCTCGCGCACTTCGGTCTGATCGTGTGGCGGTGACCCCACCGCGATGCCGCCGCGAACGACCAACACGGAGCATGGGGCGTTGAGGAGCACGTTTCGGGCGACGCTCCCGAGCATCAGCCGTTGGAGTCCCGTCTGGCCGCGCGTGCCCACGACGATCAGGCTGGCCCGATGGTCGACGGCGGCTGCGACGATCTGCTGGGCGGGGTCGCCGTGGCGAACCTCCGCGGACGCGTCGAATGCCGCCGTCCGAAACCGACCTGCCACGGCGCCGCACTCCGCCTCGACCGAGGCCGTGCCCGCGTCAGCGACGGTCAGGACCGTGATCGGCAGTCCTTCGAACAGCGGCCAGTCCATGAGCATTGTCTCAGCCGAGCGTGCCGAGACCGACCGGTCGTCGGCCAGCACGATGGGTCCGAGCTCTTCGTCGCGCGCGACCAGGACCGGGCACGGCGCATGGTCGACGACCTCGGCCGAGACCGACCCGAGCAACATCGACCCCCAGGCACCTGCGCCTCGGTGTCCGACCACGACGAGATCGGCCGGCAACTGGCGGGCGACTTCGACGATCACGCTTGCCGGCCGACCGCGGGCCATCCTGGTCTCCACTTCGAGGTCGCGGCGGGCGGACTGGAGCTCCCGCTTGGCCACCGTCAGCGCGTGCCGGATGAGCTCGCTTCGCTCGGCATCTGCGGCTCCGACCGCTGGGCGATCGGACACCACTCCCACGATCACCAGTCGATCGCCCTCGTGCCCAGGAAGGGACGCCACCAGATCGCAGGCCCGATCAGCCGCGAACGAACCATCGATAGCCAGCAGGATGCGCATGACAGTTCTCCTTTGTCGCGAGCATGGCCCGACTCCCGGCCGCTGGCGCGTGCCGAACGGACCCCACCCGCGGGACCATCGGGCATTTTCGGGTGGCGGGTCAGTCGGGACGCGCCTGCAGCGCCTCGATGAGCATCGATTCGCGTGGTGTCGATCCAACCCCAAGACGTGCGCCGATCCGCGCGGCGAGCGTCGGTTCGAGGTAGGTCGAGGCGAGCGTCGGCCAGGCCGGTTCGGCGAAGACGGTCTGCGGGGTGCCGTCGAGGATCACCCGGCCGGCGCCCATCACCACCACGCGATCAAAGGTCTCGGCGACGAAGCGCATGTCGTGGCTGATCGCGATGACCGTCGTCCCGCCGGTTATGAGCCGCGCGACGACCTCCCGGACGCGTTCCACGCCCGGGGCATCCTGACCGGTGGTCGGCTCGTCAAGGACCACCACGGGGGTGGCCATGGCCAGGATCGACGCGAGGGTCAACAGTTTCCGCCGCGAGTAGCCAAGGTCGTACGGGTTCGTCGCGCCGAGGTCACTCAGGCCCACGGCGGCCAGGGCCGCGTCGGTCGCCGTGGCGATCTCGGCGGGTGTCCGTCCAAGGATCCGCGGGCCGAACGCGACTTCGGCGCGGACCTTGCCCGCGAAGATCTGGCGGTCTGGGTTCTGGAACACGATCCCGACACGACCCGCTAACGTCGCGACCTTGGCGCTGGCGATGTCCTCCCCATCGTGGAGGACGCGTCCCTCGGTCGGTCGAAGCAGACCGTTCAGCTGTCGTACCATCGTCGACTTGCCGCTGCCGTTCTGGCCGACGACCGCAACGGACTCGCCCGGCGTGATGATGAGGTCGACGCCGGACAGTGCCCGCGTCCCGTCGGGGTAGACGAACCCGACCTGTTCGAGGGCGATGGTCGTCATCGGGCCGGGCCACCATCGGCGATCAGCCCGGGATCGAGGTCGTGCATCACAAAGGCGCGTTCCAGCCGGATCCGGGATGGTGGCTCGACGCCCCAGTCGATCAGGCGATCGTCGCTGAGCACCACATCGGCCGTCCCGTCGAGGACGACCCGCCCCTCGTCGATGACCGCGACGCGGTCGCACAGGCCGTCCAGGAGGTCTGTCTTGTGCTCGACCACGAGCAATGCCGTCCCGGTCGCGGCCAGGTCGCGCAATGCCACGCCGACCAGGCGCGTCCCCTCGGGATCGAGCTGGGCCGTCGGTTCGTCGAGGACGAGATGCGAAGGTCGCATCGCGAGCAGGGAGGCGATGACGACGAGCTGTGCCTGGCCGCCCGACAGTCGGCGCGGTTCGCGCTCGCCCAGCTCGGTGATGCCCAGTGTCTCGAGGGCCGCGCGCGCCCGGGTGATCGTCTCGCGTGCCGGGAGGCCCAGGTTCATCGGCCCGAGCGCGACCTCCTCGAAGACCGACCCGGTCACGCCCGACAGCTGGGTCGAGGGGTTCTGGAAGCCGATCCCAACCCGTGTCGCGAACTCGTGAAGTGGTTTGCCCGCCATCGACTCGCCGTTGATGCGCAATGTCCCGGTGAGGCCGCCGCCGATGGACCCGGGGGCCAACCCCGAAGCGACCAGGCACAGGGTCGACTTGCCTGCCTCGTTGGCGCCGACCACGCCGACGATCTCACCATCGGCGAGCGTCAGGTCGATGTCGTGCAGGACCGACTTCGCGTATCCGGCATAGCGATAAGAGACCTGCTCGAGCCGCAGCATGGCGGTGCCTAGGCGATCGCAGCGATGCGGACCGCGACCAACCCGACGAATGCCGCGACCAGCGCCCAGCGGAGGCCACGTTCCCAGGTCGTGTCCGGCATCGCCCACAGCAGGTGGCGCTTGCCCGGGCGGCTGAACGCCCGGGTCTCCAGGGCGAGACTGCGCTCCTCGACGTCGGTCAGGGACGTCAGGATCACCGGCACGACCATGGGGAGCAATCCGCGCAATCTCGCCCGAACACTGCCCTCAGTGTCCATCCCCCGAGCTCGCTGGCTTTCGCTGATGACGGCCGCCCGCTCGACCAGGGTCGGGACGGCTTCGATCGTGGATACCGCGACGAACGCCGCTCGGGGCGAGACGCCGCGTCGCTCGAGGTCCAGGACGAACGCCCGTGGATCGGTCGTCAGGATGAACAGGCCGATCGAGGTGGAGATGGCGAACAACCTGACCACGGTCTGGGCGGCAAAGTCGATCCCCTCGACCGTCGCATCGAAGGGTCCGATCTGGAAGATGACCGTCGTGCCTGCACGGGTGAAGACGCTCACCAGGACGACCGAGATGGCGATCGGCAAGGTCAACAGGAATGAGGCCCGAGCGAGCCGGTGGAGGACGCCGGCGCGGCTCGCCAGGATGAGCATGACGACGATGATGGCTACCGGGCCAAGATACCCGCCGAGCACGAATGCCCCGACCGAGGCGACCGTGGCGATGACTGCCTTCGTCAGCGGGTTCAGTCGGTGATACGGACTCGGGGTCGCCGGCACGAGCCGGGCGATGAACGCGGCATCATCCGGCTCCAGGTCGTCGGCCCGGACCGCCCGGGCCGACGTCGACGGCCCTACGCGTCCTCCAGGCCGAGTGCCTTCTCGCCCTGCGGGAAGCGGGCGACGAACCGGCGTGACAGCGTCTGCAGGAGGACGAAGACGATGAAGAACGTCAACGTCTTGTCGATCGGATCGGAGATCAGGCCTTGTTTGAGAACTGCCGTCTGGAGATCCGCGCCCGCCTGCTGGAAGGCTGCTACGAGCAGGTCCGTGCCGGACCCGGTGACACCACCGAAGACCACGGCCGCGATCGGTGCCGAGATGATGGCCGACACGATGCCGCAGATCAGCCCGGCGATCCCTACCCACGCGACGCCGATGTCGCGCCGAACCACGAGCAGGACGACCAGGCCGACGATCGCCGCGATCAGGGCGATGGCGATGACGTAGCCAAGCAGGACGAATACGGCGTCGGCGGACTCGGTGTCACCGAAGAACGTGAACGTTCCGTCCGTGTAGAACGGCAGGAATCCGTAGTACCCGATGCCCCCCAGCACGAGGATGACCAGTAAGGCAGCGCCGGCCACCTTGGCCCAGCTTGCGTTCGGTCGGCTGCGGAAGAACCCGAGCTGGGCGACGATCCCGGAGAAGAGGCCGATCCATGCGGCGACCACCGCGAAGGGGGCCGCAAAATCGGAGTGGAACGGGGCCGGGATGATGTACGTCCAGACGACGTTCGTCAGGATGCCGGTCACGAGGCCAGGGATCGGTCCGGCGAGCACGCCAACGAGGATCGTCCCGATCGAATCCATGTAGATCGGCACCTTGAGCACGGAGGCGACCGTCTGCCCGAGAACGATGTTGATCGCCATCGCGATCGGGATCAGGACCACGGTCCTCGTATCGAACCGGCCCCAACTCAAGCCTGCCATCGCGTCCCTCCTGCTCGGACCGTTTGCCACGTCCCGTCTTGGGCCAGGTCGCAGCACATCGCTCGCCTAGCGTGACACGTCGGCACGGTCCGCCGCCAGTCCCCCGACGCGGTCGATCAGGCGCTCGAGGAACTCGGCCACGTTGGCGCTGACCGCGACGTCGAGGTTGGCCGGCTTGCCGGTCAGGTGGCGACGGTCGGCGACGGTCATCCCGGACGTGATCTCGCCCCGGGTCTCGACGTCCACGTACAGCGCTTCGGTCGTCACGAGCGTCCGATCCAGGGCGGCGGCCACGGCCAGCGGATCGTGGATGAACGCGCCATAGAACCCGTCATACGTGGCGTGGAACTCCATGTAGAACCGGAGCGCGTCGGCGACGTAGCGGACGATCGGGTTCCGGGCCACAGATCGAGTCGCATGCATCGGATCCTCGCCTCGGGCGAGGGCGATGGAATCGTCGGGCGTGCTTCCGGCGCGGCGGGCCAGACGAACGACATCGTCGGGCAGGATCCGAGCCTGTTCGGTCACGTCCAGGCCGAGTGCCAGTGGCAACGGGATCGATGGATCGGCGGCTCGCGCGTCGGCCCAGGCCGCGAACACGATCTTCGCCGCCTCCGGGTCGCAGTGGACGTTCCATTCGGTCGTGGGCGTCGTGTTGCCCGACACGCCGAACGCGCCGCCCATCAAGACATACCCCTTGAGCGATCTGGGCAGGCCCGGATCACGCAGGACCGCGATGGCCAGGTTGGTCAGCGGACCGAGCGTGACCAGCGTGATCTCGCCGGGCCGCCGATGTGCCTCCTCGAGGATCAGGTCAACGGCGTGGCGTTCCGATACCGGCTGACTCGGTGGTGGCAGTTCGGCGAAGCCGAGTCCCTGCCCGCCATGGGTCTCGGGCGTCAGCTCGAGCGCGCGAACGAGGGGGATCTCGCGGCCAAGTGCGACCTCGACGTCGGTGCGTCCCGCGAGTTCGAGGACGGAACGCGTGTTGATCGCCACCTGCCGAGCGGAGGTATTGCCCGAGACGCACGTCGCCGCCACGAATTCGACCTCGGGCGAGGCCGCGGCGTACAGGAGCGCCAGGCTGTCGTCGATGCCCGTGTCGACGTCGAGGATGAGCGGGATCCGATCGGTCATGTCGGCGAGATCTGGCGCAGGATCAGGCGAGCGCGTTCCACGACCTCGTCGACGGTCAGGCCGTCGGTATCGATCACCCGCGCCCCGATGCTCGTGAGCAGCGGCTCACGCTCAGCCGCCTGCTCAGCGAGGAACGCCCGGGGCGAATCGCCGTAGGCCGGCCGGTGGTCGTCGGACGACTCGAATCGATCGGCCAGGACGTCCGGTCGGGCGTGGAGCCAGATGACCGTGACGTCGCTGGCAGCCATCGCGCCACGGCAATCGGGGTCATCGATGACACTGGCCGCGGCGCTGATCACGGTTGGTTCAGATGAGCCAAGGGCGTCGAGCAGCGCGCGACTCTCGCGCCCGTGCATGGCATCGACGCCTTCCCGATCGCGCAGCTGGCGGACCGTCTGCCCGGTGGCCGTCTCGATATCGACATCCGAGTCTCGCCACGGCAGGTCCAGCCGCTTGGCCAGCCGGCGGCCGACCGAGGTCTTGCCGGCGCCCATCAACCCGGCGATGACGATGTGACGCGGCCGCGTCTGCTCCGAAGTCATGCGCGGAAGCGTATCGGAACGCCGCTTCCGACAACGCCCGTGTCGTGGCCTCGTACACTCGATGGCGATGAAGTCACATTCGCCGGTCCTACCCCCCGCTGTCATCGGCATCCTCGGCGGCGGCCAGCTGGGGCGGATGCTGGCCGGTGCGGCCCGGGCGATGGGCTACCGGATCGCCGTCCTGGATCCCGACCCCGATTGTCCGGCCGCGACGGTCGCCGAGGAGGTGGTCGTCGGCGCCTATGACGATGTTGCCGCAGCCGAACGGCTGGCCGACCTCAGTGACGTCGTGACCTACGAGCTGGAGCATGTCGCAGCGGAGGTGGTCGCGGCCATCGCGCGACGGATCCCGGTCCGGCCAGGGATCGGCCCGCTCCGGGTCACCCAGGACCGGCTCGCCGAGCGACGTTTCGTGGAAGGGGCAGGGGTGGCGGTCGCCCCATGGCGCGAGGTCCGTTCCTTGGAGGAAGCCAGGGACGCTGCGGCGGAGCTGGGTCTCCCGCTCCGCCTGAAGCTGCCCATCGGCGGCTATGACGGACGCGGTCAGCTGCGGATCGTCGCCGAGCGCGATCTCGATGATGCCTGGACCGAGCTGGGTCGGGCGCCCGGTGACGCCCTCCTCGCCGAACGCGAACTCGACTTCGCCGCGGAACTCTCCATCATCGTCGCGCGTGGGCTCGATGGCACGACCGTGGCATTCCCGGTCGCCCGGAACGTCCACGACGGCGGGATCCTGGTCGAGTCGATCGCGCCGGCACCGGTCCCGGTCGATGTCGCCGAACGGGCCGTGGCCATCGGCACGACCCTGGCCGAGGCGATGGATCTGTGCGGGACGCTCACCGCCGAACTCTTCCTGTTGCCCGATGGAGCCCTCGTCGTCAACGAGCTCGCGCCACGAGTCCACAACTCGGGCCATTGGACGATCGAAGGTGCCGCGACCTCGCAGTTCGAACAGCACATCAGGGCGATCTGCGGGTTGGGTCTTGGCTCGCCCGGGGCGCACGGACCGACCGTGATGGTCAACCTGCTCGGTGCCGGGCTGCGTCGACCGGCGCGGCTGTGCGGTGTCGATGCGGCGTTGGCCGATCCGGCGGTCCATCTCCACCTGTACGACAAGCGTGACGTCTTCGAACGCCGCAAGATGGGGCACCTCACCGTCCTTGGCGCGGATCCCGATGGAGCGCTCGGACAGGCCCGTGCCGCGCTCGCCAGCCTGCACTGGGCCGACGGTGGCACGACAACGGAGGACGACCGATGACCGAAGTGACACCGCGTCCGCTCGTCGGGATCGTCGGTGGCAGCCGCTCCGACTTCCCGATCCTCGAGAAGGCGAGGGAAGTGCTCGAGGAGCTGGGCGTGGCCGCGGAGCTGACGGTCGTCTCCGCTCACCGGACCCCGGATCGCCTGTTCCGCTATGCCGAGGAGGCTGCGGGCCGTGGCATCCGAGTGATCATCGCCGGGGCCGGCGGCGCCGCCCACCTGCCCGGGATGCTCGCCGCCAAGACTGCTCTGCCGGTCATCGGCGTGCCGATCCCGACCGAGCACCTCGGTGGCCTCGATTCACTCTTGTCCATCGTCCAGATGCCGCGCGGCATCCCGGTCGCCACGGTCGCCATCGGCAACGCCACGAACGCTGGCCTGCTCGCGGCCGCGATCCTCGCCCTGGCGGATGAGGGGCTCGCATCGCGCCTGGCGGCCTGGCGCGCGGCCCAAACCGAGGCGGTCCTCGCGAACCCCTAGGTCGAGCCGTCCTGAGGAGCCGCCCGTGACCGCTATCGCGGCTCCGCCGCGGCGGTCAGAGCGTCTTCGAGGCACGGGCGTTGGAAGGCATACCCTGCTGCCAGCGCACGGGCCGGCCAAACCCGTCGGCTGCCGAGCGCCAGTGTCGCCTGATCGCGCAGCACCAGTCGTACGATCCACGCGGGCGTCCAGAGCCAGCTTGGCCGGCGCACTGACGTCGCCAGTGCACGAGCGTAGTCGCGCTGCCGACGTGGATCGGGCGCCGACACGTTGAGCGGGCCGTGCATTGCCTCTGACTCCAGTGCGAGGAGGTAGAGGCCGATCGCATCGGCAAGGTCGATCCAACTCACCCACTGCCGTCCGGAGCCGAGTCGTCCGCCGGCAAATAGCCGAAACGGCAAGGTGACGACGCGCAGGTATGCCGCATCGTGGGCGATGACCGAACTCGTGCGAAGCAGAACCACGCGGACGCCCGACTCCTCGGCTCTCTTGGCCTCTGCCTCCCAGTCGAGACAGAGCCGGGCAAGGAATGATCCGCTCGATGGCGTGTCTTCACTAGCGGGGATCTCATCCTGGCCTTCGTAGATGTCAGTCCCGGATGCGCTCAGGAAGACTGATGGGCGCGCGCCGACGGGCAGTGATTCGATGGCTTCGACGAGCGCCCGAGTGGCCGACAGGCGACTTTCCTGTAGCAGCCGCCTCCGCCGCGCCGTCCACGGCCATCGGCCGATCGACGCACCTGCCAAGTTGATGATCGCCGCGCAATCACGGATCTCGGCGGTCCAGTCGCCGTCGCACGGCGGATGCCAGGTGATGGCTCGGATCCCGAGTCCGGATGTCGCGGGCCGGCCCCGCCCACCGCGCGTAAGGATGACGACCTCGTGTCCTTCCGCCGACAGGGCTCGGCAGAGGGCGGTCCCGATCAAGCCAGTGCCACCGGCGATCACGATCTTCATGGGTCATGCCCGATATGCGATGACCGCGAGCAGAACGGCGATCGAGTTGAGGGCTCCGTGTGTCCGTACCATGGTCTCGAGATCCACGAATGACAGCCCGGTAAGGATCGCCACCGACCATGCGATGCCCATCGGCATGCCGACGAGCAGGGCGACCCCTGCGGCACGCGACAGCCAGCCGGCGCGGCTCCTCAACCGGCCAGTCAGGAGGGCGATCGCCACGCCCATTCCGGACACACCGACCACCATGGCCCCTACCGCGTTGATGAGGTCGCTCGACAGGACGAATCCGAGCGCCGTCAACGGGATTCCTGCGATAAGCCCGAGCACTGAGACGCGCACCCATGGGCGAGGCGCGGCGAGCAGGCTGGCCAGCGCCAACAGCCCGAAGCCAGCGAAGTGAAAATGGGTCGCCGTCAAGAGGACGATCACCGACGAGAATCCGGTATCGATGCCGAGGCGGTCCACAAGCACGAAAACCGCACCGACGCCCCAGAATCCAAGGGCGACATCGATGCCAAGGTCTGGGAAACGGCGCGGCAGAAGCGCCGACGGAAAGTGCGCCAAACCATGCCGGAAGGCCGACATGGTGCCGACCAGTGCGAACCCCAGCCACGGCAGCACGAACGCCGCGGCCGTCGGTCCGGGAGCCAAGGAGAAGGCCACTAGCAGCGGTACTGCGGCGAGGAATGACGCCCAGCCACCCAGTCCGCCGATCCAGTTTCGCAGCGGAAGCAGCGGGAGCAACCGTGGGATGACCACAAGGGGCGCGAGCAGCAGGATGCGAGCCGCCAACGGGGCCGGCAGGATCACCATCGTCCCGAACCACACGACCAGTCCAGCAAGGAGCGGCGATGGTCCGGTGGCAGACAGCCTCGGGTTCGTTCGATCCGCCGCGATCGGGGCCGTCATCGCGCCTTCCGCGGCTCGCTTGAGGGCCTTGTTGCGAGTCACGAGCAGGGACCGCATGTAGCGTCTGAGCAAGACATTGTCGACCAGGCGGCCGATCGGACCGAACGGCGACCGATGCTCCCAGTGATCGTGCATCCGGGTCGCTCTGCCGATGGCTTCGAACCGGTGTTCGTGACGAAACCATGCGAACGGCCCGTGCTCTTGGACGTCCTCGAACCTGACTGGCGGCTCGACCACCGTGATGCGGCTCGTCAGCGTCCACCACAACCCGAAGTGACGGGCGCGCCACGTGACAGTGTCGCCGGCGTCGACCCGCCCGGAGGTCCGCCCCGCTACGGCGAGCTCACCCGTGTGGGCCATCGACGCCGCGTGCAAGTCGAGGTCGCGCGCGAGGTCGAAGACACGCTCGATCGACGCATCGATCTCGGTGGTTAGATCGATGATCGTCATGCCCGGCACGAGCGCAGGTCGCGGCACGCGAACGCGCCAGGCTCCGGCAGGCCCGCGCGGATGACCTCGACAGAAAAAGGGGTCATCGGCGTGAGATCGCTAGGTGGAGGTACGGCAGCCGGCGCGGCTTCCACGACGCCTTCGGCCAGGATCCGGACCTGGGCGAGCGAGATCAACGGCACGCGCATGACGGCTTCGCAAAGCCGGGCGAGTGCGAGGTGGGCGACGATTGGCAGCCTGACATAGATCGGCCGGCGCCCGATCGTCTGGGCCACCCGCCGAACGGCATCGCCGAGCATCAGTTCCTCAGGCCCAAGCACGGCCAGCGTCCGGTTGCGCAGGCGCTCGTCGCCTGTGGCAGCGGCTTCGAGGATGCGAGCGACGTCGTCGACAGCTACGGGTCGGACCGGCCGTTCGTGCATTCCGACGAGACCGAAGACCGGGAACGAGTACAGGGCGTGGCTGAGATGGTCGAGCATATGGTCGCCCCGACCATGGATCACCCCCGCCTTGAGCACGGTGTACGGGATCCCGCTGTCACGGATGATCGCCTCGGCCGCCCATTTGGTCCGGTGATAGGCGGTCGGACCATCCGGCCGGGCTCGCAGGAAGCTCAGGACACTGATGTGTCCGACTCCGGCCGCTCGTGCGGCTTCGCCGAGCGCCTGCGTCCCGCGGACATGGATCGCGTCATAGGTCTGGGAGCCGATCTCGCGGTTGATGCCAGCGCAGTGGATCACCGCGCTGCAGCCCTCCAGGGCGTCTCGGAGCGCCTCGGGGTCGGGCGACGCTAGGTCCGTGCCCGTCCGGCGTGAAAGCGACACGACCTCGTGACCCGCCGCTTCCAGGCCTTCGACGACGCGTCGACCGACGAAGCCCGTCGCCCCGGTCACCGCGATCCGCTTGACCTCGCCGTGGTTCATGCTTCCACCAATATGCTACTTGCTGATAGCAAGTATTGGCGCTGAACTCGCTACTGTCAAGTGGCATGTTTGATCATGGCATCAGGGAAAGCCCCGGCCGAGTAGGCGGTCAGGCGTACAGCCCACGCGCGTCAAGGCTTCGTGGGCGTGACTGTGAACGTGCCCTTGAGCGTCACCTTGAACAGTCCGCCGACCAGAGTCGACTTCGAGACCCTGACCATCCCACCAGCGGCCGGCAGGTCGAACTGCATCAAAGGTTCGCCGATCCGCTCGGCATGGCCCTCAGCCGGGATGTCCGCCCCGCCCGCCGGGATGCAGCGCAGATGGACGGACTGGCCCGCTGGGGAGACGCCACGGATCGTCAGTCGAAGCACGGCCTCTGGAGTCCCCGCACCGATCAGGGTCCCCTCGAAGACATTGATGGTGGCCACCTGATCGAGCGACCCCTTGCATTGGCCGGACCTGACGGTTCCCGTGAGGTGCAGCTTGCCCGAGCCGGTCAGGACCGCGTCGTCGGCCTTGATCGTGAAGTCGCTGATCCTCACCTTGAATGCATTCTTGACGATCGCGAAGACTTCCGCGTCCGTCCCATCGAACGAGACATCCCACCCGGACGAACCCACCACGAACGTCACGGTCTTCTCGGCGATCCCCCGATTCGATGTCGATCTGAAGGTGATCCGGCCGGAATCGCCATCATTCGGCCCGGATGTGTATTCGACGGTGGCTGGTGCGGGTTGCTTCCCGTCCGCCGGGTCGAGCGCGCGGACACCGCCAAGGGTGGCCTCGATCGGCTTGTCGAGTTCGTTGCCATCGATCTTGTGGCGCAGCTTTGCCGTGACCGACTGCGTCTGGTTCGCCCCGATGTCACCACCATCTGGGTCCACGATCAGTTCGACGCACTTGCCGGACCGCCACAGCTTCTGGGCCTCCTCTGCGGCCGCGGTGACCATCGTATCGACGAACAACGACATCGAGCCCCACGCCTTGATCTGCTCGTCCACAGTCGTCCCTTCGCCACCGACCTTGATGTCCCTCGGCACATCGGCGCGGCGACGGCCTTGTCCGTCGTTGGCGAAGTTGTCACTGGCCGTGCGTGACGACGCGGGGACGTCGCCCTCGGTCGATCCAGCCGGCGGGATCCCGCCCTTCGAATCCTCTTTCGCGTTCGCCGTGCCGTCGACCGCGGCGATGAATGCATCGTCTCGGACGGTGATCGTGACCGCGCCCGTGAATTCCCTGGCGGTGCCCTTGCCGCCCGAGCCCGCGCCGCCGCCGGTATAGATCTCGCTGGAGGTCAATCTGACGTTTGCCGCGGCCTTGCCGGCGGCGTCAGGGCAGAACACCACGTCGATGTGGCCGCTGGCGATGCTATCGATGCCGAACAGCACCGCCCCGGACGCCTTGTCGACGACCTGGCCTTTCGTCTTGATCGTGAGGTCGACGCTGAGCTGATCGCCACTCACGACGGAGTTGAGGGTCATCGTCGTCGTGATGGTCCCGGTGTTCCCGGCGATCTCGACGGTCTCGGGTTCGCCCTCCACGGTTCCGGACCTGGGATCTCGTGCGAAGTCATCCAGGGATGTGATGAGGGTCCCCCATACAAGCATCGAGTCGTATCCGGGAGCGGGCGCGAACGGTCCAAGGGCGGCGACCTGTCCGGCGAGCGGATCGATGCCGCCCTCGCCGGCGGCATCCGCGCGCGCCCGCGCCAGGAGGCGGGCGGCCGAGGCGTCCATCGCGGCCGCCAGCTCGACCGCACCAGAGCCGAGATCCTCGAGGCCGGCCCGGCCGCGGTCCTCCTCACGAAGCGCGAGTTCCGCCGCGATGACCGTGCGGGCAGGGTCCTCGTAGTCGATGACGGGCGGACTGGGTTCCGTCGCCGATCCGACGATCGGCGAACTCGATATCGGCGGACCGCCGGGCGAGTCGACCGGACGGTCAGAGGCGGAAGTCGCCCCGCAGGCCGCGACCAACATGGTCGCGATGAGGAACACAGCCCAACGTGGCTGGACGAGCCGGACGGCCATGAAGACTCCAGGCGTCGTCCGACCGACATAGGGCAAGACGTGCGGCGACGATACGCTGCGACAAGGCCGCTGTATATGGCCCAGTAGACTTCACGATCAGGCGTCGACCCAGTGCGTGGCCGCACCGCGGATACCGACATCGACCGACCACAGGGTCGAGGTAGCGGTGATGAACAGCCGCCGACCATCGGGGCCACCGAAGGTGCAGTTGCTGGCCTCCTCGGGCAGGAGTATCCGGCCGAGTTCGGTGCCGTGGGCGTCCAGGACGTGGATCCCGTCGCCGGCCGAGGTCCAGACGTTGCCGTCCACGTCGACCCGGAGGCCGTCGGAAACGCCAGGCTGGATGACCGCGAAGATGCGCGGCGCGTCGAGCCGCCAGTCTGGCCTCACGTCGAAGGCGACGATGTGGTGGTTGCCGCCCTCGACCCGGGCGATCGACGTGTCGGAGACGTAGAGCGTCCGCTCGTCGGGCGAGAAGGCGAGACCGTTCGGGTGGACCAGGAAGTCGGTGGCTTTCACCAGCGCGCCTCTCACGGGATCGAACCGGAAGACGAAGCAGCCGCCAAGCTCCGAGTCGGCCCCGTAGCCCTCCGAATCGTCGAGGATGCCGTACGGCGGGTCGGTGAACCAGATCGCTCCGTCAGAGGCGACGATGATGTCGTTCGGCGAGTTGAGCCGACGGCCCTCGAACCGGTCGATCACGGTCGTCCGCGATCCATCCGCCTCGTACCGCGAGATCCGGCGCGGGCCGTGCTCGCAGGCCAGGATGCGACCGTCGTGATCGAGGGTGTGGCCGTTGGCGAAGTCGGACGGTCGGTAGAGATCGGTAACCCCGTCCCTCGCCGACCAGCGGCGGACGACGTTGCCCCGGACGTCGCTCCAGACGACGGCGTCATCAGTCGGGACGTAGACCGGTCCCTCTGCCCACAGCGCTCCGTCCGCCAGGGCCCGAACGGTGGCGTCGGCGGGCACGAGCGACTCGAACCGCGGGTCGCGGGCGATGCGTCGGACCGGTTCGTCGGAGGTGTGGCGATCCATCGGTCGTGATGCTAACGGCGACGATGGCTACCATGCGTCGATGTCGTCGCCGAAGCTCCGTCCCGCGGTGCGTGGCGTCATCCTCGATGACGCGGATCGGATCCTCCTCGTCCATTTCCGCTTCCCGACCGAGGCCGTCTGGGCCTGCCCCGGCGGCGGGATCGAACCCGGCGAGACGGACGAGGCCGCGCTCCGGCGCGAGCTGGCCGAGGAGGCCGGTCTGACGACGTTCGACCTTGGTCCGTGCATCTGGGTCCGAGAACACGTGACCCCGATGCTGGGTGGCCGCTGGGATGGTCAGACGGAACGGTTCTACCTCGTCCGAACCCGGCCGTTCGATGCGCATCCCGAGTTCTCGGCGGCAGAGCTCGAACGCGAATACGTCACCGGGATCCGGTGGTGGTCACTCGAGGAACTGACCAACTCGACCGAACGGTTCGCGCCGCGCCGGATGCCGACCTTCGTCGAAGCACTCGTTTCGGGCGGACCGCCGATCGTGACGCTGGATACCGGCGTGTAGGGTCCGGGCGATCGCGGGGCTACGCGTCACCGGGCGTCCGCGTCGGCGCGCCGATCTCGACCGTCCGCTCCTCGGTCCCGCGCACGAGCTTGAGTTCGAACGGGAACTCGACCGTTCCGAGCGCGGCGTGCAGGTCATCTGCGTCCGTGATGGCGTGGCCACCCGCCTCGACGATGAGATCTCCAGCTTCGAGGCCGGCCGTCGCGGCCAGGCTGTCGTCCTCCACCCCGCGGACCAGGATCCCGTCACGGGGCGGCAGACCGACCGAACGGCGCAGACGTCGCGCGACATGCGACGGGGCGACCGCCACGCCGAGGCGCGGACGGGTCGGCGATTCGCCACGAGCCAGCGCGTCCACGCGCGAGCGCAAGCTCGTGTCGGCCGGCAGCGCGAGGTAGAACCCCTCGCCGATCCGGTTCGTATTGATCCCGACCAGCTCTCCGGCCCCATTGAGCAGCGCACCGCCGGACGAACCGGAGGCGAGAGGCGCCGTGTGCTCGACACTGCCATCGATCCGTCGTCCACCTGGGCCACGGAACGCGCGTGCCACGGCCGAGACCAGTCCGAACGTCACGCGGGTCCCACCGCCATGGCTGGCACCCGCCCCGAAGACGGCGGTCCCGACCGCAAGGTCGGCGGACGTTGCCCAGGTCAGGGGCGCGGCATCGCCGGTATCGACGTCGATGATGGCAAGATCCCCGTCGCCATCCCAGCCAGCGACGGTCCCACGGATGCGGCGGCCGTCAGCGAACGTGACGGTGACTTCGTCGCCCCGCAGGTTGTGGGCGTTGGTCAAGACCTTGCCGGCGGCGAACACGATGCCGGAGCCGCGTGTGCCACGGCCGATGCCGACGATGGATGGACCGACCTTCTCGGCGGTGGATGACACGGCGGTCTGGAGTTCTTCGATGGCGCTCATGGTCGTTGGATGCCTCACGGTGGTGTCGGGTTCGTGCGATAGACTTGTGACTTGCAATCTACTACTGACCACCGATCGTGACAAGCCCGCACCTGCCACCTACCATCGAACGCATGGTCGACCCCGACTTCTCGAGCGAGTCGTCACCGTTGGCGGTCGCCCTCGAGCATGTCGGCGATCGGTGGAGCCTGCTCGTCGTCCAGGCGTTGCTCGACGGTCCGCGACGCTTCAATGGGTTGACCGAGGTCGTCGCCGGGATCGCCCCGAACATCCTGACCGACCGACTGCGCCGGCTGGAACGCGAACGGATCATCGTGGCCACGCCATACCAGCAGCGGCCACTCCGGATGTCGTACGCCCTGACGGCGGACGGCCGCGACCTGGCGTCGGCGCTCCGGATGCTGGCCGACTGGGGGGCCCGACGGTCGGTGGACGGTGACGCCGGAGGCGCATCGGACGAGCAGGTCCGCCACAGCCGATGCGGCACACCGCTCGAGGCGCGCTGGTATTGCCCGACCTGCGACCTGGGGGTCGGCGATCCCGAGGCCGAACAGACCCGGACCGTCTAGGGCTGCCATCTGTCGCCTCCGGTCTACACTCGGGCGTGATGGATGACGAGCGCTGGGAACCGGGCATGCCCGTCCTCGACCGCCAGGCGGTTCGGACGCCGGCCGTTTCCTCGTTGCCGCCCAGCCTGCGAGGGCTGCCGCCCCGTTCCGTCCCGGAAGTCGCCCCGACGCCACTCCAGCGTCAGTACATCAACCTGAGCGTCGTCGTGCTCGTGTGTGGCGCGATCGCGATCACCGCGCTCGAACTCGGAGCTCCCCTCGGCAGTCCCCTGGTCAAGCTGTGCGTCCTGATCGCGGCGCCGCTCCTGGTCGTCACGACGGCCGATGCGATCCTCCGGATCTGGCGCTCGGCCTGGGCCTGGATGACGGTCGATCGCGGCAAAGGTTTGTTTCGGCTGGCCTGGGTCGCGGTCAGCCTGGTCGGCCTGGCCGCCCTGATCGTCGCATCCATGCTGGTCCTCCTCGCGTGACCACCGCCGACGAGGGATTCGCCCAGGGCCCCGACGGACGGTCGACCGACGTCCCGTCCGGTGGTGGTGTCCCGCGGTGGCTGGCCGCATCACTCAACTTCTGTTCGCGCTGCGGGGCGCCGCTGGCCTTCGGCGCGGTCGACGGCGAGGACCGCGAACGTCTCGCCTGCTCGGCATGTGGCCACATCGCGTACGTCAACCCGCGCCTCGTCGTCACGACGCTCCCCATCACCGACAGCGGGGAGATCGTCCTGATCCGCCGCGGGATCGAACCCGGCAAGGGCTCCTGGGCGCAGCCCGGTGGCTTCCTGGAGGTCGACGAGACCGTCCACCAGGCGGCGATTCGCGAGACCAGGGAGGAGACAGGCCTACTCGTCGAACCGGGCGAGATCGTCGGGCTGTACTCGCGCCTTGAGGCGAGCGTCGTGACCATCGCCTTCGAGGCGCGGATCGTCGGCGGCACAGCCGCTCCCACTATCGAGGCGACCGAGATCATCGCCTACGCACCCGACGCGATCCCATGGGCGGGCATCGCCTTCAAGACGACCCACTGGGCCATCCACGATTGGCTTGCGAGGCGCCACCCGGACCTCACGCGATCGGTGCCCGACGGCGGGATGTGACAGATGCTCGCCACGCGAGCGCTCGTCAGGCCCGCCATCGATCTGGCTGGGAGACGCATGCGTGGCCGTGCCCTCGGGGGAGCCCGGATCGTGACAGATGCCCGGGTCACGATGCGTGTGTCAGAGGATCGCTGACCAGTGCTCGCGTGATGGGCTTTTGTCAAAACCGCGCCCCGGCGGCGCCCCGACCTCGACCTGCCCGACGTCAGGACAAGTCGATGAACACGTTCTTCGTCTCGGTATAGAGGTCCAGCGCGGACATCCCGAGTTCTCGACCGATCCCGGACATCTTGTAGCCCCCGAACGGGGCCTCGGTATGGACCGAGCTGTTCGAGTTGATGCTGATGACCCCGGCCTGGAGCGACTTCGCTGCCCGCAGCGCCTTGCCGATGTCCCGGCACCAGATCGAACCGGACAGGCCGTACGGTGTCGCGTTGGCCAGACGGAGTGCCTCCTCCTCCGTGTCGAACGGGATGATCGAGACGACCGGCCCGAAGATCTCCTCGCGGGCGATCCGCATCTCGTTCGACACGCCGTCGAAGACGGTCGGCATCAGGTAGGCGCCATCCGCCAGCTCCGGATCGGTCGGCGCCTCACCGCCGACGACGATCGATGCGCCCTCGGAAAGGCCGATCTCGATGTAGTCGCGGACCCGATCGCGCTGCTTGCGGCTGACCAGCGTCCCGACCTCCGTCGCGGCATCCGATGGGACGCCGACTCTGACCTCGCGGGTCGCGGCCGCGAATCGCTCGACGACCTCTTCGTGGACGGACCGCTCGACGAGGATCCGGCTCCGCGCGCAGCAATCCTGGCCGGCATTGTCGAACACGGAGGATGGCGATTCGCGGGCGAACTTCTCGAGGTCGGCGTCGGCGAAGACGATGTTGGGGCTCTTGCCGCCGAGCTCGAGCGAGACCTTCTTCACGTTGCCCGCGGCCAGCCGCATGATCTCCTGGCCGGTCACCGTTTCGCCCGTGAATGCGACCTTGCCGATGCCGGCATGGGCGGCGATCGCGGCCCCAGCCGAACCGCCCGGCCCGGTCACGACGTTGAGGACACCGGCCGGGATGCCGGCTTCGAGTGCCAGCTCGCCGAGCCGGATCGCCGTCAACGGGGAGTAGCTGGCAGGTTTGAGGATCGCGCTGTTGCCGGCGGCCAGGGCGGGGGCGACCTTCCACGAAGCCATCAGGAGCGGGAAGTTCCAGGGCACGATGAGCCCGACCACGCCGATCGGCTCGCGCAGGGTCAGGTCCAGCCCTGGCTTCGAGACCGGGATCGTCTGGCCGAAGACCTTGTTGGCGGCGCCCGCGTAGTAGTCGAAGACGAGGCTGACCCCGGTGATCTCGCCGCGCGCCCCGGTGATCGGCTTGCCGACGTTACGACTCTCGAGCTGGGCCAGCTCCTCGGTATGCGTCTTGATGAGTGCCGCGAACTTGGCCAGCGTCCGACCGCGCTTGCCGGCCGCCCAGGTCGCCCAGCCCTTTCGATCGTCGAAGGCCTTCCGGGCGGCCCCGACCGCAAGGTCGACCTCGGCCGGGCCGCCAAGGGGGGCGGTGGCCATGACCTTGCCAGTCGCCGGATCCACGATGTCGAAGGTCTGGCCATCGACCGCGTCCGTCGCTTCACCGCCGATGACCATATGGGTGGTCAGAATGTCGCTTGTCGCCTCGGTCGTCATGGGATCAGATGATACGTGGCATGCCGCTCCACCGGGCGGTTAGCATCGGGGCGTGACCACGTCGATCCTCCAGGCAATCCGAGGGACACATGTCCGGCTGTGGATCGGGGCCGTCCTCGTTGTCGCGGCCGTCGGCACGGCCGGCTACATGGTCATGGGCTGGTCGATCGGCGACGCGGCGTACATGACTGGGATCACGCTGACCACGACGGGGTACCGGGAGGTTCGCGAGCTGGACGGCATCGGTCGAGCCTGGACCGTCATCGTGGGCATCGCCGGTGTCGGGATCATCTTCGGGTCGGTCGGGATCGTCGCCGAGGCGGTCCTTTCCGAAGCTGTCAGCGGGCGACGGGAGGCAAAGCGAATGGCGAAGACCATCGATGAACTGAAAGGCCATCTGATCCTGTGTGGCTATGGCCGGGTGGGGGCGACGGTCGCTCGCGAACTCGAGCATGTCGGCGAGCGGTTCGTGATCATCGACATCAATCCCGCGTCCCTGGAGGCGGCTCGTGCGGATGGCCACCTTGTCGTCGGCGGAGACGCCACGGTCGATGCGGTCCTGATCGAGGCGGGCGTCGAGCGGGCGCGGGGACTGATCACGACGATCGATTCCGATGCCAACAACGTCTATGTGACCCTTTCGGCTCGCTCGCTCAATCCCGATCTGTTCGTCGTCGCACGGGCCAACCAGGAAGGGTCGGAGGCGAAACTGACCCAGGCCGGAGCGCAGCGAGTCGTGTCGCCGTACACGCGGGCGGGTCGTCAGATCGCGGAGCTGGCCATCCGGCCAGGTGTGGCCGATTTCATCGACTTCGCCCTGTCACACGGCGAGCCGGCCTTCGCCATCGAGGCCGTGGTCGTCCGCCCGGGTGGGCCGCTCGACGGGCAGACCATCGGCACCCTGCGCGACCGGGGCATCTTCGCCCTGACCGTCGTCCGCGGCGACCGCGACTACGAACCGAACCCTGCGGCGGACCGGATCCTGCGGGCGGGCGAGAACATCATCGTGTCCGGTTCGGCCGACATCCTCAGGGAACTCCGGACCGGCGCCTAACCCTCCGCCACCTCGGTCAGGGCCGCTGCGGTCAGCGCCTCCTCGTCCTCGGCGGGCACGGGTGCTGGAGCCTCGGCCGCGACGATCGCGGCCCCGATGATCCCCGCATCGTTGCGCAGTTCAGCCGGCACGACCGGGCACCGGACGGTCAGACGCGGGATGTACTTGTCGGCATTCTTGCTGACCCCGCCGCCGAGGATGATGAGGTTCGGCCACATCAGTTGGTGGATTCGGTCGAGGTGCTCATCGAGATCGCTCGCCCAGGCCTTCCACGACAGCCCGCGCTTGACTCTGGCGGCAGCGGCGGATCGACGTTCGGCATCGCGACCACGGATCTCCATGTGTCCGAACTCCGTGTTGGGGACGAGTTTGCCGTCGACGAACACGCCGGAGCCGACGCCGGTCCCAAGGGTCAGGAAGATGACGACACCGGGCTGATCCCGGCCGACCCCGAAGCGCATCTCGGCGAGACCCGCGCCGTCCGCATCGTTCGTGATCGCGACGGGTCGCGACAGCATCCGCGACAGCCGCTCGGCGACGGGGAAATCGACCCAGCTTGGATCGATGTTGGCGGCCGACTTCAGCACGCCGTCGATCGTGACGCCCGGCAGACCGATCCCGATCGGAGTCGATTCGCTCAGCCCGGTCGACTTGACCAGCCGTTTGGTGAGCCGGACGATCGATGCCAGGATGGCATCGGGCGTCGAGGGGTTCGGTGTGGGGACCCGCAGGCGCTCCGATCGAAGGCGCCCGGACTCGACGTCCACTACGGCCGCCTTGATCCCGCTGCCCCCGACATCCACGCCGATCGCGATCCGCCCCGTGGCCATCTCCGATGCATCCTCCGTCATCGCTCTCTCCTGGCCCGGTCAGAAGTAATTGATGCTGATCCCGCCGTCGACGACCAGCGAGGCGCCATTGGTCCAACGCGATTCGTCCGAGGCGAGGTAGATCGCCATGTTGACGATCTCCTCTGGCTTGCCGAACCGACCGATCGGGTTGCGCGCCAGGCGCAGTTGCTTGGCCGCGTCGTCCTTGAGCAGCCAATCCATCAGGAGCGGCGTCTCGACCGGGCCCGGGCAGATCGCGTTCGTGCGTATCCCATTCGGTCCGAACTGGACCGCGAGGCTCCGGGTCAGGGACAGGACCGCCCCCTTCGACGCGGTATACGCGTCCTGCGGGACGCTGCAGCCGACGATCGCCACGAAGCTCGCGATATTGATGATCGAGCCGCCGCCGCCGGCGATCATCGCTGGCACGGCGTACTTGCAGCCAAGGTAGACACCACGGACATTGACGGCCATGACCGCATCCCACGTCGCCACGTCCGTATCGACGACCGAATGGTCGGCCTCGGGCATGACCCCGGCGTTGTTGTAGAGGCAGTCCAGCCGGCCGTACGAGGTCATCGCCTCGTCGACCATCGCCTTCGCATCAGCCTCCCTGGAGACATCCGCCTTGACGAAGGTCGCCTGACCGCCCGCGGCCCGGACGAGGTCCACGGTTTCCGTCCCGGCCGGCTCGCTGTACTCGGCGACCACGACTCGGGCGCCCTGCCCCGCGAAGAGCTGGGCCGCCACCCGGCCCATCCCGCTGCCAGCCCCGGTGATGATCACGACCTTGTCTTCGAGCCGCATCGCACTCCTCATTTCGTGGTCGCGGACAGCGTAGCGCCCGGCGCATGCGCGTCGGACTACCCGCGCTCCAGGTACCGTTCACGCTCCCACGGATGGACGACGGAGTCGAACGCCGCCTGCTCGACCCGGGCGGCATTGAGGTAGTGATCGACGACCTCCTGGCCGAGGATCTCGACCGCCGCCTCGGATCGCTCCAGTTCCGCGATCGCTTCGTACAAAGCCTTGGGCATCCGGTTGACGCCCTTGGCCACGTAGCCGTTGCCCTTGAACTCGGCATCAAGGGACAGGCCGTGTTCGATCCCGTACAGGCCGGCGCCCATCATCGCGGCATAGGTCAGGTAGGCATTCATGTCGCCGCCCGGGAATCGGTCCTCCACGTGCAGGGTCGGACCGCGGCCGACGAGGCGAAACCCCGTGGTCCGGTTGTCCCGACCCCAGACGACATTGACCGGTGCCCATGACAGCGCGGCAAAGCGCTTGTAGGAATTGATGAACGGGGCGATGAAGAAGGCCAGCTCGCGGGACAGGTGCATCATCCCGGCCATGAATCGCTGACCGACTTCCGACAGGCCGTACGGACCCGCTGGTTCGCCGTCCGCCGCGGGCATCAGTGGCTGGTCCGTCTCGACGTCCCAGAGGCTCATGTGCAGGTGGCCGGAGGAGCCCGTCCAGCGGTGGTCCGGCTTGGCCATGAACGTGATCCCCCAACCGTTCAGGTAGGCGATCTCCTTGGCTCCGTGCTTGAACACGACGCTGCGGTCGGCCGACGTCAGGACGTCGTCGTAGCGGATGTTGACCTCGTGCTGGCCGTTGGCCGCCTCACCCTTGCTGAACTCGATCGGCACATCGGCTGCGGTCATCTGATTCCGGAGCAGGCGATAGAGCGGTTCGGCCTTGGTCGCCTGGAGCAGGTGGTAGTCCTCGTTGTAATGGCCGAACGCTCGGGGCACCGGATGGCCACGGTCGGCCAGCTCCTGCCACGAGTCGCGAAGGACGTAGAACTCGAATTCCGAGCCGGCCTTCAAGGCGAAGCCCGCTGCGGCCGCGCGCTCGACCTGTCGTTTGAGGATGGAGCGCGGGGCGATGGGGATCTCGGCCTCGGTCTCTTCGTCGACGACGTCGGCCAGGACCAGCGCCGTGCCCGGAAGCCAGGGCAGGATGCGGAGTTGATCCCAGACAGGTCGGGCGACCCAATCGCCGTAACCGGTCTCCCAATTCATCAGGGCGAAGCCGTCCGGCGTGTTCATCTCCATGTCCGTGCCGAGCAGATACGTGCAGAAATGGGCCCCGTGATCGATCACGCCGTCGAGGAACGCCTGGCCCTGGACGCGTTTGCCGAGGAGGCGGCCCTGCATGTCGGCGAAGGCCACCACGATGGTGTCGATGCGGCCGTCGCGGACCATCGCCTCGAGTTCGAGAAGGCGCGGATGCTTCGGGCCGGACGCCCCGTGCGATCCCTCCACCATCGATGTCTCCCGTACTGCGAGAACCCGGCGCGAACCGGCTCAGAGTAGCGCTCGGCCGAGCCCTTCGTCGGGCCATCGCCCTGTTCGCGGTCCGGCCGGTCCCGTACGATAGGCGTTCTGGATGGAGGGTCGGGACGTGGACGCCTCGGCTGGGGACATGATCGCGGCGGTGACCGGGGACGACGCGGACCTGGTCGCCGCCCTGCTTGCCGAGGATCCATCGCTCGCATCGGTCCGGGACCGCGACGGCGTCTCGGTCCTGATGCTGTCTCGCTACCGAGGTCATCGCGGCACCACCGAGGCGCTCCTGGCCGTCGATCCGGACCTCGATGTCTTCGAGGCGACCGCGCTGGGCTACATCGACCGGTTGCGTGAGCGACTCGATGCCGACGCATGGGCGGTCAAGGCATTCTCGGCGGACGGGTTCACCGCGTTGCATTTCGCGGCCTTCTTCGGCAAGACCGAGGCTGCTCGAACGCTCATCGAGGCCGGCGCGAGCGTCGACGTCTACTCGACCAACGAGATGCGCGTCCAGCCGCTCCACAGCGGAGCCGCCAGTCGGAGCCATGAGGTCTGCCGACTGCTCATCGCCTCTGGCGCCGACGTCAATGCCACCCAGCGTCACGACTACAGCCCGCTCCATGCTGCGGCCCAGCAGGGTGATGCCGAATTGGTCGAACTCTTCCTCTCGGCCGGCGCCGACCCGACCGCTGCGACGGAGCCGGGCGACACGCCGGCGGACCTGGCCGAGGCGGCCGGCCACCCGGACGTGGCGCGCCGCCTTCGGCACGTCGCCGCCGATCGGCGATGAGCGCCTTGGGAAGCCGCAGTGCCTCAGTAGAGCAGGGTGGTGCCGCTCGGGAACTCGAGGTCGAACGCAGCCGGCGGGATGGGCGCATCGGGCGCGAGGTCGATGACCTCCGCGTCGCGCGTCACCGATCCGGCGATCGATTCGACCAGGCGCAGGATGACCCCGGTCGCTCGATCCACCGCGATCGAGATGTGGAAGTCCGGTCGATCGCCCGGCAGCTCGGTCGTTCTGGGATGGTCGCATTCGAGGAGCACGGCCTCCCGGCCGCCGACGACGGCCGACCCGCTCACGAAGCAGCGCCCGGTGGCAAGAACGTTCTGGCAATACCCGGCGGGATGCACGAATGTCTCGACGAGCGTCTCCGCGGGCAGCGGCGTGACCGGCTCGTAGACCCGAGACGCCCCCGGGAAGTCGTGGTCATCCAGCCCTCGGGGTCGGTTGCGGACCGGCCGCTCGGTCCCGAGTCGATGGATCCCGGAGTAGGTCTTGACGAGGCGTCCGTCGGACAGCCACACCTCGTATTGACCGCTCGCCGTCGTGCCCGCCTGGCTGGTCGTGATTCGCGCCAGCCCCGGGTGACTGAGGAGCAAGTCCATGGTCGACGTCTCGTCGCCGCGCGATGTCCGGGCTCGTTCCACGAGTCGGAGCCGGAGGGTCCCGAAGCGGGACTCCGCGTCGCGCATGAAATCGAACAGCGCCTGGACGCTCGGCCGCTCCTCGGGCAGGGCCGTCACCTCCGGCAGGCGGCGGCCATCCTGAACGGTCGGCAAGGCGGCGGCGCGATCCCAGAGGCGAGTCTCGGTCATCGGCCGGATTGTACGGCCTCCGGGCCCCGGTCGATCCACTCGGCGCGGGCGACGACCTGGTGGATGGCAGGCCTGATCGCCTGTCTCGCCGCGACGATCGCCGCGTGTACCGGCGGCGACCCCGGACAAGCGGCCACAGCCGGGGTGTCGGATGACACGCCGGATCCGGTCGTGGTGAGCGAGCGGACGTTGGTCGCACAGGACATCGCCTTGACGCCCGAAGCCGTTCGGGTCCCGACCGGTCTGCCGATCCGGATCACGTTCGACAACCATGACGCCGGGGTGCCCCACGGGTTGGCCCTGTACGCCGACGCCGCCCATACGATCGAGCTCGCGCAGGCCGCCATCATCGTCGGCCTCGACCAGGCGATCCTTGAGATCCCCTCGCTCGTTCCGGGGCGGTACCACTTCAGCTGTGTCATCCATCCGAACATGGACGCGACCCTGACCGTCGATCCGGGCTAGCCGCCCGCCGGGCCGCTCTCCAGGCCGGGTTCTGTCATCGTCGCCGGGTCGAGCAGGCGATCGACCTCGGCCGGCGCCAGGCCACGCTCGATGGCGAGTTCACGGATGGTGCGCCCCGACCGATGCGCCGCCTTGGCCAGCTTGGCGGCCTCGTCGTAGCCGATCGATGGCGCGAGCGCCGTCGCCAGCATCAGCCCCTGCTCGACGAGTGCTGGCCCGCGATCGGTCGCGGCCAGACCGTCGACACATCGGCTGCTGAAGTTGCTTGTGGCGGCAGCCAGGAGTTCGATCGATTCCAGGAGCGCGGCCGACGTCACGGGCAGCATCACGTTGAGCTCGAGGAAGCTGCCCGTCTGGCTGAACGCGATCGTCGCGTCGTTGCCGATGACCCGGGCCACGACCATGGTCAGGCTCTCGACGATGACCGGATTCACCTTGCCGGGCATGATGCTCGACCCGGGCTGGGTCTCGGGCAGGGCCAGTTCGCCGATACCGGCCCGCGGTCCCGTGCCCATCAATCGGATATCCGAGGCGATCTTCCAGAGACCCAGGGCGGTCGTGCGGATCGCGCCGTGAGCGGCGATCGCCACGTCCAGTGTGGCTTGAGCATGGAAGTGGTGGCGTGTCTCGCGGACCGGAAGCCCGGTCAAGCTCGATAACCGTTCGCAGGCGCCCGCCGCGAAGTCGGGGTGGGCATTGATGCCGGTCCCGACGGCCGTTCCGCCGAGCGGTACCTCGAGGAGCTCGGCCTGGGCCGCCCGGAGCCTCCGCATCCCCTCCTCGACCTGTCCGGCGTAGCCCCGGAATTCCTGTCCGAGGCGGACCGGTGTCGCGTCCTGGAGATGGGTCCGGCCGGTCTTGACGACGGGCCAGAATTCCTCGGATTTCGCGGCCAGGGCGACCCGAAGTTGCTCCAGCGCGGGCAGCAGGTCCGCTTCGATGGCGATCGCGGCCGACAGCTGCAGCGCCGTCGGGATGGTGTCGTTCGAGCTCTGGCAGCGGTTGACGTCGTCGTTCGGGTGGACCGCGCCGCCCCCGGCGAGGCGGTCTGCGGCGAGGTGTGCCACGACTTCGTTCATGTTCGTATTGGTCGACGTTCCCGATCCCGTCTGGTAGATGTCGATCGGGAACTGGTCGTCGTGATCACCGTCGGCGACCGCCGCCGCCGCCGCCGCGATCGCCGCCGCGATGGACGGATCGAGCAGTCCCAGATCCGCGTTGGTCTGGGCCGCCGCCAGCTTGACCAGCGCCAGCGCTCTCAGGAACCGGCCGGGCATCGGCCTGCCTGAGATCGGGAAGTTCAGGACGGCTCGCTGCGTGGACGCGCCATACAGCGCGTCGGCCGGGACCTCGATCTCGCCCATCGAGTCGCGTTCGACTCGCATGGCTCGGGGCCCAGGTTGCGTCATCGGGCGATTGTAGTGGGCCTCACCTAGACTCAGCGGGTGACGACGACGACCGCCAACATCGGATCCGAGACATTCCGACGGGTCATGGGTCATTTCGTGACGGGCGTGACGGTCGTCAGCGCGTTCGATGGCGATCAGCCATTCGGGATCACCGTCAACGCGCTGAGCTCCGTGTCGCTCGACCCGCCGCTGGTCATGATCGCGCTCGACCGTCGCCGGTTCCTGACGCCCATCGTCCGGGAGGCCGGGCGCTACGCGGTCAATATCCTGTCCGAGGATCAGCAGGCGCTGTCCGATTGCTTCGCCGGCGCCGCCGTCGAGCCCGGCCGCGACGCGTTTTGCGGGGCGGCGTGGCATCCGGGCGCGACCGGGCTGCCGCTCATCGACGGCGCGATCGCGACGCTCGAATGCACGGTCGTCGAGACGTTCTCGGCCGGTGACCACGATCTGTTCATCGGGCGGGTCGATACCCTGGCGAACGAGCACCACCACCCCATGCCGTTGCTCTACTACCGCCGCCGCTACCTCCGGATCGAGCGTGCCGCGAGTGCCGAGGTCGAGGGCAAGCCCGAACGCTAGGAGCGGGCCGCGGCCGGCGAGCAGCACAAGCGACGGCACATCGCGGTCACCCGCTAGCATCAGTACCCATGCCATCCCTGCAGGCCAACGGGTTGACCATCGGCTACGAGGTGGTCGGCACGGGTTCGCCGCTGGTCGCCCTCCATGGCGCGACGATGTCGGGCCGGGAGGAACTCGCCGACCTGCTGCCGGCGCTCAGTCGCCGACACACGGTCTACCTCCCGGATGCCCGGGGCCACGCCGCGACGATCTGGGACGTGGCGGCCGGCGGCTTCCGGACGGTCGATCTCGTCGACGATCTGGCGGCGTTCGTCGATGCGCTCGAGATCGACACATTCGACCTGTTCGGGTTCTCCATGGGCGCGATGACCGCGCTGGCATACGCAGTCCGGCGAACGGGCCGGCTGCGATCACTGGCGCTCGCAGGGATCTCGCCCGCCCGGGAGCCGCGGGCGTCCGTCGTCCGCCACCTGTTGGATCCGACTCGGATCGAACGTGACGATCGGGCCTGGGCGGCGCGTCTCGAGGCTCGCCATGCGCCGACCCAGGGGGCAGGGGCCTGGCGCGTCCTGCTGCCGGCGATCGTAGCTGACGTCGCATCCCAGGCCCTGCTCAGCGCCACCGAGCTACGTGCGATCGATGTCCCGACTCTCGTGGCCTGCGGCGACAGGGATCCGTTCGTGCCCGTCGGTCAGGCGGCGGACCTCGCCCACCAGGTCCGTGACGGTCGTCTGCTCGTGCTGCCCGGCTGTGGTCACGACATCGTGTCGGGGCCGCCGCCCGAACTCGACGCCGCGCTCGGCGGCTTCTATGGTTCGCTGTGACCGATCGCCCCGCAACCCGTGGACGCCCGATGGAGGTGACCCGATGACCACCCTGCTCGTCCTCTATCGGCGGCCCGACGGTGGCGCGGAGGCCCAAACGACGTTCGAGCGTCGGTATGTCGGTGAACACCTGCCGCTCGTGGCCCAGACGCCCGGCCTGCGCGAGACCGCCGTTCGTCGGGTGCGCGAGGCGTTGGGCAGCGAGACGGACCTAGTCCTCGTGACCTCGATGCGATTCGACGATCGCGCCGCCCTCGACGCCGGGCTTGCGTCGGACGCCATGCGGGCGGCCGGGCGCAATCTACGCGAGATCGCCCCGGGCCTCGCCACATTCCTCGTGCTCGAGGACGCACCGGACATGGATGCCGCGGCTATACCGACCGTGGATACTGTCTGAACGACAGCCGAGGACGCCGTGACCGAGACCGCCCACTCGAAGGACTCGACGACCACCGAACCCGGAGCCGATGGGGCCACCAGGCCGCCACTCGTGGACGTGGCATTCCCGGCCCCGGCTCCGACATCGGCCGCCCCGGCGATCGTGCTGGCCGACGTGGCATTGGTCACGCTCCGGCGGCCGGAGATGCTCAACGCCCTCGACTTCCGGCTGCTCGATGAGCTGGCCGATGCCCTTGAGTCGCTTGACCGCTCGGGTGACTGTCGAGCGATCGTCCTCACCGGCGCCGGGACCCGGGCGTTCGCGGCCGGTGCCGACATCCGCGAACTCGCCGGCCAGACCAGCGTTTCACTCATGACCGAAGGCCGTTTCGAGGCATGGGACCGGATCGCGGCCATCGGTCTGCCGCTCATCGCGGCGGTCCGTGGCTTCGCGCTTGGTGGTGGCTGTGAACTGGCGATGACCTGCGACATGATCGTGGCCGCCGAAGACGCGACGTTCGGTCAACCGGAGATCCGACTGGGTGTGATGCCTGGAGCGGGCGGGACGCAACGCCTGACGCGGGCGATCGGCAAGGCCCGGGCGATGGAGATCATCCTGACCGGCCGGACCATGTCGGCCGCGGAGGCTGAACGGCACGGACTCGTCACTCGCGTCGTCCCGGCCGGGGCGACCCTGGAGGCCGCCCTCGAGCTGGCCGGGCGGATCGCGCTCATGCCACCGTTGGCGGTCCGGGCCGCCAAGGCGGCGATCCTTGACGCAAGCGAGCGAAGCCTGTCGGATGGCATCGGGCGCGAGCGCGAGGCGTTCTTCGCCCTGTTCGACACGGACGATCAGACCGAGGGCATGGCGGCGTTCAGTGAGAAGCGAACACCGGTATGGTCAGGGCATTGACGAGAGCGGTCATCTTGGAGGGCGTGTGATGGAGCGAGATCCCGACGGAGGAAGTGACTACGGTCGAGATCCGGAACGTGACCTCGGCGACGAGCCGCCGCCGGCCATCCGCGACGCGGCACCCGACTATCGGGCGCCGATCGACGAATCATCGCCAGTCAGTGGCCACTCACCGGCACCGCTCGCTTCGACCTCGCTCGCGGACGCCCCGGAACATGACTGGTCGCACGCCCGCACGCTGCTCTACCCGGCCTTCCGTCCGCTCGGGACGCAGGGTCTCGACATCGCCAGCATCGATCGCCAGGCCCTCATGGAACACGGCTCGCAGAGTCATGCGCAGCCACTTCTCGACGAGGGGCCGGCCGGCCTCCCCATCGTCTACACGATCCACGCAGGAGCCTACGATATCGTCGTGAATGGCGACCACCTGCTTGCCTGGGGGGTCGATCCGGGCGAGATCCAGGACGCCGCGATGCAGAACCTTGCGGCGTGGTCCGCAACGGCGCCCTGGACCGACGAGGTCTCCGGTGAGCGTCGCCTGATCAGCTCGGATACCGGCGACGGGTGGGACTCGGTCCGGATCCTGCTGCCCGAGGTGGTGGACCACCTGGTCGCCGAACTCGGCTCGGTCGGACGCATCCTCATCGGGGTTCCGGAGCGACATCTGATGACCGCCGGGTCGCTTCGCCCGGATGACGCCGACTTCGCGACCTTGTTCGCTGACTTCGTGCTCGAGCACTCTGGCGGTGCGGACGAGCCGATCGACCGCCGCGTGTTCGAGCTCGTCGATCGGCGCATGGTCGACTTCGCCGGAGGCTGACCGGTCGATGGCTGGCGACTCGGGGGCTTCGTTCACCGCGCTTCGCTACGAAGTGGCCGACGCCGTCGCGACCATCACGCTCGACCGGCCGCAGGCGCTCAATGCCCTGACCGTCGTCCTCAAGACGGAGTTGCTGGCCGCGTTCCGGACCGCCGCCCGGGATCGAGCGGTCCGCGTGATCATCCTGACCGGCGCCGGCCGGGCATTCTGCGCGGGCCAGGATCTCAAGGAGCGACTCGAGACGGATCCCGCGCCACTGGCCGTCGAGATCCGCGAGCGATATGCGCCGATCATCCGGACGATGCGGGAGATGGATCAGCCGATCGTGGGCGCGATCAACGGCGTCGCGGCCGGCGCGGGGGCGTCGCTCGCCTTCGCCTGCGACATCCGGGTGGCGTCCGAGACCGCTCGCTTCGTTCTGGCATTCGGGCGGATCGGACTCGTGCCCGACAGCGGCGCGACCTGGTTCCTGCCCCGGCTCGTCGGACCGGCCAAGACCGCCGAGATGGCCCTGCTCGGTGAACCGCTGAGTGCGACCGACGCAGAACGGTTCGGGCTGGTCGCCCAGGTGGTGCCGCCGGACGCGCTTGAAGCCACCGTCCGGTCCGTCGCGACGCGCCTCGCCGGGCTGTCACCGGTCGCCCTGGCTGAGACCAAGCGGGCCCTGGATCGGACCTGGTCGCTGGATCTCGACGCGGCGCTCGAGGAGGAGGCTTACCGCCAGGGCATCGCCGGGGCGAGTGCCGATCACGCCGAGGGCCTGGCTGCCTTCGTCGAGAAGCGCGAACCTCGGTTCACCGGGGAATAGGCTCGCAGATCCGGACCGGTTGACGGGTTCCCGGCCACATCGTAGGCTGCCACCCTAACGAGCGTTAGTTAGGAGCCTCCCCAGGGCATGGTCGAGACCGGTCGGCGGCGTGAGATCGAGGACGCTGCCAGCTCCCTGTTCCATGAGTTCGGCTATTCGGGCACGAGCGTCCGCGACATCGCTCGGGCCGTCGACATCCAGGGCGCCAGCCTGTACGCCCACGTGGCCTCGAAGCAGGATGTCCTGTGGGCCATCGTGGAGCAGATGGCGACCCGGTTCGAGGTCGCCGCCGATGCCGTGGAGGCGGCCGATCCCGATGCGGCCGTGTTCGGGCACGGCGTCCAGCTCATCGGCCTCGTCCGAGCCCACGTCGGCGTGGTGACCGACGACCTCGAGCGGGCCAGCGTGTTCATCCACGAGTGGCGGGCGCTCGGGTCGGATCGTCGCGACGAGATCGCTCGACGTCGCGACGCGTACGAAGCACGCTTCCGGGCGACCATCGACGGCGGCGTCGCCGCCGGCACGTTCATCCCCGTCGACGCGACCCTGGCCGCGGCCTTCATCCTCACCGCGCTGAATGGTCTGGTCCTCTGGTACCGGCCGCTCGGCCGATCGTCGCCGCGCGAGACCGCCGATTCGTTCGCCGACCTGGCGTTGCGAGCCGTCCAGGCTCGGGGCGGGCCGGGATGACCGATCCGCGAGCCCTGGAGCCGATCCTCGGCCCGAACGAGCGAGGCCGGCCGCCATTCAACGAGGACCTTCCGCACGACGAGCGGTACGCTCTGTTCGAGGCCCACATCGCGGCCGGGTTGAAAGTCGAGGCGACCGACTGGATGCCGGACGAGTATCGGACCTCGGTCCTGCGCTTCGTCGAGATGCACGCGAACAGCGAGCTGATGGGCGTCCTGCCGGAGCGTGAATGGCTGATGCGCGCCCCGACCCTGCGCCGCAAGCTGGCCCTCACGGCCAAGGTCCAGGATGAGGTCGGTCACGCGCAGCTGCTCTATCGAGTGGCGGAGGATCTGGGCAAGTCGCGCGAGGCGATGTTCGACGATCTGCTTGCCGGCCGCACCAAGTTCCACAACGTGTTCCATTACCCGACGACGGGTTGGGCGGATGTCGGGATGATCGCCTGGCTGGTCGACGCGGCCGCGATCGTCGCCCAGCAGGCACTCCGCGACTCGTCGTATGGCCCCTACGCGCGCACGATGCGCAAGATCTGCTGGGAAGAGTCGGTCCACATCATGCACGGTCGGGACGTCGTGGTCACCATGGTCACCGGGTCGGCTGCCCAGCGAGCCGCGATCCAGGACGCGCTGGAGCGCTGGTGGGGACCGCTGATGCAGATGCACGGCCCTCGCTCGGCCCGCGACAAGGACCGCGACCTGCATTGGCGGATCAAGGCCAAGACGTCGGAGGAGCTGCGCCAGGAGTTCCTGACCATCTACGTGCCGCGCATCCGCGAGATCGGCCTGGTCATCCCCGATCCGGTGCTGGCCTTCGATGAGGACGCCGGCGAATGGCGCTACAGCGAACCCGATTGGGATGAACTCCGTCGGGTCGTGACCAACCACGGACCGATGTCCGAGTCGCGGCTGGCATTCCGGCGGCTGGCCCGCGAGGAGACGCGCTGGGTGCGCGAATCGATCCTCGGGGTGGCGGCTGCGGCGTGACCGGCGAGCCGACACCGATCCTCGAGGCGTGGGAGGTCTTCCGACAGGAGAAGGACGGCGACCCGATGCGCCATGGCGGGAGTGTCATGGCGCCTGATGCCGAACTCGCGACGCACTACGCGCGGGAGATGTTCGGTCGCCGCCAGGAGAGCGTCCGCCTGTGGGTCGTCCGGCGAGCCGACGTCGTCGACCTCGACGACCCGGATCTGCTCCAGCCGCCGCTCGACCGGTCGTTCAAGAAGCCCGGTGGCTATGTGATGCGCGACAAGCTCGCCGCGGCGCGAGCCCAGTCGGGCCAGGCCAAGCCGAAGGCCCGCCCGGGATGACCGAGGTCGTCGCGCCGCCGGCCACGGCCCTGGCCGGTCTCCTCCTGTCCATGGCTGACGACGAGTTCGTCATCGGGTTCTCCGATTCGGAGTGGACCGGCATCGCGCCACTGCTCGAGGAAGACGTGGCGATGAGCTCGCTGGCCCAGGATGAGCTGGGTCATGCGGCAGCCCTGTACGCGTTGCTTGCCGACCTGACGGGCACGACCGCCGACGCGATCGCCTACGACCGGAAGCCTGCCGATTATCGTCACTGCCGGCTGCTCGACCACGGACGGGGTGATTGGGCGATGACGATCGCGCGGCGCTACCTGTACGACACGGCCGATGTCGTTCGGCTCGAGGCGCTGGCCGCCGGGTCGTGGCGGCCGCTGTCCGACCTCGTCGCGAAACTCGTCCGCGAGGAGCGCTATCACCGGATGCACGCCGGGGCCTGGCTGGAGCGCCTGGCGATGGTCGATGGAGAGCCTCGCGACCGGCTCATCGCGGCGCTGGACGAGCTGGCTCCGGACGCGGCCACGGTCTTCACGACGCTTCCGGATGAGGGGACGCTGATCGACAGCGGGATCCTGGCCGCACCGATGTCCGAACTCGAAGCCGTCTGGTTCGCGTCCATCGAGCCCACGCTGACGCGATTCGGACTCCCGTACCCGCAGGCGACGGCCGCTGATCCTGCCCGGGGTCGACTCGACCATGGCGAACCGTTCCGCTGGCTGTGGGATGAGTTCACGTCCGTCCGCCGGTCGGATCCCGGGGCGACCTGGTGAGCGAGGCAAGCACGCAGGTCGGCATCGCCCGGACCCGAGCCGGGGTGATCACCGGGGCACGCCCCACGCTCGACGAGGCGGCAGTCTGGAGCGCCCTGACCGAAGTCATGGACCCGGAGCTGCCCATGCTTTCGGTCGTCGATCTGGGGATCATCCATCGAGTCGAGGTGGCACCGGCTCCGGGCTCGATCGCGGTCGACATCCTGCCGACCTTTGTCGGCTGTCCGGCGCTCGAGCTGATCAAGGCATCGATCGCCGAGCGTCTCGCGGTCTTCGGGCGCCCCGCCACCGTCGTGGCCACGTTCGAGGTCCCGTGGACCACGGATCGGATCAGCCCGGCCGGTCGCGACGCCTTGGCAGCAGCCGGCATCGCACCGCCCGGGTCCGCCTCACTGATCGAGCTCGGACCGCGCGTCCCGTGCCCGAATTGCGGGTCGCCGAGGACCCGCCTCGACAACCTGTTCGGGCCCACCCAGTGCCGGACCATCCGTTATTGCCAGGACTGTCGCCAGCCATTCGAAGCCATCAAGCCCGTCTGACCGTGGTCGTTCCGGTCGGCATCGTCGGCGTGGTCGGGGCGGGGACGATGGGCGCAGGGATCGCGCAATCGGCCCTCGAGGCCGGCTACGCCGTGGTCATCACCGACGTCGACGCTGCGGCCATCGAGCGGGGGCGCGCGCGCGTCCGGGCCGGGCTGGATCGCCGCGTGCGCCGGCTCGGGATCGATGCGGGCAGGGCGGCAACCTGGGTGGCCGAGCGGATGGCCGGGCTGACCGATGCGCCGACGCTCATCGAACTCGTCGCCCGCGATCCGGGACTGATCATCGAGGCCGCGATCGAGGACCTGGCGGCGAAACAGACGATCTTCCGGACCCTCGACGCGATCGCACCGGGCGGTACCGTCCTCGCGACGAACACGAGTGCCCTTTCCGTGACCGAGATCGCCGCCGCCACCAACGACCCGGGTCGAGTGCTTGGGCTGCATTTCTTCAACCCGGCGCCCGTCATGGCCCTCGTCGAGGTCGTGGCGGGCTCGAAGACGGATCCGTCGGTGGCCCAACGGGCGCTCGAGCTGATGACGACCTGGGGCAAGGTACCGGTGCGAACCGCCGACAGCCCCGGGTTCATCGTCAACCGGGTCAACCGGCCGTTCACCCTGGAGGCTCTGGCCATCCTTGCCGACGAACGCGCGTCGGTCGTCGCGATCGATGACGCGATCCGCGCCGCCGGCTTTCCGATGGGCCCATTCGAACTCATGGACCTCGTCGGGATCGACGTCAATCTCGCGGCAGCTCGCGGGGTCTACGCGGGTTTCTCGGCGCTCGGGGATCCGCTCGCCGAACGGTTCCGTCCGTCACCGATCCAGGAGCGGCTGGTCGCGGCCGGTCAGCTGGGCCGGAAGACGAACCTCGGCTTCCATGCCTACGACGGCAGCGGGGCGCGACTTGGTCCTGCCCCGGACTTCATCGCCGGTCCCGGTCGAGCGGGCGGCATCGCTGCCCCGGAGATCGCCCGCAGGATCATCCTGGCCATCGTCAACGAAGCCTATCGCGCGGTGGGTGACGGGATCGCCTCCGAGGCCGACGTCGACGTGGCGATGCGGCTGGGGGCCGGCCACCCGATCGGCCCGTTCGAGCGTGCGAAGGATCTCGGCGGGCCCTCGGCCATCCGGGCCGGCCTTCGCGAATACTCGGGAGGCGGCCCCCGGTTCCACCCCGCTGCCGGCCTCACCGCTACCATCCGCACATGAGCCGCGACCTGCACCGACCCCTCCGCGAGGCTTGGATCGTCGATGCCGTCCGGACGCCCATCGGTCGCTACGGCGGTGCGCTGGCGGCCGTCCGGCCCGACGACCTGGCCGCAACCGTCCTTCGCGCCGTCGTGGATCGACCCGGGCTCGATCCGGCCCTGGTCGAGGACGTCATCCTCGGCTGTGCGAATCAGGCGGGAGAGGACAATCGGGATGTCGCACGGATGGCCCTGCTGCTGGCCGACTTCCCGGTCGAGGTCGGGGGCCTCACCGTGAACCGGCTGTGCGGCTCCGGGCTCCAGGCGATCAATTCGGCCGCCCACGCGATCGCGGTCGGGGATGGAGACGTATTCATCGGTGGCGGCGTCGAATCGATGACCCGGGCGCCGTACGTCCAGCTCAAGGCAGCCGGACCGTACGACCGGGGCGATCGGGAGATGGCCGACACCACGCTGGGCTGGCGGTTCACGAACCCTCGGCTCGCCGAGCGGCACTACCCGTATTCGATGGGCGAGACCGCGGAGAACGTGGCCGAGCGCTGGGGCGTCTCGCGTGAGCGCCAGGACGCCTTCGCCCTGCAGAGCCAGCGACGTGCCGTCGACGCCATCGAGGCCGGCCGTTTCGCCGACCAGATCGTCCCGATCAGCGTCCCCCAGCGCAAGGGCGACCCAGTGGTCATCGATCGTGATGAGCATCCCCGCGCCGACTCCAGCGCCGAAGCCCTCGCTCGGCTGCGCCCGGCATTCCGTCCGGACGGCGGCACGGTGACCGCGGGCAACAGTTCCGGCATCAATGACGGCGCATCGGCGGTCCTGCTCGTCGAGGCGGAACGCGCTCAGGCACTCGGTCTCACGCCACTGGCCCGGATCGTCGCCACGGCCGTGGCCGGTGTCGACCCGGCGATCGATGGGTATCGGCCCGATCCCTGCGACTCGCAAGGTGCTCGACCGGGCCGGTCTCCGCGTCGACGACCTCGACCTCATCGAACTCAATGAAGCCTTCGCCTCGCAATCGCTCGTCTGCATCGACGAGCTCGGCCTGGACCCGGCGAAGGTCAACGTCAACGGGGGAGCCATCGCCCTCGGCCACCCGCTCGGGATGAGCGGCGGTCGACTGATCACGATGCTGACCCATGAGCTCCGGCGGACCGGCGGACGGTACGGTCTGGCCACGATGTGCATCGGGGTGGGCCAGGGGATCGCCACCATCGTCGAACGCCTGGGTCCGCTGGGCGCCGACCCACCGGCCCGCGACTGACAAGGAGGCTCGCCGATGTCCGAGTTCGTGCAGCTGGTCCCGAAGGCGTTCCACGCATCGCCCGGTGTCGAGGACTGGCGTGTCCTGTTCTGGGGCGCGCACGCCTTCTATCGAACGGCGTCGTTCGGGCAGGCTGCCGAGTTCGTGTCGGCCATCGCCGAAGCGGCTCGGATGGTGGGCCATGCCCCCGACGTCGACGTACGGCCGGAGGGCGTCATGGTCCGAACCTGCTCACGGCTTGACGGCGCGCTGAGCAGAGCGGACGCCGACCTCGCTGAGCAGGTCAGCGCCGCCGCGCACCGGATGGGCCTCGAACCCGATCCGACCGCGTTGGTGGTGGTCGGTATCGCCGTCGCCCAGGATGCCGGCGTGGACACCCGCCCGTTCTGGGAGGCGGCGTTCGGCTACCGATCCAACGGCGACACGGACCTGACCGACCCCATCCGGCGTGGACCGCACCTGATGTTCCACGAACTCCGTGACCCGCGCGCGGGACGTGGTCGTACACACATCGACGTGTCGGTCCCGGCAGAGGAGGCGGAGAAGCGCGTGCAGGCCGCCGTCGCGGCCGGTGGGCGCATCGTCAAGGCATACGAGGACCAGCGCACGTGGATCCTCGCATCGCCCGACAACCACGGCGTCGATATCGCCGGCTGGGCCGACCTGGAGACCTGATGATCCGAAACCTGGTACGAGAGTTTCGGCACGGGTGCTTGTCGAAACCCGTTGCGGTGCGTACGATGAGCGAGCACGGAGGCGCTGGTCGTCCCTGTGCCTGACTTGCAGCAATCCTCCCGGAGGGACCGAACCCGATGATCGACCAGCAGCCCCAGGTGGTGTCCCTGACTGACGCAGCCGTCCTCAAGCTCCAGGAGCTGACGAAGGAAGAGACGAATCCGGATATCGGGCTGCGCGTCTATGTCTACTCGGGCGGTTGCAGCGGGTTCCGCTACGGGATGATGCTCGAGGACGCGCCGACTCCGGAAGACAAGATCCTGAGCGCGAGCGGGATCAAGGTCTACGTCGACGGCCAGAGCATCGATCTTCTTCAGGGCTCGCAGATCGATTACGTCGATACGCTGATGGGCGCCGGCTTCACGGTCAACAACCCGAATGCGGTCGCCGCCTGCGGTTGTGGCTCGAGTTTCCGGACCGCCGACGACGGCGGCGCGCCGAAGGGCTGCGCCCACTGATCTGAGCGGCGCGGGCGGTGGGCGCCGCCGGTTCGACCGTCGATGGAGATCCCGCTCTTTCCCCTCCACACCGTGTTGTGTCCGGGTATCGTGCTGCCACTGCACATCTTCGAGGAGCGCTATCGGGCGCTCACCCGGCACTGTCTTGAGACGGGAGCTCCGTTCGGCGTCGTGCTCATCCGCGATGGCCGCGAAGTCGGTACGGTCGATAGCCTGACCCTGGCCGGTGTCGGGGCGATGGTCGAGATCCGCCAGGCCGGGCGCTACCCCGACGGCCGGTTCGACCTCCTGGCTGCGGCGACCGGCCGGTTCGCCATCGACGACGTCGACCCGGGCCGCGAGCCGTATCTCGTCGCGGACGTCACGCCACTCGAGGACGAGGTCGGCGACGTGGCCCAGGCCGAGCGCCTGGCCGCGATCGCCATCCGCAAATTCGTGCGGTACCTGGAGCTGATGCGCGCTCGCGACGGCGAGACCAATGACGCCCTCGACATCCAGGTCGAGATCGATGCTCCAGCGGGTGACGAAGGTCCCGACGCCCCGGGCGAGGTCGACGCACTCGACATCGTGATCGAATCCGACGCCCGACCGGACCTGGCCATCCCTGACGATCCGACCGTCCTGTCGTACCTGCTGTCCGGGATCATCCAGATCGAGCTGCCGCGGCGTCAGGCGCTGCTCGAGGCGACGACCACGACCGAACGGCTCGAGGCGCTCATCGACCTGCTCGACCGCGAGTCGTTGCTGCTGTCCGCGCGCTTGCGCCTGTTCGTGCCCGATCAGGGTGTCGTGCGAGGGCCTCGCCGAAGCTAGCGACCGCTCAGGACCGGCTCATTCGCTGAACCGTTCTTCCTTCCACGGATCGGCGTCATTGTTGTAGCCGTAGCGCTCCCAGAAGCCGAGCTGGTCGCGATCGAGGAATTCGAGCCCGCGGACCCATTTGCTGCTCTTCCAGAAGTACCGCTTCGGGACCAGCAGGCGCAGCGGATAGCCATGCTCGAGTTCGAGCGGCTCCCCGCCGAACGTATCGGCCAGCAGGACATCGTCGTCATCGAGGACCGATAGCGGCAGGTTGGCTGTGTAGCCCTGTTCGGCGTGCGACACGACATGGGTCGCGGTGGGCCGCAGGCCGGCCATCTCCAGCACGGTCTGGATCGCGACGCCTTCCCAGGTCGTGTCCAGTTTCGTCCAGCGCGTGACGCAGTGGATGTCCGTATCCACTGTCTTCCGGGGCAGGTCCTTGAACTGCTGCCAGGTCAGGGTGAATGGAGAGTCGACCTCTCCCCAGACCTTGAAGTCCCAGGTCGCCAGGTCCGTGTGGGGCACGGACCCGTAGTGCAGGACGGGGAACTTGTCGGTCTTGTACTGCCCGGGCGGGATCCGGCCGGCGATGGCAGGGTCCTGCTCCTTGGTCCCGAAGAGGCGTTCGAACATGGCGAGTCCCGTCCTCCATCAGGCTGGCTTGCGCTGCAGCGATATCGTCTCACACCGCTGGGGTACCCTTCGCCCGTGGTCAGCCCGGCGCCCGCGGCGCACAGCCCCCGACTCGTCATCGTCATGCCGGCCTACAACGCCGCCCGGACGCTCGAGCGGACGTACGCCGACATCCCGCACGAGATCGTCGAGCGGATCATCCTGGTCGACGACGTATCGCGCGATGAGACCGTCCAGATCGCCCGGCAGCTCGGACTCGACGTCATCATCCATAGCCAGAATCGCGGCTATGGCGGGAACCAGAAGACATGCTACGACGCCGCCCTCGCCGCGGGGGCCGACATCGTGGTCATGCTCCATCCCGACTATCAATACGATGCCACTCGGATCCCGGCGCTGATCGCGCCGATCGCCGACGGCACCCATGATCTCGTCCTGGGCAGCCGATTCCTCGGGGATCCACTGGCCGGCGGGATGCCCCGCTGGAAGTACATCAGCAACCGGTTCCTGACCGGTGTCGAAAACCGGGCGTTCGGCCTCCACCTCTCCGAGTACCACACCGGGCTCCGCGCCTACAGTCGACGACTTCTCGAGGCCGTCCCCTACGAGCGCAACAGCGATGACTTCGTCTTCGATCAGGAGCTGATCGCTCAGGTCGTGGCGGTCGGGATGCGCCGACGGATCAGCGAGATCGCGGTGCCCACGCGCTACTTCGAAGAGGCCTCATCGGTCGGCTTCCGGCGGAGCGTGGTGTATGGCCTGTCGACCCTCCGGGTCGTCGCCCGCTATACCCTCCACCGACTTCGAGTCCGGCGTTCCGCGAAGCTCGCGGCGCGTCGGCGGCCGGACTGAGCGGTCCTCGGATGCGGTCGAGCCGAAACGCACTCCTGCGCGGTGGGCTGGGTATCGCGGTCAGTGCCTTCGCGATCTGGATCCTCGTCGGGTCAGTCGATATCGAAGCGGCCATCGGCGTCCTCCGAACCGCGTCTCCGGTCTGGATCGGGGTGATGGTCGTCACCGCGACGCTCGACGTGGCCGCCCGCGGCGCGCGCTGGCAGGCGTTGCTCGCGCCGATCGCTCCCCTCCGGTATCGCCGCGTGCTCGGGTACACCTACATCGGGTACCTCGCCAACAACGTCCTGCCGGCTCGGCTGGGCGAGCTGTATCGGAGCCACGCGCTGGGTGACGGGGAGGGGATCAGCCGCACGACCGTCCTTGGCACCGTGGTCGTGGAGCGTGTCATCGACACGATCATGGTCGTGGCCATCGCGGCGGTCGCGGTCCTGGTCCTGAGCGTGCGAGGCGTGATGACCAGTGCGGTCTGGCTGGGGCTCGCATTCGTGACCCTGCTCGTGATCGGGCTGGGCCTGGGCATCGCGGCCCATCGACTGCCTGGCGCCGAACGCGTCGAGGCGATCATCGCCCGGCGCCCCCGACTCCTGGAGTTGGGCCGCCGCCTCCGCGAAGGACTGGCCGTCGCCGGCCGGCCGAAGGTCGTGGCCATCGCGGTCGCGTTCAGTGGCGTCGCCTGGGCGGCGTCGACGCTGACGTTCCTGGCCGGCGGGCAGGCGGTCGGTGTCGAGTTGTCGGTCGCCCAGGCGGCGCTCCTGACGAGTGGCGTCGCGCTCGTCACGATCGTCCCGAGCGGACCGGGTTACCTCGGGACGTTCGAGCTGACCGTCGTCGGGATCGCATCGGGCTTCGGGATCGCCCGCGATCTGGCGTTCGCGATGGGCTTGCTGGTCCACCTGGTCATCCTCGCGACGACCTCCGTCGGTGGCGCGGTCGCACTGCTCGCCGTGCGCCGACGAAGGACGCCGGTCGACGGGCCGGTGCCGGTCACATGACGTCTGACTTCCAGCACGTCTTCGAGCCCCTCCAGCTCCGGCACAGGACGCTGCGCAACCGGATCACGTTCGGCGCGCACACCGCGAACATGGCCGAAGGCGGATTGCCCGGCGAGCGACACCTGGGCTACTACCGGGAGCGCGCGCTCGGCGGGGCCGCGATGATCGTCGTCGAGCCGATGCCGGTCCACGCGACGGCGGTCCTGACCCGGGGCAACTTCCGTCCGGGCGATGATTCGGTGATCCCCGCATTCCGCCGGGTCACCGACGCCTGTCGGGCGGTGAACCCGGACATCGTCATGATCCACCAGCTCTACCACGTCGGTCAGCACGGCGATGCCGACAACTCGTTCATGCCCAACTGGTCGCCGTCCGGGCTCCCGTCGTTCCACGATGCCGACGGGAGCCATGCCATGTCCGAGACCGAGATCGAGACGGCCATCGAGGGTTTCGCCGCCGCTGCGGCCCGGGCACAGGCGTCGGGCTTCGATGGGGTCGAGATCTTTGCCGCCTACCACGCCCTGGTCGATCAGTTCTGGACGTCGTGGTCCAACCGGCGCACCGACGAGTGGGGCGGTAGTTTCGAGGGCCGAGTCCGCTTTTCCGCGGAAGTGCTCCGGCGGATCCGCGAGCGCTGCGGCGATGCGTTCATCGTCGGGCTGGCGGTCAGTGCGGATCCCGCCTCGCCGGCGATGCCGTCGATCGATGAGCTGACCGCCATCGTTGCCTGGCTCGACGAGCGCCAGCTCATGGATTACGTGACGTGTGGCACCGGGTCGTACTTCGACTTCCACCAGATCATGCCGCTGTCCCTCCACGACCAGCGCCTGGGCGAGCCGTTCGCGGCGGCGCTCAAAGCGGTCGTTCGGCACGCTCGCGTCCAGGCCGAGAGCCATATCCGGACGCCGGCCGCGGCCGAAGCTGTCCTGGCCGCCGGCCACGCCGACATGGTCAGCATCGTCCGTGGCCAGATCGCCGATCCACATCTCGTCGCCAAGGCCAGGTCCGGGCGGGCCGACGAGGTTCGCGGGTGCATCTCCTGCAACCAGATGTGCTGGGCGCGCCGCTCGCGCGACTACTGGATCTCGTGTCTGGTCAATCCATCGGCCGGGCGCGAGTGGGAGTGGGGCGGTGACCGCTTCGAACCTGCGGCCACGCCTCGGGACGTCCTGGTCGTGGGCGCCGGCCCGGCCGGACTCGAGGCCGCCCGGGTCGCGGCAGAGCGAGGCCATCGAGTCACGCTCCGCGAGCGGGGGACCGCCCTCGGGGGACAGTTCCGGCTGGCCGGGCTGCAACCGTCGCGCGGCCAGATCACCGAGCTGCTCGCCTGGTATGGCCGACGTCTCGACGCGCTGGGGGTCGATGTCCGTCTCGGTTCACCGGTCGAAGCGGACGACGAGGTCGCCGCGGCCGACGTGGTCGTCCTCGCCACAGGGTCGCGTCCACCGTTGACCGGCTTCCAGCGGGCACTCCCGATGGTCGATCGGTTGCCCGGCGTCGACGGGTCGGACGTCACCTCGATCCAGGCCGTCCTCAACGGATCCGCGGCCGTCGGCCGGAGCGTGCTCGTCCTCGATGACCTGGCTGACTGGCGAGGGCTGGGAACGGCGCTCTATCTGGCCGAGACCGGTCACGACGTGACCATCCTGACCGCCGCTCCGGTCGTCGCCGGCGGGCTGTTCCACAGTGCCGCCGACGGACCGCTGCGGGAACGCTACGCACGGGTCGGTGGGCGGTCGATCACCTCGGCATGCGTCGTCGGGTGGCGGGACGGCGTCGCGACGATCCGGTCGCTCCAGACGGGGACCCTCGATGAAGTCGTCGCGGACACGCTGGTCATCGCCGAGACGGGGATCCCGGAGACGTCGTTGGCAATGGCCCTGACGGCGCGCGGCGTGGCGTTCCACCAGATCGGGGACTGTGTCGCGGCCCGCCGGGCGAGCCTCGCGTTCTACGAGGGTCGAGAGCTCGGACGTCGGATCTAGCCGGCGCACGGACGTAAGATGACCGTCCGGATGAGGAGATCGAGATGACAGCCCAGGACCTGGAGCAGCGGACCGTCCGGCGCGGTCGAGCGGCTCGCCAGACCGAACGCCTCGCCCGGGCGATGGACAGCGTGCCGTACCTGACCCGGAAGCTGGCTCCGGTCGAGGTCATCTCGACGGAAGGGCTCGAGCAGATCGAACACAACGCCGACACGCTGCTCGAGCAGGTCGGGATCGAGATCGTCAACTACCCTGACGCGGTCGAGATCTTCCGCGAGGCGGGCGCGGACGTCGAGGGGGCGCGGGTTCGTTTCCCGCGCGGGATGTGCCGATCGATCGTCACCGCCAGTGCCCCGGCGATCTTCACGCAACGCGCTCGCAACCCGGAGCGAAGCGTTCGGATCGGCGATCCTCACATGGTCCTCGTACCGACCTATGGTTCGCCGTTCATCCACAACCTCGACGACGGCCGGCGCTACGCGACCATCGAGGATTTCCGCAACTTCGTGAAGCTGGCCTATACGAGCCGGACGCTCCATCATGGCGGCGGCACGCTCTGCGAACCGGTCGACCTGCCGGTCAACAAGCGTCATTTCGAAATGGTCTACAGCCACATCCGCTACTCGGATCGGGCGTTCATGGGCTCGGTCACCCATCCCAGCCGAGCCCAGGACTCGGTCGACATGGCCCGCATCGTCTTCGGTGCGGAGACGATGGAACACGAGCACGTGATCATGGGCCTGGCCAATGCGAATTCACCGATGTCGTGGGACTTCAACATGCTCGGCTCTGCCCGCGCGTATGCCGCGGCCAACCAGATCATGCTCATCACGCCGTTCATCCTGGGCGGCGCGATGGCGCCGGTCACGGTCGCAGCCCAGGCGACCCAGACCCTGGCCGAGGCGCTGGCCGGGATGGCGTTCTGCCAGATCGTCCGTCCGGGCGCGCCGGTGATCTTCGGCTCGTTCGCATCGTCCATGTCGATGCAGACCGGTGCCCCGACGTTCGGGACACCGGAGCCCCAGCTCGTGCTGTTCGTGCTGGCCGCCCTCGCCCGGCGCCTGAACGTGCCGTTCCGGAGCGGGGGCAACTTCACCGCATCCAAGGTGCCCGACTACCAGGCCGCCTACGAGAGCGCGATCAGCTTCATGGCCACGATGCAGGCCGGGGTCAACTTCAACCTCCACACCGCAGGCTGGCTGGAGGGCGGCCTCGCCATCGGCTACGAGAAGTTCATCCTCGATGAGGACCAGGCATCGATGGCCGAGGCATACCTGAAGGGCGTGGACGTCACCGACAACGGCTTTGCCCTCGACGCGATGCTCGACGGCGGCCCGGGTCAGCATTTCCTGGGGTCGGCCCACACCCTGGCCAACTTCGAGAACGCGTTCTGGCGTTCGGAGCTGTCCAACAACGACAGCTACGAGCAGTGGGAGCTCGATGGGGCGCTCGACGCCGCCCAGCGGGCCAATGTCCGCTGGAAGCGCCGACTCGCCGAGTACGAACAGCCACCCCTCGATGCGGCGATCCACGAGGAGCTCCTCGACTGGATCGGCCGGCGCCGGGGGAGCTTCCCCAATTCAGACGTCTGACCGCGGCGTCGTGGCGACCGGAGATCCGCTCCTCCAGCCGTTCCAGCTGCGCCACCTGACGTTCCGGAACCGGATCATGAGTCCGGCCCACGAGCCGGCCTACGCGGAAGACGGCAAACCGAAACTTCGCTATCAGCTCTATCAGGAGGAGAAGGCCAAGGGCGGGATCGCCCTGTCGATGTTCGGCGGGTCGACGAACATCGCCCCGGACTCGCCGCCGGTGTTCGGTCAGCTGTACGCCGGCGACGACGACATCATCCCGTGGTTTCGCCAGCTGGCCGACCGCATGCACGCCCACGGCACGGCCACCATGGTCCAGCTCACGCACATGGGCCGGCGGACCGTGGCGGACGATGGGGATTGGCTGCCGACGATCGCTCCCTCATCGGTCCGTGAGCCGGCCCATCGAAGCTTTCCCAAGGAGATGGAACCGGCCGACATCCGGCGGGTCGTCGCGGCCTTCGGGGAAGCGGCCCGTCGCTGCAGAGAGGGCGGACTCGACGGGCTCGAGGTCGAGGCCTACGGCCATCTGGTCAATTCGTTCTGGACGCCACTCGTCAACCAGCGGAGTGACGCCTATGGCGGTTCGCTGGCCAACCGGATGCGTTTCTCCATCGAAGTCCTCGAATCGATCCGGCGGGCCGTCGGCGATGACTTCATCGTCGGGATCCGGATGACCGGTGGCGAGGACGTCCCGGGCGGTCTCACCGAGGCGGACGGGCTGGAGATCGCCTCGATCCTGGCCCGGACAGGACTGATCGACTTCATCAACCTGGTCAAGGGATCGATCGCGACCGACGAGGCGATCTCCCATGTGATCCCGGGCATGGGCACGCCACTCGGACCGGCCCTCCAGTTTGCCGGCCGTTTCCGTGAGCGGGTGGACCTGCCGATCTTCCATGCGAATCGGATCGCGGATGTCGCCACCGCGCGCTATGCCGTCGCGGAGGGGCTGGTCGACATGGTCGGGATGATGCGGGCGCACATGGCCGATCCGCACATCGTGCGCAAGCTGGAGACCGGACGAGCCGACCGGATCCGAGTCTGCGTGGGTGCCTCGATGTGCATCAATCGGCTGTACCTGGGACTCGACTCGCTGTGCATCCAGAACCCGGCGACCGGTCGCGAGGAGACGATCCCGCACCTGACCCCGCGCTCGACCGGACCCCAGCGCAGGATCGTCGTGGTCGGGGCGGGACCGGCGGGCCTCGAGGCGGCTCGAGTCTCGGCCGAGCGCGGACACCAGGTCGTGCTCCTCGAGGCCGCATCGAAGGCGGGTGGCCAGATCGCGCTGGCGGCCCGCGCGACCGCCCGTCGCTCCGACCTCATCGGGATCGTCGACTGGCTGGTCTCCGAGTGCCGGCACGCCGGCGTGGACCTGCGCCTGGGCGTCGTGGCGGACGAGTCGTTCGTGGGATCACTCGATCCCGACGTCGTCATCGTGGCGACGGGTGGCCATCCGCGGATCCCGGCCCTCGCCGAGGGCGAGGACCTTGTCGTGAGCACCTCGGACGTCATCGGCGGAGCCGTGGCACCTTCGCTGGGTGATGTCCTCGTCTACGACGATCATGGGACCGAGGCGGCTCTGTCCTGTGTCGAGCGGATGCTCGCCGCGGGTTCCAGCGTGGAGATCGTCACCCCGGACCGGCATGTCGGGCACGAGGTGACGGGCACGGCCTATCCGGCCTACCTTGCGACGTTCTACGCGGCCGGCGTTCGGATGACGCCTGACCATCGTGTCCGGGCAGTCCGACGGCGAGCCGACGGGCGACTCGCTGTCGAATTGACGACCGACTACACCCCGACCGTCCAGAGGCGCGTCGTCGATCAGGTCGTGGTCGAGCACGGCTCGCTCCCGAACGACGAGCTGTACCAGGACCTGGTCAACGGCTCCTCGAATGGCGGTGAACTCGACCTTGACGCCTACCTCGAGGGTCGATCGCAGGGCCTCGTCGTGAGGCCCGATGGTCGATATCAGCTGTTCAGGGTCGGCGACGCCGTGGCGAGCCGAACCATCCACGCCGCGATCTACGAGGCTCGGCGGCTCGCGCTCGCGCTGTAGTCACCGTTCTTCCGGTCGTGCCTCGTCCACCGGGACCTGGGCCGGTGAATCGGTCGCCTCGGCGGCAAGGGCGACCTCGGCCGGGATCGGAACCACCGCCGGCCCGGCATCGGGGTCGGATTGGACGCGCCGGAGTTCCTCGACGGGGATGTGGCAACTCATCATGTGTCCGGGTTCGACCTCGATCAGCGGAGGCTCCACGACCTCGCACAGACCTCGGATGACCCGATGACAGCGGGTATTGAAGACGCAACCGGTGGGCGGATCCGCCGGACTCGGGATCTCGCCTTCGAGCAGGATCCGCGTCCTCGCCTCGCCATCCACGTTCGGCACGGCCGACAGCAGCGCCTCGGTGTAGGGATGGTTCGGCCCACGGAAGACGGTCTCAGAATCGCCGACCTCCATGATCCGACCCAGATACATGACCGCGATGCGATCGGCCAGGTAGCGGACCACGCCGAGGTCGTGGGAGATCAGCAGGTAGCTGGTCTTGCTTCTGACCTGGAGTTCGGACAACAAGTTGAGGATCGCCGCCTGGACCGAGACGTCGAGGGCGCTCGTCGGCTCGTCGGCGACGACGATGCGCGGATCCCCGGCGAACGCCCGGGCGATGGCGACACGCTGCTTGAGGCCGCCGGACAGCTGGCGCGGCTTCAGGTCCAGGTGTCGCTGGGTCAATCGAAGATCGGCCGCCAGCTTGTCCACTCGCTGGCTGACGGCCTTGCCCTTGAGCCCGGTCAGCTTGCTGACGGACCGCTCGAGGATGTGCCGGGCCGTCCAGCCTCTGTTCAACGCGGAGTCGGGGTTCTGGAAGACCATCTGGATCGAGCGTTTGTCATCGGTCGGTCGATCGCTGGATTGCGGCGCCAGGGTATGGGCGTCGAGTTCGACGGACCCGCCGGCGTCCGGGCTTTCGATGCCGAGGATGGTCCTGGCCATCGTCGACTTGCCCGAACCGGATTCGCCGACCAGCCCGAGCGTCTCGCCATCGAACAGGGTCAGGTTCACCCCGACCAGTGCCGGCACGTCGGTCCCGCTCTGGTGGAACGTCTTGGACACGTTGTCCAGGGTCAGTGCCAGATCACCGTGGACGGTCTCCTCACCCGCCACGTCCGGCGGCTCGACCAATTCGTCAAGTCGATCACGGTGGTGGCAGCGCGTCCACTGACCGCCGCCGACCTCGACCACCGGCGGTTCGACGGTCCGACACAGCTCGTCGGCGAGCGGACATCGATCGACGAACACGCAGGTCGGCAGGTCGGTGCCGATCTGGGGCAGGTTGCCCGGGATCGTGGCCAGCTGGCGCTGTGACTTGCGGACGCCACGCCGCGGGAGCGAACGAAGCAGCGCAAGGGTGTACGGATGCTGCGGTGATTCGAAGACGGTCTTCGCGTCGCCCTCTTCGACGATCTTGCCGGCGTACATGACCCCGACCCGGTCACACAGGGTCCGGATCACGCCAAGGTTGTGAGCGATCAGCAGGACGGCGGCGTTCGTCTCCGCCTGGAGCTTCCGAACCAGGTCGAGGACGCTGGCCTCGACCGTCGCGTCGAGGCCGGTCGTCGGCTCGTCGAGGACCAGCAGTTTCGGGTCCGAGGCGAGGGCGATGGCGATGACGATGCGTTGCTGCATGCCGCCCGAAAGCTGGTATGGGTAGCGCCCGAAGACGCCTTCCGGATCGGCGATCTGGACCCGTTCCAGGGCCTTGAGGGCACTGATCCTGGCCTTCGCCTTGTCCTGGCCCAGGATCGTGAAGGCCTCCACGACCTGCGGCCCGACCTTGGTCGTCGGGTTCAGGGCCGCACCGGGATCCTGGTAGACCATCGAGGCGTGATGGATCCTGAACCGCCTGACCTCGTCATCGGTCATCTTGGTGATGTCATCACCGGAGACGAGGATCCTGCCGCTCGTGATCACGGCATTGCGAGGCAGGTAGCGGACTGCCGCATATGCGGTCGTGGACTTGCCGCAGCCCGACTCTCCGACGAGCCCGTACGACTCCCCCGGACGGACCTCGAAGGAGACGCCACGCAGGACGGGGCGCGGGATACCTCGAACGGTATACGAGAGCTCCAGGTCCTCGACCTTGAGGGCGGCATGGGCCGGCTCGGAGGCCGGCTGGGTCGGATCGATCAGTTCGGTCGTCATTCGCTCAGGACCGACTGCAGGGAATCCGCGATGAGGTTCACCGCGATCACGATGCTGGCGATCGCCAGGGCCGGAAAGAGGGTCGGCCACCAAACGCCGGAGATCATGTTGTTGTACTCCTGGCTGACGGTCAGCCCCCAGTCCGCCGACGGTGGCTGGATGCCGACCCCGAGGAACGACAGCGTGGCCACGGTGAAGATGGCATACCCGAATCGGACCGTCAGTTCGACCACGGTCGGGCCGAGGACATTGGGAAAGATCTCCCGCGACAGGATGAACGGGCCACTCTCACCGCGAAGCTTCGCCGCTGTCACGTAGTCGAGCTGACGCTCTGAGAGGACTGCCGATCGGACCGTCCGGGCGACGATCGGCGTGAACAGGATCCCGACCACGGCGATGACCACGATCGGCGACGTGCCCAGGACGACCAGGGTGAGCAGTGCGACGAGGATGACCGGGAGCGCAAGAAAGGCCTCGACGATACGACTGATGACGTCATCGACCACGCCGTGGTAGTAGCCCATGATGAGCCCGAGCAGCGTGCCCGCGACGACTCCGAGGAGAGCCGCCAGGGGCGCGATGATCAGGACGTCGCGCGAACCGACCATGACCCGCGACAGGACGTCACGACCGAGGCGATCCGTGCCCATCAGGTGCTCGAGGCTCGGCGGGAGGTGGCCTGCGTCAAACGTGTTGAACGGGTCGTACGGCGTGATCCGCTCGCCCAGGATGGCGGTCACGACCCAGCCGATCAGGATGGCGAAGCCGATGATGAACGACGGCCGACGGAGCAGGAGTTTGATGGTCTCGCGGCGCGCCTGCGACCGTTCTGAGGTCGGCATCGGGCTCTTGGGGAGGATGTCCTCCTCGGTGACCGTGACGTCCATCAGCGTTCCGCGTCCAGGCGGATGCGTGGGTTCATCCAGGCGATCGTCATGTCAGCGGCGAGGGTCGCCAGCATATAGACGATCCCGATGACGATCGCCCCCGCCGTGAGCATCGGGATGTCCTTCTGCTGGGCGGCGAACAGCATCGTCTGACCCATGCCGTTGTAGTTGAAGATCTTCTCGACGGCGATGATCCCGCCGAACAGGTAACCGATCTGCACGGCGATGACGGCGACCGTCGGGATGAGTGCGTTGCGCAGCACGTGCCGGCGCATCATCTGGCTCGTCGTCAGGCCCTTCATCGTCGCGGTCCGGGCATAATCCGAATCAAGGACATCGATCGTCCCGGCGCGGGTCATCCGGGCGATATATCCGAAGTACACGATGGCCATGGCGGTCGCGGGCATCAACAGGTAGCGGATCTGGGTCGGGATGTCGGCGTCCGCTGGTGGCGTCGCAAGGACCGGTAACAGTCCGAAGTGCACGCCGACGACGACGACCAGGACCGTGCCGGTCACGAACTCGGGGATCGACGACGAGGTCACGCCGAGCAGGACGACGGCCCGGTCGGCTGGCCGGTCGCGTCGACGCGCGGCAAAGAGCCCGGCCGCGATAGCGAGTGGGATCGTGATCAGGAGGGCGAGCCCCGCCAGCTTCGCCGAGCGTCCGATCGCGTCGAGCAACTGTGGCAGGACCGGCCGACCGGTGACGTACGAGTCGCCGAAGTCAAGGGTCACGATCCCGATCATCGAATCCACGTACTGGACCAGGATCGGTCGATTGGTCCCGAGTTTCTCGTTGAGCGCGTCGACGCTCTCCTGCGGCGCGAACGGTCCCAGGATGGTCCGGCCGATGTCGTTGGGCAGGACGTTGGCGATGATGAACACGATCGTGGCCAGCAGCCACAGCGTGACGAGCGCCAGAACCAGGCGACGACCGATGAAGCGGGTCATCGCTCTACCTCATTCGAATTGCAGACGAGGCGACATGGGGGCGATGGTGTTCACCACGCGCCCCATGCCGGCCGATCGTCAGGCCACCTGCGCCGCGGATCCGAGGAAGATCTGCCCGAGTCCACTCGAATAGGCCCCGGTGAACTTGTTCGAGAAACCAGTCAGGAAGTTGTAGAAGTAGGGCACGCTGATCGCCGTGTCGTCGAGCAGGATCGTCTCGATCGTGTTGCAGGCGGCCTTCTGGGCGTCCACGCCAACGGCGACCTGGAATGCCTTGAACGCGGCATCGAACGCTGCCGAGGAGTACTGCGAGGAGTTCCAGACGCCCTTCGTGCTCAACGCGGAGTTGAGGTAGACGTCCGGCGTCGCTCGATGGCCGTAGTCGACGATCCCGAGCTCGGCTGCGCCGGAGCACGGTGGATCGGCCGGTTCAGCCGGGCACCACTGGGCACCGTAGAAGGTATTGAGGCTTTCCACTTCGACGTTCAAGGTGATGCCGGCCTGGCTCGCCTGGCTCTTGAGAAGCGTGGCGAGGTCGGGGATCTCGAGGATCTGGCCGCAATGGAGCGTCGCCGTCAGGCCCGTGGCATTCGCGTCTGCCAAGAGTTGCTTGGCCATCTCGATGTCCTGCGCCCGTTGCGGGACCGACGAGTCGAAGTAGGGGTAGACCGGGGCGATGACGCTGTCGTTGCCAAGGTCGGCCAGGCCCTGGAAGAGCTGCTGGATGAGCTCCGGTCGATTGAACGTGAGGGCCAGGGCCTGTCGGACACGCTTGTCCGTGAACTGACCCGTGTCCGTGCGCATCCAGATCTGGCGGTGGAGGGCCGACTGGAGGGCGACGCTGGTGAAGTTCGGGTCGTCGAGGAGCGCCTTCCCGGACAGGACGTCGAACTGGATGATGTAGTCCACCTGGCCGCCCTGATAGGCGGTGACCATCGGTCCGGTGGCATCGAAGTAGATCAGCTCGACCGAGTCGAGCGGCGTGGTGCCACCCCACCAGGCGTCATTTCGCTCGAATGTCGCACCGGTCTGCGCGTTGTAGTTGGAGAGCTTCCAGGCTCCGGTCCCGTTGGGCTTGCCATCGAGCGTCGTGCCGGTCGGATAGTCCGCCGGGGTGATCAAGGTCTGCGCGTTGAACACCGACACGAGGTACGGGAAGTTGCCGTTCGCGTTGACCAGATTGAAGGTGACCGTGTTCGGATCGGTCGCGACCGCCCCGCCGGCCTCGAGCACACCCTTGAGTCCGGAGTTCCCGGATTCGACCAGGCGTTCCATCGTGGCAACCACATCAGCCGACGAGAAGTCGGTGCCGTCCTGCCACTTGACGCCCTGGCGAAGGTCGAATGTCCACACATCGCCTGTGTCGTTCGGGGTCCATTTGGTGGCCAGGGCCGGGGCGAGCACGACGAGCGGCTCGGTCGGGTCCGACGCGCACAGGAATTCGAACGAGAGAGCGGTCGTGCCGTACGAACCGAGATCCTGCATCAGGATCGGATCCAGGGGACCGGACGGCTTCTGGGCGGCCACCCTGATCGTGCCGCCGGTCTGCGTCGGCGGAGCGCTGGCTCCCGTGGACGGAGCCCCGCCGGTGGCCGCGGCGGAGGAGCTTGTGCCCCCGCAGGCCGCGATCACGGCGCCGATCGAGGCCATCGACAGGCCGACGATGGAACCACGCTTGATGAATTCGCGGCGGCTCAGGCGGCCACGTGCGAACGACTCGACGACGTCCAACTGCAGGGGGGTGGTGGTCCGACGGACCTCGTCCAGCTTGGGGTAGTCCATGTGTCTGGATCCTCCGGGGCGACAGGGTCGTGGCGGCGTATCGACTCGCCGACGACATGCCCGCGAGTCAGCATCCGAGGCTGGTTCACGATCCTCCAACCAGTCTGGAACTGTCTCGGAACGGTACTTGCGAGCCTCCTGGATGTCAACGCGCCACCATCGGCACGCCCTCGTCAGGCGATACTTCGTGGATGCGTATCACGGCCATCCGGACGTCGCGCCTGAGGCTGCCTCTCGACCCACCGTTCCCGGCGGCCTGGGATCCCGTTCCACGCGACAGCTTTGCGGCGACGATCGTCCGGGTCGAGACCGACGAGGGTCCGACGGGGATCGGGTCAGGCGACACGATGGACGGCTTCGACGCATTCGCGCACTTGTTCATCGGCCAGGATCCGCTGGCCATCGCTCGGCACGTCCGGACCCTCGAGACGATCGACTTCCACGCCGGTCGCTATTGGCCGTTGGAAGTCGCCCTGTGGGACATCATCGGCCAGGTCGCCGGCCTCCCCGTCGCGACCCTGTTCGGCGGCATGCTGGACGGCATCCCGGCGTATGCCTCGTGCGGGATGCTGCTGGCCCCCGATGCGCGCGCCGAGTCCGCGCTGCGGCTCCGCGGGGAAGGGTTCCGGGCGCTCAAGATCCGCGTCGACCCACGCCAGCTCGACGCCGGGTTGCGCGCCGTAAGCGCCACACGAGCGGCCGTCGGCGACTCGATGGACATCATGGTCGATCTCAACCAGGGTTGGCGGATGGCCGGCGACATCAGCCCGTCCATCGGGCCGGTCGCGGCCCGCGAGATCGCTGCACGCCTGGCCGATGACGGCGTGCTCTGGCTGGAGGAGCCGCTGGCGGGCACGGACATTCGCGGTCTGGCTGCACTGCGCGCCTCGGATCCCGGCGTCCGGATCGCCGGCGGCGAGATGACCCGGACATTCGCCGAGCTGCTGGCCGCCCTCGATGCCGATGCGTTCGATGTCTACCAGCCGGACGTCGTACTGGCCGCCGGGATGGCGCGAGGCAGGACGCTGGCCGAGTCCGCGCTGGCCCGCAATCGCTGGTATTCGCCCCACACCTGGACGAACGGGATCGGGCTGCTGGCCAACCTCCACGTCGCGGCCGGGGTCGGCGGCGGGCCATACCTCGAGTATCCGTATGACCCGCCCGGTTGGACCCCCGGTCGTCGCGACTTCATGCTCGCCGAGCCGATCAGGCCGGACGCCGATGGGGTCCTCCGGATCCAGCCCACGCCGGGACTCGGGATCACCCTCGATGAAGCGGCCGTGGCACGCTACGCGACATGACCATCGACACGAAGCGCCTGACCATCGAAGACTGGACCGCCCGGGCCGCCGGGATCACCCCTCGGACCGAGCTGTTCATCGACGGGCGCTACGTACCGGCGATCTCCGGCCGGACGTTCGACGACGTGGCTGGGCGGGATGGGAACACGATCGCGGCGGTCGCCGAAGGCTCGGCCGATGATGTCGACCTGGCGGTCGCGGCCGCTCGCCGCTCGTTCGACGATCGGCGCTGGAGCGACCAGCCACCGATGGCTCGCAAGAAGGTCCTGTTGCGCCTGGCCGAACTCGTCGATGAGCACACCGACGAGCTGGCCCTGCTCGAATCGCTCGATGTCGGCAAGCCGATCCGGGACACCCTGCGGGTCGATATCCCGAGCGCCGTCACGACCTATCAGTGGTACGCGGAGACGATCGACAAGACGTACGGCGAGATCGGACCGACCGGTCCCGACGCGCTGTCCATGGTCACTCGCGAACCGATCGGGGTCGTCGCTGCGATCGTGCCCTGGAACTATCCGATGATCATCACGGCCTGGAAGCTCGGGGCGGCGCTGGCCACCGGCAATTCCGTCGTCCTCAAGCCGGCCAGCCAGTCGCCCCTGACCGCATTGCGACTGGCCGAGCTCGCGTCGGAAGCCGGCTTGCCGGACGGCGTCCTCAACGTGGTCAGTGGCCCGGGAGCGGTCATCGGTGACGCGTTGGCCCGTCATCGGGCGGTCGACAAGATCGCCTTCACGGGATCGACCGAGGTCGGGCGCTCGCTACTCCGGGCGGTCGGGGAGTCGGATGTCAAGGCGATCTCCCTCGAACTCGGCGGCAAGAGCCCACAGGTCGTCTTCGCCGATGTCGGCGACCTCGCAACGGCCGCCACGACCATCGGCTGGGGGATCTTCTACAACAGCGGGCAGACCTGCAACGCCGGATCCCGACTGGTCGTCCATCGCTCGGTCCGGGACGAACTCGTCGAGCAGCTCGTCGCTGTCGGTCGGAAGCTGGCCCCGGGCGAGCCACTCGACCCGAAGACGCGGCTCGGCTCGATCGTCGACGGTCGGCAGCTGGCCAAGATCATCGGCTACGTCCAGCTCGGCCAGGAAGAGGGGGCGAAGCTGCTGTCCGGCGGACGACGGGTCCGGGAGGAGTCTGGTGGTTTCTACCTCGAGCCGACCATCCTCGACGACGTCAACGTCGCGATGCGGGTCGCCCAGGAAGAGATCTTCGGCCCGGTGCTGACGGTCACGACCTTCGACGATGAGGAAGAGGCGATCCAGATCGCGAACGGGACGGAGTACGGACTCGCGGCAGGTGTCTGGACGCACGACCTCAACCGCGCCCATCGGCTCGCGCGACGGATCCGATCCGGTGTGGTCTGGGTCAACACCTTCGACAGCGCGGACATCACCGTCCCGTTCGGTGGTTTCAAGCAGTCCGGTTTCGGCCGCGACAAGGGACTCCACGCCCTGGATGGCTACAGCCAGCTGAAGACCACCTGGTTCGACCTGGCTGATCGAGGCTGACGCTGCCGTCGGCGTACACTCGTTGTTCCCAGATCAGACGGGCCATGGAGAGGACGAGATGACGGAACCGAAGACCGCGGCGCCGAACGCGACGGAAGAGTCGCCGACCCTGGAGCCGACCCAGGCGGAGATCGATGCCTGGGTCGAACGTGAGCGAAAACGCCGCAAGGCCTGGCTTGACGGTCCCTCGGAGGACGAGCGCAAGGATTATGCCCGGCGACTACGTCAGCGGCGGCTCGCTGAGGCGTTCGACGACAGTGAGGCGCGACTCACGGACAGCCTTCGCCGCGGCATGCGCTACGGGCGCGAAGGCCAGCTGGCCGCCGAGGGCGCGGCATCCCTGTTCTACCGGTTCTCGCGGCGCACGATCGCGGAACTGATCCGGGCCGGTCGGGAATGGGAGGAAGAGACGACCTTGCCGACTCGCCGCCGCCGGGTCTCGCTGGATGACGACGAGTCGTGAACGTCCCGACGCGCTGCCGCAGGCCCGACTGACCGACCCTCCTGACGACGATCCTTCGTGAGGACGCTGTTCAGGCACCCCCGTCGGGTCGGACACGTCCTGGTCATCTTCCTGCGCCTGTTCCTGGCGCCCGCCATGCGGCTCCCGGGCTCGGACTCGCGGAGCGGACCGGTCCGGATGCGCGTGGCATTCGAGTCCCTCGGCGGGGCCTGGATCAAGCTCGGGCAGATGCTCGCGCTCCGGTTCGACCTGTTGCCCGTCGCCTACTGCGATGAACTGTTCAAGCTCCTCAACCAGGTCGCACCGTTCCCGTACGACGCGGTCCGCGAGATCGTCACCCAGGAGCTAGGGTCGGATCCGGACGTCATCTTCCGGTCGTTCGAGCGCGAGTCGTTTGCGGCGGCCTCCATCGGGCAGGTTCATCGCGCGGTCCTTCACAACGGCGACCGGGTCGCGGTCAAGGTCCAGCGGCCCCACATCCGGGAGCGGATCAAGGCCGACATCGACCTGATGCATTCGGTGACCTGGATGCTCGATCGAACGCGCGTCTTCGGGTCGACGCGGAGCCGTGATGTGATCGACGAATTCGCGCGGTGGACGGCCGATGAGCTGGACTACCTCGTGGAAGCTCGCCAGGCGGTCCTGCTCTGGGAGCACGCCCACGGCGACAGACACGAGCGGATCGCCCGCGTCTACCGTGACTACACGACGCCGCGAGTCCTGACCACCGAGCTCATCGAGGGCATCCCCCTGATCGACATCATGGTCGCCCAGCGGGACGGCGACGAGGCCTATCTGGCGGCGCTCGAGGCGGCCGGGCATGACCTCGATCGGATCATCCGACATCTCGATTGGAACATGCTCAACCAGGTCTATGTCTTCGGCTACTTCCATGCCGACCTGCACCCGGCCAACCTGTTCGTCCTGCCCGGCGACGCGATCGGCTACGTCGACTTCGGGATCGTCGGACAGCTGCCGGACCGCGTGCGCGAATCGCTGACCCGCTACAGCTGGCTGCTCTTCAAAGGCGAGGTCGAGGCCGCCGTCCGTGAATTGATGCGTTGGCTGGCGCCTGGGCCGGCGACAGACGTCGACACGGCGCGCTGGCAGCTCATGCGCGTCCATCAGACCTTCCTGTACGACACCGTCGCGGTTCGGTCGAGGGTCACCAGGGAGGCCCCGGGCCCGGTGGTCGAAGGCGCCAAGAACCCATACTCGAGACTGGCCATCGACATCCTGGAGACCATCCGGGTCCAGGAGCTGACCATGTCGGCCAGCATCGTGTCCTACCTCAAGATGCTGGTGACGCTCGGGACCCTGCGCCACCAGCTGGCTATCGACTACGACCTGCCGTCGAACGTCCGCCAGTTCGTGCACAAGCATGCCCGTCAGCAGGGGATCGCCTGGCTCGACCCACGCCGGTCTCTCGACCGGCTGTACGCCGGGGCGGGGCGCATCCAGCGGGCGCTGGAGTTCGTGGAATTCCTGGAAGCCCAGGAACCGGTCATCCTCGAGGCGACATCGTCCATGTTCGGGTTCAGGCGGCGGATCCGGAACGCCCGCCGACGGCTCGTCTCGCTGGGTGTGTCGGTCCTGGTCGTCGGTGGCCTGCTCTACGCCATCCTCGCGTTCCCCACCGACGCACGACAGATCGTCCCGCACGAGATGCCGATGACCTGGGTCCACGTCGGGTTGCTGGCGCTCCTGATCGTCCTGCTGCTCGCGCTGGTCAACCACGTGCGATCGCTCAACCGCGACGGGTAGGCGGCCGCCGCCGGCGGTTCCGGGTAGCATTGATGGTCCGGCCGGCGAGCCCGGCCCGCGCCATCCCGCGTGCACTCGGAGGGCCGCTTGACGGACATGGATACCGCCGCTGGAGAAGGGCTCCGACGGCGACGATCGGGCGGTCGTGAGGGCCACTCGAGGAGTGCGCTTCCGCAGCAGCGACCGTGGGCCCAGCCCAGGATGCGCTATGGCCCCACGGAGCTCCTGTCGGCCGACGAGCTCGAGTCGATCCATCTTGGTTCGCTCCGAGTCCTGTCCGAGATCGGGATGGACTTCCTGGATCCGGATGCGCGCGAGATGTTGCGCAAGGCGGGCGCCCACACCGAGCCCGATACGCAGCGGGTGCGGTTCGACCCGGACATGGTGACGGAGACGATCCGGACCGCGCCATCGACGTTCACGGTCCACGCCCGGAACCCGGCCCACGACATCCAGTTGGGCGGCGACTGGATCGCGTTCGGGACGGTCGGCAGCCCGCCCAACGTGTCCGACCTGGACCGTGGCCGCCGCATCGGCAATCGGGCCGACTACCAGAACCTGCTGCGCCTGGCCCAGATGCTCAACACCGTCCACTTCATGTCCGGGTATCCGGTCGAGCCGGTCGACCTCCACCCGGGTGTTCGGCACCTGCATGCGACGCATGACGCCCTGACCCTGATGGACAAGGTCGTCCATGCCTACAGCCTCGGCCGGCAGCGGAACATCGACTGCCTTGAGATGGTCCGCATCTCGCGCGGCATCGACATGGCCACGATCGACAACGAGCCATCGATCATGACCGTGGTCAATTCGAGTTCGCCGCTTCGCCTGGATACCCCGATGTTGCAGGGCATCATGGAGTTCGCGGCCCATGGTCAGGTGGTGTGCATCACCCCGTTCACGCTGGCCGGTGCGATGGCCCCCGTGACCCTGGCCGGCGCACTCGCCGAACAGAACGCCGAAGCCCTGGCGGGGATCGTCCTGACCCAGGTGGTCCGGCCCGGTGCTCCGGTCATCTATGGCGGGTTCACCTCGAATGTCGACATGCAATCCGGCGCTCCGGCGTTCGGGACGCCCGAATACATGCGCACGGCGATGATCGGCGGACAGCTTGCCCGGCGGTATGGCGTCCCGTATCGCTCGTCCAACGTCAACGCGGCCAATGCACTCGATGCCCAGGCGGCCTACGAATCGGTCTTCTCCCTGTGGGGCGCGATCATGGGCGGGGTGAACCTGTTGCTCCACGGGGCGGGCTGGATGGAGGGTGGCCTGCACGCCGGGTACGAGAAGATGATCCTTGATGCAGAGCTGCTAGGGATGGTCGAGGCGTTCCTCGAACCGGTCGTCGTGGACGACGAGACGCTCGGCTTCTCGGCCATGCAGGAGGTCGGGCCGGGCGGCCATTTCTTCGGGGCCGCCCACACCCAGTCGCGCTTTCGGACCGCGTTCCACAAGCCGATGTTGAGTGACTGGCGGAATTTCGAGTCCTGGGAAGAGGCCGGCGCGCCGGAATTGCCGGCCAAGGCAAACCGCGTCTGGAAGGAATTGCTGGCGGCCTACGAGCCACCGCCGATGGACCCGGCGATCCGCGAGGAGCTTGACGCGTTCGTCGAGCGGCGTGTCGCCGAGGGCGGCGTCCCGACCGACTATTGAGGGGGATCGGATGAAGTCTGCAGCGCAGGTCGTCGTCATCGGCGGGGGCGTCGTCGGCGCCAGCGTCCTGTACCACCTGACCAAGGCCGGCTGGACGGATGCGGTCCTCCTCGAGCGACGTGAGCTGACCGCGGGTTCTACCTGGCATGCGGCGGGCGGCATGCATACCCTCAATGGCGACCCCAACGTGGCCAAACTCCAGCAGTACACCATCAAGCTGTACGAGGAGATCGAGCGTGTCTCGGGGCAGGATTGCTCGATCCATCTGCCGGGCGGATTGATGCTGGCCGACACGGAGGTCCGGATGGACTTCCTGCGCATGGCGGTCGCTCGGGGACGCTATCTCGGGATGGAGCTGGAGCTGATCACCGCGCGGGAGGCGCAGGACCTCTTCCCGTTGATGGATGCGCAGTACTTCGTCGGGGCCTTGTGGGACCCGATCGAGGGCCATCTCGACCCGACGGGCGTGACCCGGGCCTACGTGAAATGTGCCCAGCTCGCCGGGGCGGAAGTCCACCAGCAGACGCCGGTCGTCGCCCTCGCCCAGCGATCTGACGGCAGCTGGGACGTGACCGTCGAGAGCGGCGAGACCATCCACGCGGAGCACGTCGTGAATGCCGGCGGATTGTGGGCTCGCGAGGTCGGCCGGATGGTCGGCTTGGAATTGCCGATCCTGGCCATGGAACACATGTACGTGCTCAGCGACGACATGCCGGAGGTCGCGGCCTATAACGCGAGCACCGGCAAGGAGGTCCCCGGCGTCCTCGACTTTGGTGGCGAGGTCTACCTTCGCCAGGAAGGCGGGGGGATGCTCCTCGGCACGTATGAGCAGGCCTGCGTCCCGTGGTCGCCTCGGCAGACGCCCTGGGACTTCGGATCCCAGCTGCTCAAGCCGGACATCGACCGGATCACGCCGGAGCTGCAGGTGGCGTTCAAGCACTACCCGGCGATGGGCACGATCGGTATCCGGCGCGTGGTCAACGGCCCGTTCACCTTCTCGCCCGACGGCAATCCGGTGGTCGGTCCGATCCGCGGCCTGCCCGGGTTCTGGGTCGCCTGTGGCGTGATGGCCGGCCTGTCGCAGGGTGGTGGTGTCGGACTTGCCCTGGCGGCGTGGATGACCGCCGGGCGGGACAGCGATTCCGGCATGGATGTGTGGGCCATGGATGTGGCCCGCTATGGCGACTACGCCACGCTCGGATACACGAACGAGAAGGTCCAGGAGAACTATCGGCGCCGGTTCCAGATCACCTTCCCGAACGAGGAGTTACCGGCGGCGCGACCGCTCCACACGACCCCGATCTACGACCGGCTGACCGAAGCCAACGCGGTGTGGGGGGCATCGTTCGGGCTTGAGCATGCCCTGTGGTTCCAGGCGCCGGGGTTGCCACCGGTCGAGGAGGTGACGTTCCGGCGGTCAAACGCGTGGGATCAGGTGGCGGCCGAGGTGACTGCGGTGCGCGAACGGGTGGGCCTGACCGAGATCTCCAATTTCGCCAAGTATCGGGTCCGTGGCCCGGGCGCCCAAGCCTGGCTGTCGTCCCTGCTGACCAACCGGATGCCGAAGGTCGGGCGGATCGCCCTGACCGCGATGCTCAATGAGGCCGGCCGGATCGTCGGCGAATTCACCGTGGCCCGGGCGGGCGATGAGGACTTCTTCCTGTTCGGGTCGCAGGCGGCCGAGACACACCACAGCCGCTGGTTCATCGATCACCTGCCCACAGACGGGAGCGTCACGTTCCAGATCCTTGGCCTCGGACTGGTCGGTCTGTCCATCGCCGGGCCGCGTGCCCGCGATGTGCTCGGGGCGATCACCGATGCGGACGTCTCGGCCGAGGCGTTGCGCTTTCTCGACTTCCGGGAGATGGATCTGGGGATGATCCCCGCCCGCGTGGGGCGCCTGTCGTACAGCGGCGACCTCGGCTACGAGTTGTGGGTCGCCCCCGAGTACCAGCGCGCGCTGTACGACCGGCTGATGACCGCGGGGCAGGCCCACGGTATCCGGTTGTTCGGGTTCCGGGCCCTCATGTCGCTGCGTCTTGAGAAGAGTTTCGGGACGTGGTTCCGCGAGTATCGACCCATCTACACGCCGCTGGAGGCCGGTATCGGCCACTACATGAAGCTGGATCACGAGTTCATCGGTCGCGCCGCCTACGAGGCGGAGCTGGCCAGTGGACCGACCCGCCGGCTCGTCATGCTGGTGGTCGAGCCGGACCCAGACGACCCGGCCGATGTCATCGGCGACGAACCGATCTGGCATGGCGAGTCGGTCGTGGGCTGGGTCACCTCCGGCGGCTATGGTCATTTCGCCGGGGTATCGCTCGCCCTTGGCTATGTCCCGATCGAGCTCGCCGGCCTCGACGAGGATGGTGCCTTCGAGATCGAGATCATCGGCCGGCGCCGGCCTGCCAGGATCCAACCCGAGGCGGTGGTCGATCCCCAGGGGCTTCGGATGCGCCAGTGACCGAGGGCGAACCGGGCCGGATCGTCGTCGACGGCCAACCGATCCCGTTCCGGCCGGGTGACTCGGTAGCGGTCGCGATCCTGCGCGGCGGCGCGGTCCCGGGGACCGGTGGAACGCTGTGCCTCGCCGGCGACTGCGGGAATTGCATCGCCGCCGTGGACGGCGTCGCCTATGTGCGAACGTGCCAGACCGAGGCGATGCCTGGCCTACGGGTCGAGCGCCACCCGACTGAGGGCTTGCCCGCGCTGCCGGTCGTCGCCTGGCCCGATATCGCTGCCCCGCCGCGTCTACGGGAGACCCGGGTCGAGCGAGCCAGGGCCGATGTCGTCGTGATCGGCGCCGGCGCTGCCGGCCTGGAGGCCGCGGCCGATGCGGAACGTGCCGGGAAGTCGGTCAAGGTACTCGACGCCGGCTCGGCCGAAGAGGTCGTCGCGATCTATGCCGGCCCGATGATCGTCGTGCGGACCCCGACGGCGATGCTCCACATCGAGGCCGAGGAGATCGTGATCGCCACCGGGACCTCGGAGATCCACCCGGTCTGCCCCGGCAACGATCTGGCCGGTCTGCTGACGGCGCGGGCAGCCCAGATGCTGCACCGGTCCGGGGTCGACCTCGGTCAGGCAGTGGCCGTGGGGACGCCGCCCGATGGTGTCCCCTGCCGGCCCGTCGAGGGAGACCTGGTCCGCTTCGAGGGTGACGGTCGGGTCCAGGCCGTGATCACCGTCGATCCGGTGACCGGCACGGCGACGTCCACGCCGGCCGACACCGTCGTCCTCGGTCTTGGCCGGTCCCCACGCGATCTCCTCGCCAGGATGGCCGGCCCGGTCGCGGTCAGGGTCGTGGGGTCCGCGGCCGACGAACGGCCGCTCCCGCCACCGCCGACCGATGGTGTCGTATGCCGCTGCTCGGGGACGACGGTCGACGACCTGGCCGTGGCCTGGGACCAGGGGTTCTCGGAGCTCGAGCTCCTCAAGCGGGCCAGCCTGGCATGTCTCGGGACGTGTCAAGGCGGCGCCTGCCTGCCCCAGGTCCGGTCGTGGATCGCGGGCCGGACCGGCGCCGTCCCGGATCCCTTCACCGCGCGGCCGGCGACTCGCCAGATCACCATCGGGGAGGCCGCGGCCGGCGCCTATGTCGATGTCTTCCGGCGCACGCCGCTCCACGATGAACATCTCGCGCTGGGTGCGCGGATGGACCGGTTCGGGAGCTGGTGGCGTCCGTGGCACTACGGCGATGCGGTCGCCGAATACTGGGCCGTTCGGGAGGCTGTATCGGTCGGCGACGTCAGCACGCTCGGCAAGCTGGTCGTCTCGGGGCCAGATGTCGTCGAATTGCTTGAGCGGCTGTATCCCTGCCATGTCGCCGATATCGAGGTCGGCCGGTCGCGGTACGCGCTGCTTCTCAACGAACGCGGGCACGTCATGGACGATGGGATGATCCTGCGCGACTCGGCGACACGTTTCGTCCTGTCGTTCACGTCCGGCGGCGCGGCCAATGCCGAGATGTGGATCCGGGACTGGATCGACGTCTGGGGACTCGACGTCCACGTCCTGGACCAGACCATGTCGCTGGCAGCGATCAACGTCACCGGCCCGCTGGCCCGCACCCTCCTCGTCCGCGCGGGCGTGACCGATCCGCCGCGGTTCCTGCGCCACCTCCGGGCCGACGTCGCCGGCGTGCCGTGCCACGTGATGCGCCTGTCATTCACCGGGGAGGCGGCATTCGAGCTCCATCATCCCGTCGATCGCTCGGTCGAGCTGTGGCGCGCGCTGCTGTCGCTCGGCGCCGATCTCGGTATCCGACCGCATGGGCTGCAGGCCCTGTTCGGGCTGCGTCTGGAAAAAGGGCACGTGATCGTCGGGATGGACACCGAGCTTGACACGACGCCACGGCGGATCGGCATGGACTGGGCGGTCCGCATGGACAAGCCGCGGTTCATCGGTCGGGCGTCGCTCGAGCGAACGGCGAAGCTGGTGGACGAGCGTCGCTGGATGGGGTTCACGATGGACGGTCTGGCGCCGGTCGAAGGCGCGCCGATCCGGGTCGACGGCGAGGTTGTCGGCAACGTCACCGGCAGCTGGACGTCGCCATTACTCGGCAAGGCCCTGGTGCTCGGCTGGCAACGTCGAACCCCGTTCCGCGACCGGGTCGAGATCGACGGCCGCGAGGCCCTCGTCACGCCGACCCCGTTCTACGATCCGGAGGGCCGTCGTGCGCGTGCATGACCTGCCGGGGATCCGGGTCGCGGCCCGACCCGATGCCCTCGATCGGGCGGTCTGGCACGGTCACGGGACGAGCCCGGGTGTGTCGGTCGAATTCCGGTTCGCGCCCGATGAGGCGTTCGCGGCCGTCGGGATCGACGGGACCGTGGATGTCGACGACGAGCACGCGATCGTCGTCCCGGAGCCTGGATTCGTCGCCGTGGAATGCACGGCCGAGGAGTTCGCTCGGGTGATCGTGCCGCACGTCGAATGGACCGTGCCGCCCGGTCCGGTGTTCGTCCAGGGCGCGATCGCCAACGTCCCGGCCAGGATCCGGATCACCGAGGACGGCGCGGCCGTGGTCCTGGTCGCGAAGGCGCACGAGCACGAGTTCCGTACCCGGATCGGATCGCCGGGATGACCCGCTACGTCGAGAGCCTCCTGCCGATCCGCTGGCACGAGCCGAAGTCCAGTTACGACGTCGTCATCGTCGGCGGCGGCGGCCACGGGCTGGCGACGGCCTACTATCTCGCCACCCGGCACGGGATCACGAACGTGGCGGTCATCGAGGCCGACTACATCGCATCCGGCAACACCGGCCGGAATACGACCATCATCCGGGCCAACTACGGCATCCCGGAAGCGATCCGGTTCTACCAGCACTCCCTCGAGATGTACCAGGCGCTGGAGGACGAGACCGGCGCGGCGATCCTGCACCAGACGAAGGGCATCTTCTGGATCGCCCATACCGAGACCGCGATGCGCACCGAACGAGCTCGGGCCCAGGTCAATACGGCCTGCGGCGCACAGACGGTCATGGTCTCGCCGGCGGAACTCAAGTCGCTCGTGCCCCAGGTCGACCTGACCGGTGGCGGGCGCTATCCCGTGCTGGGCGCCTCACACCATCTTGAAGGGGCGACCGCCCGGCACGATCGGGTCGCCTGGGCATACGCCAGCGGTGCCTCGGAGCGGGGTGTCCACGTCATCGAACACACGGCTGTGACCGGTCTCGTCCGCGAGGGCGACCGGGTCGTCGGGGTGGAGACCTCGGGTGGGCCCATCGCGGCCGGTGTGGTTCTGTCGGCCGTGGGTGGCCGGGTCACCCGGATGGCTGCCTACGCGGGGGTTCGCTTGCCGGTCCGGACGCATCCACTGCATGCCTTCGTGACCAACAACTACGAACAGGGGCTCGGACCGATCGTGGCCAGCACGGAACTCGCCTGCTATGTCTCGCAGACGGAGCGCGGCCAGATGCTCATCGGTGCCGAGTTCGATTCACAGCCGTCGTACTCGCGCCAGTCGTCATTCGCTGCCTTGCGCAGCTACTCCTACAAGATGAGCCGGGTGCTGCCGTTCCTGCGCGAACTGCGCATCCTCCGCACGTGGGCCGGCATCTGCGATATCTCGGCCGATTTCTCGCCGATCATGGGTGAGACCGGGGTGGACGGGTTCCTCATCACCACGGGCTGGGGGACATGGGGCTTCAAGGCCATCCCGGCAGGCGGCGAGGGGATGGCCGAGCTGATCGCCACCGGCCGGCCCCCCGCGCTCATCGCCCCGTTCGCCCTGGACCGCTTCCGGCGCGACCATGTCCTGGCCGACCAGGGCTCGGCGGGGACACGCTGATGTTGTGGCTCGATTGCCCGATCTGCGGCCGACGGCCGATCGATGAATTCACTTTCGGCGGCGAACGGCGCCCCGTCCCGGACTCGATCACCGACCCTGATGCCCGTGATTTCGATGAGGTCTGGATCTTCGACAACCCTGACGGGGAGACGACCGAGCGCTGGTTCCATTCGTTCGGCTGCCGGCGCTGGCTGACGGTCCGCCGGGACACGGCGACCGACACGGTCCTGGAGATCGGACGATGACTCGCCTCGTCGATCGATCGATCGAGATCGTGCTGCGCAACCGGGTCTTCTTCGGACTCGATGCGATCGAGCGACTGCCCGACGTGATCGCCGCGAGCAGTGGCTCGCGGGTGTTCGTCGTGACCGATCCCGGCGTGCGTGGCTCCGGTGTGATCGACCGCGTCCTCGGCATCCTGGCCGCGGCCGATATCGAGACGGCGGTCTTCGACGATGTCGAGCCCAACCCGGGCGCATCGACCGTCGTCCGCGGCGCGGAGGCGCTGCGCGCCTTCGGGCTCGATGACACCGTGGTCGTCCCGATCGGCGGCGGATCATCGATGGATACCGCCAAGGCCGTCGACCTGCGGGCGGCCAACGACATGCCGGTGTGGGACCTCGAATACGACGGACCGGACCTCAACCCTGGGCGACCGATCGTTGCCGTGCCGACGACCGCGGGGACCGGCGCCGAGACGAACTCGTTCGCGGTCATCACCGACGAAGCCGCCGGACGGAAGGGCTACATCGGGCATCCGTCGCTGCTGCCGACGGCGACGATCCTCGACCCGAGGCTCACCGTGGGCCTGCCGCCCGCCACGACCGCCGCCACCGGGATCGACGCGATGACCCATTCCCTCGAGTCGCTCCTGTCAGCGAACCCGAACCCGTTCGCCGAGGCCATGGCGCTCGGTGTCATCCGGACGATCGGCGCATGGCTGCGTGTCGCCGTGGCAGACGGTTCCGACCTCGAGGCACGCGCGCAGCTCTTGATGGCCTCGCACCTGGCTGGCGTCGGGCAGGCGAGCGGAACGGGCGTCGGGCTCGTTCACGCCCTGGGTCATTCCATCGGATCCCGGGCTCGAGCCGCGCATGGCGCGGCCCTGGCAGCCGTTCTGCCGGACGTGCTGCGCTTCTACCTCGGGACGCGTGACCGGGAATTGGCGCTCGTCGGGGTCTCCCTGGCGGTCGCGTCGAGCGCGGAATCGGATGCGACCGCCGCCGCCGCCGCCATCGGGGCCATCGACAAGCTGCTCCGTGACGTCGGCCAGCGTCCGACGCTCGCGGCACTCGGTCTGTCAGGTGACGCGGCGCTCGACCAGGTCGTCGACGACGCACTCGGCGACGCCGCGATCCGCAACGCGCCCCGACTGCCGACCGCAGCCGAGGCGCGGGCGATCCTTGATGGCGTGGCCGGCTGAGCGCTAGAGGAGCGGCACGACCTCACCGACGAAGCGCTCGAACGTTTCGACGTCGTAGGGCGCCGGTTGCTCCGAGATGACGGTTCGGAAGCCGAGTTCGACGTACGGCCGGAGCCGGTCGGCGATCTGCTCCGGGTTCCCGTTCCAGAACGTGTCGTCGTCTTCGACTTCGGTCATCGGTGTCCGGTTGTGGTCCAATGCGGCGCGCATGACCCGCTCGGCTTCGGCGGCCGTATCGCGGATCGTGAGCTTGACCCCGAGGGTGAACTCGATCTCTTCGATGTCCCGCCCGACGGCATCGCAATGGCCGCGCAGGACTTCGACCTTGTGGGCCATCAGCTCGAGCGGCCCCATCGCGTTCCACATGTCGGCGTAGCGAGCCACGGTCCGGAGCGTCTTCTTCTCGCCGCTGCCGCCGATCATGATCGGCAGATGGGGCTGGACCGGCACCGGCGCTTGGCGCAGGTCGTCGAACTCGTAGCGTCCGCCCGGCTCGGAGGTCACCGACCCACCGTCCAGGACCCGGCGCATCGCCCCGACCGATTCGTCGAGCCAGTCCAGCCGCTGGCCGAAGCCGGCCCCGAAGTCGATCCCGTGGGCCGTGTGCTCAGCCTCCATCCAGGCGCCACCGATACCCAGGATCGCCCGTCCGTCGCTGACATGGTCGAGCGTCGTTGCGTGCTTGGCGACAAGGCCGGGGTTGCGGAAGGTATTGGCGCCGACGAGCAAACCGAGGCGCGTCCGCTCCGTCTCGCGAGCCCAGGCGTTGAGCATCGACCAGCCCTCGAAGATCGGCTGGTACGGATCACCGAAGATCGCATACAGGTGATCCCAGGTCCACAGGTGGGCATAGCCCAGGCGATCGACCAGCTTCGCCGCCTCGAGCATCTCTGACCAGGTCGCGGCCTGGCTCCAGAGCAGGATGCCGGCCTTGATATCGGGCATTCGGGACTCCTCCGTCGACGACGGATGCGATCGGGTGGGGGGCCAAGTATAGGCGCGCGACCCTACGGGAGCGAGTCGATGTCCCCCTCGATCACCGCACGGTCATCCGGATCCGCGATCAGGTCGATCGCAGCCCGGGCCTTTGCCTTCCAGACCGCGACCTCATCAAGGTCGCCCGCCGCCAGGTGCGCTCGGGCCATCGCTTCGTAGGCAGCGGCGATGTCCCAGTCCTCGCCGGGAGCGGCTTCATTGATCGCCAGGCAGCGTCGGGCGTGCCACAGTGCCGGCTCGGCCCGGCCGATCACCGCATACACCCTCGAACACTGCCACTCCCCACGGGCCGATCGGAACGGCTCGACACCGGGAACCTCGCCCCAGTGGTAGCGAGACGCATGGGCAGAGTGGATCATCTCGTCGGTCTGGGCATCGGTCCGGTCGGCCGTTTCCAGCAGAGTCCAGGTGTGGTTGAACAGGCTGGAGGCAAGGGCTCGCCGGGTGGTGGGATCAAGGTCGGTGGTTGCCGGTGCGATCGGGCTGTCGGTCATGGTGGTCGGATCCTCCTTGCTGAGTCGTCCGAGGATGTGGAGCACGCGCTGGAGCCTGGATGTCCGGGCCTCGATACGGATCCGATGCTCCTCGAGGATCCGCCGGCGCTCGGCCGGATCGTCGGTCGCGATCAGGACCCGGATCGTGTCGAGTGGGAGTTCCAGATCGCGAAGTCGGACGATCGCCCGGGCCGTCGCGACCTGCTGGTACCGATACATGCGGTACCCGCTGGACGGGTCGACGCTGGCCGGCCGGAGCACGTCCAGTTCGTCGTAGTGGCGCAACGCACCGACGCTCAGGCCGGCCAGCCGTCCGAAGCGCCCGATGGTCAGGAGGTCGTCCATCGGGCCATCGTGGACCCTCGTCCTACCCGAGAGTCAAGTGGCTTCGGGGATGGCTCATGCCGCATCGAGTTCGCGATCGATGGCGCGCAGGATGAAGCGGGCCGCCTCTGCGCTCTTGCCACCCAGTTTCTCGCCGTCATCCTGTTCGAGAGCCCGCATCAGGTCACCGAGATACTGGTCCATCGCGGGCGTTCGGACGAGGTCACCCGCCGTGAACGCCGTTCCCAGTCGGTCGACCACCGCCCGGGCGTTGTCGACGCTGTGACCCTTGGCGCTGATCAGCGCCCGAACCTCGTTCCGTGCCGCGTCAGCGGCCGGCCCCTCACTCGTCATCGCCATCTCGACAGCGTGCGCCGCCAGCCGTCGCCGCTCCCGGCCGTGCCGGCCGTGACCGCCTCTGGCGCCGTGTCCGGCCGATCGAGCGGTAGATGGCCGGCAGAGCCCCGTCCCGCGGTCCGCGCCACGCGCCAGTCTGCGGCCAGGACGCTCATCGCGATCTCGTCCCACCAGCGTCCGTCGCGCCAGATGGATTCCCGTGAGCGGCCCTCGATGACGAAGCCGCATCGTCGATACGCTCGGATGGCCCGCTCGTTGAATTCGAAGACGAAGAGCGCGATCCGGTGGAGACCGAGCGTCCCGAACGCATGATCGAGCATCAGCCGGGTCGACTCGGTCCCGTACCCACGTCCCCAGACGTCGGATTCGCCGATCGTGATGTGATACAGCGCGGACCCGTTCTCGCCGTCGAGCTGGCTGAACGCGCAGGTCCCGACCAGGCGCTCCGTGCCGATCTCGTGGATGGCCATGGCCATCGTGCTCGGACCGACCACCCGGGCCTCGAAGAACCGCTCGATCTCCTCCGGCCGCATCGGAGCTGCCTGGTAGCGCGCCAGCCGGGCGATCTCCGGGTCCGCGTACCAGCGCTGGAAGGCGGCGATATTGGCCGGCCGGTGGCGCCTGAGCACGACCCGCTCGCCGGGCAGGGACTCGGGGAACCACGATCGCGGCGCCATCGGTGGCACGGTATACCATCCGTTCATGCGTCGCTGGAGCGAGCTGGCCGAGCGACTGGCGGCAACGACCCGGACCTCGGAGAAGACGGCACTGCTGGCCGACTACCTCCGGGGCCTGAGCGCCGAGGAATTGCCCATCGCCGCGATCTTCCTGACCGGCCGGCCGTTCGCCGAAGCGGATCAGCGGGCCGCGGGCCTCGGTTGGTCGGCCATCGCCACGACCGTCGCAGCGGTCGCCGGGCAGCCGCGCGACGCGTTGAGCGACGCTTATGATCGGTCCTCCGATCTCGGGATCGCGGTCGCGGCGGTGCTGGCAGCAGCGGATCACGACCCGCCGGCGACGCGGAGCCCGTCGCTGCTCGACGTGGCCGCCGCGTTCGCGGAGATCGAACGGGCATCCGGGCCGGCCGGCAAGTCGGCCGTCCTCCGGGCGCTCCTCGAGCGATCCGACCCACTGACCGCCAAATACATCGTCAAAGTCCTTGGCGGTGATCTCAGGATCGGCCTCCGGGAGGGACTGGTCGAGGCGGCCATCGCACGTGCCTTCGACCGACCGCTCGAAGACGTCAAGTGGGCCGGGATGCTCGTCGGCGACGTCGGCCGACTGGCCGGCATGGCCCGGGACGATGACCTCGCCAGTGCCACCGTGACGCTCTTCCATCCCCTGAAATTCATGCTCGCCTCTCCCGCCGAGGATGCCGCAGAGATCGTCAGACGGCTTGGGCCCGAGGTCTGGGTCGAGGACAAGTACGACGGGATCCGGGCTCAACTCCACAAACTCGGCGCGGAGGTTCGCCTGTTCTCACGGGACCTGCATGACGTCAGCTCCGGCTACCCGGAGCTCATCGGATCAGCCGGGTCGCTGCCATGGGACGGGATCGTCGACGGGGAGATCCTGGCCTGGCGCGACGGAGTCGTGCTGCCGTTCATCACCCTTCAGGCCCGGCTCGGCCGGAAGCGGCCGAGTGCGGCCATCCAGGCGGAGATCCCGGTGGTGTTCGTGGCATTCGACGTGCTCGCCCTCGGTCCGGGCGACGGCGCTCCGATCGAGCCGCTGCTGCGCCTCCCGTTGACGGATCGCCGGGCCCGGCTGGACGGCATCGACCTGCCCCTGGTCGACGCCGGCGGCCGGTTCGCCCGCTCTCGCCTGACCACCGTGGCGGATGCAACGGGCCTGGAGGCCGCCTTCGTCGAGGCCCGCTCCCGGCGCAACGAGGGGTTGATGGTCAAGGATCCGGCCAGCATCTACGCCCCTGGTCGGCGCGGTCTGGGCTGGCTCAAGATGAAGAAGGCACTGGCGACCATCGACTGCGTCGTCGTGGGCGTGGAAGTCGGCCACGGCAAACGTCACGGGGTGCTGTCGGACTACACCTTCGCCATCCGCGACACCGCGACCGGCAAGCTGGCCAACATCGGAAAGGCGTACAGCGGCCTGACCGACGCCGAGATCGCGGACATGACCCGCTGGTTCGAAGACCACACGATCGCCCGCTTCGGTCGGTATCGCCAGGTCGAACCGAGCGTCGTGGTCGAGATCGCCTTCGACGTGATCGTCCGGTCCAGACGCCACGGTTCCGGGTTCTCATTGCGCTTTCCCAGGATCGCCGCGCTCCGTCCGGACAAGACCATCGATGACATCGACACCGTCGAGACCGTCACCGCGTTGTTCGAAGGACTGCAGGCCGGGACGGAACATCTCATCACCGCCGGCGCCCGTCCCTGACCACCGATCAGGGGTGGCCGGTCAGCGTTCGACCGGCAGGTCCAGGCGGTTGCCCCAGTCTGCCCAGCCTCCGTCGTACACGGCCACATCCTCGTGACCGAGCAAGGTCAGGACGAACGCCAGCTTCGCCGCCGCGACGCCCGATCCGTCGTAGCAGACCATGCGCTTGCCGCGCGTCACGTTGGCCCCATTCAGGAGGCCGCGCAGGTTGGACCCGTGCCGAAGCCGCTGGCCGCCCGGTTCGCTCGTCGCCCCGACCGGGACGTTGACCGCGCCCGGGATGTGGCCGAGCCGTTTCGTGTTGCCCTCGAACCCGTGGAACTCAGCCGGAGCGCGAGCGTCGAGCAACGACACGTCGGGCGATCCGAGCAGGCCTCGGACGTCGGCGGTGGTCAATCGGGTGCGGTTCGGACCGCGGGCGATGAACCCGCCTGGGCCCGGCATGACCCGCACGGTCGACGTCGGGCGCCCCTCGCGAAGCCAGTCCGGGTACCCGCCGTCGAGGACCCGGACCGAGATCAGGCCGTACGCGCGAAGGCTCCACCAGACGCGCGCCGAGAACAGGCCCTGGGTGTCGTCATAGACGACGACCGTGCTGCCATCCTCGATACCGGCCCGAGCTGCCAGTCTGGCCACCCGTTCGGGACCGGCCAGCAGTATCGTCTCGCCCGTGTCCCCGTCATCGACCAGCTCGGCTCGCCAGTCGATATGGATCGCTCCGGGGATGTGCCCATCGCCGTGGAGCGCGGCGGCGGTGCCGTCCGGACGCCAGCGGACGTCCAGGATCCGGATCTCGGGCCGATCGAGGTTCTCGGAGAGCCACTCCGTGGTGGCAAGAAGCTCCGGTCGGGCCAAACCGCTCATGCTCGGTATGATACGGGCCGTGGTCGTCCCCTCCATGTCCGATCCGGAGAAGTTGACCGCCATCCGAGCCGCGATCCCAGCGCTTGGAGCCGGGATCTATCTGAACACCGGATCCGTCGGGCCGTTGCCTGCCGAGACGGCGGCCGCGATGGCCGAGATCCAGGCCTATGACCGGGACCTTGGTCGAGCCCACTCTGCCCGGTTCGACGACCTTCTCCAGCGCATGGCCGAGGCCCGCGCGGGCGTCGCAGCCCTCCTCGGCACCGAGACGGACGCCGTCGCCCTGACCCACGCGACGACGGATGGCATGAATGCCGCCAGCCTCCTCCCGGATTGGCGAAGCGGTGGCCGGATGGTCACGACGATGCATGAGCATCCAGCGACGCTCGGGGTCCTCTATGCCCTCCGCGACCGGACGACCGCGACCCTCACGATGGTCGACGCTGGCGACGACGGAGACGATGCTCGGACACTGGCGGCGTTCGACGCGGCGATCACGCCCGGGACCCGACTTGTCTCGATCTCCCATGTGCTGTGGACGACCGGCGCGGTCATGCCGGTCGCCGCGATCGCGGCACTGGCCCATGAGCGGGGAGCGATGGTCATCGTGGACGGGGCGCAGGCGAGCGGCGCGATCCCGGTCGGGTTCGGCGCTCTGGGTGTGGACGCCTATGCATTGCCGGCCCAGAAGTGGCTTCTTGGGCCGGAGGCGATGGGTGCCCTGGTCATCGATCGGGCTGCCATCGGGCAGCGAACCCCGGCGCTCGCGGGATGGTTCAGCTTCGGGCGAGTGGATGGTCGTGGGGTCGGGGAGTGGTGGCCGGACGCACGACGCTTCGAGTCGAGTGGCTACCAGTTGGCATCGGTCGCGGGCATGGCTCGATCCATCGGCTGGCTGGCGATGTACGTCGGGCTCGACTTCGTCTACCGACGAGGCATGGCGATGGCCAGGTTCGCGGCAGCCCGACTGGACGCGATCTCCGGGGTGACCGTGCTGACCCCGAGGCAGTCGATGGCGACGCTGGTCACGTTCGTCATCGATGGTTGGCCCGCGCGATCCGCGCTCGACGAGCTCGGGGCTCGGGTCTTCGTGATCGCCCGGACGATCGAGTCGCTGGACGCGCTCCGGATCAGCCCCGCGTTCTTCACGACGGAGGAGGAGATCGAGCGCCTGGCCGACGCCGTCGCGCTGCTTGCCGCGCACACGCCGGAGACGTTGCCGCCGCGTCGGACGCTCAGTCTCCTCGGCGACCCGTGACCAACCGGCGAGACCCGGCCGCGGTCCCCCGTCCACGCTCGTGGCTCGAGATCCGCTGGCGCCAATTTCGACGCGCCCCGCGGCCGGTGGTCCGGGCCGTCGCCGCGAGCCTGAGCGTTGCGACCCTCCTGGCGATCGGCTATCTCGCCTACGACGTGGCGCTCAGTCGAGGCGCGAACCTGCCCGGTGGCGATCTCCGGACCCTGGCCGTCACCGTGTACGTCATCCTCGTGCTGGCCATCGGCAGCCTGGTGACGTACCTCATCGTCCCGCAACCGTCCGGCTCCGGGACGGTCGTCCGTCGAAGCGCATGGAGCGCGGCACTCGGCTTCTTCGCAGCGGTCCCCATCGCCTACCTGGTCATGGTCGCGGCGATCCAGATCATCCGACCCCTGTTCGACTAGCGGCCTGGGATCAGAGGTGCGTCGGCGCACCACCTATGCGGCCGGAGTCGCACCGGCGGCTGGCCGAGCACCCGGATTTCGGGGTACGCTCCCTCGGCAATACATCCCGCCGCGGCCTGCTCATCGAGTCGCGGCGAACGTCTCTTGAGGATCTGCGCGTGTCGATCGACGAACCGAATGTCGCGCTGCCGACGCTGTATGGAGCTCCCGCCTACGCTCGGCCGCCATCAACCGCGACGGTCGCCCCTCGGCCGTTTGATCCGGACGAACTCCCACTGGAGGTCCATCGGACCGACGAGGAACGGCAACTGATGGAGTCGACCGCGTCGACCGACGCCGGGCTCGGCTCGGACGGGGGTGACCGACCCGGCGCCGCACGGGGACCGTTCGATCTGCGCGGGATCGCGGGACGGCTGCTCGGGGGCTGACCGGCCCGACCGACGGGTGACCATCCGGGTGTAGCATCGCCCGGCGGGGGAGTAGCTCAATCGGTCAGAGCGGCGGGCTTATATCCCGCTGGTTCCAGGTTCGAGTCCTGGCTCCCCTACCAACCGCGGTCGTCCCGATCCGCTCGACGGTCGGGCCCGATGGTCCGTGCGATCCGATTCGCGAGACGCTCGCGCCGGCCCGGCGTGAGGCTGCGTTGGCGCGGCAAGGCGGCCAGCCAGTCCGGGATCTGCGCCTCGGTCAGGACCGCGCAGCTGGGGGACCTGGGTATCGAGACGTCGGCCGTGACGACCGCCGCGTAGACGCGGACGACGAAGTCCAGGTCGCCCTGGTTCAGCCAGTGGCGGACCCGTTCGGCGTCGCGACCGGCCCGGTCGACCGGATGCTCGGTCGGCACCCAGCCCGCATCCGTCCTGGCCTCCCAGGTCGATCCGATCCGCCTGAGCGCTTCTCCACGGCCGAGTTCGTGGAAGACGACCAGCCCGAACGGTCCGCCGACCAACTCCGGGATCGGCTGGCCACTGCCCGGCGTGGCCCCAAGCCACACGTCGATGTCCAACGGCAGACCGCTCATCGCGCGGCCGACGACCGATCGGCGCGATGCACTGCCACGGATCGATGACAGGGTCCCGGCCAGGCGTTGGGTGCCCGCGACGAGCAGGCCCACGGCGGCGATCAGGGCGAGGCTCCAGACGGCGATGGTCGTCGGCACGATCGCCGATCCGGATGTCGGCCCACCGGCGACTCGTGTTGCGAAGGGCGTGGAGACCGCCAGCAATCCGAAGCAGAGGCCGGTCGCCGCCAGCCCGGCACCGACGATCGCCGGACCGAGTATCCCGGCGCGATCGTCGGTTCGGCGTCGGACAGGGGTCTGCGGCATGGGGCTCAGGATGGGAGGATGTCGCCGGTCGGCCAATGAGCATTCCAGCCCATCGCTGCGCGGCGGACGGCCCATCGGCCGAACCAGACCCCTCCAGACCAGCCCAGGATCGGTGTCCCGATGCACCGGAATCTGACGATCGACCCCGCCTGACGGCGACTCGTGACCGGACCCCCGTACCATTGCCCACGCTCGATCGGGCAGACATCCTCGAGTCATCGGACGCGACGGTCCGGGACGAGGAGACAGGCCCACCGCATGCATCGACCGAATCGAGGGACGCGCGATCCGTGGTCGTGGCTGTGTGCCATCGCCGCAGCCGGGCTCCTGTCCGTCATGATCGCCATCCCGGCCTCCGCCGAGGCGAACAAGTCGCAACTCGTCGATCCGGTCGTCTCGCCGAGGACCGGCAACACGAGTACGACCTTCCATCTGTCGGTCGTGTACCTGAACCGGCTCGGCATGCCCGCTGAGTCGGTGACGGCGATGATCGGATCGACGGCCCATCCGATGACCAGGCGGCCTGGCGGCGACTGGCGTCACGGGGTCACCTATGACTGGTCGGGCACAGTGGCAAAAGGGACCCATGGGGTCGTTTTCGATGCCATGGCCCACGCTCACAACGACGCGTCGATGGACGCTGGCTCCGTGACGGTCATGTCAGGCCCGGATCCGACCCCCAAACCCACCCCCAAGCCCACCCCCAAGCCGACCCCCAAGCCGACTCCCAAACCCACCCCCAAGCCGACCCCGAAGCCGACTCCCAAACCCACCCCCAAGCCGACGCCGAGGTCGACCCCGAAACCCACCGCAAGGCCGACCGCCAGCCCAACCGCTCTGGTCGCCGGTCCGAGTGCCACGCCGACGAGCGCGCTACCGACACCGAGTGCGCTATCCGACCCGCCGACCTTCGGCCCCGCTGCGACCCCATCACCGAGCCCATCGGCATCCGCCAGCCAACCCGTGACCGCGGTCGTCCCTGGTCTCCCGACCGACGGTTCGAGTGGGCCCGGCGCGGGACCCGATGATGGGTCATCGCCCGGCGCACCCGGTGGGTCGACGGACTCCGGTGCGGCTCGTCCGACCGGACCGGTCGCGGCCGTGCTCGCGACGATCGGCCTGCGCCTACCGGTCTGGCCCGGATTCAGTACCGCTCCCACGCTGGTCACGACGACCGGTGTCGTGACGGTCGCGATGGGCATGGGCCTGTTCGTCCGCCGTCGACGCGAAGACGAACTGCCCGATGAGATGCTGGCCGCTGCTGCCGCGACGGGGGTGGCCACGCTGCCCCGCGACGTCCCGGCGCCCGGGGACTCGGGCAAGGCCGCTGGTGCGATGCCCGACGCGCTCACGCCCGAGATGGAAGCCCTTCTGCCGCGCTGGCGTCGGCCGTCGTTGCTCCAGGCACGCAAGGCCGATCCGATCCGCGACGCGGCGATGATGACCACGCCGCGCCTGAGTTTCGACGAAGGTCTGGTCGGCCCGCTCGACGGCCGGGAACGTCGCTTCATCCGCTACCACGTCGTCAGGCTGCTCGATTCTCCCGATGAGCTGCGCGGAGCGGAGATCGGCTATCTGGACCAGGGTGACGAGGTCCAGATCCTCGAGAGTTACGGCGCCTACCGGTTGGTCCTGTGCCCGGATGGACGGCAGGGTTGGCTCCACAAGATGACCCTTGGCGACATCGTCGGCGACGAACCGGAAGCGGACAGCCCGGTGGCGACGATGCCGATCGCGGCCGAGAGCTGGACCATGGGTGAATCCGACATCGACAGTGACGTCTTCGAGGCCTACCTGGAGTCGCGCCGTCGCCGCGAGTGAGGACGCGCTTCCTTGCGCAGCACGAGGATGTGCTGGTGGACGATATTCGGCACGAACGCCCTGGGATAGCCGTATGGCCGGAGCCGAGTCCCCGCCTGATACCAGATCAGGTCACCCTTTGGCACGAACCCGACCAAGGCCGCCCGGGCCGCCAGATCCGAGCCGGTGAACAGGTAGCGGCCATCCTGGTACGCGTCCCGGACGATGACCAGCGCGTACTGACCTGCGCGCAGGACACGGTGCAGTTCCCCGAAAACCAGTCCCATCTGATCGAGATACGTCGGGTAATCAGCGACGTTGGCGATGTCTTCTGCGATTTCGCTGACCATCGCGTAGTCCGTTCGCCGGTTCGCATGCGCCTCGGCTAGTCGTCCGCCGGCCATCGTCATCGGCAGCTGCAGGTTGTAGGGCGGATCCGTTGCCACGAGGTCGATCAATTCGTCGTCCATCCCGGGCAGGATGGTCAACGCATCACCCACCTGGAGTTCCGACCCGCTCGGGTCGAACGTGCGAAGGCCGCCCGGATCGGCTGTGCCGAGGTCGGCCAGCTTGGGCCCTGCGCCGTCACGCTCCGCGCGCAGCGCCGCGACCACATCCGCGTAGACCGTCGCCCAGCGATGATCGAGCTCGATCCCGATCGCCCGACGCGGGCCGCGCGCGATGGCGGCCCCCAGCAGCGTACCGCCGACGCCTGCGAAGGGATCGAGTACGACATCGCCCGTCCTCGTGAAGAATTCGATCAGGCGGGCCATCAGGCGCGGCGGCTTGTTGGCGCCGTGCGCTCGACGGGCCGCGTGTCCGAGCTCCGATGGGTACGCGGTCGTCAAAAGAGACTTCGTGAAGTACAGCCACTCGGCACCCGATAGTTCGTTGAGCGTGTTCGACGGATGCGGAACTGGACGGTCGTCCGACATGGGTGGCAGCCTAGCGGACGCCTCTAGAATGGCGCATGCCTGTCAGGTACACGAGCGCGCGGTTCGTCGGCCGGGATGCGGCCTTCGGGCGGCTCGCGACCGGTCTGGAACGATCCCTCGCGCAGCGGGCCGGGACGATCATCGTCGGCGCAACGGCCGGCATCGGCGCCACGCGCTTCCTCGACGAGGCGATCGATCGCATCGGTGGAGCGTCCGAGCCGATGACGCTCCTGCGCGCGTCGGCCTGGGCCGGCGGGGATGAACCCTACGGGCCCCTGATCAGGGCCGTCGGCCCGACGCTGCGGGCGATGTCGACGGACGACCTCCTTGAGCGTCTTGGAGCCGCGGCATCGGACATCGCTCGCCTGATGCCGGATCTCGGACGCCGACTGGCCGACGAAGCCGGCTGGGTCCCGGACCAGAGCGTCACGGCGCCTGAGCGACGTCAGACGCGGATCCTTGAAGGCGTCCTGGGGCTGCTCGGGCGGCTGGGCGAGCAGCGTCCGGTCGTGCTGGTCCTCGAGGATCTGCACCATGCCGACAGCGGCACGCGGGCGTTGGCGACCTTCCTGTCCCGCGTCGCGCGCGGTCAGCGACTCGCGCTTGTCGCCAGCTATGAGCCCGACATGGTCGGTCGCGATCACCCATGGCAGGACGACCTCGCGGCCATCGCATCCGGCCCGCGCCCGGTCGAGCGGATCGACCTGGTCCCGCTCGAACGGGATGAGCTCGCCGAGTTGATCGAGGGGATCCAGGGGGAACGGGCATCGGCGAGCCTGCTCCTGCTGATCGCGGAGCGGTCCGGTGGTTCGCCGTTGGTCGCCGAGGAGCTCCTGGCGGCGCGCCGCGAATTGCCGAGTTCATCCCTGACCGGTTCGTTCGACGAGATCGTCGTCGCGCGGATGGCCATCCGATCGGCCGAGTGTCGTCGCGTAGCCCGGCTGATGTCGCTCGTGGGTCGGCCACTGGCTGCGGCTGAACTGGCGGCCGTCGGCGACGCATACGAGCTCGGATCGGGACGCTCCGCGCCACGCTCGGTGACCGGACCGCGACACGGTGACGGCGTGCTCGATGCCGATCTGCGTGCCGGCCTTGATGAGGCGGTCGCGCACGGCTTCCTGCTCGACGCTGGCGGTGCCATCGCGTTTCGGCATGAGGCGATCGGCCGGGCGATCGCGCGTGACCTGCTGCCTGTCGGCAGGACGCGACACCATGAGGCGATCGCGACGGGCATCGCCGGCCATCCGGCGACCGCGGCGCGACACTGGCTTGCGGCGCACGCCCCGGGCCCCGCACGAAAAGCCGCGGTCGAGGCGGCCGACGTGGCAGGCGACCGTCATGCGGCCGCCGATGAGCTCGACGACCTCGAGCTCGCGATGTCGTTGCCCGTCGATCGAGCGATCGCGGCTGATCGAGGTCGACGGGCGAGGCCGTCGGACCTCGTGGAGCTCCAGATCCGAGCTGCGGAAGCGGCATTCGCGATCGGCCGGACGGCGCGGGCCACGAGCTATCTCGAAGCGGCCATCGCGGCCCTCGATGCCCGGCGTGACCGGGTCAGGATGGGTCTGCTGTACGAACGGCTGGCGTACATCCTGCGGGCGGGCGGGGACCCCGCACGAGCGATCCAGGCCGCGCAACGAGCCGTCGAGCTGGTCCCGGGGGCGCCGACGCCGGAGCGCGCCACCGTCCTCGCCACCCTGGCCCAGCAGAAGATGCTCGTGGGAACGTTCTCCGACGCCCAGACGCTCGCCCGCGAGGCCATCGACATCGCCCTCGCCTGTGAGCCGGTGGCGCAGACGCAGGAAGTCCACGCCCGGACCACGCTGGCCGTGGCGCTGGCCTGGGGCAGCGATCCGGCTGCCGCGATCGATCTGCTCCGTCAGGCCGAGCTCGACGCGAGTGGCTTGAACGACCACGAAGCGCTCTTTCGTGTCCGGGCGAACCTGACGACGGTTCTCGACCTTCTTGGGCGTCGGTCGGAAGCCGTCGACGTCGCCTATGCCGCGATCGATGAGGCACGTCGCGTCGGCCTTGAAGCGGTCTACGGGAACTTCCTGGCCGGTAACGTGGCCGACAGCCTGTTCTTCCTCGGTCGCTGGCCGGAGGCGAGGGCGATGACCCTCAGGGCGATGAGCTGGCTCACCGTCGGGGTCATCTATGTCGAGGCGATCCTCGTCCTGGCCGCGGTGGAGATCGAGACGAACGCCGGGGAGGAGGCCTCACGCCTTTTGGGGCTGACCGTCCTCGAACTGGCCGTTATCGGGGATTCACAGCTTGCCGGACCCTACTATCTGGCCGCTGCGTCGTTCGCGCTGTGGAGGGGCGATATCAGCGATGCGAGCCGATCGGTCGAGCGAGGCTGGTCGATCGTCCGGGCGACGGAGGAATGGGTCCTTGCCGCGCGGCTGGCCGCGATGGTCGCGCAGGTCGATGCCGTCGCCGCGACGGACGCTCGTCTGCATCGAAGACTCGCACTGCTGCCGATCGCCAGCCGGCGGACCGCTGAGGTCATCGACGAAGCATCCAGCCTCGTGCGGGCCAGCGGCGCGCCTTCGACTGCGGGCTCGCGCCGGCTGGCCGAAGCATCGCTGGCCACAGCTCGTGCGTATCAGCGGCGCATCGAGGGCGACGACGACCCCGTCACGTGGCGACGGGTGGCTGAGACATGGGCGGACCTGGATGCGCCATACGACGCCGCCCTGGCGCGCTGGCGACAGGCCGAAGCCAGCCTGGCCAGCCGCATCGGACGAGCCGGGAGATCCGCTGCGATCAAACCGATGCTGGCCGCGGTGGATGGGGCCGTGACCCTCAGAGCTCGACCGTTGCTGCGAGAGCTGCGCGAATTGGCCAGCCGCGCCAGGATCGTGCTTCCCGGCGCGGTCGACGCTGTCCTGGTCGGCGATCCGCCGCCGGCGGTCGGGATCCCGATCGATTCGAGCGGGACGACGGCGGACGAAGCGGCCGGCGGGCCGGGTGGCCGATCAGCGCTCGTTCGAGCCGTGGCCGGCGAACCGCATCCGGCGGATCGGCATCGCGACACCTTCGGGCTGAGCGGTCGCGAGCGTGAGGTCCTCGCCCTCGTGGCGTTGGGCCGCACCAATCGCGAGATCGGGGAGCGCCTGTTCATCAGCCAGAAGACGGTCGGCGTGCACGTCGGGAACATCCTGTCCAAGCTCGAGGTATCGGGTCGCGTCGAGGCGGCCGCGGTCGCGATCCGCCTCGGACTGACCGATCGCCAATAATGCGCATCTGGGCGACGGTCCGAGATCTGGACATGCGACGAGACCCGGAGGGAGGTCTCCGGGTCTCGAAGGGATCGCGCTCGTCTCGCCGGATGGGCTCCGGCTAGACGGAGAAAACTATGCGAGGATTCTTAGCGCCACCTCATGCCGGCCGCGAGGCTCAGCGCGATGACAACGAGCGGGCCGACGGTAACGGCGATCCGCCAGGTGCGGTGGGCGAAGTCCTTGATCATGGTCGCGCTCCGTAGTGATATGAGTCCGCCACCTCAAAGAAACGAGGTGGACGGCGAGCCTACGGGCAACCTCTGATGCGCCACAACCGGGCTGATGGTACTGGTCGGTCATGGCCCAGGAGTACCAGGACCCCGTCCCGTCCATACCGGACCGCCCTGCACGACCCTCACGACACGACCCGCCGGTCGCGGTAGATTCCATCCGAACGCCGAATCCGTTGCCGTCAAGCCCCATGCGAGAGGTCTCACCGCCCATGCGACACGCGCGATCCCTGTCGGCCGTCGCCCTGTCGACGATCTTCCTGGCCGCCTGCACGAGCGCCAGTGCCGGCTGGACATACACGCCGGCGCCGCCGGCCACACCGGCTCCGAGTGGGGCCGAGTCCGCTGAGCCGTCGGCATCCGGGAGCCTCGATGTGGTCATGATCACCGCCAAGAACATCCAATACGAGGAAACGAACGTCACCGCCCCCGCCGACACGCCGTTCCAGATCCTGTTCGACAACGAAGATCCCGGCACGCCCCACAACGTATCCATCCACACCGGCCAGGCGACCGGTGACGCGATCTTCGTGGGGACCGTCTTCAATGGGATCGAGACGCGGGCGTACGACGTGCCGGCACTCGACGCGGGCACGTACGCGTTCGTGTGCACCGTCCACCCGACGATGGTGGGAACGCTGACGGTCCAGTGATCAGGGACGTCCGTCTATGACCCCGGTCGGGGAACAGATCTGCTACGTCGACGCCTATGCCAGCACGCTCGATGCACGGGTGGTCGCCGTCGAGCAGGACGCCGGGACCACGCTGGTCATGCTCGATTCGACCGTGTTCTATCCCGGAGGGGGAGGCCAGCCGTCGGACCAGGGGATGGTCATCAGGGCGGCTGACGGGCGCGCCTGGGTCGTGCGTGGCGCACGCAAGCTCGCCGGCGAGATCGTCCATGAACTGGAACCCGTCGCCGATGGTCCTCCGGCCATCGGTGACCGCCTCCGGGTCGACATCGACTGGTCGCGTCGCCTCGCGCTCATGCGCACCCACACCGCCCTCCACGCCCTGTGCGGGGTCGTCTGGCGCGACTATGGCGCGCTCGTCACCGGCGGCAACATGGAGCCCGGTCGTGGCCGAATGGACTTCGAGTTCGAGCGGATGTCGGGCGACCTCGTCGACGCCATCGAGGCGACGGTCAACACAGAGCTTTCGGCCGCCCGCGACGTGCGCGTGGCCGTCCTGCCCCGCGACGAGGCATTCGCCATCCCCGACCTCATACGGACCAAGGTCAATCTGCTGCCGCCCGGGATCGAGCAGATCCGCACGATCGAGATCGTGGGACTCGACTTGCAGGCGGACGGGGGAACGCACGTCGCCAACACGCGCGAGGTGGGCGCGATCCGGGTGACCGGCTACGAGTCCAAGGGCCGCATCAACAAACGGATCCGGATCGAGTTGGTCGAAGCCGGAGCCTGACGGCGACGCGGCGACGACTACCCGGACAAGGTGGTGGTCCTCGCCGACGATCGACAAGAACCCGGCTGGATCAGGTGTCTATTTTCTGCGCGGAGATGCCACCGAGACGAACGACCTGGAGCGGGCCGGGATCACGAATGCTTCCGCGGCAACCCACCGAGCGACTTCGTGTTCCAGCCCGGCGACGACGCGATCGTGGTCGCGGAGAGTCTGGGCACGCCGGCCCGATGCGGATGCATGACATCTCCACGAAGCTCCGGACCGCGGCGGTCGTCCCCAGCGCCTGAGCGCCGGCTCATCCACGTCGAGACGCTGCGCGCCGGCACATGCCGCTCAGGTGATGGTCGTCAGGGCAGGACCAGGTGGACGGGGTTGCCGCGGATGCTGACGCCCCAGGTCGTCGTGTCGTTGGCCTGGTTGATGTTGTACTCGATCAGCCACCAGCCGTCTTCGTCGGTGATGTCACCCGGTGGGTTCAGGCCGGCAGAACCGTAGTTCGCGGGCAGGGGAACGGAGATCGTGATCTGCTTGTTGTTGAACTGCGCCGCCCCGTTGATCGATGTCTGGATCTGCGTGACACCGGTACCGGATCGCCCGTCGTCGGACACCCAGTCGAAGGTCGCGTAGTTGTATGCATTGCCATCAGGGCTCAGGAGACGAAGGTACGCGTTGCCGCTCGCCTCGCCGGGATCGAACAGGTCGACCTGCATCGTCTTGCCCGCGTGTGCCTTCTCGATCTGCGCGAAGTAGAACTTCTGAAGGCCGCCGTCGAGGTTGCTGTAGGCCGCCATCCGGCCGCTGCCGTAGATCCTCGCGCTGCCGGCCGACTTCGACCAGATCGAGAAGAGGTTCTCTGCACCGACCGCGGAATTCGCCCCGAACAACGTCGTATTGACATTGAGTCGGTAGTTGCCGGCGGCCAGGTTGCCGCTGCCGATCCGGACCCAGGCGTTGTGCGCCGCGTTGCTCGCGCAATCCTGGTGGGCTGGCTGTCCCGAGTCCGGCCCCTTGGGCGTACCGAAGGTGCCGCTCAGGTCGGCCAGGGTGTTCGAAGGGCCGTAGGCGAGTGTGTCGACCAGGGTGTCATCGTAGACATTGGCCAGCGTGCCATTCGTGTTGTACAGCCGATAGGTGATGCCGACCGGTCGGACGACCTGTCCGCCGGGATGATCGGTCCAGTGGTCGCCGGCCCCATACAAGCCGCCATGCCCGTTGTCTCCGGTCGCACAGAAGATCGGATCGAACAACCGGACGTCACCGGATCCACCCGGCAGTTCGATCGTGTAGTCGTAGCCGTTCGGGTCGTACGTCGGGCTGCCCGGACCCGGTGCATCCACCGCTCCGTTGCCGAGATTTGCCGGACCGAATCGATCGCCGTTCTCGCGAGTCCCGCCGGACGTGAACATCGCGCCCCAGAAACCCTGCGAGGCGAGCGGGTTCCCGGTGATCGGGTCGTTGACCGACGCGGTCTGATTGGCGTAGGTCGTGGTCGTCGTGTGGAACTGGACACGGACCTCAAGGAGGTCCAACTGGACATCGCGGCTCGAGGCGCAGTTGGCCGTGCCATCTGTCCAGGTCAGCCGCACCCGGAAGTTCGAATTCGTGAAGTCGCCGCGTGTCCAGGTGTGCCCGCCCCACATGGAGGTGCTCGAGTTCGAGCCGACGACCTTGTCGTCAGAGGCGGTCGTGGTCAATGCCGAGGTCTTGACCGCCGTCGACCAGGTCGTGCCGCCGTTCCAGGTCGTCTCGACCGTCACCTGGCAGTTGGTCATCGTGCCGCTGCCGGTCAGGCTGACGTCGGTCAGGGCGACCTCGAGACCATCGATGACCAGCGTGCCGTCGTTCGGGATCTCTCCTTGCAGGTTGAAATTCTGCCAAACCTGCTTCTGGCCGTTGGTGGCATCGGTCGCATACTGATTGTTGTTGGTGAACGCCCGGTCCGGGTTCGACCATTGACCGCCGGACGTGGACAGCGCCGTTGCGTTCCATGGGTTGCCGTTGGTGTCCTGGGCGGTGTTGCCGGGCACCGGTGTCGTGGTCGCCACGCGCTTCTCGAAGAAGCCAACCCCGTAGTAGTTCTGCGGGCTGCCCATCGGCACGGGCAGCACGAAGTCCGCCTTCGATTCGCGCCTGGCAGGGAACGAGTTGATACCCGCCACGCGCGCGAAGTAGGTGTTGATGTTGCCGGCGATGGAAACCCGCAGCCGTCGACTGTTGGTCGGATCCTGCCATGGCGTGACCGTGTATCCGCTCGCGGCGCTAAAGCCGTTCTTGGCGGCCTCGTTGCGGGCCGTCTGATAGGCGCCCGCCACGTCACCGGGCAGGTAGACCACGCCGGCCAGGGCGGCCGCGTCGGCAGCGCGCTGCATCTTGAGATTGCCTGACCAGTACCAGGACAGGTCGATCACGATCGCGCATAGCAGGACGAACAGGAGCATCGCCCCGGCGAAGATGACGGCCACCTGGCCGCGTGAGCCATTGCGTCGAGTTCGAGGGTCAGGCATTTGGATCATCTCACTGCTGCGCGATCGGATTGAGGGCCATCACTGTCCGGTCCGAGATCGTCAGACTGGCCGGCCCGTCCGGGCCGAAGAAGCCGACGACCGCCGAAAGCGGGGTCACGAAGTCGTAGTTGTGGACGATGCTCACGCCGATCGAATCGGGCGGGCTGAGGACCGTCCCATCCGTCTTCCGCGGGGCACAGGCGCTCCAGTTGACCGAGCTCGGACTGAAGTCCAGCGCCTGCCCATCCACGCTCGGACCGGCGCCCGGGGTGTAATCCCAGGTGTTGACGTTCCCGCCGCTGACGGTCCCGGAGGACGTGGCCTTGTAGATCTGGATCCTGGTGGACGCTGCCAGCGTCAGCCGGGACCCTGGACCCTTGAGCACGCGCTGGACCGCCGCGATGATGTTCTTGTCCACATCGGCACAGACCATCGTGGTGCCGTTTCCGGCGCCGAAGGCGGCACCGCTCCGGGCACCTTCGCGTGTCGCATAGCCGAGCGTGATCTGCTGGTCGAAGATGAACCCGAACTCGAGGATGCCCAGGACGAGCAGCAGGAAGACCGGGATGATCAGGGCGAACTCGACCAGACCCTGGCCACGCACCGCGTCGGCGGAACGGCGCGGCCGCATCACAGGACCGGTTCCATGCGCATCACGCTGGAGCGGTCGAACGTCAGGCCGCCCGGGCCGCCGCCGATGAAGTTCTTGATCGGCGTGACGTACTGGTGGGTGTACGTGATCCGGACGACGACATTGTCGACGGTCGGGTGGTTGGTCACGCCCGGGCCGTTGCAGCCTCCGAGGTAGTTGCAGCGCACGCTGGGTGGATAGCCATTGGGACTGGGCGCGCCGTACGGCACAGACCCGACGCTCCCGTCCGGGAAGATGCACGGCTGCGCGGGTCCGTGCGTGTACACGGTCTTCGCCGTGCCCGGCCAGATGGTCCCGTCAGGTTTGGCCTGGTAGATCTCGACGCTCTGGATCCGGGCCGCATCCGCGGGAGCCGTGATGGCTCGTTCGACCCAATCGAGGATGACGCAGTCGGCGCCGGCAGCGTCTCCGGCTTCAGCGGCCGCCAGCGCCGCGTCGCGGGCGCCGTAGTTGACGGCGAGGAGGGCATTGAACAGGAAGCTGAATTCGACCAACCCGAGGAGCAGCATGACGAACAGCGGGAAGACCAATGCGAACTCGACGACCGTCTGGCCTCGGGTGCCAGTCGATCGATGTGTCGCGAACCTGCCTTGCGAGCGCTTTGATGGCTTCATGGTCGGCGGAGGATAGGGTCGCGAACCTTGCAGGCATCCTTGCATTTCGGCCCACCGGGACCGATGCCGGAGACCCACCGCCAGAAGTCTGGTGCGCCCAGGCACGAGCAATCGTGGCCGATCGAATCGCTCGCCGCGTATGCGCCAGCCGTCCCTGTCGGGTTGGCAGCGAGCGTGTTCGGCTCCATCGTCGTCGCGTTCATCGTTCCCCGTGACTCTTCGACCAGGCTGGACGACAGCCAGCAGTTCAGGCCCCGCAGGATATGAACGCCAAGCTTGCAGCGGCCATAACGACTGGCCTGCTTGCCGGCTTCACATCGGAGATGGTCACGGGATCCCGGTGCGTTCCGGCAACCGGTCTCAGTCGCGTCCGGCCGTTTCCGCCGGGAGGGTCAGCACGAAGACCGAGCCACCCGATCCGCCCGGTCGATACGTCATGGAGCCGCCCATCGCCCGCGCCAGTCTTCGGGCGATATCGAGTCCGATACCAGATCCGCCACGCTGCCTCCCGGCCGAGCCACGCCAGAACCGTCGAAAGATGTGACGACGCTCCCCATTGGGGATCCCCGGTCCCGCGTCCTCCACCGCAACCGTGATCATGGGTGAGGTCGACGAACCTGTGCGGCCTGTCCGGACTGTGATCGGCCCATCCGGTGCATACCTGATCGCGTTGTCGAGGAGGATCCATGCGATCTGCTCGATCGCCTCCCGATCGCCGACGGCGATCAAGCCGGTCGCGGCGTCATCGACCAGAAACGTTCGGTCAGCCGCAAGCTCGGTCCATACGCGTCCGATGAGCGGCGCGACGGAGATCGCCTCCTGTTCAAGGTGGATCCGCCCCGCATCCAGGCGCGAGACGGTCAGCAGTTGTCCGACGAGACGACCCAGGCGGTCTGCCCCCGCGCGGATGGCGGTCGCCCTGGCGACGACGAAGCCTGGTGATCCCAGCGCCTCGGCCTGTCCGAGGTCGTCGGCCAGGAGCGAGATCGTCGCCAACGGCGTCTGCAGGTTATGGCTGACACTGCGCAGGAATTCTCGCTGAAGATCACTGCGCCGCCCCAAACGTGCCATCTGGTCCGCAGCCTGATCGTGAGCGTGGCTGTCGAGAAGGACCCCACCGACGAGCCGTGCATACAAACCGAACAACGTCGCGTCGGACTCATCGCGTCGCTGACCGTCAGCAGCATGACCGACCAGCCAAAGTGGTCGGTCCGAACCGACATCGACGGGCGCCTCGATGACCTGCCGCTCGGTGTCCGTGGGTCTTGGAAGGGAACCTGAGACCGCGACCGCCCCGCCGTCGGCGTCGGTGAGCGTGCATCGATCGAGTTCGAACAACGACACGGCCGACTCGGTCGCGGACTGCGCGACCGAAGGGTAGCCGTGCTCGGGACGCATGCCGGCGATGGCGATCGACATCTCGCTCAGGATCCGGTCGCGCCGGTCCGTTGCGGTGACCAACGTGTCAAGAGCGGCGGCAAGACGGACGATATCTGCATCGTCCGTCAGGGACGGGTTGACGGGACGGCGTCCCGCTGCGACGGCCGTCAGGCCGTCGTGGACCGCGGCCAGACGGCGGGTCAGCCCTCGACCAAGCAACCCTGCGGCGAGGATCGCCAGGAGCGCGGCGACGATGAGGGAGGCGAGCAGGACAGCCGGCAGTTGGGCCATCAAGGTCTGGATCGGCGTTTGGCGATCAGTCACCAACAGCGTGCCGACCCCACCTCCTGGAGCGGAAGCCCCGATCCATCCCGCCAGGACGCCATCTGCCGTCGCGGCTCCCGGTCCGGACACCGATCGGTCCGCGAACAGGTCTGCTGCGGCCGGGTCCGTTGCGACCGAGACCGCCCCCTCGGGTAGGACGATGGCGACATCGAACCCCGTCAGTCGCGTGATCTCGTGCACGAACCCGGCATCCAGTCGACGCGCGAATCTCAGTTCGTCGGTCGTCCCATCGGCGGTCGCGGCCATGGGTGCGGATGCGACCAGATACAACCCACCGTCCACGGCCAGGATCCGGCTCGTGGCGGGGGTCGCATCCTTGATCGACGTGAGCGCGCCCACCACGTTGGCGGGGCCAACGGCCACCGGTCGTCCGTCCACGATCGCGACCGCAACGTCGACGGTCCCGTTATCGACCAGGAAGCCGAGGATGTCCGTCTGCAGCGCATCTGGGGACGCGGCATCCACGAGTCGCCGCGTCACTGACCAGGATGCGTATGCCTCCGTGGCATCCGTGAGGTCGAGCTGGTAGCGGGCGAGGACATCCTCGACGGCCGACAGTGCCGTGTCGACCCGTCTATCGGCGTCCATCTGAAGCGCGCCCTCGACTCGATAGAGAGAGTACGTACCAAACGCGAGTAGCGGCAGGATCGCGAGAACGACCAGGCTGATCCCCAGGCGCCGGCCGAATGTCAGTGAGGAGAGACGACGCACGTCGGATCCGTTCAGACTGGTGGCCGACCGGGCGACGTCGATGCGACCAGCCTGTACCCGCCGGCTGCGCCGGACAGGAGATGACGCGGGCGCTCTGGCTCGATCTCGATCTTTCGTCGTAGTCGGCGAACGGTGACCCAGACATAGACAGGCTCGGGCGAATCGGCCTCGTTCCAGACATCGGCCAATAACTCGTCCGTGGTGACAGTCTCACCCATCCGCCCAGCCAGGGCGGCAAGCAATCGAGTTTCGATGGGCGACAATGCCCGCGCCTCGCCCGCCACCTGTGCTCTGCGCCGAGGTAGGAACAGGGTCAGATCCGGCCCGAGAACCAGTTCCGGCACCGGGACTCGGCCCTGCATCCGACCAAGGACTCGCTGCATCCGAGCCCGCAGCTCAGGGTAGTGAAATGGCTTCGTGACGTAGTCCTCGGCATATCTCGAGATGAACTCGACCTTGCTCTCGCTCGCGGATACCGCAGACAGGATGATCACCGGGATGTCCGCCCGGTCCTTGATCAGCCGGGCGATCTCCTCCCCGTCCATCCCGGGCAACATCAGGTCGAGCACGACCAGATCCGGCCAATCCTTCCCGATCTGGGCCATCGCCTCCGCGCCGGACAGGGCCGTCGACACTCGATAGCCCTCCCGTCGGAAGCGGTCGCCGAGGAACGTCACCAGGCTGGGATCGTCATCGATCAGCAGGACGTGTCGCGTGCCTGCCGTCATCGCTGGCGGTTCACCGACATCGAGGCGGTCCGTTCCTCAGGTGCGGCGGGTGTCGCTGACGGCTGGTGGCGGTTCCCGTTCCCGTTCCCGTTCCCGTTCCCACCGCCGTTCCCGTTCCCACCGCCGTTCCCGTTCCCACCGCCGTTCCCGTTCCCGTTCCCGTTGTTCCCGTTCCCACCGCCGTTCCCGTTCCCACCGCCGTTCCCGTTCCCGTTCCCACCGCCGTTCCCGTTCCCGTTCCCGTTCCCGTTCCCGTTCCCACCGCCGTTCCCGTTCCCGTTCCCGTTGTTCCCGTTCCCACCGCCGTTCCCGTTCCCGTTCCCGTTGTTCCCGTTCCCGTTGTTCCCGTTCCCACCGCCGTTCCCGTTCCCGTTCCCACCGCCGTTCCCGTTGTTCGCTGGCTTCGGCGACGCGATCGCCGGTTCAGGCGTGCCGAGTGCCGGGTCGCGACTCCCGGTAGGCCTCGGGACCGCGGTCCGTACGGATGACGAGCCGTCGCGCAACTGGAGCTCGATCAAGGTCGGAGGCCCGGATGCCCCCACCCGCACGAGTAGGATCGAGTCGCCACGCCCGAAGCGAGACCAACCGCCTTCTGGCGCAAGCTTGACGAACCCGGCCGACAGGAGTTCGGTCGCGTAGCTCGTCAGCGCATCGTCGGGAGTCAGGGCGGAAGCGAACCCATAGAACAGTGCGCCATCATCGATCCCCGGTCCGACAGAGCCGATGTCGATCGTCGCGTTGCGTGGCGTCGGGACTCCGGCGGGGAATTGCCGTGGGCCCTCGCTCGCCGCGGTTGGTGCGCTGCAGGCGGCCAAGACCCCGGACACGAGCACCACCAGGGCCAGAGCGGACAGGCGTTGCCCGGCTCGCGAAACTCGATGACGGATGGGCATGTGGCCCCCGCGTTCTCGTGAACGGCTCGATCTGGGCGATTCTATGTCACGTCTCGAGCGAGCGAGTCGGGGCCGCACCAGTATCGCGACAGGGTGGTCGTGGTTCGTCCACTGGGGCGCACGGAGCAGACCAGAGGGTCAGAGCTCCTTGACGGCCGCGGTCAGGGCGGCCAGACCGTCCTTCGCGTCGGCGAACAGCATCCCGGTCTTGGGGTCGGAGTAGAGCTCGTTGTCGATGCCCGCATAGCCGCGCCCCATCGAGCGCTTGATGACCACGATCGACTTGGCGTGATCGACATCGAGGATGGGCATCCCTGAAACGGGCGAACCGGGTCGTCGGGCGGCTGGGTTGGTCACGTCGTTCGCGCCGATGACCAGGGCCACGTCACAGCGGTCGAACTCCGGGTTGATCTCCTCCATCTCCTTGAGTTGGGGGTAGGGCACGTTCGCCTCAGCCAGCAGGACGTTCATGTGTCCGGGCATCCGGCCCGCGACCGGATGGATGGCGTACTTCACGTCGACGCCGCGCGCCTCGAGCAGTTCGGCCAGTTCGCGAACCGCGTGCTGGGCCTGGGCCACGGCGAGGCCGTAACCGGGCACGATGATCACCGACTGGGCGTAAGCGAGCTGGATCGCGACGTCGTCCGCCCCGATCTCGCGGACCGTGCCGCCGCTGCCGGCCACGACACCGGACGCTTCGTCGCCACCTCCGAACCCACCGATCATGATGTTCATGACCGAGCGGTTCATGGCGTCGGCCATGAGCTTGGTGAGGATCGCCCCGGATGCACCCACGAGCGCGCCGGCGATGATCAGGACCGGGTTGCCGAGCACGAACCCTGCCATCGCGGCGGCGGTCCCGGTGAGCGAGTTCAGCAGGCTGATCACGACCGGCATATCGGCCCCACCGATCGGCAGGACCATGGTGATCCCAAAGATCAGGCCGGCCGCCACGACGATGGCAAGCAGCCCGATGGTGGCCGTGCTGTCGAGGGTCAGTGCGCCCGCTGCGCCGAGGATGAGCGCGGCGGTGCCGAGCACGGCGATGACCGCCAGTGCGATCGTCACGACCTGGCCGCCCGGGACGTAGATCGGCTTGCCGGCGATGAGCCCCTGGAGCTTGCCGCCCGCGATCAGCGAGCCGGAGAACGTGACCGATCCGAACAGCGCCCCAAGGATGACGAAGATCGTGGTGTCGACGGGTGCGCCCGAGTTGAGCCGGACGAAATCGTCGATGGCGACCAGCGCGGCCGCCCCGCCGCCGACAGCATTGAACAGCGACACCAGCTGCGGCATCGCGGTCATCTTCACGGTCCGGGCGGTATACAAGCCGGCCCCGCCGCCGATCACGAAGCCGATGACGATGATCGCGAGGGCCGTACCGCTCAGGCCACCTTCACGGGTGATCAGGTAGACCAGGGTCGCGACGACCGCGACGACCATCCCGGCAGCACTCAGCTGGTTGCCGCTTCGTCCGGTCGCCGGCGAATTCATCCGATGGAGACCCAGCACGAAGCACGAGGCTCCGACCAGCCAGGCCAGGTAGACGAACGTGTAGATCCACTCTTGTGACATGGACGGGCTCCTCGGCTAGGCCCCGGGAGCGCCGTCGGCGCCCTCGGTCGTGGCCTTCGGGGCCGTCGGCTTCTTGCGGAACATCTGGAGCATCCGGTCGGTGACGACATAGCCTCCGACCACATTCATCGCGCCGAACACCATCGCGACGAAGGCGAGCAGGTAGCTGACCGGGTTGTCCGCCTCTGCCGCGATGATCATCGCCCCGACCAGAACGATTCCGTGGATCGAGTTCGCCCCGGACATCAACGGGGTGTGGAGGGTCGCCGGGACCTTGCTGATGACCTCGAACCCGACCAGGATCGCCAGCGTGAAGATCGCCAGCGAAGTCAGGAGTTGTTCACTCACGCGGAACCTCCAGCGGCCGGAGCGGCCGGCTCGAGCAGCTTCTTGACCGGTTCGGACAACAGTTCGCCGCCGTGGCTGATGACCGTCGCCTTGGTGACCTCGTCCTCGAAGTCGAGATGCAGGGCTCCGTCCTTGGTCATCCCGAGCAACAGTGCCGAAATATTGCGGGCATAGAAGGCTGAGGCGCCGGCCGGCATCGAAGCCGGCAGGTTGTCGGGCGCGATGATCGTCACGCCATTCGACGACGCGACCGTCTCGCCGGCCCTGCTCAGTTCGACGTTACCGCCCAGGGCGGATGCCGCCATGTCGATGATCACGGAACCCGACTTCATCTTCGCGACGGCGTCCACCGTGACCAGGACCGGAGGCTTGCGGCCCGGGACCTGGGCGGTCGTGATCACGATGTCCATGCCGCCGATGACGTCGTTCAACTCGGCCTGCTGTGACGCCCGTTCCTCATCGGTCAGCTCGCGAGCATAACCACCGCTGCCCGTCGCATCGATAGTCGTCTTGAGCTTGACGAATTGCGCGCCCAGGCTTTCGGCCTGCTCTCGGGTCTCGGGCCGCACGTCGTAGGCCTTGACTACCGCCCCGAGTCGTCGGGCGGTGCCGATGGCCTGCAGCCCGGCGACCCCGATACCCAGGATCAGCACGTTGGCCGGCTTGGCCGTCCCGGCCGCCGTGGTCAGCAAAGGGAAGTAGCGCCCGTAGGCGTTGGCCGCGATGAGCACGGCCTTGTAGCCACCGACGTTGGCCTGCGACGAGAGGGCGTCCATCGTCTGGGCCCGCGAAAGTGTCCGTGGGATCGCATCGAGACTGACCGCGGTCACCCCGGCATCCGCGAGCGCTTTGGCCGTCGTCGGGTCGATCAACGGAGCGAGCAGACCCACGATCGCCTGGCCGCTTCGCGACAGGGCGACCTCCTCCGGCGAGGGCTTCGCGACGCGAAGGATCACATCGGCGCCCGCGTAGAGCTCGGCGGTCGAGACGATGACCGCGCCTGCTGCCCGGTAGGCGTCGTCCGGGAACGCCGCCGCGCGGCCTGCGTCGTGTTCGACGAGGATCTCGAGCCCGGCCGCCGAAAGCTTGCCGAGCGCCTCGGGGACCAGGGCGACCCGTCGCTCTCCGGGCGCGGTCTCCTTGGCGACACCGACCTTCATTGGCACCACCTTGATCTGAGGTTGTTGGTCCACGGACGTGACGCGTCCGCGATGGACACCTGGGGTCCGCCGAAGGATACCTGCTGCTGAGCCCGGACGCGACCGATCCGAGGTTGCGGCTCGGGGGCGGCGCAGCCCGGCCGACCCCCGAGGCCTACGATAGGCGCGATCGCCGCCCGCCCGTCGGCGTCGAAGGAGGGTTCAGATGGCTGGTGAAGGCACGTTCGTGTGCGAAGTCTGCGGCGAATCGATCCTGGCGGGCGAGCCCGTCGTCATGGGCCAGGAGAGCGACGGCGCGACCCTGCCAGGGATCCTGGACGCCGGGTCCGACGGACGGATCGGCATGTTCCACGAGGACCACTGGCAACTCCGCATCGGTGACTGGCTGGAGCGAGACCGCGGGCACGCCACCGGGCCGCGCCCCGGCGGGTCGTGATGGGTCAGGCGGCTGCCGCGAGGGTGACGAGGGTGAGGATGTAGGTGTGACCGATCGATCCCCACACGATCGAGCGGGTTCGCCAGGTCAACCAGCCATAGACGAGTCCGCCGCCGAGCGTCGAGAAGAGCTCGAGCTCCGGCTTCCCCAGGTGCGCGAAGACGAACGGCATCGTCGCGACCAGGACTCCAAGAGGCCCGATCAGTCGGACGAGCGTCAGCATCAGGAACCCTCGAACGGCGAACTCGGTCGCGGTCAGATCGATCGCGTTCGCCAGGATCAGCCGGCCGGGCGCTGTCAGGTTTGGCGCGTAATAGTCGCGAGCGTCGGGCAACGTGGCGAACCAGAGCACGATCGGAGTCATCACCAGGCAGCCGGCGACCACCAGCGCCGCTCCCCACCGCCATTCACCCATGGTCAGCCCGTACCGGGCGGGGCGATCGCGAAAGCCGAGGAGGACGACGCCGAGCGGCACGAGTCCGAACAGGATCAGGCGGTCGATCGAGGTAGCGAACAGGGTTTCGTCCCTCGACCCGTTCCTGACCTCGTCGGGGATGAACGTCCGCGAATAGTCGAATAGCAGGGCGAAGGTGACCACGGCGATGGCCACGCTGGCTCGAACCGGGAGACGCAGGCCGAACAGCCCGACGGTCCGCAGGTCGGCCGCGTCGGCGGGGTAGTCAGGTCCGTCGGTCAGGGCGAGCCAGGCGCCGCGGAGGTGATACGGTGACGGCACGCACCGAGGGTAGCGTCCGGGTAGTCGGTCAGTCGATCTCGAAGACGACGGTCACGTTCGCGGTCAGGTCCTGGCTGCCGGGCTCGACGGGCGTCGCCAGGTCGGTCAGGGCGCCGGCTCGCACCGGGCCGTAGTAGATGGGCGAGTTCGGTGTCGCGTCCGTGATCGAGATGACGGTTCCCAGCGACACGTTGCCCGCCTTGGCCAGCGCCTGGGCACTCGCCCGCGCTGCCGTGACCGCAGATGCCCGCGCGTCATCGAGCGCCTTGGCGGGATCGGCCATCTCGAATGAGATGCCATCCACGTTCGTCGCACCCTTGGCGGTCGCGGCATCGACGACATCGCCAGCCTTGTCCAGGTCGCGGACGGTGATCCGGACCTGTTCGCTGATCTGGTAGCCGGTGACTCGAGGACTCGGACCCTGTGCGTACTGCGGGTAGAGACTCAGGTTCGTCGTCTGGATGTCGGCATCCGCGATACCGAGGGCCTTGATGGCGGCGAGGATGTCGGTCATCGATTGGGCGGCGGTCGCGCGTGCAGCCTTCACGGTGGGCTTCGAGCTCGTGACGCCGAGTGAGATCCGGGCGACATCGGGAACGACGGTGACCGTCCCGGTCGCCGAGACCGTGATCGTGTGGGCCGGTGGCTGGGATGCATCGGTCGGCGCGCCATTGACGGGTGCAGTCCGGACCGACAAGGCCGCGATGGCGACGATGGCGGCCCCCAGGGCGACGCTCCCGAGCGTCCGGATGGTCTGGTTCACGGCGTTCACCTGCAGCAGCATTGTGGTGACCCGACAGCTCGGTCACCGTCCGGTCGAGACGGCGCGGCGCGGCCGTGGGTTCCATGCCTATCGGCGCGAAGCGTTCCACGCGAGATCGCGGGGCTTCGCGACTGTAATCGTCGGCCGACTTCGTCGTTGTCATGGTCAGATCCCCAAACCTACAGGTTCCATGGAAAGGACTGACCGCCCATGCGCAGGACCCTGCTCATCCCGTTCGCCGCGGTCGCGGTGTTGGCCGCGATGCTGCTTCCGGCAGCTGCACTCGCATCGGAGCCGACCGCGCCCGTCGTCGCCGCCGAGCCCGCCAACCTCCGCCTGGGCTGCTCCGTCACCCGGTACCATGCCGCCGCGGCTGTGGTCTGCAAGTGGTCGGCGGCCGAGTCTGACAACCTGCGCGGGTACAGGCTCTGGCGGACGGTCGGTGCACCCGGCAGCCACGCGCGCGTGTTGATCGGCCGGATCGGGGCCGACCAGCGCCTGCGACACCTCGACACCCGGGTCCGACGCGGGCACATCTACACCTACGCGGTCGTCGCGGTCGCCAAGGATGGCTCCAAGGTCGCCGTCGGTGGTCCCGTCGCCGTCCGCATCCCGGGTCGACACCACGGGCTTCGGATCGCGTGCGCGTTCCGCGCGGATGGTGACGTGCCGGGCATCGGCTGCAAGTGGTCGGCATCCAAGGCACCCAGGGCCATCGGCTACGTGTTGTGGCGGTCCGTCGACGGCGCTGCCCGAGAGGCGATCTACCTGACGGCGCTGGACGGCCAGCGACATTTCTTCGACACGGACATCGCGCCCGGCCAGACCATCCGTTACGCCGTCGTGGCCGTGAACGGACAGGGTCATCGGGTCGGGAGGGGCGGGCCCGTGTTCGTCCACGTGCCGAAGTGACGCGACTGGCGATCGCCAGGCAGGATCCCTGAGGACCCGGGACTACGGCGACACAGGCGGTCAGACTGGAACCGGTGAGACTCGATACCCATGAGGATCTCGACGAGCGGACGTTGGTCGAGCAGGCCCGGGTCGACCCGGAGGCCTTCGCCGAGCTATACCGCCGGTACGTTGCCCGGATCTATGCCTTCGCCTATCGGCGCACCAGCCGGCCCGAGGTCGCCGAGGACATCACCTCGGCGACCTTCGAGCATGCGTTGCGCAGTCTGGCAACCTTCACGTGGCGACGAAGCGGGTTCGGACCTTGGTTGTTCCAGATCGCTTCGAACGAGCTGGTCGATCACTATCGACGTTCGACGCGAGCCGGTTCTGACCGGACCATCGCGGCGACTCAGGCCCTCCTGCCCGACGGGCCGCCCGACCCAGCCGAGATGGTCCTCGTTCGCGACGCGGTTGCGGAGGTCGTCGCAGCCATGGACAACCTGACGCCCCGGTATCAACAGGCGCTCTCGTTGCGCTACCTCTCTGGTCTGACGACCGAGGAAGCGGCGGCCGCGATGGGCACATCCAGGGCCACGATGGCGGTCGTCGTGTTTCGAGCGACTCGCGCCCTCAGACGAGTCCTGGCAGATGAGCTCGGCCGATGAACGACGACGTCCGGCGGTCCCTGGAAGAGGCAGGTCGCCGCGAAGTGCCGGACCCGCGCGCCGGGTTCGCACCGGGTCTCCAGGCGCATCTGCAGGCGATGGCGGCGGAGACCCGACCCGCGGGTGAGCCCCCACCTCCGCCCCGCCGACGGGATCCTCGGTGGTCGCCGGTCGTCATGGTGGCCAGCATCACCGCTTTGGCCGTCCTTGTGGTCGCGATCGCGGTCCTGGGCGGCGTGGATCGGTCGACCCGCGAACTCGAGCTTGCCGAACCGGTCAATGTCCTGGTCGTTCTGGCGGACGGGACGACGCTCCAGGACCCGGACGGTCTTTTGCTGCCCGATGGGGCCGTCATCCGCGTCGGCGTCGGTGGTTCGGCCCGGATCGGCGATTCCGTGCTGGCCGCGGGTGACTCGGCCACGGTCGACGATTCACACCGACTCCGGATCGATCGGCAGTCGCGGTCAGCCTTCACGAGCCCAGAACGGACGTCAGTGCCGACCCCTCCTCGGACCAACCGGCCGACGCCGGCACCGACCCGATCGCCCGCCCCCACGCCTCGACCCTCTGCGACGAGCTCGACGGGCACTCATGCCCCGGCCCCGACGGCGACACCACGGCCGACCAGGACCCCGACGACCACACCGACCTCGCCCTCGGCAACCGACCCAGGCACGACTCCGCCGGCCGAGGTCAAGCCGCCCAAGCTCGCTGCGCGAGCGTCCGGACCGTCAGAGATCCAGGCGTTGTGGACCAAGGTCCCGGGTGCCCGGCGCTACATCCTGATCGCCACCCGGTCGCGGCACGGCCCAGCCGCGGACCCGATCTACCCTGGATCCTGGGTCATCGGCCGGTTCGTCAGGCGGCCCGCTGATCCGGTCACGATCAGCGTCAACGAAGCGGTCGTCGAAGTCAGGCTCCAGGTCATCGTGCTCGGTCCGGGGGGCGTCGAGCTGACTCGGAGCAAGATCGTGACCGTGTCACTTCGTCCCTGAAACGCGGACGCACCCGAACGGCGCGCGGCGCGCCTAAGATGCGTCGATGGCGACCGACTTCAGGGGCGTGTCATCCGACCCGACCACGCTCGTCGAGCTGATCCGGGCATCCGTGATCGGGGATGACGAGGCCGTGGCCGGCCCGTTCGGGACGCGTCGGGTGACGTATGCCGACTACACGGCATCCGGCCGCGCCCTGACCTTCATCGAGGACTACCTGCGAGACGCCGTCCTGCCGTTGTACGCGAATACGCACACGGAATCATCGGGCACGGGTCTCCAGACGAGCCGGTTCCGGGAGGAGGCTCGGGGCATCATCCGGTCGGCCGTCGGCGGCACCGATGCCCATGCAGTCATCTTCTGCGGATCGGGCATGACGGCGGCCATCAACAAGCTCGTCGACGTCCTGAACATCCGGATCCCGGCAGACCTGGACGAGCGGTATTCGCTTCGATCGCACATCCCGGCCCGTGAGCGCCCTCTCGTCTTCATCGGGCCATACGAGCACCACAGCAACGAGCTCCCATGGCGAGAGTCGATCGCGGACGTCGTCACCATCGGCGAGGACGCCGATGGCCGGATCGACCTGGCCAGCCTGGAGCGGGCGCTCGAAGCGAGTGCCGAGCGACCCACCCGGATCGGATCGTTTTCCGCAGCGTCCAACGTGACCGGGATCCTGTCCGACACGCGGGCGATCTCCGTCCTGCTCCATCGACACGGCGCGCTGTCCATCTGGGACTTCGCGGCGGCCGGGCCTTACGTCGACATCGAGATGTCGCCACACCGTTCGGGGCCGGATGCCGACCTGGACTACAAGGACGCCATCGTCTTGAGTCCGCACAAGTTCATCGGCGGCCCGGGGACGCCGGGCGTGCTGGTCGCTCGCCGCGAGTTGTTCCGGAACCGTGTGCCGACGGCTCCTGGCGGTGGCACGGTCGCCTACGTGAACCCCCTCGAGCACGTCTACCTCGCCGACCCCGAACAGCGCGAAGAGGGCGGCACGCCGGCGATCGTCGAATCCATCCGGGCAGGCCTGGCGTTCCAGCTCAAGGAGCGTGTCGGCAGCGAGACGATCCGGGCGCTCGAGGAAGACTTCATCCATCGGGCGATGGCTTCCTGGTGCGAGGAGCCCGGGATCGGCCTGCTCGGCAATCCGACCCTGCCGCGCCTGTCGATCGTGTCCTTCACGGTCCGCCACGACGGCCGGTATCTGCACCACAACTTCGTGGTGGCGCTCCTGAACGACCTGTTCGGCATCCAGTCTCGTGGCGGTTGCTCATGCGCCGGTCCGTACGGGCATCGACTGCTCGGGATCGACATCGAGACATCCCACGCCTTCGAGCGCGAGATCTCGCTTGGCTGCGAAGGCATCAAGCCCGGCTGGATCCGGGTCAACTTCAACTACTTCATCAGCGAGGCCGTGTTCGACTACATCGTCGACGCCGTCGCCCTGGTGGCACGCGACGGGTGGCGGCTCCTCCCCTGGTACCGGTTCGACCCGGCCAGCGGCATGTGGCGTCACGCGACGGGATCCCCGGAGGCCCCGCTCTCCCTGCACGACCTTCGCTACGAATTCGGCGGACTGAGCTATCCGGCCCACCGACATCGCGAGCCCGAGTCGCGCTTGACCGACTATCTAGCCGAAGCAGCGCGGATCGTCGCGGACCCGATCGGCGCGCTGGGAACGGCGCCCGACCCCGAACCCCTCGACCTCGGAGAGGACTTCGAGTCACTGCGCTGGTTCTGGCTCCCGGACGAGATCAGGACCGGCGTCTGAGGGGTCTGGGGTGGCCCGCCCGGAGGGATTCGAACCCCCGACCTACTGATCCGAAGTCAGTCGCTCTGATCCACTGAGCTACGGGCGGCTGGTGCGGAGCCAATCATAGCGGCTCCACTTTCGGCACCATCGAGGCGGTGTCCCTACACTCGGGCGCATGACCATCGACGTCCTGATCGAGCAGGGTGACAAGCGGGTATTCGCCTCCGCTCTCGACTGGCCGGGCTGGGCCCGCGCCGCCCGGACGCCCGAGGCCGCTCTCTTGGCGCTCGAAGCTTATGGCCCACGCTATCGACCAGTGGCCGAGCGTGCTGGTGAGCAGTTCCCGGCTCGGCTGAGCTTCGATGTCGTCGAGACCGTGCCCGGTTCGGCTACCACCGACTTCGGTGCTCCGGACGGGAAGGCCGTCGCCGACGAGCGGGGGCTCGACAAGGCACAGGCGCATCGACTGGCATCCCTGCTGGATGCGTGCTGGGCCGAGCTCGACCGCATCGCCGCCGAGGCACCCGAGGCGCTCACGAAAGGCCCGCGCGGCGGAGGTAGGGATCGCTCCAAGATGCTCGCCCACGTGCTCGACGCCGAAGGGAGCTATCTGCGCAGCATCGGGCTCGACAGGTTCGACGTATCGACCGGCGACCGGTCCGGCATCGAGCGTCGACGGGCGGTGATCGGCGCGGCATTCCGGGCCGCTCGCGATCCGTTCCCTGAGAGCGACCGCAAGGTCTGGCCGTACCGGTACGCGGTGCGCCGCTTCGCCTGGCACGTCCTCGACCACGCCTGGGAGATGGAGGATCGAACGCCGCCTGGATGACCTTCCGGATCAGGCCGAACGCCGAATGTCCTCGAACGCGCCGTTCGCCAGCAGCAACTCGCGGCGTCGAAGGCCGCTCAGTTCGTACCACGACAGGGTGGCCCGGTTGAGGGCGCTCGGGCTGACATCGACGCCGCGGGCGATGACCGACGCTCGGACTGCGGCACTGACGAGGACGGCTGTCACCTTCGCCGCGACGGTGGCCGGCGGGTCGCCCTGGGCTATGGCGGTGGCTTCGATCTGACCGGCCCTCGCGAGGGCGGCACACATGAACGCGTCGGCCTGTTCCGCTGGCAGCAGGCTCGCGCCGGACCGCAGCAGGGCATGCGCGGCCTCGGTCGCGCACAGATCGTCGCCGGCAGCGGTTCGCAATGGGATCTCTCGACCGTCGAAACCGCGCAACGGCAGGCCCTGCCGCAATCGCTCAACGAGCAGGGGCAGGTCGGTGTCAGTCTGGGGGTCCATCGGGCGGCGTTCCTCGTGTGTTCAGGTGGCCGCATTCCCGGCCGAGTGCGTCGACCATACGTTCCGTCGGTAGCGCTGCGGTGCCCGGAACGATGAAGAATCGCTATCGGAGTCGGGGCATTTGCGCTGCGCCGTCCGGGGTGATACACATCCCCGGTGCCCAGTCACTCTCGCGGCTTCCGCGGACCCTTGCTCCTGCTGCCCACGGCCGTCGTCCTCGGGCTGGTCATCGGCATCGGTTTCGCGATCGCCGGCCCGTCAACACCCGTCGTCGGATCGAACGCCGCTACCGCTGCGGCGGCGACCGATCCTATCGAGGCGGGAGCGGTGACGATCGATCCGACGGAGCCTGACGCCGTGGCCGCGGCCCCGAGCGGATCGTCGGTCGTCCCGCCGGTCGCATCCGACGCGCCGGATCCTGCCGACATCGTCCCGTCGCTCAGCTCATTGAGCGGCTACCAATGGCCACTCCCACACGCCCGGATCACCCTGCCCTTCGGTCCGACGCCGTGGGGGACCCGCATCGTCGAGGGGCAGAAGTTTCATGACGGCGTCGACATGGCGACGTTCTGCGGCGACCGGATCGTGGCTGCCCATGATGGCGAGGTGCTCGCGGCGGGCCGCCATTTCGATCAGGCGATGGGCTGGCTCGGTGGTCTGCGGCGGTACACGGAACGACTTGATCGCAAGCAGCTGTGGGGCACGTTGCCGATCGTCATCGTCGTCGATGACGGTAACGGCTACCGGAGCGTGTACGCGCATTTCGGCAAGGTCGTGGTCAAGCGCGGCGACATGGTGACGGCCGGCCAGTTGATCGGCTACGAAGGCATGACCGGCCGGGCGTCCGGCTGCCACGTCCACTACGGCCTGTTCAGCCCGAACGAGACCTCGGCCTTCCGGATCGAACGGGACGTCGCCCAGCGGATGAAGCTGCCGCTCGAGGAGATCGCCCGGGTCGATCCATTGGTCGTCCTGCCCCCCCGCGCTAAACCGGCCAGCTAGCGCCGTCGGTAGCGCCGGCCGATCAGCCAATACGCCGGGATCGAGGCCAGTGCCGCCGACAGGGTCGCCTCGCCGCCATCGCGCGTCTCGAGCGCCAGCAACTCATCGGTCGAGGCGGGATCGGCCGGTCGGGCGTCGACCTCGGCGAGGTCGATCGCGACCCGACCCGGTTCCGCAGGACCCAGTCCGGCCACCAAGGCGTCGGGCCGGCCGCCGGGTTCGTACTCCGCCCGGATCTCGGCTTCCGCGCGCCAGCTCGGCCGTCGGAGCAGGATCGCCTCCCAACTCGAGGCCACCGGGGCGCTGACCTTTCCGTCGCCCGGTGACGACGTGGCGCTGACCGCTTCGCCTCGGGCCCAGCGAGCCGCCTGATGGAGCAGCCCGTACTCGTCGAGATCGGCGTAGCCGGACAGACGCTCGGCCGGCGAGGCGTCGCCGAAGATCGCCCGGATCGAGGGTCCGAAGACCTCGGCCAGGTCAAGGTCGATGGCCCGGACGGTCCGGTGGAAGTAGACCTGCTGGTAGATGAATCGGCGTGAGGTCAGGAACATCTCGAGGGCCGGCAGGCCGGGCTCGAACAAGGTCAGGCCGCGCTCCGAGATGAACGTGTAGCGACGCAATCGCTCGACGTCCACGGGCCCGATCGCGACACCGGTGAGATAGGCGTCACGTCGGACGTAGTCGAGATTGTCGACCGTGAACACGCCCGACAGGAGTGGCTGGAGGAGACGGACCCAGCGCGGCATCGTCGGGTCCGCGATGGCTGGTTTCGAGATCAGGAAGGCGACCCAGGACGGATCGATGGCCTCTCCATCGGCCAGGGCGTCGCGTTCCGGAACGGCGCCCGGTGCCCGCCGGAGGCCCCCGATCAACCCGCCCAACTCGTCACGGATGATCTGCTGCGAGAGGTCTTCATGGGTCAACCGCTTGTCCGTCACTCGACGCGCATCCGAGGGGGCCGCGAACCCGGCAAGGACGTGGTCGTCGAAGAAATGGGCGAACGGTCCGTGCCCGACGTCATGGAGCAGGCCGGCCATCCGCAGGGTCTCCACGACCAGGCCTTCCGACGGGAGCGGGTCGCCCGCGGTCGCCAACGTGCTGCGCAGGCTGGGGTACAGCGAGCGAGCCCAGAGCCCGGCCTCGTGCATCACCCCGAGACCATGGGTGAAGCGCGAGTGCTCGGCGGTGGGGAAGACCCAGCGGGCGCTCTGGAGCTGGCTGATCCGGCGCATCCGCTGGACCCACGTCGTGTCGAGGAGATCCTCCTCCGCGACGTCCTCATCGGCCAGCCCGGCTGCCCCGGATTCGGCCCGTGTCAGACGCTTCGTCAGCTCCACGTAGCCATGGATCGGATCGCTGATCAGGTTGACCGCGGTGAACGGGTGGCGTCGCATCAGGCGTACCGCGCCGCCGCCCGACGATGCGTGGCGGCCACGTCATCCCGAAGGTCGATCGGCGCGACGACCTCCACGTCATCGCCCCACGACAGGATCCACAGTCGGATCTCGATCGTCCCCGACACGGTCGCCCGCCAACGTAGCGAGCCATCGGGCTCGGTCGAGATGGCCTGGGTCGGGTGCCAGGTCGCCTCCATGACCCGGCCCGCGACGGCCGGCGAGAACCGAAGGTCGACGGGCACCGGTGGCTGGTCGGCGATGATGTCCCACGCAGCCCGGAGGGCCGATGTCGTCGCGGCCGCGTCCGGCGGGTCGAACGTCCGAGGGGCGAGCGCGACCGATGAGATCCGCTCGATCTTGAACGTCCGGAGCGCTGCCCGCTCCTCGTCGAACCCGATCAGGTACAGGGCGTGGGTCTGGAGTGACGGTTCGAGGAGGTATGGCTGGACGGTCGCCCGACGGGCGGTCGCACCACCTTCATAGCGGGCCGGCGTGTACTCGAGGGTGACCACCCGTCGCTCCGCCCAGGCCTTTGTCAGGAGCCGCACGTTGGCGCTGAATCGTTCGTCTCGCGGCGCCTTGGAGAGTCCGTCCAGCGTTCGTTCGACGTGTTCGGCCAGCGGCGACGGGAGGCCGCGCTCGAGTTTCTCGAAGGCGGCGGCCAGGTCCGGGTCGTACTTGTCCGCATAGCGGACCATCAGCCGCGCCGATAACACGACGGCCATCGCCTCCTGTTGGGTCAGCTTGAGGGGCGGGAGGAAGGCCTTCTCATCGTCGATCCCCCACACGCCGTCCTCGCCCCAGACCGGCAGACGGAGTTCCTCCTGGAGCGCCGTCAGGTCCCGGTAGACCGTTCGCACGGACATCCCGACCCGGGCGGCGATGTCGGCCGTGCGGATGCCTTCCGGGTGAGCCTGCAGGAGTGAAACGAGCCGGGTCAGTCGGGCCAGTCGATCGCGCTTGGTCGAATATCGTTCGCGATCGTCATCGAAGGTCATGGACCGGGAGGATAGACGAGCGAGTCACGCCCGCGCTGCGTGGCCGTCAAGCGGACGTCGATCGTGCCGGTCAGGGCGTCGGGGAGGATCCCGGCGGCTTCGCCGTTCGCACTGCCCGCGACTTGACCGAGTTGGCCGTCCAGGAAGACCCAGTAGTCGAGCTGACCGCGCCAGCGGTGGAGGTCGGCATCTCCGACCAGCCACGCCGCCTGGGCGAACGCCTGCTGGAACGTCTCGCCATCGATCGACACCCGGCAGCGCCTCGCGCGGGCGCCCTCGAGCACCTCGACCCCGCGGTCCTCGGCGGTCGCCCGGATCTCCGGTGACAGGGCGACCTCGAGGACTCGGGCGTCGATCGTGCCGTCCGCGACCTGAGCAGCGTCGACCCGCCGCCACGGCCGGCGTGGGGAACTGACCCAGCCGCCTTGACCGACCCGGGCCTCGCCGTACTGGCCGAGTTCCCGGTCGCCCGCGACGTAGGCCAGCCAGCGGAATTCCTCGCCCACTCGCGTCCCGACCAGGTCCACCTCACCGATCGGCCGCAGATCGACCGTGGCGGCAAGGTGCAAGGTGAGGCGCGCGCTCGGCCCGACGGCCAGCGGGCCGTCACATGGGGGCGGCTGATCAGGCCCGATGACCGGACCGAATCCCGAGTAGGAGGCGGCCTGGTCGCGGATCGCGAGATCGTTGGCGACCGCGACCGCGCCGAACGCGACGCCCGAGACCGCCGTCGCGAAGATCGCGATCGCGACGCCGGTCAACAGTCGCCGTCGGCGGACCCAGTTCCCACGGCCCAGTCGTCGGGAGATCCCGAAGCCCGCGAAGAGGCTGGTGGCGAGCAGGGCGATCAGCCACGGATAGATCGCCTCGAGCGACGGCAACAGGGTTCGCGAGCCGTAGGCCAGGAGCTGGGTCACCACCCCCGCGATCGAGGGCACGAGGCACAGGATCGCCAGGATCCCGAGCCAGACGATCGCAGGAAAGGCGACGTCACCGCGGGCGATCGGCGGCCAGGCCACGGCAGCCAGCGCGATCGCGATCGGCGTCAATGCGGTCAGCCCGACGAGCAGGTCGAATGGACCGCCCGGTCGATAGGCGAGCAGGACGAGGCCGCCGGCGATCGCCCAACAGACGACGAGCGCGGACGCAAGGAGTCGGAGTTCGAAGATGCGGACCCGCATCCGCTGAGTCTATCGGTGTGATCCGCAAGTACCGGGTGATGGTGGGACGGCCGGGTCATCGTCCGGTCCCCGCGCTCAGGCGGACGATGCCAGCGACATGGTCAGCCAGGCAGCCGCCACGACCTCGCAACGAAGGCGAACGACTCGCCAGCGTCCGTCGGCCACGCCTGTCCCTGCAACCAGGACCGTCTACCGCCTCCTCGTCACCCAGGGGATGACCGCGTCAGAGGCGACCAGCCTGACCGCCCTGGTCTGCGGTTTGCCATCGACCGACCTGCGCTGGTCGCTGGAGCAACTCAACCACCTCCTCTTCCTGCGGCGTATGCGCGAAACGGGGCGCTTCTGAGAATCGACTTCATCTGACCGTGCCGGCGCACTCCTTCCGCCGGTCACGACCTCGTTCCGAAGCGGCGTCGACCCTCCTCCCGACGCCGCTTCGGCGCGTCAGGCCCAGTTCGGGCCGGAACGACGGTCGTCGACGGCCGCAGGTACACTCTCGCGCGTGACCACGACCCTGAGGTGCCGCACATGCGCAAGCTGACCACGTTGACGATCGGTCTGATCGCCGTTCTCACGACGGCCTGTTCCAGCGCCGGGGCATCGGGCACCCCACCCGCATCGATCGTCCCATCGCCATCGACCGCCGTCGTGTCGGCGGCGCCCGACGCCACCCCGAACTCGACGACCAGCGCGCCCTCCGCGACCCCGGACGCCTGCGCGGTCGCGGACCTTCCGCTGCTGACCCCGGGCACCCTGACCATCGGCACCGACAATCCGGCCTACCCGCCGTACTTCGCGTTCAACGACGATGGCTCGACGACCGCACCATGGAAACTCGGCGATCCGACCAACGGGATGGGGTTCGAGAGTGCCTTTGCCTACGCCCTGGCCGAACGCCTCGGGTTCACCTCGGACCAGGTCACCTGGGTGTACGTCCCGTTCTCGAGTTCCTTCAAGCCCGGTGACAAGGACTTCGACCTGGACGTCAACCAGATCTCGTACCGGCCGAAACGAGCCGAGGCGGTCGACATGTCAGACGGCTATTACTTCGTGAACCAGGCGGTCGTGTCCGTCGAGGGCAACCCGATCACCGACGTGACCTCCATCGCCGGCCTGGCCGACTATCGGCTCGGGGCGCAGGTCGGCACGACCAGCTACGAGACGATCACCGGCAGCATCAAGCCGACCGCGCCGGCAAGCGTCTATGACTCCACGGATCAGGCCATCTCCGCATTGAAGGCCAGGCAGATCGACGGGATCGTGGTCGACCTGCCGACCGCGTTCTACATGGCGGCGGCCCAGCTGAAGCATGGCGTCGTCGTCGGCCAGTTCGAGCTGCCCGACAGCGCCGACGTCGAGCATTTCAGTGCCGTCCTGCCCAAGGGCAGTGCGATCACGGCGTGCGTGAACGCGGCCATCGCGGCGATGACGGCGGACGGCACGCTGGCCGCGATCACGCAGGAATGGCTGTCGGACAAGGCCTCGGCGCCGGTCTTCACTCCGTAACCGGCGCGTCCGCCGGATGACCATGGCCGGAGGCTCGCAGGCGACAGCTGGCGGACCTCCGTCCGTCCGGCCCCGCCGAGCGAGCATCTCGTGGCGCGCGACCGCGGTCACCCTGGTCAGCACCGTCGTCGTCTTCGGCGGGCTTGGCTGGGTCATCGTCAACGCGCCCAACTGGGCCGAGGTCCAGGCGGCTTTCTTCGACGGACCGTTGTTCTGGTCGACCCTGCCGGGTCTGATCGACGCATTCTGGACCAACGTCAAACTGTTCCTCATCGCCGAAGCGCTGGTCCTCCCGATCGGCCTGCTGGTCGCCATCCTCCGCGGGCTCCCCGGACCGGTCTTCTTTCCGGTCCGTGGGCTGGCCACCGCCTACGTCGACATCTTCCGGGCCGTGCCGGGTCTCGTCGTCATCTACCTGCTCGGGTTCGGCGTCCCCGGACTCGACATCCCAGGCGTTCCGAACGACGAATTCTTCTGGGCGGTCGTGGCGCTGACGCTGGTCTATTCGGCATATGTCTCCGAGGTCTACCGGGCGGGCATCGAATCGGTCCACCCCAGCCAGGAGGCGGCCGCCCGGTCGCTGGGTCTCAGCCGCGCCCAGGCGATGCGCCACGTGATCCTGCCGCAGGCGGTCCGGAGGGTGGTCCCGCCGCTGTTGAATGACTTCATCGGCCTCCAGAAGGACACCGTCCTGGTCTCGTTCATCGGGGTCGTCGAGATCTTCCGATACGCCCAGATCACAGAGGCCGCCACGTTCAACTTCACGCCGATCATCGGCGTCGCGCTCGTGTTCATCGTGGTCACCATCCCGTTGGCGCGGCTCACCGACTGGCTGATCGCCCGAGACAAGCGCCGGGCCGAGTCTGGCGGCGCCCGATGACCGAGCCGGCGCTGCGGATCGACGCCGTCCACAAGGCGTTCGGCGACCTGGCCGTGCTGCGCGGCATCGATCTCGAGGTGGCCGAGCACGAGGTGGTCTGCCTGATCGGTGCGTCGGGGTCCGGCAAGTCCACGCTCTTGCGCTGCGTCAACCTGCTCGAGCCGATCGATGCCGGCCGGATCCTCCTCGGTGGCGATGAGATCAGTGCCGACGGGGCCCACATCGACCGCGTCCGTCGGAGGATCGGGATCGTCTTCCAGGCCTACAACCTCTTCCCCCACATGTCGGTCCTCGACAACGTCACGCTCGCACCCCGCAAGGTCCTCCACACACCGAGGGCGCAGGCCGTCGCCGAGGCGACCGAGCTGCTCGACCGGTTCGGCCTTGCCGACAAGCGTGAGCAGCTACCCGATCGATTGTCCGGTGGCCAACAGCAGCGCGTCGCGATCGTCCGGGCCCTGGCCATGCAGCCCGACCTGCTGCTCCTCGACGAGATCACCAGCGCGCTCGACCCCGAACTCGTGGCAGAAGTCCTCAGCGTCATCCGTGAGTTGGCCGGAGCCGGCATGACCATGGTCATCGCCACCCACGAGATGGCGTTCGCCCGCGACATCGCCGATCGAGTCTGCTTCCTGGATGGCGGGCTGATCATCGAGGATGGCCCACCCGGGCAGGTGCTGCGCGATCCCGTGGAGCCCCGGACGCGTCAGTTCCTGCAGCGGATCATCGAGGCAGGCCGGCTGTAGCGACGGCCTCGTTTCAGGCCCCGTCAGCCCACGAACGGCAATTCATCGGGCAGGTCTTCGGGATCGACGCTGGATCCGGGCGCCGGTGTCGCTGACTCGCCAGGAAGATCCTCGGGGTCGACCTCATGGTTGGGGATGATGTCGAGAGACCAGCCGACGACCAGGTGATCCGGTCGATAGTGGCGCGAATCCGGGTCCAGGCTCGGGTACCGAAGGCGGTTCCAGTACGCGATGCTCCGGCCGCTTGTCCCATAGCGCTCGGCGATCTTGACCAGGCTCTCACCCGGCGCGACGACATGGATCAGGAAACTCGGGAGCGGCCGGGGTGTCGGCCGGACATAGGTCGGCGATGGGGTCGGGCCGACCGGTGCAGGGGTGGACGTCGGGTCGACGCTGGCCACCGCCGCGGGCGACTGGCTGGGCCGGTTCGTCGGCTCGGGCACACAGCCGATCAGCCAGATCGAGGCGGCAAGCAATGTGACGCTCAGCTCCCGGGTGCGCATGCCGATCATGGTGACGACTCGAGCAGAGCCAGGGTGACGTCCCGGGTCAGCCGGGAGACGCCGTCGAATCGACGGGAGTGGGTGCCTGCAGGGTGAGTTCAGCCGCCAGGGCCAACCCTTCCTCTGCCGTTGCGATCTGGTCACGGCCGCTGCGCTTGGCGACGAAGCAGGCCCGATCCGCGGCCAGCAGGACATCGCGGGCGGTCAAGCCGTGCTGGGGATAGGTCGCGGTGCCGACCGACGCGCTGACCCTTGGGTTCGCCGTCGAGACCGCGCTCCGCGCACGATCGGCCACCCGACGCGCCCCCGCTTCATCGGTGTGCGGGAGGATGAACGCGAACTCGTCGCCGCCGTACCGAAAGACCTGGTCGGTCTCGCGGCCCGCTCGGACGAGGGCGCCCGCGATCCGGCGGAGCGCTTCGTCGCCGGCCTGATGGCCGAGGTCGTTGTTGATATCGCGGAAGTCGTCCAGGTCGAGCATGATCAGGCTGAACGGGGTGCCTTCCCGGACGTGCCGCTCGAGCCACTCCTGGAAGGTGCCGTGGTTCAGCAGGCCGGTCAGGCCGTCGGTCTGCGCTCGGATCTCGACGGCCTGGAAGATCTCGGCGTTCTGAAGTGCGATGGAGACTTGCGCCGCGAAGAGCTGGACGAGTTCGAACTCCTCCGCGCCGAGCGCGCTTTCCAGGCCGAGTCGCTCGATGGTCAGGACGCCGATCGCGCCGACCCGGCCTCGCAGCGGGACCACGATCAGGCTGCCGTCCAGGACCCCGGTGTCCGACCGGAAATGATTGACCCGCGAGTCGTTGCGCTCGTCGGCGATGAGAACGGGTTCGTTGTGGGCCACGACCCATGTGGCGATTCCGGTCTCGTCTTGCCCCCATGGCTCGAGGAATTCGGCCGCGTGGACCCCGCGCGCCGTCAACGGGGTCAGCCGGCCGGTCGCGGGATCGATCACCTCGATCGCCACGTTGTCCGACTCCACCAGGCGACCGAGTCGATCAGTGATGCTTTCGAGCACACTTCGGGAGTCGAGCGTCGCGAGGAGCAATTCGCTGATCTGGAGGAGCTCACGCTGCCCTCGGAGCTGACGTTCCAGGGTGGCGGTCTGCTCGCGCAATCGCTCCGTCGTGTCGGCATTGGCCATCGCCTGGGCCGCCAGGCTGGCATAGATCACGAGCAATCGCAGGTCGTCATCGGTGAATCGGTCGAGTCCGAGCTTCGACAGGACTAGCACCCCGAGGACCCGATCATCGAAGACCATCGGGGCCAGCAGCATCGATTCGTCGAGGTCGTCCTCGGTCCCCGGGATGGTCGATGCACGCGGGTCGGCGGCGGCGTTGCCGAGGACCTGTGCCACACGATGCTGCGCGACCCAGCCGGTGATCCCTTCGCCGAGCGTGAGTCTGAGCTGATCCGGGGTCTCGTCGACGTATTCGCCGACCTGGCCGAGCATCGCGACCGGGATAAGGTCCTGTTCGACGATGCGATAGACCCGGGCGTTGTGGTAGTCGATCAGCTCACGAAGCTCCGAGGCGATGGACCGGCCGATCTCGGCCACGCTGCTCAACCGGCTCAAGCGGGCTCCGAGCTGCTGGATCGATTGCAGCTGCGCGGCCCAGGTGGCCATCCGCTCGTAGTCCTGCGCTGCCCGGATGGCGACGCTCGCCTGGGTGGCCAGAGCGGCCACGGTCTCGAGTTCGTCCCAGGCCCAGGCGTGGGGCCGGTCGTGGTAGATATCCAGCGTTCCCAGGAGATCTGAGCCATCGGCCAGGGGGGCCGTGCAGATCGTATCGAAACCCTCCTGGACGACGGCCGCCCGAGCGACCGAATCGGCGATGCCCGGCCCATATCCGACGGCGAACAACGGACGGCCGGCCTGCGCGGCCGTTCGACCGAGGGACCAGGCGGGCAACTCGCGAGCGACGGCCAGGTAGCCCGGCGAAAGTCCCCGGCTGACCTCGGTGATGGCCCGTCCATCTGGGCGCTGCAGGAAAACGGCTCCGCGATCGCCTCCGAACAGGACCATCGCATGCTCCACGAGACCGGTCAGGATCCGATCGAGATCAAGCCGGCTGCCGATGTCGCCGGCCACGCGCCGGAGGGCATCGGCGCGATGGAGCAGGTGAGCGACCTCCTCCTGGCGGCGATTCTCGGTCAGGAGCCGAGCGATCGCCTCGGCCGCCACCACCGCGACGTCGTGATCCTGGGTACCCAGCGAGCCCGCGATCTCCCCGATGATCTGCAGGACGCCCCAGGGCTCGGGGCCGAGCTCACTCGGGATGTCGACGGTCATCGAGGGCCGGCCATCGAGGCCGGTCCACTGCCCAGGGTCGGATGGCCGTTCGGCCGAGGCGATGTCATCCGTCGCCGCCGCACGGATCATCGACCGCCCATCTCGAACCTCCCAGATGCCCACGAAGTGATGTCCGTACGCCTCGCGAATGGTGCGGGCCACGCCATCGAGGTCGCTGTCCAGGCCAGACTGTCCGTGGCTGCCCCGGATGAGCATCGCCGCGACGGCGATATCGAGGTGCTGACGCTCGGCACCGAGTGGGTCACTTGGTTCATTCGCCTCGGGTCGTCCGACCTGCCGCGCGAACCGAGCCGGCGACGCCGGATCGACGGTCCTGCGGCCTCCCCAGGGCGCGGGTGGTTCGGACCCGCCGTCCGGGTCACCAGACTGGGCGGTGGCCAGGAACCGCTGGAGATCACCAAGCCGATAGCGTCGGTCGCCCCGCGGGTTGATCCGGTAATAGCGCAGGCGGCCGGCGTCGCTCCAGGCGCGTACCGTGTTCGGGTGAACGCCAAGCAGCCTCGCGGCCTTGGTGACCGAGAGGGTCGCGTCGATCGGTCGCTGTGGAAGAGAGGTCGGCACGGCTCATGGAAGGAAATGTGAAGTCGACCTCGCGAGCCTAGCAAGCTCACAGTTCTTGACAATGGGCCGATGGTCCCACCTCGGCGCCCGGGTGTGTCAGGCCTCGGGTCGCTCTGTCAACTTGACCCAGACCACCGTTGCCAGGATCGAGATCAGACCGATCGCCACGACCGCCAGCAGGGCGAACGCCGGGTCTCCGACCAAGCCGGGGCCTTGTCCGGAACTGCGTGGATCGCCAGCGCCGACGTTCGGGCTGGGCGAGGCCGCGCTGACCACGGCTGCCCAGGCCAGCGAGAGGATCACGGCCGACCGCGGCCGACACGTACAGGGATCGGGTCACGACACGACTCCCACGACGCCGCCGGCCAGGCCGATGACGATCAGGACGAGACCCGTGACCAGGCACGCGACGGCGATCCGGGGCCGCTGACGGTCACCGCCGACCAGGATCCGCATGGCCTCGTCGCGGTCGAGCGTGGTCAGGATCAACGGTCGACCCAGACCGGCGGACAGTCGCGGCATGCCCGCCTCGTCACGACCTGGGACCCCGATGACGATGGCGTGCTCGACCGACGAGATCTGTTCGACGAGCAGACGGACCGCCGTCGCAGCCGCGGTCCCGGGCGGCACACGATCTGGGATGTCGGCCGCGGTCCCGATGGACTCCCGTGGGATGACGACCAGGCCATCTTCGAGTGCGGCGTCATCGACGACGATCCCATCCAGCCCGTCGCGGACCTCGAACCGCACCCGCTCTCGACGATCCTCGAACGAGACCCATCGATCACCGTCACGGAGCTGCAGGCGGGTTCGCCGAAAGACCAATGGTCGGTGAGCGTCATCCTCGAATTCGTCGTCCGCATCGATCCGGCCGTCGACGCGGATGAACCGCGCCGGACCGTCGGCGAGCGCGGTCGCTTCGGCGACGCTCACGTGTCGCGCTGTGGCCAGTGATCGACCGACCCGATAGCGCGACCCATAGGTTCGAAGGAGAAGGAACCCGACGATGAGCGCGGCGACACCGGCCAGGATCCAGACGATGGGGGACACGGCCGCGATGATACGCGCCGGGCACGAAAAGGCCCGAAGAAACCTCCGCGAGACGTGGGCGTTGAGGCGATCTCAGCCGTTAGTGTCGCTCGGCCTCTCCGGGCTACGACGAACCGTAGCGGGCGGCGGCGCGGTGGTCAATCGGATCCGTCCACCGATCTTGACTCGAACGCACGAGTTGTCCACAGCCTGTCCACAGCGTCGGATCATGGGGCGCCCCGGCCGGTCCGTGGATCGAGCGAGTTCAGCTGGCCATCGAAACCGGTCAGGACGAGGCGACCACCGACGAGTTCCGCACCGGTCACGACGTCCGAATGGGCGAGCCGCCAGGCAACGGTGCCGTCCCGCTCGATGGCGAATGTCTCGATCTCCGCCTGGACCAGCACGTGATCGAGGCGGGGCGAACCGATCAGGGCGATCAGGGGTGTCGCCGACCGATGGTTCCATCGATCGGCTCCGGTACTCGTGTCGAGACCATACGTGTCGAACCCGTAGGCCACGACCAGCAGCCCCGCGCTGTCCCAGTGGACGGCCCGCGGCTGATCGTGGATAAGGGAAGCAAAGCGGACCGTCCAGGCACCCCGTGGACCCTCGATATGGAGTTCGGCCCGACACAGTGCGTCGGGATCGGCGCTCACCAGCGAGCCAAGATCGGCCAGGGGAGCACCGGCTTCGGATAGGGCGAAGATCGACGCGGCGGCGCCGCTTCCGCCCCACCGCCATCGGGCTCTGAGGCCACCCGGGTAGGTGACCGTCGCATCGGTCGGCTGGACGGTCACCGGGCGATCGCGATCAGGCAGTCACCCGGCGTGCCACGGTCGGGTCGCTGGCGTCTGGCGCCTCACCGTCTGCCGTCCGGTCCTCGGCGATCGGGGCGACGGTGGCATTGGCCAGGATCCGCAGGGTGGCTGGGGGGACCGGGAAGACGGCCGTCGAGAGACCGGCTGCGGCCCAGACGATCTGGTAGCGCCCGAGATCCGGGTCCATGATCGCCCGCACCGGCCGAAGGTGACCGATGGGCGGGATCCCACCGATCGCGAACCCGGTCAGGTCGTGCGCCTCGCGGGCGGTCGCTCGCCGGAGGTCACCCGACCCGGTCACGGCGGCCAATCGGGCGAGATCGACGCGGTTGTGGCCGGCCGCCAGGCAGAGCAGGGGTTCGAGCCCGGTCGCGGACGGGACCACGAAGATCAGCGACTTGACGATCTGCCCGAGGTCGACTCCGAGCGCCGTGGCGGCTTCGACGGCCGTGTGGGTCGAGGCATCGAACTCTGTGACCTCGAGGGTGACGCCCTTTCGGGCGGCCGCTTCGAGCACACGCAGGATGGCTGGGTGGACGGGCGCGTCGGGCACGGGCCGGAGTCTAGCATCGGGCCAGCCGTGGCACTGGTACGATCGGTCAGATGGTCGCCCTCATCCTCGCCGCTGGCGACGTGCCGAGCCGGACACAGCTGGACGGAGCCTGGCCGGGCTGGGATGCCGGTGTCGACCTGGTCGTCGCCGCTGACGGCGGTGCCCGGTTCGCGCACGTCCTCGGCCACACCGTGGACGTGTGGGTCGGGGACGGCGATTCGATCGACCCGACGGGACTGGCGACGCTCGCCAGCAGCGGGGTCGCCCTCGAGCGATGGCCGAGCGACAAGGACGCCTCCGACACGGACCTGGCGATCGATGCGGCGATGGCGCGTGGTGCCAGCAGCATCGTCATCGTCGGCGCGCTCGGCGGGCCGCGGATCGATCACGCCCTGGTGAACATCGGCCTGCTGGCTCGACCCGATCGGCTCGGCCGAGTCAGCATCCTCGATGAACGGTCCAGGCTGACGGCGATCGGCAGCGCCATCGACGGCGAGCCCGGATCGTTGCGACTCGCTGGCGGCCCGGGGGACACCGTCTCATTGCTGGCCATCGACCCGGACGTCGCCGGGGTCACGACGGCCGGCCTCAGGTATCCGCTGGTCAACGAGCCGCTCGAGATCGGCTCGAGTCGTGGCCTGTCGAACGTGATCGAGCGTCCATCGGCAGAGATCTCGATCCGGCGCGGCCGGCTGCTGGTCGTCGAGTCGCCTGCTACGCTCTGATCATGACCACGCCGGCCGTCGGAGACCCTGCTCCGGACATCGCGTTGCCCGATGAAACCGGGACGATCCACCGCCTGTCCGACCAGCTCGGGCGCTGGACCATCCTGTACTTCTACCCGGCCGACGACACGCCGGGATGCACGACCGAGGCCTGTGAGTTCCGGGACCGGATCGATGTCGTCCACGAGCGCGGCGCCGACGTCTGGGGAGTGAGCCCGCAGGGTGCGGCGAGCAAGCGCGCGTTCCGCGAGAAGTTCCAGTTGCCATTCGTCCTCCTTGCCGACGAAGGGCATGCCGTCGCTGAACGGTACGGCGCCTGGGGCGAGAAACTGAACTACGGCAAGACGACGATCGGGATGATCCGCTCGACGTTCCTGATCGACCCGGACGGTCGCGTGGCACGGGTCTGGCCGAAGGTCAAGGCCGAGGGCCACGCCGATCGCGTCATCGCCGAGCTGGATCGCCTTCAGTCGGCTGCTCGATCCTCGTGATCCGCTCGTGGATGCATGAAGCTTCGCCCGTGGGGGGAGACGGGCGAAGCCTCGGACTCAAGCGTACGCTGCTCCAAGGGCCGGTGCAATGACATCGGACGAGGTGAGCGTCCCGCACACGTGGCGACCGGAACGGTTCATGGTCATCGCCGGCCATCCGGACGACGCCGACTTCGGTCCCGCGGCGACGGCCGCTCGATGGATCGATGACGGATCGGTCGGCTGGCTGGTGTGTTGCACGAGTGGCGACCAGGGCGGCGAGGATGCCGATGCCGACCCGCTCGAACTGGCCGCGCTGCGCGAACGAGAACAGCAGGCTGCGGCGGATGTCGTCGGGTACGCCGGAGTCACGTTCCTGCATGGTCCCGATGGGGCCCTCGCCAACGATCTCGCGCTGCGGGAACAACTCGTCCGGGAGATCCGGACATTCCGCCCGGACGCCGTGCTGGCCACGGACCCTGAGACGCTGTTCTACCGTGGCGGCGGGGTCAATCACACAGACCATCGCGCGGCTGGCATGGCCGCCGTCGATGCGGTCTATCCGGCGGCCCGCAATCCGATGGCCTTTCCCTGGCTGGCTCGATCCGGCCTCGGACCGCATCGCGTTCATCGGTTGTACCTGTTCTGGTCGGACCGGAGCGATGTCTGGATCGATGTCAGCGGAACCCTGGATCGGAAGCTCGCGGCGCTGGCGGCGCATGCCAGCCAGATCCAGGATGGGGCGGCGCTGGACGGACGGATCCGCGACTGGGCGGCCGAAGAAGGGCAGCGCATCGGGGTCGCGGCGGCTGAGGCCTTGCGCCTGGTCGTCATCGACGATGACGAGGATGAGGGGCCGGGCTGATCAGCCTTCGGCCAGCAGCAGGGGTCGGATCCGGCCCCATTCGTTCCAGGCCTCGGCCAGCCCGTCGGCCCGTCGACCCAGCATCGTCACCATCTCGACCAGGCTGAGGTCGCCGGCGACCCCGGCCAGGTACTCGTCGGCGGCGACGGACACCTCGCCGAACAGGCGGGCCGTGTCCTCCGCGTCGGGCCACTGGCGGATCCGCATCGGGTCGAGCCCGGCATAGCCAAGCGCCAGCGACAGGTCGCGTTGAGACGGCAAACGTTCGTCGATCCAGCCGCCGAGCCCGTCGAATTGATAGCCGAGTGATGCCAGGGCGTGCGCGATGTCGCGGTTCTGTTCCCGCGTGAAGAGGCCCCAGAACGGATGCTCGGCCGGGAATTCGAGCGATGCCGCTTCGATCGCGTTGGCAACGATGGCCTCGACCAGGCCGGTCATCAGGAGCTGCCAGTGGCGGCGAGCGTCCCGATCCTCTCCGGCGAGCGTGGCGACCAGCGCGGTCATCGACTGGCGATCGCCGCGCAGGATCCGGAAGATGACGGGCGCCTCGCCGCTGTCGAGGGCCACGGTCAGCGTCTCGTCCTCGTCAAGTCGGGGCTGGCTGGCGGCAGCCGCGAGCGGCGGGCTGACGTCGACAACGTCCGCGTCGGCAGCCTCCTCGCAGTCCGCAACGGCCGCGCGTGCGGAAAGGCAGGCCGCATCGGCCGTCTCGGCTCCGATCCGGGCCGCGTCCGCCTCAAGACCCAGGCGGTCGAGACTGGCTCCGATCTCGGCGGCGGCTGCGTGTTCGCGGGCGGCGGTCGTGGTCGCGTCACGCGCGTCCGTATTGATCCGGTTGATCTCGTTCAGCCAATCTCGGGCCGCATCCTCCAGCGCCTCGGGCGTCCCCGCCGCCGCGACGGCCGTCCGGAAGCCGCCCTGAGCCGCGTCCTTGGCCTGATGGATCGCCCGCGGGTCGGCGCGCCATGAAGCGGTGACCGCTGCGGCCTCGTGCTCGTCATATCGGCGCTGGGCGGCTCGAAGGGCTTCGGCCGCCGTCGCAGCCTGGGCCTTGGCGCGCGTTGCCAGCTCGCAGCGCTCATCCGCCAGTCTTCGCTGCTCGCCGCAGCGCTCGACCGCACCCGGCTGCCCCCCGGGACTCCCTCCGGTTGGTGGTTCGAGGACGGCGACGGCCGTCAACTTCCCGGCATCCCGCTCCGACCGGGCCTCCGTCGCGGGCACGGCGCGATCAAGCGCCAGCACCGTCCCCTGGTGCCCTGAGGTGACAGTGTCGCCATGCCGATCCTGATCTCGCGCGACGGCCAGGGCGACCATCCCGTCTGCTGTGGGTACCATCGAGCTGACCGGCGTCCGCGTCTCAGACAGAACGTTCGTTCGACGATCGCCGACGCCCATCACCGGTAGGCCGGGACCACTGCGTCGGTCTGCCGGCCCGCCTCGAGCCGGCTCTGGCCGAACCGATGCGAAAGCGTCGTCGGCGAGGGTCAGGGAGCGACGTGGGATCGCTCCGTGGGCGACCGTCACCCTGACCACGCGTGGTGACGGCGGTCGAGCGCGCATGATCTCGACGAGAGCGGCGCCGCAGACCAGACCGAGGGCGAGGCCCAGGACCAGGAAACTCCACTCGCTGACCGTCATCCAGTGCGCACCCCGAAGTCCGCGTCTTCCCGTTGTTCTCGGTGGCCGTCGCCATCGCAGCGTAGCTGCGACCCAGTCGAGCGTCAAGGACGTGGGGTGCAGCGGTGGCGCAGCGCGTCGAGCACCGCATCGAGGCCGGCAGCCGGCAGGTCGGCGATCGGCTGTCTGGTCGGCGATCGGCTGTCTGGTCGGCGATCGGCTGTCTGGTCGGCGATCGGCTGTCTGGTCGGCGATCGGCTGTCTGGTCGGCGCTGCTGTGACACGCGGTTCCTGCACGAACACGCTCGCACGTATTCCGACATAGACAGGATCTGTCGGAATCGAGGTCTCGGCGTGCACGTTCATCAACGGTTCGCGTCTGACACACGCAGCCATCAGACCGCGTGCTCGACACCCGGTCGCGGATGCCGACCCGGGCCGGGGCTTCGGCCCGGCAGGCAGGAAGCTGCTGGGCCGGGCAGGGGGCCATGGCACCCGCTGGATGCACGACGCCGTGGTCCGATGGTAAATTCCGAATGGTCGGCAACGCGCCCGATCCTGTGTTCGCGCCCGAGTCCTGAGTTCAGGGAAAGGCACGCCCCGCTTGGTCATCGAGCAGCCTCAGGAATTCCTCGTCCAGCCGGTCGACGCATCCTGGCTTCAGTGCAACATCGAATGCCAGGAAGCCTGTCCGGTCGGGACGAACTGCCGCGGCTACCTCAACCTCGCCGCTGAAGGCCGGTTCGAGGAGGGCTACATCCTGTCGCGCGACCCGAATCCGGTCGCTGCGATGTGCTCGTACGTCTGTTCCGCGCCGTGCGAGCGAGCCTGCCGCCGAGGCGACATCGACCGGCCCTTGGCGATCCGGGCGATGAAGCGGTTCCTCGTGGAGTGGCACGAGGCCTCGGGCATCCCCGACGTCATGCCCGATATCACACCGCGGGACGAGCGAGTCGCCGTCATCGGCGCCGGACCGGCTGGCATCGCGGTTGCCCGCGAGCTGGCGACCAAGGGGTACCGGGTTACGGTCTTCGACAGCCTGCCCTATGCCGGCGGGACCATGCTGATCGGCGTGCCGGCCTTCCGCCTGCCACGGGAAGCGATCGAGATGGATGTCCGGCTCGTCGAACGACTCGGTGTGCGGTTCGTCTACGACACGACGATCGGCAAGGACATCACATTCGAACAGCTCCAGCAGGATTTCGATGGGATCGCGATCACTGGCGGCGCGATGGACGCGGTAGCGCTCGACATCCCGGGCGCGGAGCTTGAAGGCGTCCAGTACGGCGTCGACTTCATGAAGAAGGCCAACCTGGGCCAGCCCCTCGAGGTGGGCACCGACGTCGTCGTCATCGGCGGTGGCTACACCGCGATGGACTGCTCGCGGACCAGCCTGCGGCACGGAGCGGACAACGTGTCGATCGTCTACCGGCGGACCCGGTCGGAGCTCGTGGTCGACGAGGAAGAGCTGGGCGAGACCGAACGCGAAGGCGTGCGGATGGAATTCCTGGCGAGTCCGGTCGAGGTCCTCGGCGAGGACGGCAAGGTGACCGGCGTCAAGTTCATCCGGAACCGCCTCGGTGAGCCCGACGCTTCGGGACGCCGCTCACCGGTCCCGATCGAGGGGTCGGAGTTCGTGATCAAGGCCCAGACCGTCATTCCCGCGGTCTCCCAGGCGGCCGACCTGACGATGCTCCCGATCGAGGCCAAGTTCGAGATCAACCGCGGTCGCGTCAAGGTCGACCCGGCGACGTACGCCAGCAATGTCAGAGGCGTGTTCGCGTGCGGCGACTTCGTCACCGGCCCGACGACCCTCATCGAGGCCGCCGGGCACGGCAAGAAATGCGCCTATGCCATCGATCGCTACCTGTCCGGTCGAACCGACGTGACCGTTGCCGCGAACGTCAAGATCACCAGTTCGTGGCGCCACGACATGCCCGAGTTCTATGACGTCCTGCCTCGTCAGCACATCCCCATGGTCCCGCTCAGCGCTCGCATGCCGTCGACCGAGCCGGTCGTCAACTTCAACACGCCGGTCGAGCTGGGCTACGACGCCAACGGTGCGGTCGCCGAGTCGACTCGATGTCTGATGTGCAACTTCAACATCTGGTTCGACCCGTTCCGCTGCGTCCTGTGTGGTGCCTGCGCGGACGTCTGCCCTGAGGGCGTGATCCACATGGTCGACGTCAACCAGTTGAAGTCGGAGGGCCTCCTCCCGGAGCTCGAGGAGGCGTACGGCTGGGACAACGGCGGTGCGATGATCCTCGACGAGGAGCGGTGCATCCGCTGCGCGCTGTGTGTCAAGCGTTGTCCGTTCGACGCCATTACGATGGAGCGGTTCGAGTTGCAGGAGATCTCGACCGACGGGCGTCTCTACAAGGAGTCGTACCGTGATGCGCAGCTGGCCGGTACCCCCGGCGTCGCAGGAGGACACCGGTGAGTTTCCTCGAGCGGGTGGATCAGAGCATCCGCCGCAGCGCCGTCTGGCGCTCGCTCTTCCGCCAGCCCTACCCGCGCGACGAGCGTTCGCGCGCGTACGCGGTCATGAACAACGTCTTCCTGCACATCCATCCAGTCCGGGTTCGCCAGCACGCGGTGAAGTTCGCGTACACGTTCTGCCTTGGCGGCCTGTCCTTCTTCCTGTTCCTGGTCCTGACCGTGACCGGTGTCTACCTGATGTTCTTCTACGTGCCGTCGGCGACCCAGGCGTATACGAACATCCTGGAGATCCAGAGCCAGGTCACATTCGGCCTGCTGACCCGGAACATCCATCGGTGGGCCGCCCACCTCATGGTCTTCTTCGTGTTCCTGCACATGATGCGAGTCTTCTATCACGGCGCCTACAAGCCGCCGCGTGAATTCAACTGGGTGGTCGGTGTCGTCCTCCTGTTCCTGACGATCATGCTCAGCTTCACCGGCTACCTGCTGCCGTGGGACCAGATCGCCTACTGGGCGATCACGATCGGCACGAACATGGGTGGCTACGCGCCGCTGTTCAACACGCCGACCAAGCTCATCCTGCTGGGCGGTCTGGAGGTGGCGCAGAACACGCTCCTGCAATTCTATGTCGGTCACGTCATCTTCCTGCCCGGCATCGCTGCCACGTTCCTTGCCGTCCACTTCTGGCGGATCCGCAAGGATGGCGGGATCAGCGGCCCGCTATGACGACCCATCGCCGCGTTGTCGCCTCCGCTGCTCGCTCACGGACCTTGGGGTGCGCTCGCTCTCTTGCTTGGCTCCGCCTTGCGCTAGGTCGCCCAAGCGGGCCGCTGGGGATCGGGGATGTCTGACGTGAAGACGCCGCCCGAGACGGAGAAGCGGGTCGTCTTGCCGGTCGACCCGGCGCGCCGAACCGAGATCGACAAGCAACGGGTGCCGATGTCGGCGCGGCCCTATCGGCTACTCGCCCTCGTCAAGCAGGATGCCGTGGTCCGTGTCCAGAAGGAGCCGGACGACACGGTCATGACCTGGCCGCACCTGCTCACCATCGAGTTCCTGGCGGCCGGCGTCATGAGCATCTTCCTGTTGATGATGGGCCTGTTCGTGAACGCCCCGCTCGAGGAGTTGGCCAACGGCAACGTGACCCCTGCGGTCGCGAAGGCGCCCTGGTACTTCCTGGGCCTGCAGGAGTTGCTGGCCTACTTCCACCCAACCGTCGCCGGCGTCCTCGTGCCGACCTTCGTGCTCGTCGGGGCCGCCCTCATCCCATACATCGACCGCGAGAACATCGCGGTCGTCCGACCGTCCGAGCGGAAGACCGCAGTCATGTTGTTCACGATGTTCTGCTGCCTCGGCTTGATCCTGACCTTCGTCGGGATCTTCTTCCGAGGTCCCGGCTACACCTTCGTCATCCCGTTCATCACCAGCCCCGGTTTCCACTTCGCCCTATGACAGCCCTCGTAAGGATCGCGATCACATGAGTAACTACCATGTCGAACTCGTCGACAAGCCGGCCGCTCTGACCAAGGAGGCCATCAAGTCGCTGCGCAAGCAGCAGGTCCAGGGCATGTCGCGGCGTCAGTTGATGCGGACCGCGCTTGGTGCCGGGATCGGCCTGTGGACCGTGGAGGTCCTGGCCGGGACGCTCGGTTTCGCCTGGCCGAACCTCAAGGGTGGTTTCGGCGCACCGATCTCGATCGGGGATCTCGACACGGTCAAGCTCCAGAACTCGACACTGCCGATCGAGGAGGGGTTCCCGGCCTACTATTCCGAAGCACGGGCTTTCGTGATCCTGTACGACCCGGGACAACAGCGCTTCCTCGCCGGCGAGGATGTGAGTGGCGACGGCGAAGCGCTGAACGTGCGCGCCTTGTACCAACGCTGCCCGCACCTCGGGTGCAAGCCGAACCCATGCCTCAAGAACTTCTGGTTCGAGTGTCCCTGCCACGGCTCACGCTATGACCGGCTCGGGATCAAGGCCGCCGGGACCCAGTACGGACCCGCGCCACGGAGCATGGACCGGTTCTCGATCACGGTCGACGACTCGGGCGTCCTGACCATCAACACCGGCAAGATCACCCTGGGACCGTTGCCGGTCGCACTCGGCCAGCCAGGGATCATCCCGCCAAGGACGCCGACCGGATGCATCTGATGCGTCGATGAGCGATCCGACCGGTCGCGAACCGGAAGAGCGGCTGCCAGTCCCGCGCCCGGAACCCGAGGTCCCGTCGGCGGAGCGATTCTCCTCGCCGGCTTCCACGCGCAGCGTTGAACTGTCGCCGGAACGAGCCGCCCAGGTCGTGCGCCAGTCGTCGAATGCGCGCTGGGTCGGCTTCCTTGCCGTCGTGGTCGTGATCCTGTTCATCACGGTGTATTGGTTCTACGAGCTGGCTCCGCTGGGTATCCGCGAACCGCGCCTGGATACCGAGGCCGCGAACCAGCAGGTGACATCGGTCGAGCGCGGCTACAACCTGTACGAGGCCAACTGCGCCCGCTGCCACGGTGCCAACGGTGAGGGCGGCATCGGGCCGACACTCAACCGCCAGGACAAGCTGTACGCCCACTTGTCGGTCGACTACATCAACACCATGCTCCAGGCTGGCGGTCGGTACGCCTGCGGGGATCCGAACTCGATCATGCCCATCTGGTCCAACGAAGGCCGGCCGCCAGGCCCGCTCAACTACGCCCAGATCGATGACATCATCGCGTTCATTCGGGCCCCCAGCACGGAGACCTACACGATCCGCGATGCGGAACTCGCCGAGCCCAAACTCGATCCCGTGACCGGTGAGGTCCAGACCTTCACCGGCTGGGTGGATCCGGACTACAAGCCGGCGCCCGGGGCGACGCCCTATCCGGCGTGCTGGAAGGACGAGTTCACGACCGCCTCGGCGGCACCATCGGGCGAACCGGCCGCGTCCGGCGAACCGGCGGCATCCGGCGAACCGGCGGCTTCCGTCGACCCGAATACGCCGACGGTCTCGGTCGTGGCCCAGAACATCGAATTCACGACGCCGGCCGTCACTGGCCCAGCTGACACGCCCTTCGTCATCGAATTCGACAACGAAGATGCCAGCGTGCCGCATGACATCCAGATCAAGGACTCGACTGGTGCGGTCGTGTTCACCGGGGATACGTTCGTGGGTGTCGAGACCAAGGCGTACGAGGTGCCGGCTCTGGCGGCCGGAGCTTACCCATTCGTGTGCACCGTGCACTCGAACATGACCGGGACGTTGACCGTCCAGTGACAGACGGCCGGCCTCGGCCGGTCGATGAGGGAGGATGATGGCGCAACAGGCGCTCGGACCGGGAACCGCGGTGCCGCGACGGCGGGCGCTGTTCGGCCTGCTCGATTCCGGCGGCTGGGCGTGGGCCTCGGTCAAGGCCTTCGTCTGGCTGATCATCATCATCTTCATCCTCGGCTACCTGCCGGATCGGGCGTATTACCTGACAGTGGGCCGGACCGTGGACCTCGGCGTCCTGGTCTGGTCGCCGATCAATCTGTGCCCGCCGTCCAACGAGGATCTTCCCTGTCCGCCGCCCGTCGGCGGGCTCGTCCCGTGGGAGACTTCACCGCCCGAGTTGGCATTGCCCGAACCGCGAACGGATGGGGCGCTCCTCCAGGTCGGCACGCAGATCTTCTACTTCGGCGGCTCGGACGGTCAGACGGCGACGTCGACCGTGTATGTCGCAACGACTGTCGGGACGGGCAGCTTCGACACATGGATGGACGGCCCACCCCTGCCCGCACCACGGGCGGATGCATCGGTCGTGTACATCGCCGGCAGCATCTACGTGATCGGTGGCCGCGACGAGACCGGGGCGCCGACGACGACCGTCTTCGTCCTCAGCCCGGACCCGCAGACGGGTCAGCTGGGCGAGTGGCGAACGGCTGATGAACTCGTCCTTCCCGAACCGCGCAGCGGCGCGGCGACCGCAGTCACCCCCGATGGATTGCTGTTGATCGGTGGTAGCGACGCGACGGGCCCGGTGGCCACGACCTGGGCGACCAAACTCGACTCGAAGGGCGCCCTCGGCGCCTGGACCGCTGAGCAGCAGTTGAACTCACCGCAGACCGACGCGACGGCGGTCCTCGTCGGCGACTACGTCTGGGTCTACGGCGGCAGCGATGCGTCGGGTCCGGTCGCGACCGTGCAGCGCGGAGCCTTCGGTGAGAAGGCGGCCGAGGGACTCCCCGAGAATCCGAACACGGGCAAACTCGTCGAGTGGGACGTGAGCGAAGACATCAACCTGCCCGTCGCCCGGACGAATGCCGCCGGCTGGGGTGCCAACGGCGCGATCTACCAGGCCGGCGGTGACGACGGGAGCGGTCCAACGACCGCCGTCTACTGGGCGGTCCCGACATCGACCGGCGACCTGACCGAGTGGCTCCATCTCGACGTGAGCGATCTGCCAGCCCCGATCGAAGGGGCGCCGGCCGTCGTCAACGGCCCGACCGTGGCGATCGTCGGCGGGGCCGGTGCCGGAGGCACCGCGCAGGCGTCGAGCGTGCGCGCCAATACCGCGCCACTCAGTCCGTTCTTCCAGCTCGGCCTGGTCGGGGCGACCGTCCCGGGCCTGACCCTGGACGGCGAGATCGGCCAGCAGCTCGGCTACCTGAACGCCGCGACGGTGGGGGCCATCGACTTCATCATCCTGATCCTGATCGGCGTCGCGTTCGCCCACAAGGCAGAAACCAGGGCGCTGTTCGGGCGGGTGCTGCACCGGCTTCGTCGAGACTGATCGGCCAGCTCGATCACCATTACCCGGCCGGCAACTCGCCCTCGCCGGGTGCGATGGGGCCGCGTCGGATCGCGAGACCGGCCCGTTCCCAGGCATCCATCCCGCCCGCGACATTGACCACATCCGTCCGCCCCGTGCTCATCAGGTACCCGGCGACGGTCGCGGATCTGCCACCGGTGTGACAGATCACGAGCAACGGTCGGTCGGGCGGGAGTTCGCCGACACGGGCCAGGAACGTCGAGGTCGGGACCAGGACCGCGCCGCTCGCCCGAACGAAGGCGAACTCGCCGGCTTCCCGGACATCGAGCAGGATCGGACGATCGGGATCCTCGCGAAGTCGTCGGTCAGCCTCGGTGACGTCGATGGTCGGGATCGCGGGCGGCATCGTCACACCTGGCTCCTTCGGATGTCGGGCGGGCCGAGTCTCGGTCCGTCGGGGTGGCTGAGGAGGTCCGCGAGCCGTTGATCGATGGCGACGATCAGCGCCGTCAGGTCGTGCGGCTCGGCAGCGGCCAGGATGGGGGCCGGGATCGATCCCGGCCAGCCGCTCTCCTTGGCGCCGACGAGAAGCCGTCGCGCGCCCTCGAGATTGCGGGCGATGCCGGCGGGGTTGCCGCGCGTGCCGTGAACGTATGCCGCCGCGACCTTGATCAGGCCCTGAAGCCAGGCTCGCTCGACCGGGTCGGCCGAGCCCATCCAGGCAGGTTCGAGGTCCTCGTGGGCATCGAAGAAGTCGCCACGCTCGTACGCTGCGAGGCCGACCGCGATGGCCGTGGCGCGAGCCTCGACGGGGAGTGGGCGATACGCCTTGGCTCGGCCGTCACGTCCGATGATGACGGACGGTGTCGTCATCCAGGATCGAGCAGCGGGCGACGATCAGCGAAGCCAGTGTCCAGGTCATGCCACCAGGCGATGGCCGGCTCACCGAGTTGCCAGCACAGCCAGATCTGGTCTCCCGCACGCAGCGCCGGGAAGTCGACGAGGCCGTGCTCGATGTCGCGCAAGGTCAGACCCAGCGCATCGATCCGGGCCACACCGGCTGCCATCTGGTCGATCAGACCCTGCATCCGAAGGCGAGTCAATCGAAGATCGCCGGCGATCGCCGTCGGGGCGCCCTCGCCACCGCCGCGTTCGGCCAGGACCTCATCGCGGAGGCGGACCAGTTCGATGCGCTGGTCCGCCAGGAGCCGGACGATGCGGTCCAACTCGGGGACCGTGGCGTTGGCGCTGTCAAGGTCGAAGATCTGCCTCATCATCCCGATTCTAGTCCTCCGGTCGCCTATCATCGACCAGAGGGCCGACCGAGCCTCTGTCTGAGGAGGATCCAAGAGTGCGACGCGTCTTCCTGTGGGCCGCCCGAAACGGGTGGTTGAAGGAGCATCTCCCGCACTTCCGTTTCATGCGCCGGGCCGTACGACGGTTCATGCCCGGCGAGACGCTCGAGGACGCGCTCGCCGCCGCGGTCCCATTGCAGGCTGCCGGGATCGGGACGATGTATACGCGCCTCGGCGAGAACCTGGACGACCTGGCCGCGGCAGACGCGGTCGCGGACCACTATGTCGAGGCCATCGACAAGATCGTGGCGGCCGGGATCACCGGCGAGATATCGGTCAAGCCCACTCAGTTGGGTCTTGATCACGATGCCGATGCGTGTCTGGCCCATCTGGTCCGGATCGCCGAACACGCAGCCACGGCGGATTCCTATCTGTGGATCGACATGGAAGGCAGTTCGTATGTGGAGGCGACCATCTCGCTGTATGAGCGCCTGCGCGCGGTCCAGCCGCGAACGGGGATCTGCCTCCAGGCGTACCTGCGCCGGACCGCGGCCGACGTCGAACGACTTCGCCCGCTGGATCCGGCCATCCGGCTGGTCAAGGGCGCATACGACGAGAAGGCGTCGATCGCCTACCGCGATCGACGTGGCGTGGATGCCAATTACGTGGGGCTGGCCGTCCGGTTCCTGCTGGACGGGCGGGGCCGGCCGATCCGCCTGGGCCTGGGCACCCACGACGTGGCGCTCATCGAGCAGATCGCGGACCAGGTCGGGGTCGCCGGCATCGGACGAGACGGGTTCGAAGTCGAGATGCTCTACGGGATCCGGGCCGACGAACAATTCAGGCTGGCCAAGGCCGGTTACCGGGTCCAGACCCTGATCGCCTATGGTGAGCATTGGTATCCGTGGTACATGCGTCGGCTGGCCGAGCGACCGGCCAACGTCTGGTTCGCCTTGCGCCAGATGCTGCCCTGAGGCTGGAAGGAACGTCCATGAGGATCGCGAAACGGATGGCGACCATCGGCACAGAGAGCGCGTTCGAGGTTTCGGCCCGCGCTCGCGCGCTCGAGGCCGAGGGGCAGTCGATCATCCACCTCCAGATCGGCGAGCCCGACTTCGACACGCCGGCGAACGTCCGTGCGGCGGCCAAGGCCGCGCTCGATGCCGGAGCCACTCACTACCCGCCATTCCCCGGGCTGCCCGGTTTGCGCGAGGCCATCGCGGCCGATGCCACGGAGCGCAAGGGGTTCACAGTCGACCCATCGCAGGTCTTCGTCACGGTCGGTGGCAAGGGCGTGATGCTGTACGCGATCCTCGGTCTCGTCGACCCGGGCGATGAGGTTCTTGTCCCGGATCCGGGATACCCGATCTATGAATCGCTGACCCGGTTCGTCGGCGCGACACCGGTGCCTGTCCCGATCCGGATGACCAACGATTTCCGGCTCGATGTCGATGAGCTGGCCAGCCTGATCACGCCGAAGACCCGGGTGCTCGTCCTGAATTCGCCGGCGAACCCGACCGGCGGCGTCCTCACCCGAAGCGACCTGGAACGCATCGCCGATCTCGCCATCAAGCACGACCTGTGGGTCCTGGCCGACGAGATCTACGGCCGGATCCTGTACGACGGCGCGGAACACGTCTCGATCGCATCGCTGCCGGGCATGGCCGACCGGACGATCGTCCTCGACGGGTTCTCGAAGACGTTCGCGATGACCGGCTGGCGGATGGGCTACGCCATCGTCCCGCCGAGCCTGATCAAGACCTACGGGCAGTTGATCATCAACACGATCAGCGGCGTTGCCACCTTCGCCCAGGCGGGCGCGATCGAGGCCCTGGTCGGCCAGCAGGACGATGTCGCCGCCATGGTCGTCGAATTCAAGGCTCGTCGAGACCTCATCGTCGACGGCCTGAACACCATCCCGGGCATCTCCTGCCTCCGGCCGTCAGGAGCGTTCTACGTCTTCCCGTCGATCGCCGACACCGGCTTCGACGGTGCCGTTCTCGCCGATCGGCTGCTCCAGGAGGCCGGCGTGTGCGTCCTGCCCGGGTCCGCCTTCGGTGGCCTTGCCGACGAACACATCCGGATCAGCTACGCGAACTCCCGCGAGAACCTGACCGAGGCACTGCACCGGATCCGGACGTTCCTTGCGGAGGCGTCCCGTGGCTGAGAGCGAGCGACCCCGGGTCTTCGTGGCCCGCGTCATCCCGGACGAGGGATTGGCAATGGTCCGGGCAGCCTGCGAGATGGACCTGTGGGAGGAAGCGCTGCCGCCGCCCCGAGCCGAACTGTTGCGCCGCATCGCGGGCTGCGACGGCGTGCTGGCCCTGCTGACCGATCGGGTCGACGACGAGTTCCTGGATGCCGCCGGCCCACAGCTCAAGGTCGTCGCCAACTACGCCGTCGGGTTCGACAACGTCGATGTCGAGGCCTGCGCCCGCCGAGGCGTGGCCGTGGGCAATACGCCGGGCGTGCTCACCGAGACGACGGCCGACCTGGCCTGGACGCTGCTGATGGCGGCCGCGCGCCGGATCCCCGAAGGCGACCGCTACGTCCGGGCCGGCCAGTGGCGGACGTGGGGGCCGCTGCTCCTTCTCGGTCCGGACGTCCACGGGGCGACCATCGGGATCGTGGGTTTCGGACGGATCGGCCAGGCCGTGGCCCGACGAGCGCAGGGGTTCGGGATGCGCATCCTCTATCACGACCTGCAGACGCTGCCCGTCGAGGTCACCGAGCCGCTGGGCGCGACCTACGCGTCACTCGACGAACTGCTACCGGCGAGTGACTTCGTTTCGCTCCACGTCAACCTCAGCGAGGCGACCCGCCACCTGATCAACGCTCGGACGCTGGCCATGATGAAGCCGACCGCGGTCCTGGTGAACACGTCGCGCGGTCCGGTCATCGACCAGCTCGCATTGGCCGACGCGTTGCGTGACGGGGTCATCTGGGCGGCCGGCCTGGACGTCACGGACCCCGAGCCGATCCCCATGGATGACCCACTGGTCGGGCTCGACAACTGCCTGATCGTGCCCCACATCGCCTCGGCGTCGCGGGCGACGCGCGGGAAGATGGCGGAGATGGCCGCCGCCAACCTCATCGCTGGCGTCCGTGGCGAGCCGTTGCCGACCCCGGTCCCGACCCCGGGCTGAGTTTCGCTTCGCCTCGCCGTCGCCACAGCCCCGCCCGTCGCCACAGCCCAGCCCGATCCGAACGTGATACGGTCCCGCGTGGGCCGGTAGCTCAGTGGCAGAGCACGGGACTTTTAATCCCTTGGTCGTGGGTTCGAATCCCACCCGGCTCGCCGATGATCGTCAGGCGGGTGGAGGCATGGGACTGCAGCGGTTCGCCGATGTGGGCGAGTTCCTCGATGTGGCCGGCGAATTCCTCGTTGCCCGCGAGGCCGAGCACAATCTGATCCTCGGCATCTGCTCGAACCTGCGCGACTACCCCGAGACGTTCGACCACCCGCCGTACCTTGCCGTCGTGACCAGTTCGGAACGGGTGATCGGCGTTGCCCTCCAGACACCGCCCCATCGTCTGGTTCTTTCCGAGGTCGACGACCGACGCGCGATCGAGTGGTTCGCCAGCGACCTCCGGGAACACGTCCTGCCCGGTGTCCTCGGACCCGTCGCGGTGGCGCGCTCGTTCGTCGCCGCGAGAACGGCGCTCGGCGGCTCGGCCGCCACCCCGTCGGCGCGTGAACGCATCTACCGGTTGACCAGCGTTCGGCCGGTGCGGCCCACCGGCGGCGCATGGCGGCTGGGCAAACCGGATGATCGCGCGATGGTTGCCGATTGGCTCTGGGCATTCACACGGGAGGCGCTCGAGGAGGTCGACCGTGAGCGGACGGAGGCGATGGCCGATCGATGGCTCGCCGGGCGTGGCCGGACGATCTATCTGTGGGAGAACGGAGTCGCGGTCTCACTCTGTGCCGTCGGGAGTCCGACCCCGCATGGGATCCGCATCGGGCCGGTGTACACGCCCATGGAACGCCGCGGACACGGATACGCGAGCGCGCTCGTCGCTGCCGTGAGCCAGATCCAGCTCGAAGCCGGGCGCAGGTTCGTCTACCTCTTCACGGATCTCGCCAATCCGACCTCGAATCACATCTACCAGACCATCGGCTATGAGCCGGTCGCCGATGTCGAGGAGTGGATCTTCGCCTCCGACCCGTCGCGCATCAGGTAGCGACCCGCAACCACAACCCTGCGCGCCCGGACCGTTGAGATCGCACCCGAACCGATACGTTGTCGGCCCTGGCACGGGGCCGCGACGGTCCCACCCGCCCTCCTAGCCTTTGGTCATGCCCGGCTGCTTGCGTCGGGTGCCCTGGCTCGACGGAGGTCGGATCGACGATGGACACTGGAGATACCGCGTGGATGCTCACATCCACGGCGCTGGTCATGGTGATGCTGCCGGGGCTGGCGCTGTTCTACGGTGGCCTCGTCCGCCGCAAGAACGTCCTGTCGACGACGATGCACAGCTTCTTCGGGCTGGCCCTGGTAAGCATCGTCTGGGTCGTCATCGGGTTCACCCTGGCCTTCGGGCCTGACGTCAACGGCGCCGGCCTCATCGGCGGGCTTGACTTCGCGATGTTCAACGGGGTCGGCCAGGAACCGTCGACGGTGTACGCGACGACGATCCCGTTCATGTTGTTCGCGATGTTCCAGTTGATGTTCGCGGCGATCACGCCGGCCCTCATCACCGGGGCGTTCGCCGAGCGCAAACGGTTCGGCTCCTTCGTCCTGTTCACCATCCTGTGGTCGATCCTCATCTACTCGCCGATCGCGCATTGGGTCTGGTCGGTCGATGGCTGGCTGTTCAAGCTCGGCGCCCTCGACTTCGCCGGCGGCACCGTCGTCCACATCAGCTCGGGTGTGTCGGCCCTGGTCGTGGCCCTCTTGATCGGCCGTCGCCGAATGAACGGCGAGAAGTCGGAGCCGCATGACGTGCCGATGGTCGTTCTCGGCGCGGGTCTGCTGTGGTTCGGTTGGTTCGGCTTCAACGCCGGGTCGGCGGTCACCGCCGGGGGACTGGCTGCCAGCGCCTTCACCGTCACCAACATCGCCGCCGCTGCGGCGACCGTCACCTGGGTCCTGGCAAGCTACGCGCACAGCCGGAAGGTCAGCGTGGTCGGTGCCGCGTGCGGCGCGGTCGCCGGTCTCGTCGCGATCACCCCGGCCTCCGGCTACGTGACGCCGGGTGGCGCGCTCATCATCGGTCTCGTGGCCGGCGGGTTGTGCTACAGCGCGACCCTCTTGCGCGCGCGCTCGAAGGTCGATGACGCGCTCGACGTCTTCGCCGTCCACGGTGTCGGCGGGATGTTCGGGGCGATCGCCACCGGCATCCTGGCCTCGAGCACGGTCCAGGCTGCGTATTCCGGATTGCTCGATGGCAACCCCCAGCAGCTCGTCACCCAGCTGGTCGCCGTCCTCGCGACGGTCGGGTACGCAGTGGTCGGCACATTCGTCATCGTCAAGGTCGTCGATGCCCTCCTCGGCATCCGGGTCAAGCCGGAGGCCGAAGAGGCTGGTCTCGACATCTCCGTCCACGGTGAGGTCGCCTATCAGGTGTGATGCCCGGGCCACTCCGGCCCGCGCGTCCGCGATCAGAACGAGCCGGCCACCGTCGACCGATTTCGACGGTGGCCGGCCTGTCCCACTCAGGAGCCCGACCATGGTTCGAGCCCACAGACCCGACCGCCGCGCCGACATCGCTCCGCTCTATGAGGAGCGGTTCGAACATGACGCCTGTGGGGTCGGGTTCGTGGCCGACGCCGGTGGCCGCTCACGCCAGCGGGTCCTGCCGTTGGCCCTGGCCGGTCTTGCCGCGCTCGGCCACCGCGGGGCGTTCGGGGCTGATGGCGAAAGCAGCGATGGCGCGGGCGTCGCCTTGCCGCTCGATCGAACCCTGCTCGAGTTGCTGGCGGGCGATCTGGGCGCTGCGCGACCGGGCATCGTCTCGGTCTTCCTGCCGCGTGGCCGGACCGCTTCCGCGGCGGCGCGGAACGTGGTCGAGCGGTCGTACGCTGCGGCGGAGCTCGAGATCCTGGCCTGGCGCCAGGTCCCGTTCGATGCGACCGCACTGGGCGCCTCGGCCGCCGCCTCTCGCCCGTCGTTCGCGCAGGCCATCGTCGGCCGACCGATGCGGGCTGGCGACGACCCGCGTCCGCTCTCCGACCGGGCATTCGAGCGTCGGCTGGTCATCGCCAGGCGGACGCTCGAGCGGGCTGTCCGTTCGGCGAGCGACACGCACCCGGAGTTGTCGATCCCGTCGTCGTCGTCCAGGACCATCGTCTACAAGGGCCTCGTGATCGGGGGCCGATTGGCCGATCTGTACCCGGACCTGCAGGAGCCGATCTCGCCGACCTACGCCGTCTTCCATCAGCGCTACGCGACCAACACCCGACCGGTCTGGTCGCTTGCCCAGCCGTTCCGATCGATCGCCCACAACGGCGAGATCAACACCGTCCGCGGCAATCGGGAGCAGATCCGTGGACGGGCTGCCGACTCGACCGGTTCGGCGATCTCCCGCCAGATCCTGGCGGCCGGACCGCTCGTGTCCCCCGACGGATCGGATTCGCTGGCCCTCGATGAAGGGCTGGAGCTATTGACCACGACCGGTTGGGATCTCGCACCGGCACTGCTGACGACGATCCCGGAGGCCCTCGCGCTGCGTCGCTCGCCCCATCCGCACGTCGCCAGCCTCCGACGTCGGACCGCCGGCTTCCTCGCCCCATGGGACGGGCCGGCAGCGATCGTCTTCGCCGACGGTCGCACGGTCGGTGCCCTGGTCGATCGGAACGGGCTTCGCCCGGTCGCGTTCGCCGTGACCCGGGATCGGCTCGTGGCGGTCGCTTCGGAGGCCGGGGCCGTCCCATTCGCGTCTGCTGAAACCATCCGCCGAGGGCGTCTCGGGCCGGGTGAGATGCTGATCGTGGAGCCGGGTCGTCGGACGATCCTCGAAGATGCCGAGGCGAAGACCCGGGTCCTGCGCAACCTGCCCATCCACGACGCGCCTCGACCCATCCACGAGGACCGCTGGGTCGGATCGTCGACGCGGCCACCGACCAGTCACGCCATGCGCTACCTGGCCGGTCTCGACGCAGAACGCGCACGTCTCGATATCAAGACGATGGCGCTGGAAGGCCACGAGCCGCTGTGGAGCATGGGCGACGATACGCCGACGCCCGGGCGGGCGCGCCTGGACCGGCCCGTCGCCGACCACCTTCGCCAGTCATTCGCCCAGGTCACGAACCCGGCGATCGATCCTGAACGCGAACGGGTGGTCATGGACCTTCGGGTCGAACTCGGCCGAAGGCCGGCGTTGCTCGGCGGGTTGCCGCATGGTCCTCGGACGATCCGCCTGCAGCGGCCCGTGGTGGCCGAACTCGGTCCGCTCGTCGAGGCCATCCGGGCGAGCGGTGCCTCGGTCACGGTCCTCGACGCGACGTGGCCATCAGAGGCCGGTGAAGGTGGACTCTCCGATGCCCTCGTCCGGCTGGCCACGGACGCCGTGCGTGCGGCCCGGCGCGGGACCCATCTCGTCGTCGTCTCCGACGCGGCATGGTCGACTGACCGGCTGCCGGTGCCCTCGATCCTCGCCACCGGCGCGGTCCACACGGCGCTCACCGATGCGGGCCTGCGCGGGCGCACGGATGTCGCGCTCAGCGCGGTCGACGTCCTGGACGTCCACGCGATGGCCATGGCCATCGCCGCCGGCGCGACCGTCGTCGAGCCTCGACTCGCCGTCGAGCTCGCGGCAGAACTCGCGGGCGGCCGCGGGGCCGAGGGGCTGGCGGCCGAGCAGACCGTGGACAACCTGGTGACGGCCTTCGAGGCCGGCCTTCGCAAGACGCTCGCCCGGATGGGGATCAGCGCCGTCGCGTCGTATGTCGGCGGGTCCCTGATCGACACGGTCGATCTCGGTCCTGATGTCGTCCGTCGCTGTTTCCCGGCCGCCGGGGCCTGGCCGGGGCGGACTTCGCTGGCCGACCTGGCGGCCCGACAACTTCGACGTCGGGCGGCGACGCTGGCGATCCCGGATCCGCCGGCCGGCCGGGAGCCACGCCATCCCGATCCCGGTTTTGCGAGGTTCCGTGCAGATGGCGAGGCGCACCGCTTCTCGCCACGGATCGCCGACGAGATCCAGGTCCTGGCGACCGCGGACGCCGAGGCGACGACCGATATCGATGTCGCCCTGGCACGCTACCGAACCGCCCTCGGTCCGGTCCGCGAGGCGGCCGCGATGCCGCGAGATGAGTTCCGGATCCGCACGGCGCGGTCATCGTCCTCCCTGGCCGACGTCGAAGCGGCCGCAGCCATCGTTCGGCGGTTCGTCGTCTCGGCCATGAGCGTCGGAGCCCTGAGCCCGGAGGCGCACCAGGCACTGACCATCGGGATCCAGCAGGCGGGCGGCTCGGCCAACACCGGCGAAGGCGGGGAGGATCCGGCCTGGTATGCCCCTGACGCCGAGGGTCGTTCGCACGACGCGCATATCAAGCAGGTCGCGTCGGCGCGCTTCGGGGTCACCGCCGCCTATCTCGCCCGGGCGCACCAACTCGAGATCAAGATCGCACAGGGATCCAAGCCTGGCGAGGGTGGCCAGCTGCCGGGGCGCAAGGCGACCGCGTATATCGCGGCCTTGCGACGGGGCCAGCCCGGCCAGAGCTATATCAGCCCGCCGCCCCACCACGATATCTATTCGATCGAGGATCTGGCCCAGCTCATCGCCGACCTTCGGGCCATCAACCCGATGGCTCGGATCGGGGTGAAGCTTGTGGCCGGTCGTGGGGTGGGGACGATCGCGGCCGGGGTCGCCAAGGCCGGTGCGACGTACATCCACCTGTCCGGTCATGCCGGCGGGACCGGCGCGTCACCGCTGTCTTCGATCAAGCATGTCGGCGCCCCATGGGAATTCGGCTTGGCCGAGGTCCACCAGGTCCTGCTTCGCAACGACATGCGCGACCGGGTAGCGCTGCGCGTCGACGGCGGTCTGCAGACGGGCCGGGATCTACTCATCGCGGCACTCCTCGGTGCGGAAGAATTCGCGTTCGGGACGGCGGCCCTGGTCGCGATCGGCTGCGACATGGCCCGCCAGTGCCATCTGGACACGTGCCCGACGGGGATCGCCACCCAGCGTGAGGACCTGCGGGCCAAGTTCAGTGGCACGCCCGACGCCGTCGCCCGCTTCTTCACTGCGATCGCCGAGGACGTACGCCGCGAGCTGGCGGCGGTCGGCGCCCGCTCGATCGGGGAAGTCGTGGGCGAAAGTCGACGATTCCTGACGGTGGCCGCGGGCGTACGGGGCGAGCTGGCGCCAGTCATCGGGGCGGGAGCGTGGTTGGCGGACGCCGGGCGTCGGGCACACCCGTCCAGCGCCGGCGCCGGCCTTCGTCATGCTCCGGCGTCTCCGCTCGAGGTCGGGATCGCGACTGCGTTCCGCGGACAGCGCTCGGTGACTGCCACCGGCCTCGCCCTGACGACCGCCGATCGGTCCTTCGGTGCCGCGCTGACCGGTGCCCTCGAGCGCGGTGGATCCTACGGTCCGATCCGGCTGGAGTTGCATGGTTCGGCGGGGCAGTCATTCGGGGCATTCGCGGCCGCGGGCGTGGACCTGCACCTGACCGGACAGGCCAACGACTACGTGGCCAAGGGCCTGTCAGGTGGGTCGGTCACCGTCGTGCCCGAGTCCGACCTTGCCGGCGACCCATCTGGTCAGGCGATCGCCGGCAATACCGTCCTGTATGGCGCGACCGCCGGACGGCTCCACCTCGTCGGGCGAGCCGGGATGCGTTTCGCCGTCCGGAATAGTGGCGCGGAGGCCGTCGTTGAGGGGATCGGGCCGCACGGCTGTGAGTACATGACCGGCGGCACGGTGGTGGTACTGGGACCGGTCGGTGCCAACTTCGGGGCGGGGATGACTGGTGGCCGGGCGTACCTGTTCGACATGACCGGGCGACATTCGGGGAGTCTGGACGACCGAAGCGTCCGGGCCGTCCGCCTGGCGACCGCGGTCTCGGAGCGCCGTGATGGCCAGGCCAGACTCATCGAGCTCGTCCGGCTCCTGGAGGCGCACCGGGCGGTGGGCTCAGAGCTGGCGGGTCGATTGCTCGAAGATGCCGATCTTGCCGCCCGGTTCTGGCTCGTCGAGCCCGTCTCGGCCGGCATCACCACCGAACTCGTGGCGCCGCAACCAGATCGCAACCCGTTCGTCCCCGTCTCGACCGCGACGTCCGACGCGGGCGTCCCTACCATCGGGAGAAGCTGGGGTAGTGCCACCCCGATGTGACCGTCCCATGACGGATCGACCCAGGAAGGAACGCGCGATGCTCGAGCAGTCCGACACTGACAGCCGGCCGATCGCGGCCGTCCGTCGTGGCCAGGGGGGTCCCGTCACCTGCGCGACCTGCGGCTGCCGGCTGACGGAGGCCGGCGACGCGTTCGTCCATTTCAACCCGCTCGGCGGTCGTGACGCCCGTGGCTGCCGGATCCCGTGCGCGGCCGCCGCCCACGATGCGGCGGGCCGGCCCATCGCCGTCAGCGTCTGAAGACGGTTCCCCGGCCCGCCGTCGCGGCCGGATGAATCCCTATCTGACGGGCTGTGCGTCGTCGGCGTCGACCACGATCCGGTAGCCCACCCCACGAACGGCGACGACTTGTGGTCCGCCGGCATCCTGGACCTTGGCCCGGAGCCGGGCCAGGTGAGGCTTGAGCCAGAGCAGGTCCGGATCCCGTTCGGCAGGCCAGCCGGCGCGGGCCAGCTGAAGGTGCGGGACGATATCGCCGGCGGCTCGGACGAGTGCCTCCAGCAGCCGGAATTCGGTCGGGGTCAGCGACAGCGCGATGTCGTCGACGCGGGCCTCATGACGCCCCGGTTCGATCACCAGACCCCCGGCCGACAATGGCCCGCCTCCACCGCTCGCCCCGGCCCGGTCCACCCGACGCATCACGGCGGCGATCCTGGCGAGCAGCTCGGCTTTGCCGAATGGTTTGGTCAGGTAGTCGTCGGCGCCCAGGCCAAGCGCCCGAACCTTGGCGGCTTCACCGCTTTCGCCGGACACCACGAGGATCGGCGCGGGACCGACCGCCCGCATCTGGCCGGCCACATTGAAACCGTCGGGTCCTGGCATCGCCAGGTCGAGCAGGACGAGGTCGGGGTTCTCATCACGGAATCGACGGACGGCGGTCAACCCATCGTAGGCGGTGATGACCTGGTGACCCTCCGTCCCGACCAGGGCCGTGATGGCTCCGACCATGGCTGGGTCGTCGTCGACGACAAGGATGCGGAGCGGGCGGCTACTCATGGTGATCATCGTATCCCTCGTATTCGGGGCGGTTCAGGCCGACGCGGCCGCGGGCAGCGCCACGACGAAGCGGGCGCCATGGGGACGGGCGGGTTCACACCACAGGTGGGCACCCATCGATTCGCCGAGACGTTTCGCGGCGTACAGGCCGATGCCCGATCCGCGTGCGGTGTGGGTGTCGCGCCGGGCGTACGGCTCGAAGATCCGTTCGCGCCACTCGTCGGGGATGCCCGGCCCCTCGTCGGAGACGCCCAGTCGGACGAAGCCCTCGTTGATCGACCAATCGATCCGGATGACCGTGTCCGGCGGCGCGTACTTGACCGCGTTCTCGACAAGATGTTCGACGATCTGCCGAAGGCGTGGCGGATCGGCCAGGGCGTGGAGCCGGACGCCTGGCAGGATCTCGACCGGGTGATGCTCGAGGAGCGGTTTCAGCGAGGCGACGACTTCGTCGACCAGGTCGCGCAGGTCGACCGGCGTCACGGTCGCCGGGCCTTCCGGCACCACCCTGACCGAGGCGAGGATGGAGTCGACCAGGCGATCCAGCCGCTCGATCTGCTCCAGGGTCGCTCGATGCCACGACGCTCGCGTCTCGCGACGGGCCAGGTCGCGCGACTCTCGTCCGCGGAGTGGCGGCTCGTCGGCCAGCAGGTCGGCGTAGGCTCGAACGATGGCCAATGGGGTCCGGAGTTCATGCGTCACGAGGGCGATCAGCTCGCTGCGGGCTTCGTCGATGGCCTTGAGTGCCTCGACCCGAGCCTCGGCTTCGGTCTGTTGACGGCCCTTCTCGATGATCCCGGCCAGGAGGTCGCCGACCGCGCCGAGTTGGGCCACGTCGTGGTCGCTGAACTGGCGGATCCGTTCGGTCTGGAGATTGAGGACGCCGACGGTCTGGTCATGCCAGGTCAACGGGACCGAGAGCATCGAGGCCACGAACCGACGCTGGTCGATGCCCCTCACCCACAGGAACCGTGGATCCGACCTGACGTCGTCGATGACCAGCGGTGTTCGCTCGGCGGCGACGCGACCCGTGACCCCTTCGCCGAATGGCACGCGGGCCCGTCCGATCTGGAACCGATCGAGTCCGTTCGTCGCCGCCAGGGTCAGGTACGCTCCGTCTCGGTCGAGCAGATAGAGCGAGGAGACATCGGCGTGGAGCACGTCCCTGGTCCGATCGACGACCGTCTCGAGCAGCTCGTCCCAGGTCCGCGCGGTCGTCGCCAGGCGCGCGACCTCGTGCAGGAACCGGACCTGTTCCGGCTGATCCATCGGGTCCGTGCTCGCGGCTGGGACGGTCGACACGATCATCACGATACAAGCCTAGAGAAAGGTTGCGGTCAGGAAGGTTGCGGTCCGGAGACGGCTGGGGCCCAGAACGGCACATGAGCGGACGACGGGCCAGCCCAGCCGTCGCCGCCGAGCCGCTCGGCATCGGATCCGGCCGCGCGCGCGATCCGCTCGCCCGTGAGGTTCGCCTGCTCGGGTCCCTGCTCGGCCAGGTCATCGCCGAGCAGGCCGGACCCGACGTCTTCGCCACGGTCGAGCGGATCCGCAAACGCACGATCTCACTTCGCCGGGACGACGATCCACTCGAGCGCGAACACCTCGATCGCGAACTCGAGGCGCTCGATCTCGGCGCCACAGAAGCCGTCATCGGTGCATTCGCGCTGTATTTCGGGCTGGTCAACCTGGCCGAGGCCCGCGGTCGGGTCCGCGCCCTGCATCGCCGCGAACGGGTCGCACGGGACGGCATCCTGGATGACTCGGTCGCGGATGCCGTCGGGCGCCTGCGTCGGGATGGTCTATCCGACTCCGAGCTCGAGGACCTGATCGGCCGTCTTGTCGTCGCCCCGGTCTTCACCGCTCATCCGACCGAGGCCCGTCGGCGAACGGTCCTCGTGGCCCTCCAACGCTGTGCGGCTCTCCTGGCCAGGCTCGATGACCCGCGGCTGACGCCGTCCGCGGATCGCGACGTGCGACGCGGCCTGCGCGAGGAGATCACGCTTCTATGGCGGACCTCGGATCTCCGGCTTGTCAGCCCCACCCCACTCGACGAGGTCCGGACGGCCATGGCGTTCTTCGACGCGACACTGTTCCGTGTCGTGCCGCGGCTGTATCGCGCCCTGGACGGGGCACTCGATCCGCCGGCCGGGCGATCCTTGGGGCCGGCCGCTGATTCGGGCCGGACCGGGACCCGGCCGCCGATCGTCGGGCCGTTCCTCCGACCGGGGAGCTGGATCGGCGGTGACCGCGACGGGAACCCGGGGGTGACGGCCGAGACGCTGATGCGGACACTCCGGATCCAGGCCGATCACGTGCTTCGCGGGCACGAGGCGGTCGCGACACGCCTGATGCAGACGGTCGCGGTCGCCGTGTCGAGCGATCGGGCCGACCGGGCGTTCGCCGCCCGCCTGGCCAGGGACGCGGAAGACCTGCCCGAGATCGATCGGCAACTCCGCCGGCGCTTCCCGGATGAACCATATCGACAGCGTTTCGGGTTCATCGCCGAGCGACTGCGGCGGACCCGGGGTGGCCTCGTTGGCGAGCCGGCGCCGCTGACCGGACGGTATGGCTCGGTGGCCGATCTGGAAGCGGAGCTGGCGGAGATCAGCGAGGCGCTGGTGGCCGACAACCTCGAACGAGTCGCCTACGGCGAGATCGCCGAATGGCGCTGGCAGGTCGGGACGTTCGGGTTCCACCTGGCCTCCCTCGAGGTTCGCCAGCACTCGGCGGTCCACGCGGCGGCCCTCGTGGCGCTCGACGATGATGCCTCCGGGACGACGGAACTGGTCGTCGGGGTCACCCTCGAAGAAGTCCTCGCCACGTTCCGTTCGATCGCGGCGGCCCAGGCGCGGTTCGGGGTCGAGGCCTGCCATCGGTACATCGTCAGCTTCACCGCCGGACCGTCGGATGTGACTGACGTGCTCCGCCTCGCCCGCATCGCCGGCGAGACGGCAGGACGACCGGGCGAGCCGTCATCGCCGGCAGTCCTGGACGTCGTCCCGCTGTTCGAGTCGAGCGAGGCACTGGATGGAGCGGGGGCGATCCTGTCCGCGCTGCTCGACGACCCCGGGTACCGCGCCCACCTGGCGGATCGAGGCGACCGTCAGGAGGTGATGCTCGGCTACTCCGATTCGAACAAGGAGTCGGGGCTCGTGGCGGCCGCCTGGATGCTCCACCAGGCCCAGGCGTCCCTCGCCGAAACGGCCAGATCCCGGGGCATCGAATTGACCCTCTTCCACGGCCGCGGCGGAGCCCTCGGCCGGGGTGGCGGGCCGACCAACCGGGCGATCCTCGGGCAGGCGCCCAGGTCGGTCGACGGGCGTCTGAAGCTGACCGAGCAGGGCGAGGTGATCGCCGCCAACTATGCCGACCGGACCATCGCGCAGCGCCATCTCGAACAGATGACCGGGGCGATCCTGCTGGCTTCGACACAGAGCCACGATGCCGTCCTCGATCGGGCACTCGTGGACGGGGCCGCGATCGTGAGCGAGCTGGCGACGACCTCGCGAGCCGCCTACCGGGCGCTCGTCCACGACGATCCCGGGTTCGCCTCGTTCTTCCGCGATATCACGCCGATCCGCGAATTGTCCGACCTGCGTCTCGGGTCGCGCCCGGCGGCTCGCGGTCGTCGTGACGTTGCGCCGACGATCGATTCCCTTCGGGCGATCCCCTGGACATTCGCCTGGGCGCAGGCTCGGATCAACCTGCCGGGCTGGTACGGCCTCGGCCATGCGCTTGAAACCTACCGAGATGCGCACGGCGAGGCCGGTCTGGACCGGATCGCCCGACTTGCCCGCGAATGGTCGTTCCTGTCGAGCCTGCTCGACAACGCCGAGATGAGTCTGGCCAAGGCGGACATGGGCGTGGCCCGGACGTATGCCGGGCTGGCGACCGGCCCCGGCGACGACGGGCGCTGGGTGACGATCGAGACGGAGTACCGGCGGACCGTGATGATGCTCGCCCGGGTCACCGGGCGGGAGCGCCTGCTCGACGGGTCGCCCGTCCTGCAGCGGTCGGTGGAGCTCCGGAACCCGTACGTCGATTCACTCTCGGAACTCCAGGTCAGACTGCTGAAGCGTCTGCGAGCCATGGCGCCGGACGACCCGCAACGAGCTGGTCTCGTCCGCCTGGTACAGCTGACCGTCAACGGGGTCGCGGGCGGGCTGCAGAGCACCGGCTAAGGACCGATCACCGGAGTCGCGGTCAGGGCCGGACCGTTCCTCGGATCAGCCCGACCTGACGGCCACGGCAAGGCGGTCGAAATCCGCGGGTTCGTTGTAGCGCTGGGCGGAGATCCTGATGAGGACCTGCGGCTCCACACCCGGCGTTCGCGCCGCGGGGACCGGCCAGACCACGACCGGCACCTGGACCCGATGCTGTTCTGCGAGCGATCGGCGCATCGTCTCGGCGGCCTGATCGTCGGGGTCGGCGTGCGGGACGGGCAGGCTGGCCATCGAGCCCAGCATCGCGTCGGGTGCCGGTACTCGGACACCGAGGGCAGCGGCCAGACGGTCACGCCCGGCGAGCACGGCCGAGTGGTTCGCGGCCATCAGGGCCGGCCAGCCGCCACCGGCCGGCGCCGCCGTTCTTGCCATCCACTCGATGGCCGCTGGGAGAGCCAGGTAGCCGGACGGATCCGATGTCCCGACCCAGTCGAATTCGTGGCGAAAGCGGGACCGGCCCGCCAGCGGGGCGTTGGCACCATGCGAGACCACCAGTGGATGGATGCGTTCCCGGCGATCTTCCCTGACCCACAGCATGGCCGTGCCCTTCGGCCCGCACAGCCACTTGTGGCCGTTCCCGGTCCAGTACGCGGCGTCGAGACCGGTCAGGTCGACCGGCAGCATCCCCGGGGCGTGGGCGCCATCGACCAGGCTATCGATGCCACGGTCCGTGAGCTCGGCCACGAGCGTGGCCACCGGCAGGATCAGCGCCGTGGGACTCGTGACCTGGCTGACGACGACCAGCCGGGTCCGGGAGGTGACGGCGGACAGGACGGCGTCGAGCGCCTGGGCCGGTTCGTCGATGGGAAACGGGATCGAGGCGATAACGACACGTGCCCCGTCCCGGGCGGCCACCGCCCGTATCGCGTTGATCGTCGCGTTGTACTCGTGGTCATCGGTCAGGATCTCGTCGCCTGGTTGGAAGCGGAGTGACGACAGGACGGTGTTGATGCCGGTCGTCGCGTTGGGGATGAACGCCAGGCCATCCGGGTCCGCATGCAGGAAGCTGCCGACCGCGGCCCGAGCGGCATCGAGCAAGGCGGGAAGGTCGTCGGACAGGAAGCGGACCGGTTCGGCCTCGAGTCGGTCGCGCCACTCCCGCTGGATCGCCAGCACCGCCTCCGGGCAGGCGCCATAGGAGCCATGGTTCAGGAAGGTGACCGAGGGGTCGAGCCGCCAGCCGAGGTCGTTCCTCATGCTCGGGCACTGGTCCATGTCTCGATCGTGCCGCCGCCGCCGGCGATGACGGCCTCCGAGGCGCGTCGCGCGAGCCAGCGAGCCTGGCCTTCGCCGACGATGCGCCAACGTATCGGATCGGATGTCACGTCGCGGGTGATCGCGGCCGTGCGCTCGGCAAGACCCATGAAGCCAAGGTCTTCCGGCCCATGGACCGCCAGGCGCTCGATCTCGCGCGACCAGCGCCGTGCATCTGCATGGGGTACGACCAGGATGCCAGGGACCAGGCCGAAGCCTTCGATACCTCCATTCGGCGCGAATGACCAGGCGGCCAACGCCATCGCTCCGGCGCTGGCGCCGGCCAGGAGCGTGCCTGCGGCATTGGCGGCCAGGATGGCCGACAGCGCCGCCGTCCCGCGCAGGGTCGAGATGATCCGCCGGGGGTCGCCGCCGGGCAGATAGATCAGGTCGGCGTTTCGCAGTCTTGTTGCGACCTCGCCATCGTTGGCGGTCGTCGGGTCGATCGCCAACACGGTCTCGGCCTGGATGAGGACGTGCATCGATGCGGCGACACGTTCGAATGCGGCCGCGCCGTGGTCGCCGGAGCGCGCCGGGTCAAAGTCGGCAGCGGCGGTCGGCACGACCGAGATCCGGACCGGTCGATCGCGCGGGACGGATCCTGACGCGGTCCGGAGCAGGTCGGTCAGGACCGCCTCGTCACCGGGCTCGAATTCGCCACCGCCATGCAGCGCGACCGGTCCGCTCAACGGAGCCGCGATCGCTCATCAGGTGGAGTCACGTTCTTCATCGGCGGACGTGGTGGGTCATCGCGACGCCCGCGTGTGCGTCTGACGATGGCGGATATCCGCTCCGGAGCGACGATGAAGGGCGCCACGAATGCGATGACCAGGATCGGAACGAGGAACCGTGCGGCGACCGGCCTGACCACCAGGAAGAACGCCAACGCCCAGACGAAGACTGCGTAGAGCGTGATCGCCGTGGCCGACAGTCCGGCCAGTCGCAATCGGCGCGCAGGCAGCAGGACGATCAGCGCGAGGGCCAGTCCCACGGCGAGGAGCCAAGGTGGCGGCAACATGTCGGGTTGATGGTAACCGTCGATCCGGCGGGTGGTCCGGGCTGTGGTCCCGCCGGGTGCGATCGCGATCGTGGCCCGGCCCGCGTTTGACCGATTCGGCATCTGGCCCTAGAGTTGAAGGTCGCGGGGTGGAGCAGCGGCAGCTCGTCGGGCTCATAACCCGAAGGTCAGAGGTTCGAATCCTCTCCCCGCAACCAACGCCTTCACCTTGAACCCCGGGCCCGACCACCCGGGGTTCTTCCTTTGTCCGATCCGGGTCTGGACGAAGGGAGCCCTAGCGGCTCATCGTGCGGTAGCGACGGACACCCGCCGGCGCGAACACCGCCAGGATGACGACGAACCAGGCGATCGTGACCAATACCGGCTGGGTCGAGGCGAGTGACGAGCCGGGGAATGGGTTCGGATCGCCCCATAGCGTCCGGAGCGACGCGGTCAGCGTGCTGATCGGGTTCCATTCGGCGATCGGTTGCAGCCAGTCCGGAAGGCTCTGCAGCGGCACGAACACGTTCGAGATGAAGGTGATCGGGAAGATCACGATGAACGACACCTGCTGGGCCACTTCCACGGTCGGGACCGAGGTGCCCAGCCAGACGCCGATCCACGACATGCAGAAGGCGAAGGCGAGGAGGAGCAGGACGCCGGCGAGGAACTCCGGGATGGAGGTGTGGACGCCCCAGCCGACGAACAGTCCGGAGATCATCAGGACGACGAGGATGCCGGCGTTGTAGATCACGTCGGCCGTCGTCCGACCGGTCAGCACCGCGGAGCGGGCCATGGGCAGCGATCGGAACCGGTCGATGATGCCCTTGTTGATGTCCTCACACATCCCGATCGCCGTGGTCGCTGCCGCGAATGCGATGGTCTGGGCGAAGATGCCCGGCATCAGGTACTCGCGATAGGCGTTCGGATCGGTGTAGCCGGGCAGCGGGATGGCGCCACCGAATACGAAGGCGAACAAGAGCACGAACATGATCGACTGGAAGATGGCGAAGATCGCCAGCTCCGGGATGCGCGGGACTCGCATCAAGTTGCGGCCCATGACGATCAAGCCGTCAGAGGCGGCCTGGCGAAGGCCGCCCTGTGGCGCGGCGGTTCGGGCGGTTGCCGTCATGCGGCCTTGCCTCCGCCGGCGATGGACGCATCGCCCGGTTCATCGTCGACCGGCTCATCGGCGGCGTGGCCGGTCAACGACAGGAAGACGTCGTCGAGCGTCGGCCGACGGAGACCGATGTCGTCGATCACGATGCCGGCCTCGTCGAGGTCCCGGACGACCTGGGCCAGGGCTTGCGCGCCACCGTGAGCCGGGACGGTCAGCTTGCGGGTGTGTTCGTCAAGCGTGCACTCGCCGTCGAGATCCCGGGCCAGGACCTCCCGGGCTCGACCGATGTCATCACGCTCGTGAACGACGACCTCGACTCGCGCCCCGCCGACATCCGCCTTGAGCTGGTCGGCTGTACCGCGGGCGATGATCTTCCCGTGGTCGACGACGGCGATCGTGTCGGCCAATTCATCGGCCTCCTCGAGGTACTGCGTCGTCAAGAGGAGGGTCGTTCCTTCGCGGACGAGCGAGCGGATGACGTCCCACATCCCGAGGCGGCTGCGTGGGTCAAGTCCGGTCGTCGGCTCGTCGAGGAACAACAGGCGTGGGCGGCCGATGAGGGCGCTCGCGAGATCCAGACGGCGGCGCATGCCCCCGGAATACGTCTTGACGACTCGCGACCCGGCGTCTGACAGGTCGAATTGGCCCAGCAGATCATCTGCACGTCGCTGCGCCTCGGCCTTGGGCAGTTGATACAGCCGACCGAACATGACCAGGTTCTCGCGGCCGGTCAGGTTCTCGTCGACGGCCGCGTATTGGCCGGACAGACCGATGACCCGGCGGAGCTCCTGTGCCTGTCTGACGATATCGAACCCGGCGACCGTGGCATGACCGGCGTCCGGCCGGAGGAGCGTCGCCAGGATCCGCACGGTCGTCGTCTTGCCGGCACCGTTCGGTCCAAGCAGCCCGAGGATCGTCCCCTCGGGGACCTCGAGATCAACCCCGTCCAGGGCGCGGACTTCCGACTTTCGAGAGCGGTAGACCTTGACCAGGCCTTCCGCGGAGATGGCGTTCACATGGATCCTCAGGGCGCCGCGAGTCTGGGGGTCGCCCAGTATACCGAGTCGAGTCGGGGAGCGGCGTCAGTTCCGGCTGCGATCCTTGAGGATCCGTTCAGCGGCGAGTTTGCCCGGCGCGCCCATGACACAACCGCCGGGGTGCGTGCCCGAACCACACTGGTAGTAGCCGTCGATCGGGGTCCGGTACTGGCTCCAGCCGGGGGCAGGACGGAACAGGAACATCTGGGGTGCGAGGAATTCACCTGCGAAGATATTGCCCTCCGACAGGCCGACCGTCCGCTCGATGTCAAGCGGGGTGACCACCTCGCGTTGGAGCACGAGTTCGCCGAAGCCTGGGAAGAACGACTCGTACACGGCCTGGACGGTGTCACCCAGGTTCTGTCGCTCCGAATCCCAATCGCTTTCGCGCAGGTGATAGGGGGTGTACTGGATGAACGAGCTCATGACATGTTTGCCGGGCGGGGCCATGTCGGCATCGATCGTCGACTGGATGGCGCAGTCGATGTACGGGCGCTGACTGTACCAACCGTACTTCGCGTCGTCGTACGCTCGCTCCAGGTACTCCATCGTCGGGCCGATATTGGTGAACCCGCGGAACTGCTCGCCGGTATCGGGCAGACCTGGGAACTTGGGCAGGCCGTCGAGGGCGAAGTTGACCTTTGACGACGTCCCCTGGAAGCGGAACCGGGTGATGTCCTCGACCAGGTCACTCGGAAGTTCGCGCGGGTTGACCAGCTCGAGGAAGGTCCGGCGCGGGTCGAGCGCGGAGACGACCGTGGTGGCGTGATATTCGCTGCCGTCGGTCAGGGCGACACCGACCGCCCGTCCGTGCTTGGTGATGACGTCAGCGACCGGCGATTCGAGCAAGATCTCCGCGCCGAACGACTGGGCGGCCCGGGCAAGGACCTGGGTGAACCCGCCATTGCCGCGCTTGTGGAAGGCCCACGCTCCGAACTCGCCATCGTGTTCACCCAGCGAGTGGTAGAGCAGTACGAGCCCCGATCCCTGCGAATACGGGCCGACCTTCGTCCCGATGATCCCCGACGACGCGAGATAACCCTTCAGGATGTCCGACTCGAAGTAGTCGTCGAGGAAGTCCGCCGCGCTGCCCGTCAACAACCGGACGGTGTTGTGGAGCGTTCGCTTGTCCATGCCCCGGATCCGCGAACCGAGCGCGGCGAGGGCCATGACCTCGCTCGGATCGTCGCTGAAGATGTCCGGCGGGGCCTGATCGAGGATCGGCTTGATGGCCCTGCAGACCATCTCCATGTCGTGCGAGTACTGCTCGTATGCATCCGCATCGTGCTTGCTGTGACGAGCGATCTCCTTGAGATTCTCGTTGTGGTCCTGGCCCATCCACAGGTAGTCGCCGTTCTCCATCGGTGCGAATGTCGAGGACATCAGCAGCGGCATGAACCCGTGCTTGGTCAGTTCCAGGTCGTGGATGATCTCGGGACGGAGCAGGCTGAGCGCGTAGGAGAAGGTCGTGAACCAGAAGCCAGGCCTCAGTTCCTCGGTGATCGCCGCACCCCCGACGAGATGGCGTCGCTCGAGGATGAGCGTCTTGAGACCGGCCCGGGCCAGATAGGCGCCGTTGACCAGGCCGTTGTGCCCACCACCGATCACGATGGCGTCGTACTTCCGGTCGGCCGAGCCGCTCTTGGCCGACTTCGTGGCCTTGGCGCTCTTCTGGTCGCTGGCTTGCGTCTTGGTGGGGCGCTTGGTGGGCATGTCAGACCGTCTTTCGTGCGGGGTTGTAGAGGGGCAGTCGGGCCGTCTTCGCCCCGACGTACTCGTAGCGGTGGTTGACATCGATCTCGAACTTGATCGGTGTGCCGGGCGCAGCGAGTTCCGGACGGACGCGCGCCAGCGCGATGTGGCGCTGGAGCATCGGCGAGTACATATAGCTCGTGGCGTAGCCGACCTGCTCGCCGGCGGCGTCATAGACGAAGTATTCCTCGTGGACCGGCGTGTGATCCTTGGGCGGGATCAGGCCGGCGTTGTCATAGATCCGGTCGTAGTCCGCCCAGTCGACGACGAGCCCGGTGAGTCGCCAGCGTGATGTCTTGTCGGCGATCTCGCGCTCGATGGCGCGCCGGCCGATGAACGCCCGATCATCCGCCCCCAGGTCGCGGAGCATCCACGACCAACCGAGCTCGATCGGGGTCGATCGGTCCTCATCGGTCCAGCCGAACCGACTCGATCCGAAATCGACGTCGAGGAGAAGCAGGCCCGCTTCGATCCTGAGCATGTACAGGGCGGCCAGCCCGAACGGCAAGACGCCGTATCCCTCGAACGACGCCCACATCGCGTCCCAGACCTTGAGTGCGTCGGCGGCGTTGACCCAGACCTCATAGCCCAGGTCGCCGCTGTAGCCGGTTCGTGAAACGCTGACCGGCTTGCCGGCGATGGACCCCCGGGCGACGCCGAAGAAGGGGAGGACGGCCACGTCCGGGATGAGGGCGGCCAGCAGATCACGAGACCGCGGGCCTTGCACGGCCAGCACGCCGATCTCGTCACTGACTTCCTCGATGCTCACTCGTTCGCGGCCGATGAGGTCCTGGAAATATGCCAGGTTCGGCTCGGCGGACGTCAGCAGGAACTCATGGTCGCCGGGGCGGAGGATGACGCCGTCCTCGACGACGAATCCGCGATCGTCGCACCAGGCCGTGTATTGGGCGTTGCCGGGCGCGCAGGTCCGGATGTCGCGGGTCAGCACGCCGGCCAGGAAGTGCTCGGAATCGGGACCGGTGATGCGGTACTTGTACAGCGGCGACGAGTCGAACACACCGGCCGCATTGCGGACGGCGAAGTACTCGAACTTGTCCGACATCTGGTAGCGGTCGGCGGCCAGCGTGCCCGACCAGTGACTCCACAGCCCGGTCGTATTGAGCGCGCTCGTGCGCTTGTGGAATGGTGACGTGCGGATCATGCCGGGAGGATAGCGGGCCACGGGGCGGCAAGGAGCGGATGGTCCCGAGCGGCGGGACGGCGCGAACGGAGCGGCGGACCGGATCGATCAGCGCCCGTCATCTGGAGCGTCCAGGTGTCAGCGGATGGATCACTGCAGCGGCGCGAGGCCAGCCTGTGACAGCAGCGTGGCGATACGAGCCTGACCGGACGCGGAAGGGTGGGTGTAGTCCGGGCCGAGCAGATCCCCGGCCGCCGCCCGGCCCTTCGGTCCATTGAACGAGTGGTACACGTCGATGCACGGTACGTGGTGGGCGGCTGCGACCCGGCACGTCTCGGACGCGAACGCGTCGAGCACCTCGCGCGAAGGCTTTGATGCTTCGGGCGGGGCCTGGTCCCAGCCGATGACGTCGTTGTAGTCGGTGGTGACGCGGATGGCCGTCGGTCGGTCTCCGCGCAGCGCCTGGACAGCGGTGAGGACCTGATCGAGCTCCTGCCCGTGTCGGTCGGCCAGTGCCTCAACGCAGGCACCCGTGTACTTCGACCAGTCCGGCGCGTCGCCATTCTCGCCGTCGCACGAGTCGTCCCCCGAATTCCAGGGCGTGTCGTTGTGACCGATCGTCACGATGATGAAGTCCGCATCTGCGATCGCCATCTGGTAGGGAGTACTCGTCCCCAGCCGATCGAGCAGGCGGGCGCCGGTCAGGTTGTCGTGGGTCGACAAGTTATGGCCCGTCACGGGCATTCCGGTAGCGTCCGTGATCGCCCGGGCGAAGATCGTCGTGAACGTGTCGCAGCCGCCACAGTCGTACTGACCATATGGGATCGAATCGCCGATCGTGACCAAGTTCCAGGCATCCCCCGGCGGGTCGGGCATCGGCGACTCCTGGGCGGCGATCGATGGCATCGTGGACGAGCTCGGCGCGTCGGCGATGGATCCGGCGGTGCTGGGAACCGGGCTCGTCAGGTTCGTGGCCGAACAGCCCGCAAGTGCGACGGCCATCGCAAGGACACTGATCCCTTGGTGCCGGACGACCGAACAACGCTTCCTTGGATTGGTCATCGTCGTACTCCTTCGTCTGAACCCGGGGCGACGGACCCGATGGACCCGCCGCTCCGTCGTTCGTCGGTGCTGGAGGCGCCGACGTGGGGTATCTACTTGAACGTGAAGGACTCGATGATCGGCATCGCCTGGGCGACCAGGTCGTCGAATCGATCCGGGTAGCTCGAATCGATGACGATCATCACCACATCACCGTCGCCCAGGTCGAGGAAGATGTACCGCTGTTGCTCGTTGGCCCCGGTGCCCCATGTCCACTGTCGGAGTGGGCTGTGCATAGGTCAGGTAGACCGAGGTCGGGACAGCGGAATCAGGGCATGTCGTGGTGAAGGACGGGTCGAGACGGACATCGATCATCTGGCCCTCGTGTCCATCGATCGTGATCGGAGTCGCCGCGGAGGCGATGAGTGAGGATCGGCTCTGGATCCAGGAGACCAGGTCGCCAACGGTCCGGCCCTTATTCGCTGGGAGTTCGCCATCACAGCCGGCTCTCTGCAGGCTCGCCGCCGGTTGCGTGAACACGTAGATGCCGTGGTACGTATCGGTCGTTGGGCCAGAAGCGGTTTCGAGCTCGTAGTCGCTCGAGGGGGTCAACTCGAACGAGGTCGGCCAGTCGGCGCGATTTGCCCAGCCTTCTGGGACGGCATAGGTGAGCGCTGCGTACCCGGCCGTCGAGACCTCGCCCGGGTCGACGCGGGGAGCGAAGAACTGCGATTCGTGCGTGCCGGCATCCAGGTCACCGAGGCAGTTGTCGTTCGGATCCTTGCAGGCCATCTTTGACCAGGTTCCGGGGATCGCCGCGAGACGCGCCGCGCAAGCGTCATCGACAGCGGCGATGGTGAGGGTCCGGCCACTCGGTGACAGGGCCCACGTGTAGGTCCCGGTATCTCCGGTCGCGCACCGACCGTCCCGCTCGAAGTGGTCGTAAGTCGGAGGGCGGTGTCGTCGACCGCCGCAGCGACCGACCCGAGCAGGGTCTGGTTTCCCTGGGCTGGCGGCGTGATCGAGGAGCCACGGGCACTGAACGAGAGGCTACTGCCGGATGGCGGATCGATCCCCACCGATGGGCGGCTGCCGCCCATCCATCGTCCGATCAGCGACACCGGCACGGGCTCGTCGAGCGAGGCCGAGGTGGATGGTGATGGTGCCACGCTGGTCGACGCCGTCGGCGAATTGGTCGGTGACGCAGACGCGGCGACGGTGCCGGTCTGATCGGTCGGTCTGTTGATCAGGATCCCGCCGCCGATCACGACGACAAGGATCGCGGCCGCGCTCGCGGCCAGCGGGTAGCGGTTCATCTTGATAGACCTCCGGATGGACCATCGGAACCTTGGTCGCACCTGCGGCGTGGTCTCGACGGCCAGGAGGACGGCGGCGATCGCACGGTCGGGCGCTTCGTCGGGTCCGGGTTCGAGCCAGGTTCGAGCCAGGCGGTCGAAATCGCGTTCCGTGGTCATGCCATCCGTCCTTCGTGGGCGACCGGCTCCGCATCGGCCTCGACGGCCGCTCGAAGGATCCTGGTCGCATAGTGGAGTCGCGATCTGGCCGTGCCGGCCGGGATGCCGACGGCGTCGGCGATCTCGACCAGGGGCAGGCCCAGGTGGTGATGCAGGACGAAGACCGCACGTTGTTCGATGGTCAGGCGTCGGAACGCCCGCTCGAGCGCGTCGCGGTCATCGATCGACAGGATCTGATCCGGTGCCGCCGGCCCGTCGACCGGAAGGACTCGGACGTTCAACGCCCATGTCCGGCGACGCCTGGCCTCGGCGTAGCAGGCATGAACGAGCACCCGCCTGGCCCAGGCTTCGAAGCGATCCGGGTCACGCAGGCTTGGGAGCTGACGCCAGATGGCGATGAGGGCGCCCTGCAGGGCATCCTCCGCCAGGACGCTGTCGCGGAGGATCCGGGCAGCGAGCGCGTACATCCGATCGCTGGTCAGCGCGACCAGCGCCGCGAATGCTTCGCGATCACCGTTCTGGGCCTGCTCGACGAGGTCTCGCACGATCGCTCCCTCGAGTGGCGGCGTCACATGACGTCGTCACCTACCAATGAGTGGTCGGGAGGTCCGAACGTTCAGACGGTAGTGGATGGGCTCGGCTCGCGAGGACGTTTGCGTGTCAGGCACGCAGCCTGGTCACGACCACGATGGGCCGGAGGACGGATTCCATCGGATCTGCTGGAATCCGATGTCGGCCACGCTCGGCTGTCGAGGTTCCGCGTGTCAGGAACGCGGCACGTCACGCCCGCGACCACACTGGGCCGGCATGGGGCCCGGCGACGGCGAGGAGGCCGCCACCGGGGAGGAGAAGTCAGGGTGCGATCCGTTGCCAGGATGGCGGGCTCGTCGGTGGCCACGGTGCCGTCGTGGATTCCCCGGTCAGAGGGTCCCAGAGGAGCTGCGGGAGAGCCTTGCCATCAGCATCGGTCGGGGTCGCCAGGATCGACTTGCCGTCCGGCGACCAGTCCATTTCGACCCAGGAGGTCGCCTCGAAGGCGATCGGCACGGCGGGTGCTCCGTCGAGGGATATGACGGCGGGTTGCCATGCCCGTTCCCAATCCCAGGCGTCTCCGCCACGCCGCTCGACCAGGAGTTTGGTCCCATCCGGCGACCATCGGGGCCAACCCTCTGCCCAGGCACCGTCCAGCTGCCCGACGACATGATCGTCGGTCCCATCCGCGGACATCACGTGCAGGCGAATGACAGGTTTGCTCGGCTCGCGGCGGCCATAGGCGATCTGACTTCCATCGGGTGACCAGCGCGGATCCCCGAACAGGTCGGCATCGATCCGGGGTGCGACGAGCGTTCGCAGGTTGGACCCATCGGCAGCGATGAGATACAGCCCGCTGTAGCTGCCGTCGTAGCCTTCCGAGCCGCCAAAGAGGATGTCGGCAGGGCCGGTCGGTCGGAAGCTGGCTCCCCAGATGGTCTGGCCGGTGCGGATCGGCCGGATCTGTCCGCCATCGCTTGGAACCGTGAACAGCGACGGGATCTCATTGAGGCTGGCCACCATCGCGATGTGCTGGCCGTCGGGCGAAAGATCGACACCGTTGAGGTCGGTCAACGCGTCCGGACTCACTTTCTGAAGTCGACTGCCATCGACGTTCGCCACGTAGAGCAGGCCCTGGCTGGGGTCACCCGACAGGAGGCGCTCGAAGAGGATCTTCGTGCCGTCACTCGAGAACGACGGATCGACGTCGGCGTCCGGCCCGGTGACGATGGCATTCGATGCGCCGGTCCTCGGGTCGAAGGTATAGATGTCGCCGTCCTCAGAGTGGACGATCAGGCCGTTCCCTGCCGGTCCGAATGCCGGTGGCAGGCGATAGGCGCCGGCTGCGAACACCAGCCCCGCGAGGATCGTGAGCATCACCAGGCCAAGGACGAAGACGGGCCGCCAAGGGAGCCGCTGGGCGAGCACGGGTCGAAGTGCGATCTCGTTCACTGGGATCCACCTTTCGAGCATCGACCAGGCCGGCCGCTGTGACGAGTGCGCTGTCGTCCACATGAGGTCAGCGAAGTAGTCGGGCATCTGGGGCTCAGCCAGCTCCTCGAGCACCTGCGGCAGATGGCGCTCAAGGCGACCGATCGGCATCATGCGAACTGCCCTCCCGGGACCGGTGCTGCGTCCATCGCCGTCTCATCGGACGCGATCGATACCCGCATCAGACCCAGGGCGCGATGCAGACGCGACTTGGCCGTTCCCAGCGGGATCCCCAGTGCGTCGGCCACGGCAGGCAGCGGCAAGCCGATGAAGTAGTGCAGGACGACGACCGCGCGCCACTCCGGATCGAGGTGCCTAAGCGCCGACTCGATGAGCTCGCGATCGGCGACCTGGGTCGACATGTCGCCCACCGACGGACCGTGGATCGGGCTCAACTCGACCTCGATCGCTCGATGACCACGGCGCCTCGTGATGTCGATACAGGAGTTGACCACGAGCCGCCGGAGCCAGGCGTCGAAACGATCCGGGTCGCGCAGCGCCGGAAGGTTGCGCCAGGCGCGGACGAAGCCATCCTGGACCGCATCGCGGGCGAGTTCAGGATCACGAAGGATCAATGGCGCCGCTGCGTCGAGCCTGGCGATGGCGCCGCCCGCCAGCTCCTCGAAGGCGTCGTGATCGCCCTGTCTTGCCCGCTCGACGAGGTCGCGTTTGTCCATGCCCGACCCATTGGTGGTGCGGCCGTTCGGTCGCATCACATGCTATGGCGTCGGTGTCCGGCGAATCGTTCCCGTTCGCGACGTCAACGACCAGATTGACTCGACTGAGTTCGCCCGAATACGCTCTCGGTCGCCAGCAGAGGTCGGGAGGTTCGGATGCATCGGATCATCGGAGCAGGGCTCGGCGCACTAGCGACGTACCTCCTGCTTGTCCTGTTCGCCCCGAACGTCGAAACCCAGGTCTATGTCATCGCCGTGATCGTCGGGTTCATCGTCACGGTCGCCTGGCCTTGGGTCATCGCGTTCCTGCTCGCCCGCCGCGTCAAGGAACGTCGGCAGAATGAGATCAACCGCGAGGTCGAGGACCAGCTGAAGGCCAAGGGCGGCTGAACCGGACTGACCCGACCGACGGCCGTCCGGGTCCGCCCCGTCCCCAGGTCCGATTGACGCGCCGCCGTGCGCCACCTAGGCTGACGATACGGGCGATGGACCGCTGCCCGAGGGATGGAGGGATCGCGATGATTCGGCGGATCACCGGCATCATCCTTGGGGTGATCGCCTTCTTGATCGTGTACTGGCTCACCGGCGGGACGGCGACACCGGCCACGCCGAACTGGGCGCTGTCGATCCTCGTCGGCCTCGTGGTCGCGCTCATCTGGCCGTGGATCATGGGTCTCATGTTGGCTCGGCGGATCAGGCAGAGGCGCCAGAACGAGATCGACGAGGAAGTCCAGAAGCAGCTCGCGCAGCAGCAGAACAACCCGCCACCTTCCTGATCCTCACGTCGCGCCCGAGGCTCGCCTGACCGACACGTGACCGCGCGCCAGGCCGCGCGGTCCGTCACCCAGACGTGATCCAAGCCATTCGGCGGCGCATCCCGCCGCTGCTGTTCGATGCGCCCGATTTCCGGAAGCTCTGGCTCGGCCAGACGATCTCGGTCTTCGGAGACCAGATCACCCAGCTCGGCCTGCCCCTCGTTGCGGTCCTGACGCTGGGTGCCGACGCCGCCCAGATGGGCACGTTGACCGCCGTCGGCCTCTTCCCCCATCTCCTGTTCTCGCTGCCGGCCGGGGTCTGGCTCGATCGGGTCAGGAGTCGACGTCGGCTGATGATCCTCGCCGATCTCGGTCGGGCAGGGCTGATCGGCAGCATCCCCATCGCCTATGTCCTCGACGTGCTGACCCTGCCCCAGTTGTACGTCGTCGGTTTTCTCGCCGGATCGCTTTCGGTGGTGTTCGACCTGTCCTGGAACACGCTGTTCGTGTCGGTCACGCGCCGAGAGCGGTACGTGGAGGCGATGGCCCTGCTCAACGGGAGCCGCTCATTGGCATCGGTCGGTGGCCCGACCATCGCAGGCATCCTCGTGCAGGTAGTCGGCGCCCCGGCGGCGATGCTGGCCGACTCGCTGTCGTTCGTCGGTTCGGTCGTGTTCCTCCGCCGGATCACCGCCCAGGAGCCGCCCATCGAGACCGAGGAAGGCACGACCCGGGAGCGGCTGCTGGCGGGTCTGACCTTCGTCCTCGGTGATCTGATCATGCGACCGACCCTGCTGTCGGTGACGACCATCAATCTGTTCACCTTCGCGGGCGGCGCCTTGTTCGTGCTCTACGCGACGACGATCCTGGATGTCTCGCCCGGAGCCCTCGGCCTGGCCCTCGGTGCTGGCGGTATCGGCGCGGTCATCGGAGCCCTGGTGGCCACTCGGATCGGCCGCCGCATCGGGCTGGGCCCGGCCTACGCCCTGGGTTGCCTCATCTACCCGGCCTCGCTCCTGCTCATCCCGCTGGCCGATCCGGCGATGCCCTCCGCGGTCATCTTCGCGCTGCTCTTCGGGTCGGAGTTCGGCGCCGGGTTCGGGGTGATGATCCTGGACATCAATGTCGGGGCGATCCTCTATGCCCGGACGCCGGACCGGATCCGGGGCCGCGCTGGCGGAGCGTTCCGCTTCGTCAACTACGGTGTTCGGCCGATCGGGGCCCTGCTGGGCGGGGCCCTCGGGACGGCCCTCGGGGTTCGCGAGGCGATCCTGGTGACGACCGTCGCCGCCATCGGCGGAGTCCTGTTCCTGATCAGCTCACCGGTCCTGCGCCTGCGCGATCTCCCCGAAGAGTCGAGCTAGCTGGCGGGGGTCATTCCCAGCGGAACGTCCTGGTGGCGAGGATCGTGGCCCCGACCCCCCATGCGGTGAGGACGACGATCGGTCGGACCAGGTCGCCATCCACGGCGCCGAGGCCGATCCGGAAGACGTCGGCCAGAGCCGCGGCTGGAAGGTAGTCGGCCAGCGTCGCGAGCGGCTGGGGCAGATGCGAGACCGGCAGGATGATCCCGCCGAGCAACAGGAATGCGACGAACAGGGCGTTGGTCAACGCCAGGGTCGCCTCCGCTCGCAGGGCGCCGGCCAACAGGAGGCCAAGTCCGGCGAAGGCCAGGGTGCCCAGGCCGAGTCCGAGGCCGACGATCAGGGCCGCTGCGCCAGGACCGGGCTGCCAGCCGAGGACGATCCACGCGATCGCGATCAGGAGGGCGACCTGGACGATCTCGACGACGACGACCGCGCTCATCTTGGCCGCCAATAGATCGCCACGCGTCAGTGGTGAACCGCCGAGTCGCTTCAGGACTCCGTAGTTGCGCTCATATGCGGTCGCGATCCCGAGGTTGACGAGGCTCGCCGCGATGATCGCCAACGCCATGGCTCCTGGCAGCAGGAAGTCCACGGGCTTGCCGGCAACCGCGGGCAGGACATCGACCGACGCAAAGAACAGCAGGACCGCGACCGGGATGACGATCGTGACCACGACGTTCTCGCCGCGACGAGCGGTCAGGCGCAGCTCCATCGCGGTCTGCGCCAGCACGGCCGTGGCCGTCGAGGCCGGTCGGCTCATGGCCGTCCCGTCCTGTCCGGCCCGACAAGCTCCAGATAGATGTCTTCGAGAGTGCCGCCCGTCGTCCGGACCTCGAGGAGCAGGCGCTCGACAGAAGCGCACCATCGGGCCAGGCCGGCGATCAGGTCGGGATCCGGGTTCGCCTCGTCCACTCGATACCGGCCACCGTCACCGTCGACCGTGACCCGGACGCCTGGATGACTCGTGCCGAGCACTTGGGCGAGGGCGGTGACCTCGGTGGTGCTGAGCGGCTTGTCCAGTCGAAACCTGACTCGCTGGTTGGCGCCGGCCGTGAGTTCGGCTGGTGTCCCGGCAGCGACGACCCGACCGTCGTGGATGATGACGATCCGGTCCGCCAGACGCTCGACATCGGTCAGGTCATGGCTGGTCAGCAGGATCGCGACACCCGAATCGCGCACCTCACTGACGATCGACCGAGTCCGGGCGCGGGCTTCGGGATCCATCCCGGCGGTCGGCTCGTCGAGCACGAGGACCTCGGGTTTGCCGACCAGCGCCAGGGCCAGGCCAAGTCGCTGGCGCTCGCCACCCGACAACCTCCGGTAGCGTGTCCTGGCTGCGGCCCCAAGGCCGACCAGGTCGAGCAGTTCATCGGCGTCCCGCGGATCGGCGTGGAACCGACCGTACAGACGCAGCGTCTCGCGCGGCTGTGCGCGCGGATCGATGCCCCCGCCCTGGAGCATGATCCCGAGCCGCGCCCGCAGTTCGCGGCCACCCATCATCGGATCGCTGCCCAGGATTCGGACCGTGCCCGCATCGCTGCGCCGATAGCCTTCGATGATCTCGACCGTGGTCGTCTTGCCTGCGCCATTCGGGCCGAGCAAGGCCACGACCTCGCCGGCTCGCACATCAAGCGAGAGACCGTCGAGGACGGTGCGCTGGCCATAGCGTTTGACCAGGCCGTCGACCGACACCGCGATCGGTGCCGCGCCCGGAGGACCAGCCTCCGCGCTCACGGAGCGATGCGTTGGTACTGCCGCTCGAAATCGGCGTCCGTCAATTCGCCGATCTGGATCGACCGGATGACGCCATCGCCATCGATGAAGTAGGACTGCGGCCTGGCCGCCACGCGATAGGCGGTCTTGATCGATCCATCCGGGTCGACAACGGTCGGCCAATCGGCGCCGTACCTGGCGATGAAGTCGCGAGCCGGTTCCGGCGGATCGTCAGTCAGGACGCCGACGACGGTGAGGTCGTCGGCAGCATGCGCGACCGACTTCGATTCGAGGAGTGGGAACTCGTCGCGACACGGGACGCAGCTGGGGCCCCAGAAGTTGACGACGACGGGCCGCCCTCGAGCCTCCGTCAGGTCGAATGGATGGCCATCGAGGGTGATGCCGATGACATCCGGTGCCGGAGCACCGACCGCGGCCCGACCAGGCGGCGGTCCCAGGTCGACCCGGGTGAGGACGACGAAGGTCAGTGTCGCGAGGACAGCGATCGCCAGGGCGAGCAGGATCGTTCGGCGCGGCACTGGCGGGACTTCTCGCTACTGAAGCGTGGCGGTCCCCGTCATGGTCGTCGGATGGACGGCGCACAGGAACGTGTAGGTGCCCGCAGGGAGGGCCGGGACAGCGTAGTCGCGAGACTCCACGCCGGTGAAGATCTCGCCCTTGAAGACGATCGCCCCCGACGCATCCTGGAGTTCGATGTTGTGGGGCGTCCCGGCGTCCTCGTTGTCGAAGGCGATGGTGAACGGTTTGTCGGCAGGGCCGGTCCAGGTCGATTCGACGTACTGCACGTTCTTGGCCTGGACCTGGACATCGGCTGCCGGTCCGCTCGATGCCGGCGGTCCGCCGGACGCGTCACCCGACGGCCCGCCGGACCCGGACGCTGACGGGCCGGCGGACGGCCCGCCGGACCCCGTCGGGGCGCCGCCGCTGGCCTCGCCGATGGCGAAATTGGTGGCCTGCAGAACGGTCGCGGCCACGATCAGCGCGATCAGGGTGCCGAACAGGCGGGAAGGCGGTCGGGACTGGGGGATGTTCTCGAGGTGGCCCGTCGTGTCGGCCTCGACCGTCTTCCGGTATTCCTTGACCGCATCACCAAGCCAGCCGAGAAGCGTCGCGATGAGGCAGATCACGCCGGCCGCCAGCACCCAGCCACCGAAGACCAGCCCGAGGAGAAGGGCGAATACCCCGAACGCGCCAAGGAACGGCCGCCACGACGGGCCCGGCATGTGGACGCCCGGCGGCGGACCCTGGCTGATCACCGCCGGGAGCGTCTCAGTCGTGGGCCCGATGTCGTGGTCGTATACGCGCAGTCCCTCGGCCAGCCAGTACAGCAGCGTCAGCACCAGGGCGAGGAGGCCCAGGATCAGGATGAGACCACCGAATACGAGTCCGAGCATCAGCAGCCCGACACCGATGGCGGCGAAGACCGGGGCGAACGACGGTCCCGGCATGTGGATCCCGGCCGGTGTTTGCGGTTCGACCCGCTGGTAGCCGCGCCGCGCCGGCGGTGCGGTCATCAGCCGGCGGAACAAGGCCAGCAGGACGATCACGACACCGATGGCCATGGCGACCGGGATCAGCCCGATCACGACACCCCAGTCCGGGGTGACGAATTCGGCCGTCAGCTCCAGGATCCGGGTCCAGATCCGCTCAAGCATCGATCACCGCGCCCGGCTGGTGCGCCACACGTTCGCGCCGGTCAATCGTCAGCCGTACCAGCGACCAGGACATAGGCCATGATCGCCATCGCCACGCCCAGGAAGATCAGCATCGTCGTCCCGGCTGCGATGTCATCCAATTCACGCATGATCCCGTCAAGGCCCGGGACGATGTAATAGATGAGCCCGATGACCACGAACAGGATGCCCACCAGGGCCGCGGTCCGGGGATGGCGGAGCGGATGATGCACGGCTTCGACTCCCTAGGCTGCCGGGGTCTTCCCGGGGAGCAGGTACAGCAACGCGAACAACAGGATCCAGACGACGTCGACGAAGTGCCAGTACAGGGAGGCTCCTTCGACCGCATCGTAATGTCTGCCGCTGAACTGCCCGACCATCCCGCGATACAGGACCACGCCGAGCATGAGCACACCGGCGAAGACGTGGGCGCCGTGGAAGCCGGTCAGGGTGTAGAAGGTCGTGCCGTACGTCCCTGAGGAGAGGGTCAGCCCCTCCGACCCGAGGATCGCGTAGTCGGTCAACTGCAGGATCAGGAAGACGATCCCCAGCCCGAGCGTGATCGCCATCGCCCGAAGGAACACGGTCCGATCGTCTCGGCGGATCGCCCACACACCGTACTGGCACGAGACCGAACTGAGGACCAGCAGGATCGTGGCGATCAGCACGAACGAATACGACGGGCTCCCGTCGACGGAGACCACGGGCAGGACCTGGAGGTGGAAGGGCACCGGCGGCGATGTCTCGGGATTGATCGGCGGCCACTGCGCTGCGTTGGCCCGGATGTTGAAGTACGCCGCGAACAGGCCGCCGAAGAACATCACCTCCGAGGTGATGAACAACAGCATCCCGAGCACCGGGTTGCTGATGCCGCCGTGGGAATCGTGCGGCATCGACGCGAGCGGGTTGTGTTCGACCGGCAGCGTCGCTTCCGGGTCGGCCGTGGTCATCGTCATCGTCGCGTCCCGCTCAATGTCCGGCCGCCTGGCCGTATCGCTGGTCGAAGACCGGTCGCTCGGATCGGATGTCGGGAAGGTGGTCGAAGTTATACGCGGGCGGTGGCGATGTGGTCGCCCATTCGAGCGTATTGCCTTCCCACGGATCGTCGCCCGCGATCGGTCCGCTGCGCAGGGACAGGAACACGTTCCAGAGGAAGACGACCATGCTGGCCGCGATGGTGAACCCGCCGATCGTGGCCAACAGGTTCAGGTCGTTCCAGCCCGCGGTCGAGGCGTAATCGGCGATCCGCCGGGGCATCCCGGCCAGCCCGAGTTCGTGCATCGGAAAGAAGGTCAGGTTGAAACCGATGAACATGATCACGAATTGGACCTTGCCCACCGTCTCGTTCATCATCCGGCCGGTCATCTTCGGGAACCAGTAGTAGAAGCCGCCCATGATCCCGAAGACGGAACCGCCGAACAGCACGTAATGCAGGTGGGCGACCACCCAGTAGGTGTCATGCAGGGCGAAGTCGACCGGGACTGACGCACTGAACGCGCCGTTGATGCCGCCGATGAGGAACATCGTGAGGAAGCCGATGGCGAACAGGAGCGGCGTCTTGAGCATGAGTTGGCCGCGCCACATCGTGAATACCCAGTTGAACATCTTGACCCCGGTGGGGACCGCGATGAGGAAGGTCATGATGCTGAAGAACGGGAGGTAGACCGCGCCGGTCGTGAACATGTGGTGGGCCCACACGGAGAAGCCGAGAGCACCGATGGCCGCGGTCGCGAAGACGAACGCCTTGTACCCGAACAATGGCTTGCGGCTGAAGACCGGCAGGATCTCGCTGACCATGCCCATCGCGGGCAGGATCATCACGTACACCGCCGGGTGCGAATAGAACCAGAAGATGTTCTGGTAGAGGATCGCGTCGCCACCTCGTGACGGGTCGAAGAACGCCCCGCCGTAGTTGCGGTCGATGAACAGCATGATCAGGGCGCTGGTGATGACCGGCGTCGCCATCAGGACGAGGACCGAGGTGACCAGCACGGTCCAGGTCATGATCGGCATCCGGAACAGGGTCATCCCGGGCGCCCGCATCTTGAACATGGTCACCAGGAAGTTGATGGCGCCCAGGATCGAACTCGTCCCGATCAGCACGAGGGCGACGATCCACAGGTCCTGTCCCGACCCGGTCGCCCCCAGGACTCGATCCTCGGACAGGGGGGCATAGCTCGTCCAGCCGGCCGCGGCTGTCCCCCCGGTCACGAAGCCGAGCAACAGCAGGATCCCGCCAAGCGGCAGCATCCAGAGCGACAGCGCGTTGATGCGCGGGAAGGCCATGTCCGGGGCCCCGATCTGGAGCGGCACGATGTAGTTGCCGAAGCCCGCCAGCATCGGGATCACGAACAGGAAGATCATGAACGTCGCATGCATCGTGAACAGTTCGTTGTACGTCGCTGCGGACACGAACTGGAGACCGGGCTGGGCGAGTTCGGTCCGGACGCCAAGCGCGAGCAGCCCACCGATGAAGAAGAAGATGAACGAGTTGACGACGTACAGGATCCCGATCTTCTTGTGGTCGGTCGTGGTGATCCACTCGTACAGCGTGCTACGCGATCGAGAGGCGGCCGGCGTGAGGGTGGTCGTCGCCATCGAGGCTCCTTACTGGACCGTGAGCGTACCGGTCATCGTCGGATGCACGGTACAGACGAAGGCATAATTGCCCGCCGGCAGGGCCGGGACGTCATACGTCTTGTCGGCAACGCCGGTGAACACCTCACCCTTGAAGACTTCCTCGCCCGTCGGGGAGTCCTTGTGGATGGCCACGTTGTGCGGGGTTCCCGGGTCGTCATTGGTGAAATGGATCTTGAATGGCGCGTCGGCCGTCGCGTTGAGCTGCGCCTCTTCGTAAGCCACGTTCTTGGCGGTGACCTCGAGGGTCTCGCCGCCGCCCCCCGCGGGCGGTGGCGCGCCAGATCCGCCAGGCTCGGCGCTGGGTAGCGGGGCCGGCGTCGCGTTGGCGGTCGCCACCTTGTCGGCCAGCCAGGCGTCGAATTCGGGGCCCGTCAACGCCTTGACCTCGAACAGCATGATGCTGTGGCCGACCCCGCAGAGCTCGGCGCATTGACCTCGGAATGTCTGTCCTGCATCCAATTCGGCAACGGTGAACTCGAATGAATTCGTTCGGCCCGGGACGACATCGCGCTTGAACAGGAACTGGGGAACGTAGAAGGCGTGGATCACGTCGTTGCTGACCAGCTGGAGCTGGACCGGTCGACCGGCCGGGACATACATCCCGCCCCCCTGGCTCACCAGCGGCAAGAGTTCCGTGTAAACGACGTCATTCCCATCCGGGCTCAGGTAGTCGAACTGCCATTGGAACTGGCCGGCGATGGCCCGGATCTTCGTCGGCGTGCTGGCCGAGGTCGTATCGACGGCGTTGAGGGTCTGCCACGACACGATGAACATGAAGATCACGATGAGCGTCGGGACGACGGTCCAGACGAGCTCGGCGATGTTGTTGCCGTGGATCTGGGGTGGCAGCTCGACGTCGGTCGGACGGCGTCGGTAGCGGATCACCGACCAGATGATCAGGCCCTCCACGACCAGGAAGATCGCGACGGCGATCAGGAACACGACGGTGTACAAGTCGCGGATCTGGGCGCCTTCGGTCGTGACCGCGATCGGGGGATAGAGGCCGGTGAGGATCTTCTCGCCTTCGTCCGCGACGTTGATGCCGAAGTAGAGCAGGATCAGCGACACCCCGATGAGGGCAGCCCCGACCGCCAACGCGAAAAGCGCGGTTCGTGGGGCAGAGGAGCGCGACCCGGGGGAGCTCGACATCAGATCCTCGAGGTGGCGACGCGCCCGGCGGGGCACGGCGACTGGGTTCGGACTGCGGGCGCGGTCGGCCGCGCGAGGCGACCGAACGCGGCCATTCTACTCGGAGCGCGGTCGTCCCGCGCGTCCGCCGGTCGGTCGTGCGACGATGCCACGATGCTCGATCGTCGAGGCTTCGGACGACTCGCGGCCCTGATCATCCCGGTCGGCGTGATGCTGGCGTCCGCTCGGCCGGTGTCGGCCCATGGGCCGGTCCCGAGCGACCCACCGAGCGTGGTCAACCTGTTGCTGGGTTGGACCTTCGAGCCACTTCCGACCCTCGGTATCGTCGCCGCCGTGTGGTGGTGGCTCTGGGCGGTCGGGCGGGTCGATGGCCAGCACCCGGCGAACCCGGTCCCGCGGCGCCGGACCGCAGCGTTCCTGGCGGGCATGGTCGCGCTGGCGTTCGCTCTGCAGTCCGGGGTCGGGGCGTACGACACGGCGCTGTTCTCGATCCATATGGTCCAGCACGTCCTGTTGATGCTCGTTGCCGCTCCGCTGATCGCCTTGGCCGCGCCCGTCACCCTGATCCTCCGGTTAAGTTCCTCGGAGACCCGTCACCGCTGGGTCCTGCCCATCCTGCACTCGCGCGTCGTGCGGTTCCTCGGCCATCCGGTGGTCGCCTGGCTGATGTTCGCGGTGATGATGTGGGGAACGCATTTCTCGCCCCTGTTCAACGCAGCTCTTGAGGACCCGCTGATCCACGAGTTCGAGCACTTCCTGTTCCTGACGGGGGCCTTGTTCTTCTGGTGGCCGGCCGTGGCGCTCGACCCCGCCCCGTATCGTCTCGGGTACCCGGGCCGGATCGGCTACTTGTTCACGCAGATGACCCAGAACACGTTCCTTGCCGTCGTGATCCTGGGTGCGACCACCGTGCTCTATCCCCACTATGCGACGCTCGGCAGCCCGTGGGGCATCGCGGCGCTCGACGACCAGCGGCTCGCGGCCGGCATCATGTGGCTTCTGGGTGATGCTGTCTTCATGACCGCGATCCTGGCGGTCGTCGCCGGTTGGATGCGGGCAGAGGCTCGAAACGAAGCGCGCGACGACCGACGTGCGGACGTCGAGATGGCCCAGATCCGGCTGCGCGAGCGACGGCTCGCAGAACGACTGGCCGACGAGCGGGTCGATGCGGGCCGGTGACCGGAGCGACACCGTGTCACTCGCCGTGGGCACCCTGGCGACGTTCCCGCCGTCCACCCTGATCGCGCTCAGCCTTCGGGCGGGATCTCGGCCGCGAGCAGCTCGCGGTATCGCGAGGGGTCCACGTTCCCGCCACTGACGATCGCCACGACGGATCCGCGGGCGGTGTCGAGGCCGAGGTCCCGGGCATGGAACGCCATCGCGGCGACCCCCAACGCTCCTGACGGTTCGACGACCAGGCGGCTTCGCTCCGCGGCCAGCCGCACGGCGGCCGCGATCTCGACCTCCGAGACTGTGACGATGGCATCCAGGTTCGCCCGGATGTGGGCGAATGTCCGGACGCCGAGGGCCTGGGTGCGGGTCCCATCCGCGATCGTTCGCGAGACATCGGCGGCGGACCAGCGCACGATCCGGCCGGCTTGGAGCAATTCGCTGGCATCTGCCGCCAGTTCGGGCTCGACCCCGATCACTCGGACCTCGGGTCGGACCGCCCGGACCGCCGTCGCCACGCCGCTCGCCAGTCCGCCGCCACCCACCGGGACGAGCACGACTGCCAGATCGGGCAGGTCCTCCACCAACTCCAGCCCGACCGTCCCCTGGCCGGCGATGATCCGGTCGTCGTCGTAGGGCGGGATGATGGCGAGCCCGCGCTCGTCGGCGAGTCGCTCGGCCACCTCCTGGCGCTCGTCGCTCGCCGTTCCCACGATGACGATCTCAGCCCCATCCCGGGCGACCCGGTCGCGCTTGATGCGAGGCGCATCGGCGGGCATCACGATGACTGCCGGTATGCCGAACAGGCGCGCGGCCCGAGCCACGCCCTGGGCGTGATTGCCGGACGAATAGGTGATGACGCCGCGCGAGCGGGCCTCCTCGTCGAGTGACGCCACCGCAACGTAGGCGCCGCGCAGCTTGAACGCACCGATGGGTTGAAGGGATTCGGCTTTGAGCAGTCGCCGGTCGGCGCCCGAGCCGAACGGCACGAGCGGCGTCCTGATCGCGATACCGCGCAGCGTATCGGCGGCTCGCCGGATGGACGCGATCGAGACAAGGTCGGTGTCAGTCATCGACCCGAGTCCAGGCGCTGGCAGTCGATGCAGCGGGCGGCCCACGGCAGGGCTTCAAGGCGCTCCGCAGCGATCGGCACGCCGCACCGGACACAGAGCCCGAACGATCCGTCATCGATCCGCGAGAGTGCGTCTTCAACCAGCGCGAGCTGGTGGTCAGCGCGATCACGGAGGGCGAGGTCGCGCTGCTGAGCGAAGACCTGACTCGCCGCAGCGGCTTGCGATCCATACGTCATCTGTTCCGGCGCGATGATCGTCTCGTCGCGCTCGGCGAGCAGGCGGGTTCGTTCGGTCTCGAGCGTCGCCCGGAGCGCTGTGAGGTCGGCTGGCTCCATCGGTCGATGGTACGCGAGCGTATACTCCCAGGGAGTACCTGAAGGAGCACCTGGATGGCCATCGCGATCGATCCGGTCTGCGGGATGGAGGTCGATACCGCGACCAGCCTCCTGTCGTTCGAATTCGAGGGAACGACCTATTGGTTCTGCGGCAAGGGTTGTCTGCTCGACTTCCAAGATGACCCGCAGTCGTTCCTGACGGACGGATAAGTCGCAGCTAAGCGCGCGTCGCGACACTGCGATCGGCGGTCCTCGACCGGGCACTCCACGGATGGGGTCGGCCGCCGATGTGCAGCGGCACACGCCGCGGAGGTGTCTGATGCGTCGGATCGTTGATCAGCTGATGGTCATCGCGACCCAGGCGGCGCTCGTGGGCATCGTCATCGCCGGTGCCTCGGACGGCATGCGGTGGTAGGCCCGGATCGCGGCCTACGCTGGGTGCCCGCCAGCTGGATCACCCACGGGGATCGCCGATGCCTCCACTCGGACGCGTCGCCAGGTAGACCGGGATCACGGACAGCATGATGGCGGCCAGACCGGCCCCGTTCCCGGGAACCTGGTTCGCGAGACGGAAGCCCGGGTAGATCCAGAAGTGGAGGCGGGCATCCGGGCACTGGTCGGTTCGGGTGCGCCGCACGCTCCGGCGACGGACGCAGGCGTGCCAAGGCGCGATGAGCCGCGCCCCGCGAGATGCGCCGTACACTTCGCGGGGTGAGCCGCGTCCGTTGGTCGTTGCCGCTGGTCATCGGGTTGACGACCATCGTCGCGGTCGGTTGCGACGCCGGGCCTCCGCCGGCAACACCGCCGATCGTCCCGGGCACGTCCAGCGGGCCGCGAGAAGTCAACCTCATCACCCGCGACTACAACTTTGCGCCGCCCACCCTCGATCTCGTCGCGGGCGAGACCATCCTGCTCCATGTCATCAACGGCGGACTGGCGGTCCATGAAGCCATCCTGGGCAATTCGGCCGTCCAGGATGCCTGGGAGATCGCCGAGGCGGCCACGATCGGGTCGCCACCCGGCGCGACCCCCGTTGTGACCGTGCCGCCGGATGTCGCTGGCGTCCGGATCGTCGTCCAGTCGGGTGAGCGCATCGACGTGAGCTGGACCGTGCCGCTGGACGCGCCCGACAGCACGACGCCGTGGGTCGTCGGGTGCCACATCCCGGGCCATTGGGCGCGGGGTATGCACATCCCCATCCGATGGGTGCCGCCGCCGGCTGTCGGCGAGGTCACTGGGTGGTACGCTCTCTGAGCGCGCGTCGTGACGGATCCACGGCGTCGGTGAGCCTCGAGGAGGACCCTGAATGGCCTATGTGATCGCCGAGCCATGCATCGATGTGCTCGACGTCTCGTGCGTGTCTGTCTGTCCTGTCGACTGCATCCATTTCGACGAGGGCACGGATCGCAAGCTATTCATCGACCCGAACGAGTGCATCGACTGTGGGGCCTGCGAACCGGAGTGTCCGGTGAACGCCATCTTCCCCGAAGAGTCGCTGCCGACCGAGTGGGCGAACTACACGGCCATCGACGCGACCTGGTTCACCGACAAGGCGGCGGCCCGTGCGGCCGTCGACGAGCTGAAGCCGCGCTGACCCGGGCCTTGCCGGCCCCGGCGGGGCAGACCTGCTGACCGGCGACATGCGTATCGTCTCGCTCCTGCCGTCGGCCACGGAGATCGTGTGCGCGATCGGTCTCGGAGACGAGCTGGTCGGCGTGACTCATGAGTGCGACTATCCGCCCGAGATCGTCGGCCGCCCGGTGATGACCCATAGCGTCCACGACATGACCGCAGCGTCGTCCCGCGAGGTTCACCAGCTGGTCAACGCCTCGGTCCACGGCGGTTCCTCGCTGTACGCCCTCGACGAGGCGGCCCTCGAGGCAGCCGAACCCGACCTGATCCTGACCCAGGAGCTCTGTCGCGTGTGTGCGGTGAGCTATCGCGAGGTCAACGAGGTCGCTCGGACGATCGACGCCGATATCACGGTCGTCTCGCTCGAGCCGACCTCGATCGAGGGCATCTTCAACACGATCGCCACGGTCGGGGCGATGACCGAGAGCGAGGATGCCGCCGTCGACCTCGTCGAGTCGCTTCGGGGACGGCTTTCAGCGGTCGAATCGAAGGTCCAGGCTCGTCGCGAGGCGGGTGGCCGTTCGCCGCGGGTGGTCGGGCTGGAGTGGCTCGACCCACCGTTCGCCTCGGGCCACTGGGTACCGGAGCAGATCCGTCGTGCAGGCGGCTGGGAACTGCTCGGGGCAGACGGGGATCCGTCACGGCAGACCACCTGGGACGCCGTCGCTGAAGTCGATCCCGAGATGCTTCTGTTGATGCCCTGCGGATTCCACCTGGCCGAGACGCAGGCCGAGTGGTCGCGGACGCGGCGACCACCGGGCTACGCCGACTTGTCGGCCTCGAAGCGAGGCCGGGTCTTCGCGCTCGACGGCTCCGCCTATTTCAGCCGTCCTGGCCCGCGAGTCGTGGATGGCATCGAACTCCTGGCCGAGATCTTCGATCCGGAGGCATTCGTTGATGTCGCACCGGTCGGATCGTGGGCCCCGATGGACGACTAGGTCGAATCGAGGTGCCGTTCCGTGCGACGTTTGCGTGCCTGTGGTGTGGCACCAGCCATCAGACACGAGGCCCGGACGACATCGAAGGGTGGGCGCAGCTTTGCCCGGACTGCGTCGGCAAGGCTGGCGACAACGGGTTCCTGCGGTTCCGTCTCCACCAGGCGTTGACCGAGCGCGGTGCGCTGGCTTCGTCCGGAACGGGAACGCCGGCACCGGCGGCCGAATCGGCTGACGCGAGCGCCGATCCCGGCGCAGAGATGCTCGCCTACTACCAGGCGCGGGCGCCGGAATACGATGACTGGTACCTGCGCCGGGGTCGTTATGAGCGTGGCCCGGTCCACGACACGGCCTGGCATGCCGAACTCGACCTGGCCGGCCGGTGGCTGGATGCCCTGCCCATCGGTGGGGAGATCGTCGAGCTTGCGGCGGGGACCGGCTGGTGGTCGCCCCTGCTGGCTGCCAAGGGCGAACTGTCGATCTACGACGGGGCGTCCGGCCCGCTCGACCGAGCTCGGGAACGGCTGGTCGCGCATCGTCTCCGGGCCCACATCCATGTCCGTGATGCCTGGGCAGAACCGGACCGCCAGGTGGACGCCGTCTTCACCGGGTTCTGGCTGAGCCACGTGCCGCGTGATCGGCTGACCGAGTTCCTGATGATCGTCCGGCGCTGGCTCAGACCCGGTGGCGTGTTTGCGTTCATCGATTCACGGCCCGACCCGCAATCGAGCGCGGTCGACCACCCGGCGCCGGGGGAGGACCGATCCCGGCGACGCCTGGCCGACGGGCGAGAGTTCACGGTCATCAAGGTCTACTACGAGCCCGGTGACCTGGAGCGCTCACTTCTCGAAGCGGGCTTCACTGGACCGGCCGTCAGTGCCACCGGGCGGTTCTTCCTGACCGGGTCCGCCGCCGCCGGGTAGGACCCCGGGCGCACGGTCCCGCCGTTTCCCGCCGGTATACTCCCCGCGATGTCACCCTTGTCGAAGTCGACCATCGCGACCGTCGGTTCCGGCGTGATGGCTGAGGCCATGATCGCCGGGATCCTGCGTGGCGAGCTTGTCGAGCCCGGTCAGGTGGTCGCCAGCCACCCGCGCCAGGAACGTCGCGAGCACCTCGAACGTGACTACGGCATCCGCACGGTCGATTCCAACGTGGATGCCGTGACGGGTGCTGATGTGGTCCTGCTCGGGATCAAGCCCCAGATGCTCCGTCGGGTCGGTCGCGAGATCGGGCCGCACCTGCACCGCGGGCAACTCGTCCTGAGTGTCCTGGCCGGAGCGACGACCGCCGCCCTGACCGGCCTGTTAGGGCACGACCAGATCGTCCGAAGCATGCCCAATACGCCGGCCCGGCTCGGGAAGGGCATGACGGTCTGGTACGCCACGCCCGGCACGACGACGGCCCAACGCGCCCAGGCGGCGGCACTGCTCGGTGCGCTCGGTCACGAACTCGAGGTCGACGACGAGAAGATGGTCGCGATGGCGACCGCCGTGTCCGGGACCGGCCCGACCTACGTCTTCCTCGTGATGGAAGCGCTCATCGATGCCGCCGTCCACCTGGGGTTCCCACGGCATATCGCGCATGACCTGGTCATCGAGACGCTCGAGGGATCGACGGTGTTCGCCAAACAGTCCGGGATGCATCCGGCCGAGTTGCGGAACATGGTCACGTCGCCTGGCGGCACTTCGGCGGCGGCGCTTCACGAGCTCGAATCAGGTCGTCTCCGGACGGTCCTCTCGGAGGCAGTCTGGGCGGCCTATCACCGCACGGTCGAGCTCGGGGACGAACTCGAGGCATCGGTCGGACCTCCCGCCGACCGCTGACGCATCGCGATGGCGATCGTGACGGCCACGCCGAGTCCGACGAGCACATCGCCGACGCTGAACACGTTGGTCCACGGCAGCCATGACGGCAGGGCGAACTGGTCGGTCAACGGAGCGAGGGCCGGATCGGGCACGAGGATGCTGTTGGTATACCCGTCACCGAGGCCGCCGACGGAGGCCACGGCCGCCGGATCGGCCGGCATCCAGCCGCCGTTGGCGGCGATGGCCGCCAGATTGGACGCGGCGCCGATCGCGATGATCGCGACGCCCGGGACCGCGAGGTTGCGCAGGACCGCCAAGAACACGACGGCGGTCGAGGCGATGTAGATGGCCGGACCCCGGTCGCCGACGATCTGCCCGCCGATGTCGGAGAAGATCGCGAGCTGGATGGCCAGACCGATCAGCATCAGTGGCACCCAGCGGAGGTGCAGATCGCCGAGCCGTTGCAGCCGGCCGCCGAGCAGATAGCCGGCGCCGATCCCGATCGGGATGGCATAGAGGATGAACATCGAGGACGAGGTCAGCCGGGCGTCGGGCGATCCGTCAGCAACGTCGCGAGCTGTCCGACGTGCTCGGTGAGGTGGCCGATGATGAACACGTCGGGCATCGACGCGATCGTCATCTCACCGCGGGTGGGGTGCAGGCCGCGCCGAGCCAGCTCGACCGGTGTCAGTTCCGCCAGGCGTCGCTCGAGCAGGCGAAGGTCGTTCGAGATCCGGTCGTACAGGGCGGCCGGGGGTACGGTCCGGTCGCGTCCGAGGATGGCGATCCTGACCGGGTCGGTGGCGATGCGACCGAACGGGACTGGCTCCGGTGCGCCGGCCAGGACCCGCTCCATCTCACCGAGCCAGAACGGGACCATCTCGGCGACGTGAGCCAGCACCTCCGGTGGGCCCCACTGGGCCTCGTCCGAGTGATCGAAGACCGTTGCCAGGGGCCATGGCCCGGCCGATCCGACCGCACTCCGTGTCGACTCGAGGGCCAGCCGTGCCGAACGCACCGCGTCGACCAGTTCGTCGTTCATGGGCGCCAGTGTCGCATGTCCGGCGTAGCATGGGAGGTCACCACGACCCCCAACCGACAGCCGGGGAGCAACCGATGACCGAGACCATCTCGAAGGGTGCGGCCAACCAGGCCGGTGCCCATATCGATGTCGACGCCTATGCCAAGGCGGCCGACTTCCTTCCGCTCGACGGACTGGACCACGTCGAGTTCTGGGTCGGCAACGCTCGCCAGGCGGCGGCCTACTACCGGGCCCTGTGGGGGTTCACGCCGGTCGCGTTCAGTGGACTGGAGACCAAGGTCCGCGACCGGGCGAGCTACGTCATGGTCCAGAACGACATCCGGTTCGTGTTCACGGCGCCACTCACCCCGGATGGCGAGATCGCCGAGCATGTTCGGGCGCACGGCGACGGTGTCCATGACATCGCCTTCTCGGTGGCCGACGTCGATTCCGCCTGGCGGGAGACGACGACCAGGGGCGCCGTCTCGGCGCTGGAACCGACCGAGCTTGACGGTGGGGAGGACGGGATCCTGCGCAAGGCATCGATCCACACCTATGGCGAGGTCCTGCACTCGTTCGTGGACCGCAGCGACTACCACGGCGCGTTCGCGCCCGGCTATCGCAGGGTCAAGTCGCCGCCGCGAGCGGCGGGCGGACTCTCGCTCCTCGAGGTCGATCACTGTGTCGGCAATGTCGGGCTGGGCGAGATGGACACGTTCGTCGACTTCTACCGCGACGTCCTTGGGTTCGCGCAGCTCATCCACTACGACGACAAGGTCATCCACACCGACTATTCGGCCCTGATGTCGAAGGTCATGACCAACGGCAACGGCCGGATCAAATTCCCGATCAACGAGCCGGCGACGGGCAAGAAGAAGAGCCAGATCCAGGAATACCTCGACTGGTATCACGCGCCGGGCTGCCAGCACATCGCGCTCCGGACCGAGGACATCGTCCGGACGGTCCGCCAGTTGCGTGACAACGGCGTCGAATTCCTTGGCCTGCCGCACGAGTACTACGCATCGCTGGCCGATCGCGTCGGCGACGTGGGGGTGCCGATCGACACGCTTGAGGAACTGGGAATCGAAGCGGATCGCGACGAAGAGGGCTACCTCCTCCAGATCTTCACGCGGCCGGTCCAGGACCGCCCGACCTTCTTCTTCGAGATCATCGAGCGCCACGGCTCCCGCGGCTTCGGGGTCGGCAACTTCAAGGCCCTGTTCGAAGCCATCGAGCGCGAACAGGCCAAACGCGGGAACCTCTAGCGAGGCTCCCCAGGGCTCTCCGGTGCCCACGCCTCACCGGGCTTGCCATGGTTTGGCAGACTCGTGCCTGAGGGAGGTGCCTGATGGAGTTCTATCCATGGGTGGTGTTCGGCCACGTCATCCTCGTGATCATCGCGTTCGGAGCCCACGGCGTGTCGGCGTTCGCGATGTTCGCGGCACGGCGGGAGACTGATCGTGGTCGACTCACGGCGATCGTCGACATGTCCCGGATGTCCACCGACATCGCCGGCCTCGGGCTGCTGTTCGCCGTCTTGCTGGGCATCATCGCCGCCGCGATGGCGGGCTACTTCGGCCGTCTCTGGCCGTGGGCCTCGATCGTCGTCGTGGTCCTCGTCTTCATCACGATGACCCCGATGGCCGCCCGGCCGATGAATGGCGTACGCAAGGCGCTCGGGATGCGGGTCCAGGGCGACAAGAAGGACGATCCGCCGCGGCAGCCGGGTACCGATGATGAGGTCGCTGCCGCGCGGGCGAACCTTCGGCCGGAGATGGTGGCATCGATCGGGGTGGCCGGGATCGTCATCCTCGTCTGGCTGATGGAGTTCAAACCCTTCTAGACTTCGGTCGTGAAGATCGCCCATGTCCGTGAGCGCCGTGGTCCGGTCGGAGGACCGTGGCGGCTGGCGGCCGCGCTGGGCGACGATGAGCGGCCCGCACGCTGGATCGACCTCGAGATCGCCCGACGGCGGGCCGTGGCCTCCAGACCCGCACTCGCCCACGATTCGACCCTCTACCGACAGGCCATCGTGACCCTTGATGACCACCTGGCGCGTGGGCTGCGTGTCGATACGCTGGCCGACCTTGTCGAGCCCTTCGAGCCGCGCGCCGAGGATGACGACGGCGTCCTTGCGTCGGTCGATCTCGAGTTCGGTCCGCCGATCCTGCGACCGCCGTCGGTCCGGGACTTCTATGCTTTCGAGGGCCATGTCCGGACGATGTGGGAACGTCGCGGCGGTGAGGTTCCGGAGACCTGGTATCGACTGCCCGTCTTCTACTTCAGCAACGTCTCGGAGATCCGCGGGCCGGACGAGCCGGTCTGGTGCCCGGCTGCCTCGCAGGAGCTCGACTACGAACTTGAAGTGGCGGCGCTGATCGATACTCCGGCCCTCGACCTGTCACCCGAGCGGGCGGAGGAGGCGGTCGGTGGCTACACGATCTTCAACGATTGGTCCGCCCGCGATCTCCAGCGCGAGGAGACCGCGGTTCGGCTGGGCCCCGCCAAGGGGAAGGATTTCGCCAGCTCGTTCGGTCCGTGGCTGGTGACGCCCGATGAGCTCGAGGATCGGCGGACAGCGACCGGATACGACGTTGCGATGACGGCCGAGGTGAACGGCACGGAGACGAGTCGGGGCATCTGGTCGGACGCGCAGTTCTCGTTCGGGCAGATGCTGGCACGGGCGTCCGCCGACGCCCGCCTGCGACCTGGCGACCTTGTCGGCAGTGGCACCGTCGGGACGGGCTGCCTTCTCGAGGTCCGAGATGCGACGCTCGGTCGATACCTGGAACCGGGCGACGAGGTCGTCCTCCGGGTCGAGCGGCTCGGCGCGCTGCGGACGCCAATCATGTCCCACCCCGAACGATGATCTCGATCGAACCGATGACCGCCGAGGATTGGCCGGCGATCCGGCAGATCTATGCCGAGGGCATCGCGACCGGCGATGCGACCCTTGAGCGTGAGGCGCCAGACTGGGATCACTTTGATCGATCCCATCCGGTGGACTGCCGCCTCGTCGCTCGTGATGCGCCGGGCGGCGACGCGACCGGGTGGGCGGCCCTCAGCCACTACTCGGGCCGGGCCGTCTACAGCGGGGTAGCTTGGGAAAGCGTCTATGTTGGCGAGGGCCATCGCGGTCGGGGAACCGGCCGCGCCATCCTCGAAGCGCTCATCCCGGCATCCGAGGCTGTGGGCTACTGGACCCTGCTCGCGGGCGTGCTGGCGGAGAACGCCGCCAGCCTCGCGTTGCATGAGCGGGTCGGCTTCCGGCAGATCGGCGTCCAGCGACGCCTGGGCCAGGACTCTCTTGGTCGATGGCGGGACGTGGTCCTGCTCGAGCGTCGGAGCGAACTCGTCGGTCGATAGTCTGCGGAGTCATCCGCACCTTGCATATCCCAGCGGCCGGGCCGGATCCCTTGTCACGTTCCCTTGTCGCCCGCGACGTGTCACCGAAGATCGAACCATCTGCCTATCCTCCGACTCACTGGTGGTGACGCGTCCAGGTCGGACGCCATAGGGGAGGACCGGGTGCAACGAGCACTCGTGGAATTGGCCCGACGCGGGGATGAGGAAGCGTTCGCCGACCTCGCACGTGCGGTCGGCGACAGGCTGATGGCGATCGCGTACAGGATCCTGCGCGATCTCGATCGGGCCGAGGACGCTGTGCAACAGACCCTCGTGACGGCCTGGCGCGAGCTGCCCACGTTACGCGACGACGACCGGTTCGACGCCTGGTTGCGGCGGATCCTCGTGCACGCGTGCTACGCGGAAGCGAGGCGGCGTCGTGTCTGGGCCGCCAATGTCCGGGTCCTGCCGAACGAGGGGCCGGAGGGCCGTGACGACATCGCCGCGGTGATCGATCGGGACCGTCTCGAGCGGGCATTCCGGCGCCTCTCGCCGGAGCAGAGCGCGATCTTCGTGCTCCATCACTATGTGGGCCTGACCCTTGCCGAGATCGCCGATGAACTCGGCGTCCCGCTCGGCACGGTCAAGTCCCGGATGCACTACACCACCGAAACGCTCCGGGCGGCGCTGGACGCCGATGCCCGGATCGCGAGCACGATGGAGCGTCTGGCATGACCACCGACCGCGACCTCGACCGGATCGCCAGAGCCTGGCTGGCCGACGGTCCCGAGGAACTCTCGGATCGCGTGATCGACGCCGCCGTCGACCAGATCCACCTGACTCGACAGCGGCGCACCGTTGGTGTGCCGTGGAGGTTGCCCACCATGACCACTCCGACTCGCGTCGCCGCAGCCGCCGTCATCGGCGTGCTCGTGGTCGGCGGCACCCTGTTCATCCTTGGCCGACCCGGTCCTTCTGCTGTCGGCGGGGGCCCGGCTCCAACGCTGGCCCCGACCGCGACGCCCACACACGTTCCGGTGGCCGCGACACCATCCACCACAGCCATCCCGGTCCCGGCGCTGACCGAGACCTTCACCTCACCCCGTCACGGCTACAGCATCTTGCTCCCGGCAGGCTGGACCGCGACCCCCGCGATCAAGCCGTGGACGACCGGCATCGACACGACCTACCTCGACCCGGCCCTCGACGCACTCGGCAGCGACGAGGCGTTGCTGGCCGTGGCATCGTCGCCGCTGGCCAAGGGGCAGACCGCCGAGCAGTGGCTGGTGCCGTATTGCCGATCTGGCGCGGATGGCAAGACCTGCGGTCGCCAGATCGCCATCGGCGATACGGTCGGCCATGTCGACGAGGACGGTCTGTCCGTGGAGGGCGGAACCGTCGAGACGGGCGGCCGGGTCTTCGGAGCCGCGGTCGTCGTCGACGGGCGCGGCTACATCTTCACCCTCGATGGTCACGTCGACACCAAGCTGTTCGAGGCCCTGCTCAAGACCGTCACCTTCGACGCGGCGAACGCCATCGACACGCCCTGAACGACACGACGCCCCGGCGGTGCCGGGGCGTCGTGCCTAAGGCCTGGATCCTGCTACCGAGCGGCGACCGGGTTTCCGGTCCACCGCTCGGGGCGTGCTAGATCACTTGTTCGTGCCGCTCACGCAGGAGTAGCTGGTCCCGAGGAATGCGTCGCTCCGAAGCGTCGCGCAATTCGTCCAGTCGCCACTCTTGACGTTCTTGGCCTTGAAGGTGATGGAGTGGGAGTCCATCGTGCCTGGGGTGGTCGAGACGAGGATCTCGGTGTCGGCCACCGGGATGGTGCCGTCGCCGTCCGCGTAGACGTTCGCCCCACGGTTGCCATAGCGATTCTCGGCACCGACGGTCGCGTAGCCACCATCGCCCGATCCCATCTCACCGTACGTATACGTGATGTCCTCGACGCCGTTGAGACCGATCCAGATCTGCATCGTATCGGTGTTGCCGCTGGCGTATTCCTCGACGGCATCCCATTCGAGGACAAGCCAGCTGCCGCTGGCGTCTCCAAGGATGGCGATCCGGGTGGCTCCCCCGAATTCGGGGTTCAGGTCCGTCCAGAACGGTGCAAGCACGTTGTTCGGCTGGGCACTGTCCGGCAGAATCTGGTTGATGAAGTCGACATCGGCACCGGTCCCACCGCCGACGACGGCGTAGCCGTCGCTGACGAATCCGATCGTGTCATAGGTCTCGCCGGCGTATTCGAATTCACCGAAGCCGGTGAAGTTGGTGATGCTTTCGTCGCTCGCGCCGCCGAACTCCGTGTCCTCGTAGAGAGACAACGGGATGTAGCCGCCTGGCGAGCAGAGATCGCAGATCTCTGCGTCGACGTCAGCCGGATCCGCCGCCGCGAGCGTACCCTCGGCAACGACCTTCTTCGAGGTCACCGTGGTGGCTCCATGGACGCTCGACTTCTTCAGTTCGAGCTTCTTCGGAAGCACGTCCTTGACCTTGTAGGTGGCCGCGTCGAAGGTCGGGTTGGTCACGGTGACCGTGCACTTGGTCTTGGCACTCTGCTTGAGCTTGGTCGGCGTGCACTCCTTGGTCAGGGTGACGTCGGCCTGGCCTCGGACGATGGTGACCGGCATGTGCAGGACACGGTGACCGCCGGAGGTCTGGGTCAACTTGATGGATGCGAATCGGGTCTGGCCGATCGGGACGCGAGACGCGTCGATCTTGACCGTGAATGACTTGTCGGCACCGGGCAGCACGCTCAGCGTGCTGGGCACGGTCAGCTTGAGGTCGCTCGGACCGGAGGTCGTCAGCTTCCAGTCGGACTTGCTGCCAAGGACACTCCGGGCGACCTTGGTCAGGGTGGCGATGCCGGGCATCGACGGGTAGTAGATGCTCGGATAGTTCGAGCGGAACAGCTCGTTCTCGAAGAGCAGGTAGTCGTTGCCCGTCACGTCGAAGGTGAGACCGGGATCACCGGCATAGTCGAGGTTGACCCGGCCCGAGCCGGCATCGAAGGCATCGAACGGCGTGGTGCCGTCTTCCTTGACCAGGTCAGCCGTCTGCGCCGTGGTCATGATCGCCGACTTGATCTGGCCCGGGGTCCATTCAGGATGGAGCGCCTTGAGCAGCGCCCCGGAACCGGCGATGTGCGGGCTCGACATGGACGTCCCGGCGATGGCCTGGAACAGTTCACCTTCCGGCCCGAGAGCCGGATCCGGGACGTGGATCGGCGCCGCGCCCGCGAGGATCTGGACGCCCGGGGCGGTGATGTCCGGCTTGCTGATGCCCAGGCGCTGGCCGGGGCCACCGCGCGAGCTGAACGAAGCCATGACATCGGGCTGCTGCGTCCCGGTCACGCCGGCGCTGATGGTCGCCATCACACCGGTATGGCCGGTCAGGAACGTCAGGACCTGCTGGCCCTGGGCGTACTGGATGTGGCTGGCCGGCAGCCAGTGGTTGTCGGTCTCGACATCGGTGACGCCGGTGCCCTGGTTGTACAGGATCATCCCGACCGCACCGGCGGTCGCTGCATTGAAGCCCTTCTCGGCGCGACCGTATGTGCCGCGCTCACAGACAACGATCTTGCCGGTGTAGTCGCCGCCTGGACCGCAGAGCGGGTCGCCGGCCACGACGACGGGCGCTGGTCCGACGCCGGCCGTCAGCGACGTGCCGGCGAGGTCGAGGGTCGCGCCGCCATCGGCGGTCAGGTGGATGGTGTCCACGAACGCCCGCGGTGCGGTGCTCGCCGCGACGGTGGTCACCCAGCCGCCCCGGTGGTCGGTGGTGTCCGGGTCAGGCCCGGAGTTGCCGGCCGATGCGGCCACGAAGATGCCCGCGTTGTAGGCATCAAGGAAAGCCAGTTCGGTCGCGTCGGAGTACGGGTTCGCTCCGCCGCTGATCGAGAAGTTGATGACGTTGACGCCATCCTCGATGGCGGCCTGGGTTGCGGCAGTCGTGTCCGACGTGTAGCACCCGCCCTCGCCGCAGACCTTGAACATCTCGACCCATGCGCGTGGCGCGACGCCGGAGATGATCCCGCGCTCGACACCGAAGATCGAGGCCTCGACGCCGGAATCTCCGGCGGACGTCGAGCTCGTGTGAGTGCCGTGGCCGTCATCATCGCGGGCGCTGTCGAATTCCTCGTCACCGCGGCCAGCTACGGCGTCATAGGTGTCCATGACCCGCTCGGCGCCGATCAACTTGTTGTTGCATTCGAAGTCTTCGTCACCCTCGACTTCGCTGCCGAAGTCGCAGGCGCGCGTGCCGGTCGGCGGATCGGGCGGGGCATCGTAGGCCTTGCCCGACGGGTCCGGGTCGGCGAAGGATGGATGCTCCGGCCAGATGCCGGTATCGAGGACGCCGACGATGACGCCTTCTCCGGCGCTCTCCTGACCACCCAGATCGCCCCAGATGGTGTCAGCGCCGATGTACTGCGGGCTGACATCCGTCAGCGGTTGCTGGAGCACGTCCGGATAGATGGCAGCCACCCCGGGCATCTTGGCGATGCTGGCGACGCTGTCGGGCGGCACGATGACCGACACGGCGTTGAGCACGATATCGGTCTGTCCGGTCACCTTGGCGCGCTTGACGCTCGAGTCAAGCCGCTTGATGAAGGCATCCTGCTTGCCCTGCAGGTATGAGCGATAGGCGACCGTGGCGGCCGACTTCAGCTTGATGGTCTTGTTGCCGAGGGTCTTCGGATTGGTGGCCTTGAGGCCACTCACGCCGCCCGTGTATGAGGCGACTGAGTCGTTCTTGAGCTTGACGATGATCGCGACGCGACCGTCCTTGGTCCGGGCGGCCTTGTCAACGTCGACCTTGATCGTCTTGCCGATCTTGGTCGGCTGGTTCGCGGCCAGCTTGAAGCCGCTGGTCCGGTCCGCTGCCGTGGTCGTCTGAACCAGGCTGACTGCGAGAGCCGATGCCATGAGCAGCGACGAGAACCGTCGCGAACGCCTTGAGAGGCTTGGGCGCATACAGGGCTCCTCCTATCGCAGGGCCTGGCCCCGCGTATCGTCGACGGCTGCGCCGTCTTGACAGCGCCCACAGCTCCGCACGATCTGGGCGGCTTGGAGTCGTGGGCTCCTCGGCGTGCTCCCCCGCAGCCGAGATGGTGGCGACATGATAGACCGGTGCGACCAGCTTGTGACCACCGAATCTGCGCAAGCATCGGTGCCTTCCCGCACCGCCTTCGAGCCGCATAGACTTGGCTGCCACGCGAGGAGGCTCGTCGTCGAATGTTCTATGCGGCTCGAGGGAGTATCCCGCCGAAACGTCACACCCAACATCGAGCCCCCGACGGCTCTCTGTATGCCGAGGAGTTGTTCGGCGTGGAGGGCTTCACCGGACGGAGCTCGCTGCTCTATCACGTGACGCCGCCGACCCGGACCCATCGGATCGAGGCCACCCTCGGGCCGTCGCTCGCACTCGAGGAGGCCGACGATGGCTATCACCACCATCGACTGATCGACGCGGCGGCGGTCGAACCGGTCGGCGACGCGATCACCGGCCGGATCCCGCTGTTCTTCAACGCCGACGTCGTCATGGGCGTCGTGCGGCCAGCGACGGCGATGCCGGATGGGACGTTCTACCGCAACGGCGAAGCAGACGAGATGCTCTTCGTCCATGAGGGGCAAGGCCTCCTGGACACGGTGTTCGGGCCGATCGAGTATGGCCCGGGCGATTACCTCGTGATCCCCATCGGCACGACGTGGCGTCTCGTTCCCGAAGCCGGGAGCGTCCAGCGGATGCTGTATCTCGAGGCCCCGTCCGAGATCGAGCCGCCCAAGCGCTATCGCAACGACTACGGCCAGTTGCTCGAGCACTCCCCGTATTCACAACGCGATATCCGCCCGCCGGACGAAGTCGTGGCCCGGACGGACGATGGCGAATTCCAGGTCCAGGTCAAGATGCGCAACCGGCTGACCGCCTACCACTACACGCATCATCCATTCGATGTCGTCGGTTGGGATGGCTATCTGTGGCCCTATGCCTTCAACATCGGCGATTTCGAGCCGATCACGGGGCGAGTCCACCAACCACCGCCGGTGCATCAGACATTCGCCGCCCGCAACTTCGTCGTGTGCTCGTTCGTGCCGCGCAAGTTCGACTATCACCCGCTGGCGATCCCGGCGCCGTATAACCACAGCAACATCAACAGCGACGAGGTCATCTACTACGTGGCCGGCAATTTCATGAGCCGACGAGGGGTCGGGATCTCCTCGTTCACGCTCCATCCGGCCGGCATCCCGCACGGGCCGCACCCCGGGACCGCGGAGGCGTCGATCGGCAAGGAAGCGACCGAGGAACTGGCCGTCATGGTCGATACCTTCCACCCGCTCAAGATCACGAAGCAGGCGGCCGCGATGGAGGACGACCGCTACCCGTACTCCTGGCTGCCGGCCGAAGACGCCTCCGGTGAGGCCCGCGAACTCAGTGAGCGCGGACCGGAGGCATTCCCGGACTGACCTACGAGGCGGTCGGTTCTGGGGCGGGCCACACGTTCACCGGTACAGGTGGTCGCACCCTCGGATCGGTTCATCGTTGCGTTGCGGAACCGGACCTCAAGCGACGATGACTGGGACGACTTGGTGGGTTGGCCCGGTCCGCCCCGGTCGGCGACGATCGTCGATCATGAACCGATCCACCCGCCGCGTCCTGTTCGCCGCCCTGGCCGTCGTGGCCATCTCCGCGTCTCAGGTCGCCTCGGCGAGTGCGGCGACCGATTCGGACCACGACGGCCTGCCGAACAAGTGGGAGCGGAACCGCTCGCTGACCAAGCCGCACCACGCCGATTCGGATCACGACGGGATACCTGACGGCCGGGAAGATCCCGACCACGACGGGCTGACCAACCGGCAGGAATACCGCGCCGGGACGAACCCGCGTCGGGCGGATTCGGACCGTGATGGCAAACCGGACGGTCTGGAAGACGCCGACCACGACAACCTCCGCAACGCCTTCGAGTTCGAGGCGGGAACGTCTCCCCGGAAGGCCGACACCGATCACGATGGCACTCGCGATGGGGCCGAGGATCCCGACCACGACGGGCTGACCAATCGCCGGGAACAGAAGCTGGGCACGGATCCACTCGACGCCGACACCGATGGCGACGGCTGGAAGGACGGCCCCGAGGATGGCGCCGGGACGGATCCGCTCGATCCGAGCGACTACCCGACGCCTTCGGTCGATCCGTCGGCCGGTCCCGCCCCGACCATCCCGGGTGCCCCGGATTGCCCGATCTTCCCGGAGACGAACGTCTGGAACACCGCCATCGATTGGCGCCCGGTCGCGCCGAACTCGGATGCGATGATCAAGGCCATCGGCCTGGACCGCGGTCTGCACATGGACTTTGGTTCATATGCCGGCTACGGCATCCCCTACAACGTCGTGGATTCGTCCACCGACAAGTCGACCGTCCGGTTCGACTACGACGACGAGTCCGACCATGTCGGCTATCCGATCCCGACTTATCCGCTCATCGAGGGTGGTGCCGATTCCGACGGTGACCGGCACATCCTCATGGTCGACAAGGATTCGTGTCGGTTGTACGAGCTGTACAACACGCGACAGATCCTGGGCGACTGGCGGGCGGGGAGCGGCGCGACCTGGGACCTCATCTCGAACGACCTTCGCCCGGCGGGCTGGACGAGCGCCGATGCGGCCGGCCTGCCGATCCTGCCCGGGCTGGTGCGTTATGACGAAGTCGCGTCCGGGGAGATCGACCATGCGCTTCGGTTCACGACCAACCACACGCGAAAGAGCTACATCTACCCGGCCCGTCACCAGGCCGGCGAATCCACCTCGTCGTCACTGCCGCCCATGGGACTCCGGGTCCGCCTCGCTGCCGATTTCGACACGAGCCACTTCTCGCCGCAGGCCCGGGTCATCGCCGAGGCGCTCAAGCGCTACGGGATGATCCTCGCCGACAACGGATCGCCCTGGTACATCACCGGCGCCAGCGACCCGCATTTCGACGACGACGTCCTCCACGAGCTGGACATCATCAAGGGCCGGGATCTCGAGGTCGTCGATCCGACCGGATTGGTCAACGGCCCGTAGTTCGAACCGGCATCATGGGTGGATGACGACCGACCCCAACATCGCAGTGCCAGGCATCGTCGACCTGCATCCACGGCTGGCGGCGGGGGAGACCCTGTTCGGCGCCTTCGTCGGCCTTGGCTCGCCCGCGGCGACGGAACTGATCGCCCGGGCCGGCTTCGATTGGCTGATCATCGACCTCGAGCATGGCGCCGGGACTGAATCCGACCTGCTGGCCAGCCTCTTCGCGGTCGGAGCCACGCCGACGGCCGCACTGGTCCGGCCGCCATCCGGCGAACGGCTGCGCATCGGACGTGCCCTCGACCTTGGCGCGCACGGGATCATGGTCCCGCGCATCGACCTGCCCGAAGAGGCGCGCGAAGCCGTGTCGTTCATACGCTACCCGCCGGACGGGGCCCGAGGCCTGGCCCTGTCGACCCGCGGCGCCGGCCTGACCGAGCAGGGACACACGGATATCCAGGCCATCGGCCGGCGCCTGCTCGGCGTCATCCAGATCGAATCGGCGAGCGCCGTGGAGCACGTCGAGGAGATCGCCGCGATCGACGGAGTGGACGTCCTGTTCGTCGGCCCGACCGACCTGTCGCACAGCCTCGGGATCCCGGGCCAGTTCGGTTCGTCGGCCTATGTCGGTGCGTTGAAGCGCGTCGTCGCAGCGGCCGATGCCGCCGGCAAAGTCGCGGGCATCCTCCTGCGCGATACTTCAGCCTTGCCCGGTCACCAGGCGCTCGGCTTCCGGTTCATCGGGATCGGCTCCGACATCGCCTACATCGCGGACGGCGCTCGAGCCGTCCTCCGCCACGCTCGGGGCGGCTGACAGCGGGTCCTCCGTCGCGTCTTCCGCTGGCTCGTCGGCCAGTTCGTCAGCCGGTGTTTCGGCATCGAGCGGCATCGCCGGTTCCGGTGCGCCGCGCGGCCGTGGGCCGGTCTGCGCCAGGATCACGCTGATGACGATCAGCGCCGCGCCGAAGAGCTGGATCGGTTCAAGGCGCTGGCCCAGGAAGAGCCAGGCAAGCGCGACGATGGTCAGCGGCTCGATGGTGCTCAACAGGGCGGCCTGGGCGGCCCCGATCCGGCGGGCGCCCGCATAGAACGCCTGGATGGCCAGGAACGATGCGAGGAATCCGATGGCGATGACCGCGGGCCAGGCATCGGCCGGCACATCGGCCGGACTCACCGATCCGCCGGTCGCGAGTGACGCGATGGAGAAAGCGACGGCCGACGAGGTGATCATGATCGCGGTCGTCGCGGCCGCATCCGCGGCGGCTTCGTGCTCGCCGACCGCCTCGTGGCCGAGCCGATCTCGTCGCTCACCCGACAGGCGCGCGGAGGCAAGGATCCAGACCGCGAAGATGATCGACGAGAGCATGACCAGGATCAGGCCGCCGATCGGTGCCCCCGAGCCCAGGTCGATGCCACCAAGGGCGAGGACGACGCCGCAGACAGAAAGCCCGGCGGCGAGCCACGGACGCCGGCCGGGCAGTCGGGTCGCGAACCGGATGGACAGCACGGCCACGATGACCGGATAGGTGTAGACGAGGACGCCGGCGAGCGCTGCCGGGACCGTTTCGAGAGCCGCGTAGTAGGTCCCGGAATTGCCGATGAACAGGACGCCCAATGCGATCGTCACCAGAACCTGGCGGCGACCGAGCCTGCGAATCGACGCCCTGCGCCGGTCGGAGACGGCCACCCAGGCCCACGCCAAACCGGCCCCGATCAGAAACCGCCAGGTGACCAGGCCCAGCCAGCCCATCCCGGTGTCGTAGACCGGCCGCGCCAGGACCGTCGCCGACCCGAACCCGAATGCGGCGACGAGAACGAGTCCGGCTCCCAGTCCACGTCGTCGATCCATCGACGGCAGGCTAGCAGTCCGGCCGACCTCCCTTCCGGCCTCGACGCACTACACTTGCGGTGTGACCGACCTGACCGAAACGGACGTCCTCGACCGGATCCCTTCCGTCACCGGCGAACGCCTCCGAGTCCTCAGTCGTCGGCCACCGGTGACCGTCGCGCCGGGCACCTCGCTGGCTGATTGCCTTCAGGCGATCCAGGCGACCGGGACGGGCAATTCCGTCTTCGTCTGCGAGACTGACGACCGGCTGGTCGGGGTCCTGACCGAGCGGGACGTATTCGCTCATCTCGTGGATGGCGACGTCGACCTCGCCGAGCCCGTCGAGCGGTTGATGACGTTCGACCCCAGGACCCTGGATCTCGACCAGACGATCCAGGATGTCATCGACCTCATGCAGACCGGCCGATACCGGAACGTCCCGATCGTCGATGCGGAGCGGACGCTCGTCGGTGTCGTCCGACAGTCGGATGTCATCCGGTACCTGGCCGAATCGTTCCCTGAGGAATTGCTCAACCTTCCGCCCCGCCCGAACCAGACCATGGAGGAATCGGAAGGCGCGTGACAATCACCAGGGAAGTCGAGCCGGACGTCGAGGAGCTCGAACGGGTCACCATCCGGTTCGCGGGCAATTCGGGCGACGGCATGCAGTTGACCGGCACCCAGTTCACGCGGACCGCCGCCGTCTTCGGGAACGACATCAGCACCCTCCCGGATTTCCCTGCCGAGATCCGTGCGCCGGCCGGCTCCCTACCGGGGGTCTCGGGGTTCCAGATCAGCTTCTCATCGTCAGAGATCCACACCCCGGGTGATCAGCCGGATGTCCTTGTCGCGATGAACCCGGCGGCGCTCAAGACCAACGTGGGAGACCTGCCGGCAGGCGGGGCCCTGATCGTGAACAAGGACGCGTTCACCCAGCAGAACCTGAACAAGGCCGCCTACACGAGTAACCCCCTCACTGACGGATCACTCAAGGACTACACGCTCTTCGAAGTCCCCATCTCCACCCTCAACGAGCGATCGCTTGAGGGCCTGGACATGACCAGCAAGCAGAAGGACCTGACCAAGAACTTCTTCGCGCTGGGCCTCATGTTCTGGCTGTATGAACGGAGCATGGAGCCGACGATCCATTGGGTCGACTCGAAGTTCGGTGCGCGTCCGATCGTCGCCGAGGCCAACAAGCGAGCGCTCAAGGCGGGCTACGCGTTCGGCGAGACGACCGAAGCGTTCCACACCCACTACCGAGTCCGCCCGGCGAAGCTGGCGCCGGGCACGTACCGAAACATCACCGGCAACGAGGCCGCCGCCCTTGGCTTCCTGACGGCCTCGCGCCTGGCCGACCGCGACCTGTTCTACGGCAGTTACCCGATCACCCCGGCGTCGGACATCCTCCACCAACTCGCCGGCTACAAGGCGTTCGGAGTCAAGACGTTCCAGGCCGAGGATGAGATCGCCGCGATCGGGGCAGCCATCGGAGCGAGCTATGGGGGCGCATTGGCCCTGACCGCGTCATCCGGCCCGGGCATCGCCCTCAAGACCGAGGCGATGGGCCTGGCGGTCATGGTCGAGTTGCCGCTCGTGGTCATCGATGTCCAGCGTGCCGGACCATCGACCGGGATGCCGACCAAGAACGAGCAGGCGGACCTGCTCCAGGTGATGTTCGGGCGCAACTCGGATTCGCCCCTGCCGATCGTCGCGCCGGCCACGCCTGGTGAGTGTTTCGACATGGCCATCGAGGCCTGCCGGCTGGCGCTCAAGTACATGACGCCGGTCGTCTACCTGTCCGACGCGTTCCTGGCGACCGGCTCGGAGCCGTGGCGGATCCCGAGTCTGGATGCACTGCCGCGGATCGGCGTCACCAACGCCACCGATCCCGCCACGTTCCGACCCTACGACCGCGACCCGGTGACCCTGGCCCGGCCGTGGGCGGTGCCGGGCACGGCCGGTCTCGAACACCGGATCGGGGGCCTGGAGAAAGCCGACATCACCGGTAACGTCAGCTACGACCCGGATAACCATCATCTGATGCAGACCCTGCGCCACGCGAAGGTCGCCGGGATCGCGTCGGACATCGCGCCGCTCGAGGTCTATGGGCCTGACCACGGTGACCTGCTCATCCTCGGCTGGGGTTCGACCTACGGTGCGATCCGGTCCGCTGTGGAGCGCATGGCCGCGGACGGCCGTTCCGTTGCCCATGCCCACCTTCGCCACCTCAATCCGTTCCCGGCCGACACGGAGACCGTGCTCCGACGCTACCGTCGGGTCCTCATCCCGGAGATCAATCTCGGACAGTTGCTGATGCTCATCCGGTCCCGCTACCTGATCGACGCGGTCGGCTACGACAGGGTCCGGGGCAAGCCGTTCCGGATCGGCGAGATCGTCGACGAGGCAGAGCGCCTGCTGACAGAGATGGACTGACATGACTGATACCGCACTGAGCCCGGACAACGCCGCCGTCATCCAGTTGACCCGCAAGGACTTCGTGTCCGATCAGGAGGTCCGCTGGTGCCCGGGCTGCGGCGACTATTCGATCCTGGCCCAGACCCAGAAAGTCATGCCCGACTTCGGCTACAAGAAGGAAGACATCGTGTTCATCTCGGGCATCGGCTGCTCGGGACGGCTGCCGTACTACATGAACACGTACGGGTTCCACACGATCCACGGTCGTGCGCCGACCCTGGCGACGGGACTGAAGGCCGCCCGCCCCGACCTGATGGTCTGGGTCATCACCGGCGATGGTGACGCGCTGTCCATCGGTGGCAACCACGTCATCCACTCGATGCGCCGCAACGTCGACATCAACCTGGTCATGTTCAACAACCGGATCTACGGGTTGACCAAGGGCCAGGCATCGCCGACCTCGGAGTTCGGCAAGCGCACGAAGTCGACCCCGCTTGGTTCGGTCGATACGCCGATCATCCCGCTGACCATCGCCCTGGCTGCCGAGGCGTCATTCGTGGCACGCTCGGTGGACACCCATACCGAACATCTCCAGGGGACGCTCGAGCAGGCCGGTCGGCACAAGGGCTCATCCTTCGTGGAGGTCCTGCAGAACTGCAACATCTTCAACGACGGTGCCTGGCGTGACTTCACGGATCGAGAGGTCCGCGAGGATCGGATGCTGACCCTCGAACACGGCAAGCCCATGATCTTCGGCAAGGATCGGGACAAGGGGATCCGGCTGTCGGGGCTGCACCCTGAGGTCGTGACCATCGGCCAGGATGGGGTCACGGAAGGCGATCTCCTCGTGCATGATGAGCATGCCGCCGAACCGTATCTGGCACTCATGCTGTCGAGGATGTTCTGGCCGGACTTCCCTGTCCCGGTCGGGGTGTTTCGGTCGGTCGACCGCCCGACGCATGATCAGCTGATCGGGGACCAGATCGCCAAGGCGGTGGCCAAGGAGGGAGCCGGCGACCTCGACGGCGTCCTCAACGGCGGCGAGACCTGGCAAGTCGACTAGCGACCGTACGGAGGGACGCACGAGGCATGGATTGTCCGGTCTGCGGGTTCGAGAACCTGACGGGCGCCGAGGTCTGCGACAACTGCGGCGCCGATCTTGCCGGTCACGACACGCCGCAGCCGGCGGCGTCGTTCCACGGCCGCCTGCTGGGCGAGCATCTCGACGACCTTGGCGCGCCGCCACCGATCGAAGTCAGCCCGGATCTCCCGGTGGACGTCGCGATCGAAACGATGCGCCGCAACGAAACGGACTGTCTGCTGGTCGTCGACGACCGACTCGTGGGCATCTTCACCGATCGCGATGCGGTCCTGAAGATCGCCGGTCGGCGCGTCGATGGAGCACCGGTGCGCGATTTCATGACCCCCGATCCGGTCGTCCTCCGCCACGACGACCCGATCGCCATCGCCATCCACAAGATGGCCGTGGGTGGGTTCCGGCACATCCCGATCGTCGAGGACGGTCGACCGACCGGAGTGGTGACCGCGCGTGACGTCTTCCATCACCTGGCGGAGGTGGTCGACTGACCCCGACGGTCGCGGTCGTCGCGGACGACCTGATCTGGGCGACTCGTCTGGCGGACCTGGTGCGCGGTGCGGGGTCGGCGGCCGTGCCGGTTCGAGATGGAGCGGCATTCGAGAGCGCCCTGCCCGGGGTCGACCGGGTGATCGTGGACCTGACCGCCCGCTCGTACGTGGGAACGACCATCATCACCCAGGCGATCGGGTCCGGATGTCCGGTCCTCGCGGTGGGCCAGCACGACGACGTCGACGGGCGTCGGGCCGCGCTGGACGCGGGTGCCGACCGATTCCTCGCCTACCGCCGTCTGGTCGATGACGGCCCCGGATTGCTGCGCGAGTGGCTCGTTGGGCATGGTGCTTCGGAGACGTCGTCCTGATGCGGGCGCGACCATCCATCCCGAACGCCCGCTATCGGGCGCGGATCGATCTCGCCCAGGCACGGGCCAGGGAGGCGCGCCTCGACGCACTGCTCATCGGGGTCGGTGCCGACATGCGCTATCTGGCCGGCTATCCGGCGATGGCCCTCGAGCGACTGACGATGCTGGTCATCCCGAGCACGGGCGAGCCGGCCTTGATCGCGCCGCGGCTGGAAGCGAGTCCCGCGCAGGCGTGCCCGCCGGCCGCCCGTGGCGATCTGCCGGTCGTGACCTGGGGCGAGACGGACGATGCCCACGCCATGGTCGCCTCGATGGTCCGAGCTGCCGCCGACGCCGCCGACCGACCGCTGCGCGTCGCTGTCTCGGACGACCTCCCGGCTCGCCATCTGATCCGGTTCGAGGGGCGGTTTGTCGGTTCCTCGTTCGAGCTCGCGTCATCGATCCTCGGCGCTCTCCGGACGATCAAGGATGCCGATGAGGTCGCGCTCCTGACCGAGGCTGCCCATGCCGCCGACCGGGTCGTCGCCCAGATCGCGGCCGGTCCGTTGGTCGGTCGGACGGAGTCGGATGTCGCGCGCGAGGTTCGCGAGCGACTCATCGCCGAGGGTCACGATGAGGCCCTTTTCGCCATCGTCGGTTCCGGACCGAATTCAGCATCGCCGCATCACGAGGCCTCCGATCGGGTCATCGCGGCCGGCGAGCCGATCGTCCTCGATATCGGCGGCACGATCGACGGCTATGGATCCGACATCACGCGAACCCTGTGGGTGACCGGTGGCGTTGCGACCCATGGACCGGATGAGCGGTTCCGGCATCTGTTCTCGGTCCTGTTCGGTGCCCAGGCCGCGGCAACGCGGATGGTCCGTCCCGGAGTGACCGCGGAGGCGGTCGATGCGGCCGCCCGACGGCCCATCGAGGCGGAGGGTTTCGGCGAGGCCTTCTTCCATCGGACCGGCCATGGGATCGGTCTGGATGGGCACGAGGACCCCTACATCGTGGCCGGCAACGACATCCCGCTCGCGGAAGGGATGGCCTTCTCCATCGAGCCAGGGATCTACCTGGTCGGGGACTACGGTGCCCGGATCGAGGACATCGTCGTGTGCGGTCCGGATGGACCGATCTCCCTCAACGAGGCGCCCCGGGAGCTGTACGTCGTCGACGGCTGAGCGACCTGCGGTATCATCGATCGACGGGGACACGCCCGATGTGTTCCCGCCATCGCCCGAGTACTGATGACCACCAAGACCCAGCGTCGAACCGACGTGGACATGCCGATCCGCCGCCGCGCATCACCCGGTCGTCCCTGGTGAGCCGAAGACATCACGGCCGACCGCATCACCGCGCCCGCGGCGCGCCAGACAATGAGCGCCGACCTGCCGGGCCGACCCCGGGCCCGGTCGCCGGCATCTCACCTGCCCCATTCGAGACCGGCCAGGCAGCGTCGGCGCGGCCCGCGACGGCGTCGGCGCCGGCAACCCCGTCCGATCCCACGCCGTCGACTCCGGCGGATCCTGCGATACCGGCATTCGTCCCGCATCCGCCGACCGCCAGCCGCAACGGTGCGCCGCACAGCACGGGCTCCGACCGGAACGGTCAGTGCACGGCACCTCAGCTTCGGCGGTTCATCAAGAGTCGGCCGTACGTGCCGATGCACGAGTTGCGGCGTCGATTCGGGATCGACGGTGCAGACGATGACGTGACCGGCGTCCGGCTGGATCCGGGCTGGGTCTATGTCGGTCTGCCCAGCCGTGAGGGCGGGCTGCTGGGCGAACTCCTGCAGGCCGGCGAGATCGGCTACGAACTATCGCTCGACCCACGGAGCCCGATCGTGATCGGCGTCTACCCGATGCGACCCATCCCCAGGTCCTGACCGTTGCGAGCGTTGCTCGCAGCCCGGGCCAATAGCGTCTTGGCCTCGAATGGCGTGGCCCCCGGGTAGGCCGACCGAAGTCGTGCCAGCAGGCCCGTGATGTGTGGCGCGGCAAAGCTGTTGCCGGTGGCCACGATCGTGCTGCCGCCAAGCCAGGCGACCGGAACATCCACGCCCCACGCTCCGAACTCGACCGGTGGACGTGGGTTGTAGAAGTAGGTCAGCGGGTCCGGGATGTCGTGGGCCGCGACCGACACGACCGACGAGAAGACCGACGGGTAGCTCTCGTGGCCCTGCATGTTGCTGGCCGAGCAGACCAACAGGCAATCCGCGAAGTACGCCTGATCGACGAGGTCGTGAAACGTCGCGAACAGTGGTTCGCTGCGCGAGGACAGGCTCATGTTGGTGACCGGGATACCGTGCTCGACCACCCAATCGATGGCATGCGCGAACGCCAGACCCTTGCCCTTGTTGTCCGGCCCCAGGACGCGGATCGAGATGAACTCGGCCTCGGGTGCGAGGCCATGGATGATCCCGGCGCACGCCGTCCCGTGGCCGACCACGTCGCCCTTGTCGTCGTCGACGACCTCACCATCGTTCTCGCTGAGATCGACCCGAAGACTCCGGACCAACCGTCCGCCGACAGCCGGGTGGTCGCCGTCGACGCCCGAATCGATGATGGCGACGGTCATCCCCTGACCGGTCATCGAGAGCCAGTCGATCTCCGGGACACCCTCGGCGAATGGGCTCCTCCGCGCCAGGTCGTCGCGTCGCTCGGCCCGGAAGGGCTCGGTCCAGGCCGGGTAGATATCCGAGCTCACCGGCGGAGTCTGCCCAGCCTGCCGCTCGCATCGAGGCCACCCGCCGACCGGTGGCTGGCGATCACCGACAGGAGTTGGATAGCCAGGTCGCGATCGGCCGCCGACGACTGGCGCATGGTCGCGATCGCGTCAACGAACGCCCAGAACCGGTCGTCACCCGCGCGCCGCCGGGTCGCTGCCGAAACGAGTTCCGTCACGGCGGCGGCTTCTCCGTGGTCCTCGTCATGGCCATCTGACTCCGATCGGAGGACATCGGTCAGGATCGAGCGAAGGTCACGTGCCCTGCCCGCCACCATGATGGCCGTGGCCGCCTGGCGCGCGAACAGCGCGCCGGTCTCGATATCGTGGATCGTGAACGGGCCTTCGCGCTTGTCGATGACCTCCAGGACACCCAGCGGTCGTCCGGCGTCGACGAGTGGGACAGCGAGCAACGATCGCGGGACGTACCCGGTCTGGTCGGCCACGTTGCGCCCGAACCTGGGATCGTGCGCTGGGTCGACGATGGCGATGCTTTCGCCGGTCGAGAACACATAGCCGGCGATGCCCTGTGACGGGCCGATCGTCATCCCGACGACCGGTTGACCCTGGGCCCCCGCGGCAACCACGAAGTGGAGGTTTCCGGACGCCTCGTCAAGCAACGCGATCGAAGCGGCTTCTGCGGCGAAGATCCCGACCGTCGCGTCGACGATCGTCCGGAGGAGGGCCATCTCGGGATCCGAGTCGAGCCGGGCCGCCGTCTCTCCACGCAGCGCGATCTCGCGAAGGATGGCCCGGGCATCCGGTGACAGGTCGCGAGGCGCACGCTTCACCATCGAGCACGATCCGACATCCGGGCCACGTCGACGACGATGAGGTCATGCGATTCGACCCGAAGCAAGTCGTCGGCGACCAGTTCGGCAACGACTCGGTTGACGCTCTGGCGCGTGCCGCCGATCATCGCCGCCAGTTCAGACTGGGTGTATCCGCGACCAAGCCTGACCTCTTGGCCCTGGCCGGGCGCCACTTCCTCAGCCATGCGGGCGAGTCGACTCGCGAGCCGCCCACCCAGGTCGAGGAAATGGAGTTCGGACACGTGCGTCGTCAGTCGTCGCAGATCCCCGATCAAGTTGCGCAGGATGGCGGCACGGAAGGCGGCGTTGTCGGCCATGAGCGGGTCGAATGCCGGCTGGGTCAGGATGTAGGTCACGGTCGGTTCGACGGCCACGGCGGTCGCGGACCGCGGGGCTTCGTCGAGCAAGACGAGTTCGCCGAACACCTCGCCCGGGCCAAGGGTGACCAGGATCGCCTCGTCCCCTTCTTCGGACTCGATGGAGATCTTGGCTCGCCCGGATGCGATGACGTGCATCGCGTCACCGGGGTCGCCCTCGTGAAAGATCGTCTCGCCTGACTTGAATCGGCGTTGCCGAAGCATCGGCGCGATCAACTCCAGATCCGCGTCGGCCATTCCCCGAAAGAGTCGCGAGCGACCGATGGCTTCCATGACCGCGCGATCCTGCGCGGGTGACGACGGGTTCGACGGGCGGTCGGTCATTTGGTCGTGCGCCATCCTTCAGGTCACTCGGTGGCGATTCGTCGTATCGAGTGTATGGCCCGAAACGGCCCCGGTCGAGGCCGGATCATCACGTTCGACTCCACGACCCGCGATACCGGTCCAGTAGCTGCGTGGTCAAGCCCGGGCCGGCATCGACCAGGCCAAGGAACCCCTCGCGATCCAGTGCGAACAGCCGTCCATCGGTGGTCGCGGTCACGGTCGCGGTGCGCGGGACCGACGTCAACAAGCCGATCTCGCCGAACACGTCGCCCGGACCGAGCGTCCGCAGGTCGACATGCCGGCCATCCGGCGTCCGCTGCGACACGCTGAATCCCCCCGTATCGATGAAATAGAAGCGGTCCGCGACATCGCCCTGGGCGATGACGACCTGGCCGGCTTCGGTGCGGACGGGCACAAGGCGACGAGCAGCGGCCTCGAGCCTGACCGGCAGCACGCCGCCGAATACGCTGGCACGGACGAGCTCGAGTCGGTGCGGGTCGAGGGTCGATGCCGCCAACGCCCCCGTCGGTCGCAGGAGTCCGATCGACAGGATGCCCACGATCCCGGCACCGACCGCGATCGTGACCGTGGCCACGCCCGGGCCATACATATCCGCGAGCAACGGCGCCGCGAACGCTCCGGCGATGGCGGCGATCGAGCTTGGGACCTGAAGGAAGCCCATCGCTCGTCCGCGCTCGTCGTCCGGCACCACACGCTGCAGGATCGTGGCGTTGATGACATCCAGCAGGAGCAGGGCGCCGACGGCGATCCCGATCGACAGCAGGGCGGGCAGCAGGTCGCCAGCGAAGCCCAGCACGATGAGGCCCGCGCCACCGATGATGCTGGCCGCCACGATGCCGACATCGAGCCGGCGGAGGACCACCCAGCCGGCCACGATCCCGGCCGCGATGCCGCCGATCCCGGTCGCCGCATTGAGATACCCGGTGGCCGCCTCGCCCGCGCTCAACGAGTCGACCGCGATGACGACCGTCAGAACGCTCAAGCCACCGCCCACGAAGCTCGTCGCGATGTCGAGCACGATGACCCCCGGGATGCGGGCGATGAGCGTCCGCCAGCTGCCCGCTTCGGCATCTCGCGATGGCGCCGGGTCCTCGCCCGATCCCGACCCACGCGCACGATCCTCCGCTTCGCTCAACAGGGTCTGGCGACTCGGCAGCGTGGCCAGCACGATCGCGACGAGCCCGAACGTCACTGCGTTGAGAACGAACCCGATGGCCAGCCCGCCGGCCGCGATCAGGATCCCGGCGATGGCCGGCCCGACGAAGTAGGCCAGATTGTCGAGCGTCGCCCACACGCTGTTGGCCGGGCCCAGGTCGCGTTCATCGTCGACCAGGGACGGCAGGTATGAGCCGATGGCCGGTCCGAAGAACGTGGCCACGCAGGACGCGGCGATCGCGACGACCACGATCCAGAGGACCGGCGCCGAGGTCCAGACCAAGACCGCCAGGACGACCTGGAGTCCACCCCGGATGACGTCCGTCGCGATCAGGATCATCCGTCGGTCGAACCGATCCGCGATGATCCCAGCGGGGATGGACAGGATCAGCGATGGCGCGATCCGTGCCGCCCCGACCAGCCCCAGCGCCAGGGCATCGTGAGACTCCTGATAGACGACGATGAGCATCGCGACCATGTACAACCAGTCGCCGATGGACGAGACGAACTCGCCGGCCATCAGGCGGGCGAGTCGAGGGTTCGCGAATACGCGTCGGTAGGCGGTCAGCATCGACGGATCGAATCAGGGGGCCTAAGGCCATGCCGCCGGACGCGACGAAACGCCTCGGGGAGCGTCGCCCCGAGGCGTCGTCGTCTGGTTATGGAGTGGGCTAGCGCTTTTCGTCCTCGGTCGGGACGGCGCCACGAGCGTTGAACTTCTGGCCCTCGGTGTCGTCCTCGGTCGGGACGGCGCCACGAGCGTTGAACTTCTGGCCCTCGGTGTCATCCTCGGTCGGGACGGCGCCACGAGCGTTGAACTTCTGGCCCTCGGTGTCGTCCTCGGTCGGGACGGCGCCACGAGCGTTGAACTTCTGGCCCTCGGTGTCGTCCTCGGTCGGGACGGCGCCACGAGCGTTGAACTTCTGGCCCTCGGTGTCGTCCTCGGTCGGGACGGCGCCACGAGCGTTGAACTTCTGGCCCTCGGTGTCGTCCTCGGTCGGGACGGCGCCTTCGCCCGGACGGTGCTTCTGGTCCATCACGTCCACTCCTTGTGTGCCATGTCACCCGTCTTCGGGTCGTTAGCGAGAGGATAGGCCTGCAGACGTCGCCCGCGAAAGCCCAAGTTCGACTGTGATCCTGTCCGATGGCCGACAATCAGTGGGAGACGATCGTCCGGCCCGCCGCGAGCGTCCCCTCGCGGCGGAGCAGTTCGCGCTTGATCTCGAGGCGTTCCTCGCGGCTCCCCCATGCGTCCCCGCCGTAGCCGCCGATCGTCCCGTCGCCGGCGATCACCCGATGGCAAGGGATGAGCAGCCCGATCGGATTGCGACCGACGGCGCCACCCACGGCACGAGCCGCCCCAGGGGCGCCGATCTGGCGCGCGATGTCGCCGTAACTCCGGGTCCGACCCCAGGGGATGGTCGCCACGGCCCCGAGCACGCGTCGGTCCCACTCGGGCCGATCATCAAGGTCGAAGACGATCGCCAAGTCGGTGCGGGTGCCATCAAGGAGGCCGTGGAGACCGTTGACCCCGGTTCGCAGGTGCCTGGCGACAGGACCGTCACCCGCGCCGTCCCGGATGCACTCGATCGGGCCGCCCAACCGCTTCATCAGCCGCGCCTCGAATCGCTCGGTCGTCGTGAGCCAGTCGACGGCGACGACCCCGCGCTCGGTCGCGGCCACATGGAACGGGCCCCACGGCCCCGGGATCGACGTCCATGATGCTCGAGATCCAGCCACAGGCCGATTCTCCCACAGCCCGGTCGGTGCTATACTCCCGGGGAGTATGACGACGACACAGGACCCGAAGGAGCTCACCCTTTCGATCGAGGGCATGACGTGCGCGTCGTGCGTCAACCGGATCGAGCGGTTTCTGGACAAGACACCGGGCGTCGTGTCGGCGACGGTGAACCTCGCGACCGAACAGGCGACGGTCCGCTACCGACCGGATGCCGCCGATGAGACGAGCCTGGTCAAGGCCGTCGAGGCCGCCGGCTACGACGTCCGGTCGCGGCGCACGCCGACTCCAGACCAAGCGCCGCCATCGATGGCGTCCGAGCTTGTCGAAGACGATCGGGACAGAGACCGGGCGTCGCGTGACCTGCTCATCCGATCGCTCGCCTCGATCGGTGTCGCGATCGGGATCATGATCATCATGTTCGCGCCGCAGGCGACGATCTCGATGACGGCGCTCAATTGGATCGCGCTCGTGCCCGCGACGATCATCCAGGTGTGGGCCGGATCCCGGTTCTATCGAGCCGCCTGGCGGGCAGCTCGTCACGGAACCACCAACATGGACACGCTGGTCGCGATCGGGACTGGTGCGGCCTGGCTGTACAGCGTGATCGTGACCATCTGGCCGGGACCCTTCCAGACAGCGGGCATCGCACCGGTCACCTACTTCGATTCATCGACCATCATCATCGGTCTCGTATTGCTGGGGCGCTGGCTGGAGGGCCGGGCCAAGACCAGCACGACCGGCGCGATCCGGCACTTGATCGCACTCAGTCCACCGAGCGCCGTTCTGGTCGTCGGCGAACGGGATCAGGTGGTTCCTCTCGAGACCGTGCAGGTCGGTGATCTGCTGCGGGTGCGCCCTGGTGACCGCGTGCCGGTCGACGGGGTGCTCGTCGAAGGCGGTTCGTCCGTCGACCTGTCGATGCTCACTGGCGAGCCGATTCCGATCGACGTCGGGCCGGGCGACGACGTCATCGGTGCCTCCCGCAATCTCGACGGCAGTTTCGTGATGCGAGCGACCCGGGTCGGTCGGGACACCGCCCTCGCGTCGATCATCGAGCTCGTCCAGCGTGCCCAGGGTTCGAAGGCGCCGATCCAGCGACTCGCCGACCGGATCGCTTCGGTCTTCGTGCCCATCGTCCTCGTGACGGCGGGAGCGACGTTCCTGATCTGGTTCGCCGCTGGACCGGAGCCGCGCCTGACCTATGCGCTCTCAACGGCCATCACCGTCCTGGTCATCGCCTGTCCGTGCGCGATGGGGCTCGCGACGCCGACGGCGATCATGGTCGGTACGGGTCGAGGTGCCGAGGCCGGCATCATCATCCGCGGAGGCGAGGCACTCGAGACCGCGCACCGGATCGATGCCGTGGTCCTGGACAAGACCGGCACGCTGACCATCGGCCGTCCATCGGTCGTGGATATCGCCACAGCGCCTGGTCACCGGGCAGCGGACCTGCTCGACCTCGCCGGTTCGCTCGAACATGGCAGCGAACACCCGCTCGGCGCCGCCATCGTGGCCCGTGCCCGCGATGACGGCCTGGGGTCACGGGAGGTCGCCGGGTTCTCTGCCGTGCGCGGGGGCGGAGTGGTCGGCCGGGTCAACGGCCAGGATGGGTGGCACGACGTGCGGGTCGGCAATCGTCGCTGGATGACCGACGAGGGCGTCGACCTCGGGCCGATCGATGGAGCGGCCTCCTCTGCAGAGCGTGCCGGACGGACCGTCGCGATCATCTCGGTCGATGGGGTCGCGGCCGGCCTGATCGCCCTCGGCGATCCACTCAAGACGACCGCGGCAGAAGCCGTTCGCCTCTTGCGTGAGCGCGGGACGGAGGTCTGGCTGGTGAGCGGCGATGGTCGGGTGACGACGGAGATGGTGGCCCGCCAGGCCGGAGTCGCAGCCGAAAACGTACGAGCCGAGGCCGTACCCGGCGACAAGGTCGCGATCATCGAGCAGCTCCAGGGACTCGGTCGGATCGTGGCGATGGTCGGCGACGGCATCAATGACGCGCCGTCGATCGCTCGATCCGATCTGGGCGTCGCGATCGGGACGGGCTCCGACGTGGCCATCGCAGCCGCGGACGTGACGCTCGTCGGCGGTGATCCACGATCGGTCGCCCAGGCGATCGCGCTATCAAGGGCGACGATGCGGGTGATCCGGCAAAACCTGTTCTGGGCGTTCGCCTACAACATCGTCCTCATCCCGGTCGCCATGGGCATCCTGTACCCGGCGTTCGGGATCACTCTCGATCCGGCGATCGCCGCCGGCGCCATGGCCCTGTCGTCGGTCTCCGTGGTCGCCAACTCACTGCGCCTGCGTGGCTACGAGCTCGGGCGCCGCGTACACTCGATCGATGGACGAGCCGTCGCCCCCGAGAGCAGTCCGGGCTGATCCACGCGACCTCGACGGCCCCTTCCGTCACCGGATCGAGGTCGAGGTCCGGTTCGCCGATACGGATGCCCAGGGCCACGTCAACAATGCGAGCTACCTGACGTACTGCGAGATGGCCAGGATCCGCTACTGGACCGACGTGACCGGGGGATCGTTCGCCGGCGGATCGGGCGGTCCGGAGAGCCTCATCCTGGCCGAAGCCCGGATCACCTACCGGGCGCCCGTGTTCTACGGTGACGTCGTCACGGTCCAGACTCGGGCGACCCGGATCGGGCGGTCGTCATTCACCCTCGAGCATCGACTCACCGCGGTCGGCGCCATCGCGGGCTCCCGCCTGGCGGCGGTCAGTGATTCGGTCCTTGTCCGGTATGACTACGACGCGGCCGTTGCGATCGCCCTGGATGACGCGCAGGTCACGGCGATCGAGGCGTTCGAGGCCCGGTCGCTTAGAAGCTAGACGCCACCGATCGCGCGAAAGATCGTGACGGCGTTCTGGCCACCGAACCCGAAGCCATTGACCGCGACGGTCTCGACCCGGGCCTTGCGTGCCGTGAGCGGGACGAAGTCCAGGTCGCATTCCTCGTCGGGGGTGTGCAGGTTCGCGGTCGGCGGGATGACTCCATCCCGGATGGCGCCCACCGCGGCCAGCGCCGAGGCGATGCCGGCGGCCCCGACGAGGTGGCCGATCATCGACTTCGGGGAGCTGATCGCGACCTTGTAGGCATGTTCGCCGTAGGCAGCCTTGATGGCCCGCGTCTCGGTCACGTCGTTGAGCTGGGTAGCGGTCCCGTGGGCGACGATGTAGTCGATCTCATCGGGCGCGACTTCGGCATTACGAAGCGCCGAGGTCATGGCCCGAGTCTGGCCGCGGCCGGTCGGGTCCGGTGCGCTGATATGGAACGCGTCGGCGGTCAAGGCGCCACCCAGGACCTCGGCGAGCGGCGTCGCGCCGCGGTCCATGGCATGGGCCAATGATTCGACCATGACCACACCGGCGCCCTCGCCGAGGACGAAGCCATCGCGCGTGGCATCGAACGGGCGCGAGGCCGTAGCCGGGTCATCATTTCGCTTCGAGAGTGCGGTCATGTTCGAGAGCGCGGCCAGGCCCATCGGCCAGATCGGCGCTTCCGACCCGCCGGTCAACACCATGTCGCACTCGCCGGATCGGATCAGGCGGAGCGCATCGTGGAAGGCGATGACCGAGGTCGCGCACGCCGCGACCTGGGTGATCACCGGTCCGGTCAGGCCGTACTCCATCGACAACATGCAGGCCGCCATCGAGCCCGACAGGGCCGGCACGGCGAAGGGGCTGACGAACCGAGGACCCTTCTGGTCGTGGACGTGGGTTCCGTCGATGATCTGCTCGATCCCGCCGCCGCCGGTGTTGACCACGACGCCGACCCGGTCGCGCTGCTCCTGGTCCATCGCCGCGAAGTCGATCCCCGCGTCGCGCACGGCCTCTGCGCCGGCGCCCATCGCGAGCTGGATGAACCGGCTCATCCGACGCGCCATCTTCGCGTCCATGACCGTGGTCGGGTCGAAGTCGAGCACCTCGGCCGCGATCCTGACCTCGAACGCCGACGCGTCGAAGCGCCGGACTTCGCGGGTGCCGGTCACCCCGGCCTGCAGGTTCGCCCAATAGGTCGGGAAGTCGTTGCCGATCGGCATGACCGCACCCAGGCCGGTCACGACGGCACGACGCGCAGGGTCCTGCTCAGGCACGAGGCCTCCTCATCGTGGGTGGGTGATGCGCATTGTAGTCGGCAGGCTGCCCATCATCCGGATCAATCGCCGACGTAGCGCTTGAAGATCACCGCGCCGTTGTGGCCACCCAGGCCGATGTTGTTGGACAACCCGTAGCGGATGGGATGGCTGGTCGTTTCGCGGACCACCCACAGGTCGCAGTCCGGATCCGGATCCCGGTAGTTGATCGTCGCCGGTGCGCACTGTTCGTGGATCGACTTGACCGTCGCGAACGCTTCGAAGGCGCCGGCGGCACCCATCATGTGGCCGGTCATCGACTTCGTGGCGCTGATCGCCAGCGACCGCTCCGCCCCCGCGGCCCGTCGCCCGAAGACTGCCCAGATCGCTTCAGCCTCGCGCTTGTCGCCGAGCGGCGTCGATGTCCCGTGTGGATTGATCAGGTCGATCTCGTCGGCGGGCACGCCGCGTCGATCGAGGGCCATCTGCATCGCCCGAGCGGAACCGACCCCGGCCTCGACCGGCTGGATCATGTCCCACCCATCGGCCGCCGAGCCATAGCCGACAACCTCCGCGTAGATGGTCGCCCCGCGCGCCTTGGCCAGCTCCAGGTCCTCGAGGAACAGGGCGGCCGCGCCTTCACCCAGGACGAAGCCGTCTCGGGTCAGGTCGAACGGTCGGGAGACGGTCTGGGCCGGCTCACCCGGTCGGGGCATGCCCATTCCCCGCATATTGGAGAAGCCGGCATGCCCGACCTCGATGAGCGGGGCTTCGGTGGAGCCCGAGATGACCGCGACGCAATCGCCTCGGCGGATGGCCTCGGCGGCCTCGCCGACGTTGTGTGTCCCGGTCGCGCATGCGGACACGACGCACATGTTGTGGCCGATCGCCCCGGTCTCGATCGCGATCATCCCGGAACAGCTGTCGACCAGGGCATTGGCGATGAATGTCGGGGCCACCGTCCGGGGGCCGCGATCGCGCATCGACACGTAGTTGTCGAGCATGAGCTTCTGGCCGCCCGCACCGGAGCCGAAGACCACCCCGACCTCGGTCCGATTCTCATCGGTGATCTCGAAGCCCGAGTCCGCGAGGGCCTGCTTGGCTGCGGCCACCCCGAAATGCAGGCTCGATTCGCTCCGGCGAGCGGCCTTCGGGTCCATCCACGCGCTGGCATCGAAATCCCTGACCTCGCCGCCCAGCTTGGCCTCATACGGCGTCGTATCGAAGCGGGTCAACGGCGCCAGCCCGGACACGCCTTCGACGAGGTTTGACCAGGTAGTGGCGACGTCGTTGCCGACCGGGCTGATGACACCCAGTCCGGTCACGGCGACGCGGCGATCGTAGTCAGGTCTGCGCACGTTCGGCCTCCAGGTTCAGGGATCGAGTCACGCGGGCAGGCCCGCGAGGTCCAGGAGTCGAACGTGCGTCGATGGGTCATCGGCGGCGATGGTTTCGGCTTCTGGCGCGATGCGTTTGATGAGTCCGGTCAGCACCCGGCCAGGGCCGACCTCCACGAAGGTCGTGACACCGGCTGCGGTCATCCGTTCGACCGCCCGGACCCAATCGACGCCGGCGGTCAGGTGGTCGACGAGCTCCGTACGGCAGGCCGTCGCTGTCTCGATCGGATGCCCATCGGCGTTCGCGAGCAAGGTCACCGCCGGGTCATGGAAGGTCACGGCCTCCAGTGCGATCCGCATCCCATCCGCGGCCTCGGCCATCAACGGCGAATGGGCCGCGACCGAAACCGGCAGGACGATCGCTCGCTTCGCCCCGAGCGTCCTGGCCAACTCGGCTCCGGCCTCGACGGCCGGGCGCTCGCCGGACACCACGACCTGGCCAGGTGCATTCCGGTTGGCGACGACGAACACGCCATGGCGCGACGCGCCCTCGATCAGTTCGGGCAGCCGAGCCTCGTCGAGGCCGATCAGCGCCGCCATCGCGCCGTCCCGGCCCTGACCTGAAGCCTGCATCAGTCGACCCCGTTCGCGGACGAGCCGGAGACCGTCGCCGAGGGACAGCACCCCGGCCGCGACCAGGGCCGAATACTGGCCCATCGAGTGACCGGCGATGAACGCGGGCGCAGGCTCGCTGCGTCCAGCCGTGGCCCAACGTTCTCGCATCCCGGCCAGGATGGCCATCGAAGTCGCAAGGAGGGCAGGTTGCGCCTGTTCGGTCAGGTCGAGTCGTTCGGCCGGGCCATGCCAGGCAAGGTCGCTGATCGATCCGCCAAGCGCCTCGTCGGCCGCAGCAAAGGTCGCGGCGGCGGCCGGAGATGCCTGCGCGAGCCGCTGGCCCATCCCGACGGATTGCGAGCCCTGGCCCGGGCAGACGAAGGCGAACTGGTGCATGACCACCAGCCTAGCGGCGAGGCCCCCCGTCGCGCACCGTGCCCGTGCATGGTTGCATACGTCTTCCGACGGTCGTACGCTGCCGGACATGGCCCGTCCGGCACCCACCCGCGCCATCGCCCGCCGATTCGAAGCCGATCTGTCCGCGCCGGTCCTCGCCGCCGGGGACCGATTGCCGAACGTTCGCCAGATCAGTGAGCGAGTCGCGATGGGTCGTGCCCTGTGGCGCGAGCTGGTCATCGGTTTCGCCGGCCAGCTTGGCGAGCTCCGTCTTGGTTTCACCCAGCTCGCGGCGTTATACGTCCTGGCCGATGGCAGCACGCTGACCGTGGGCGAACTCGCCGAAGCGATCGGCCGGTCGCCGTCGGCCACGAGCCGGTTGGTCGATGGCCTGGTCCGACGTCGGCTGGTCGAACGTCACCAGGAGCCCGAGGACCGACGCCAGCGGACGCTCCGCCTGACCCAGCGAGGTCACGCCATCCTGCGGGTCGTCGATCGCGCCCGGGCCGACCAGTTCCTCTCAGCGGTCAGGCCGCTACCGTCGGCCGAGCGTTCGATCGTGGCCATGGGCGTGGCGGCGTTGGCCACCCATGCCATCAGCCGGCGTGGGCGCCTGATCCGGACGCCGCGAGGTTAGCCGCAGAACCGGCGTACGACGTCGTAGAGGACCGGCAGTCCCCAGCGCAGCGCGTCGACCGACACCCGCTCGTCGACCCCGTGGAACCGTTCGAGGAACCGCTCGTCGGGGTCCAGTCGAAGCGGTGAGAAGCCATAGGTCGGAGTCCCGACCGTCGCGGTGTGCTTGGCATCGGTCGAGAACGGGGCCATGACGGGCAGGGGGATGCCCTCCGGATCGTGGTCGAGCAGCGTGGTCGCCAGGATGTCGTACAGGGGGCCGCTCGCGGGCGACTCGACCGGTGCGCCGAAGACGATGAGCTCGATACTGGATGATGCGGCGAGATCCGGACCGATCCGCTCCAGGAGCTCCGCGCGCATCGCCGCCTCGGACGTGCCCGGCAGGACGCGACAATCGACCTCGATGGTCGCGTCGCCGGGGATCACGTTGTACTTGATGCCGGCATGCACGACGTCGGGGCTGATGCTGTCCCGGACAAGAGCCCGAACGGCCCGGGCGACCATCGGATCGCAGGCGCGCGACAAGGCCGCCTCGGCCCGACCCGGATCGTCACCGGCGAGCGCCGCGACGACGCCCCCGATCTCGTCCGGAAGTGCCGCCGCGGCGAGTTCGAGCGAGCGGGCCATGACCGGCGTGACCCGGGTCGCGCCCGGGACCGCCAGCCGGCCGATCACCGCTGCGGCCATCACCGCCGCGTTGTCGTCGCGCGGCATGGAGCCATGACCGGCGGTGCCCCGGACTGAGATGCGATACGCCGCAAAGCCCTTCTCGGCGACCTGGATCGGATAGACCCGCCGGCCGGCGATGGTCATCGACACGCCGCCACACTCGTTCAGCGCGCCCGCGGCGCGCAGCCAGTCGGGCCGGTGTTCGGCGATCCACCTGGCCCCGGCCTGACCGCCGGCCTCCTCGTCGGCCGTGCACGTGAACAGGACGTCGCGACGAAGACCGGGGATCGGATCGACAGCCGGGTCACGGCCGGCCGAGCGCGCCTCATCCACGAGAGCACCGAGGACGCCGAGCTCAAGGCCGATCATCGCCTTCATATCGACCGCCCCACGGCCGTAGATGTAGCCGTCGACGAGGTCGGCCGCGAACGGATCGTGGCTCCATCGATCGCCCGGGGCGGGGACGACGTCGAGATGGGACAGCAGCAACAGCGGGTCCCCGCCGGTCCCGTCGCCGTGGAGCCTGACATGGACCGAGCCTCTTCCCGGAGACGGCTCGATGATCTCAGGAGCGAGGCCGATCTCAGTCAACCGTGCCGCGATCCATCGGGCCGCGTCGAGCTCACCGGCCGGCGCCCCCGTTGACGGCGGATTGATCGACCGGATCCGGATCAGGTCACGGACCGTCTCGACCAGCGTCTCGGTCGCCGCGTCCCAGGCCATCGGGTCGATGCCGGCCGAGGGCGCGACGCCTGCGGTCACCGGGGTGCGCTGCCGGTGGCCAGGGTGAGCGCGATCCCGATGACGAATCCACCGAACATCAGCGCGGCCACCATGGCCAGCAGGAGCTTGCCGTAGTGGCGCTCCTCAGCCAGCCCTGGACCTGGGTCCGGGTCCGTCCCACCGGCGATGTACGGCGCCTCGAGGCCCTTCGCTCGTGCGATCCGGGACCGTGGCGAGTCGTACTCGATCGGGTCGGGCGGCAGTGGGCTCGACCTGATGTCGTGTTGCGTCATCTGACCATCATGCCGCCGAACCGTGGACCGCGCAGACGATCACCCAAGGTTGGCCGTCATCCGATCGCCTGTCGTGACCGCTCCACGTGACGCCGATCCGACCATCGCTGCGTACTTGGCCAGGACACCGGACCGATAGCGCGGCGCCGGTGGCGTCCAGCGTTCGAACCGACGCGCGACCTCATCGGCAGGGACGTCAAGGTCGAGTGCCGATCGATCGACGTCGATGACGATGGGGTCTCCCTCCTCGACGATCGCGATCGGGCCGCCCAGGGCTCCCTCCGGGGCGACATGCCCGATCATCAGGCCGTGGGTCCCGCCCGAGAAGCGGCCGTCGGTCAGGAGCGCGACCGAATCGCCGAGGCCCTCGCCCACCAGGGCGGCCGTGACCGACAGCATCTCCTGCATCCCGGGCCCACCGACGGGGCCTTCGTAGCGGATCACGACGACATCGCCGGGCACGATCCGCTGTGCGCGGACCGCGTCATAGCAGGCTGCCTCCGAGTCGAACACCCGGGCTGGACCGCGATGCTGGCGGCGCTCGTGCCCGGCCAGTTTGACCACGCAGCCCTCCGGGGCGAGTGAGCCATGCAGGATGGCCAGCCCACCGGTCGGCTTGAGCGGGGTCTCGAGTGGGTGGACGACCGCCTGGCCCTCGGTCTCGACGACAGCGGCCGCGATCTGGGCGATGGTCCGGCCGTCGACCGTCGGGGCGTCCCCGTGGAGCAACCCGGGGCGCTTGAGGAGCTCGCGCATGACCAGACCTACGCCGCCGGCCTCGTACATGTCGAGTGCCGTGTATCGGCCGCCGGGGCGCATATCGCCGATGAGCGGCGTCCGGTCCGCGATGACACCGAATTCGTCGATGTCGAGCGGGATGTCGAACTCATGGGCGATGGCCAGCAGGTGGAGGACGGCGTTGGTGGACCCGCCCGTCGCGGCGACGCTGGCGATGCCGTTCTCGAGCGCGTTCCGAGTGGCGAACGTGGCGGGCCGGACGTCACGCCGCACCAGGTCCATGATCAGCTCACCGGTCTTGTGGGCCGCCGTCGCCTTGGCCGGATCCGAGGCCGGGATGCCGTTGAACCCCGCTGGCGACAACCCCATGAATTCCATGATCGTGCTCATCGTGTTGGCCGTGTACTGGCCACCACAGGCGCCCGGTCCAGGGCACGCGACGTTCTCGATCTCGGTCAACTCGTCGAGCGTGATCTTGCCGGCTCGGTAGGCGCCGATCGCCTCGTATACGGACACGACCGTGGCGTCGCGCCGGCCCTGGTAGACGCCCGGGCTGATGGTCCCGCCGTACAGGATGATGCCCGGGACGTCGAGCCGGCCGAGGGCCATCGCCGCACCTGGCGTGGTCTTGTCGCAACCCACGATGCACACCACACCATCGAACATCTGCCCGCGGACCACGAGTTCGATCGAATCGGCCACGACCTCACGACTGACCAGCGAGGTCTTCATCCCTTCCGTACCCATCGTCACGCCGTCGCTGATGGCGATCGTGTTGAACTCCATGGGCGTGCCACCGGCGGCCCGGATCCCGGCCTTGACCGACGCGGCCAGCTCACGCTGGTTGATGTTGCAGGGCATCGTTTCGATCCAGGTCGTGGCGACACCGACGATCGGCTTGGCCAGATCGGCATCGGTGAAGCCGATGGCCTTGAGCATGGCCCGTGCGCCAGCCCGATCGGGACCGTCGGTGATCGTCGCAGAATGCCGTTTGGCCGGGTCGGAAACGGGATCGGGTTCGGACATCATCTCTCCTCGACGGGCGCGATTTGGAAACGCCCGGGTCACGACTACCTTACGCGGCCGGCCCGTCAGTGTTCGGTGACGCACACACCCGTGTCGGCGGGAGCGGTCCGCCCGTACGCTGGTGCGATGCGGGTCGCGACCTCGGTCGCCGACAGCGCATACCCGACTTCCGGATCGGTCCGCGCCTCCGCGAAGACCACGCCGCCGATGGCGCCATCGCTCAGGACGAGCGGTCCGCCGCTGTCGCCCTTGTCGATCTCGGCTCGCAATTCGATGATCTCGCGTCGGACCTGACCGTCGCCGTAGATGTCCCGCCCGGTCGCAGAGTAGCGACCGGCGACGGCCGCTGGCAGGACCGTCAAGGCACCGCCGCCGGGGAAGCCGAGTGTCGCGCCGAGGGCCCCTCGGTTCGGATCCGATGCCACGAACCGGAGAGCCGGCGCTTCCAGGGCCCCTGCATAGAGGAGTGCCACGTCAAATACAGGATCGAACAGCACCGTCACCGCGTCGTATGAGCCGGCGCCGGGGAGGCTGAGCCGGATCCCCCGGGAGCCTGCACCGGCCACGACGTGGGCATTCGTGACGACATAGTGCCGCGCCACGACGAAGCCGGTCCCGACCGATGACAGCCCGCAGGTCGCGGCCGAGACCTTGACCGTGCTCGCCTCGGCGGCCGCCGCGATGGCCCGTGCCGCCGGGTCGTCGGGTCGGGCGACCGGTGGGGCCGGGACCGGCTCGAACCCGACGAACACGTCTGGCAGCCCGGTCGTATCGAGCCAGCCTCCGAGACCGACCGCGATATCGGTCGGCGGTGGCAGGATCGCGGCCATCGTGCGGACGGCCGTCGACCGGCTGGCCGCCTGAGCAAGCTTCTGGATCGGACCCTCGACGAGCAACCCGCCAGCGAGCCACACGATCAGCAGGACCTGGGCGACGCCCAGGGCGCTGCCCACGGACCGGTCGGCCGTGCCGAGCAATCCGGTCCCGAGCTGACGGGCAGCGGCCCGCCCGATGGCCGAGCCGATGGACTCGCCGAGGGCGACCGCCGCGACCAGCCCGATCAGGACCACGACCGGGCGGTAGGCCGGGTCGATGAGGGACAGCGGCTCCGCGAGGTAGGGCAGAGCGAAGATGGCGATGACCCCACCGCCGATGGCACCAAGCAGGCCGGCCACCTGCGGGATCGCCCCGGATCGCCAACCCAGGATGACGGCGAAGACGATCATGATCAGGGTGATGAGATCGATCGGGTTCACCGGCCGATCGTCGCACAGGTGATCGCGATCCGCCGCAGGCGGAAAGTCAGCGCGAACCGACCAACGTGTCGACCCTGGCCGGATGCCGCCCCTCCCAGGCCTCGATGTCCGACGCCTTCGAGAGGAGGTAGCCGAGCTCGTCCGTACCGGCCAGGATCATCTGCTTGGCGAACGGGTCGATCTCGAAATCGATGGTCGAACCATCCGGCAGCAGGACACCCTGCTCGGCGAGGTCGATCGTCAGCTCGCTGTCCGGGTCGTCGGACAGGAGGCGGAACAGGCGTTCATGGGTGGCCGGGTCGACGACGATCGGCAGAACCCCGTTCTTGAGGCTGTTGCTGCGGAAGATGTCCGCATACGAGGTCGACAGGATGGCCCGGACCCCCCAGGCAGTCAATGCCCACGGAGCGTGTTCGCGCGATGACCCTGCCCCGAAGTTGTCCCCGACCAGCAGGATCTGCCGACCGGGCATCCCGGGCTGGTCGAGGATGAAGGGCGGATCCTTGAGCGATCCGTCCTCCTCGAAGCGCCAGTCGCGGAAGAGGGCCTCGGCGAGCCCCTCCTTGTCGGTCACCTTGAGGTATCGAGCCGGGACGATCTGATCGGTGTCGACATTCTCGGCGGGCAGCGGCACGACCCGGCTGGTGAACACGCGGAAGGGCTCCGCCACGGTCAGCGGCCTCCGACGGCGGCCAGTGCCTCGATCCCTGGCAGTCGCCGGGGATCGGCCACCACGCCGGCGATCGCACTTGCCGCTGCGGTCAGCGGCGATGCCAGGAACGTGCGACCGCCCTTGCCCTGCCGGCCCTCGAAATTGCGATTGCTCGTGCTGACCGCGTATTCGCCCGGGCCGCAACTGGTCGCCGTTCATGGCGATGCACATCGAGCAACCCGCCTCGCGCCACTCCGCTCCGGACGCCTTGAAGATCTCGGACAGGCCCTCGCGCTCGGCTTCGCGCTTCACCTCGTCCGAGCCGGGCACGACCAACAGCCGAACGCCATCCGCGACGTGCCGGTCCTTCAACACGCTCGCGGCGAGCCGGAGGTCGCTGATCCGGCCGTTCGTGCAACTCCCAACGAAGACGACATCGACCTTCTGGCCCAGGATGGCCTGGCCCGGGCGCAGGTCCATGTATTCGAGTGCCCGCTCCAGGGCGCGCCGCTGGCCGGGATCCGCTTGGTCGTCCGGCGACGGGACCATACTCGTGATCGGGATCCCCATCCCCGGGTTCGTGCCGTAGGTGACCATGGGCTCGAGCGCGTCGGCGTCGATCGTGATCGATCGGTCGTATGTGGCCCCGGGATCGGTCGGCAGCGTTCGCCAGCGGGCGACCGCGTCATCCCACGCCCCGCCGCTCGGGGCATGTGGCCGTCCGTGGACGTACTCGAACGTCGTGTCGTCCGGAGCGATGAGCCCGGCCCGTGCTCCACCCTCGATGCTCATGTTGCACACGGTCATGCGCTGTTCCATCGTCAGTGCCCGGATCGCCTCGCCGGTGTACTCGAACACGTGGCCCGTTCCGCCGCCGATGCCGATCCTGGCGATGAGCGCCAGGATGATGTCCTTCGCGCTGACGCCCGGGGTGAGTCGGCCGTCGACGCGGACTTCGTACGTCTTCGGGTCGCGCTGGAGCAGGCTCTGGGTGGCGAGGACCATCTCGACCTCGCTGGTGCCGATCCCGAACGCGAGGGCACCGAATGCGCCGTGCGTGCTGGTATGCGAGTCACCGCATACGATCGTCATCCCGGGTTGAGTCAGGCCGAGCTGCGGCCCGATGACGTGGACGATGCCCTGGGCGGGATCGCCGATGCCATGGATCGGGATCCCGAACTCCGCGCAATTGGCCTCGAGCTGGTTGACCTGGGCGAGGGCCATGGCATCGATGAACGGCAGGCTGCGGTCTGTCGTGGGGACGGAATGGTCGGCCGTCGCCACGGTCTGACCTGGTCGCCGGACGGTGAGTCCGCGGGCGCGAAGGCCCGAGAACGCCTGCGGGCTGGTGACCTCATGAACAAGGTGCAGGTCGACCGCCAGCACGGCCGGAGCTCCCGGATCCTGGGTCACCACGTGGTCCGCCCAGATCTTGTCGACGATCGTCCGGGGCGCCTGGCTGGTCATGGCCGGAGCGTACCATCGGGTAGCGGTTGACGCCCTCGTCATCCCTGCTAGACTGCCGCCACGCTGCAGATACCTGCGGCCGGCAGACTGGAGACCCGATTGGGCTGGTTCGGATCCGGAGATCGCCGCAAGGTCGCTGTCGTCGTGACGAGTGACGGCCGCCGTGTGCACATGCCGATCGAACCTGCCGACGTATCGCTTCTCGACCTGCTTCTCGCGCTTCCGGGGCTTGGCGGCCTTCTTGGGCTTATTACCGGCTCCCGGCGGGACCGAGGGACACGGAGCGACGAGCGACAGTAGCTCGACACCACCGATCGGACACCTCAGGGCCCTCGCCGGGAAGGCGGGGGTCTTTCGTTTTGGCTGACCAGCACCACGGAGGACTCGACCAGATGACCATCGCCAAGGGAGACCCGCCCGAACCGTCGCCCGCGACGACGCGGCCGACCAGGCGGCGCAGTCACGTGCCGCACGATGGTACGGCCGACGCTGTCGCCGTGGAACGTGCCCGGAAGTCGATGTTGCATGAGGCCCGCGACCTGAAGCGGACCCGGATCGGGGCGGACGTCCTGTGCGAGGCCCTGTTGCGACAGGGCGTGGATGTGTTCTTCAGTTATCCGGGCGGGGTGATCCTGCCCTTGTACGACATCCTCGGCGACTATCCCGAGTTGCGCCATGTCCTCGTGCGCCATGAACAAGGAGGTGCGCATGCCGCCGACGGCTATGCCCGGGTGACCGGTCGCGTCGGGGTGTGCATGGGCACGTCCGGACCCGGCGCCACAAACCTCGTGACCGGGATCGGGACGGCCATGCTCGATTCGATCCCGATGGTGGCCATCACCGGCAATGTCATGTCGGCGCTCATGGGCAAGGACGCCTTCCAGGAGATCGACATCAACGGCATCACCCTGCCGATGACCAAGCACAACTACCTGGTCCGCGACGCCGACGAGTTGCCGCGCGTCATCGCCGAGGCGTTCCATATCGCCAGGAGCGGTCGTCCCGGCCCGGTTCACATCGACATCGCCAAGGATGCCCTCCAGCAGGAGACTCGGGTCGAGCACCCGAGCGACGCGGACGTGGCGGCGGGACTGCCCGGTTTCCGACCGAACATGGATGGCCATCCGCGCCAGCTCAAGCTTGCCGCGGCCGAGATCGCCACGGCGAAACGACCGGTCATCCTGGCCGGGCACGGCGTCCTCCATGCGGAGGCCTGGGACGACCTGGTGGCCTTCGCCGAGAAGGCGCAGATCCCGGTCGCGTGGACGCTGCTCGGCATCGGCGCGATCGATGAGGACCACCCGCTTGCGTATGGCTTCATGGGCATGCACGGCTGGAAGCATGTCAACCGGGCGATCCAGACGGCCGATCTGCTGATCGCCGTCGGGATGCGCTTCGATGACCGGGTGACCGGCAACGTGCGGACCTACGCACCGTATGCCCGCATCATCCATGCCGACATCGACCCCGCTGAGATCGGCAAGAACGTCGCGGTCGAGGTCCCGATCGTGGGCGATGCGAAGCGCGTGCTCCAGGCCCTGACCGGGCTGATCGAGAAGGTCGATCCCTCGGTCCGGACCGGGTACCTGGCCCAGCTTGCGGAATGGAAGACCGAATCGGTCGCTGCGAGTTGGCATGGGTCCGGGGCATGGCAGGCCGGCCTCCTGTCGGCCGACTACGTGGTCGAGCGGATCGGCGCCCTCACCGATCACGAGGCGACGTACGTCGCCGACGTCGGCCAGAACCAGATGTGGCTCGCCCGCTACACCGGGTTCCGAAACCCGAACAGCCACGTCAGCTCCGGCGGGCTCGGCACGATGGGCTTCTCGGTCCCGGCCGCCATGGGCGCTGCACTGGGCCGGCCAGACCGCGAGACCTGGGCGATCACCGGCGATGGCGGTTTCCAGATGACGTTCCAGGAACTGATGACTCTTGTGGCCGATCACATCCCGGTCAAGATCGCGTTGCTCGACAACAAGAAGCTCGGGATGATCCGGCAGTGGCAGGAGATCATCTATGCCGGCAACTACCACTCGTCCAACCTGCCCGGACCGGACTTCGCCAAGCTCGCCGACGCGTTCGGGATCCCGGCCTTTCGGGCCCGCACGCCGGATGAGGTCGACGATGTCATCCGGGCCGCGCAGGCCGTCGACGGCCCGGCGCTCATCTGGTTCGAGATCGCCGAGGAGCAGAACGTCTTTCCGATGATGCCGGCCGGCAAGGGCCTGTCCGACCTGATCGAGAAGTGGGGCGGGGCGGACGAATGAGCGTCGATCCGTCGTCGAACGGGCAGCACCCGTCGGCTGCACCGTCCGCCCATGCCGAGAGCCCGGCCCACAGCGCACCACCGGATCGGGCCTTGCCGGGTGGCGGTGCGACGCGGCGCCACATCCTGGTCGCCGTGGTCCTCAACAAGCCGGGCGTCCTGAACCGCGTCGCCAGCCTCATGCGGGCGCGCAACTTCAACATCGACTCGCTGGCGGTCAGCCATACCGACAGCGACGAGATCAGCCGGATGACGATCACCCTTCAGGGAGATGATGTCGCGGTCGAGCAGGCTGCCAAACAGCTCTACCGGTTGATCGATGTGCTCAAGGTCCAGGACGTGACCGCCGAGCCGACCATCCAGCAGGAGCTCGGCCTGGTGAAGATCCGGGCCACCGACACGACCCGAGGCGAGATCCTCAAGCTCGTCGAGCTGTCGCATGGCAGAGTCGTGGACGTGGCCGATGGCTCGGTCATCGTGGAGGTGACCGGAACGGAATCCGAGGTCGACGCTTTCGTGGCGCTCGTCCGCACGTATGGCATCAAGGAACTGGTCCGGACCGGCGCCGTGGTGATGGCGCGTGGTTCCGGATCCATCGAGGAGGCGATCAAGCGATGACGGCGACGATGTATTACGACAACGACGCAGATCCGGCGGCGCTGGCCGGCCAGACCGTGGCGATCATCGGCTATGGCAGTCAGGGTCACGCGCATGCCTTGAACCTGCACGAGTCAGGGGTCAAGGTCGTGGTCGGCCTTGCCCCGGGCTCGAAGAGCCGAGCCCTGGCGGCCGACGCGGGCCTCGAAGTCGCCGACGTGTCCGATGCGGTCAAGGCCGCGGACGTGGTCATGATCCTCGTGCCCGACACCTCCCAGAAGTCGGTCTACGACGAGGACATCGCGCCGCACCTGCGACCCGGTCACCTGCTGATGTTCGCCCACGGCTTCAACATCCATTTCGGTCGCATCGACCCGCCCGGTATCGTCGACGTCGGGATGATCGCTCCGAAAGGGCCGGGTCATCTGTTGCGATCGGTCTATCGAGCCGGCGGTGGCGTGCCGGCGCTGTTCGCGGTCCATCGCGACCAGTCCGGGACGGCACGCGCGCGCGTCCTGGCCTACGGTCGGGCGATCGGCTCGACCCGCGCCGGTGTCCTGGAAACGACCTTCGCCGAGGAGACCGAGACCGACCTGTTCGGCGAGCAGGCCGTCCTGTGCGGCGGGACCGCCGCGCTGGTGAAGATGGGCTTCGAGACGCTGGTCGAGGCCGGCTACCAGCCCGAACTCGCCTATTTCGAGACGATGCACGAGCTCAAGCTCATCGTCGACCTGCTGTACCGCGGCGGACTCAACTTCATGCGTTTCAGCGTCAGCGACACCGCCGAGTACGGCGACTACGTCTCCGGGCCGCGGATCATCGATGAGCACGTCCGGGCGACGATGAAGCAGGTCCTGGCCGAGATCCAGGACGGCACGTTCGCGCGGAACTGGATCGCCGAGAGCGAATCGGGGCGCAAGGAGTTCGATCGCCTGCGAGCGGCCGACCACGACCATCTGATCGAACGGGTCGGCGCCCGGCTTCGCGGCCAGATGCCGTTCCTCGACCCGATCGAGGTCGCGGCGGGCCAGTCGCAGGCGTCGGCCACGACACCTGGCGTCGCGCGGTGAGTGGCGCCGCGCCGCGACCGACCGGCCCCTTCGTGCCGGCCGGCAGCGTCCGCATCTTCGATACCACGTTGCGCGACGGAGAGCAGGCCCCGGGCGCCGGCCTGACCGCGGCCGAGAAACTCGATGTCGCGCGACAGCTGGTCCGCCTCAAGGTCGACGTCATCGAGGCCGGGTTCCCTGCGGCATCGCCCGGGGACTTCGAAGCCGTCCGGCGGATCGCCCAGGAGACGCGCGGCGGGATCGCCGTGGCGGCACTGGCGCGCTGCAAGGATGGTGATCCGCAGCGCGCGATCGAGGCCATCAAGGTCGCCGAGCGACCACACCTCCACGTATTCATCGCGACCAGCGACATCCACCTCAAGCACAAGCTCAAGATCGATCGTGCGACCGCGCTGGCCGAAGCCGTGCGTTGGGTCCGTCACGGGCGCGAGCAGCTCGGGCGCGATGCGGAGATCGAGTTCTCGGCGGAGGACGCTTCACGAACCGACCTCGACTACCTCCTCCAGATCTACGAGGCTGTGGTCGAGGCCGGAGCTTCCACCGTCAACATCCCGGACACGGTCGGCTATGCCATCCCGTCCGAATTCGGTTTACTCGTCGGGCGAGTGGTCGCCCTCGTCGGCGACCAGGCCACGGTCAGCGTCCATTGCCACAATGATCTGGGCCTGGCGACGGCCAATACGCTGGCTGCCGTGCAGGCCGGTGCTCGCCAGGTCGAGGTGACCATCAATGGACTCGGCGAACGGGCAGGGAACGCGTCGCTCGAAGAAGTCGTGATGGCGCTCAGGACGCGTCCGACCCAGTTCCCTGAACTCGGATCCGGGGTCGCCACGGATCAATTGACTGCGGCCAGTCGATTGGTCAGCTATCTGACCGGCTTCGCGGTCCAGCCCAACAAGGCGATCGTGGGTGGCAACGCGTTCGCCCACGAATCGGGTATCCATCAGGATGGGGTGATCAAGAATCCCCTGACGTACGAGATCATGACCCCTCAGTCGGTCGGCCTGACCGGCAGCCAGCTGACCATCGGCAAGCTGTCCGGTCGGCGTGGCCTGCAGGGCAAGCTGCGCGAACTCGGCTACGACTACGAGGGCGACGCGCTCGACGAGATCTACCGCCAGGCCGTCGCCCTGGCCGACCTCAAGAAGGACGTCACCGACGCCGATCTGCACGCCCTCGTCGAACAGCGCTCGTCCGAGGTCCCGGCCTCGGTGGCGATCGTCGGCTGGAACGTGACGTCATCCCACGGGGGGAACGCCACCGGCTCCGTGACGCTCTCGATCGGCGGTGAGGATCGTGCCGCGGAGGCGACCGGCAATGGCCCGGTCAATGCCCTGTTCGGAGCGGTCGACGAGGCGCTCCAGCCGGTCCTCGGATGGCACCCGACGCTGACTGAATACGAGATCAAGGCGGTCACGGCCGGCGAGGACGCTCAGGGCCAGGTCCTGGTCCGCTGCCGACGGTCGTCCGACGAAGGACCTGGAGCCCTGATCGTGACCGGTCACGGGCTATCGACCAACATCATCGAAGCCTCGATCGAGGCCTACCTGGTGGCCGTGAACAAGCTCCACGGCGCGGAGATCAACGGCGTCTCCGTGGCGTTCGTCGCGCCGCGACAACAGGAGCGCCTGCCGTGACCGAGCCGGCCCTTGCCACGTATCGGGTTGCCGCCATCCCCGGTGATGGGGTCGGGCCCGAGGTCGTGGCCGCGGCTCGTCGAGTCGTGGATGCCGCCGGGGTCCGGTTCGGCTTCGCGATCGAATGGTCCGAATACCTCGTCGGTGGAGCGGCCATCGACACCTTCGGGGTCGCGATCCGGGACGAGGACGTCGTTGCCTGCGGGGAGACCGACGCGATCCTGCTCGGTGCGGTCGGAGGCCCGAAGTGGTCAGATCCGAGCGCCACCGTCCGGCCCGAGCAGGCGCTCTTCGCCTTGCGAGGCGGGCTCGGACTGTTCGCCAATCTTCGACCCGTGCAGGTCCAACCGACCCTGTCCGCCGCCTCACCGCTCCGTCCAGAGTTGCTGGCCGGGGTCGACATGCTCATCGTGCGCGAGCTGACCGGCGGCGTCTATTTCGGGCAGCGGACCGAGGCGGACGGCACGCCCGGCACCCGGACCGCGCTCGATACGCTGCCGTACGCAGAGCACGAGATCGCCCGGGTCGTCCGCCTCGCGTTCGACCACGCTCGCCAGCGGCGCAGGGTGGTGACTCAGGTCGACAAGGCCAACGTGCTCGCCACGTCACGACTCTGGCGCCGGGTCACCGATGAGATCTCCGCCGACTATCCCGACGTCACGCTCAATCACCAGTTGGTCGATTCGTGTGCGATGTTGCTCATCCGACGGCCGGCGGATTTTGACGTGATCGTGACCGAGAACCTGTTCGGCGACATCCTGTCCGATGAGGCGGCCGTGGTCGCGGGCAGTCTCGGGGTGCTGCCGTCGGCGTCGCTGGGCGAGCGTCGCACCGCGCATGGGACGTTCGGACTGTACGAACCGATCCACGGTTCGGCGCCCGACATCGCCGGGCGCGATATCGCGGACCCGATGGGCACCGTGTTGTCCGCCGCGATGCTGCTCCGGACCTCGCTCGGTCGGGACGATGCGGCGGCGGCGATCGAGGCTGCTGTCGGGATGGCCCTGCAGGACGGCTGGCGGACGGCCGACCTGGCCGACCCGGCCGATCGATCCGATGGGCTCGTGGTCGTCGGCACGACCGCTTTCGCGACGGCGATCATCGAGCGACTTTCGGTCGGCGCCGGCGTGGGCGTCGGCACAGTGGGTCCTTCATGAGTGCGGAGCTCGCCGTCGACCAGCCCGTCATCCTGTACGACACGACCCTGCGCGACGGGACGCAAGGCGAGAACATCACCTTGTCGCTGGCCGACAAGTTGCGGGTCGCCAGGATGCTCGACGAATTCGGCCTGCCGTTCATCGAGGGTGGCTGGCCAGGCTCGAACCCGAAGGACATCGAGTTCTTCGCGGCTGCGCGGAAGATCCGCTGGGAGCGTGCGCAGCTTGCCGCGTTCGGGATGACCCGCCATCGATCGAACCGGCCCGGCGATGACCCCAACCTGCTCGAGCTGGTCGCCGCAGAGACACCGGTCGTGACGATCTTCGGCAAGAGCTGGCTGCTCCACGTCACCGAGGTCCTTGGTGCGACCCCGGCCGAAAATCTCGACATGGTCGCGGACTCGGTCGCGTTCGTCGCCGAGCACGGACGCGACGTCGTGTACGACGCCGAGCACTTCTTCGACGGCTACAAGGACGACCCCGAGTACGCCCTGTCGACCTTGCGGGCGGCGCGCCAGGCCGGTGCTCGAACGCTCGTCCTGTGCGATACGAACGGCGGGACGTTGACCGGGGAATTGGTCGACATCGTTCACGACGTGACGGCAGCACTCGGAGGCGATCCGGACGCGCCGGCCATCACGTTGGGGATCCACACCCACAATGACGCCGATCTCGCCGTCGCCAACGCGCTCGCCGCGGTGGCCGCCGGGGTGCGTCATGTCCAGGCCACGATCAACGGGTACGGGGAGCGGGCCGGAAACGCGAACATGGTCAGCATCCTGGCCAATCTGGCCCTCAAGACACCGTACGCGCTCGTGCCTGCCGGCGGTGGCGTGTTGGCCGACTTGACCGAGTTGTCACGCTCCGTGGCCGAGATCGCCAATGTCGTCCCGAACGACTACCAGCCCTACGTCGGCCGGTCGGCATTCGCCCACAAGGGTGGCGTCCATGGGGCGGCCGTCGCCCGGGTCGAGCGGAGCTATCAGCATGTCGACCCCGTCGCCGTCGGCAATGCGGGACGACTGGTCGTGTCCGAGCTCGGTGGCCGGGCCAACATCAGCATCCGCGCGCGGCAGCTCGGCCTTGAACTCGACGGTGTCGTCGACCCGCGGGAGCTTTCCCGGCTGATCAAGGAGCTCGAGGCGGACGGCCTGGCGTTCGAAGGTGCCGAGGCGAGTTTCGAGCTGCTCATCCGGCGCCACGGCACGGACTATGCGGCGCCGTTCCGGATCGTCGACTACACCTGCCTGATCGAGCAGCGCGCCGGACAGGAGCTTCTCGCGGAGGCGACCGTCAAAGTTGAGGTCGACGGCGAGATCCTGCACACCGCGGCGGACGGGAATGGCCCTGTCAACGCCCTCGACGCGGCCCTGCGCAAGGCCCTCGGGGCGTTCTACCCGGACCTTGACCAGGTCCACCTGGTCGATTACAAGGTCCGGATCCTCGACGGCGGTGAGGCCACGGCGGCTCGGACGAGGGTCATCATCGACTCGATGGATGGCGCCCGAACCTGGTCCACGATGGGGAGCGACACGAACATCATCGCGGCCTCGGCCACGGCGCTGGCCAATTCGCTCGAGTACGCGATCTGGAAGTCTGGGTCTGCACTGCGCCGTCGCGACGAGCGACAGTTCACCACGGCACACATCGTTGCGCCGTCCGATCGATCAGCCAACCGCGGCCCGACGGCCGACCCACGGAGGTGATGTCATGAGCGACGCCCCGGAAGCCACCCTGCGCCTGGCTCGCTGGACGGCCGCCTCGGGGAGCAACGCGCGCAGCCGAGGGGCCGTCGTCATCGCCTCGGGTGATCATGAGTGGCGCGCGTCCAGCGACGGGATCGGGGCGATCGACGCGCTCTATCGGGCGGTCGACGAAGCGCTGGCCGAGGTCCTGACCGGGCATCCGCGTCTGCTCGCCTACGACATCCACGCCCTCGGCGAGGGGACAGACACGATCGGTGCCGTTTCAGTCCGGATCGCGCCGCCGGATGTCGGCGGGGAGCGGGGGACCGGCGAGTATCGCGGTGAAGCCCGAGGCCCGAACATCATCGCCGCGTCCATCGAGGCCTACATCTCAGCAATCAATCTGCTGCTGGCCGAGGCACACTGGGAGGGGGCCACCGAGGCCGCCGGCAACCGGCGCGGCGCCTCCGTCACCGCTGGCACCGCCCGCGAACAGCGCGCCGATCTTGACGAGGATGAGGCGGCGCACGACACGACGGCCTGGTTCGAGCGCTAACAAGTCCCCGACTGTCGTATCGTGCGCAGTCCACAGGGAGGGATCCGGACCATGTCACGACTCATCGCGGCACTCGCCGTGTCCATGCTGCTGTTCGCGGCCTGCTCATCGCCGGCCGACGGCAATCCGGCGGGCAGTGATGACGTGTTCTGCACGGCACTCGGCGACTACGCGACGGCCCTGGTCCAGTTGAAGGGGCAACCAGCCGACGCTACCGCCACCGACTACCAGGCCGCGATCGCGAACGTGAAGACCAAGCAGGCCGCCATGACCGCGGTTTCCAGCGAATTCGCGGGTGCCCAGCTCGATGAACTGCAGACGGCCCAGGACGATTTCGTGGCGTCTGCCGAGGGCCTGACCGATGACTCAACACCCAGCGCGTGGATGACCGCGACCGGCCAAGCACTGGACGGGGTCATCGAGGCAGCGACGGGACTGGAGCTGGCGGTCTGCAATTCGACGCCGACGCCCTCGGCCTGACTCGACCGTCGCCCGTCATGATCCGCCCGATCGCGTTCGCCGGCGAGCCGGGCGCGTTCGCAGAAGACGCCGTCCTTCTCGCCTTCGGCGACGTCGAGCGCCTCGGTTCGGCCGGCTTCCGGGCAGTCTTCGAAGCGGTCGCGAGCGGCCAGGCTGCGGCCGGCGTGATCCCGATCGAGAATGTCATCCACGGCACGGTCCGCGAGAACTATGACCTGTTGCTGGAGCACGACCTCGTCATCGAGGGCGAGGTCATCGTGCCCATCCAGCTTTGCCTGGCCGCCCTGCCCGGCCAAAGCATCGATGACATCGAGCGGGTCTATTCCCACATCCAGGCACTCGGCCAGGCCGAAATGTTCCTGCGCCGGCGACCCTGGCAGTTGCTGACCACGTACAACACCGCCGGCGCGGGCAAGGTCATCGCGGATACCCGTGAACGTGCGGCAGCCGCTGTCCTGTCACCCCGGGCAGCCGCCCAGTTCGGGCTGGAAGTCCTGGCCGAGGAGATCGGCGACCTGCCCGCCAATCGCACCCGGTTCCTGGTCATCGGACGGCCCGGGACGACCCTTCCGAGCCCGATGGTGGGGGCCGGTGCACAGCGTCGAACGACCCTCGTCGTGGCCGTTCACAACGAGCCCGGGGCGCTACTGGCCGTCCTGCAGGTGTTTGCCGATCACGGGCTGAACATGCACAAGCTCGAATCGCGACCCAGTCGCGAGCGCGCCTGGGAGTACGTGTTCTGGATCGACCTCGACGGTGACGGCAAGGACCCGGCCATGGGCGCTGCCCTCGACGCGCTGGCCGGGGTCACGTCCATGACCCGGTGGCTCGGCAGCTACCCGACCGCGGGCGGTTGATTCGGCCCGAGTCCGTTCAGATCGAGCTGGCGCAAGCCCGGGATTTCGAGGCGTCGACCGTTGGCCTCCTGCAGGTGGCGTCCTCCCATCCGGCCGGGGCCCGACTGGTATCGGGGAGTCCCGATGGTACGCTTTTCGGAGCGCACGAGACACCCGCAAGGCCCTGTGGAGGATCGATGGACCAGGCGTTCCGCGAGGCGATGGCAGCAGGGTACGAGCTGACCGAGCCGGGCGTGATCATCGGGAGTCCGATGCTCGGTGATGAACTGGCGAATGAGGCCAGGGTGCAGGTCGCCCTGTCCATGCTCAACCGCCATGGCCTCATCGCCGGCGCGACCGGGACAGGCAAGACCAAGACCCTCCAGCTCCTGGCCGGGCAACTGTCAAAGGCCGGTGTCCCGGTCTTCGTGGCCGACATCAAGGGCGATCTGACCGGGCTGGCCGAGCCGGGCGCCACGACCAGCCAGAAACTCATCGAGCGCAACGAATCGCTCGACTGGGATTTCCAGCCGTCCGGTCACCCGGTCGAGTACCTGTCGCTGAGCGGCAGGCTCGGGTCGCAGGTTCGGGCGACCGTGCACTCCTTCGGGCCACTGCTGCTGGGCAAGGTGCTGGACCTCAACGACACCCAGACGTCGATCCTGGCCCTCATCTTCAAGTACTGCGACGACAACGACCTGCCGCTGCTCGACCTCAAGGATCTCGTCGCGACCCTTAAATATCTCGCTTCCGATGAGGGCAAGCCGTTCCTCGCCGATTACGGCGGGATGTCGAGCGCGTCGGTCGGCGTCCTGCTCCGGTCCATCGTCGTCCTCGAACAGGAAGGGGCGGACATCTTCTTCGGCGAACCGGAGTTCGAAGTCGCCGACCTGATGCGAACGACGCCCGAGGGCGAGGGGATCATCAGTATCCTCGAGCTGTCCGACGTCATGGATCAACCGCGGCTGTTTTCGACGTTCATGCTTTGGATGCTCGCCCAGCTCTACGAATCGTTGCCGGAGGCGGGCGACCTGCCCCAGCCCAAGTTGTGTTTCTTCTTCGACGAGGCGCATCTCCTGTTCGACGACGCATCTGACGCGTTGATGGCGCAGGTCGAGCGGACGGCCCGACTCATCCGGTCGAAGGGGGTGGGCGTCTATTTCGTGACCCAGGCCCCGACTGACGTCCCGGCCTCAGTCCTGGCCCAGCTCGGACATCGAGTCCAGCACGCGCTACGCGCATTCACGCCGGACGACGCCGACGCGCTGCGAAAGACGGCCCGGACGTTTCCGATGACCGATTTCTACGACGTCGAGAAGACGATCACATCGCTTGGGACCGGTGAAGCCCTGGTCACGGTGCTGTCCCCGCGGGGCATCCCGACGCCACTGGCCGCGACGCGGCTGCTGGCTCCGGACTCGCTGATGTCGCCGATCGACGAAGTCCAGTTCCGGGGTCGGATCGCGACCAGCGAGATGCAGTCGAAGTACGGCGCGACGGTCGACCGGGACAGCGCCTATGAGCGGATCACGGCCAAGCTCGCAGCGGCCAGGGCCGCCGCTGCCGAGGCGGCGATGCGCGATGGCGTCCAACCGACGACCGCGGCCGGGGTGAACACGATGACGCCCGCCCAGCAGAAGCGCGAGATCGCCCGTCAGGCACGCGAACTCGCCGCCGCCCAGAAGGCAGCGGAGCGCGAACGCAAGGCCCAGGCGAAGGCCCAGGCCGATGCGGCGAAAGCTCGCCAGCGGTCGCTCGATAACGCCATCAGGACCGGCGGCAAGGTGGCTTCGTCGCGACTCGGCCAGGACATCATCCGTGGCGTGTTCGGGACATTGTTCGGCGGAGGAAAGGGCCGCTGACTCTGCGTGGCTCTCAGATGTCCGACTCGTCCCGGCCGCCTACCGGCCGTCGTACCTGGCTGGATCCGACCTGGCTTGCCGAGGCCCGGACCTGGGTCGAGACGATCCTGACCCGATCCGGGCGGGCGATCACCGGTCCACTCGACCAACCCCATGTGCGGCCCTGGTCGACCGCGATCCGCATCCCGACCACGGCCGGCCCGGTCTGGTTCAAGGCCAGCGGGCCCGGGCCGTCCCATGAGGGCCCGCTCCTCGACGTGTTCCGGCGGCATGACGTCGGGCATGTCCTCCTGCCGATCGCGACCCATGCCACGCGACCCTGGCTGCTGTTCGAGGATGGCGGCCCGACGCTGCGGGCGACCCGGGCGGACGGGACCGGTGACCATGACCTGCTCGCCTGGGAGCGGATCCTCCAGACCTACGCTGCGGTACAACGGTCGCTCGAGGGGGACGGTGTCGTGGCCGCGATGCTGGACGCCTCCACTCCCGACGGGCGACCGCAGGAGCTTGCGGCCGCCTTGCATCGCCTCGTTGCTGACGATCGCGTCTGGGCGTTGGTCCCGGACGCTGAACGTGCCGCCGGTGCCGCGGCACGGACCAGGCTGTCGACAGCCGTCACGGGATCCGAGATCGCCGAGCTGGTCGACGCCCTTGAGGCCGTCGGCATCCGCCCGAGTATCCAGCACGATGATCTGCACGGCGGGAACATCCTGGTCGGCCCACGTGGCGATCGGTTCTTCGACTGGGGGGATGCCGTCGTCGCGCATCCGTACTCGACGCTCACGACAACGTTCAATTCGATCGCCCACCACACGAGCCGATCCATCGACGACGCCGCGTTCGTCCGCCTGCGAGACGTCTACACCGAAGCCTGGTCCGACGTCGCATCGCCGTCTGCACAACGCGCGGCGGCGCGACTCGCTCGCGGTCTTGGTTGTGTCGGCAAGGCCCTTGCCTGGGAACGCGCTCTCCAGGACCTGGAGCCCGACGAGATGGATGGCCACGGCGAAGCCGTGTCAGGCTGGCTGATGGAGTTCGCCGACTGGCTCGAGGTCGACCCGAGCGGCTGGGTCAATCGATGACGAGGCCGGCCGGCAGATCAGGCTCGGGTGGGTACCGGGGCTTCAGGTCGGCGATGGTCCGGGCCAGGATCGTCGAGACCGCCAGGTTCCGGAACCACTTGTGGTTGGCCGGGATGACGTACCACGGAGCCCACGCGGTCGATGTCTTCGAGAGGGCATCCTCGAAGGCCTTCTGGTAGTCATCCCAGCGCTTCCGTTCCTCGAGGTCGCCCATCGAGAACTTCCAGCGCCGGGTCGGATCGTCGTAGCGCGCCTGGAACCGCTCGCGCTGTTCGTCGCGGTCGATCTGCAGGAAGAACTTGATGATGGTCGTGCCCGCCTCGGCGAGTCCGCGCTCGAAGTCGTTGATCTGTTGGTAGCGCTTCGCCCAGACACGTTTGGGGACCAGGTCATGGACCCGAACGACCAGGACATCCTCGTAGTGCGATCGATTGAAGATCCCGATCTCGCCCTTGCCGGGGGTGCGTCGGTGGACTCGCCACAGGAAGTCGTGGGCGCTTTCCTGGGGAGTGGGCACTTTGAACGCCGAGACGACACAGCCTTGCGGATTGAAGGCCTCCATGACCTTGCCGATGGTGCCGTCCTTGCCGGCCGCATCGATCCCCTGCAGGACGATCAGCACAGCATGGCGCTGCTCTGCCCACAGCCGGTCCTGGAGGTCGGCCAGTCGATCCAGCTCGAGCTGGGTCCGTGGAGCGGCCGACGCCTTGTCGAACCCCAACGTGTCGCCGGGATCCCGTGCACCCAGACGAGCCCGGGTTCCGGGCTTGACCAGCAGGTGGTCGCGCAGATCCTTCGGATGTGCCACGGGTCGACCTCGCTTCACGCCGGGCGCTGGGTCCGGCAGTTGTACGATGCAAACGGTACCCCACAGGAGAACGACGACGATGACGATCACGGCAGGCACCAAGTCCCATCCGATCTTCCTTGCCGGCCGCTGGGTCGAATCCCCGGACCCTCTCGTCGTCGACAATCCCGCCGACCCAGGCGCGCCGGCGGGGACGACATTCACCGCGACCGAGGCCCAGTACGAGGAAGCCGTCGACGCCGCGGTCGCCGCCTTCGCGGTCACCCGCCGCCTGCCGGCCTACGAGCGCGGCCGGATCCTGCGCGAGATCAGCGCCGGCATCCACGATCGCCGTGAGGAGCTTGGCCGGATCCTCGCGCTGGAGGCCGGCAAGCCGATCCGCGACTCCCTCGTCGAGGTTGACCGGGCGGTGCTGACCTTCCGTCTCGGCGCCGAGGAAGCGGAACGGATGACCGGTGAGCTGATCCCGCTCGACCTCATGCCGTCGTCGCGCGATCGGGTCGGGATCACCCGGCGCTTCCCGATCGGCCCGATCGCCGCCATCAGCCCGTTCAACTTCCCGCTCAACCTGGCCGCACACAAGCTGGCCCCGGCGATCGCCTCCGGCAACCCGATCGTGCTCAAACCGCCGTCCCGCGACCCACTGACGATGCTGACCGTGGCCGAGATCATCGAGGCCGCGGGCGCACCGGCGGGTGCCGTTTCGATCCTGCCGATGACCCGGGAGCTTGGTGACCGGATGGTCGCTGACGAGCGGTTCAAGCTGCTGACCTTCACCGGCTCGCCAGCAGTCGGCTGGCGGATGAAGGAGCGCGCCGGCAAGAAGAAGGTCGTCCTGGAGCTGGGTGGCAATGCCGGGGTGATCATCGATGAGACGGCCGATCTGGACTGGGCGGTCCGGCGCAGCCTGGTCGGCGCGTTCGCATATGCCGGCCAAGTCTGCATCAGTGTCCAGCGGATGTTCGTCCACAGCGAGGTCTGGGAGCCGTTCATGGACCGATTCGTCGAGGGCGCCCGGGCGCTCAAGGTCGGTGACCCGCTCGATCCCTCGACCGACCTCGGCCCGATGGTCGACCAGGCTGCGGCGGACAGGACCCAGCGCTGGGTGGACGAGGCCGTCGGCCTCGGCGGCACCCTTCGACTGGGAGGCCGCGCCGACGGCACGTTCTTTCCACCGACCATCCTGACCGACGTCCCGACGACCGCCCACGTGTGTGCCGACGAGGCGTTCGCACCGCTCGTCGTTGCCACCCGTGTCCACGACCTCGCGGAAGCCATCACCCGAGTCAACGATTCCACATTCGGCCTCCAGACCGGGGTCTTCACCAACGACCTGGCCGGTGCCTGGCACGCGTTCGGCGATCTCGAGGTCGGCGGCGTGATCGTCAATGACGTCCCGACCTATCGGATCGACCACATGCCGTACGGCGGCGTAAAGGATTCGGGGCTCGGACGCGAAGGGCTTCGCTGGGCGATCGAGGACATGACCGAGATCAGGATCATGGTCCTGGCCCAGCCGCAGTAGCGTGATCGAGCGACCTTGACCGAGGACGCGGTATCGACCGAGGCCCAGGCCGACGCCGGCACCTTGGCTCCTCGACCTCGGCGCTGGCCCCGTCGCCTGGCCCTGGGCCTCCTCGCGCTGGTCGCGTTGGTGATCGTCGGGTTCCTCTGGTTCTCGCAGCCACAGCCGCTCCTTCCGGAGGCGACGGCGGCCCTTGTATCCACGCCGGATGTGACGTTCACCGAAGGCCCGAACGGCAGATTGACGTATACCCCCGTCGGTACGAGTCCGACGACGGGCCTGATCCTCTACCCGGGCGGGAAGGTGCCACCCGCTGCATACGCGCCGCAGGCTCAAGCGATCGCGGGGCACGGCTACCTCGTCTCGATCGTAGCCGTGCCGTTCGGCTTCGCGGTCTTCGACGTCGATGCAGCGCAGGCCGTGATCGACGATCACCCCGAGATCACCTCATGGGTGGTCGGTGGGCACTCGCTCGGAGGCGCGATGGCCGGCCAGTTCATCGCGGGGCACCCCGGCGCGGTAGACGGGCTCGTCCTTTGGGCGTCGTACTCGGCGGCCGACATCTCCACGACCGCGATCCCGGTCCTGTCCACCTACGGGACGCTCGATCCCGGTGCACCGTCATTCACGAGCGACGAGAACCTGGCCAAGCTCGGGCAGCACGTCACCCTGACACCGATCACGGGCGGAAACCATGAGCAGATGGGCTGGTATACGGGCCAGCCGAATGATGCCCCGGCGACGATCAGTCGGGCCGTGCAGCAGCGCCAGGTGATCGAGGCGACGCTTGCGCTGCTCGGCGCAGTCGACAGCTGACGGCCGCACCGCGTCTGGCATCCGTCCCGTGGCTCGCGACGGAACCGGCCGGACCACGGCCGCGTAGCGCATCCTTGGCGGCGATGGATCTCAGCCTCACGGCCGCCCAGCTGGAACTGCAGGATCGCGCCCGGTCCTTCGTTCGGGACGTCCTCCAACCGCGCGAAGTCGAGTTCGAGCGCGCCGGCGGTCGAGTTTCGCGCGATTGGGGAGCACCCATCCGTGCGGCCGCGATCGAGGCGCGATTGCAGGGCGGCTCGCTGCCCGTGGAGGCCGGCGGTCAGGGCTGGTCGGTGTTCGAGCAGGTCCTCGTTCACGAGCAGCTCGGCCAGTCGACCGGCGGCCTCTGGTCGTACATCCCGGGCGCCTACAACGTCCTGCTCCATGCCGATCCAGACCAGCGGCGGCGCTATCTTGCCCCCTCGCTCCGGGGCGAACGGTCGGGAAGCTACGCGATCACCGAGGACGGCGCGGGATCTGACGCCCGGACTCTGCGGGCGACCGCGGTCCGGGACGTGGCGACGGGCGACTACGTGCTGAATGGCGAGAAGTGGTTCGTGACCGGCCCGGACGACACCGACTTCATGATCTTCCATTGCGTGGTCGTCGACGGGGAGGCGCGGCTGCCGACGCTGTTCCTCGTCGACTACGACACGCCGGGCGTCGTCATCAAGCACGATCCGGACTACACCCACACGTTCGCCGATCGCCATCCGCAATTCGAGCTGACCGATGTCCGCGTGCCCTCGTCGGCGATGCTGGGCGGACCGGGCCAGGCAGACGAGCTGACCAACGAGTGGTTCGTCGAGGAACGGATCCACATCGGGGCGCGCTGTTCCGGTGCGATGGAACGCCTGCTGGCGCTGGCCCTTGGATGGGCGACGGAACGGGTGCAGTTCGGGCAGCGCATCTACGACTTCCAGGGTGTGAGCTTCCCGCTGGCCAATTCGGCCGCCGACGCATCCGCCGCCCGATTGCTCACCCGGGAGTGCGCCTGGCTGGCCGACACAGGAGCCGATCCGAAGGTCGTCCACGCCAAGGCCTCGCTGGCCAAGTTGTTCGCCTCGGAAGCGGCCTGGCGCTGCGCGGACCGGGTCGTCCAGGTCTTCGGCGGTCGTGGCTACATGCGCGAATACGCCCCGGAACGGTTCCTGCGCGAGCTGCGGGTCGATCGGATCTGGGAGGGCACCTCGGAGATCCAGCGGCTGATCATCGGGCGGGCACTCGAGAAGCGTGGTGTCGCCCGGGTGGTCGGGTGACGCTGCCGTCCGAAACGGGCACCGGGATCATCGACCTCAGGCCGTTGTTCGCCCCGAGCAGCGTGGCCGTTGTCGGGGCGTCGCCCAGATCGTGGATCGCCGAGACCGTCCGTGACAACCTTCGTTCGATGGACAGCGAGACGCGCTGCCATTTCGTCAACCCGAAGTACGAGGAGGTCTACGGCCAGGCCTGCTACCCGTCGATCGACGCCATTCCCGAGCGGCCGGACGTCGTCGTCGTCGCGCTGAACCCGCTGCGAGCCGCGACGGTCGTCGAAGCGGCCGCCGCCGCCTCGGTCCCGGCCGTGATCATCCCTGGCGGTGGCGTCGTGGAGGGTGGCCAGGCGGCGGCCGCGATGCAGGCCGACGTGGCTCGCATCGCCCGCGAGCACGGGTTGGCCCTGGTCGGCCCGAATTGCATGGGTGTCATCGACCTGACGGCCAACAGCGCGGTCTACATCGGCGACGTCTCCCCGTACCTGCCTCGCGGTGGTGTCGCCGGGATCGCCCAATCCGGTTCGGTATCGGATGCATTCGTGCACTCCGGCGATCGGATCGGCTTCTCGCGGATCATCAGTTGCGGTGCGGAGGTCGTGCTTGACGTCTGTGACTATCTCGCCTACTGCCTCGACGATCCCGAGACGACGGCCGTCATCCTGTTCGTCGAGGGCTTCAAGCGTCCCGAACGGTTCCTCGCGCTGGCCGACCACGCGCTCGGATTGGGCAAGCCGATCATGACGTTGAAGGTCGGACACAGCGCCCAGGCGCAGGCAGCAGCGATGGCCCACACGGGTTCGCTGGCGGGCGAGACGCGGGTGACCGACGCTGCCCTCGAGGCCGCCGGTGTCATCCGCTGCCACGACCTGGACGAGCTCCTTGAGATGGCGGCGCTGGTCGAAGGCGTTCGGCGGACGGGCCGTCGGGTGGGTCGCGGGCGGACCGGCGTGGTCACGGTCTCGACCGGCGAAGCGTCGCTCATCGCCGATCTCGTCCCTCGGACGGGCGTCGACCTGCCCGGCGTGCCACCCAGCGCCCACGGGGCGATCCTCGAGGCGCTGCCGACCATGGGGTACGTGGGTAACCCGCTCGATCCGTGGGGCGCCGACGACCCGGGTCGCGCGTATGCCGCCGCGTTCGAGGCGCTGGCTGCCTCCGATGCGTACGACGTGCTGGTCATCGTCCACGATTTCCCATATCGCTCACTGCCGTCCGAAGTGGCAACGGCCAACGAGGTGACCGCCGGCCTGCTGGCCGCGACCCGGGACAGACCGGAGATCCTGCCCATCTACGTGTCGTTGACCTCCGGCGAGCCGCCACCAGAGACCAAGGCACTGCTCGATGCCGATGGTCAGGGCGCGCCCATCCTGCGTGGCGCCGTGCCGGCGTTCCGGGCGATCGCCGAGGTCGCACGCTGGGAGGGACGTCAGATGCGCCGGCCGGTCGACGGACCGTGGCGAGCCGGCTGGCCGGCGTTGGCCGCCGAGCGGGTCAGCCACGGAGCGGAGGCGGCCGTCGGCGGGACGACGACCAGTCGGGTCCCGGTCACGCTGTCCGAGCCCGAGAGTCTGGACCTCGTCGCGGCGGCGGGCATCGCCGTCACGCCGGCGATCGTCGTCGGTGACGCCGCTGCCGCCGTGGATGCGGCCCGGTCGATGGGACGGGCGGTCGCGCTCAAACTCGATGCCGTCGGGCTGGCCCACAAGAGCGATGTCGGCGGCGTCGCGCTCGACCTGCGTGGCGACGATGCCGTGTACGGCGCCGCCCTGACCCTGTTCGACGCCGGCCGACGCCACGGCCTGGTCATGCGCGGCCTCATCGTCCAGCCGATGGCCGTCCCGGGGCTCGAATTGATCGTCGGTCTCCGCCGCGACGAACAATTCGGACCGGTCGTGCTGGTCGGCCTCGGCGGTACCCTGACCGAGGTGCTGGATGACGTCGTCATCCGGCTGGCACCGGTCGACGCGGAGGCTGCGGACGCGATGCTCGATGCCCTGCGTGGTGCACGACTCCTCGACGGTGTCCGCGGCCGCCCGCCCGTCGATCGGGCCGCGATCGCGTCGATGATCGTCGCCCTGGGTCGGCTGGCGATGGACCGTCCCGAAGTGCGTGAGATCGACCTGAACCCGGTCGTCGCATCGGCCTCGGGTGCGATCGCCGTCGACGCCCTGGTGGTCATCGACGGGCCAGCCTCGTGACGACGTCGACCGAACCGGTCCTGCTGATCGAGCCTACGTCCTGGGGCGTGCGGATGATCCTGAATCGTCCGGCCAAGCTCAACGCCCTGTCGGGCGAACTCGTGCTGGCGCTGAGCGAGGCGATCGAGGCAGCCGGCCGCGACGGCCGGGTCCGCGTCGTGGTGATCGAGGGGGCCGGGCGCGCCTTCTGTTCGGGCTACGACCTGACCGAGGAGGCCGAGGGCGGGTCGCCCGGCCCGGTCGAGTGGCGCGAGCTGCTGGCCGCCGACGTCGCCGTCACGCTACGCGTCCGCGACTGCCCGAAGCCGGTCATCGCCCAGATCCATGGCTACGCGCTGGCGGGCGGACTCGAGCTGGCGATGGCCTGCGACCTGGTCGTCGCCGCCGAAGGGACCAAGCTGGGTGAACCGGAGATCCGCTACGGATCCGCGCCGGTCACGCTCCTGATGCCGTACCTCATCGGCCAGAAGAAGACTCGCGAGTTGCTCCTCACGGGTGATCTCATCGATGCGGTCGAAGCCGAACGGATCGGCTTGATCAATCGAGTGGTGCCAGCGGACCGGCTGGCCGCCGAGGTGGACGCGTTGGCCGACCGCCTGGCCCGCGTCCCACCGGAGGTCATGGCGCCGACCAAGCGGATGCTCGATCGGGTGATGGACGCAGCCGGTTTCCGTGTCGCCGTCGAGGCCGGTATCGAACTCGGTGCGATCGTCAATGCCGCCGACACTCCGGAGCAACGCGAGTGGGACACGATCGTCCGGCGCGATGGCCTCAAAGCGGCCCTGGCATGGCGGGATCGGCGATACGACGAGCGACTCGCGAACGACCCGATGGAGGCCCAGCCCGGCGAGTAGGGTCGAGGCGCGTTCGACCAGGGTTGCCCCGACCGTCGCCAGCACCACCACGCATCGATCTGGGCTGTGGTGCCACGAGTCACCACCGAACACGGGACGACCTGCGGCAACCCCTCCCGACCGGGCATGCTTCCGGGATCGATGAGGAGGACCAGTTGGACACGCGAGGCGTTCCTGTCGTTCGGATCCTGAGCGTCGTTGCCCTGTTGGCGGCCGCCGTCTACCTGGGCTGGTTCGGCGTCCTTCGCGGGGCCGGCGCGTCCGAGGACCTGGCCGTCGGGTTCGGCGCGGGTCGCGCCTGGCTGCAGGGTCAGGATCCCTACGACGTCTCGGTCCTGACCGACCAGGTAACGGCGGCTGGCGGAACGAGCTCGAGCGTCGACCGTCTGGAGACATTGCGGAACGTGTACTTCCCGACGACGTTGCCGACGTTCGCACCGCTCGCGCCGGCGTCCTGGACCCAGGCGAAGGCGGCCGTCCTGGCGATCAATCTGGCGGCGACCGCGTTCATCGCCTGGGGCCTGACCAGCCTCCTCCGCTGGCGACGCTCCGAAAACCGGACGATCATCCTGTGGGCGATGGTCCTCGCCCTGGCCCCGCTGCACACGACGATGGCCATCGGCCAGGCCGCGATCGTCGCCACCGCGGCCATCGTGGCCGGGATGCTCCTGGAACGGGCCGGGCGCGGCACGATGGCCGGACTGCTGTATGGCGTCGCGATCATCGTCAAGCTGCAGATCGGCCTGCCGTTCCTGGCCTATCTCATCTGGCGACGGCGATGGCCTGCCGCGATCGCCGCTTCCCTGACGACCGTCGCCCTGACGGTCGTGTCGATCGGACGGATGGGCGTGGCCGGTGTGCCCTGGTGGACGTCGTGGATGGCGAACCTCGATCGCCTGTCGGGACCTGGCGGGATCAACGACGCGAGTCCCGCGAACCCCGACCGGTACGCCCTGATCGACCTTCGCTATCTGCTCGAATCGATCGGGATCGGCGGACGGTGGGCCGATGCGCTCACGTTCGGTCTGGTCGGTCTCGCGGCGCTGGCCACGGTCCTGCTCATCCGCGGCCGCTACCCGAACCGCGAACTGCTCGCGATGTCGCTCGTCGCGGTCCTGTGCCTGCTTGTCACGTATCACCGCTACTACGACGCGGTATTGGTCGTGCTCCCCATCGCCTGGGGCCTCTCCGTGCTGCCCACGCATCGTGGCCTGGGCTTGGCTGTCCTGTTGCTTTGCGCCGACTTCCTCCTCCCGGCACAGACCGCGCTCCATGATCTCCAGCAGCGCGGACTCATCCCAGACCAGCTGGCCAGTGGTCCGCTCTGGGACACGGTGCTGATCACCCAGCACGTCTGGGCCCTCGTGCTGCTGGCGGCGGTCCTGCTCTGGGCGGCCTGGACCGTCACGGATCGCGATCGGACATGGTGGCCCGGTCCCACTCCGGACGTCGCGACCTGACCGATCCCGGGTGCCCGTCCGGTGCGCTACGGCGCTCCGTCCCGGCTGTCCAGGTCGGCCAATTCGGGCGCGACATCGGCGGGCCGGTGACCGGAGGCGCCGGGCAACGGAAACCCGATCTCGTCGGGATCCTGGGTGGCGACCACGTGCTGGCGCGACAGCACCTGGCGAACGGTCATGGCCATGATCTTCAGATCGAGGCGGAGGTCCTGATGCTCGACGTACCACACGTCGAATTCGAGTCGTTCGTGGAACTTGAGCGTGTGGCGACCGTTCACCGCCGCCCAACTCGTGACCCCCGGGCGGACGTCATGGCGTCGGCGCTCACGCTCCGAATACGCGTCGAGGTATTCCGGGAGCAGTGGTCGTGGACCCACCAGGCTCATCTCGCCGCGGAGGACATTCCACAGTTCCGGGAGCTCGTCCAGGCTCGTCGAACGCAGGAAGCGGCCGATCCGGGTCACCCGAAGCTGGTCGGTCTGATGAGCGACCTCGTCCAGTCGGGTCGGTCGCATGGTCCGGAACTTCGCGATCCTGAACGGAGCACCGTGCAGGCCCGGGCGCACCTGGCGAAACAGGATCGGGCGCCCCTGGGTGACCGCCAGACACATCGCGATGGCGGCAAGGACAGGCGCCAGTACGACCAGCCCGGCACAGGCCAAGGTCACGTCGACCACCCGCTTGACCATTCTGTGACCGGGTTTCCTGCGTCGCATCCGTACCCTCGCCGTGACCGATGCCGGCTCGAACCGGCATCTGGCAAGGCACAATAGGCGACGGCGTGGATTCGAGTCAGGCGAAACGCCGGCCAGGGGAGGGAACGACGATCCACGCGGAGATCCACGGGTCCGCACCGGTCAACGTGCTGGTCACGTCTGCGGGTCGGCGGACATCGCTCACCGGCGCGTTCGTCGAGGCGGCCCATCGTCACGGCGGACTGGTGTACGCAGGAGATATCGATCCGCTCGCACCGGCCCTGGTCATCGCCGATCGCCCGCTGCGGACGATGCCGAACACGGAGCCGGGCTACGTCGATGGGCTCGTCAGCGCGGTCGAGGAGCACGGGATCGGCCTCGTGGTGCCGGCCGTCGACACGGACCTCGCCCCATTGGCCGCCCGTCGCCCCGCATTCGAGGCAGTCGGCTGTCGGCTGGCCATGTCATCCGAGCGTTTCATCGCGATCACGCTCGACAAGTTCGAGACGGGCCTCGCCTTCGGTGCGGCCGGGATCCGCGTCCCCCGATCGTGGTTGCCGCCGGTGTCCGACGTGGCCGACCTGCCCGATGTCCTGTTCGTCAAGCCGCGCCAGGGCAGCGCCAGCAAGGACACGTACCAGGTCGCTCGCGCGGATCTGGCCAGGACGCTGGGCATGGTCCCCGGCCCGGTCGTCCAGGAGCTGCTGACCGGGCCGGAGATCACCATCGATGCCCTGCTCGACTTCGATGGCCGGCCCATCCACTTCGTGCCCCGCGTGCGGATCAAGACGATCGGTGGCGAATCGGTCCAGGGTGTGACCCTCGCCCACGACGATGCGGTCGAAACCTGGATCGAGCGGCTCCTCGTCGTCTGTTCATCCCTCGGAGCGGCTGGCCCGTTGACGCTGCAGGCGTTCCTGACCCCGGACGGTCCGGTGCTGTCGGAGGTGAACCCGCGGTTCGGGGGCGGGTTCCCATTGGCCCTGGCCGCCGGGGCGGACTATGCGACCTGGCTACTCGACATGGTCGCCGGCCAGACCGTCCCGGCGCGCCTCCGGGACTACGAACCGGGCCTGTACATGACCCGCTATCACGTCGAGCATTTCACGAGGCGGCTCTCCTGGTGATCCAGGGTCTCGTCTTCGACGTCGACGACACGCTCGCGTATGAGCGTGACTACATCCGCAGCGGCTTCTCGGCCGTCGCGCGCCGGGCCGGATCGAGCTCGACCGAGGTCGACACTCTGGAGCAGTGGCTGGGCGACGCATTCGACGCGGGCGTCCGCGGCGACACCTTCGAGCGCCTGTTGCGTGCCTTTCCGGCGGTGGCGGCACGGGTGTCGGTCGATGACCTGGTCGACACCTACCGAGAGCACGAGCCTCGGATCGGATTGGTCCCCGGTATGGCCTCGACGCTCGATGCCCTTCGGGACCGCGGATTGCGGCTGGGCGTCCTGACCGATGGCCCGCAAGCGAGCCAATCGGCCAAGGTCCGCGCACTGGGACTCGATCGCTGGTTCGACCCGGTCGTCCTCACCGAACGCCTCGGCCCGGGCTTCGGCAAGCCAGCCAGAGAGGGGTTCGAATGGATCGCCAACTCCTGGCGGCTGGCCGGCCCGTTGCTCGGGTACGTCGGCGACAATCCGGCGAAGGATTTCGCCGGCCCCAATCGGCTGGGCTGGGCGTCCATCCGGTTCCGGGATCCCCTCCAGCTCAGGGCAGCCCTCGAGCCATCGACCGACGCGGACCGAGCCGGTTTCGTGGTCACGACCCCGGGCGGGTTGCTCGACCTGATCCGTTGACCGACAGGCTGACCCTCGGTCAGGTCGGCGGCACGACCCCCGGCGACCGATCGACCGCGGCTCCCGGATCACGTCGATCGAGCACGGACAGGATCCATCCGGCCGGCAGCGTCACGATCCACAACAGCCTCGCCCCAAGATTGGTGAGCGCCCTGAATTGGGCGCGTATCGGGCGGCCGACCACGAATGAACATCGACTGTACTTGGCCGCCTTTCGCGCGAACGTCAGCGGGTCGTAGCGGAACCAGCGCAGGTCGTGGTTCAGCATCGCCTCCGCTTCGAGGAGACCGCCCGGTGCGCGCGTCGAGAAGCTGGCGCCCGACAGGCTGTTGCGCTGGTCCTGCCAGTAGACCCGAAGTCGTTCGTTCACGTAGCGGGTCTTGTAGCGCCGGCCGATCGCCCGCCAGACGATGGCTTCCGGGATATACCCCGTATAGCCCTCGATCACCGGCATCGGGTACTGGCGCATGATGTCGACACGCTGAAAGCCCCACTTCTCGCCCTGGACCTTGTACCTCAAGCGGATCTCCGATGAGTTGGAGTCCATCGCGGGGAAGGGGAACTCGGTGCCGATCAGGTCGCCATGCTCGTCGACGGCGTTGACCGTCACGCCCGAGTACCCATCGCGTTCGTCGTCCGGGATCGCCCGCCACAGGGCATCGAAGCGCTCGAGCGCATCGACCGTGAATGAATCGGCCGATCGGATCCAGAGGAGGAGGTCGCCGCGCGCTTCGGTGACCCCGCAATTCCATGACACGTGGGACCCGGCGTCGGGTTGCACGATGTAGCGGATCGGAAAATCTGCGATCCGGCGCCATCCCTCGACCAGGTCCGCGGTCCCGTCGGTCGAGCTGTTGTCGACGATCAGCCACTCGAAGTCGCGGAAGGTCTGGTCGCGCAGGCTCTCGTAGACACGATGCAGCACATGACCGCGGTCTCGGGTCGGGGTCAAGACCGTGAATCGGATCACTGAAGGTGTCGGATGCTGTTCGGTGGGCTCGATGACATCGGTCTGGACGACCGATGGGTCGTCGTTGACCGGCGTGACGGCCGGACGATCGCGATCGATGAGCGTTCCTCGCGACGTGAAGGTGGGCCGGCGAACCGATCGGGCGGCTCGCCGCATCGGCCCTCTTTATAACAGTCGCGAACGGTAGCAAACCACCCCGTACCGAACCACATGCGAACGCCGTGGACGACGGGCACCACCGCCGAACCGCCGGCAGTCGGTCAGCCGGCGTCCAGGATCTGCTGCGCGGCGCGCTCGCCACTCTCGAACGAGTGGTCTGTCCAGAGGTATTTCCACTCGCCGAACCGACCGGCCGTCCGGATCCCCAGCTCGTCCAGGTAATCGTTGACGATGGCCAGGGCCGGTGCCCGATCGTGGTCGAAGATGATCCCGGCGATCGGGCTGACCTTTGCATCGCGGAGCAGGACCGTGTCCTCCGGCTGGATCATCCCGCATTGACGCAGCTCGCTCTCGATCCGATCGATCAGGGCCGCGAGCGACTCGGTCAGCGGCCGGTACTTCTCGGAGAAGTAGACCTCGCACTGGTAGGCAGACGTCCCAGGCGGCGTGGCGAACGGGGAGAACCGGTGTGGGTAGCTCAGCCGGGTCATCACGTAGTCCTCATCGTAGAAGTACGACCAGGACATGCCGGATTCCTCGACCCGGTCGATGCCGATGTTGACCACGACGACACCCGTCGCCGCCAGCGCGCGGGCGGCTTCCAGGACGCGCTCGGGCGTCCCGTCGATCATCGGGATCAGATCGCGGACGGGGACCGACGACACCAATCCGCTGTACGCGACGGTCGCACCGTTGGCAAAGGTGACGATCCCGGCCCTCGGATCGATGCCGACCGCCTCGTGTCCCATCCGCAGATCGGACGCCTCGTGGATCGGGCGAAGGTAGGCGTAGAAGCCACCGTGGTTCGGGTAGCGGAACCGGTCGATGTAGTGCACGTCCGAGGTGCTCTGCGACAGCGCTCCCCGGAGTACCTCCTCGAGCGTCGGCCGGTACATCCTTGGACCCATCCAGTCGGCGGTCATATTCCGTGCGTCCGTCGTGTGGATCTTGCGCGTGTAGTGCATCGGGAATGTCTCGGCGAAGGTCCGGCCGTAGGCCGCGATGAGCCAGTCCTCGTAGTTCTCTATGGCCCGTTCGGCGCCGCTCAATTCGGCGACGAAGTCCTCGATGCAGCGGACCACGAGGTCGACCGGCAGGCCGTGCAGGTTGATCTGGGCCGGATGCTTGATCCAGTGTCCCTGCCAGTAGTTGTTCACCCCGGTCGGCACCTGGTGAAAGTCCCCGGCCACCTGCTCGGCCAGGATCGCCTGGATCCGCTCGTTCTCGGTGAACGACACATGCGGGCCGTCGTCGAAGACCCAGCCGCCGGGATAGGTGTACGTCTTGGTGTGGCCCCCGGGATGGTCGCCCCGATCGAACAGCACGTAGCGCCGACCCTCGGCACGGAGCCGATAGGCCGCTCCCAGGGTGGCCATGCCCGAACCGAGCAGGACGACGTCGTTCATCGTGTCGCGACCATCGACTTGCGCCAGAAGTCGACGGTCGTGGCGACCGCGCTGTCTGAGTCGGTGATCGCCGACCAGCCGACCTCATCGCGCAGGCGCCCGACATCGGCCCGGATCTCGGGCGGGTCGTCGGGTGGCGACGGTCGGGCGCCGAACCGGACCAGATCCGGTCGTCCGACCGTCCGGGCGACCAGCGTGACCAGGTCTCGGACCGGTGGCGCTTCTCCGGTCGCCACGTTGACCGGGCCTGCGACGTCGCTGTCGAGCAAGGCGGCCAGGGCGGCCCCGGCATCCTCGACGAACATATAGTCGCGCCGGGACAAACCCGCCGAGGTTGCGACCTCACGACCCTCGAGCAGCGCCGTTGCGATGTCGGCGACGAGTCGCCGGCGATCTTCGTATGGTCCGTAGAGGTAGAACAGTCGAGCCCACGCCGAAGACATCCCGGTCGCCCGCTGCAGGGCATCCATGGCGATGGATAGCGACTGCTTGGCTGCCCCATAGACGGTCGAGGGCTTGAGCGGCGAACCCTCGTCCAGGATCGGCCGCTTGCCGTGCTCGTACTCGAAGCAGCTGCCGAGGGTCACCATTCGCTGGCCCCCGCCCGCCTGGAATCGGCGGGACAGGTCGACGCTCGCCGCGAGCCAGTCGAGGTTTGCCGGCGACCCCGTGTAGTGACCCGGTTCGAGGTACCACGCGGCATGGACGAGGTGGCTCGGCGCGACCGTCTCAAGCAGGTCGCCACGTGACCGGGCGTCGAGCAGATCCGCCTCGTGCCAGATCACGGGGTCGTCGGGACGATCCGCGAGCTGCGGGCCGCGCGCGACGCCATGGACCTCGAACCCGCGTGCCGCCAGGGGGGCCAGGGTGTGCCGCGCCACGAACCCACTGGCGCCCGTGACCAGGACCCGTCGAGCGCTCGTCACACCGACCCCAGCGGATCCTGGAGCGGCCACGTCCGGTCCGCCTCGGAGACGAGCGTGATCGGCCCCTGCCAGCGGATCCCGAACGCCGGATCGTCGAATCGAACGCCGCCGGCCGATGCCCGATCGTAGGCCGCCGAGGTCATGTAGAACAGATCGGAGTCCGGTTCGAGGGTCAGGTACCCGTGCGCGCACCCGGGTGGGATATGGAGCATCTCTCCGCCGGCGGCACGTCAGCTCCGCCGAGACCCATTCGCCGTGGGTCGCAGAGCCCGGACGCAGGTCGACGGCGACGTCCTGGATCCGGCCACGGCTGCACCGGACGAGTTTCGCCTCGGCGTGGGGATCGCGCTGGAAGTGCATCCCGCGCAGGGTGCCGGCCGCCGGGTTGTGGCCGATGTTCGCCTGGATCCAGGTGGCCGTGAGGCCGGCGGCGAGGAACTCGTCGGCGCTCCATGCCCGGGCGAAATAGCCGCGTTCGTCGCGGATCGGTTCCAGTTCGATGCGGACCACGCCGTCGATGGCGGTCTGTTCGAAGCGCATCGTCAGCGACCGATCCCGCTGTATCAGCTCGACCGAGTCTGGGGCGAGCATCCGGCGGCCATCGATGACCGGGATGGCCGGTCGTCGAGCCCGGATCAGGTCGGGGACACGTTCGTACTCGGCCCAGCGGGTCACGATCACCGCGGCATCGGCATCGGCCAGGGCGACCGCCAGATCCGGCTCGAATGCGACCGGTACGTCAGCCAGGGCGCGCCGCGCGGCGTCGATCGCGACCGGGTCGTGAGCGACGACCGTCGCGCCCTGTTCAAGGAGCCGCCGGATCACCGGGAACGCCGGCGACTCCCGGACGTCGTCGGTATCGGGCTTGAAGCTCAGACCCAGGACGGCGATCCGGGTTCCCTCGATCGACCCGACGGCACGGCCGACCAGGGCGACCAGCTCGTCTGGGCGCTCGCGGTTGACGGCCTCGACCGCGCGCAGGACGCGCATCGGGCGATCGAGCTCTGCGCCCCGGGCGATGAGCGCGGCGGTGTCCTTGGGGAGGCAGCTCCCGCCGTAGCCGGTCCCGGCGCTGAGGAACGACACGATCGCTGCTGGACGGCCGTCGCCCGGCGCGTCGGATCCGCCGGAGCCGGTGAGGTAGCGCGACGCGTGGACGCCACGCATCACCTCCACCGTATCCACGCCACCGATCGCCGAACCAAGATCGGCCAGCTCGTTGCTGAACGAGATCAGCGTGGCCAGCAGCGTGTTGGACGCGTACTTGATCATCTCCGCCGTCGCGGTGTTGGCCATGATCATCGGCACCCCCGCGAACGATCCGTACAGTGCCGCCACGCGCTCGCCGGTCCGCGGATCGTCGGCGCCGATCACGATGCGATCCGGGTGCAGGAAGTCGTCGACGGCCGTGCCCTCGGTCAGGAATTCCGGATTGACCGCGACACCGAAGTCGTGGCCCGCCGACCAGCCGGAGGCCGCCTCCAGGATGGGCGTGACGACGTCGCGCGTCGTGCCCGGGACGACCGTGCTCTTGACCACGACCACGGGATAGTCAGCGGCTGTCTGGAGCAACCGGCCCACCCGATCGGCCGCGCCTCGTACCTGGCCCAGATCGATCGCACCGTCGGTCGAAGGCGTCCCGACCGCAAGCATGATCAAGTCGGCGCCGCGGACAGCCGCTGCAAGATCGATCGTCGCCGACAGCCCGTGCCCGGCGACTCGCGTCAGGAGTTCGTCAAGGCCCGGCTCGTGGAACGGCGCGACCCCCGCCTCGATGTCGGCGACGCGCCGCGGGTCGAGGTCGACGCACACGGCATCCACCCCGGTCGTGGCCAGGCAGGCGCCGGTCACAAGACCGACGTACCCGGAGCCGACGATCGCCAGGCGGGTCACCGCAGCTCACCGCCCTGGTTATCTCGATACCAGAGGAGTGTCCGGCGGAGCCCCTCTTCGAGGTCGACGCTCGGATCGTATCCGAGCTCCACCCGGGCCTTGTCGATGGACGGCCGCCGACGGAGCGGGTTGTCGACCAGGTACACCGCCTCGGTGCTGTGGCCGCCGACGATCGATCCGCTGTAACCGAACAACGCGCGACCCGTCTCGGTCATCGCCTTGGCGAGATCGGTGATCGAGATCTCCGGACCTTCGACCCCGATGTTGTACGGCTCGCCCGGGCGTCCGAGGGCGAGCGTCTTGAGATACCCGGCCACCGCGTCGGCCACATAGCAGAACGTCCGCATCGGCGATCCATCGGACAGCAGCGTGATGTCCCGATCGGCCAGGATGTCGCGGGCGAAGTCGGCGATCACCCGACCGTCGGTGATCTTCATCCCTGGCCCGTAGTTGTTGAACGGTCGGGCCATCGTGATCGGCAGGCCGTGGACCTGACTGAACGTGACGCATAGCGTCTCGCCATACCGCTTCGATTCGTCGTAGCACGCGCGCGGCCCGGTGCAGCTCACGAAGCCCCGGTACGTCTCGGAGGTGGGGACCTCGCTGGCGGGCGGATCGCCGTAGATCTCGGAACTCGAGAAGAACAGGAATCCGCGGACCGGACGCCCTCGGTCGCGTTGGCCCACGACATGGTCGAGGAGCGACCGAAGCCCGACGATGTTGGCATCCATCGTTTCGATCGGGTGCTTCCGGTAATACGTCGGCGATGCGATGCCCGCCGCATGGATGACATGATCGAAATCAGGCATGTCCGCCGGCAGCGGGTCCCGCAGATCCTGCGATCGCAGGGTCAGGCGGGGGTGGTCGCGCAGCTCATCGAGCCAGTCCGGGATGCCTCGGATGAAGCTGTCGAAGACGGTCACCCGGATCGGCGCGCCCTCGCCGCGATCCCCGTAGGCGAGCGCCGCCTGGGTCAGGTAGTAGCCGAGGAAGCCCGCACCGCCGGTGATCAGCAGATCCGTCCCGGCCAGTCGCTCGAACGCGTCGGCTGCCGAGGCCCGGATATGCTCGATGTCGGCGTTGCGGACGGTCAGGCCGGACGGTTCTGGATCGGAACGCGAAGTGATCGTCATGTCCTCAAGAGCATAGCCGGAAGGTGGGCTGGGTCGACCCCGCCGGAGGTCTGAAGAGACCGCTGCCCGGACGTCAGAACGTCAGTTTTCGAGCGTGGAATCCCTCGGCGTGGTGCTCGGGCGCACGGGATTCGATACCCCGTAGTCGGGCCAGCGCCAGAAACGCGTCAGGCGTGAACCACGGGCGCTGGACCTGTGACGGAAAGACGTCCATCAGGATCTGCGTCTTGCGCTCGGCGAGCGCAAGCGGAAGATGGACATACACGTTCGGGGTGACCAGATCGCCCTCCCACTTCGGGATCTCGTATTCGAGGATCGTGGCATCCCGGAACGCGGTCCATACGAGCTCGCCGACGAGCCGGTGATCCTGGTGGCGGTCATCGAGTCGAGGAGCCAGGATGAGGTCGGGCCGGCCCTCCCGAGCGAGAGTCTCGATCGCTTCCTTGACCTCGTCCCAGTGCGCCGGAAGGTGGCCATCGGGAAATCCGTCGATCGTGATCGATGGATCGGCGACGCCGTCCAGGAACCGCTCGGCCGCGGCACGTGCCTCGGATGCGCGAGTCGCATCGCCGCTGAGGACCGCCCAGCGGACCGACTCGATCCGACCCTCCGAGACCAGGCGCAGGATCGTGCCGCCGGCCCCGATCTCGATGTCATCGGCGTGTGCGCCGACACACAGCACGTTCAAACGACCCGATGACGACCCGATGAGATCGATCATCGACCGGTTCGATCGGGGGTGCGCCACACGGCCCAGGGCGGGTCACCGTCCTCGGACAGGCGCTCAAGGTCCTGCTTGTCCTGGAGGGTATCCATCGGTGCCCAGAAGCCATCGTATGGATAGCCGATCAGGGACCCCTCGGCCATCAGTCGGTGGAACGGTGCATCAACGAGGTCCTCGCCCGGACCGATGTAGTCGAAGATCGACCGTCGCAGGATGAAGTGGCCGCCGTTGATGCGTGTGTCCGACTCCCGGATGTGGGTGATGTCGGTGACCAGACCGTCATCCCCAAGACGCACGACATGAAAGGTGTAGCGGGGCCGGACGGCGAGGAAGCCGGCGACGAAGTCCCGACCGCTGAAGTCGTCGATGAGGGTGGGCAGCGGCGCATCGGTCAGGGTATCGGCATAGTTGGCCAGGAAGATCTCGTCGTCACCGATGTGCTCCCGCACGGCCCGCAACCGCTGGCCGACCGACGCCCGCATGCCCGTGTCCACGAAGGTGATCTTCCAGTCGTCGATATCCGAGCTCAGGAGTTCCAGTGAGCGGCCGCCGTTCGTCAGCACGAAGTCGTTGGAGGTGGCCTCGCTGTAGCGCAGGAAGTAGTCCTTGACGGCGTCCGCACGGTAGCCCAGGCACAGGATGAACTCGCGATGCCCGAAGTGAGCGTAGTAGCGCATCACGTGCCAGAGGATCGGCCGGACCCCGATCGGGATCATCGGCTTGGGAACGACCTCCGAGTACTCGCGGAGTCGCAGCCCGAGGCCGCCGCAGAACAACACCACCTTCATCCAGCGCGACCCTTTCTCGTCGTCGGCTCGAGATCGACCCTGAGCATCGCACACTTGTCATGCCCCGGGTGGTCGCCGCGGCCGACTATCCTTGGTCGATGCGTGGAACTGGAGCGACCGAGGTCCCGGCTGTCCGCGCGCCCGACCGCGGGGGGTTCCGGGTCGAGTGAATGGCCTGACCTGGTTCTGGCCGGCCCTCATCATCGCCGCGCTGGCGGGCTTGCTCCTGGCCGGCCCCGTCGGTCGCTGGTTGCGCACGCGCCCGGCTGTTGCCTGGCTACTCGTCGTGAGTGTCGGCCTGATCGTCGCGGCCACGCTCACGCCGATCCACGGTCCGTCCGGCATCGACCTGACGCAGACGCGGCCGTGCGACTTCGAACGGCGCTGGTTCGCACCGCTCGCCGAGATGACATCCGTCACGGATGTCAGCCTGAATGTCGCCCTGTTCATCCCGCTCGGCCTGTCCATCGCCTGGCTCCCGCGATCGCGGCGAACGCTGGCGGTGGTCGTCTTGGCCGCGGCACTCCCGTTCGTCGTCGAAGGCCTGCAGTATTTCGTCCCGGTGCTGGCCAGGGGTTGCCAGAGTGGCGACGTCATCGACAACCTGACCGGCCTTGGCGTCGGGCTGGTCGCGGGCGCCCTGATCCGCGCGGTCGCAACGCGTCTCCTGAGGTGACCGCGTCGCGCGTTCGTTGACCGCGCGCATCGGAGCATCCACCCCCAAGCGCACCAGACTATGAACGACCCCCGCTAACCCTCCACCGGACGGGACCGATGGGTCACCGGGCGGGGCGCAAGTCGGGACCTTCCCGTCATTGCCCGGACCGGGTGCGCCCAGTCACCATCAACGACCGGTCGGCGCATGCCGCGGATCGAATCCACGAAATAGCACACCCGTCGCGAGGCGGGGCCGCAAAGCCACGGGACTCGAGAGGAGTCAGCCGGGTTGCCGAAGGAGTATCGATCGGATGTTTTGGGATGGAACGCGGTGGGTCGACGAGTCGCCGACACCCAGGGCCGTAAACCGACCTTCAAAGCGACGACTACGTGACTGGATCGCCACCGGAGCGATGGGTCTTGCCCTCTTCGGCTTGCTCATCCCGATCCTCGGCGTGGCGGCAGCGACGCCGTCCCAGACGACACGGGAACTTCGGGAGTGGTCTGTCGGCACGACGGCGCTGACCTTCCAGGAGGGCCGAGCCCGAGTCCACTATCGTGGATCGTGGGAACTGCGAGCTCACCCCGCGTACGCCGGCGGCCTGGCACGTTCCAGCGATCAGTCCGATGCCCGGGCGCGGATCCACTTCGTGGGCGACGGTGTCGCCTGGGTCGGGCCGGTCGGACCGACCCGTGGCAAGGCTCGCGTCTACGTCGACGGCGAGCTGGTCACGGTCGTCGATACCTACGCACCACATTTCCAGCCTTCCAAGGTGCTCTTCAAGACGACATTCCCCGAGGTCGGTCGGCACGTGCTGCGGATCTCCGTCGTGGGCACCCAGGGCCATCCGACGGTCGCCGTCGACCAGTTCGCCGTCCGCAGCCTCCAATCTCGCAAGGACGCATCTCGCCCCAAGTCGAACCGCAGGCCACCATCACGCACTCCAGACCCGGGCGTGACCGCCGCCCCGACGACGGCGCCCACGGCCGCTCCCACGAACGCGCCGACGTCGGCCCCCACGGCCGCCCCCACCAGTGCCCCGACAGCGGCCCCGACCAGTGCCCCGACGGCGGCACCGACCGCCACGCCCAAGCCGACCGCGACGCCGGCCCCGACGCCGGCCCCGACGCCGGCCTCCGATACGGTCAACGTGCCGAACTCGATCGATTCCTCCGGTGGGAGTGACGTGTCGGGCGCGCTGGCTTCGTTCATCGGCGGCCTGCCCGATGGCACGAAGATCGCATTCAAGTCCGGCGGGACGTACAAGCTGGGCAAGGCCATCCACCTGACCAACCGCCATGACCTCGTCTTCGACGGCAACGGGGCGACCCTCCGGATCGCCGGTTGCTCGGTCGAGGACAGCGCCTTCCTGCTCGACGGCAAGCCGAGTACCGGGATCAAGATCCGGCAGTTCAAGATCGTCGGTGACAACAATGCGGCGGGGACGACCGGCGCCTTCGTGGCCGGCTGTGAATCGCAGATGGGCGTCGCCATCTATGGCGCTCGGGACATCGACATCAGCGATATGACGATCAGCTCGGTCCATGCCGAGTGCGTCTATATCGATGCCGGCGGCAACCCCCGCGGCGTGGGCGCCTGGGCCGATGGCATCACCTTCCGCGATTCGACCTGTCGGCTCACCGGCCGGATGGGCGTCGCCCTCATCGCCGCGAGCCACATCACCGTGACCCGGGTGACCTTCGAACGGATCGCCATCTCGGTCTTCGATATCGAGCCTTACATGGCCGACGGCGGGGCGACCAACGTGTCGCTCACCGACAACGTCATCGACGGCTATGGCGCGTCGCCGACCTACACCCCGTGGATCCTCGAGGGCAGTGCCTACGGCATGACCACGACGGTCGTCCACGACATCACCCTCGCCGGAAACCGGATCATCGGCGGCCCGACCAAGAGTGCCAACATCGCGACCATGGCCGGTCTCGCGGTCAAGTTGCGGACCGAGCGCTGGAAGCGGGTGACCATCAGCGACAACGTGTCGACCGTCGCCGGCGACGGACCGGTCATGTACTTCGAGCACATCGACGGCCTGACCGTCACCGGCAATACCCAGCACCTGTCCGGTGGCTCGCTGGTGTGGCAGCGCGATGTCACGGGTGCGACCATCCGCTAGGGAGTCGGGTGGTCGCGGGCACCCATCGCGCCGGGGGCGGATCTCAGATCACGTCCCCGCGCGCCCGCTCCACGCGGCCATCGATGGCCTCGAAGCGTTCGCTCAGCGCATAGGTATGCGTCGCGGTCAGGCCGCGCTGCCAGCGTGGGAGGACCGTCGTGATCCGTCGCTCGCGGTACCTCGTTGCCGACAATTCAACGATCTCGTTGAGCCCGAAACCGTAGCCGTACGTCCGGCTGCCGTCCTGGCTTGGCCGGATGATCCGGCCGCCGTCGTGGAAGATCCTGCCCGCTCCGCGCACGTCTCGGACGTCGAGGGAGATCGGACTTTCCGGGTGGCGCCGCCATGGCCCGGTCAGTTCGTCCGACGCGAATAACAACAACATCGATGCTCCGCCACGGGGCTCGCGGATGGTCGTGAAGAACCACCACTGGTCGTCGCTCCGCAAGATCGACGTGTCCAGAGCGCGGCCGTGGAACAGGTCGCCGACCTTGGTCCACTCCTCGGGAAAGGCCGTCGCACGATACAGGCTGACGACGCCCGCGCTGCTCGATTCAGGGACCATATAGACATCGCCGTCTGCCTCGAAGACATATGGATATGACAGATGGCCCGGCGCGTCGAGGATCCGGATAGGCGGTTCAAGACCGCCGTCGGGCGTGACCGCTGCGACCGCGATGGCGCCGCGTCGATCGTCGAAGGCATAGTCCTCGAAGAGGAGCCACGTCCGACCGTCCCGTTCGATGAGGAACGGATCCGCGTACAGGTGTCCCCTGGGCGACTCCACCCATCGGAAGTCGGCCATGTACGGGTCTGCCTCGATCGACGGCCGGGCGGACCGCGGACGGATGGCAATCCTCCACAGCGGGACCTCGTCGGCGCGCAGCAACCGTCGTCGGAGTCTGCCGACGAACCGCCCGATCAGGACCGGCCCGATCCAGCGAGCGACCTGCCACGTCGTGGGTTCGTGCCGCCCGCTAGGCCACGGCCCGGGGCCTGAGGTTCGGTCGAACTCCGGACGGTCCTCGACGCCGTTCTCGCGGTAGAGTCGGTCGAGGTTCTGGATGACCAGATGGGTCGTCCCGTAGATCGCTGTCGCTCGCGATCGTGCGACAGCCACGGGGTCGTGGGCGAAGATCCCTTCTCCAAGCAATGCGGCAGGTCGGTTCGCCGTCGCTCGTCGGATGAGACCGACCCGGATCAACCAGGCCTGCAGCGAGACCGACGTCGTGAATCTCCAGGTGCCGTGCCGCGCGACATCCACGTACCGAGGCGCGACGCCCGTCCGAGTGAGATCGAGCAGCACATCGGGGGTCTCGCTGGTGAGCGCCTCGTTCGCACCGTCGCCACGGACGATCCGGCCGCTTCCGCCGGCCACCGATCCGATGGGCGCCCGCTGATCCGGGTCGTCCGCGAGCGATGACCGGCGCCGGTCGAGGGCGCGGTACAGGCGCCAGCCTGCGCCGGCCCGGGGTCGTCGCCGGCTCGCGAGGACGACCACGAGTACCACCTCGGCGACCTCAGACTCGGCGATGTCGTCCAGGATGCTGGCCTGGGCGCGGTCGACGGTCAGGTCGTCGTCAACGGCCACGCCGACCCGGATCGGCGGGCGTCCATCAGCTGGCGCCTGGAACAGGGCACTCCAGCGCTCGGCCGCTTCTGTCGATCGCGACGGCGCCGGTCGGCCGTCTGACACCCTGTCAGCCCGAGACGTCATCGAACCACACCAGCGAGCCACCGGACAGGTGCTGGGTATTGCCGGTGACGGTCAGGCCGTCGATGTGCTCGAAGTACATGACCGGTCCGTCGCCGGCGACGGTCGACACGTTGTCGCTGATGGTCACCCGCTTCCAGCGCTCGGTCCGCAACTTGACCGCGAGACCGGCCATGGTCGCGATGTTGGCACTCTTGGTCGGGCCGCCGATGATCCGGTTTCCGGCGAGGGTGATGTCGTGGACGACCGTCGTGGTCATGCCGTAGGCACTGCCCTCGAGGATCCACGGGGTGTAGGTCGGCGACGCGCCATAGCCGTCGATGACGTTGTCGGTGAGCGACACGTTGGTCGCCCCGCCGTCGGCCATGTAAGGCTCGATATCGAAGACCGAGATGGCGATCCGTTCGAAGGTCACCCGGGTCACGGTGATGTGGCTCGCGGCGATGAGGGCGACGCCCATCCGGCCGGTGAGCCGACAGGTCGAATCGCGGAAGGTGATGCCATCGGCCCAGGCGCCCACGCCGCGGGGGTTGCCGCCGGCATCGATATAGACGCACTCGGCATGGACCGAGCTGATCGTCATATCGCTGATGTCGATGTCCCGAGCGCCATAGATGGCGACGCCCATCTGCAATTCACAGCCGGCCACGAAGGCGCCGGTCGTCCCCGCCGCATTGTTGTCACCGACGATCTTGAACTGCCGGATCTTGATCCCGGTACTCGGCTTGCCGTCGAGCAGGAAGGCGCTGTCCTCGACCGAGCAACCGGCGATCCGGAGGGTCGCCCCGTTGCCGTCGAAGACGAGGTCATGGCGGTTGGTCAGGTGGATGGCCTTGCCCAGCTTGTACGTCCCGCCGGACTTGAATGCGATCTTCGTGCCATCGGGCAGGCCGCCGATGAACGAAGCCAGCGCGCCCGACACGTCACTCCCACCGGAGGAATCGATCGAGTTCGGCACGTTGACCGTATCGGAGGCCGGCGTCGGGGCCGGCGTCGGGGCCGGCGTCGGGGCCGGCTTGGGCGTGGCGGTCGGTGCCGCCGTCGGGGCACTGGTGGGGGCGGCCGTCGGGGCACTGGTGGGGGCGGCCGTCGAGCAGGCCAGGATCATCGATCCACAGATCGCCGCGAGACCGGCCCTGACCGGCCAGCCGGGATACCTGGGTCGTGTCCGGTCCTGGGCGGTCAACGCTTCCTCGTCATCGGTCGCGGGTTCGTCGATGGCGTGGCGCGTTGCGCGCAGCCAGCGTCTCATAGACGTCCGCGAACCCGGCGATGAATCGCTCCATCCCGAAGGTCGTGGCGACGTGCCGTCGGACGGCATCACCAAGGCGATCGCGGAGCGCCGCGTCGGCGACCGCCATTCGCAGCGCGCGAACGAACGCTTCCTGATCGTCGACCGGAACGAGGAGGCCGGTCTCGCCGTCGATCACGATCTCGGACGTACCGCCGGCCGCCGTCGCGACGATCGCGCGCCCGGCGGCCCCCGCCTCAAGGAGGGCGTTGGGCAGGCCTTCGCGTTCGGAGGACTGGGCCACGACATCAAAGGCCGGGTAGAGCGGGACCGCATCCGGCACAGAGCCGTGAAGGCAGATCCGATCAGCCAGGCCGAGGGGGCGGATGAGGCGTTCGAGCTCAGGCCGAAGGTCGCCCTCGCCGATGAGTTCCAGACGGACGCGCGGTTCGGACCGGGCGATCTCTGCGAAGGCTGCCACGAGTCGATCCAGCCGCTTGACATCACGATAGTTGCCGACGCAGCCGATGACGATGTCGTCGTCCGCGGCCCCGAGCCTGTGCCGGATCGCCAGGCGTTCATCGGCTGCGACGAGATCCGGGATTTCGACCCCATTGTGGATGATCCGCATCTTGTGCGGATCGACGTGCTGGGTCGCGATGGCGTTCGCCGCGGCAGCCTCGGAGTTCGCGACGACCAGGTCGATCAGCCGGTCGAGCAAGCGCTCGACGGAACCCTCGACCGGGCCGAACTGGCGTTGCGGGTCGACGTTCCGCCGACCTGACATCACGACCGGGACGCCGGTCAATGGGCGGGTCAGCGCGACGAGGACATCCGTCGGGTACAGCCACGCGTCGACGATATCGAAGCGTTCAGCCCGCGCCAGGGCGACGTACTGGGCGACCTTGGACAACCGTCGTCCGGCCCGGACCGGCCAGGCGGCGTCGCGCGCCGCGGGATCGCCCAGATGGTGGATGTGGGCGCCGGCGGCCGTTGCCCGGGCCTCGAGCTCGCCACGTCCGGCGAGGATCACGAAGTGGACCTCGAAACGGTCCCGCGGCAGGCGCTCGGCGAGCGTGAGCATCTGGCGCTCGGCCCCCGCGGGCGTTAGGCGGGCCGGCAGGTACGCGATCGTGATCCGAGTCACGAGAATCGCTGAGACAGGCGGTCAAGAACCGGGGCCACGCCGAAGCGCATGATCGCCCGAGGCTCGTCCAGGCCGATCCGGGTCGCGATGAAGACATAGCCGGCCATGCCCGCGATCCCGATGAGGACGAGCAGCGCCACGCCGGGCAGGAACGCCGGCGACGCGCCAGTCGTCCAGATGAGGACACCGATCGGGATGGCGATCGGGCTGATGGCGAGCGAGGACCGGACGAGCGTACGTCCGAGGCGCCGGAGATCGAACGGATCCCCGCCATGGGCCAGCCGATACAGCAGGTAGATGAAGACCGTGGCTTCGGCGAAGCTGGAGGCGAGGGCGATCCCGGTGATCCCGAGCCAGCGGCCCAGGGTGAAATCGAGGCTGAGGTTGATCACGACGTTCAGGATGGCCCCAGACAGCAAAAGCTGCCCGCGCCGTCGGGCGTTGTGTGCCCCGGTCACGATCGGACCGGCCATGATCGTCACCAGCAGGGGCGCGAAACCGGCGACGGCGCTCGCGGTGACGGGGATGTCGGCGGGATCGAACGCCCCTCGCCCGTATGCCACGGCGACCGCCAGCGGGGCCACGGCTGCCGTCAGCGCAGCGATGGGCACGAACGCGGCCACGACAAGATGCAAGGCCCGTTCGGACGTGGCGGCCAGGGTGGCGGTCACGCCCTGGAACGTCGATCGGACCAGCGTCGGGTAGATCGCCGATCCCCACGCTGGGGCGATGGCTCCGATCGGCAGGCGGACGAGGACGTCGGCATAACGCAGGAGGCTGACCGCTCCGGGGCCGAGGAGCGACGCGACCGCCCGGTCGCCGATCAGGTTGATCTGGAGGACCGCGAACCCAAGCGTCAGCGGGGCGGCGTGTCGGACCAGGCCGCCGAGACGGGCGTCTCCACGGATGCCGGGGATGGGCAGGAACGACCCGTGGGCGGCTGCCGCGGCGAGGATCGCGAGGTTGGCGATCGCGCCGAGGATGGTCCCGATCACAAGGCCGGTCAGACCGGACCCGTCCCACAGGACGACCATGGTGGTGAGGACCACCGCCGCCCCGAGCAGGCTGCCGATCGCGATGGGGCCAAAATGCTCCTCAGCCTGCGAGATGGCGGCCATGATCGTGGTCAAGGTGCTGAGCAGCGCGATCGGGGCAAGAAGCCGGAGGTAGTCCGCTGCCTGGCCGCGACTCGCCTCCGACAATCCGGGCCCGGCCACGGCCACGATGATCGGGGCGAAGATCGTGAGCACGATCCACAGCGCGCCGCCGACGGATCCCGCCCAGATCAGCAGCGTCCCGGCAAAGCGCCTGGCCGGCGCACGACCATGAGCCTCGATGATCTCGAGGTAGGCGGGCACGAGTGCTCGAGCGATTCCGCTGGTCACGACCCCGGCCATCGCCGTCGGCAGCAAGACCGCGATGAGGAACGCATCCAGTGCGGCGGAGGCCCCGATGTGAGAGGCCAGGAAGAGTTCCCGGGTGACCCCGATGACCTGGACCGCGACCGCTGCGCCGGTGAGGGTCAGGGCGGCTCGAGCGACCGCCCGCATCCGGACCGGTACCGGTCCCTCGAGCGTCACGCCGCCGGAGGCTGCTCGCCGGCGTCTCGTTGACCGGCCTGGTCCCGCTGATCGCGATACCAGGCCACGGTTCGGGCGATGCCATCGAGGAACGAGACGGTCGGTTCGTATCCGATGGTCTCGCGGGCAAGCGAGATGTCCGCCTGGGAATGCAGGATGTCCCCGGCCCGCGGTGGTCCGAAGCGACGTTCGACGGTCGCCCCGGCCGCCGTCTCGATCGCGCCAAGCAAGTCGAGCAGGCTGTAGCGCGCCCCGCACGCGACATTGCAGGTCGTCCCGGACGGGCTGGAACGATCGGCCGCCAGGAGATTGGCTTTAACCACGTTGTCGACGTAGGTGAAATCGCGCGAGACCTGACCATCCCCGTTGATGGTCACCGGGCGACCCTCAAGGGCCGCGGTCGTGAACAGCGGGATGACGGCGGAATACTCGGAATCCGGGTCCTGGCCCGGCCCGAACACATTGAAGTATCGGAGGACGAACGTCTCCACCCCGTGGAGCTTGCCCAGCGTGTTGATGTAGTGCTCGGCGGCGAGCTTGCTGGCTCCGTATGGCGAGGTGGGGGCGGCTCGCATCGTTTCTCGGCAGGGCAGTTCGGCCGGGACACCGTAGACCGAAGACGAGCCAGCGAACACGACCCGGCGGACGCCGTGCCTTGCGGCCGCCAGCATGAGCTCGATCGTGCCGCTAACATTCGCCTGGTTCGTCGCCTTCGGCGCGATCACCGATCGGGCTACCGAGGGGATCGCCGCCTCATGGAAGATCACTTCGCACGACGCCACGGCGGCATCGAGAGCATCCGGGTCGAGGATCGACCCCTCGACGAATTCGATGCGATCGCGGACGGCATCGATCCGCCATCGAAGGCCCGTCGACAGGTCATCGATGACGACCACATCGTCGCCGCGATCAAGGAGGTTTCGGACGAGATGATGGCCGATGAAGCCGGCGCCGCCGGTGACGAGGGCTCTCATCGGACGAGGTCGTCCGTGGTGTCGTTCAAGGTCGTTGACCCCCCAGGATCCGGCAGGAGCAAACGGTCCGAAAGTGCTCCGCCATGCGCTGGCGACGGTACCACACCAAGGCTCCCGGAACGGTGATCCACGAGCCTCGTGGTGCGTGCCGTCCACGGCCGATGGGCCGCTGATGGGGGACGTGCCCGTTGCCTCCGGTCCGAGCATCCTCCTCATCGCCACGGTGGCGGCGACGGTCCGAGGCTTCCTTCGGCCGTATGGTTCCTACTTGCGCCAACGTGGCTGGCGAGTGGAGGCGGCGGCGAACGGTCTCGCCGGCGATCCTGGCGTCGGGACTGCCTTCGATGCGGTCCATGACCTGCCACTCTCGCGCTCGCTGCGGGACGTCGGCGGCCTCGTCCGGGGCGAACGGGAGATCGACCGCCTGATCCGTGAGACGAAGCCGGACATCGTCCACCTCCATACGCCGATCGCTGCCTATACCGGCAGATGGGCGGCCCGCCGGTCGTCACCCGAGTCCCGCCCATCGGTCGTCTACACGGCGCATGGATTCCACGCCTACCCGGGCGGCCCGCGCCTTGTGAACGCGGCGTTCATGACCGCCGAGCGAGTCGCTGGTAGATGGACCGATCGGCTCATCGTGATCAACGACGATGACGAACGGCAGGCGCTGCGTGCCCGGATCGTGCCAAGCCACCGGCTGGTCAGGATGCCCGGCGTCGGGTTGGATACGAATGAATACGCCCCGGGGTCGATCCCGGGAGAGGACGTGATGGCGGTGCGCGGAGATCTCGGCATCCCTGCGGATTCGCCCGTCCTCGTCGGTATCGGCGAACTCAACGCCAACAAGCGTCAGGCCGATGCCATCGCAGCCCTGGCCAGGATGGACGACCGACAAGCCCACCTCCTGCTCCTGGGCGACGGTCCGGAGCGGGACCGGATCGCGGAGTTTGCCCGGTCGTCCGGAGTCGAACGACGAGTCCACCTTCTTGGAAATGTCGAGGACGTTCGCCCAGCGCTGGCGGCCGCCGATGCCCTGATCTCGACGAGCCGACGCGAGGGGCTGTCGCGATCGATCATGGAAGCCCTTTCCCTCGAAGTCCCGGTCGTCGCTTCCTCCGCGCGCGGCAACGCCGAACTCGTTGCTGACAGCGGATTCATCACGCCGGTCGGGGATGTCACCGGGATGGCGACGTCGCTGGACTGGCTTCTTGACCACCCCGATGAGGCTCGCCGCATGGGCCGCCGCGGCCGTGTGCGGATGGCCGATCGGTATGACATCGCGCCGATCCTGCGGATGCACGAGCGGATGTACCTCGATCTGATCGAGGATGGGGCGACGGCCCGAGATCACTGACATACTCGACGGATGGACCTCGAGGGCATGGATCGGGCCGGGACCGCGTACTGGGACGCGCTGTGGAAAGGTCAGCCGATCCCGCCCCCGGTCGATCCGGATGACCCACGTCTCGGGAACACGGTCGATGTCCGATTCCATCAGCTGTTCCAGGACGAGTTCAGGGTCGCTCCCACCTGGGTCGCGCGTTCTCGAGGTCGGCTGCGCCAGGTCGAAGTGGCTCCCGTACTTTGCCACCCGATATGGCTTCGCCGTATCCGGCCTCGATTACTCGGTGGAGGGCTGCGAGCAGGCCCGGGCCATCCTCGATCGTGCGGGCGTCGACGGGACCGTGACATATGGGGACATGTTCGATCCACCCGAAGACTTGATCGGCCGGTTCGACGCCGTCGTGTCGTTCGGTCTCGTCGAGCACTTTGCCGACACGGCCGCCGCCCAGTCGGCCCTGGCCAGGTTCCTGGTTGACGACGGCATCCTCGTCACGGTGATCCCGAACATGGGCCGGTCGTTAATCGGCTGGCTCCAGAGGGTCCTGGATCGACGCGTCTACGACGTCCACATCCCGCTCGATCGACGCCGATTGCTGCAGGCGACTCGCGATGCCGGGCTCCACGTCTCGTCGTGCGCCTATTTCATGGCGTGGAACTGGAGCGTCATCAACATCTCTGACTGGCGCGGTCCGACCCGGCTCCGCCTGGCTGGCCGTGTCCAGTCCGGAGCGAGCAAGGCCCTGTGGTGGCTGGAGCGAAGGGGTCTCGCGATGCCACCGAATCGCCTGACGTCGCCATACATCGTCGCCGTCGCTCGTACGGGCAAGGGTGGTCGGCAGGCCAGCGTGCCGGTGCCGAGTTCGATCAGCCCGGACGTCCCCGCTCCCGGATGAGGCGCTCGTACAGTGCCCCGGTGGCCCCGGCGAGCCGCTCGGCAGAGAAGTCCAGGGACCGCTGGTAGGCAGCCGTACCGAGGCGGCCACGAAGCTCGGCATCGGTCGCGAGTCGCGACAGCGAATCCGCCAGCGCATCGGCATCATCCGCTGGCACCAGGATCCCGGACGCCCCGGTCCCGATGATGTCGACCGTGCCCCCGACGGCGGTCGCGACGATCGGCAGGCCAGCTGCCGCTGCCTCAAGGACCGCATTCGGAAGACCCTCGCTGACCGATGCCTGGACCGCGATGTCGAACGCCGGGTAGACATCGCGTGCATCGTCGGCGCGCCCAGCCATGACGACCACCGTATCCAGCCCGGCATCGGCGACCGCAGTCTCCAGTTCGTGCCGGGATGGTCCGTCTCCGACCAGGACGTAGCGCAGTCCGGGGACGGCCTCCCGGAGCCTGGCCGCCACTTCGATGAGCATCTCGAGACCTTTGCCCGGCTTGTAGTTGGCCACGCAGCCGACGACGATCTCGTCGGGTCCGAAGCCCCACGACGCCCGGCGCCGGTCGCGGTCCAGCCTGTCCACGTGGTGTGGGAGCACGGCATTCGGGATCAGGATCACGCGCTCCGGCGGGATGTGCTCGACCTCGCTCGCCTCGCGATAGCCCGCCGTCGAATTCACGACGACCGAATCGGCGCGGCCGGTCGCCCATCTTGCGGACGCGCGTCGATACCACGGCTTGCCCGCGTAGTGAGCCAGGAGGGAGCGACGGCCCGCCAGGAGGACGGGGAGGTGAGCGAAGAGGCGGGCGAAGCCGGCGAATGTGAAAGCCGGGACCAGCCAGGCATCGACGATATCGACGTCCCTGGTCAGCGCGAGGTAGCGGCGCAGGGCACGCGCCGCCGCCAGCGCGCCCTTCGGCCGCAGAGTGGCAGCACCGCCCGTCAGGCCGAGGACGTGGACGGGAACGCCGAGACGGTCAGCTTCGGTCGCCCAGGCGCCCCGTTCGGACATGAGGATGAACCGGACGTCGAAGCGGGCCGGGGGCAGGGTCGCCGCAAGGATCAGCATCTGCCGCTCGGCGCCGCCCGGTGAAAGGGACGGGGTCAGGAACGCGACCCGGATCCGTTCCGTTGTCCCGCCCGGTGCGTGGCCGGCGCCGGGACGGCTCATCGACCGACGGCGACCCGACCGGCCTCGCTCGCGACCCGGGGCAGCCAGCGGCGCGCCCACAGCTCGAACATGAGCAGCATCCACAGCTGGTGTTCGTGGTCGACCCGTCCGGACCGGTGCTCCTCGAGGAATCGCTTCGCGATCGCTGGGTCAAGGTGATCCCGTGATGCGGCGTCGGGCGCGAGCACCAGTTCCTGGAATCGGCCCCCCAGCTCCCCACGGAACCAGTCGCCCATGGGTGGGGTGAACCCCATCTTCGGGCGGTCGATATGGTCAGCGGGCATGAGTCGCTTGGCGATCGATCGGAGCAGGACCTTCTGGTTGCCACCGTCGATCTTCCGTTCGACCGGTAGTCGGGCGGCAAACTCGACCAGGTGGTGGTCGAGCAGCGGGGCTCGGGCCTCGAGCGAGTTCGCCATCGTGGCTCGATCCATCTTGACCAGGAGGTCGTCCGGCAGGTAGCTGAGCAGATCGGCGCGGAGCATGCGATCGATCGGTTCGGTCGGTCCGTCCTGGAGCTTGTCGAGCAGATAGCCGGAGGACGTCCCGTTCCCGTCGCCAAGCAGCTGTGCTCGCTCCGGGTGGTTGAAGATGGTCATGAGCTGGACGTAGCGTCGATCGGGGTCCAGGCCGAAGTAGGCGTCGGCGAGACGCATCCTTCGGTGCATTCGAGACCGGCGACCGAACGGCGTCGTCGCGATCCTGCCCGATCTCGCCGCCGCTCGAAGGAGCGGCGTCGGGACGACGTCGAGCGCTCCGAAGACTCGATGGGCGCGGTAGCGCGAGTAGCCTCCGAAGGATTCGTCGCCGCCGTCACCGGTCAGGACGACCTTCAGCTGGCTGGCGGCCAGTTGCGCCACCCGATAGGTCGGGATCGCCGACGGATCCCCGAATGGCTCATCGAAGTGGTCTGCGAGACTCGGCAACAGTTCGATCGCGTCGAGGGCGACGACCTCCTCCGTATGGATCGTCCCGTAGCGATCAGCCACGGCCCGGGCATAGCGGAGCTCGTCGAACGACTCGTTCTCGAACCCGATCGAGAAGGTCCGCACCGGTTCGGCCGATTGCTCGGCCATGACCGCGGTCACGACGCTCGAGTCCATCCCGCCACTCAGAAACACGCCGACCGGGACATCGCTCCGCAGACGCAGTCGGACGGCCTCGCGGATGATCTCCAGGCCCTCGTCCTCGTCGTCCCGGACATCTCGTCGGACCTTCGGTCCATAGGCCGGGCTCCAGTACCTCGTGACCTGCGGATCGCCGCCATCCCAGACGAGGATGCTGGCCGCCGGCAGCTGCGCGACCCCGGTCATGATCGACCAGGGAGCCGGCACGTACTGGTAGTGCAGATAGAGCGCCAGCGCGTCGCGATCCACCACGCGGTCCAGGTCGGGATCCTCGAGGATCGCCTTCAACTCCGAACCGTATGTCAGCCGGCCGTGGGCGAGGTGCCAGTACAGCGGCTTCTTGCCGAGCCGGTCGCGGGCCAGGATCAGCCGGCCGGATCGACCGTCCCAGATGGCGATCGCGAACATGCCCCGGAGGTGCTCGACGAAGGCCGGCCCGTGCTCTTCGTAGAGATGGACGATGGTCTCCGTGTCGCTCCGCGTCGTGAACGTGTGGCCCTCCCGCAGGAGTTCCTCACGTAGCTCGACGAAGTTGTAGATCTCGCCGTTCTGCGAGGCGAGGATCAGACCCGATTCGTCGGTCTGCGGCTGACGGCCGCCTTCCAGGTCGATGATCGACAGTCGTCGCGCGCCGAGCATCGCGCGCCCGTCGCCCTGCATGTACTGATCGTCCGGTCCGCGGTGGGCCAATGACCGCAACATCCGATCCACGAGGGCCGGGTCGTCATCGCGGAGGCCGTCGTGGGTGGCGATACCCGCGATGCCGCACATCTAGGCTGCGCCCGTCCGCGCGACGGTTCGCACGGGCGACTCGGCTGGCTCGGGGGTGACCGGATCCGGTCCTGTCCACTCGCTCACCAGGGTTGCGGCGATGACGATGACCGGGACCGCCAGCAACTGGAAGGTCGTCGGCGGCTCCAGGAACATCGACGCCACGGCAAGGGCGGTCAGCACGGGAAACCCGACGGCTGCGGCGGCTTGTGGCCGTCGTCGAAGCGCCCGCACGATGGCGAACCCCAGCAGGATCCACAGGACGACGCCGACGACGCCCTGCTCGGCGAGCACGGTCAGATACCAGTTGTGCGCATTGATCGGCGCGTTGACGTCCCCGACGAGCACGCTCATCGGGACGAAGTGACCGAACCCGATGCCGAACAACGGAGCCGACAGGAACAGCAGTGGAGCTGCCAGCACGCCGACCAGTCGTCCGTCGTCACTCTGACTCATCGCCGCATACGCCTGCGGCAGCGCAGAACCGGTCAGGCTCTCGAGTCGCCACTGGACGAAGGCCGGATACGCCAGCACGGCGACCATCAGGCCGCCAGCCAGGATGACGAGGCCCAGCAATCGCCAGCGATACACGGCCAGGACCGCGAGTCCAGCCACGGCGGCGATCAACGCGCCGCGCGAGAGGGATGTCGCGACGGCGAGACTCAGCAGCACGGCCACGATGGCCAGGCTCACTCGAACCGACCGTGATCTCGCTCGTACGAACAGGGCCAGCGTGGCAACCACCATGATCGCCACATACGAGCCAAGGTAGTTCGGGTTGCTGAACGTGCCGGTCGCCCGCCCGATGTCGAAGCTGGGGGCGGTCAGGTTGGCCAGCGGTCGGATGACCACGGCCGGATCAAAGTTCGCGATGGCGACGACAGCCGTGAGTGCGGCTCCGGCTACGGCAAAGCCGAGCACGAGGTTAGGCGACCGGGCACGCAGCAGATGGCCCGCCGCGATCACCAATCCGAGCCCCGTCAGGAGTTGGAAGAAGAGGAAGCCGACGGCGTGGGCGTCCGAGCCGGCATACCCCGAGAGCATCTCCGGCGCCTGCTGGACGGTCACGTACAGGACGTACGCGACGACGATGGCCAGGATCGGGCTCACGGTCAGTCGCGGCCGGTCGATCGGCAGGCGGTAGATGCAGCCGAGGAGGATGGCGCCGACCAGGTAGGTCTGGAAGCCCGGTGCTGGAACCATGGTCGGCGGGGCGAGGGGCGCGCTGAACGCGACGATCGCAAGCCCGGCGTACGGGAACGCGACGGCCGCAAGGAGGGCGGCGACGATCGCGGCCATCGTGAGTGGGGGGATCGCGAGCGCCGCCCCCACGACAAGCCCGAAGGCGATCGGGGCGGCGACCAGCGTCGCGGCCTTGTCCGACCCCCGTTCGTCGACCGTCGCGACGCGGCTGCCGACACGCAGCCGAGCCGCGACGACGGGCTGGGCCAGGGTCGCCATGGGTCGGTCTACCTCGGCTCCGGCCGCGATGCGGTCGCGTCCCGAGCGCTGTTGCGCGAGCTGCTCGATCGACGCGTGGGCTTGGTCGCGGGCGTCGGGCTGGCTGGGGTCAGGTCGACCTGACCGAGGGCCGATGCGGGACCGGCGCCGGCTTCGACGTCGCTGTAGTAGTAGCCGTACTCAGGATGATCGCGGTTCGCGGTCCGATTCAGGACGACGCCGAGGACCGTCGCACCAGCGCGTTCGAGCGCCTCGTTAGCGTGTCGGATCTGCGTCCGTCGCCCGCGACGGGTCTCGACGACGAGCACGGTCCCATCAAGGAACGAACTCAGGACCTGCGCGTCCGCGAACAACTCGACCGGCGGGCTGTCGACGACCAGCATGTCGTAGCTGCCGGCGAGTGTCTCGACGAGGGTCCGCGTCCGCTGCGATGCCAGGACCTCAGTCGGGTTCGGGGGCAGGAGGCCCGTGGTCAGGACGCTCAGGTTCGGTTGTTCGGTCGCCTGGACGAGGCTCGACGGGTCGAGCGCCGGGCTCCTGATCAGGTCGGTCAGGCCACGCGTGCTCGTGAGATTGAAGATCTCGTGCACGCCGGGCCGGCGCAGGTCGGCATCGAGCAGCAGGACCCGGCGCCCGCTCTGGGCCATCACCAGCGCGAGATTGGCCGCCGTCACGGTCTTCCCCTCGCCGGGCACGGCGCTAGCCACGAGCAGCGATCGCATCGGACGATCGATCGCGGCAAAGGCGAGGTTGGCACGCAGGGTCCGGTATGCCTCGGCGGTCGGCGATCGTGGATTGAGCAAGGCCGCGAGCCGGTAGAACGACCGACGGTCCGCACCGCCGCGCATCTTCTCGATCTGGCCCAGGGTCGGCAGCCCGAGGGTGGCGGTGACCTCCTCCGGGTCCTTGATCCCGTCGTCGAGGTACTCGTAGACGAAGATCAGCCCCGACACAAGCAGGAGCGCGACGGTCGCGGCGATCAACCCATCGATCAGCGGGCGAGGTGCGATCGGTGCGTCCGGAGCCAGGGCCGGCTGGACGATCGTCAGCAGGTTGGCGCCCTCGTTCGTGGTGAACGACAGGAGCGTCGCTGCGGTCGATCGGAGGCTGACCAGGCGACCCTGGAGCGTCTGCAGCCTCGATTCGTCCTCCGGGGTCCGCTCCGGCATGGCCAGCAATGTCTGGATCTGATCTTGCGTGAGCGTGATGTCCGCCCTGACCGCGGCCAGGTCCTGGTCGATCGACGCGAGCAGGTCGGCCTGTTGTCCGCGGACGGCTGGCGAGGCCTTGATCAATCCGGCAGCGACGGCGTTGGCGATGGCCGCGGCCCGCTTGGGATCGTTGTCGTGCACGGTGATCGTCATCAAGGCGGTCTCCGACGACGTCGCCACGAAGACCCGAGTCGCCAGCGAGGCCGGGGACGTGGTCAGGTCGAGTTCGTCCACAACCCCGGCCAGGAGATCGTGCGTCGTTGCGATCGAGGCGTACGTCGCGGAGAGCCGCTGCGAGACCAGGAGCTGGTTGTATTCCGGGTTCACGCCCGACAGCGATTGACCGACGATGACCGTCGTCCGTGCCTCATAGACCTTGGGCTGCAGACTGGACAGAACGAACGCCGCGACTCCGACAGCCAGCGTGCTGGCGACCAGCAACGGAAGCCATTTGCGGACGATCTTCAGTTGCGTGTGGATATCCAAGGGACCTCTCCGGGTGAGACCATCATCCGTCAGCCGCGAGGGCCGTCGGCCGACCACTATAGCCGAGGGTCGGCCCAGGTCTCGCAGGCGGTCGTCACTGGCGTTGCGCCCGGGCACAACGCGGCGCCGCGTGGTCGATCGCGACGCTCCACGGCCTCACGAAGACCGGGTCGGGTACGGTCAGCGCCTCGGTCGGTCAGAATGCGTGGATGAGCGGAACGGAACAGCGTCGCATCCCACTCGCCCAGCCATCGATCGGCCCCCGGGAACGGGAACTCGTCGAGGCCGTCCTGTCCAGCGGCGTGCTCGCCCTGGGTGCCTTCGCCCGCACCTTCGAGCAGGGCATCGCCGATCTCGTCGGTCGCCGGTACGGCGTGGCGGTCAGCAGCGGCACCGCCGGTCTGCATATGGTCGTCCGGGCCGCCGGACTGGGCGACGGTGACGAAGTCATCACCACGCCGTTCAGTTTCGTGGCATCGGCCAATTGCCTGTTGTATGAGCGGGTCCGCCCTCGGTTCGTGGACATCGAGGAGGAGACGCTCGGGCTCGACCCGGGCCTGGTCGAGGACGCCGTCGGTCCGCAGACCAGAGGGATCCTTCCGGTCCATGCGTTCGGGAAACCGTGTCGCATCGTGGACATCGACGCGATCGCCTCGCAACGCGAGCTGATGCTGATCGAAGACGCCTGTGAGGGCCTTGGCTCGATGGTCGGCGACCGGGCGCTCGGTTCGTTCGGCCTTGCCTCGGTGTTCGCGTTCTACCCGAACAAGCAGATCACGACGGGTGAGGGTGGCGTGATCGTGACCGACGATCCGGCCCTGGCATCGATGTTCCGGAGCCTCCGCAATCAGGGCCGCGACGAGGACGGGACCTGGCTGCGTCATCTCCGGCTCGGCTACAACTATCGACTCGACGAGCTCTCCGCAGCGATCGGCGTCGCCCAGCTCGAGCGACGGGCGGAGTTGGCCGCCGGCCGGGCTCGGGCCGTCAGCGCCTACGCCTCGGCCCTTGCCGGTCGAGACTGGCTGCGCCTGCCGCAGACGGATCCCGGCGAATCGATCGACTGGTTCGTGTACGTCGTTCGTCTCGATCCGGCGATCGATCGCGACCGGCTCATCGGCGACCTGGATGCGCGGGGTGTCCCGAGTCGCCCGTACTTCAGTCCACTGCATCTGCAGCCGCTCTATCGCGAATTGCTGGGGCATCGCCTCGGCGATTTTCCGGTGACCGAGCGAGTAGCGGCGACGACCCTCGCATTGCCGTTCTTTCCCGACATGACGGCCGACGACGTGGCCTTCGTGGCTGCGGCCCTGGACGACGCGATCGCAGTCCAGTCGCGGGCCTGAGACCGCCGTGGCCGGATGGTGCGCGGGTGCACCTGCACTTGCCGCTGAACGGCGTTTGGGGGCCCAGAAGTACTAGCGGGTCCGAGCCGACAGGGCTACTCTCTAGTCCTTCGGGGTATCCCGGACGCATTCATCCATCCGGCGGCATCATCGGCCGCTTTCCGCACTCCACGAGTCGACACCGCTCCGTCACATCGGTGACGGATACCAAACCTCCTCCCCCAAGCCGGAGCGGTCCAGTCGACGGTGAAACCAGCGTGATAGCTGGTACAGGGGGCACCATTGGCCGTTCATAGCATCCTCAGTCAGACGAAAGAAAGCCCGCCTCAAACGGCGGGCCCGGAGTCCACCGCGCGGCTGAACGCGAGCGACAGGATCCGGGCGGCCATCGCCCGCCCGATCGGTCGGATGCGGGGGCGCCATCTCCTCGTCATCGACGTCCTCGGCATCGGACTGGCGATCTATCTCGCCCTCGCGTTCCGATACAACGCCGAGGTCGCGGTCACGAAGATCTCGATGTTCGCGCCCATCCTCCTCATCCTGGTCGCCGTCAGGGTCGCGACGAACATCCGATTCGGGCTGTATACGCGAGGATGGCGGTTCGCCAGCGTGCCGGAACTCCAGCGCATCCTGCTGGCCGGACTCGCCGGAAGCGCGATCGCGATGACCATCGTCTACGGGCTGTCGGTCATCCCGGGCATCACCTGGTTGCAGGGCTTCCCCCGGTCATTCTGGGCGGCCGAACTCCTCGTCACGGTGGCCGTCCTCGGCGGAGCCCGATTCGGGATCCGTACCGCCGCGGACTGGAAGCCGCGCGCTTCGCATTCGATGGTCCAGCCGCGCCGGGCGACGCTGCTATATGGCGCGGGCCGGACGGGAGCCTTGATGGCCGCCTCCGCGCTCCGCAAGCCGGATGCCGGCGTGCTACCGGTCGGATTCCTCGATGATGATCCCAGCCTGGCTGGCGGGTCGGTCGGCGATCTGCGCATCTTCGGCGGACTCGATCGGCTGGACGCCGCGATCGCCGCGACGGGCGCCGAGGTCCTGCTGATCACGATGCCGAACGCGCCGGGTCGCTCGGTGCGACGCGTCCTCGACGCCGCATTCTCGAGCGGGCTGGATGTCCGGACGATCCCATCCATGAACGACCTGCTTGATGGCACCCTGGACGCCTATCGCGTCCGACGCGTCGAGGTCGCAGACCTGCTTCGCCGTCCGACCGCGACCGAACATGCCGCCGCCGTGCGCGAGATCATCGAGGACCGCACCGTGGTCATCACCGGCGCCGGTGGATCGATCGGATCCGAGCTGGCCCGCCAGGTGTTCATGCTCCGGCCACGCCGGCTCGTCCTCGTCGATCGCGCCGAGAGTGCGCTGTACCTGGTCCAGCGTGAACTCGAAACTCGGGCAGGGCGGGGACAGGGTGGTGGCGAGCTTCGGATCCATCTGGCGAACGTGGCCAGTCGTCCTGTGATGGACCGGCTCATGAGTCTCGAGAAGCCAGACGTCATCTTCCACGCCGCTGCCTACAAGCACGTGCCGATGATGGAAGAACATCCATCGGATGCGGTCCACGTGAACATCGGCGGCACGCTGGCCGTGCTGGACGCCGCAGAGGCGGCCGGCGTGCAACGCTTCGTCTTCGTCTCGACCGACAAGGCAGTCCGACCGTCAAGCGTGATGGGCGCGAGCAAGCGCGTCGCCGAGATGCTCGTCAGCGCGGCCGCCGAGCGGACCGGGCGGCCCTACGTTTCGGTCCGGTTCGGCAATGTCCTCGGTTCGACCGGGAGCGTGGTGCCGATCTTCCAGGACCAGCTCGAGAAGAGCGAGCCGATCACGATCACCCACCCGGACATGACCCGCTACTTCATGACCATCGCGGAGGCCTCGTGGCTCATCCTGGATGCCGCAGCGATCGGCGAGCGGGGCGATCTGTTCGTCCTGTCCATGGGCGATCCGGTCCGGATCGTCGACCTGGCCAGGGATCTGGTCCGGCTGGCCGGGCGAGACCCTGAGTCACAGCCGATCGAATTCGTCGGGTTGCGACCCGGCGAGAAACTCCATGAAGAACTGTTCTACGACACGGAGCGGGTCGAACGGACGACCGTCGACAAGGTCCTGCGGGCCGTGGCCGGACCGCCGCCGCTGGAGCTCCGGGACGACGTCCGACGGCTCATCGCGATGGCGACGGGCGCGACCGAGGCGGACCTTCGAGAGGCACTCCTCGACTACGCTCGCAAGGTGGCCGTTCCCATCGAAGAGGCGCAGCCCACCACATCGACCGGGCACCGTGGCGGCGCGCGGGTCGCGGATGAGTCGGGCTGGGTCGTCGTCTCAGCCTGACGATCGCGGGCTAGTCCAGCGTCCCGCCCGGGTCGGGCGCGTGGATCTCGACGTCGGAGAGCCCGCGGCCGTCCAGTTCTGAACGCCACTGCTCGGGCGTCCCGGTGAGGACGGGAAACGTGCCGTAGTGGATCGGCACGACGTGCTTCACCCCGAGGAGCTCGACGGCCAGGGCCGCATCGCGTGGACCCATCGTGTAATGGTCACCGATCGGCAGCAGGGCGAGGTCGGGCTGATACCGGTCGCCGATCAGTCGCATATCCCCGAAGACCGCCGTGTCGCCCGCGAAGTAGAAGCGGAAGCCGTTCTCGAGTTCGACCACGAACCCGACCGGATCGCCCAGGTAGAGGGTCGTCTCGGCGGCTGGGTTCCAGTCGCCCGCCGAATGGTCCGCGTGGACCATGGTGATCCGGATGCCATCGTGCTCGAACGTGCCACCCTTGTTCATCCCGATCACGGCATCCTGGCCACCAGGCAGACGACGAGCCAGCCAGAGCGACATCTCGTGCATGCACGGCCAGGTCGGGCGTAATCGACTGGCCAGCGCCACCGCGTCGCCCATATGGTCGAAGTGGCCGTGGCTGACCAGGAGCACGTCGCAGCGCTCGATGCTATCGGCCGTGCGGGGACTCCGCGGGTTGGCGAAGAACGGGTCGATGATGATGACCTTGCCGCCGGGTGTCCTGACTTCGAAACAGGAATGACCGTACCAGGTGAATGTCGTGTCGCGACCCAAGCCCATCGATGTCACCTCCGGGTCCGATGCTACATCGCCGCTACACTCGGACCGTGGCCGCCACCCAGATCGCCCAGAACCTCGCGTTCGTCAACTGGACCGTGTTGACCGGCCTGGCGCTCGGGACCTTCGCGGCGGTCGTACTTCTTCGGCGTCGGACCTCGGCCACACCCGGCTACCTTCGGCTCACCGCCCTCTGTGCGCTCGGCTTCGGGATCCTGGCCTGGATCTCGGACGGGGCGCTTCCCAATTCGCTCGGTGATTCGCCGGTCGTGGTCGATCCGGCCTGGGACGCGCCCCGCGGGGCCGCCTTGCTCCTGTTCTGCGTCCTCGTCGGAGCCTGGTTGATCGCCCGACGCGTGGCGCCCCGAGCGGCGCCGGCCATCGAGTGGGCCGGCATCGCGGCGGCCGTCGGCACGCTCATCTTCGGTGCGCTGGGGTGGGGTGATGGATCGCTCGGGGCGCTCTCGCTGCTCGTCCAGCTCGCAGTCGTCAGTGCGGCCATCGGTGGGGTCTTCGCCGCGATGATCCTCGGGCATTGGTACCTGGTGACCCCGAAACTCGCGGAGGCGCCGCTGATCCTGCTGGCGCGGGTCCTGCTCGCGGTCGTCATCGCCCAGGTCGTCCTGTTCATCGCGTGGACCGCCACCGGAGCCGGGCCGGCCGAGGTCGCGCCGTTCTCCTCGCTTGTCGGGCCGTGGGCACTCTTCGTCTGGCTGCGCCTGATCGTGGGTCTGATCTTCCCACTGGTGGTCTGCTGGGCGTCCGTCCAGACGGCTCGCAGCCGGTCGATGGAATCGGCGACGGGTCTGCTGTATATCAATGTCGGGTCGATCGCGGCGGGAACCATCCTCGCGGCAGGACTGTATTTCGGGGCCGGGTTGCTGGTATGAAAGGGGTGATATGAGCAAGGCTGATCGTGGTTGGATCCCGGATGCCGTCGACCTGGATTGGATCGAATCCCGGGCGCGGCCGCCCGAAGCGGCCCTCGCCGCCATCGAAGCCGCGGCCCGCCCACGCCACATCCCGATCGTCGATCGCGATGCCGGCCGCGTCCTTCGAGTCCTGGCCGCGGGCCGACGACGCATCGTCGAGGTCGGGACCGCCTATGGCTATTCCACGCTTTGGCTCGCGTTGGGCCAGCCTGCCGATGGCACGATCGTCACGATCGATCCCGATCGGGGGCGGACGGATCTTGCGAGAGGGTGGTGGCGTGAGGCGGCGATCCCCGACGAGCGGATCACCGTGGTGAATGCTCCGGCACTGGAGGCCTTGGCCGCGGACGATACGGCGCTGGCCGGCCCGTTCGACCTGGCCTTCATCGATGCGCTCAAGCCCGAGTACGGTGCGTACCTGGAGGCGCTGGTGGGTCGCCTCGCACCTGGCGCCGTGATCGCCGTCGACAACGTGCTCTGGAGCGGGCGAGTGTCCGGGTCACGCCCGGCCGACGCCGACGATACCAATACGGTCGCACTGCGCGACTTCGATGCAGCGATGCTCGCCGACCCCAGGTTCGATGCGACCATCCTGCCGGTCGGCGATGGTCTGCTCATCGCCGCGTGGCGAGGCTGACCGAGGCGTGGCCATCCAGGTGCGGGTCCGCCTCTTCGCCGTCCAGCGCGAGCTCGCCGGCACGCGTGATGTCGCCCTCGAGCTCGACGACGGGGCCGACGTCGAGGCAGCCTGGTCGGCCCTCGTGGGACTGCACCCGATCCTCGAGCCGGGACGTGCCTCGCTCCGGTTCGCCCGGAACGGTGACTACGCCGAACCCACTACCGTCCTGGCCGACGGCGATGAAGTCGCCATGATCCCGCCGGTTTCCGGTGGGGCTCGGGCCGACGCACTGCGGCCGGCCAGGATCATCGAGTTGCGCGAAAGCCCGTTCACGATGTCGATCGTCGAAGACCTCACCTCGATGTTGGCTCGGCCCGAAGATGGGGCGGTGGTGGGATTCGTGGGTCGGACGAGGTCGACGCCGGGAACGCCGGCACCCGGTCAGGAGGACGAGGCCGCGCGTCATGCGGGACGGACCGTCGAATCGCTCGGCTACGAGGCGCTCGACTCGCTGGCCATGACGACGTTGAACGCGATCGCCGACGAGATCGAAGCCCGGTTCGGCGTCGACCGCCTGGCCATCGTCCACAGGATCGGCGAGGTGCCGCTGGGCGAGCCTTCCATCGCCGTGGTCGCGGTCGCCGGCCATCGGGCAGCCGCGTTCGACGCGGCCCGCTACGCGATCGATGAGACCAAGGCACGGGCGCCGATCTGGAAGGCCGAACGATTCGAGGGTGGCCACGTCTGGATCGGCCAGCCGGCCCGCACGGCAGCCGAGGACGGGACTCCATGAAGGTCTACGTCAGCGTCGACATGGAGGGCGTCGCCGGGGTCGACCACCCGGCCGCGACCGCGGCCGGCCATGAGCGCTACCCGGCCGCAGTCGATCTGATGATCGGCGAGACGAATGCCGCGGTGGAAGGGGCGCTGGCGGGTGGCGCGACCGACGTACTGGTCAACGACAGCCATGGTGAGATGGACAACCTCCTGCCTGATCGGATCCATCCGGCCGCGCGCCTGCTGCGTGGCCGGAAGCCCTGGTCGATGGTCGCCGGCGCCGGGCCGGACGCCGGGTTCGGGGTGGCCCTGTTCATCGGCTATCACGCCCGGGCCGGGCATCCGCGAGGGACCATCGCGCATACCTATTCGGGCGCGCCGGTCGAGACGCGCCTGGACGATCGGCCGGTCGGCGAGTACGGATTGAACGCGCTCGTCCTCGGCGCCTGGGGGGTCCCGGTCGGTCTGGTCACCGGCGATGATGCCCTGGCCGAGGAGGTCGCCGACCTGCTGCCATGGACCGAACGGGTCGTGGTCAAGGAGGCGGTCGGCGGTCATGCGGCCACCTCCGTCCACCCGAGCCGGGCCGCCGACTTGATCCGCGACGGTGCCGAACGGGCAGTCCGACGCGCGGCGGCGGGGGAGCTGCGCTTGTTCGAAGTCGCCGCGCCCATCGTCATCGAGGTCGAATATGCCCGGGGCGTCCAGGCAGATCATGCGGCAATCGTTCCGGGAGCCGTCGTGAGCGGCGAGCGACGGGTCCGATTCGTCGCGGACGATCCGGTCGTCGCCTACCGTGGGTTCCTGGCCGGCAATCGTCTGGCGAGCGCCACGTGACCGCCGCCTGGCAGGACCTCGATGACCTGGTCGCCCGCGCCGAGGCGTTGGCCGGCGCCTGGGGGGCTCGCGCCAGGGCATCCACGACGCCCGGTCAGGAGCGGGCGATCCTGCGCCTGTTCGGCGTGGACGGGGTCGACGCGACGGGGCGTCCGCTGGGCGGCGCGACGGTCGACCGCTGGCTGGCCGGCAACCCTCGTGGCCTTGCCACAGGGATCGCCCTGCCGTTCGCGATGGCCCTGCTCGAATACGACCTGGAGCCGCAACAGCTCGCGCTCGACATCGCGTCTGGTGCGGTCGACTTGAGCCTCGAGCTCGAACTCCTGCGGGAGCCGGATCGCCGCGCCGTCGCCGAGGCCGAGGCACGGCGCATGGCCGCGGCCGCGCTCGCGCGGATCGACGCCGAGCGGACCGTGCGACGCGAGACACAGGACGTCCTCGGTGACGCCACTCGGCCGTGGTTGGCGACGACCCTCCGTGAGCCCGAAGTCGATCGGGCGCTGATCGAGGCGGTCGCGCTCGTCCAGGCCGGGCTGGATTGTGTCCGGATCGAGGTCCCGATCGGGCGCGAGTTGGCAGACCGGTTGAGCCATGCCGGCCGTCAAGCGCGCGAGTGGCGCCCCAGTGGTGGACCCGGGGAGCGCGGATCCGACCCCGTCCCGACCGGCAGCCAGCGGGCCCTTGGCCTGCTGCGCACGGCCATCGACGCGGTCGCCGCCGAGCGGCGCGCCTACATCCGGCTGGCGACGTCGGTCCCGGCGCTTGGTGCCCCCGAGGGCGCCGTGGTGGCCGCGTTCGAGCGCGTCGACATCATCGACTCGGACGCGATGGCCGAGATCGTCGCCGACGCCGTCGAACCGGACCGGGCGCTGGCCGATCATGCGTTCGCCCACCGGCTCGCACGGCGTGCCGGCACGGCGGTCCTCATCGGTTCCGGTCCGCTGGTGGTCGCGCCCGACATGACCCGGGGGTTCCCGTCCGACGCCGCAACGCGGGCAGGTCGGGCCCTGGCCCTGCAGCTGCTCGGCGTGACGCTCGCCCGAGCCGATGGGCTGGGCCCCGAACAGATCATCGTCGGCGGCCTGCCCCGCTGGCAGATCGAGGAAGCACACCCGGGCGCGCGGGCCATCGCCGAGGTCACGGTCCGGCGAGCGGCGTTCCCCGACCATCCGATGGCCTTCGTCGAGCCGACGGTCGATCCCTCGCGATCTGGGTCGTGGCCGTGGATCCAGGCGGCGGCAGCCGCCCATGCCGGTGATGTCGCGATGATCGTCCGCGCGCCCCGAGCGCGACCCGAGGATGCGGCCACCCTGTCCGCGGCCCGGAGCGCGGCCCGGATCTCGTCCGAGGTCGCGGCCGCGACCATCTCGAGCGAACTCGCAGGGGTCGCCCTCGACCACGCCGATCGGATGGTGAAGGCCGCGCTCGCGACCCTCCAGCGGCTCGGCGATGACGGCTGGCGCACGGTCGCGGGCGATCCACCGGGCGGCAGTCGGGGTCGCGGGCGGGTCCCTGAGGCAGTCGCCGAGCGAACCGACCCATTCGACCCGTTCGGCTGGTCGGCCTGACCGATGGGCACGCGGCGGATCTCTTGATCGGCGGCGACGAGCGGCAAGGATCGGAGGCTCACGGCCGCGTCAGCAGGCCGGGTGCGCGCTGGCCATTGATCGTCCTGACGATCGGCGTGATCGTCGAACTGGCCTCGCTTGTTGCCCAGCCGGTCCGCTACACGATCGATGGAGGGTTGCATCTCGGGAGTGCGTTCTCGCTCGGCCGGTTGCTGACCGGTGCCCCGGGCCCCGCCCAGCGGTACCTGCAACTCGACCTGTTCCCGGCACCGAATACATCGCCCGAGCTGATACTCGCCGCACTGATGCAGCGGTTCGACCCGGACGCCGCTGCGACCATCCTGATGGCCGGCTACGTCGTGGCCCTGCCGCTGGCCATGGTCTACGCGATCCGCGGTATCCGACCGGAAAGCCTTTGGATCGCCCTGTTCGCGCTGCCGTTGACCTTCACGTTCATGTTCGAATACGGGTTCTACAACTTCTGCTATGCGACCGCCGGGTTCCTGGTCATCGCAGGGTTCGTCGCCCGCCACCGAGACGGACTTGACAGGGTTGGCGTCGTCGCGCTTGGCAGCCTGCTTCTCATCGTGTACTCGATGCACATCGTCCCGTTCATCGAGGCGCTCCTGTTCGTCGGCGTGGTCACCGTCTGGGACGCCATCGCCGACCGGCGCGCTGCGGGTTCGATGTCGTCAGGGCTGGGTGTGCGGGTGATCCCGGTCGTCGTCGCATCGCTACCGAGCCTGGGATTGTTCTTCCTGTTCATCGCCCGGACGGGTGTCGCCGAACCGGGCCGATACCTCCTGCCGATCATCCCGAAGGTCGTGGCCCTGCTGTCGCTCACGATGCCTCTCGCGACCTTCGATACCCTTGAACTCGCCATCGCGTCCTGGTTGGCGTTGATCATCCTGATCCTTGGCTCAGTGGTCGTGGCGTCGCGATGGCGGGCATTCGAAGTGACGCGGGCGGACGCGTATCTCCTCTTTGCGGTCATCGGCTCGGCTGCCTATCTCGTTGCACCATCCGATTCGCCCAGCGGCGGCAGCTACATCCTCCCGAGGTTGGCGCTCTTCCCGGTCTTCGGGGTCATCCTGTGGATCGCAGCCCACCCGCTGACCGTCCGATGGCAGGTCGTGGGCGCGATCGGCGCGCTCGTCACTGCGATCGGACTGATGATCGTGCGGGCACCCGTGCATTCGTCGCTGGCCAGACTCGCTCACGATTACGTGGAAGTGGCCCCCTGCATGGGGCGCCAGGCGACGATGATCCAGGTGAACCTGTCCAACGTCGATGCTGGCTCCCTTGACCGGACGGATCCGATGACCGGCGAGGCGGGGCGGCTGAGCTCGCTCACGGATGGCCTGGACCTTGACAACGTCGCGGCGTCCGTTCCGTTCTTCCTGATCCGCTATCGACCCGAGACGGACCCCTTTCGCCATCTGCAGCGGGACCTCGGCGTCTACGAAAACGGCTTCCATCGGATCCCGCCGGCAGTGGACCTGGCCGGATATGAACGGCAGACCGGTGGGACCGTCGACTATGTGTTGGTCTACGGTCGCATCGACGCGCCGGCCGAGACCGTCGAGTCAGCCGATTGGGTCACCCTGTCGTCCGACCTTGAAGCTGGCTACCGCAAGGTCGCCGTCTCGCCGCGCCATCTGCTCGAGGTCTGGGAGCGAAACGGTTCGATGGCGGCAGCCTCCGGCGTCGATCAGCGAACGAAACCTGAAGCGGCGGCCTGTCGGATCAGTCCTTGATCTGGTCGTCGTCGTGAGCGCCGCCGGATACAGCCGGCAGGATATGGACCGTCGATCCGTCGCTGACGGTCGTATCCAGCGCAGCGGGTTCGCCATCGACGAAGACGTTGATGTGCCGACGCAGACGGGGACCGGCTTCGACCAGCCGATCGCGTAGACCCGGGACGGATCCATCGAGCCCATCGATGAGCTCTCCGACGTTCCCGCCCGGTACCTCGTGGCGCTTCTCGACACCTGGGAACAGGGCAAGCAGCGATCGCGGCAGCAGGACAGTCGCCACGGCGCTCAGTCCTCGATGACGGCGGCCTCGACCGCCCAGATCTCGGGCAGGGTGTCGGTGATCATGCGCCAGCTGACACCCTCGTCGGAGCTGTGCCATAGCTGACCCGTCTCCGTCCCGAATGTGATGCCGACCGGGTCGAGGGTGTCTCGGGCCATCGCCTCGCGGAGCACGGACATGTAGGCGTCCTTCGTCGGCAAGCCCTCGTCGGAGCGGATCCACGAGCCGCCTCGATCGTGCGTTCGCCACACGGCGGTGTGCCCGTCGGGCATGAACCGACCCTGGTCCGGTGCGCTCAAGGGGATGACCCAGCATGTGTCCGCGTCGCGCGGATGGGACACCATCGCGAACCCGAAGTCGGTCGGCAGGTCGCCGGTGATCTCCTGCCACGTCTCGGATCCGTCCTCGGAGCGATAGACGCCGTTGTGGTTGCGTTGGTAGAGGGTCTCCGGCTCCCCGGCCGCGATCGCGAACTTGTGGACGCATTGGCCCGTGACCGGGAAGCGATCCTCCGGGTTGAATTCGGCGCGCACGCCGACATTCCGCGGTTCCCAGGTGGTCCCGCCGTCGCGCGTTTCGAAGACACCGACCGCTGAGATCCCGATCCATGTCCGAGCGGTATCGGTCGGGTGGGGGATGATCGTATGCAGGATGAGCCCGCCCGCACCCGGGCCCCAGGTCGGACGGGTCGGATGGTTGGTCAAGCCCTCGATGTGGCGCCACGTGGATCCGTGGTCGTCGCTTCGGAACAGACCGGCCGGTTCGACGCCGGCCAGCAGGCCGCCATCCGGGGTACTGGACAGCGACCAGACTGTCGCGATCGGTTCGCCGCCGTCCCCGTAGGTCAGCCCCTCGGACGAGTGCGTCCAGGTCACTCCGCCATCTGGCGAGCGCCAGACCGCCGGGCCGAACCAGGGGCTGCCGGCGCCCGCAAGGATCGCGCCGCTGTCCGGCTCCACGATCAGATCGTGGACGGGCCAACCCTCGCAGAACGGGCCGCGTGTGGACCACGTCCGGCGATCGGCGTCGCTCTCGAAGATGAACGCGCCCTTCTTCGTGCCGACCAGCAACTGGACTCGGGTCATCCCTGCCACCTCCGCGTGGGTCCTCAGCGTCGTCTCGGGGGCCGACGGACATCGTAGCGTCCGGCGGACACCTTGGCGTGGCAGATCATCGAGCCTGCGGCTCCTGGTGCATCAGGGAACCGCAAAACGATGGGTCGAGGCCCGGACTCTCAGGAACTCCCAATAAACTGCGGACATACTGACTCGACGCTGAACGCACGTTCGAGCCACGGTCTTGCCGTGTGCCGACGGCCCTTCGGAGAACGAACATGACCGAACCGAACGAAACCAGGATCGAACCCAGCCCCACGGATGGGGTGACGTTCCACGAGCGCGTCGCTTCGTCACCACGACGATCGATCGCGATGCGGGCCGGCGTGCTGGCCGGTTCAGCCGCCCTGGTCGTCGTCGGGATCGTCGCGGCGATGGGAGCCTCGCCTTCACCGACGACGACCGGCGCCGACCCGAGCGCCTCGACTCCGACCGCGAAACCGGATGCCAGCGGTGCGCCCGACAAAGGCGCCTGGCGCGGTGGTCGACACGGGATCGGCGACTTCGGTCCGTTCGGGTTCGGTCGTGGATCCGGCCCCGTCGGCTTCGGCGACATCAAGATCACCAAGATCAGTGGCTCCAACGTCTCGCTCGAGACCGTCGATGGCTGGAGCCGGACCATCGCAGTAGCCGCGGACACAACGATCACCAAGGGCGGCAAGACGATCGCCGTCGGCGACCTGACCGTCGGAGACCAGGTCCGCCTCCGCCAATCGAAGGCCGATGACGGCACCTTCGACGTGACCGGTATCGTCGTCGTCTTGCCGACGGTCGCCGGACAGGTCAGCGCCATCGACGGCAACACGATCACGGTCACGGTGCGTGGCGGGACCTCGCAGAAGGTCCACGTCGACGCAGACACGACGTATACCGTCAACGGGGCCAGCGGCAAACTGTCCGATCTCGAGGTCGGCTCCATCCTCGTCGCCGAGGGGACGCAGCGCGCCGACGGGTCGCTCGATGCGGCGGCGATCCGGGGCGGGAAGTTCGATCGCGACCACGTCCCCGGTCTCCGTGGCGGGCCGAAGTCACCCGACGTCAGCCCGGCCCCATCGGCCAACGCCGGCTAGCCGACGGACACCGATCATCAAAGCGGCGCGGGCACCATGGCCCCGCGCCGCTTGGCGATGCCAGGAGGTCGTGTCTCTCAGCGCCTTCTCACCGACGAGTGGTTGTATCGGGTCATCGACATGATCCAGACACCTCGATCGGAGCTCCCATGTTCGACCATCCAGACGGGAGCGGCGCGGAGCCGCTGATCCCGCCGACCGCGAACCGGTCGATCGCCGCGACCTCGCCAGCACCCTCAGCCCCTCCGCCCGCCCCGGATCGCTCCGCTCGGTCCAGGAGTATCGGTTCGATCCTGGCGATCGCCTGTCTGTCGGCCGCGCTTGCGGCCGGCGGTACGACCGCGCTGGTCGCCGGCCCGCTGTCCGGAACGCCCGCCCCGACCGCTGCGACAGGGGCGAACGGGGCCCCGGCGGTCTCCGTTGGTGGTGGCGCCGCAACAGCCGCCCCCGATCTCGTCGACATGGTCGCTGCCGTCCGTGACTCGGTCGTCACGATCACCTCACAAGGCTTCGCGTCGCGCGGCTTCGGTCAGATCCCGGCCACCGGCGTCGGTTCCGGGGTCATCCTGTCAGCCGATGGCTACATCTTGACCAACAAGCACGTCGTGTCCGGCAGTCGGTCACTCACGGTCGAGCTGGCCGATGGCGAGCGGTTGGACGCGACGATCGTCAAGGAATCCGACGAGAAGGATCTGGCCCTCATCAAGATCGATGCGACCGGCCTCACCGCGGCACATATCGGCGACTCTGCCTCGCTTCAGGTTGGCGAGACGACCGTCGCGATCGGGAGTCCGCTCGGGACCTTCACCGAGTCCGTGACCAAAGGCATCCTTTCCGCGACGGGCCGTACCATCACGGTCGACGACGAGGTCACCGGTCAGCCGGTCACTCTGACCGGCCTGCTCCAGACGGATGCGGCGATCAATCCGGGCAATAGTGGCGGTCCGCTCCTCGACAGCAGTGGGCGGGTCGTCGGGATCAACACCGCCGTCTCGACCGACGCGCAGGGACTCGGGTTCGCGATCCCCATCGCCGATGCGGCGGCGCTCATGTCCCTCGTTCCGAATGCACCGTTGAGCTGACGGCCCGGTCCGGGCGCTGAACCCGCGGGCCAGGACCCGTGGCGATCAGCTCGTGACGCTGCCGCCCGGGAGCCTGGCCGTGAACCTGGCACCGCCCTCCGCGCGGTTGGCGACGTCGATCCGGCCGCCATGTCCCTCGACGATCCACCTGGCGATGGCCAGCCCGAGACCGGTCCCGCCGCCGGGCGCGCCGGGCGCCCGGTAGAACCGCTCGAACAGGTGGGGCAGATCCTCGGGTCGGATGCCTGGACCGTCATCCTCGACCACCAGCAGCGCGCCGGAGCCTTCGGCTCGAACGGCCACGCCGACCCGGCCGTCGGTCGGGCTGTGGCGGATGGCGTTATCGACGAGGATCATGACCAGCTGACGCAACCGGGCTGGGTCGCCGATGACGACGGCCGGCTCAGGGTCGACCCGGACCAGGACGCCTCGATCGTGGGCCGGTTTGCCGAGCGCGGACGCGCCGTCGGCCGCGATGTCGCCCAGATCGACCGGGATCCGCTCAAGCGCCACCGCACCCGAATCGGAGCGGGCAAGCAGCAACAGGTCCTCGACCATCGCGGTCATGTGGCGGACCTCGTCGTCGATGTCCTCCAGCGCCGACCCGACCGTGGCGACTGGCTCGTCGCGGTGCCGGTCGAGATACTCGACGCTGCTGCGGATCACGGTCAGCGGCGTCCGCAACTCGTGGCTGGCGTCGGCGGCGAACTCGCGCTGCCGCCGCAGAGCCGCTCGCTGGCTGGCCAGCGAGTCGCGGATCGGAACGAGGGCCCGTCGCGCATATACGGTCCCGAACCCGAACGACACGATGAGGACGAGCCCGCCGCCGACGATCAGGACAAGCTGGATGACCTCGAGCGTCTGCTGCTCTGTCGTCCGGTCCTGGACGATCTGGACCGTGAACGTTCCGCGGGTGGGCACGTCGACCGTTTCCGACAGGATGCGGACCGGTGTGTTGCCGACGACCGCGGTCTGGATGTCGCGACCGGTCGTCGCGGCCGCGGCGACGCCCGGCTCGTACGGCAGGCCCCGAGGTGGTCTCGGGTCCCGTGCGCCGGTCACTGGCTGACCGTCGGGACCGAGGATCATCGCGTACGTGCCGGACCCGCCGCCCCCGAAGATGAAGCCGTATCGAGTGGTGTCGTCGGGATCCGGTCGGTCGCCACGGATGATCCCCATCCGTGCATCGAGCTGGTCGATCCCGGCGTTTGCCAACGAACGGGCCGCCGCCAGGTACAGCGCGACCGCCAGGGCGAGCAGGATGAGCAGCGTGGTGCCACCGCTCCACAGCACGAGGTTCCTGCGGACATGGCGGATCAGCGCGCCGTCGGCCGTCTCGGCTGCGAGCTCTGGCGCCGTCGTGCCGGCCGGTGGAGCGACTCCGTCAGGCATCGGCCAGACGGTAGCCCACACCGCGGACCGTCTCGATCAGCTTCCCGGTGCTTCCCAGCTTGTCGCGCAGATAGTGGATGTACGCGTCGACAGCATTCGGCGTGACCGCGACGCTGAACGGCCAGGCCTGATCGAGGAGCTGGTCCCGCGACAGGGTCTGACCGGGATGCCGAAGGAGGCACTCCAGCAAGGAGAACTCACGTGGACTCAGGTCGACGGTCTTCCCGTGCAGGGTGACCCGGCGCGAAGTCTCGTCGAGGACGATCGGCCCCACCACGAGTTTGGGTTCCGGTCGACGCGTTGCCGCACCGCGTCGACCCAGGGCCCGAAGGCGAGCCGCCAGTTCCTCGTAGGCGAACGGTTTGACCAGGTAGTCGTCGGCGCCCGCGTCCAGTCCCGTGACCCGATCGCCGACCGTATCCCGGGCGGTCAGGATCAGGATCGGAACCTCGGACCCACCGGCCCGAAGTCGGCGGGCCACCTCGAGGCCGGAGATGTCCGGCAGGCCCACATCGAGGACGATCAACTCGATCCCGGTCGTGGCCTCGGCGATGTCGAGTCCGTCGTGTCCCGTCGTCGCCGTCTCGACGAGATGTCGGTCCTCTTCGAGGAGGCGACGCAGCAGGCGAACGAGACGAGGGTCGTCCTCGATGACGAGCAGATGCATGACGATCAGGCTACCTCGGGCGCTACGGGACGATGGTGACGCCGCTGGCCGTGATCGCCGGCGTCTGGCCGTTCGCCGCGCCGTTGCCGGCACTGTCGTCATCGCCGCCGGCCCCACCCCGGAACGCTCCGGCGAGATCCATCTGGACTTCGACCGTGGAACCGGTGGTGACGTCACTCGACGATGCCGCTGACTTGGTGCTGTAGGTCGTGTCGGCGTCCAGCGTGACGGTCACGGACCGGCCATCGGTCGTGCTGATCGTCATGGTGTCGCCATCGATCGAATCGACCATGCCGGTGACGGTGACGCCGTTGCCCCGTCCGAAGCCGGCGAACCCGCCCTGGCCGCCGTTGCCGCCGTTGCCGAAGGCAGGCGCGCCACTCCCGATCGGGAACTGACCTCCGCCTCCGAATCGCCCGGTCGTGGCCGCTGCCGTCTCCGGCGCGGTCGTCCGCCCGACAGCGAACGCCACGCCCCCGACCGCGATGAGTACGGCGAAGGCCAGCACGACGTTCAGCCAGCGGCCGGATCCACCACCCTTGGTGACCGGGGGCACCGGCCCGGGTCGAACGAGTGATGGGGCCGGGCTTGCCGCACCGGCCACGTCCGACGCGGGTTCCAGCGGGATGACGGGTTCAGGCTGGGTCGGGTGTTGTGGATCGTAGGTCACGGTTCGCTCCTTTACTCGTAGCGCAATGCGGTGATGGGATCGAGACGAGCGGCCTGGCGGGCCGGCCAGACGCCGAACACGACACCCACCAGCAGGCTGAACACGACCGCGATGGCGACCGTCGCAGGATTGAAGGCGAAGCCCCAGCCGGCCAGCTGGCCGATCAGGGCAGAAACGGCGAGCCCCAGGACGATCCCGATGAGCCCGCCGAGCAGCGACAGCGTCAGCGCTTCCACGAGGAATTGGGCCAGGATGTCGCGCCCGCGCGCCCCGACCGCCTTGCGGATCCCGATCTCACGGGTCCGTTCGCGGACGGACACCAGCATGATGTTCATGATCCCGATCCCGCCGACGACCAGCGAGATCGATGCGATGCCGCCGAGCAGCAACGTCAGCGTCGCGGAGATCGACGACGCCGCTGCGAGGAGCTGGGTCTGATCGAACACGTTGAAATCGGCCGTGTCGGTCGCGGACAGGTCGTGTCGCTCGGTCAGCAGCGCCGTGATCGCGGCGCTGGTCGCGTCCATCTGCTCTGGGTCGGCCACGCTGACACCGATCGTCCTGACGCTGTCGCCGCCGACGAAATACTTCTGGACCGTGCCGACCGGGACCGTGACCTGGTCGTCGGGATCCTGGAAGCCGCTGCCGCCCTTGGCCTGCAGGATGCCCACGAGCTCGAACGGGATGCCATCGATGGTGACGGTCGAACCGAGATCGCCCGAAGACAGGTCGAGATCGGTGGCCGTGGTGGCACCCAGCACGGCGACGCGAAGGTCGTTGTCGACCGCGACATCCGTCAGGAACGATCCTTGCCAGAGGTCGTAGGCGCGGACGTTCGGGTAGGCGCTGGTCGTGCCGATGACGGTCGTCGAGGTGGTCTGGCCGCCGACCGCCACCGTCGCGCTGGTCGAGACCTCGGGGGCCACGCCGGCGACGCCGTCGAGACCAGCGATGGCGTCCGCGTCCTCGAGCGTCAAGGTGGATGACTGGCCGGTCGGGCTGACCGTCAAGAGGTTCGTGCCGAGTCCGGCGAGGCGGTTCGTGATGTTCGACGTCGTACCCTGGCCGACGCCGACCAGGGCGACGACGGAGGCGACCCCGATGATGACACCGAGCATCGTCAGAGCCGCCCGCAGCCGACTCGTTCGCAGTCGAGAGAGGGCCAGTCGGAGCAGCTCCAGCACACTCACGCGGTGACCCGCCCATCGAGCAGGTGGATCTGGCGACCGGCCGCGGCCGCGACATCGGCGTCGTGGGTGATCAGGACGATGGTTCGACCGGCCGCGTTCAACTCGTGGAGCAACGCCATCACCTCGGCCCCGGAATGGCTGTCGAGGTTACCGGTCGGCTCATCGGCCAGGATCAGCGCCGGTTCGGTGACGAGCGCTCGCGCCACGGCGACCCGCTGCTGCTGGCCACCCGACAATTCCGTTGGTTCGTGATGGATCCGATCCCCGAGACCGAGGCGTTCGAGGGCCGCTGTCGCCCGTCGCGCCCGCTCGGCGCGCGAGACGCCCTGGTACAGCAAGGGCGTTGCGACGTTGTCGACCGCGCTCGTGCGCGGCAACAGGTTGTAGGACTGGAAGACGAACCCGATCGTTCGGCTGCGCAAACGGGCGAGGTCGTCGTCACCAAGCGCTGCGACCGGAGTGCCGGCCAGCCGGTACTCGCCGTGACTCGGCCGGTCCAGGCAGCCCAGGACGTTCATCATCGTGGTCTTACCTGAGCCCGACGGCCCGACGATCGCGACGAACTCGCCCGGATGGACTTCCAGGCTGACGTCCACGAGCGCCGGCACCTCGACGTGGCCCATCGCGTAGACCCGGCTGACGTGATCAAGGCTGATGATCGCGTCGTCCATGTCAGTCACTGACCCGGAAGCGGCCATTGCCGCCACCGCCGAACCCGCCGGCCGGGAACGCGCCCCCACCCAGCCCGCCACCGCCGAACCCGTCGGTGGTCGCCGTTCCCGTCTGGGCGTTGGCCACGCCGGTCACGACCTCCTGTCCTTCAGTCAAGCCGGACTTGACCTCGGCCAGGTCACTGGCGATGAGCCCGACCTCGACACCCTGGCTGGTCGGCTGGCCATCGAGCCCGAGGATCAGCACGGTGTAGACACCGTTCTGGCCGCGCAGCGCGGTGGACGGGACCGTCAGCACGTTCGTGGCGCTGTCGATGGTGATCGTGATGTCTGCGGTCATCCCCGCTCGGACCGTGGTCGGGGCATCGTCGAGCGAGACCGTGACCGGATACGAGACGACGCCGCCGGTCGTGCTCCCGGTCGTGGTCGGCGCGATCGATGTGACCGTCCCGGTCACATCAGCGTCGACCGCCGAGATCGAGATCGTCGCGGTCTGTCCGGCCGCCATGGACGCGAGGTCGCTCTCGACGACATCCGCGGTGACCTCCAGGGCGCTGGTGTCGATGACCATCGCGTCGCCCGAGGGGGCCGTCAGGCCCTCGTCGATCGCCACGCTGGTGACCGTCCCGTCGACCGGGGCCGTGAGCGTCGCGTACCGGATCTGCTCCTTCAGATCGTCGACCGCCGACCGCTGGCTGGACAGCTGGCTCCGGGCGCCATAGACGCCGATCTTCGCCTGGCGCCTGGCGTCGGTCGTGGAGGCATCGGCCAGCGTCCTGCGGGCGGTCTTCAGCTGGAGCTTGGCGCTGTCGTACGAGAGATTCGCATCGGCGAGCTGGCGCTTCAGGTCCGCGGTATCGGCCGTCGCGAGGGGATCGCCTTGCTTGACCGAGTCGCCGACGGAGACATCGACGGTCTTGACCGTCCACGTGCCCGTGCCTGTGGACGCGGCACCGGCGAGGTGGGCCGGCACCCCGAAGGCCACGCCGTATGAGGCGTTGGCCGCGACCGTCCCGGTCGCGGCCACGTCATCCACGACATCCCCCGTCGCGGCGGCGCTGGTGCGGTACTGGCTTGTGGTCGCCGCGCTGGCGGGCAGGCCTCCGACAGCGACGAAGGCTGCGCCGACGCCGATGACACCGAGGACGACGATGGCGAGGATCTTGCGTTTCATCGATTCTCCTGTCCGACCAGGGCACGGCGACGCACCATGTCGCGCATCGCTCCCGATTCAGCCGTTTGCGTCTGAGACGAGCGTGAGAACGCCGTCGCCCGTACCATCAGGCCGTGGGACTGCCGCCCGGATCGCCCCGACGTCGGCCGCGCCGCGACGCGCCGGGTCTGCCGCGGCTTTCCTGGCGTCGGCTGGTCAACCCATTCAGACCGGTCGAGGTCCTGTCGGCCGATGCGGTCGAGACGATCCATCAAGCCGCTGGCCGGATCCTCGCCGAGGTCGGGATGGAGGTCCTCGGCGACCGGGCCATCGATGCATTCGCCGGCGCCGGCGCCGGGGTCGACCGGCTCGAGCGACGAGTCCGGCTCGACCCGGCGCACCTCGAGGCGCTCATCTCGACCACCCCCTCGACGTTCACCCTCCACGCACGCAATCCGGATCGTGACCTGTCGTTCGGTGGAGCGAACGTGGTCTTCGGCTCGGTCGGCGGTCCGGCCTTCTCGAGCGACCTCGATCGCGGGCGGCGGGCCGGCAACTTCGCCGACTTCGTCGACTACGTCCGGCTCATCGGCACGCTCGACATCATCCAGCAGGAGGGCGGTGGGCCGATCGAACCCAATGACCTGCCGGTCGCGACCCGCCACCTCGATATCTATCGAACGCTGGCCGTCGAACTCGACAAGTCCTGGCAGTGCATCGGCTTCGGGCGACAGCCGGTCGACGATGCGCTCGAGATCATCTGTCTGATCCGTGGCGTCGACCGCGAGCGACTGCTCCGCGAGCCCTCGCTGATGACGATCATCAATTCGAACTCGCCACTCCGTCTCGACGGCCCGATGGGCGACGGGTTGATGGAGATGGCCCTGCACGGCCAGCCGGTCGTGGCGACGCCCTTCACCCTGGCCGGCGCGATGAGTCCGATCTCGCTGGCCGGGGCACTGGCCCAGCAGCATGCCGAAGCCCTGTTCATGGTCGCCCTGGCGCAGATCGTCCGGCCCGGGACGCCGATGGTCTATGGCGCCTTCACATCGAACGTCGACATGCGGACCGGGGCTCCAGCATTCGGCACCCCGGAGGCCGTCAAGGGGGCGATCGCCAGCGGGCAGCTCGCCCGCCGGGTCGGGCTGCCCTGGCGTTCCTCCAACACCAACGCGTCGAATGTCGTCGATGCCCAGGCCGCGTATGAATCGGAGATGGCGGTCTGGGGTGCCCTGATGGGGGGGGCGAACCTGCTGTATCAGGGGGCAGGCTGGCTCGAGGGTGGCCTGACCGCGTCGTTCGAGAAGCTGATCATCGATGCGGAGATCCTGCAGATGATGTCGGAGACGTTCCAACCCGTGGTCGTCGACGAAGCCAGTCTGGGTCTCGATGCCATCGCCGACGTCGGACCGGGCGGCCATTTCTTCGGGACCGCCCACACCCTCGAGCGCTATGAGACGGCGTTCTATCGGCCGCTCGTTTCGGACTGGCGCAACTTCGAGACCTGGCAGTCCGCCGGCAGCCTGACTGCGACGCAGCGCGCCAATGCGATCTGGAAGCAGCTCCTCGCCGAGACAGGCCAGTCGACACTCGATCCGCCCGTCATCGAGGCCCTCGACGCGTTCGTATCGAGGCGCAAACGCGAGATCGATCCAACTCGTTGATTCGTCAAGACGCGAGGTCGCGTGGCCGATATGATGGCCGCGGATATCCCGATCAGGCGCGGCTGCGTGCCCGCCTCGTCCCGGCGCCGACCCAGTGCGACCCGGGGACGCAGGTCGTGGTTGGAGGAACCGGGGGGGGGTAGGTCGATGATCTCGTTGTCGCTGTGAGTCCGACCCGTGTCGTGGTCGTGGGTGGTGGATTCGCGGGGGTCGCCTGCGCCCGCAAGCTGGCGTCGCGCAAGGGCGTCGAAGTCACGCTCATCGACAAGAATGACTACCACCAGTTCCAACCTCTCCTGTACCAGGTCGCGACTTGCCAACTCGCTCCGGTCGACATCGCCTATCCGCTCCACGAAGTCGCGGCCCACGCGGGCCTGACCTTCGTCGAGGCCGAGGTCACCGGGGTGGACCCCTCGACGCGAACGGTCACCACGGCGTCGGGCGACACCTACGAGGCTGACTACCTGGTGATCGCCGGCGGCTCGCAGGCGTTCTTCTTCAAGACGCCCGGCGCACGGGAGCATGCCTTCCCGCTCTACTCGCTCGACGATGCCAGGCGGCTGCGGTCGCAGATCCTGACCGTCTTCGAAGAAGCTGACAAGGACGCCTCCAGGCTCGACGAGGGCGCCCTCGAGTTCGTGATCGTCGGCGGAGGCCCGACCGGCGTGGAAGTCGCCGGGGCGATCTCCGAGATGATCAACACGTCGCTCTCGGCCGAGTACCCGGACATCGCCCATCGAGCCACCGTTCGACTGGTGAACCACGGGCATGCACTGCTTGGAGCGTTCTCGGACAAGGCGCACGACTACGCAGCCAAGGTCCTGACCCGCGATGGCGTGCAACTGATGCTCGGACTCGGTGTGACCGAGGTCGGTGCGGGTCACGTGGTCCTGTCGGACGGTTCGACCATCAAGACCCACTGCGTCGTCTGGGGCGGGGGTCTCAAGGCTGCCCCCCTCGCAGGCGAGGCGGGTCTGCCCCAGGGTCGCGGGGGTCGGATCGATGTCGAGCCCGACTTGCGGCTCGATGGCTTCCCGGGCGTGTACGTCGTCGGGGATATCGCCAACATCCCGAGCCCGGACGGCAAGACCTTCCCGCAGCTTGGATCGGTCGCCCAGCAGTCGGGCGTCTGGGCAGCCAAGAACATCCTGGCCGAGATCGACGGCAAGCACCCCCGAGCCTTCCACTACCTGGACAAGGGGATCATGGCCATGATCGGGCGAGGCGCGGCTGTGGCCGAAGTCGGCGAGCACCATCACGGCCTCCACGGATCGATCGCCTTCGTGGCCTGGCTGGGCGTTCACGCCGCGCTGATGTCCGGGGTCCATAACCGGGCCAACGCCTTCATCGAATGGGCCGGCGACTACTTCCGTTCGACGCACGGCCCGTATGTCCTCGATCGAAGTGACGTCGCCCGGATCGATTGGTCCGACGGCGCACCCGACGACGCCTAGAACTGATCCCGCACCACCAGCAAAGGGGGAGTCATGTCCAGCGACGGCCGGTACGACGTCATCATCATCGGGAGTGGCGCAGGAGGTGGCACGCTCGCCCGCCATCTGGCTCCATCGGGCAAACGGATCCTCATCCTCGAACGCGGCGACTGGCTGCCTCGGGAAAGAGAGAACTGGGACTCCAAGGCGGTATTCGTCGATAACCGCTACGTGCCGAAGGAGACCTGGTACGACGAGAAGAACAAGCCGTTCCAGCCGGGGATCCACTACGCCGTCGGCGGTGCCACGAAGATGTACGGCGCGGCGCTCTACCGGCTCCGACCTGAGGACTTCGGGGAGCTCCGGCACCACGACGGGATGTCGCCGGCCTGGCCGATCTCGTACGACGACCTTGAGCCGTACTACACGAAAGCCGAGCACCTGTACGAGGTCCATGGCAACCACGGCGAGGACTCGACCGAGGGACATGCCAGCGCGCCGTACCCGTATCCGGCGGTCAGCCACGAACCGCGCATCCAGCAGCTCTCCGATGATCTCGAACGGGCCGGCTACCATCCCTTCCACGCGCCGTGCGGCGTCCGGCTGCTCGAGGACGATCGGCCGAACAGTCACTGCATCCGATGCCAGACGTGTGACGGCTTCCCGTGCCTGGTCCAGGCCAAGTCCGACGCGGAGATGCTCGGGGTCCGACCGGCCCTCGAGCACAGGAACGTCACCATCCGCACCCGCGCAGTCGTGACCCGGCTGGAAACGAATGCTGCCGGGACTGCCGTCGAACGGGTCGTCGTCGAACGCGACGACGTCGCTGAGACGTATGACGCGGACATCGTGGTCATCTCGGCCGGGGCCGCGAATTCGGCCAAGATCCTGCTCGCCTCGGCTAGTGACAAGCACCCGAACGGTCTGGCGAACGGCTCGGACCAGGTCGGCCGGAACTACATGTTCCACAACAGTACGGCGGTCCTCGCGATCTCCAAGGAACCGAACCCGACGATGTTCCAGAAGACGCTCGGGCTCAACGACTTCTATTTCGGGATGACCGGGTTCGAATACCCGATGGGGAACATCCAGATGGTCGGCAAGTCCGATGCCGAGATGTTCAAGGGCGAGAAGCCCCTCCAGACCAAGCTCGCCCCGATGTTCTCACTGACCGACGTTGCGACACATGCCGTCGATTTCTGGCTGTCGACGGAAGACCTGCCGGCACCCGGCAACCGGGTCACGCTGACGAGCGATGGCAAGGTCAAGCTGACCTACACACCGAACAACCAGGAGCCCAAGAACCGGCTCTACCATCAGCTCAAGTCGATGCTCAACCACCTTGGCATGCATCCGGATCACCTCGTTCCCCGCACCGGATACCTCAAGAATGAGATCCCCATCGCGGGATGCGCGCATCAGGCGGGAACGGCCCGCTTCGGGACCGACCCCGCGACATCCGTCCTCGACGTCGATTGCAAGGCCCACGAGCTCGACAACCTGTATGTCGTGGATACCAGCTTCTTCCCGAGCATCGGCGCCGTGAACCCGGCCTTGACTGCGATGGCCAACGCACTTCGGGTGGGAGACCACCTGCTCGAGCGACTGAAGTAGGCCCACAGGGCCTGCGCTGACATGCGAGGGCTGGGCTGATGGCCACGAGCGGCGAGGTTCGGGTCGTCTATGGCGCGGGCCTGGTGCAGGGCGTCGCGCTCGTCACGTTCCCGGCCATCAGTTCGATCCTGACCAGCCCGTCGGAGTACGGGCTCTCGAATTCCGCCTATGGCTCGCTGTTCCTGCCCCAGGCCGTGATGGCGATCCTGGCCTCGTTGCTCGGCGCGAACCTGGTCCGACGGCTTGGGATCAAGCGCGTCTTCCAGGTCGGGCTGGCGGCGGACCTGATCTCGATGGGCCTGCTCTTCGGAAGCCAGTTCTTCATCGGATCGGGCTCGGTGGCTTACGTCCTCCTGCTGTTGGCGACGACCAGCCTCGGGATAGGGTTCGGCCTGACCGTGCCGTCGGTCAATCGCTACGCCGCCGTGTTCTTCCCGGACCGCGTGGAGCGGGCGGTTCTGTACCTGAACGCGTTGCTCGGCCTGGGAACGGCCCTCGCTCCGGTGTTCGTCGCGATCTTCGTGGGGCTCGGGTTCTGGTGGGGCCTGCCCGTCCTGGTCGGGATCCTGCTGGCCGGGCTCCTGCTCGCCAGCGCCGGCCTCTCCCTGCAGGTCGTGGAACCGGAGGCCACCACTGCGTCCGGGCCGACCCGTCTCGTCCTGCCTTCGCGGTTCTGGGTGTTCGCCGCGTTCGCCCTCCTGTACGGCATCGTGGAGACCATGAACGGCAACTGGTCGACACTGTTCATGACCTCCGACCTCGGGGCGTCGGTGACGCTCGCGTCGCTGGCCCTGACCGTGTTCTGGGCGATGGTGACGATCGGGCGGGTCGGGTTCGCGGCGATCGAGCGCCGATTCCCGGAGACCGACACGTACCGCCTGCTGCCGTTCGTGGCGGCGGTGGCGTTCTTGATCACGGCGGCCCTGCCCAGCGGCGACGCCACGTTCGGCATCGTCGCGTTCGGATTGGCCGGGCTGGGCTGCTCGGCGCTCCTGCCGCTGACCATCTCGTTCGGGCAAGAGGAGCTGACGACGATCGCCGCATTCACGGCCGGCGGGTTGATCGCCTTCTATCAGATGGGCTACGGAGTCGCGGCGTTCGGGGTCGGGCCATTGCTGGACCAGTTCGGCCTGAGCCTGGCCACCGTCTACCAGGGGACGGCGCTGGTGGCCGTGGCCATGGGCGTGTTGTCGTTCGTCGTGATCCGCGGGCAACGGGCCGCGGTCCGAGCGTGAAGTCGACGCAGTAGCGCAAAGGAGTCCGGGTCGCCATGGACGCTTCATCCGACGTTCTCGCACAGGGCGCGACCGGGCCTTCGCCATTCACGCCGATCGCCGATTATGCGTTCCTGTCCGACTGCCACACCGGGGCACTGGTCGCGCCGGATGGCACGGTGGACTGGCTGTGCGTTCCCGCCTTCGACTCGCCGAGTGTCTTCGGCAGCCTGCTCGACCGCGAAGCCGGCGCGTTCCGCGTCGCTCCGTTCGGGGTCAACGTCCCATCGTCACGCTGGTACGAGCCTGGCACGAATACGCTCGTGACCACATGGCGGGTCGCGACGGGATGGGTCGTCGTGCGCGACGCGCTGACGCTCGGGCCACGCGGCGACCGGGAGGATCGGGTGACGCCCCATACCCGACCGCCGACCGATACCGATGCCGACCACCTGCTCGTGCGGACGGTCGAATGCACCGCGGGTGAGGCCGAGATCGAACTCGTCTGCGAGCCGGTCTTCGACTACGGTCGGACGCCAGCGACCTGGACCATCGTGGACGGAGCCCGGACCACCGCCGACGCCAGCGGCGCCGGCCTCACGATCCGACTTCAGACCGACATGACCCTGGGCATCGAGGACACCCGTGCCCATGCCCGTCACCGGATCCGGCAGGGCGAGCGGATCTATTGCGCGCTGTCGTGGGCGAAGGACCTTGCGGCGCCGGCGTCCGTCGAGGAAGCGCAGTCGCGCGTGGCCGCCACCGATAGCTTCTGGCGCGACTGGCTGGGTGGCGCCCGGTCCATCGACCATCGCTGGCGCGCCGCGATCGAGCGCTCCGCGCTGGCCATCAAGGGCCTGACCTACATGCCGACCGGTGCAACGATCGCCGCCCTGACCACATCCTTGCCTGAGACACCCGGTGGCGAGCGCAACTGGGATTATCGCTACACCTGGATGCGCGACTCGACATTCACGCTCCAGGCACTCCACTACCTGAACCTCGACTGGGAAGCCAACGAGTTCATGCAATTCCTGGCCGACCTGGAGCCGAACGCGGACGGCGGGATGCAGATCATGTACGGGATCGACGGGCGGCGAGACCTGACCGAATCGACCCTCGATCACCTGTCCGGATACGAGGGGGCTCGACCGGTCCGGATCGGCAATGGTGCGTTCGACCAGCGACAGAACGATGTCTTCGGAGCGGTCCTCGACTCGATCGCGCTCCACACCCGCCGGAGCAATCGCCTGCCCCGCCGACTGTGGCCGATCGCGAAGGCCCAGGCCGAAGGCGCTGCCCGCGTCTGGCGTGACCCCGACCAGGGCATCTGGGAGGCTCGTGGCAAGCCCCAGCACTACGTGTCCTCGAAACTCATGTGCTGGGTCGCACTCGACCGGGCCGCGAAGCTGGCCGAGATCCGGGGTGATCCCGAACTGCAGGCGTCGTGGCATGCCACGGCCGAGGAGATCCGTGCCGACATCCTGGCCCACGGCCTGACCGATACGGGCGTTCTCCGCCAGCACTACGAGACGGACTCGCTCGATGCCTCGACCCTCCTGGCCGCGATCTTCGGCTTCTTGCCAGGCGACGATCCGCGGCTCAAGGCCTCGGTCGAGGCGATCGCCACGGACCTGACGGACGGCGGGTTCGTCCTCCGCTACCGGACCGAGGAAACGGACGACGGCCTGTCCGGAAAGGAGGGCACGTTCCTCATCTGCTCGTTCTGGCTGGTCTCGGCGCTCGCGGTCGTCGGCGAGATACCCCAGGCTCGAGACCTGATGGATCGCCTGCTCCGGATCGCCTCGCCGCTGGGCCTGTATGCGGAGGAGTTCGAGGCCGAGACCGGGCGGCACCTCGGGAACATGCCCCAGGCCTTCTCGCATCTTGCCCTGATCGAGGCGGCCACCCGGATCATCCTGGCCGAGCGGCTCGAGGAGATCCGGTAGCGCAGTCGCTGTTGGTCCGATCGGCCCATGTCGGGCGGACGGACCGGTCCTGGTCGAGGAGGTGAGGGTTCGATGACAGCGTCAGCACCCGCGGGAAGGTCGATCAGATCGACCATCCCGGCCCGGCTGGACCGCCTGAGCTGGTCACCATTCCACACGCGGATGGTGGCCGGGCTGGGTGCGGCCTGGATCCTGGATGGTCTCCAGATCACCGTGGCAAGTTCCGTGACCGGCATCCTGCAACAGCCGGACACGCTGGGCATGTCGTCCGCGCAGATCGGTCTCATCGCGTCGGTCTACCTGATCGGCGAGATGGTCGGTGCGCTCGTCTTCGGCCGGATGTCCGACCAGCTGGGACGCAAGCGGCTCCTCATCGTCACCCTGCTCCTGTACCTCTTCGGCACGGGCGCGGCGGCGCTCGTCACCGGCAACCACACCGGCTGGCTGCTGTTCTTCTATGCCACCCAATTCGTCGCCGGCATGGGCATCGGCGGGCAGTACGCCGCGATCAACTCGGCCATCGACGAGATGATGCCGGCCCACTACCGCGGCCGGGTCGATATCTACATCAACGGGACCTACTGGGCGGGCGCGATCCTGGGCTCCTTCGTGTCGCTCATCTTCCTGAACCTGTTCCCGCCGGACATCGGCTGGCGGCTGGCATTCCTGCTCGGTCCGGTCCTGGCCCTGGTGGTGATCGTGGTCGGTCGCACGCTGCCTGAGAGCCCACGCTGGCTCATGACTCACGGTCGCATGGACGAGGCGGAAGCCGAGCTCAAGAAGATCGAGGACGCGGTCGTCAAATCGGGCCAGACCCTGACCCCGGTCGACGACTCGCAGGCCATCGAGCTGACCCCTGAAAAGCAGTACGGCTACCTGGTCTTCCTGCGGCTCGTCTTCCACCAGTATCCGAAGCGGGCGATCCTTGGCGCATCCCTGATGATCACCCAGTCATTCTTGTACAACGCGATCTTCTTCACGTATGCGCTGGTCCTGACAAACTTCTACGGCGTCAGTGCCACGGCCGTGCCGATCTACGGGCTGGCCTTCTCTGTCGGCAACCTGGCTGGTCCGCTGCTGTTGGGGCATCTGTTCGACACCATCGGTCGACGGAAGATGATCTCGGGCACCTATATCCTCTCCGGGCTCCTCCTGGGAGTGAGTGCATTCCTGTTCGACAACGGCTCGCTGGACGCCACGACGCAGACGTTGATGTGGATCATCATCTTCTTCTTCGCGTCGGCCGGGGCAAGTTCCGCCTACCTGACCGTGAGCGAGACGTGGCCGATCGAGATCCGGGCCGAAGCCATCGCGGTCTTCTTCGCGATCGCCCAGATCTTCGGCGCGCTCGGTCCATTGTTCTACGGCGCGCTCATCGGAACCGGTACGAGCCGCGAAGGCCTGTTCATCGGGTACCTCGTGGGGGCCGGGATCATGATCCTCGGCGGTCTCGTCGAGATCGCGTACGGGATCGCGGCGGAAGGCAAGTCGCTCGAGGACATCACCAAGCCGCTGACGACGACGAAGCCGGCGGTGCCGGCCGCCACGACCCCGACGTGACGGTGTCCGGCTACGCCCCGTCGGGCGAACAGATCGAGATCCAAGCCGGCGACCAGCGGCTTGTCGTCGTCGAGGTCGGTGGCGGCATCCGCTCGTATGCCGTCGCCGGCCAGGAACTGATGGACGGGTACGCGCTCGACGAGATGTGCCTGTCTGGTCGTGGGGAGGTCCTGATCCCGTGGCCGAACCGGATCCGTGACGGCAGGTACACGTTCGATGGACGAGCCCACCAGATCCCGCTGGATGAACCGGAGCAGTCGAACGCGATCCATGGGCTCGTCCGCTGGGCATCCTGGACCGCCCGGGAACGGGAAGCGCATCGGGTCGTCATGGGGCACGTGATGCGCCCACAGCCGGGATACCCGTTCACTCTCGACCTGCGCATCGAGTACGGATTGTCGGCGACCGGACTAACCGTCCAGACTTCGGCGACGAACATCGGCCCTGCGGCCTGTCCGTTCGGGGCCGGGGCCCATCCGTGGTTCCTCGCCGGCGCGCCGGTCGACGACCCCATCGTCCTCGGACTGCCGGCCGCCACGGTCATGCGCTCCGACGAGCGCGGCATCCCGGTCGGGTCGGTGCCGGTCGAGGAGGAGGAGCTCGACTTCCGCGATGCTCGGCCGATCGGACCGGTCAAGCTCGATCACGCGTTCACGGACCTCGTCCGTGGCGTCGATGACCTCGCCCGGGTGGAGATCCGCCGTCCTGATGGCGTTGAGATCGCCGTCTGGTTCGACCGGAACTATCCATTCGTGATGCTGACCACCGGCGACGTCCTGCCCGACGTGGAGCGCCGGAGCATCGCGATCGAGCCGATGACCTGCCCACCGAACGCCTTCCAGACCGGGGAGGCGTTGATCCGGCTCGAGCCGGGCGAGACCTTCACCGGCCGATGGGGGATCGCCGTGAAGACGCCGTGATACCCGCGCCGTCCGAGTCACTTATCGTTAGCGACGGCGGCCATCGAGCCCCGTCATCAACCCAGTCGAGAAGATCGACCCGAACCCGGTAAGGAGTCACGACATGTCCCTCGACGGCAAGGCCGCCATCGTCACCGGCAGCGACAGCGGCATCGGCCGCGCCATCGCACTCGAGCTCGCTCGTCAGGGCGCCGCGGTGACCATCAATTACCACAAGAACGAGGACGCCGCGAACGCCACGAAGAAGGAGATCGAGGACGCCGGCGGAAAGGCGCAGATCATCCAGGCCGACGTCTCGAGCGTGGCCGATATCCAGAAGCTCGTCGACGGGACCGTATCGGCCTTCGGCCGGCTCGACATCCTGGTCAACAACGCCGGGATGGAAACGCGGACGTCCACCCTCGAGACGACCGAGCGTCAATTCGACCTGGTCATCGCCATCGACCTCAAGAGCGCGTTCTTCGGCGTCCAGGCTGCGGCCAAACAGATGATCGCCCAGGGTGGCGGTGGCCGGATCATCAACATCAGTTCGATCCACGAGGATTGGCCGATGCCCGGCAATGCCCCGTACTGCCTGGCCAAGGGTGGCGTCCGGATGCTGACCCGGACGGCCGGCGTCGAGCTCGCGCCGCACGGCATCACAGTCGTCGGCGTGGCGCCGGGTGCCGTCCACACGCCCATCGATGAGGTCACCCTGTCCGATCCGGTCCAGAAGGCCAAGCTCGAGAGCGCGATCCCGATCGGCCATGTGGCCGAGCCGTCCGAGATCGCCTACCTGGTGGCCTTCCTCGCTTCGGATCAGGCCTCGTACAGCACGGCCACGACGTTCGTCGCCGACGGCGGGATGATGCAGGCGAGTGTCGGCCTCTAACTCGGCCGTCGTCGAGCCCGACCTCACGGTCGGGCCGGGCGCCGCCGCGCCACTCGGAGCGATCGTCCGTCCGGATGGCGTCGACTTCGCGGTCTACGCCAAGCGCGCGGATCAGCTTGAGCTCGTCCTGTTCGACTCGGCCGATGATGCCGAACCGTCCCGGGTGATCACGCTCGACCCGCGGATCGACCGGACGGCCGACTACTGGCACGTCCATGTCGCCGACCTGGGGCCAGATCAGCTCTACGGCTACCGCGTGCCGGGGGCCGGTGGTGCGATCCTGCTCGATCCATACGGCCGTGGCGTCGCCATCCCGGCGGCCTATCGTCGGGCCATGGCCGGCGATCCGATCGACGGCGTGGCCACGATGAAAAGCGTCGTCGTCGATCCCGGTCGGTACGACTGGGAGGGGGATCGTCCGCTCGGGCGGTCCCTGCACGAGACGGTCATCTACGAGGCGCACCTCGCGGGCTTCACCGCAGACCCGAGTTCCGGCCTACCGGCCGGCCGGCGCGGGACGTATGCCGGGTTCATCGACAAGATCCCGTATCTGGCCGATCTGGGGATCACCGCTGTTGAATTCCTGCCCGTCTTCGCCTTCGACCCGTTGGCGGTGCCGGACGGATTGATCAACCATTGGGGGTACCAGCCGGTCGGGTTCTTCGCGCCGCACCAGCCGTACGCCAGCCGATCGGGCGTGGCCTCGGCGGTCGACGAGTTCCGCGATCTGGTGAAGGCCCTCCACCGATCGGGCATCGAGGTGATCCTCGACGTCGTCTTCAATCACACGGCCGAAGGCGGCGTCGACGGTCCGGTGATCTCGTTCCGGGGTCTCGCCGAGGACGACTACTACCTGCTCGACGCGGATGGCCGATATCTCGACTACAGCGGCTGCGGGAACACCCTCAACGCCAACGGACCGATCGTCCGGCGGCTCATCGTCGACAGCTTGCGCTACTGGGTCGAGGAGATGCACGTCGACGGCTTCCGATTCGACCTGGCGGCCGTGCTGTCGCGCGACGAATCGGGCCGGCCGATGGCCGACCCGCCGACGCTTTGGGATATCGAGACCGACCCGGTCCTGGCCGGCACCAAGCTCATCGCCGAGGCCTGGGACGCGGGCGGTCTCTACCAGGTCGGGAGCTTCGTGGGCGACCGCTGGTCCGAGTGGAACGGCCGCTTCCGTGACGATGTCCGCTCGTTCCTCAAAGGCGACCGAGCCACCGTCCGGTCATTCAGCGAGCGCTTCCTGGGCAGCCCGGACATCTACGGACATAAGCGCCGAGAGCCTGGGGCCAGCATCAACTTCGTGACCTGCCATGACGGCTTCACGTTGAACGACCTGGTCAGCTACGACGGCAAGCACAATGAGGCCAATGGCGAAGACAACCGCGACGGCAGCGACCAGAACCTGAGCTGGAACTGCGGGGCCGAAGGCCCGACGGACGATCCGGCGATCGAGGCGCTCCGAGAGCGCCAGATCCGGAACTTCCTGGCGGTCGACCTGCTCGCGGTCGGGACACCGATGCTGACGATGGGCGACGAGATCCGACGGACGCAGGACGGGAACAACAACGGATACGCACATTCCGACCCGACCACCTGGTTCGACTGGTCCGGCGTCGAGCGCCATGCCGACCTCTTCCGGTTCACCAAGACCGTCATCCGGCTCCGACGGCGGGTCTCCAACTTCCTCGACCTTCCGGCCGAACAGGACCTGCTCGACCTGCTCCACCATGCCTGGTATGACTGGAGCGGCGTGGACGTCGACCGGCCGGACCTGTCGGACGACTCGCACAGCATCGCCCTGACCGTACGGGCGGAGCCGGGTGCGCTGCACCTGATCTTCAACGCGTACTGGGAGCCGCTCGATTTCGCGCTGCCGGACGGTGAGGTCGCGGCCAACGGCTGGTGGCGGGTGATGGATACCAGCCTGCCGTCGCCGGACGACATCGTGGCCGATATCCGGCACGCGGCGGCCGTCGACTCGATGACCTATCGAGCCGAGTCGCGATCCGTCGTATTACTCGTCGCCGGACGTCCGACCGGCCAACAGGGGGGATGACATGACCGGTGCGGAACGACATCGGATGGCTGATGCCGGCCACCCGGAAAACGGCTGGCACGAGGCGAGTCCGTGGTACGAGTGGGGCCCCTATCTCGCCGAGCGGGCGTGGGGCGGGGTCCGCGAGGACTACTCCGCCGATGGCGACGCCTGGAACTCATTCCCGCATGACCATGCGCGATCGCGTGCCTACCGCTGGAACGAGGACGGGATGGCGGGGATCACTGATGTCTTCAATCGGCTGACCCTGGCCCTTTCCCTGTGGAACGGCAAGGACCCGATCCTCAAGGAGCGGATGTTCGGCTTGACCAACCAGGAGGGCAACCACGGCGAGGACGTCAAGGAGTACTGGTGGTACACGGATGCCCTGCCGAGCGGTGCCTGGCTTGGCTGGCGATATCACTACCCGCAGGCGGCGTTCCCGTACGAAGACCTGATCGAGGGCAACGCCTCGCGGTCGAAGCTCGAGCCTGAATACGAGCTTCTCGACACCGGCATCTTCGATGACGACCGGTACTGGATCGTCGAGGTCCACTACGCCAAGTCGACTCCGACGGACGTCCTGATGCGAGTCCGGATCCGGAACCAGGGACCGGAGGAGGCGACCCTGCACGTCCTGCCCACGCTGTGGTTCCGCAACACCTGGTCGTGGGACCCCGACGGTGGGCGGCCAAGCCTGACCAGCGGTCCCGACGGGCAGGCCATCCTGGCCGACCACCGCGACCTGGGCGGATACACCCTGGACATCGGCCCCGCCCCGGACGGTTCGCGACCGACCGTGCTGTTCTGTGAGAACGAGACGAACCTCGAGCGCATCGACGGGACGCCCTCCGTGACGCCGTACCCGAAGGACGGCATCAACGATCACGTCATCTCCGGGACCCCGACCGTCGATCCGACCGGGTCCGGGACGAAGGCCGCAGCCTGGTATCAGCTGACGGTGCCGCCCGGTGGCTCGGCCGAGATCAGGGTTCGATTGCGCAAGTCGGGAACCGAGGTCAAGGACCCGCTCGGGTCTGCCTTCGCCACGCTGATGGACCAGCGCCTCGCCGAGGCGGACGAGTTCTACGAGGACCTGCGCCGGGAGGGTGGCTCCGACGAGGAGCAGATGGTCATGCGCCAGGCCTTTGCCGGGATGCTTTGGTCGAAGCAGTACTACGGCTACGACGTGGCCCGCTGGCTGGACGGCGATCCGGGGCTCCCGCCACCCCCCGAGCGGCGGCGGTCAAGCCGCAACGCCGATTGGCGACACTTTGATGCGGCCGACATCCTGTCCATGCCCGACCCATGGGAGTATCCGTGGTTCGCGGCCTGGGATCTCGCGTTCCACGCCATCACGCTGGCCCACGTGGATCCGACGTTCGCCAAGTACCAGTTGCTGCTCCTGACCCGCGAGTGGTTCCAGCATCCGAGCGGTGCGCTACCGGCCTACGAGTGGTCGTTCGATGACGTGAACCCACCGGTCCACGCGGCGGCGGCATACCTCGTCTGGGACATCGATGGCCGGCGAGACACGACCTTCCTGAAGCAGATCTTCAACAAGCTCCTGATGAACTTCACGTGGTGGATGAACCGCGAGGACAAGGAGGGCAACGACCTGTTCTCGGGTGGCTTCCTCGGGCTCGACAACATCGGGGCGTTCGATCGTTCGCACTTGCCACCCGGCGTCGACTTGGAGCAGGCCGACGCGACGGCCTGGATGTTCCAGTACTGCCTTTCCATGCTGCGCATGGCGACCGCTCTGGCCGAGGATGACCCGGCCTACGAAGATCTGATGACGACGTTCCTCGAGCACGCGGTCCGGATCAGCGCGGCGATGAACCGAAGTACCCTGTGGGATCGCGAGGACGGGTTCTTCTACGACGCCTTGAAGGTCGACGGCGGCCCGCCCATCCCGATCAAGGTCCACTCGATGGTCGGACTGCTGCCGCTCCTGCCCGCGTCCGTGGTGCCGGCCCGGATCATCGCCCGAGGTCAGGCGCTGGGCAAGCGGATGGCCACGTTCATGGCGGGGATGCACATCTCTGACGAGCGGCTCCGCTCCGCCGGCTACCTGGCCGGTCAGCCGGGGAGCGAGAGCATGCAGCTCAGCGTCGTGCCGCCGCAGCTGTTCGGGCAGATGCTGACCGAGATGCTAGCCGAGGACGCCTTTCTGTCCCCGCACGGCCTCCGGGCGTTGTCGCAGCGGCATCGCGACCATCCATTCCGCCTCGAAGCGGCGGGCCTTTCGGCGAGCGTCGACTACGAACCCGGCGAATTGACCAACGACCTGTTCGGCGGGAACTCGAATTGGCGAGGGCCGGTCTGGTTCCCGGTCAACTACCTCGTGATCCTGGGCCTGCGCAATTGGGACGCCTGGATGCCCGACGACTTCACCGTCGAATATCCGACCGGGTCCGGCCAGCGGGCCAGCCTCGGTTGGGTCGCGGCGCGATCTCGCCGCCCGCCTGGTATCGATCTGGCTTCGAGACACTGACGGACGGCGCCCGGTGTACGGCTCAATCGAGAAGTATCAGACGGATCCGGAGTGGCGCGATCTGCTCGAGTTCCATGAGTACTTCCACGGCGACACGGGGGCCGGCATCGGCGCCTCGCATCAGACCGGGTGGACCGGGCTCGTGGCTCACCTGATCTGCAAGGGCGGCATCCTCGACCAACTCGCCTCGCCGTAACAACGGACGCCAAGACACGGCCCGTGTCCGACGCTCGATCATCGCCAGACGAGACCAGGTCTTTGCGCCGATTGCTCCGGCTGCTGACAGTCAGCAGCGGGATGGTGGATGCGGTGAGTTTCCTGGGTCTTGGCCGCGTCTTCACCTCGAACATGACCGGCAACGTCGTCGTGTTGGGGTTCGCGGCTGCCGGCGCCTCGGGGTTCTCGACGGTCGCCTGCCTGGTGTCACTCGGCGGATTCTTCGCAGGTGCGGCTCTGACCGGCCGACTCCGGCGCCGCATCGAGAGCGGCCGACGCTGGTTCTTCGCCGAGACCACGATCGAAACCGCCCTGATCGGTGCGGCGGCGGCGGTCGCGTTCGTGGCCCATGTTTCGGCCACGAGCGAGAGTCGGTTGGCAGTGATCGCGCTCCTCGCGGTCGCCATGGGTGGACGGAACGCGATGGTCCGGCTGCTGAACGACCCGGAGATCACCACGACCGTGATGACGGCCACGCTGACCGGCCTGGCCGTCGACTCCCGGCTCGCCGGCGGCTCCGAACGGCTCGAGCGCCAGCGGCTTGTGAGCCTGTTCGTGATCACCGTCGGGGCTTTCCTGGGAGCCGTCCTGTTCCTCGCCTTCGGACCGGCGTTTCCGCTGGCCGTCGTGGCAGTCAGCCAGGCGCTCGCGATCAGCCTGTTCGCTCGCTCGCGTGACTCGCGTGCCCTCGCGCTGGGCGGGAACGGGTCGGCAGCACAGCCTTCAGGTCGGTAGACTGGGTACCAGGCGGCCGGATCCGGGTGCGGATCTAGCCGCCCGAGTCTGGAGGCGACGATCGCATGGACCCCGAACTCCTCTCGCGAGTCCAGTTCGCGCTGACCGCCAGCTTCCATTTCATCTTCCCGCCCTTGTCGATGGGCCTGGGACTGATGCTCCTCGTCGTCAGCGGTGCATACCTACGCACGAACGATCTGAAGTGGCGCCAGCTGGCCTTCTTCTGGACCAAGGTCTACGGACTGATCTTCGCCCTCGGTGTGGCGACCGGCGTCGTCCAGGAATTCGAGTTCGGGATGAACTGGGCGGACTATTCGCGGTTCGTCGGGAACGTGTTCGGGAGCCTGCTCGCGGCTGAGGGTGTGTTCGCGTTCTTCCTCGAAGGCGGGTTTCTCGGCCTGATGCTGTTCGGCGGCAACCGGCTCGGTCCGAAACTGTGGTTCGGGGCCACGTTCATGGTCGTCTTCGGCGCGCATTTCAGCGCCCTGTGGATCATCATGGCCAACTCCTGGATGCAGACGCCGGCCGGATACAGCATCGCCCAGGACCCGGCCCCGGCCCGAGCCGTGATGACCGATGTCTGGCAGGTCCTGTTCACGCCGTCATTCGTGCCCAGACTCATGCACGTGTTCTTCGCCTCATGGATGGCCGGCGCGGCGCTGATGATGAGCGTGAGCGCCTGGTACATCCTCAAGAAACGCCACCTTGAGCTGGCGATGGCGAACATGAAGATCGCACTCTCCGGGTTCATCCTGTTCGCGGTCGCCACGTTCTTTGTCGTCGGACCGAGCATGGCCATCGAGGTGACCGACAACCAGCCCCTCAAGCTGGCCTCGATGGAGGGCCTCTGGCAGAGCACGTCGTGCGCGCCCCTGTACCTGGTCGGTTGGGTCGATACCGCGACGCAGACGACATCGGGCATCTCGATCCCGTGCCTGCTGAGCGTGCTGGCTTACCTCGACCCGCAGGCGGTCGTCCAGGGCATCGACTCGTTCGCCCCGGCGCCCACGCCGCCGATCAACCTCGTGTTCCAGGTCTATCACTTCATGTTCGGCATGGGCTCCCTGTTCGTACCGCTGGGACTGCTGGCCGGTCTGCTGTACGTCTGGAAGCGACGACTGTTCACCACGCGCTGGGTGCTCTGGCTACTCGTCGTGACCGTGTTCTTCGTCGAGGCGGCGATCATCGCCGGCTGGTGGACCGCCGAGATCGGGCGCCAGCCGTGGGTCGTCTATAACGTCCTCGAGACGGCGAATGGCGTGTCGCCCAACCTCGAGACCAGCGAGGTCATCTTCACCCTGGGCGCGTTCATCTTCATGTACGCGGCCTTGCTGGCCGTCTTCCTGTACCTGCTGAACGCCAAGATCCGCACCGGACCCGAGCCCCTCGAGGAGGCCGAGACGGTCGATCGGACGACACTGCCGAACGCATTCCGCGACGTATTCCGCCGAGGCGATCGAGCGGGTGCCAGCGGCGAGGAACCCGGGGAGGATCACGATGCTGAGTGAGGTCTGGTTCGTCCTGTTCATCGCGATCGTCGCCGGCTACCTCATCCTCGACGGTCTCGACATGGGCGTCGGGATGCTCCACATCCCGATCGCACGGACGGACGTCGAACGGCGCACGCTCCTCAACAGCATCGGCCCGTTCTGGGACGGCAACGCGGTCTGGCTGGTCCTGGCCGGCGGTGTCTTGTTCGCGGTCTATCCGCTCGCCTATGCGTCCCTCTTTTCCGGGTTCTACGTGGCATTCATGCTCGTGCTGGTGGTCATCATCCTGCGCGCGGTGTCGATGGAATTCCGGAGCAAGGAGTCGTCACCGCGCTGGCGATCGTTCTGGGACGCGGTGTTTGCGCTTGCCTCCACCGGCCTGGCATTCCTGCTCGGTGTCGCCTTCGGGAACATCGTCAACGGCGTCCCGATCGATGCCGACGGCAACATGACAGTCCACCTCATCGACCTGTTGACGCCGTTCGCCCTGCTGGTCGGCCTGACGACGGTCGCCATGCTGGCGATGCACGGCGGCCTCTACCTGGTGATGAAGACCGAGGGCGAACTCCAGGCACGGGTCAAACGGGCGGTGCCCCGCCTGATGATCGCGTTCTTCATCCTGAACACCCTCGTCGTCATCGCGCTGCTCATCCAGGATTCGGCGATCACGACCCGGTATGTCGAGGACATCTGGCCCGTCATCTTCCCGGCGGCCGCCCTCGGCGCCCTCGTTCTGGCCTGGCGGTTCATGCGACGCGGCGAGGATTTCCGCGCGTTCGTGGCCTCGTCGGCCACGATCGCCTTGCTGTTGGTGTCCGGTGGGATCGGCCTGTTTCCGAATCTCCTCGTGTCCACGACCGACCCGGCCAACGACCTGACCATCTACAACGCCGCTTCCGCCGACAACACGCTCTTCGTGTGTCTCGTCGTGGCGGTCGTCGGGATGCCGTTCGTGTTGGCCTACACCGCCGGCGTCTACTACTTCTTCCGCGGCAAGACCGTCGTCGAACCCCACGGCTACTAGGCCCCGGATCGCGACCGCACGAGGGTCAGCCGCCGGGAGTCGCGATCGTCCGGAAGCTCGGCTCGTCGCCATGGCGGCGGGTGCCCGCCCTCGCCTCTGGCTGGGCATCGCGGCCGGGTTCGTGGCGGCCGTCCTCGTCGTGGCGGCGGCGATCCTGACCAGCGTCGTCATCTCGGATGTCTTTCGGGCAGGCGCGTCACTCGCCGACGTGATGCCGTCGCTGGTCGCCATCGCGGTGCTGGCGGTCGTCCGTGCACCGGTCCTGTTCGCGGCGGACGCCCTCGCGCAGGCGGCCGCGGGTCGCGTCAAGCGTCGCCTCCGGGCGGACCTGACCGCGCATCTCTTCGCGCTCGGCCCGGCTTACACGGGTCGCGAGCGGACCGGCGAGCTGAGCGGCGTACTGACCGATGGGATGGTCGATCTCGAGAGCTATCTCACGTCGTTCCAGCCGGCTCGCGCGCTGGCGGTCGCGGTCCCGCTCCTTGTGTTCGGGACGGTCCTGGTCCTCGATCCGCCGACCACCCTCGTCCTGCTCTTGACCGGACCCATCCTGGTCCTGTTGCTGGGCTTCATCGGTGGGCGGGCTCGGGCGATCACCGATCGGCGATTCGCCGAGGTCCGATACCTCGGCGCGTTCTTCCTCGACATGCTGGGCGGTCTCGCGACCCTCAAGATGTTCGGTCGCAGTCGAGAGCAGGTGGACAACATCCGGACGATCAGCCGCCAATATGGCGACACGACGATGGAAGTGCTCCGGACGGCCTTCCAGACGTCGCTGGTCCTCGAGTGGGGCGCGGCGGTGGCCGTGGCGCTCGTGGCGGTCGAGATCAGCCTGCGCCTGATGGACGGCGCGATCGCCTTCGACCGGGCGCTGGCTGTGCTCATCGTCGTGCCCGAATTCTTCATGCCTTTGCGATCTCTCGCCACGCGGTACCACGCGGGTGCGGCCGGCCGGTCCGTGGCCGACCGGATCGTCGCCATCCTGGATCTTCCGGTCCCGGCCATGGTTCCGGGCGACCTGGGTCTCGTGGGCGCCCCGGTCCCGAGCCAGATGGCGGTCACCTTCTCGGCGGTCAGCCTGACGTACCCCGGACGATCGGCTCCCGCGCTGGACGGATTCGACCTGTCGATCCGACCGGGCACGGTCGTGGCGCTCGTCGGCGCGACCGGGGCCGGGAAGACGACGGTGGCACACCTGCTCCTGCGGTTCATCCAGCCCGACGCCGGCCGCATCCTGGTGGACGATCGGCCGCTCGAGTCCATCGACCTCGCGAGATGGCGGGCCGCCGTCGGCTGGGTCCCGCAGCGCCCGCACCTGTTCCACGGAACGATCGCCGACAACCTCCGTCTCGCACGGGCGGATGCATCCGATGCCGAGCTGCGGACCGCCGCTCGCGAAGCCGGTGCCGAGGCGTTCATCGCCGCCTTCCCGCTCGGGTACGACACGCCGGTCGGGGAGGGCGGGCTCCGCCTCAGCGGGGGCCAGCGCCAGCGACTCGCGATCGCCCGGGCCTTCCTCGCCGACGCCCGGCTGGTCATCCTTGACGAAGCGACCTCGCACCTCGACGCCGAGAGCGAGACGGCGATCCGAGATGCCATCGGGCGCCTGGCCGCCCGCGGTCGGACGATCCTCGTCGTGTCGCATCGGCTGCAGCTGGCGGCCCTGGCATCGACCGTGGCCGTCGTGGACCAGGGGCGGGTCATCGAGACGGGCGCTCCTTCTGCCCTGGCCACCCGTGACGGCCCGTACCGGCGGCTGCTGGATTCGGTCGGGGAGGGAGCGAACGGCGGAACGTCCGACGACGGCGACGCCGAGCCGACGCGATGACCGTCGTCCGTCGACTGCTGGTCCTGACCGCATCGCGCCGGCGTTGGATGGCGCTGGGCGTCGGTCTCGGTTTCCTCGCGATCGGTTCCAACGTCCTGCTGATGGCCGCGTCCGCATACCTCATCTCCAAGGCGGCCCTCATCACCAATGTCGCCGAGGTGGCGCTGGTCATCACCTCGGTGCGAGTCCTGGCCATCGGGCGCGCCGCGTTCCGCTATCTCGAACGGTACGTGACCCATCGGGCGACATTCGAGATCCTGGCCGACCTGCGGGTCTGGTTCTTCGCCTCCATCGAGCCGCTGGCCCCAGCCCGGTTGGCCGGCCACCGCCGGGGCGACCTGCTGGCACGGATCGTCGCCGACGTGGGGACCCTCGAGGATTTCTACGTCCGGGTCATCAGCCCGCCGGCCGTGGCCATCCTGGTCACCGCCTTCGGCGGTGTCCTCCTCGGCGTTTTCGACCCGATCCTGGGGATCGCCCTCGTCATGTTCCTCGTCCTGACCGGACTGGTCCTGCCACTGATCTCGAGGAGCCTGTCGCGCGCCGCGGCCGTCGGATCGATCGTTTCCCGAGGTGAGCTCGATGCCAGCATCGTCGATGAGATCGCGGGCATCGCCGACCTGATCGCCCTGGACCGGGCAGCGGCCCATCGCGACCGGACCCTGAGCCTCGGCGACGACCTCGACCGGGCCACCGACCGCCTTGCGAGCGTCAGGGCCACGACTGCGGCCCTCGCCGCCATGTTCGCCAGCCTGGCTGGCGTGATCGTGCTGGCCATCGGCGTCGTGCTCGTGGGCGATGGCCGACTCGATGGCGTCTTCCTTGCGATCCTGCCGCTTGCTGCCGTCGCCTGTTTCGAGATCATCCCGCCGCTCGTACAGGCCGTCACGTTGCAGGATGCCAACGAGGCCGCTGCCTTGCGGCTGTTCGAGCTGACCGACGCGACGCCGGAGGTCATCGACAGCCCAACGGCGACAGACCGGCGACCGGCGACCTTCGGCCTGGAGGTCCGCGGACTGCGCTTCCGATACACATCGGATGAGCCGTGGATCCTCGACGGACTCGACCTGTCTGTGCCGGCCGGCGGCCGGTTGGCCATCGTCGGCCCCAGCGGGTCGGGCAAGTCGACCCTGGTCAACCTCCTGTTGCGCTTCTGGGAATACGAGGAGGGCCGGATCACGATCGGCGACCGTGACCTCCACGAAGCCCGCGCCGACGAGGTTCGGCGCTGGCTGGGCGTCGTCGCCCAGGACGTCCACCTGTTCAACGGGACGATCCGCGACAACCTGGCCGTCGCCGACGCCGATGCCACCGACGAGGGCATCGCGGCGGCCTGCCGGATGGCCCAGGTCCACGACTTCATCGAGAGCCTGCCCCTTGGGTACGAGACCCGGATCGGCGAGGACGGCCTGCTCCTGAGTGGTGGTGAGCGTCAGCGACTTGCGATCGCCCGGGCGATCATCAAGGACGCCCCCATCCTCATCCTCGATGAGGCGACCGCCAACCTCGACGTCGCGACCGAACGAGCGTTGATGGCCTCGATCGCCCCGTTCATGCGTGGCCGGACGTCGATCGTGATCTCGCATCGGGCGAGCGTGGCCGACGCGATGGATCAGGTCATCCGACTGGAAGCGGGTCGGATCGTCGATCGATAGGCCAGGGATCAGTGGTCGTGGTCGTCCGCATCGAGTCGTTCGCCCGCCTCGATCCGGATCGGCAACCGGTTCTCGGCCGGGGTCAGTGGACACGAGAATCGGACGTCGTAGACACACGATGGGTGGTAGGCGAGGTTGAAGTCGAGGACGTACGACTCGTCGGCCTCGGGTTCGATGTCGAGATACCGACCGGCCCCGTACGTCTCCTGCCCGCTCGTCGCGTCGAGGAACGGCACGAACAGCGAGTGCGAATGCCCTTCGGCGAAGACGTACGCGGTCAGCCGTTGCGGCTCGCCTGCGGACTCGAACGTGAACGTCCCTGCCCGACGCGCCGCGCGAAGCTGGCCATCCGAGGTCGGGATCTGGAAACTGGTCGGTTCGTCGCCTGCGTACGGCTCAAGCCGCAGTCCTTCGAAGCGGAGGCTCGTGTCGACCGGGAAGTAGGGCAGGCCGGCGAAGTCGTGTCGTCGCTCGTGCGGGATCGGGCTCTGCGGCGAGCTTCGGAAGAACGCGTCCTTGTCGAGTCGGAACGCCTCGACCTCGGTCGCGTAGTCCTCAAGCTCGTGATCGTGGCCGTTCATGCCAGGGCCCTCCCGACGACTGACTGTGCTTCGTCGATGATCCGCTCGAGATGGGACTCACCGAGGAAGCTCTCAGCGTAGATCTTGTAGACGTCCTCCGTACCGGACGGACGGGCCGCGAACCAGCCCTGGTCGGTCATGACTTTGAGGCCGCCGATCGGTGCGCCGTTCCCGGGTGCCTCGGTCAGGATCGCCGTCACCGCCTCGCCGGCGATGGTCGTGGCGCTGACCTGGCTCGGTGACAGACGGGCGAGGATCTGCTTCTGGTGCGGGGTGGCCGGTGCGTCGATCCGCCGGTAGACCGGGGCCCCGAACCGGCTTGTCAGTCCAGCATATGTCACACCTGGATCGACCCCGGTGCGAGCGGTCATCTCGGCCGCCAGCAGGCAGGCGATGATGCCGTCCTTGTCGGTCGTCCAGACGGTCCCGTCACGGCGAAGGAAGGAGGCTCCGGCGCTCTCCTCGCCACCGAACCCGAGGCTCCCGTCGATCAGTCCGGACACGAACCACTTGAACCCGACGGGCACCTCCAGCAGCCGGCGACCGAGGTCGGCGGTGACCCGATCGATCATCGCGCTCGAGACGAGCGTCTTGCCGACCGCCACCGGACCGCCCCAATCGCGATCGCCGCCGAACAGGTGGCTGACTGCGGCCGCCAGGAAATGGTTCGGGTTGAGAAGACCGGCCGTCCTGGTCACGATCCCGTGGCGATCCGCATCCGTGTCATTGCCGAACGCGACATCGAATTGGTCACGCAACCCGACGAGCCCGGCCATCGCGTATGGCGACGACGGGTCCATCCGGATCCGACCATCCCAGTCACAGGTCATGAACGCGAACTGTGGGTCGACCCGGTCGTTGGTGACCGTCAGGTCCAAACCGTAGCGCTCGCCGATCGCCGGCCAGTACTCGACGCTGGCGCCGCCGAGCGGGTCGACGCCAAGACGGAGTCCGGAGCCCCGGATGGCCTCCATGTCGATGACGGCGTCGAGGTCGCCGACATAGCCGCCGACGTAGTCGTGACGCGTCGCCGCCGCGCGGCCCTGCTCCGGGCTGACTCGGCGTACCCCGTCGAGGCGTGCCTCGAGAAGCCCATTGGCTTCATCCTGGATCCAGCTCGTGACGTCGGTGTCGGCGGGGCCGCCATCGGGCGGGTTGTATTTGAACCCACCGTCCTCGGGCGGGTTGTGCGACGGCGTGACCACGATGCCATCGGCCAGACCGTCGCGCCGTCCTCGGTTGTGGACGAGGATCGCGTGCGAGATGACGGGGGTCGGCGTGTAGCCATCGGCCGCATCGATCCGGATATCGACGCCATGCGCGGCCAGGACCTGGAGCGCGGTCTCAAAGGCTGGGCCGGAGAGCGCATGCGGATCTCGGCCGATGAACAGCGGGCCGTCCGTGCCCTGGCTCGCCCGATATCGACAGATCGCCTCGGTCGTTGCCGCGATATGGGCGTCGTTGAAGGCTCCGTTCAGGGCCGACCCACGGTGACCCGACGTGCCGAACGCCACGCGCTGCGCCGGGTCCGACGGATCAGGGGCATCGTCATACGCGGCGATCAGGCGATCGACATCGACGAGGATGGATGGGTCGGCCGGTCGCCCGGCGCGCTCGCTGGTGGGCATTCGCTCGCTCCTTCTCTCGGTCGATCGTACCCTCCGGATCGATGCAAGGATGTCTCCGCGACCGGTGTTGTACAGGGTGAACGACGAGACGATGCCGCTCGTCGAAGTTGACGGAGTTCGAGATGGACCATGACGATCGCGATCTCGCCGAGCGGCTGAGCCGGCTGGAAGCGAGTATTCCGGCGCCCGACGATCTGCCAGTTCTCGGAGCGGCGAAACGCCGCAACCGGGTCGCGGTCTCCATCGCGATGGCGCCCATCCTCGTCCTCGCTGTCGTGGTCACGGCGGCGGCTGGTGCGTACGTCGTTTCCAACACCGTCCGGGACCTCCCCGGTATCGAGAACCCGGGCCAGCCATTGGCCGGCGCCCGCATGGAATGCATGTCACCACGCGAAGCGGAGGCATTCCTCGCCCGCCACGGCTTCGTACGAGTCGACTGGCAGATCGAATCCGGGACCCCCGGGGTCGACGGCCGCAAGGGTCACACGTCTTCACTGCATCAGGCGAGCGCACCGGAGCATGGATACGTGGTGCCCGGATCCTTGCTCGACGATGGCAGCGTGATCATGGTCGTCGATCAGACCGATGGTGCGACGGCTGTGGGCCATTGCTTCGGGATGCCGATGCCATGACCGCGTCCGACATCACAGTCGCGATCACCGGCGAGGGGCATGCGGCCGCGGTGCTCGTCGGTGATCCGGCGGCATTCGAGGCTGCGGTGGGTGCGTACTACGCGAACCTCGTCCGCCGGCTGGTCCTCGTCCTCGGCGACGAGCGAGATGCCGAGGATATCGCCCAGGAGACCTGCCTCAGGGCGTTTCGCTCATGGGACCGATTCGACGGGTCGGACGTCCGCGGGTGGTTGTACACCATCGCCCTCCGCCTCGCCTTCAACCATCTGCGCGGCCGTCGCCGCTGGCTGGCCGCGCTCGGGAGGATCGAACCCACTGGCTGGACGACCGCCTCGGACCCGGACCTGTGGGCCGCCCTCCAACGTCTCGACCGCAGGGCGCGGGCCGCGCTGCTCCTCAACGTCATCGATGGGTACAGCCAGGCCGAGATCGGCCGGATGCTGTCCGTCCCGGAAGGTACCGTCGCGAGCTGGATCTCGCGCGGCAAGGCGTCGTTGCGCCGCCAGCTTGATCCCGGGTCGCCTGACCTCCCCGGTTAGCCCGCGGTCTGGACCTCGGCGATCCCGGCCTGGTCGAGTGCGGATTGGAGGGACCGAGCGTACGCGGTGCTTGTGTAGGTCGCACCGCTGATCAGGTCGATGGCCGAGCTCTGCGCCTGGAGCGCCTCCTCCGACAGGATCGGTGCGACGTAGCGCGAGATCTGGCCGGACCGCCCGCCTGTCGGCAGCGAGACGGCCTCCACATCGGTCACGGTCCCGCCGGCGACCGAGATCTGGACCTCCACGTCACCGTAGCGTGTCTGGACGAGCGTGCCGGTGATGGTCTGCGCGGCGGCCGAACCATCCGTCGTGGCTGCGGGAGATCCGGTGCTCGACGGCGGACTGGACGCGGCGCCGGCGACTGGCGACGCCTCGACACCCGGCGCCGTCGCGACGAACCCGACGGCCGGCGTGTTCTCGGGCGTTTTGAACGAGAGCAGCAGGATCAGCGCGAGGGCCGTGACCACGAGGGCGATGGCGCCACGTTTTGGGAACATCTGGGGACTCCTGGCTTGGCGGGCCATTCAGATGCTGCCCGACATTCCTGAATGGATTCTGAGAGAGCCCTTTCTCAGGAGCGTCTCAGACGAGTTCGCCACCGTTCCTGACCATGGCCAGCGAACCGCTCACTCCGCCTCGGTCCCAACCCCTCCCGATGCCCCGGACATGGGCGATCGGGGCGATGGAGATCGTCGGCGTCCTCGTCGCCAACGGCGTCTTGATCGCGGCCATGTGGGTTCGCCATGGTGGACCTGACCAGCTCGATTCGATGGCCGGCATCCTGACCGCCGGTGGCCAGTTGACCGCCCTGTTCGGGACCTACCTCGCGCTCATCCAGCTCGTGTTGATGTCGCGCAGCCCGTGGCTCGACCAGGTCTTCGGGATGGACGGTCTCGCCCGAGCCCATCGCTGGCTCGGGTTTGCCTGCGTCTGGCTCCTGATGGGCCATGGCGTGCTGACGACGACCGGCTACGCCATGAGCGACGGCTCGAACGTCATCGCAGAGTTCTGGACGCTGATCACGACCTATCCGTATGTCCTGATGGCGACCGTCAGCGCGGCCCTGTTCGGGGCGGTGGCGGTCAGCTCGGTCCGCGCCGCACGCCGTCGTCTGTCGTACGAGACCTGGTACGGCATCCATCTGTACGCGTATCTCGCGATCGCACTCGGTTTCCTCCATCAGCTGTTCGTCGGTGCCGACTTCATCCATGATCCGGTGGCCGTCGGCTATTGGATCATGCTGTATCTGCTGACCGTCGCCCTGATCCTCGTCTTCCGAGTCGTGGCCCCGGTCCGACTGTCCATCCGGCACCAGCTGCGCGTCACCGACGTCGTGTCCGAGGCGCCCGGCGTCGTGTCGGTCTATCTCGGGGGTCGGGACCTCGACAAGCTCGCGGTCCGGTCCGGCCAGTACTTCGTCTGGCGATTCCTCACCCGTGATGGTTGGTGGCGCGGTCATCCGTTCTCCATCTCCTCGGCGCCGAACGGTGCCTGGCTCCGGATCACGGTCAAGGACCTGGGCGACTGGTCGATCGCCCTGCATCGGATCCCGATCGGCACCCGGGTGTTCATCGAAGGCCCGTACGGCATCCTCACCGGCGCTCGTCGGACCCGTCCCAAGATCCTGCTGATCGCGGGCGGGATCGGCATCGCGCCACTGCGGGCGCTGTTCGAGGCACTACCCGCGAAGCCCGGCGACATGACCCTCGTCTATCGCGCCCGACACAACCGGGACATCGTCTTTCGAGCCGAGATCGATGCCCTCGCCCGCCAGCGCGGCGCTCGCGTCCACTACCTGGTCGGCCGGCGACGAGGCGGTCCCGACCCTCTCGGTCCTGGTGCGCTGGCTCGACTCGTGCCCGATATCGGCGACCACGACGTGTACCTGTGCGGACCAGTGCCGATGATGCAGACCGTGGAGCAGGCCCTTCGCAGCATCGGGCTACCCAGGCGCCAGGTCCACGCCGAACGGTTCGCGTACTGATGGTCAGCCCATCGCCGTCCCAGACCCTCCGTCGCGTGGAGGACATCATGGGGACGGTGGTCAGCCTTGACATCCGGGAGCCGCTGGTCGATGCCGAGGTCGTCGACGCCGTGTTCGCCCATCTGCGCGATATCGACGAACGGTTCAGTCCGTATCGTGCCGGAAGTGAGATCGGTCGTCTCGCCCGCGGCGAACTCGCCGAGCCGGATTGCAGCCTTGATGTCCGCCAGGTCCTGGCCGCATGCGACCACCTGGCCACGGTGACCGATGGCGCGTTCGACGCGCGAAAGCATCGACCGGACGGGTCGGTGGACCCCTCCGGCTATGTCAAGGGCTGGGCACTGGAGGAGGCCGGCTGGTTGATCGACAGCGCGGGTGGGCGGAACTACTGGTTGAATGCCGGCGGTGACATCGTGGCCCGCGGCGGTTCGGAGGATGGTGGATCGTGGCGGGTCGGGATCCGACATCCCGACGACCCGGATCGGGTCGCCGCGGTCCTCCGAGTGCGCGACCGCGCCGTGGCGACATCGGGCTCGTACGAGCGCGGCGAACACATCCTGGATCCACGATCCGCTCAGGCGCCCATCGAGCTTCGCAGCGTCACCGTCGTCGGCCCTGGTCTCGGCTTCACCGATGCCTATGCCACGGCCATCTACGTGATGGGTCTCGCGGGCCTGCGCTGGCTGGACGGGCAGACTGGATATGCCGCCCTGGCGATCACGACCGACGCTCGGGTCGTCTGGACCCCTGGCATGGAGCGCTACCTCGATCGGTGACCGCCTGAGCGCTGCGACTACACTCCGTCTCATCGTGAGCGGCGGCGCCTTCATCTCGTACCTCGGACCGAACACGGTCCCGATCGCCCGGCAACTTGGCGAGCGACTGTCGAACGAGCTCGGGCTGGACCTGACCGCCCGGTCCGGGTTGACGCAGGCGGAGCTCGACATGGCCATCGATGGCGGGATCGGGCAGCTGTTCTGGATGTGCGGTCTGCTGACCATCGAACTCATCGACAGCGGCCGGCTCGATGCCGAGATCGTCGCGGCCCCGGTATTCCCGGGCGAGGACCACGCCGTCTATCGCACGGTCGTGATCTGCGGTCCGGACGTGGTCGGGACGAACCTCGACGACCTGGCCGGCCATTCGCTCGCGATCAACGGGACCGGCTCGTGGTCTGGATACCATGCGCTTCGAGCGCACCTCGCCGACCACGGCGAGCTCGGTCGGTTCTTCGGTTCGGTCATCGAGACCGGTGGGCACGATGCCTCGATCGATCGGGTTCTCGCCGGCGACGTCGACTGTGCCGCCATCGACAGCTCCGTGTGGGACGACCGGATCGCCCGCGACGCTCGACTCCGGATGGCGACCGTGGTCGCACGGACACGCGACTGGCCGGCTCCGCCGTTCGCCGTGTCGCGGGCACTCGACGATGACGTGCGCCGGACGCTGTTGGCCAGTCTCACGCACACGGCACCGGCCGGTCTGGTGGCGATCGTGCCCGCCCAGGATCGCGACTACGACCCGATCCGGCGAGCGATGTCGGCGGCCGATTCGGTCGCCTGGTGACGGGATGATGATCCACCTCGACGCGACGGCCGTGGTGCCCGACCGGCCGTTCACGCGCATCGAGTCGACGAGGGCAGATCTCCGAGTCATGGAGCGGATGGTCGAGCGCCTGCGACGCCATGTCGCCGGGCTTCCCGTCGCTGGCCGTGGCGTCAGTCGCGACGACCGGATCTCCGACCCCTCCGACCGGGGGATCCACCGGATCGTGGTCACTGATGTCGCCAGGGCGGGCCAGCCACGGGATCTGGTCCTCGTCGGCTTCTTCGGACAGGCGCGTTCGGACGTCGACCACGGACCCATCGTCGATCTGGAATCCGCCCTCATCGGGGGCATGGCGGACGCGGCCAATCCGCTCGTCTACTACAACGTCCACTGGCCCGGCCCTGAATGGGGCAACCTCGTGCTGTTCACCGACATGACGGCCGAGCGTGGTTGGGGACACGATCCGCGACACGCCGAGGCGGTGGCTCGGTCGCCGGCGCACTACCACTCGATCCGTCTCCATATCGGGACGCTGCGCGCCGGGCTGGCCGGCGGCGCGATCGAGCTGGAGCGGACCCGCTACCTCGACTTCAGTGGGCCAGAGCCCTGGACCGCCGTCCGCGTGATGCCTTGACCGGCGCAGGGCGACTGGCCCGGGTCCTCGTACTTGTCGTGGTCCTGAGCGGGTGCGGGGGCATCGACCCCACGACCTCCGGGAACCCATCTCCGACCGCGTCCGGGTCGGACTCGACGAGCGACGCGGTCGCGATCACCGAGGCCAGCCTCCGCGACCGGCTCGATGCACTCTCGGCGGTGTCGACCCGCGCCGATGGCTACCGAGCCGTCGGATCGGCCGGGTTCGATAAGACGGCCGACCTGGTCGAAGAGGCGCTTCGAGCCAGTGGCTGGCAGGTGCGGGAAGACGCGTTCGAGACGCCGGCCTTCTACGACGACGGGTCCGCGATGCTCGAGGCAGGGGAGCACGACTTCGGGGCCGGCGACGTGTCGCCGCTGATCTTTGCGCCGGCCGGGGATGTCGCCGGGCCTGTCGTGGCGATCGACTGGGAGACGGGCCAGTCGACCGGCAGGGGTTGCGCCGCCGCCGGATACGGTGACCTGCCGGCAGGGGCCATCGTCCTTGTGCCGCCGGGTGGCTGCTTCCGACGGGACCAGGTCGTCGCCGCGCAGCAGGCCGGGGCCGCTGCGTTCCTCGCCGGCTATCCGGCCGTGGGTTCGGGCGAGGTGCTGCGGCCGACCCTGTTAGAGCCCGATGGCCTGATGATCCCCGCCGCAGCCGTTTCGCAGCCGGTGGTCGACGTCCTGACCCAGCCGGGCGTCGACGGCTCGTCGATCACGCTGAGAACGAACGCACGAACCGAACCGGTCACGACGCGGTCGATCATCGCCGACCTGCCGGGCAGCCAGCCGGACACGGTCATCATGCTCGGCTCCCACCTGGACAGCGTGGTCGATGGGCCGGGGATCAACGACAATGGATCTGGAGTGGCCGCGCTCCTGGAGGTGGCTCGGGAGCTGGCCGACAGTCACCCAGCGGCGACGATCAGGCTGGGTTTCTGGACTGCCGAGGAGACCGGACTCCACGGATCCTTTCATTACATCGACGGTCTATCCGCGAGCGACCGCAAGGCGATCCGGGCATATCTCAACGCCGACATGGTCGCGTCCCCGAACGGCTATGCAGGCGTATACGACGAGGATGGCGCCGCCCCGGGGTCGGCCGTGATCCGAGACATGCTCCTGACCGCGATCGAGCGCGCCGGAGGGGACCCGGTGCCGGTCACGTTGGGCGGCGGATCCGACCACGTCGCGTTCCAACAGGCCGGGATCCCGATCGGCGGGATCTTCTCAGGCGCCAATGAACGCATCACGGACGAGCAGGCTCGTTCGGCTGGATCGAATGCCGGAGAGGCGGCCGACCCGTGCTACCACCAGGCCTGCGACGACGGCACCGGCCTCGATCTCGGCCTGGCACAGCGTCTGACCGCGGCACTCGCCGATGTCGTCCGGGACCTCGCCGGCGACCCGGCACGTCTCGCGAACTAGTCCCCGCCCTGTCGGGCCGTGCACTCTGAATGACTGCCCCACACTCCCGTAGGTAATTCGATGTCAAGAGATATGACCTCAAGCGGCTTGACATCGAGACAGTCACGTGCGAGGCTCTCGCTGTGGCGACGACCGACGACCTCGATCACCTGGATTCGATGCTCACCCGGTGGGCGAACGAGATCCCCGACATGGACCCGCTCACCGAGGGCATCGTCGAGCGGATCCAGTCACTGGCCCGGAGCTTCGACCGTTCGCTTGAGGAAACCCTCGCCGAGACCCAGCTCGATCCGCGCGCATTCAAGATGCTCGGGCGGCTGCGCAGCCAGGGCGCCCCGTATCGGCTGACCCCTGGCGATCTCGCCGCCAGCATGCGCCTGTCGTCTGGCGCGATGACCAATCGCCTCGATCGACTCGAAGAGGCCGGTCTGATCCGCCGGCTTCCGGATCCGAACGACCGGCGGGGGACCTTGGTTGAACCCACCGAGGCAGGCCACGCTGCGTGGGATCGGACGATCGGGATCCAGGCCCGACGCGAGGCGATGATGGCGTCAGTGTTGACCGAGGAGGACCGAGAGGTTCTGCACCGACTGTTGCGCCACCTCATGCGCGCGTTCCCGAACGCGTGGGGTGCCGCGCACGGTCATGCCGAGGCGGACAACCCGGACACGCCGGCAAGCTGACGAGTTCGCGAACCGATGACGCGGCGCCGTCCGGCGCGGGAGAATGACCCGATGGAGGAGGACGTCGAAGCGGAGCGAACCGGCTGGTACGAGCTGGCCGCGCTCGTCAGATCGCTGACTCCCGGAGAGTGCCTTGAGCCAGGGTATTACCGGGATCCCGACTGGACCGTCCGGGACGTCGTTGCCCACCTCGGGACGTGGCTCGCCGAAGCGGAACAGCAACTGGAGCGGTTGCGCGCCGGGACGTACGAGGGGCACGACCTGGATATCGATGCGATGAATGCCGCGTTCCTTGCCGCCATGAGCGACCAGGACTGGGAGGTCGCGTGGATCCAGGCGAATGCCGGGCGCAGCCGGATGCTCCAGGAATGGCACGGTCTGCCCGACCGTGACGATGAGGCGGCCTGGTGGATCCGGAAATCTGGCGGCGACCACTACGCGGAGCACCTCGGTCGCCTGCGCGAGTGGACCGCCGAGCTGATCGGTCGCCGGGCGCTGGATGCCGGCTGAGATCCTGGGTCGACGGGCCCTCAACCGGGCGCTCCTGGCCCGCCAACATCTGCTCACCCGCAGCCCGATGCCGCCACAGGCGATGGTCGAGCACCTGGTCGCGATGCAAGCACAGAACCCGCTCGACCCATACATCGCTCTCTGGTCGCGTCTCGGCCACTTTCGCACGGCGGATCTGGCGACGCTGATCGAGTCGCGGCGAGCCGTTCGTCTGGGTCTGATGCGAACCACGCTCCACCTGACGAGTGCCGAGGACGCACTCGGTCTGTGGCCGTTGTTCAAGCCAGTCCTGGGGCGAGCCTGGGCGTCAAGCTCGTTCCGGAAGCAGATCCCCGACACCGAGATCGAGGCGATCATCGCGGCCTCGCGCGATCTCCTCGAGGCGGAGCCGCAGACCACCGCTGCCCTCGGCAAGCGACTCCGCGAGCGCTGGCCCGACATCGACGCGACGTCGCTCGGCTATGTGGCCCGGTTCTTGCTCCCGATCGTCCAGCTCCCGCCGCGTGGTGTCTGGGGCAAGACGGCGCCACCGACCTGGACGACGCTCGAGGCCTGCCTCGGCCGACCACTCGCCACCGTTGACGCGCTGGACCTGGCCGTGATCCGGTATCTCGGCGCGTTCGGGCCGGCGACCGTCGCCGACATCCGGACCTGGTCGTGGCTGACCGGTCTGCGCGAGGTGGTCGAGCGCCTGCGGCCGCGGCTCGTGACGTTCCACGATGATGCCGGCCGCGAGCTGTTCGATCTGCCGGACGCCCCGCGACCCGACCCGGAGACGCCCGCTCCGCCGCGGTTCCTGCCCGAGTACGACAACCTGACCCTGTCCCACGACGATCGGCGCCGAGTGATCGGTGATGCCGCCATCGGACGACTGACCGGGTGGGTCGGGACCTTCCTGGTCGACGGGTTCATCGCCGGTCAGTGGCGGATCGAACGAGGTCGCGACCGGCGGACGATCATCCTGCAGCCCTTCGAGCCGATGGCCGACATTGACGCCGCCGCACTCGTCGACGAGGCCGACCATCTGCTCGCCTTCGACTCGCCGACCGTCGCCGACCGGCGAGTCGAGTTCGGGATCGCGCGAGCGCCGGCTGCGTCGCGCGGCTAGCCCTACTCGAACTTGGTCGACTCGACGATGTCGCGGATCTCCCGTGAGAGTTCGGGGCTGGCGTCCGCGCTTTCGACGCTCCCGACGATGATGAGCGTGGACCCCACGTCGACGATCCAAATGGTCACCTGGTCGTGCCTGGTGGTCCCCCAGAAGGCGCCGCCCCAGAACTCATCCCAACCAAAGAAGAAACCTGGATCGCAACCCATATCCTCGCGGACCTTGAGCACGACCCGTGTCGCGGGTCGATCGCCGACGGTGATCGAAGACGGCTCTTCGAGAAGTTCAGTGCCCGAAGCTGCTGCCATCGCGCCGGCAAGATCGACAGCCGACGCGGCGGCAAGATCGGCAGCCGACGGGGGGAGGCCAAGTACATCCGAGCATTGATCCAGGAGAACGCCGTCGGGGAAGCGCGTCCAATAGATGATCGCCTCTGCGCCCTGTGGGCCGCGTGCGCTCTTGTTGATCGACATGCCGTCATGCGGCTCCCAACCGGGCGTCGGCACGCCGATCGAAAGCGGGATCCCGCCTACCGCCCACCGGTGCGTGCCGATCGCCAGGTCGCCACGCAGTGGGTGGACTCCTGCAACCGCTGGTTCGACCTTGATCGAGGCGACCAAGGCCTCCAGTTCTGCGGTGTCCATCGGCGAGCCGCCATGCTGCCGGCTGGAGATCACCAATCGGTCTCCGTTCACGTCGACCACGTAGATCGTCGCAGTCCCACCAAAGGAGAGCTCGAACGAATCCGACGACGTGGCGTTCAGCCAGATCACGCGTCCATCTGGCCCAGAATCGTTCGAACAATCGAGGCCGGTCATGTCGATGCGCGTGCCCGGAAAGCCGTCGACCTGAGCGTCAACAGGTCCCGTCCTCTCGTAACCCGTTTGTGCAGCGAGCGCGGCGGTCAGGTCCGCGGCCGTCGGCCCCACGTCAGCGAAGGTGACATCCGGGCGGAGCGGGCAGACGTCTGTGGCGACGAGGGACGGAGCGTCCGCGACCCAGTCGGGAGGATTGGCAGACATCGTCACGGTCATGGCCCGGCCGCCGCTTGATTCCTTGATGATCGTGGTCGCGCGGTCCGTCGAGGACCAGCCCTCGGGCATCGTGAGACGGATCCGCAATTCCGGCCACGCGATGTAGTAGGCGCCCGGGTCGATCGAGTCGCCGCGCCGGATCCCTGGGACCTTGGGCAAGGTCGAGGGTGGACGGGTCGGCGAGCTCGAGCGGAACGGCGTTGCTGTCGGCGTCGACGGAACGGCGACGATGGACTGCTCCGATCTGTCGCCGAACGGCAGCAGGCTGATGCCGACTATCGCGACGAACAGCACTCCTATGGCCACCGTGATCAGCTTGGCCCTGCTGTCACGAATCCGGGCTTCGAACGCTTGATCCGTTTCCATGAGCGTGCGCCTTCCTCAATCCATGGCGGGGCACAGGGCGTCGGCGCCCGGGGCGCAATACTCGACACGCCCGCCGATCATGGTCATCAGGACCTTCACGTTCCGAAGGTCGCCAGTCGGTACGACTCGTGGATCCCCATCCAGGACGACCAGGTCCGCGAGCTTGCCCGGCGTGATCGTCCCTTTGCGGTCCTCCTCGAACGTCGAATACGCCCCGGCGCGAGTCATGAGCGGGAGCACCTGCTCGACCGAGAGGCGCTGAGCGGCCTGCCACGGCATCGGCTCGATCGCCGGGTCCAGGACCCGCGTCACCGCGACCGCCATCGTCGTCATCGCTCCGCCCGATGGGACGCTGACGCCTTCGAGATCGTCGTACGGATGGTCCGTGCTGGCGACGGCCGGCACACCGGCCTCGAGCAGATCGCGCCAGCGTCCGATCCACTTCAGTCGTTCCGGATCGAGCGTCGTCATCGCTCGTGAATTCGGATCCGTCCCGAACCACGTGAGCTGGAACGACGCCAGGATGGCCAGATCACGCATCCGCCGCACCTGGTCATCACGGACGGCCATGACGTGCTCAATCCGGTGGCGATGATGGGTGTTGTCGGCGCCCGCCAGTGCGGCCTCGTAGGCGTCAAGGACCAGGTCGTGCGCGGCGTCCCCGGCCGTGTGGGTGGCGATCTGCCAACCCTCGTCGTGGAGTGAGCGCGCGAGCTCGGTGAACTCGTCGGGCGTCCAGTACACCTCACCGCGATAGTCGGGTCGATCCAGGTGTGGCTCCGTCATGAACATCTGGGTCGTCCAGGCCGAGTCTGCGAAGAATTTGACCCCGCCGATCCGGACGCGCGGGCTGATCACCTGGTGAGGCCGGTAGTCGCCGAACCAGACGCCGAACTTCTGCTCCAGGTAGTTGACCGGCAGATAGCAGTTGACCCGCAGCCGCAGCCGCCCGGCTTCGTCGAGCGCCCGTAGTTCGTCCAGGCGCTCCTGGTTGACGAACATCTCGGTGATGCTGGTCCAGCCACCCGCAAGCGCAGCGTCGATCGCCGTCTCCGCCGAGTCGTAGCCCGCCTCCCGACGGTCGCCGATCCGGTGGCAGTGCGCGTCGTTGAAGCCCGGCATCACGACTCGACCGCCGACATCGACGACCGTGGCGTCGGGGGCCGCCGCTAGGACCTGCGCATCTCTACCGACGGCCGTGATCGTGTCTTCGGTGATGGCCACGGCTTGGGCCTCCGGGTTTGTCGGGTCCATCGTCAGGACCGTGGCATTTCGCAGGATGAGGCCGGTCCTCTTCGGGCTCGCCGTAGGTCTGGATGTGACGCTTGCCTTGGGCGCGAGGCCGGCTGTCGCCGGAGAGCAGGCATCCAGAACCGCGCCCGCGGTAACGATCGACAGCCCGCCCAGGAATTGGCGGCGCGAAACGGATCGATTCACTGGTGAACTCCCAAGTGGATCCAGCCTGCGGAGCGGGTCGGCAGCGCCCGATCCCGTCACCCGGTATGGGCTCGATGACCTCGCGGATCGGTCAATCCCGACTCGCGGGCCTGCGTCTCGTGCAGGAAATGGGGAAGGTGGTGGCGGCCATTCGGGCCGCCACCACCTGCGCAGGTGCCTACTCGAAGGTGATCGAGTCGATGACCTGCTGAAGCGCCTGCTCGATCTCAGGCCCGGCGCCCTTGAAATACTCGGCGTCGATGAACAGGACCGTCCCGTCGACGTCGATGGTCCAGACGTGGTGTGTCGAGCCGAGCGCTGAAGCCCACACCCAGCCGCCCTCGGCTCCTCCGCTGCTGTCGTCGTACCAGAGGTGGAAGGTCTCGGGGTCGCAGCCGATGTCATTTCGGATCTTGAAGACGACGTGTTGCGCAGGCTGCCCGCCGATCTCGACGCTCGACGGCCCGCTGACGAGGTTCGTTCCAGGGATCGCCGCCATGGCGGCAGCGAGACCGTCGATCGTGTGGTCAGGCGCCGGACTCATCGGGGTATGCGCACACGGGTCTGCATAGACATTGTCCGGCGTGTTCCAGAACCTGAACCCGAGGAAGTCGGATTCCGGGTACGTGCCGGTGCCTACCGAGCCGTCGTTCTGCCACCCGGACGCCGGAACGGTGAACGAAACCGGTACCCCCTCCATCAGCACCGTGTACGTTCCCGCGAGCGGACCCTCGGGCAAGTCACCGATCGGCGTCGATGCCGGGGTCGGCGTTGGAGTCGGCTTCGGGGTGGGCGTCGGTGTCGGCGTTGCCGCGGGGGTCGGCGAGGCGACTCCCGTGCCTCCGACCCCGCCGTTGCCGGGCATCAGGGTGAAGCCGACGACCGCGACCACCACCACAGCGGCGGCCGCGATCGCGATCTTGGCGAAGCTGTTCATGCGAGGTTCCCTCCAGGGGCCGATGACGACCCGTTGACGTGTTCGTTCGATATCGGAGCGGACGGCGTCGTAGGTCCGATCGGGCAGATCGGTCTGGCCATCGGCGAGGAACGCCCGGATCAATCGATCCGGATCGCGCGGTGTCGTCATGCCGGTCGCTCCTGGGAGATGGAAGGCGTCCGGGCGTCAGCCTCGAGGCTTGCCCGGAGCGCGGTCACGGCGTAGTGGAGACGGGACTTTGCGGTCCCGAGGGGAATGTCGAGTCGATCCGCCACCTCGGGCAGCGAGAGCTCGAGGTAGTGGTGGAAGACGAGCACGGCCCGTTGCTCGAGAGTCAGCCGTCGAAGGGCTCGCTCGAGCTGATCTCGATCGTCGATCGTCAGGGTGTCGCCCGGGTCGTACGAGCCCCCGGACTGCAGGACGTGGATCTCGGCTGACCAGCGACGGCGACGCCTGGCCTCGGCGTAGCAGGCATTGGTCAGGATCCGATGAAGCCACGGTTCGAAGCGGTCGGGATCGCGGAGCGTCCGAAGCTCGCGCCAGGCCGTGATGAGCGCGGTTTGCACCGCGTCCTCGGCCACGTCGGCGTCGCGCAGGATCCGACACGCGATCGCCATGCACCGGTCGCCGACCGTGCGGGCGAGGGCGTCGAAGGCTTCTTCGTCGCCTCCCTTCGCGCGGTCCACGAGCGCTCGTTGCACCCGCCACTCCTTCGTGATGTCCCGTCACGTCTTGGCGGGATCACCTTGTAGAGAGATCGAGACGCATCAAGGGTTCGATCTGGATCCGCTGCTGCACGGGGCAACACGCGGATTCTGACGGCGACGACGGCCGATGCGACCGCTCGTCGCCGTCTGGCTCTCTACTCGAACTGGATCGAATCGATGATCTTCTGGATCTCCTTTCCGAGCTTGGCTGGTGCCCCCACGTAGGTCTCGCCATCGATCCAGACGATCTTCCCGCCGACGTCGACCGCCCAGGTCCGGATCGTCGACCCGGCCTGGCTGGCGTAGCGGGCATTGTCCATCCCGCCCGGCCCGTACCAGAGATAGAACTGATCCGGTGGGCAGCCGATGTCCTTGCGGATGGTGATGACGACGTGTTTGGCGGGATAGCCGCCGACCGTGACATCTTCCGGTCCACTGACGAGATCGGTGCCCGGCATCGAGGCGATGGCATCCATCAGCTCGGCCAACGTGGCAACCGGCTGGTTCTTGACGGCGGCGCAGGGAACATCGAAGACGCCGACCGGGGGATCGTTCCAGAAGAGCAACCAGGCGTCATTCGGACCGACGGAGCCGCCCTTGTCGAACCCATAGTCCCCGCTGTTCCAGTCGGGCGTCGTCAACTCGAGTGAGAATGGCGTGCCGTTGGTGGTCACCTGGTGCCGGCCGACGGCCAGTGCGCCCGCGGATGGCAGGACTCTCGGTGGCGCCGTCGGAGCCGGCGTTGACGTCGGTTCGGGCGTCGGCGTTGGCGACGACGTCGGTGTCGGTGTCGCTGTCGGTGTCGCTGTCGGCGTTGGGACGACCCCACCGATCGGGGGCCCGTTCGTGGGCATCAGGTTGAATCCGACGATCGCCACGACCAGGACGGCCGCAGCCGCGATCGCGAACTTCGCGTAGGTGTTCATGTCGGTTGATGACCTCCGCGCCGGCCACCAGGAGCGGCGCTGTGGGGTCGTGTCTACGGCGGCGAGGACCTCGTCCAGGATGCGATCCGCGGATTCGTGCTCATCCGTCTGGAGCCACGACCGGACGATGCGCGTCGTGTCACGATCGGTGCTCATCTGGCAACCTCCCGCAGTGGCGGCCGCGCATCGGCATCGAGTGCCGCCCGCAACCCGCGCATCGCATGGTGAAGACGTGAGTGAGCCGTCCCGACCGGGATGCCGAGGATCTCGGCGACCCGGTCGAGGGGCAGGTCGAGGTAGTGATGGAGGACCACCACCGTTCGGTGGTCGACCGACAGGCGGCGGAAGCCGCGCTCGAGTTGATCGCGATCCACGACCGAGCTCAGGCCATCGTCCGCGACCGGATCGTCCGCCGGCAGAAGCCGGAGGTTGGGCGTCCAGCGTCGTTCTCTGCGACCCTCGGCATAGCAGGCGTGCACGAGAAGCCGATACGACCAGGCCTCGAAGCGAGCCGGATCGCGGAGCTGTGGGAGGTCCTGCCAGATGGCGAGCAGCGCCTGCTGCGTCGCGTCCTCGGCGAGGTCCATGTCGCGCAGGATCCTGCGTGACACGGCGAGGAACCGATCGGCGACCTCGGTGGCAACAAGGGCATAGGCCCGCTTGTCACCGCGCTGGGCTCGGATCACGAGATCGGCATCCACGCTCTTCCACCTGACCGGATCGCTTCGGTGCGATGCCTGTCAACTGGTATGGGTGGACCCGGCCGGAGGATTTGTCAATCTCGATGGCCGCATCTGTGGGGAGTCGGCCCTGACACAACGAACGGGGCGGCTCCTGTCGCCCCGTTGCTGAACCGCGCCGTTGCGCGGGTGACGGTCAGATGATCTGGCTGAGAGCCGCGATGGCGATCCCGGCGACGCCAGCCAGCCGAAGGCCCAATGACATCCGAGACCGAAGGCCGTCTGACGCGAAGTGGTCGAACCGGCCGCCGTCGCCGGTGGGTCGTGCGACGTGGCGCCCCGACGTCATCGATCCCTGGAGGACTTCCCGACGTCGTTCCGCACCGATTTCCATTTCGTACATGCTCGACATCTCCAGATCCTCCTTATCCTCCGAGGCCGCTCTCCGTTCCAAAGCGTGACCTCGATGTGGTACGAGAACCGTACGTGGCTAATGTCTCGAAGTCAAGAGATATGATGTGAAATTACTTGACATCAAGCCTGTCAAATCCGACACAGTCGGGCACGGACCGACGCGGACGTATAGTGGATGCGCCGCAGCCGGCCCGACTCGGGCGAGGACCGATGCTCCCGACTCCCCAACCGACGACCTTCCTGATCGCAGATATCTCCGGCTACACCGGATACCTCGCGGACGTCGAACTCGACCACGCCCAGGACATCCTGGCCGACCTCATCGGCGCCGTCGTTGCCGCGCTTCGGCCGAACTTCCGGCTGGCCAAGCTCGAGGGTGACGCGGCCTTCACCCACATGCCCGCCGAGCGCGTCGATGGGTCGATGCTGCTCGACACGATCGAGCGCTGCTATTTCGGGTTCCGGCGTCGCCGTCGGGACGTTCGCCAGGCGACGTCATGCGAGTGCGACGCCTGTTCCCGGATCCCGGACCTCGACCTCAAGTTCGTCGTTCATCAAGGCGAGGCGATCCAACAGAAGGTCGCGGGTCGCCCGGAGCTGCTCGGTTCCGACGTCATCGTCGTGCACCGCCTGCTCAAGAATGACGTCGTGGAGAAGCTGGGCATGCCGGCGTACGCCCTGATCAGCCAGGCCTGCATCGATGCCTCCGACGTCGATCCGGCAGCACTCGGGATGCGGCCGCACACGGAGACCTACGATCGGATCGGCGACGTTCCGGCCTGGGTCCACGACCTCGGACGACGCTGGCAGGAGGAGGAGGCTCGCGGTCGCGTCCGGGTGACCCCCGAGGAGTCGATCCTGGCGGTGTCCGTGCCCACGAAGGTACCGCCGCAGGTGGCCTGGGAGTTCCTGACCAAGCCCGGGCAGCGGATGACCTGGCAGCCATGGGTGACCGAGGTGGTCATCAAGGACGCCCCGGGTGGGCGCCGCGGACTGGGCTCGGCCAACCATTGCCGACACGGCAAGGACGCGGTGATCGAGGAGATCCTCGACTGGCGCCCGTACGACTACGTCACCGACCGAACGATCCTGGAGACTCCAGGCGGCCCGGTGAAGCTGCTCCACACCATCGAGTTGGAACCGAACTCGGTCGGTACGACCATCCACATGCGGTTCGCGCCACCGAAGACCAAGCGAGAGAAGGCGCTTGCGGACGGGATCGCCGCGGCATATGGCGACGCCCTCCGATCCAGGATCCCCGACCTGGTTGCCCAGCTGGATGCCGAGTTGGCGTCCCGCGAGGGTGGCGGCGCCGCCGAACCGGTCCTGGCGACGCCGAAGCCCGATGGCCCGCTCGCCGACCTTGAGCCTCTGGTGCCAGCGAGCTGACTCCCTCCGGTATCCTGTGCCTCCGGATCGATGGAGGACTGGCCGTCCCGATGGTCTGCTCGAGTTGTGGCACGGAGAACAAGCCCGGGCGTTCGTTCTGCGTCGAGTGCGGGACGCGACTTTCCCACGCCTGCCCGAACTGCCGTGGACCCGTGGATCCCGGCGAGAAGTTCTGCGGAAACTGCGGAATGGCCCAAGTCGCCCGGCCGGGAGCGGGATCGAACGCCGGTCAGGACGCCCCGGTGGCAGAGCGTCGCCTCGTCTCGGTCCTGTTCGCGGATCTCGTGGGATACACGACGCTCGCCGAGGGCCGCGACGCTGAGGACGCTCGCGAGCTCCTGTCGCGATTCGCCGAGGCGGCTCGCGCGGTCATCGGTGTCTACGGCGGGACGGTCGAGAAGTTCATCGGTGACGCGGTCATGGCCGTCTGGGGCACACCCGTCGCTCGTGAAGATGACGCCGAACGAGCCGTTCGCGCCGCACTCGACCTGATCCCGGCTGTCGCCGCCCTGACACCTGGTCTCCAGGCACGGGCCGGCGTCCTGACCGGAGAGACCGCCGTGAACATCGGCGCGTCCGGCGACGGGATGGTGGTCGGCGACGTCGTCAACACGGCGGCTCGCCTGCAGTCCGCGGCCCAGCCCGGGACGGTGCTCGTCGGCGAAAGCACGATGCATGCCGCGGCGTCGGCGGTGGCGTTCGAGTCGGCCGGGGACCTTTCACTCAAGGGCAAGGCCGGCCCCGTCGCCGCGTGGCGCGCACTGCGTGTCATCGCGCAGCGGGGTGGCCAGGGCCGTTCGGATCTTCCGGAGCCGCCGTTCGTCGGTCGCGACGAAGAATTCCGGATCCTCAAGGATCTGATCGAGACGACGGGGCGCGACCGTCGCACACGCCTCGTGACGATCTCCGGCCCCGGTGGCATCGGCAAGAGCCGGATCGCCTGGGAGCTCGAGAAGTACATCGATGGGATCGTCGAGACCATCTACTGGCAGCGTGGGCGTTCACCGAGTTATGGCGATGGGGTCACCTTCTGGGCGCTCGGCGAGATGGTCCGTCGGCGAGCCGGGCTGGCCGAGGACGACGATGAACACACGACACGGCGACGGGTGACCGAGACCGTTCGGGAATACATCGGCGACGAGTCGGATCAACGGTTCATCGAACCGGCGTTGCTGACGTTGCTCGGGCTCGAACCGGCCCCGGCCGGTGGTCGCGACGCGCTTTTCGCGGCGTGGCGTCTCTTCTTCGAACGGATCGCCGAGCGCGGCACGACCGTCCTGCTCTTCGAGGATCTCCAATGGGCCGACAGCGGTCTCCTCGACTTCATCGACCATGTCGTGGAGTGGTCGCGCGGCGTCCCGCTCCTGGTCATCACCCTTACCCGCCCTGAGCTATTCGATCGGCGCGCTGACTGGGGGACGCAGACGCGGAATTCCACCTCACTGACCCTCGATCCCCTGCCTCGTGAGTCCATGGCCGCGCTGCTGACCGGTTTCGTCCCGGGTCTGCCCGAGGCCACGGTCGAGGCGATCGTCGACCGGGCTGACGGGGTGCCGTTGTATGCGGTCGAGACCGTCCGGGCGCTGCTCGCAGACGGCCGGCTCGAGCGGGTCGATGGCGCATACCGACCGGTCGGCGAGTTGGGTCGGATCGAGGTCCCGGACACGCTGCGCTCACTGATCGCCTCGCGACTCGACGGGCTCGAGCCAGCCGATCGAGCGCTCGTTCAGGACGCCTCTGTCCTCGGCCACAGCTTCAGCGCGGCCGGCCTGGCTGCGATCGTCGGTGAAACGCCGGAGGATCTCGAACCGCGCCTCAGGGGTCTGGTCCGACGAGAACTATTCGAGCTCGAGACCGATCCTCGCTCGCCGGAACGCGGTCAGTACCGCTTCGTCCAGGCGTTGATCCGCGAGGTCGCGTATGGCACGCTGGCCCGCCGCGATCGTCGTGCCCGTCATCTCGCCGCGGCCCGACATTTCGAGGCGCTCGGTGACGAAGAACTGGCCGGTGCTCTGGCGACCCACTACCTGGCCGCTCACGAGGCATCCGAGGCGGGTGCCGAGGCCGATGCGGTAGCGATCCAGGCGCGGCTCGCCCTCTCCGCCGCGGCGGAGAGGGCTGCCGCACTTGGTGCGCACGACCAGGCGTTGGTCCAACTCCAGGAGGCCCTTGCGGTCACCAATGACGACAAGGATCGGATCGAACTTCTGACGAGGGCGGCCCGGTCGGCCGATTCGACGTCTCGTCAGGAGGAGGGTATCCGGCTCGCTCGGGAGGCCTCGGCTCTTGCCCGTCGGGTCGGCGACGTTCGCGCGGCCGGTCGCGCCGAGTCAGCTCTTGGCATCCTGCTTATCAATTCGGGCCAGTCGCACGAGGCGGTCGCGGTCCTCGAGGCCGCCCAGGATACGTTGCCGGTCGAGGAGCAGGGTGAGCCTCGCGCCGAACTGATGTCAACGCTTGCGCGCGCGTACATGCGCAATGATCAGTATCGGGAAGATCTCGAAGCCGCGGACGTCGCCCTGGGGATCTCCGAGCCGATGGACCTCGATCACATCACCGCGGAGGCCCTCCAGAACAAGGCCGGGGCACTCGGGTCATTCGGACGGCGCCACGAGGCGATCGCCCTGATGCAAGCGGCCGTCGATCTGGCCCGGGCGGGCGGATATCTCCAGGCCGAGCTGCGTGCGACGATGAACATGGCCTCCGTCGTCTCTGCGGAGGATCCACGTCGTTCGCATGCGGCCACGATCGCGGCGTTGGCACTTGCGCGCCGTGCGGGCGAGCGCCCCTTCGTGAGTTGGGCATTGAGTTTCCATGCCTACTACACCAGATCTCGTGGTCACGACTGGGATGCCTTCATCGAGGAGCTCGAAGACGAACGCGAACGGAGTCGCGGACCGGTGGAGGAGGCTCGCTTGCTGGCCTCCCTGTGCATCTTTCGCCTCGCACGAGGACAGGCCGTCGACGACCTGTTGCGCCGTCGGGCCGAGCTGATCCAGGGGGTGACCGATCCGTTCCTGGCTGCGATCCAGCGGTCCCTCGAAGCCGAAAGGGCGCTGCTCGCGGGGGATCTGTCGACCGCCAGCGAGCTGTACGCATCGGCGGCCATCGCGGGGTTGATCGGGCTGGGCGGCCCAGCGGCTCGAGCTGCCCTCTGGGCGGGTGACGTCGAGCGTCTGCGGGATCGCGTGGCGCATCTCGAACGCGATCCGGAGGTCCCGACCGATGCCCGTTCGTACCTCATCGCGGCTCGGGCGGGTCTCGCCGCGCTCGAGGGCCGCAGGGTCGATTCGCTCGCGGGATACCGTGAGGTCCTCCGGCGAGAACGCGATTTCGAGAATGACTTCGATCTCGCCCTGTTCGCGATCGACGCGCTTGCGGCCCTTGGGCCTGGTGAGCCCGAGATCCAGCGCGCCGGCGAGGAAGCGCGGATCACGCTCGAGCGCCTCGGTGCGCAGCCATACCTGGACAAGCTCGATTCGGTTCGCAACGGTTCGCCGAGTCCCGTCCCGGCCGCCGTCGTGCCCGCCATCGAGCTGACGCTTCGGGACCCGTAGCGCGACCTCAGTCGTACTGGCTGAACTCCACCAGGTGGCCATCGGGATCGCGAGTGAAACAGCGTGTCTCGAGGCCGTTGACGACCGGTGGCGTCAGGAATGTGGCGCCGCGAGCCATCAGCGTTCGATAGACCGCGTGGCAGTCGGCGACGCGGATCGTCATCGCGTGACTGACGGCGTTCGGGTCGGTCGGCGCAACGAACGTGACGTCGGGTTTGTCGGGGGACGGGCCGCCGCCGGTCACCAGCAACAGCCAGCCAGCCCCGAACCGGAGCACGGCCGACGTGCCGCCATAGTCCCGAACCGGTTCGGCGCCGAGGACCGACACCCACCATTCGCGCGACCGTTCGAGATCGTCGACGACCAGGATGTGCGTCATCTCGGCGTCGGCCTCGGGGAAGCCCGGTGTCCGGGCCCTGTCGACATCCACGACCCGAACTCTAGCCTCCTTGACGTGGTCGTGCGGTGCCGAGGCGATAGCATTGCCGGATGCAGACGTATCGCGTTCCGGGGGCAATCCTTCTTGAGCGGGAGCACGTCGTCCCGCTCGATCACGCCGACCCTGGGGGTCCGCAGATCACGATCTTCACCCGCGAGGTGGCCGATCCCGACGGCGGTGGAGCCAAACCCTACCTCCTGTTCCTGCAGGGCGGCCCGGGGTTCGAGGCGACGCGTCCGACGAGCCCGCCAACGGGCTGGATGGCGCGAGCGATCCGGGACTATCGCGTCCTCCTGCTCGATCAGCGCGGGACGGGACGGTCGACTCCGGTCGGCGAGATCCCCGGTGGGACGCCGACGGAGCAGGCCGCCTACCTGACCCACTTCCGGGCGGACGCCATCGTCCGTGACGCCGAGCTGGTCCGCACCGAACTCGGTGGCGAGCGATGGACCGTGCTAGGCCAGAGCTTCGGCGGTTTCACCGCGATGACCTACCTGTCCCTGGCGCCCGACGGTCTTGCGGCCGCCTTCATCACCGGCGGTCTGGCGCCCATCGGCCGTCCGGTCGATGACGTCTACGGCGCGACCTACGTGCGCCTGGTCGAGCAGAACCGTCGGTTCTTCGAGCGCTACCCGGATGACCGCGCGCGCGTCCGCGAGATCCATGCTCGACTCGACGGCGAGGACGTCCGGTTGCCTTCGGGCGATCGATTGACCAGTCGGCGGTTCCGTCAGCTGGGTATGTGGCTGGGGGACAGTGCCGGGTTCGAACTGCTCCATCACGTCCTGGAGTTGCCGCTCGGATCCCGGGCGTTCCTGGAGGATGTGGAGCATGGGGTGCGGTTCGCCCGTAACCCGATCTATGCCACGCTCCACGAGTCCTCGTACGCCGATGGGGGGGCCACGCGCTGGTCGGCCGACCGTCTGCTGCCCGACGAGATCCGGGACGGCGAGTCCTTCACCGCCGAGCACGTCTTTCCCTGGATGTTCGAGGACTACGGCGCACTACGGTCGCACCGCGCGGCGGCGGAACTGTTGGCTGGCCACGAGTGGCCGCGGATGTTCGACGCTGACCAGCTGCGCCACAACGAGGTACCCGTTTCGGCCACCATCTACACGGACGACCTGTACGTGGAGCGCGTCTTTGCGGAAGAGACCGCCGCAGCCATCCGGGGACTTCGACCCTGGATCACCAACGAGTACCAGCACAATGGTCTGCGCGCGGACGGCGAGCGGGTTCTCGACCGTCTGATCGCCCTGGCCCATGGGCGCGCCTGACGTGACGGGCGCGGCGATCGAGCGGATCGACGTCTACGGCTACGACCTGACCTATGCGCATGGCGACTATGTCATGTCCTCAGGACGCGAGATCACTCGACTGCCGAGCACGGTCGTGCGCATCACCACGCGCGATGGAGCCTATGGTTTCGGCGAGGTCTGCCCGCTCGGCAGCACCTATCTGCCGGCATTCGGCGAGGGCGCCCGTGCTCGCGCTCCGGGAGGTCGCGCCGGCACTCATCGGCGCCGATCCCACGAACCTCGCCGAGGTCCACGTGCGGATGGACGCTCGACTCAAAGGTCATGAGTACGCCAAGAGTGCGCTGGACATCGCGTGCTTTGATGCCTTCGGACGTCTCGTCGGCAAGCCGGTGGCGGCGCTGTTGGGTGGGGCGCTGCAACACGAACTGCCACTGTATGTGGCGGTCCCGCTCGGGGCTCCGGAAGAGATGGCCGACTTCGTGGCCCGGGAACGAGCCGGCGGCATCCGGAACTTCCAGGCGAAGCTCGGCGCGGATCCGGCCGAGGATGCCCAGCGGGTCAAGGCCATCCTCGCGGCCACGGGGCCGGGTGACGTGGTGATCGGTGACGCGAACGGAGGCTGGCGGCGGCAGGACGCGATCATCGCCGCGCGACTGCTCGAAGGTTCCGAACGCTTTCGGCTCGAACAGCCATGCCCGACGTTCGAGGAATGTCTCGCGGTCCGCCGCTTGACGACGTTGCCGATGGTGCTCGATGAGGTCATCGTCGACCTCCCGACTCTCATCCGCGCGGCCGGCCTGGGCGCGATGGACCAGATCAACCTCAAGATCAGTCGCGTCGGTGGCCTGGTTCCGGCGAGACTCATGCGCGATGTCGCGACCCGCCTCGGGATCCGGCTCATGATCGAGGACAGCTGGGGCGGCGATATCGTGACCGCGGCGGTCGCCCACCTGGCCGCCGGGACCCCGTCAGAAGCGCTGTTCGCCGTTTCGTACATGAATGATTGGACGGTCGAGCACATCGCCGGCTACCAGCCGCGCTCGAGTCGCGGCGTCGGTCCCGTGCCCGACGGCCCAGGGCTTGGCATCGAGGTCGACGTCGCTGGTCTTGGCCCGCCGCTATTCACGGTGGACGCCCCGGATTGACCGGGTCCGCCGCGGCGACGGCGACTCGACAGTTGGCCCGGGAGGCGGGATTCGAACCCACGACTGCGCCGATCCTGCTCCGCCGCTCAGGCTTGCGGAGCGGCTCGCCGCATCGATCCGGGAATGTCGTAACGATGCGCGAACGATGCGGGAGCAGACTGTCCGGGATGGATCACACTCCGCAGAGCCCCCCGTCGTGAGGGGGCCCGCCTGATGTCAGCGATCTCCCGCGGTGGGATGAGCACCGCGGGCCTCGTCGCGCGCGCGGCGCTCATCATCGTGGTCGTCGCCGCGGCCGGCGCGTCCCTGGCCCTGACACACTTGGACGCGACCGTCTTGTTCGTGGCCTACGGCGGCGCCGGGGCATACCTCGTCGTGCGTCGACCGGCGAACAGCATCGGGTGGTTGCTGATCGCCGTGGCGACCGGCCTTGCCCTCGGGGGCCTGCGCGTGACCGCGACGTTGGCCGATCTGCAGTCGGGCGACCCTGATCCGTTCGGGGCCGCGTCGGCCTGGGCGTACGGATGGGGTTGGAGCCTGGTGATCGGCGGCTTCGTGGGGATCACGCTCGTGTACCCGAGTGGTCGGCTGCCGTCCGGTCGGGGGCGCTGGCCCGCCCTGGCCGCCCTGGCCGTCGCCGCCTTCATCGCGGTGTTGATGGCGATCGGACCGACCCTGCTCGTCCTGCCGGCCGGCTCGACCAACGAGATCGCGGTGCCCAACCCGCTCACGCTCGACCCGACGGGTCGCTTGACGGCGTGGATCCCGTCGTCTGACGTGCTGTTCCCGATGATCGGCCTCGTCGCCCTGCTGGGTCTCATCTCGATGCTCGCCCGTTTTCGTCGATCAACCGGGCTTGAACGCCTCCAGTTCCGGTGGCTGGTCGCGGGCGTCATGGTGGTCGGGCTGGGAACCGTGATCTGGGTGGTCGTCACGCAGGTCATGGGCATGGAGACCTCGGACGACGCGCAACTCGTGGTGTTGCTGACGTACCCGGCGATCCCCATCGCCATCGCCATCGCGGTCCTGCGCTATCGGCTGTACGAGATCGATCGGATCGTGAGCCGCACGATCTCGTATGCGCTTGTGACCGGGATCCTGGCGGTCGTCTTCGGCGCGGCGGTGATCTCGCTCGAGACGGTGTTCGCGGAGGTCGTCCAGGGTGAGACGTTGGCCGTCGCCGCATCCACCCTCGTCGCTTTCGCGTTGTTCCAACCCCTCCGTCGACGGGTGCAATCGATCGTGGACCGGCGCTTCGACCGTGCTCGCTACGACCATGGCCTGACGTCGGGGGCGTTTGCCGAACGGTTGCGCTCGGAGGTCGATCTCACAACGGTGACCGCCGACCTCGATGCGACCGTCCGCCGCGTCGTGGCACCCGCGGGTATGAGTCTCTGGTTGCGCCGGTCTGATCGTTGATCGCGAGGAGCCCTCCGCAGACCGCTGTCCTCTGGTTCCGTCGTGATCTCCGGCTGCACGATCATCCGGCACTCGCCGACGCCCTCGCGCGGGCCGATCGTATCGTGCCCTTGTTCGTGATCGATCCCGCCCTGATCACCGGCCGCTGGCGGTCGCCGAACCGGACCTGGTTCATGCTTGCATCGCTCGCCGAATTGGCGGCTTCGCTCGAGGCGGCTGGATCGAGGCTCGTCGTCCGAGTCGGACGCCCCGAGCTGATCGTGCCGGCATTCGCGGAGGAAGTCGGCGCGACGGCGGTCCACGTAAGCCGCGACTACGCTCCGTTTGGACGGGCACGCGATCAGCGGGTCGCCGCGGCGCTCCGGCAAGCCGGCATCGCGTGGCACGCTGCCCTCGGCAACCTCATCCATGAACCCGAGGATCTCGCCACACAGACCGGTACTCCCTACCGTGTCTTCGGCCCGTTCCATCGCGCCTGGTCCAGGCTACCCGTCCGGACGCCGCTGACCGCGCCGGCCGTCATCCCGACCGATCCTCACCCAGCTCACGGCTCGTCGAACGTGATCACGGCCGATGATCGTATCGAGGCCTGGGTCGGGGCGCTCCGCGACTTCGGGCGGCTCAGCGCGGCGGACGTGGCGGTCTTCGCGCGTCCGACGGCCGATCGTGACCTCATGCCCGAGCCTGGCGAGTTCGCAGCTCGACTCCGCCTCGCGCGATGGACGCAGGGCGGTCGTGATGGGCTGTCACGCGTCCTTGGCTACGAGCACAGTCGTGACCTCCTCGGGATCGATGGGACCTCGCGACTCAGCCAGGACCTGCGGTGGGGACTCCTGTCGCCGGTCGAGGTCGTGACCCGCGTCCTCGCGGCTGGGCCAGAACCCGGAGTTGAGCGGTTCGTCACCGAGCTCGCCTGGCGCGACTTCTACGCGCACGTTCTGTGGCATGACCCGGGATCGGCTCGTCGAGCGACGAGGAGGGTGTACGACCTGGTCCAGTGGCGCCATGACGAGGCGGGGATCGCGGCCTGGACGGCCGGTCGGACCGGGTTCCCTGTGGTCGACGCAGCGATGCGCCAGCTCGCTTCAACGGGCTGGATGCACAACCGGGCACGGATGATCGTCGCGTCGTTCCTCACCAAGGACCTGCTGGTCGATTGGCGGGTGGGAGAGGCCTGGTTCATGCGCCATCTCGTTGACGGCGACCCGGCGAGCAACAACGGTGGGTGGCAGTGGGCAGCCTCGACGGGGACCGATGCCCAGCCGTACTTCCGGGTGTTCAACCCGGTGGCGCAGGGCCGCCGCTTCGACCCTGATGGCGCGTACGTCCGGCGCTGGGTGCCCGAGCTTGCCGGCGTCCCGGACGCGTACCTGCAGGCTCCGTGGACGATGCCGGACGCGGCCCAGACCGCGTCGCGATGCCGGATCGGTCTCGACTACCCGGCGCCACTCGTCGACCACCGCGACGCCCGCCGCCGGGCGATCGAGGCGTATGCATCGGTGCGAGGATCGGCGAGTCCCGCGCAGTGACGCACATCGCCGAAGCGGAGCTCGCGGATCTGTCATCGAGATCCTCAGATCACCGCCAGGATGTCGGACGGCCGCGGTCGGTCATCCAACTTCGTCGGTCGGTTGGCGTAGCGGTTCCGAATCAGGTAGGCGATCGCGCTCCCTGGCACGACGTACATACCCACCACGGTCAAGGCGAACCCGATCAAGCCAAGATCCGACCTTCGGACGGCGGCGCCCGACACGTCGCCACGCCGCCTATCAGATCCTCACCGACGTCCGGACATGCCACACGGCCGGTCGACGGCGCACGACCGGGAGCGGCTGTCTCGACCGGCGCAACCGAAGAGGACACCCCGCCCCGAGGTGACCATCGCACGTAGAACCGAAGTGTTGGAGCGGGAGACGGGATTCGAACCCGCGACATTCTGCTTGGGAAGCAGACACTCTGCCAGCTGAGTTACTCCCGCTCGATCTCGTGCTCACGAACAGCGTCTGCCTGAACGCGATGGGCCATTCTAACGCCGGTAGCCGAACTACAGCGCTCGGACAGCGTCTGCTTGACGACTTTGGCGGAAGGAACACTGGAACGACCAACCATGGCTGCGTGTCAACCGGGCACGCACCCCGCGCAGGATCTGTTCGCCGTCTGCGTTCCACTGAGAATGCCGACGTAGGGATCGGGTGTCGAGCCGCGTCTAACCTCCGAAGCAGCACGGAGGAGATCCAATGGTTGTGAGCGGGCTATCCAGGCGCCGGATCCGGAACTCCTCGGTCCTGCTTCTGGTCGTGAGCCTTGCGGCATGCGGGGCGGAGCCGTCTGCATCTCCGCAGACGAGCACCGGCGAGGCAAGTCCGACTTCGGCAAGTCCACAGCCGGCCAGCACCGCCGCGCCCGCGCCATCGGTCGCGAGCCTGCCACCTGTAGGTGACGTTCCGACCTACAAGGCCGACTCAGCCAGATCCGGGGTCCAGCCTGGTCCCGGGCCTGTCGCAGAACCGGTCCTCGCCTGGGAAGCCAAGCTCGATTGTCCCGTCGGCGAGAGGAGTCCGATCATCGGCGGTGGGCTGGTCTTTGTCGGCTGCGACGGCCCGAGGTTGTTCGCCTTCGACGCACGGACCGGAAGTCAGGTTTGGAAGGCAAGCCTTGGCGGTGCCCTCATCGGGTCCGCGGCGTATGGCGATGGCTCAGTCTACGCGTCCGATGCCGGCGGCAGCTTCCACGCGTTCGACGCCGCGTCGGGTAAGGAACGATGGCGGGTCGAGATCGCGCCTCGCGGTAGCCCGGTCGTCGTCGACGGCACGGTCTACGTTGGGAGCGACGACGGCCCGATGCTTGGCCTCGATCCAGTCGACGGGGCCGTGCGCTGGTCCTGGACCGGGGCGGCGCCCTCCGGCGGCACGGTCGTCGGCGACGCAGCGTACCTCGGCGCGGATGACGGCCAATTCCGAGCCGTGGGGCTGGCCGACAAGGTCGAACGATGGCACCTGCGAGTCCTGTCCGGACATGTGAGCTCGCCCAGCATCGATGACGGCACGGCCTACGTCGGGTCTCGCCAAGAGGGCGCAGATCCGAGTGGCGAGCTGTACGCGATCGACCGGGTCAGCGGCGACGTCCGCTGGACCTTTCGTGCGCCGTCCGGACTTCAAGTAGGGCCATCCATCGTCCGCGACGGCGTCGTCTATGCCTCGTCGCAGCAAGATGGCCTGTTCGCCCTTGACGGTAAGGACGGTCACGTGATCTGGAACGTCCAAGCTCCTCATACCTTCCTGCCGGCGGCGATGGCTGGCGAGGTCATCTATGTACCTGCCGATCGCGGCGTGGCCGCATTCGCCGCCGGCGATGGCCACAAGCTCTGGGAGACGGACACGGGCTTTGCCACATCAGCGAGTCCGGTGGTTTCCGGGGGGATGCTGTTCGTTGGCGACGCGTCCGGTAGCCTTAGGGCGTTCGCCGAGCCGGGTCTCGTGGCCTTGCTGGACGCCACGGCCGTGTCCTCGCCCGAACCGACGCCGAGCCCCAGCCCGGGTTCTGGCCTGACGCCCGATCCGTTCGAGCTCGTCGCAACTTTCAACGCGAAGACGAGCGACCTGAGTTGGCCGTCCGGGATGGACCTCGGTCCCGACGGGAATCTGTATGTGATCGATGGTTCGACTTCGCGCGTCCTTGTACTCGACGATACGGGCAAGCTCGTCGAGAGTTGGGGGTCGAAAGGAACCGGTGAAGGGCAGTTCGACTTTGGCCGGAACCCGAGCGATGGCGACTTCATCGGTGGGGTGGCAGTGGCCGCTGATGGCTCAGTCTATGTGGCTGACACCGTCAATCGCCGAATCCAGGAATTTTCGGCGAAGGGCAAGTTCGTTCGTCAATGGGGACGATTCGGCAATGACGATGGGCAGTTCCTGGAGCCAATCGACATTGACGTCGCGCCCGACGGTAGCGTGTACGTCGTGGATGACACGCGCGACGACATCCAAGAATTCGACAGCCACGGCGGCTTCATTGCACGGATCGGGCGTCATGGAACTGGACCTGGTGAACTCAACTACACCAGCACGGTGGAAGTCGACCAGAAAGGCGTCGTCTACAACGCGGATTGGGACAACAACCGCGTGCAAGCCTGGGATTCGTCGGGGAATTTCCTCTGGACCCTCGGCGAGCGTGGGGCCGAGCCCGGCCAGTTCATCGCCCCGAGCGACGTGGCCTTCGATTCCGATGGACAACTCTTCGTGGTCGATCGAACCCGCGTCCAAGTATTCGATCCCGACCATCATGTCGTCGCCCTGTGGCAGCGCCAGGACCAAGGCGATCGGTTCGAGCTGGGCTCGATCGTCGTCGGCAACGGCGTGGCATACCTCGCTCAGCCATTTGTCGGCCGGATCCTGAAGCTGCAGTTCGTGAACTCGGCTCATTAGCCCAAGCGTGAACAAATGGCCGCTTACGAGTCAGGCAACAGCAGCCAAGCGAGCCGCAGCGCATCGGATCGCATTCGGGAACTGTCGGAGATCTGGTCCGATCCCGCCGCCTTCCGAGCGTGGTATGAGGTCGCGGTCGTGAAGGTCTACGGTTACCTATTCGGGCGCACCGGTGGCGACGCCGCACTGACTGAGGAACTCACCCAGTTGACCTTCCTGCAGGCTGTGCGACGGCGCGAGACCTTCGACGGACGAGCCGACGCCGTCACCTGGCTGTGCTCCATCGCGCGGCACAAGCTGACGGACCATTTTCGGCGACTCGAGCGCGAGGAGCGGCGACACTTACGCCTCGTCGTCCGCGAGATCGCCACGACCGGCGTCATGTCGTCCCCAGCCCGCGTCGAAGATCGAGAGGCGGTCCTGGCGGCGCTGCGCCGTCTACCGGCGATGCACCGATCGGTCCTTGTGTTGCATTACGTCGACGGGCTCACGGTCCGGGAGATCGGAGCGGAGATCGGTAGGAGCGAGGGCGCCACCGAATCGTTGCTCGTCCGCGCTCGCGAACGTTTCCGGGCGACATACGAAGGGGTCGAGTGATGGACGACGAGCGGCTCGGCGCCCGCCTTCGCACGATCGACATGCCGGCCGAGCCGGATCGACGGTTTGCGACCCGGCTGCACGATCAACTGGCAGCCGAACTCGAGTTGGGTCTTCACGAGGGAGCACCAGGGATGGGTCGTGGACGGCGGTCCAACGCGACGCGGTCTCGCCGATTCGTCTGGCTTGCCGCGGCGGCAGCGCTCGTCCTGGTATTGATCGGTTCCTTCGTGGTCGCGGGTGGGCACCTCATCCGACGACCGACAACTTCGACCCTACTCGACGAAGTCAGGGCCGCTGGCGCGATCCGAATCGCAGTGCGGCCGGACGCCCCACAGGTGCCGGCTCCCGGTCCATTCGGGGGGTTCGACGATGACGTCGCGCAAGAGGTGGCGGCCCGCCTGGGGCTTCGCACCTTGCTTCAGGTGGTGCCCGCGGATCAGATGGTTGGTGGCGCGAACGGTGGCTGGGATGCCGCACTCCCGAGTACGGTGCTGTCACGGGATGGCGCCGACCGGTTCCAGTCGACCTCGCCGTACTACAACTGGCCGGTGTACATCCTTGTGGCCGCCAGTTCCGGGTCTCGCTCCATGTCGGATCTGGATGGCGCGACGATCTGTGCCGAGACGGGAAGTGTCGGCGAATCGTGGCTGCTGGGCAGACTCGCCGACATGGCCGGCATCGAGGCGGCCGTGGCACCGCCGTCGACTCCGACCGTTCGGTCGCTGGACGATGAGCAGGCGTGTCTTGATGACGTCAGCGGCGGCCGATCGGCGGGCATGGTCACCACGACCCTCCTGATGGCCGACTTGGCAACGCGGCCGGCGCTCTCGGTCTTGACGGGCCGCCCTGTGCTCTACGAGGGCCGGACGATCGTCGCAGACCGCACCGGCGCTGACCCGGACACGATGATCCGCGAAATCCAGCGTGTGCTGGACTCGATGCGAGATGACGGAACGCTCGCAGACTTGTCGGCTCGCCGATTTGGGGGCGAAGACCTGAGCGTACCGCCCGTCCGCTAGTCATGGCGAGCCAAGGCGTTACGGGTGCAAAGGAACACGATGTCCTCGCCGAGCCTGTACTTGGCTTGGCATCTGGTTGTCGCGATCGGCGACGCTTGACCGGCGACTTGACGCACCACCCGGATGCGCGTACGCTAGGACGTACGTAACAGGGATCCACCGGCCATGACCACTGTCACCGCAACCGAAGCGCGCAAGCAGCTCTACAAGCTTCTGGACGACGTTTCCGAGTCACATGAGCCGGTCCAGATCACCGGCAAGCGTGGCAATGCCGTGCTGGTGGGGGAGGATGACTGGCGCGCCGTTCAGGAGACGCTGTACCTCGTGTCCATCCCGGGCATGCGCGAGTCCATCATCGAGGGCATGGCGACGCCTGCGGAGGAACTCGACGCCGAACTCCGCTGGTGAGCTGGCGGCTCGTGTACGCGAAGCAGGCCCAAAAGGACGCTGAGAAGTTGGCCGCAGCCGGCCTCAAGCCCAAGGCGCAATCTCTGCTGGCGGTCCTCGTGGAGAACCCCTACCAGACGCCGCCCCCCTTCGAGAAGCTCGTCGGCGACCTGTCAGGCGCGTATTCTCGGCGCATCAGCATCCAGCATCGCCTCGTCTACCAGGTCCTGGACGACGCCAAGACCGTCAAGGTGCTCCGAATGTGGACGCACTATCAGTAGGTCTGCCGAGCGGATCGATCAGACTGTCGGAGCTGGCCACGCCGGCGAGGGTGGCCCCCAAGCGACATCTGGCCCCAGCCCGAGGATCCGACAGCGTATAACTGAGCCGATTTGGTCGGTACCGCCGTTCGGGCAGCCACAGCGCTGAGCCGCTCAGGCTTGGAAGCAGACACTCTGCCAGCTGAGTTACTCCCGCTCGGGAGGTGACGCGTCTAGCGTAGCCGTCGCTCGCCCTCAACGCGCGTCGAAACCAAACGCGGACATTTATCCGAACCGAGTTCCGGAGCGCCGTCGTGATGAGGACGGAGATGATCGCCCGGTCGGTCGCGCAGCGCCAGCGGGTCGTCGCCGCTGCAGCCGGCTCCGGGGGCTCGGCTGTTGCCAGGGTCGCGCTCTTGGTCGGGCTGTCTTCGGATGGCAGAAGCGGGTTCTGAGTATTCCCTCGTCGGGAGCGATGGAACGGTCCCCCGTATCGGGTCCGACTCGCTCAGCTCCGGTGGAATGTCGGCGCAAGTGCCGGATACAGTCCCCGATAGAGGTCGTGGGCCTCTGCATATGCGCTGGCGTCCCGGCCCGGACTCGCCGCCAGGGTCGCCTCGACGAACCCGGCCACCGCGCCGTCGATCGATTCGAACCAGCCCGCGCCGACGGCTGCCAGTAGTCCGGCCCCGAACGCGGCACCCTCGGTCGTCCTGACCGTGGCGACATCGGCGTCGAGCACGTCAGCAAGGATCTGTCGCCAGAGCGAGCTCCTGGTGCCGCCGCCGGACGCGCGGATCTGGCTCGGCACCGGGATCCCGATGGAGATCATCTGATCCAAACCGTCTCGGAGTCCGAACGCTACGCCCTCGAGCACCGCTCGCGTCAGATGTCGTCGATCGTGGGTGACGGTCAGCCCCACGAACGCACCACGCGCCAGCGGGTCAGGGTGCGGGCTTCGCTCGCCGGTCAGGTAGGGGAGGAACAGTAGCCCCTCGGCGCCCGCTGGGATCGCAGCGGCCTCCGCCACGAGCTCGTCAAATCCCAGACCGGGCGCGAGCGTGTCGCGGTACCAGCGCAGACTTCCGGCCGCGGAGAGCATCACCGTCATGAGGTGCCAGCGTTCGGGGACGGCGTGACAGAACGCGTGGACCTGCCCGACGGGGTCGCGGATCGGCCGGTCCGTCGCTGCGAAGACGACGCCCGACGTACCGAGTGAGAGCGCAACCACCCCCGGCTCGACCGCACCCACGCCGACCGCATTGGCCGCCTGGTCACCGCCACCCGCAACGACCGGCGTCCCGGCCCGAAGCCCGGTGGCCGCGGCGGCCGCAGCTGTCACCTCACCGGTGATCTCCGGACCCTCGAACGTCCGTGGCATCCACGACGGATCGAGGCGAAGGTCGGCCAGGATCTCGTCGGACCAGTCCCGTCGCGCGAGGTCAAACAGGAGCGTGCCCGATCCATCGGCCTTATCCAGGGCGTGGATGCCGGTCAAGCGCAGTCGGACGTAATCCTTGGGCAAGAGCACGTGACGGATGCGCGACCAGACGTCGGGCTCGTGATCACGGACCCAGACGAGCTTGGGAGCGGTGAAGCCCGGTAGCGCATCGTTGCCCGTCACGGCGATGAGCCGCTCGATGCCGACAGCCTGTCGGATCTCGTCGCAGGCGTCCGCGGTCCGCTGGTCGTTCCACAGAATCGCCGGGCGAAGGACGCTACCGGCCTTGTCGAGCAGCACCAGCCCATGCATCTGACCGGCCATCCCGACCGCCGCGACGGCTGATCCCGCGACGCCGGCCTGGGACAGGGCCGAGCGGATGGCCGTGACCGTCCCATCCCACCAACATTCGGGATCCTGCTCGGTCCAGCGTGGGTGCGGGACGTCGTAGCCGTACTCGGCCATCCCGACGGCGGCGACGACGCCGTCCTCGCCGACGAGGACGGCCTTGGTAGCTGTCGTCGACGTGTCGATGCCGATGACGAAAGGCGCGGTCATCCGCGGTCGGCGGACCAGATGTGCTCGTTGACCAGGTTCTCGAGCCGCTCCTGACTCCCGGACACGGGACGCGGGTCGATCTCGCCCGCGGCGACGCGGGCCTCCAGTGACGCCAACGAGGCCTGCCCATCCAGGATCGAGCGACCAAGGTCACCATCCCAACCCGCGTAACGGGCATCACGAGCGGCCCCAAGGTCGTTCAGCTCGATCATCCGGGCCGCGACGAGGAGCGCTCGGGCGAGCGTATCGATCCCGCCGACATGGGCGTGGAACAGGTCGGAACGATCAATGCTCTGTCGGCGGAGCTTGGCATCGAAATTGAAGCCGCCGGTCGTGAATCCGCCGGCCTTCAGGATCTCGTACATCGGCATCGCCAGGTCCTCGACAGAATTCGGGAATTGGTCCGTGTCCCAGCCGTTCTGTGGGTCCCCACGGTTCGCGTCGATGCTCCCGAACATGTTGGTGGCGAGCGCGTAGGCGACCTCGTGGTGGAAGCTATGTCCCGCGAGCGTTGCGTGGTTCGCTTCGATATTCACGCGGTATTCGCCCTCGAGTCCGTGGCTGACCAGGAACCCGTGCACGGTAGCGGTGTCGTAGTCGTACTGGTGCTTCGTCGGCTCCATCGGTTTTGGCTCGATCAGCAGCGTGCCGTCGAAGCCGATCTTGTGCTTGTGTTCGGCTACCAGGTGGAGGAAGCGGGCGAACTGCGCGCGTTCGCGCGCGAGGTCGGTGTTGAGCAGCGTGTCATATCCTTCTCGCCCGCCCCAGAGGGTGTAGTTCGTGCCGCCCAGGCGCTGGGTGACCTCGAGCATGTGCTTGACTTGGGCCGCCGCGTACGCGAACACCTCCGGATCCGGGTTGGTGGCGGCACCTGCTTGATAGCGCGGGTGAGTGAACAGGTTGGCCGTTCCCCACAACAAGGTCGCGCCGGTCCGTTCCTGATAGCCGAGAGCGTCGTCGACGAGCGCGTCAAGGTTGCCCTTGAATTCCGCGAAGGTGTCGCCTTCGGGCGCGACGTCGCGGTCGTGGAAGCAGTAGTAGGGCACGCCGAGCTTCTCGAGGAATTCGAACGCGACGGCCATCTTCTGGCGGGCCGCGTCCATCGGATCGCCCCCGGGGGCGAGCCACGGACGATCCAGCGTCCCCGCGCCGAACATGTCGATGCCAGGCCACGCAAACGAATGCCAGAGGCAGACCCCGATCCGAAGGTGATCTTCCATCCGCTTGCCGAGGACGATACGGTCGGGGTCGTAGACCTTGTAGGCGAATCGGTCTGACGAGCCCGTGCCGGCCAATCGGATCGGCTCGACAACGTCGGTGAAGAAATCCTCGGCCATCAGCCCTCCTGCACGAAACGAGGGCTGAAGGCGCCCGTCGCCCGAACGGCCTGAGCGTACCACTGCTGTTCGTTCGCGAGCAGCGCCCGACCGCGCATCCGCCGCCGCGGTCATCCCGAGCTGCTGCGTGGGGTAGTCTCTGGAAGCAGGTGCGTGGCAAACCTTGGGCCAGCGGCACTCAGGCAGGAGGTCGGAGGAGCGGCGAGTGGAGCCACGATGTTCGATCTAGCCGCCCTCGAGATCTGGTTCGTCACCGGCAGCCAGCACCTCTACGGGCCTGACGTGCTGGACCAGGTCGCACGCAACGCAGCCGACGTGGTGGGCGGACTGGACGCCGGGCCAGAGATCCCGGTGCGCATCGTCCTGAAGCCCGTCCAGACGTCCGCGGAGTCGATCTACGGTCTCGCAGTCGAGGCGAACGCGACGCCCGCGTGCGTGGGCGTCATCGCCTGGATGCACACGTTCTCGCCCGCGAAGATGTGGATCGCCGGCCTGGTGGCTCTCCAGAAGCCGCTGCTCCACCTGCACACCCAGCACAACCGCGATCTCCCGTGGGGCGAGATCGATATGGACTTCATGAACCTCAACCAGGCGGCCCACGGCGACCGCGAATTCGGGTTCATCGAGACTCGCCTGCGCAAGCCGCGCAAGACCGTCGTGGGCCACTGGCAGGCGCCCACGGTCCGCGCGGCGATCGGCTCGTGGTCCCGGGCCGCTGGCGCCTGGCATGACGCCCACCACCTTCGGATCGCCCGCTTCGGCGACAACATGCGGCAGGTGGCGGTGACCGAGGGTGACAAGGTCGAGGCTGAACTGCGACTCGGGTTCTCCGTGAACGGTTACGGCGTCACGGAGCTGGAGCGCCGTGTCGACCAGGTCGACGGACAGGCGGTAGGTGACCTCGTCAGCGAGTACGAGGATCTGTACGACGTCGTTCCCGAGCTGCGAACCGGCGGAGCCCGTCACACGTCTCTCCGGGATGCCGCGGCGATCGAGCTGGCGCTACGAGGCTTCCTGGTCGATGGAGGGTTCGGGGCATTCACCGATACGTTCGAGGACCTGGCCGGCCTCGAGCAGCTGCCGGGCATCGCGGTCCAGCGTCTGATGGCCGACGGATACGGGTTCGCCGGCGAGGGCGACTGGAAGACCGCGGCCGTCGTCCGGCTCATGAAGACGATGGCGACCGGGCTGCCGGGCGGCACCTCGTTCATGGAGGACTACACCTACCACCTTGACCCGAGCGATCCACTGGTCCTCGGAGCCCACATGCTCGAGGTCTGTCCGTCGATCGCCGGTGCCAGACCACGGTGCGAGATCCATCCGCTCGGGATCGGCGGCAAGGACGATCCCGTTCGCCTGGTGTTCACCGCGCCCTCGGGTCCGGGCGTCGTGGTCGGTCTCCTTGACCTCGGCACGCGCATGCGGCTGGTCGCCAACGAGATCGACGTCGTCGACCCGCCGCAGGATCTTCCGAGGCTGCCCGTGGGGCGTGCCGTGTGGCGGCCGCGGCCAACGCTGGAGGTCGCTGCGGCGGCATGGTTGATGGCCGGGGGGCCGCATCACACCGGCTTCAGCCAGGCGATCGGTCTCGATGTCATCGAGGACTTCGCCGACATCGCCGGTATCGAGCTGATCGCGATCGATGCCGACACGACCACGCGCGGGCTGAAGCAGGAGCTGCGCTGGAACCAGGCCTACCACCACCTGACCGGGTTGTAGGGAACGGTGTCATGACCCACGATCGGATCCGGGCGGAGTGCGCGGAGCTCAACCGACGCATCGAGCGGTCCGGGCTGGTGATCCTGTCCTTCGGCAATGTCAGCGTCGCCGATCGGTCCGCAGGGGTGTTCGCGATCAAGCCCAGCGGCATCCCTTATGCCCAACTGACCGCGGACGACGTCGTCGTCGTGTCGATCGAAGACGGTCGAACCGTGATGGGCACCCGGCGTCCGTCGTCCGACACGCCGACCCATCTCCTCTTGTACCAGCAATTCCCGATGCTCGGCGGCATCGTCCATACGCACTCGCCGGCGGCTGTGGCGTGGGCTCAGGCGCACCGTCCGATCCCGTGCCTCGGGACGACCCACGCGGATCACTTCCACGGCCCGGTCCCGGTCACACGGCAACTGCGTGCGGCCGAGATCGAGGGCGAGTACGAGGCGAACACGGGCCGGGTGATCGTCGAGCACTTCGAGACCGAGGGTCTCCAGCCACTTCACACACCGGGCGTTCTCGTGGCGTCTCATGGCCCGTTCACGTGGGGAGCGAGTGGCGACGAGGCGGTCACCAATGCGATAGCCCTGGAGGCGATCGCCCGCATCGCGCTCGACACACTCGTCCTGGACCGGGATCGACCCCCGGTCGACGATGCCCTGCTCGAGAAGCACTTCGGGCGGAAGCACGGGCCGGGCGCCTATTACGGACAGCCCGCGGACCGGCAGGACTGAGTTCGCGAGGCCTGCGGCCTCAGGGCAGGGCGTTGATCGCTTCGCGCTCGATGGCCAGACCGGCGCGGTGTCGTGCGAGGAACGAGGCAAACCCCTCCACGTCGCGCGGGTCGGGGACGAACGGTCGCCCCTGGCGCCCCGAGACCCATCGATCGAGATAGTCAGGCAGCGCGAGATCCGGATCCGCGCGGAGCAGGTAGGCGGCCAGCACCGCCATGCCCCAGGCTCCTCCTTCGCCGGCCGTGTCGGGAAGGCTGACCGGGACGTCGAGCGCGGCGGCCATCATCCGCTGTCCGGTGTCACCACCCTTGAAGAACCCGCCGTGACCACGGATCTCGTCGATGATCACCCCCTCCTCGTCCCGCAGGAGGTCCAGCCCGTCGCGTATCGCGCACAACGGCGCGTAGCACAGCGCCCGCATGAAGTTCTCCAAGGTGAACCGGCCATCCCGGTTCCGCACGAACAGTGGGCGACCCTCGCTGAAGCCGGTCATGTGCTCGCCAGAAACATAGTTGATGGACAGGAGCCGGCCCGCGTCCGGATCGCCGTCGATCGCCAACGGCAGGATGCGAGCGTAGAGCTCGTCGAGTGATGCATCGACCCCGACCGCTGTGGCGACCTGGCCGAACAGCGCCATCCAGGCATCGAGGTCTGACGTCCCGTTGTTGGAGTGCGCCATCGCCACCGGCCTGGCGTCCGGCGTCACGACGATATCGATCGCATCGTGGACGCGGGACAGGTTGCGCTCGAGGACGATCATCGCGAACATCGAGGTGCCCGCTGAAACGTTGCCCGACCGCGGCCTGACCGCGTTGGTGGCTACCATGCCCGTCCCAGCGTCGCCCTCAGGGGGGCACAACGGGACACCGGCCTGGATCCCACCCGACGGGTCGAGCAACCGGGCACCCGCCTCGGTGAGTCTCCCAGCCGGCCGACCGGCCGGGAGCACGGCGGGAAGGATATCGGCGAGGCTCCACGGCAACTCGTGTGGCGCGATCAACGCATCGAATGTCGCCATCCGGTCGGTATCCCAGTCGGCCGTGTCGGGGTCGATCGGGAACATCCCGGACGCTTCACCGACCCCGACGACGTGCTCGCCCGTCAGCGACCAGTGGACGTAAGCTGCGAGTGTCGTGAGGTGGGCGACGCGTCCGATGTGCGGTTCGTGATCCAGGATCGCCTGGTAGAGGTGGGCGACGCTCCAGCGCTGGGGAATGGCGAAGTCGAGTCGAGGGGTCAGCTCGGCCGTCGCCTGGCTGGTGATGTTGTTCCGCCAGGTGCGGAACGGGACGAGCAGCTCACCCTGGGCGTCAAGGGCGATGTAGCCATGCATCATCGCGCTCACGCCCAGCGCGGCGATGCCTTCGAGGTCGATCGAGTAGCGGGCGCGGACGTCCTCCACCAGCGACGCGAAGGAGGACGCCAGCCCTCGGCGAACGTCGGTCATGGCATAGGTCCAGAGGCCGTCCTCGAACTGGTTCTCCCAGCTGTGGGACCCGGCGGCCAGGGGCATCATATCCGGCGCGATCAGCGCCGACTTGATCCGCGTCGAGCCGAATTCGATGCCGAGCGTGGCCGTGCCGGATCGGATCGTCTCTCGCCCGTCCATCTGCCCCTGGCTCACGTGTTCCACCTCGACTCCAGATCGTGCCGACGGGACGTCGGGCCATGTCGCGATTATCGCTGTCATCTGCGATACCCGACCGAACCACCTACGCTGGTCCCGTGGTCCTTCATCCGTCGGGCGTCCCGTCTCATCGGGTTGCAGATGTCACGCTGACGATCCATCAAGGTGACGGCAGCCCGCTCGCGCGCCGCGAGGTCATCGTGACCCAGCGAAGCCACGCATTTCGTTTCGGGTGCACCGGGTTCGAGGCGGTCGAGCTGGCCGGCGAGGCGCTTGACAGGGCCGACCGGGAAATCGCGGAGGGGGTCCTGGAACGCTGGCTCGAGCTCTTCAACACCGCGACGCTGCCGTACTACTGGGCGCGCTTCGAGCCGGAACGTGGTCGCCCCGACACGCGGCGGCTGCTGGCGGCCGCTCGCTGGTTCGCGGATCGCGGCTGCGAGGTGGCCCCCTGCGGGTCGCGACGCCCGACGATCAGATCCTTGGCGACGCCGTGCTCTCGCGGATGATGAGCTCGGTATTCAACTCGAGTCGGTTCTGGACCGGCTCCCTGCCGGCCGCCAACCCCACCACGAGTCGCGCCGCCGTCACGGCCATCTCCGCGAGCGGTTGGCGGACGGTCGTCAGTGGCGGGCCGACCCACCCGGCGACGGGCAGGTCATCGAAACCGACGACGCTCAAGTCGTCCGGGATGTGGAGATGCTCCGCGCGAGCCGCCTGGTACACGCCGAGTGCCATGAGGTCATTCCCGGCGAAGATCGCGGTCGGCGGGTCTGACAGACGGAGCATTGCGCCGGCCATCGCGATGCCTGACTTGACATGAAAGTCCCCATAGGCGATCAGATCCGGGTCGATCGGCACACCTGCCTCGTCCATCGCAGCCCGGTATCCATCCAACCTGGCTCGGCTGCACAGGATCTCGCGCGGGCCCGTGATGATGCCGATCCGTCGGTGTCCGAGGCCAAGAAGGTGTCGCGTGGCGGCCAGGCCCCCGCCCCAATTCGTGGCTCCCACCGAAGGCGTGTCGTGGTGCGGCTCTCCGGTCGGATCCACGACGACGAACGGGATGCCGCTGGCCTTGAGCTGAGCGTGCATGCGGTCACTCAGGTCCGAGAACACCGCGATGACACCCAGTGATCGGCGGCCGATCACCCCTTCGATCCACCCACGACCGGGTGTGTGTCGGCCCTGAAGCTCGGTCGTGACGACGGCGAGCCCGTGCTCGCGCGCCACTCGGTCCACGCCCATGACGATCTCAAGGGCCCACTCACTCTCAAGCTCGTGAAAGATCAGTTCGAGGAGGCTCGCCCGTCCGACGGACCTGGATCGACGCTGATAGCCGCGCTCGATGATCGCTTCTTCGACACGACGCCGGGTGGCCACCGCGACATCGCGATGCCCGTTGATCACCTTCGAGACCGTCGGGACGGAGACGTTGGCTGCGGCCGCTACCTGCGCCATCGTGATCCGACCATTCGTCCCGGGACTCGTCGATGCGACCATGGCGGACACGATAACCGAAAGTTTCTGCCGATGTACAGCCCGATCTGTGGCCGAAGGGGTTGACGGCGACTTCGATTGCCGCTTAGTGTTCCGTCGACACTTGTCGGCAATGTTCCGATAGTTTCGAGGTCGCCGTTCCTGACGCCATCGGTCGCACGGCCACCGCACAGATAGGAGACTGCCAGCAAACCCTTGGCCCAAGAGCGTTTGATCACTCGGAGGAGTTGGGCATGACAGGAGGTTCGATCGTGTCGAGACAGTGGCGACTTGCCGGGTTGGTTGCGATCATCGCGATCATCGTCGGCGCATGCGGCAGTACGGCCGCGACAACGGCACCCAGTGCCGAACCGTCAACGGCTGCACCGGCATCGACGGCGCCGAGCGAGGCCCCCAGCGCCTCTACGGCGGAAGAGGTGTCGTTGGATTGGTGGCACATCACGACCGGTGAACCCGGCAAGACTGACTTCCAGGCGATCGCGGACGCCTACATGGCGGCCAACCCCAACGTCAAGATCAACATCACCGTCCTCGAGAACGAGGCGTTCAAGACGAAGCTCGCCACGTCGATCCAGTCGGGTGACGTCCCAGACCTGTTCCAGTCATGGGGCGGCGGCACAATGGCGGCCCAGGCCGACGCCGGGGCGCTCAAGGACATCACTGCCGACATCGCGCCCTGGAAGGACACGATCAATCCCGGTGCTCTGAGCATCTATGCATACAACGGCGTGCAGTACGGCGTGCCGTGGGACATGGGCATGATCGGGTTCTGGTACAACAAGGACCTCTTCGCCAAGGCCGGGATCACCGAGCCGCCAGCGACGTGGAGCGAGTACCTCGCAGCCGTCGCAGCGCTCAAGAAGTCCGGTGTGGCTCCGCTCGCGATCGCTGGCAAGGACAAGTGGCCGTCGATGCATCTGTGGACCTACCTCGTCCTCCGCGAAGGTGGCGGCCAGGCTCTGGCCGACATGATCCAGAGCGGTGACTGGAACACCGACGCATGCAAGGCCGCCGGGGCGGAAGTCCTCAAGCTCAATGCCCTCGATCCGTACCAGGCCGGCTACAAGGCTGCCGACTACAACGCCGAGGCCGCGTCCGTCGGGAACGGCAAAGCAGCGATGGAGCTGATGGGCCAGTGGGCGCCGTCGGTCCAGCTCGATCAGTCGGCCGACAAGAAGGGCCTGGGTGACAAGCTCGGCTGGTTCGCCTTCCCGGTCATCGACGGCGGCGCCGGCGCGGCGACCGACGGTGTCGGCGGTGGCAACGGGATCGCGGTCGGCAAGGACGCGCCGCCTGAGGCCATCGATTTCCTGAAGTTCTTCAACGACGTCCAGAATCAGACCAAGCTCAATACCGATGGGATCGGCCTGTCGACCACGGTCGGCACGGAAACCTCCATCACTGATCCCAATCTGCAGGCTGTGCTGGCCGGTCGCGGTGCGGCCCAGTTCATGCAGCTCTACCTTGACCAGGCAACGTCGCCTGCGATGGGCTCGGCGATCAATGACGCCACGATCGCTCTGTTCCTCGGGGCATCGACCCCCGAGGAGGTCTGTCAGGCGATCACGGACGCAGCGGCGGCAGAGTAGCCAGACTGCGCTCCAGGCCACCGCGATGGCCCGAGTCTCGAGCGGGCCGGCCATTGGCCGGCCCGCTCGATCAACATCGGCGAAGGAAGGATGGCGATGAGTTCCGCCAGCGCCACGCCTCGGCCGCGCCCTCGGCTACCGGGCAAGTTGGTCACCGTCACCCTGTTCCTGGTGCCGGCGCTGGCCCTCTACGCGCTATTCGTCCTGTTTCCCATCGTCCAGGCCGCCCACTACAGCTTGTACGACTGGAACGGGCTCGAGCCGCTCACCGATTTCATCGGACTCGACAATTACGTCAAGGCGTTCCACGACAAGGCCTTCACGACTGCCATCGCGAACAACCTCCTGATCATCGTCCTCTCGCTGGCGATCCAGATCCCGTTCTCGCTCGCACTCGCGGTCATGCTCAACCGCCGTTTCCGCGGCCGTGCGGCATTCAGGCTCATCTTCTTCCTGCCCTATGTCCTGTCAGAGGCCGTCACGGGCATCGTCTTCTCGTTGATGCTCCGACCTGACGCTCTGATCGACACAGGCCTCAACACGTTCGGGCTCGGGATCTTGATCCAGGACTGGCTTGGTGACACGACCTTCGTGATGGTCACGCTGTTTTTCATCATCTCGTGGAAGTACTTCGGCTTCCACATGATCCTGCTCCTGGCGGGCCTGCAGGGGATCCCTCACGAGATCGAGGAGGCCGCCCGGATCGACGGTGCCGATGGCTGGCGGGTGTTCCGGTATGTCACGCTGCCGCTGCTCGGCCCGACCCTGCGGGTCAGCATCTTCCTGTCCATGATCGGGGCCCTTCAGTTGTTCGACATGGTCTGGGTCACGACCGGTGGCGGTCCGCTGAATGCGACCAACACGATGGCCATCGCGATGTTCAAGGCGGGCTTCGTGAAGTCCCAGATGGGGTTCGGCAGCGCGCTGGCGGTCGTGCTCTTCCTGTTCGGCCTCGTGGTGGCGCTCATGTACCAGCGCTTCGTGTTGCGCCGCGATGTCGACGGCGCCCTGACGTCGTACAACGGGTGACCCGATGACCACTGCCGTGACGCCCGACGCCGTGTCGGTCGCAGCGCGTTCCCGGGTCCTGCGGAGGGGCTTCGAAGGCGTCGCTCGGTACGCCGTCCTGCTGGTCGTGGCGGTCACCATCCTGATCCCGATCGTGTACGCCGTTCTCGGCGGGTTCAAGACCAACGGTCAGCTCGCCGCCAACCCGGGGACCGTCCTGCCCGACCCGTGGGTGCTCACGAACTATACGGACGTCCTGTTCGGGCAGAACGCCGCAACGTTCTGGCAGGAGATGGCCAACAGCCTGATCATCGCGGTGGTCGCGGTCGGGCTGACGGTCGGCCTGGCGTCTCTCGCGGCGTTCGTGTTCGCCCGCATGGTGTTCCCTGGCAGGGAGGCCATGTACCTCCTGTTCGTCTTCGGGCTGCTGTTCCCTTCAGCCGTGGCGATCCTGCCGCTGTACATCCTCGTGCGCGACATCGGCCTGTCCGGCAACCTCCTCGGGGTGGCCCTGCCGCAGGCGGCCTTCGCGCTGCCACTCTCGATCGTCATCCTCCGGCCGTTCTTCCGGAGCATCCCGACCGAGCTCGAGGATGCGGCGCGGATCGATGGCTGCGGCTCGTTCGGGTTCTTCTGGCGGGTGCTGCTCCCCCTCGCACGCCCGGCCCTGGCGACCGTCAGCGTCCTCGCCATCGTCACCACCTGGAATGCGTTCCTGCTGCCCCTGATCCTGCTCAACGGCGCGGATCAGTGGACGCTCCCGCTGGGCGTCATGAACTTCTCGACCGAATACAGCTCGGACCAGGCTCGTGTTCTGGCCTTCACGGTGGTGGCACTCATCCCGGCTGTGGTGTTCTACGCCTTCGCCGAGCGGCAGCTCGTCGGTGGTCTCACTCAAGGAGCGGTGAAGGGCTGATGACGGTGACACGGGGAGCCCCGTATATGGATCCCGGCTTGCCCATCGCGACTCGAGTCGACGACCTTCTGGCGCGGATGACGATCGACGAGAAGTCGGCACAGCTCGGTTCGATCTGGTCATTCGAGGTCGTCCGTGATGGAACGCTGGATGCCGACCGAGCGCGCTCGCTCCTGAGTGCAGGCATCGGCCAGATCACTCGGGTCGCCGGGGCGACGAACCTGGATGCCGCCGGGGTCGCGACGGCAGCCAACGAGGTCCAGCGCTTCCTGGTCGAGGAAACGCGGCTCGGCATCCCGGCGATCTTTCACGAGGAGACCCTCCACGGTCTCCTGGCCCGCGACGCGCCATCGTTCCAGCAGTCGATCGGCGCTGCGGCGGCATGGGACGCAGAAGTGGTCGAACAGATGGCGATCACGCTTCGGCGGCGCATGTTGGCGACAGGTGCCCGGCAGGCCCTCGGTCCGGTTCTCGACATCACTCGCGACCCACGCTGGGGCCGGATCGAGGAGACGTACGGAGAAGACCCATACCTCGCCACCGAACTGGGCTGCGCGTACGTCCGGGGCCTCCAGGGCCCCGATCTTGCCGACGGCGTTCTGGCGACGGGCAAGCACCTCGTGGGCCACGGGCTGGCCGAGGGAGGACTCAACCAGGCTCCGGTTCACGTCGGATCGCGCGAACTCCACGACGAGCAGTTGCTGCCGTTCGAGGCCGCGGTCCGGGCCGAGGGTCTGGCGAGCATCATGCCGGCCTACTGCGACGTGGACGGCGTTCCGTGCCATGCCTCGCGCGAGCTGCTGACCACCATCCTCCGCGATGGGTGGGGGTTCGACGGGATCGTCGTGTCCGATTACATCGGCATTCAGATGCTCTCGACCCACCACCGGCTCACGTCGGATCTCCGTGTCGCCGCCGGCTTCAGCCTGCGAGCCGGTCTCGACAGCGAGCTCCCGAAGACGGCCGCCTACGGAGCACCCCTCCTCGAGGCGATCGCCGATGGGTTGATCGACCTCGACGTCGTGGATCTGGCCGTCCGCCGGATCCTGCATATGAAGCTGCGATTGGGTCTCTTCGATCGCCCCTATGTCCCGGCGCCCGACCCGGCCACGATGGCGGCACTGGCCGAGGACGAGGCCCGGATCGCGCAGAGCCTGGCACGGCGATCCATGGTCCTCGTCGAGAATCACGGGATCCTCCCGTTGTCGGCAGATCCGGGAACGATCGCCGTCATCGGTCCGATCGCGGCAAGCGCTCGAGATCTGCTCGGGGATTATGCCCACCTGCTACACATCGAGACGCTGGCCGAGATGCGACACCAGGGCAACGCCTTCGGCTTCCCGCTCGATGATGAAGTCCTGGCGGTCGATGAGCTCAGCGGTCGGCAGACCATCCTCGATGCCATCCGGGCGCGCTGGACCGACTCAAGGGTCGAGTACGCTCCTGGATCGGCGATCAGGGACGGCACCGATGACGAGATCGCCGAAGCGGTCCGGATCGCCCGCGCCGCGGACATCGCGATCGTCGTCCTCGGCGAACGCTCCGGGCTGACCGAAGACTCGACGACCGGCGAGTTCCGGGATCGACACGACCTTGGGTTCATCGGCCGTCAGCAGGAGCTTCTCGAGCGTGTCGTCGCGACTGGCACACCGGTCGTCCTGATCGTGGTGAGCGGCCGTCCGCTGGCCATCGAGTGGGCGGCCGATCACTGCGCGGCCATCCTCCTGGCCTGGGTGCCCGGCGACGCCGGACCGGAGGCGATCGTCGACGTCCTGGTCGGCGCGGCGAACCCGGGCGGCAAGCTGCCGATATCGATCCCTCGTCACGTGGGCCAGATCCCGCTCTCGTATCGGCACCATCCCACCGGCGGCCGATCCAATCCCAAGGGACCCTACGTCGATGGTCCGACGACACCCCTGTGGCCGTTCGGTTTCGGGCGCTCGTACACGACATTCGAGGTCTCGAACCTGCGGCTCGACCGGAACGAAGTGGCCACGGCCGGCGGTGAGGTCGTCGCTTCGGTCGACGTCAGCAACACCGGCGATCGCCAGGGCGAGGAGGTCGTCCAGCTGTATGTGCGTGACGTCGAGGCGAGCGTCGCCCGCCCGGTCCTCGAGCTCGTCGGGTTCCGCCGGGTCGGCCTCGAGCCCGGGGAATCCCGCTCCGTGACCTTCCGGCTATCGGTCGAGCAACTCGCCTATACCGCGGTCGACCGCCGCCGGATCATCGAGCCCGGCGAAGTCACGGTCTCCGCCGGGAGCTCATCGGCGGACCTGCCGCTGTCGACGACACTCACCCTGGCGGGACCCGTGATCGAACTCACCGACCGCCACCGGTACCTGACGACGACCACCCTTGGCTGATGCTCGCGCAGTCATCGACGCGGCGGCGCGGGTCGGCACCATCGACCCTCGAGTGTTCGGCTCGTTCGTCGAACATATGGGCCGGGCGATCTACGGCGGGATCTACGAGCCGGGACATCCCACTGCCGACGTCGACGGATGGCGCGGCGACGTGCTCGATCTCGTCCGGCAGTTGGGCGTGTCGCTGATCCGCTATCCGGGTGGCAACTTCGTATCGGGCTACGACTGGGAGGACGGGGTCGGCCCGCGCTCCGAGCGACCGGAGCGGCTGGATCGAGCCTGGCACTCGATCGAGCCCAACCTTGTCGGCACCGACGATTTCATCGAGTGGACGCGGCGGGCGAACGTGGAGCCGCTGCTGGTGGTGAATCTTGGCACTCGCGGACCCGATGCTGCCCGCAACCTCGTCGAGTACGTCAACGGCCCGGTCGGGACGCCGTTCGCGGATCGGCGTGTGCGCAACGGGCACGCCAAACCGTACCTCGTCCGAACGTGGGGTCTCGGCAACGAGATGGACGGACCCTGGCAGATCGGTCACAAGACGGCCGAGGAGTACGGCCGCCTCGCGGCATTGACGGGCACGGCCATGCGACACGTCGATCCCTCGATCGAACTCGTCGTGTGTGGCAGTTCCGGCGCCGGCATGCCGACCTTCGGGCAGTGGGAACGGACGGTCCTGGACCTCGCCTGGGATGTGGCCGATCACCTGTCCGTGCACAGCTACTACGATCCTGCCGAATACGACACCGTCGGTGCCTACCTGGCCTGCTCGAGGGAGCTCGACCGGATGCTGGAGACGGTCGCCGGGATCGCCAATTCCGTAGCCGAGCAGAAGGGCAGCGATCGGCGCATCGGTCTGAGTGTCGATGAATGGAACGTCTGGCACGTGGCCGAGCACCGTGAACGCGAGGCGCGAGTGGATCCGGATGGGCCATTCCGTCGCGCCCCGGCCCTGGCCGAGGACGAGCAGGACCTTGCGGATGCGCTCGTGGTCGGATGCCTGCTGATCACGCTCCTGCGCCACGCCGACCGAGTCCGGATCGCGTGCCTGGCCCAGCTGGTCAATGTCATCGCCCCGATCCGGACCATCGACGGCGGTCCAGCCTGGCTCCAGACGTCCGCATACCCGTTCGTCGACGTCGCGCGGTCAGCGCATGGGTCGGTCGTCGACGTCGAACTCGATGGACCCTCCTACGCCATCGACGGCGACAGCACCGTCCCCGCGATCGAGGCCACGGCGGTGCATGACCCGGCGTCAGGTCGTCTCACCCTGTTCGCGGTGAACCGCCTGGAACGACCTCTTGTACTGGAAGCGGATCTCCGCGGCTTCGACAGCATCGTGGTCGAGGGGCATCGCGTCCTGGGGGCGGACGACCTCCGCGCATCCAACACGCCGACACGCCCCGACCGGATCCTCCCGCTCGAAGGGCCTGCGGCGAGCGTTGGTCCTGGTCGCGTGACCGTCGAGCTGCCGGGACATTCCTGGAACACGGTCCGGATGGTGTCCGGTAGTGCGGACGCCGAAGGAGATGGGTCCTAGGGCGACGGCGGCACCAGATCCGTGGTCGGGTCGGCCGGCAGCAGCATCGGCGGTCGCGGTGATTGGTCGAAGTCGAAATCGTTGACCAGATCGCCAAGGATGGCCACGTTCTCGCGGACGTCGGGACGAGGATCCGGACGGCCGTCCGTCGCCGGATCGATCCGCGAACCTCCCAGGAAGTCATCCTCGATGAACTTCAGGTACGCGTCGAAGCTCAGGATCTGATGATCGATGTAGCCGGTCCTGGCGTACGGGCTGATCACCAGTCCGGGGACGCGTAGCCCGTAGCCGTTCTCGTCGACGTCGGGTGGGACGACGTGATCGTAGAACCCGCCCCAATCGTCCCAGGCCAGGAAGATGGCGGTGCTCGACCATTCCGGACCGGACATGACGGCGTTGACAAGGCTCGTCACGTAGGACTGACCGACCGACACGAGAGCGGGCGGGTGCTCGCTGACGGTCTGATTCGGGATCACCCAGCTGACCGCCGGCAGCGTGCCAGTCCGTGCGGCTGCGTAGAACCGATCCACCGTCTGGACGTTGCCACTCTGACCGTTGTCGACCACATCGCCGAAACCCGGAAGCGGGTTCCAGATGCCCGGGACCTTCGTGTTCAGCTCACCCTGGGTGCAGATGATCTCGTCGTCGGCGCAGTCGGGCTCGGTCCCTGCCGAAAGGTAGTAGCCCCAACCAACGCCGGCCGCATGGAGGAGATAGGTGAGGTCTGTCCAGGCATAGGGGTGCGGGTCGGCGTCACTCGGCAGGCCGACCGTATCGATGTCGCTCGCACACGACATCGGGACCGCCGGATCCGCGCATTTCGCAGACCAGCCCGAGACCATGAACAGGTGGGCAGGCAGACTCCACGACGCATTCGGCGCGAAGAGTCGGTCCTGAAGGACGTAGTCCGTCGCGTACCTCCAGTAGTTCGCGATATCGCCCCCGTCGTGGTAGCCCATCACGTCGGCGGCTCCGCCACACGCAGGGTCGTTGGGCTGTCGGCAGCGCTTGGCCGTTTCGGCCTGCGCCACGAACCCGTCCATCGAGCCGTCGGCGATATCCGCCACGGAATTCGCGACGCCATGAGGACCGCCGACATTTCGATCGTTCACGTCGTGGAACGGGCTGATGCATGTCCGGCGGACCGTGGACGGGAGGCAGACTGCCGGGGCGCCATCGGCCGACATCGGGATCCCGTCGGCCCCGGGGAAGGTCCCGAAATACGAATCGAACGAACGGTTCTCCTGCATGATCATGACGACGTGCTGGATCTTGTGGATCCCGGTCCCGACCGGGCTCGGCGACATGGTTCGGTCAGACGCGGAGGCTGACGCCGGCGCTGTGGGTCGGGAGGTCGCGGCGAGGCTCGGCGCCGACACGTCTCCGCAGCCGGCCGTCAGGAGCGCGACGATGACCAGCCAGGTCATGCGCCCGGACCAGGACCTGCCGCGACGACCGTTCATTCCGCCATCATCGATGAAACCCGGCGAACCGGCGTCACTCGCCGCCGTCCACCCGCCCTCGAAGACCGACGACCTCATTCGCCCTGGAGGACGGGAGCGATCGATGCCCGCGCCGATCGCCGCGCCGGGAGGTAGGCGCCGATGACGGCGATCGCGAGTCCGGCCAGCGACAAGGCGAGGACGGCCGGCAGCGTGAAGACATCGAGCGTCACGTCGGGCACGCGCGTCTCGGCGGCGACCTGACCCATGTACGCGAGTGCGATCCGCTGGAACGCCATCCCGAGCGGCACGCCCAGCAGGCCCGCGACCAGCCCGACCGGCACGACGGATGCGACGACCATCGTCACGACCTGGCGAGGCGTCATCCCGAGGGCCTTCAGGATGGCCATCTCCCGCGCCCGTTGGCTCGTCTCGAGGATGACCACGTCGAATACGCCCGCGATCGAGACGGCCACGAGGACGAAGCCGATGGTCGCGACGACCGACAGGAACAGGAGGAAGCTCGCGTCGATGGTCGGGTCATCGAACGTTCGGATCGAGGCCCGGCCGCCGAGGTCGTGACCAAGCTGTTCGGCGTAGAGGCCTGGCGAGGTGTCGCCGACCGGCTGGATCTCATAGCCGGAAAGCCGGGCTGTCGGATCGAGGGCGACGACATCGGCCCAGCTCCCGCGCAGGAACAGATGGTCGGCGGAGCCTTCGGCGGTGTCGAAGATCTCGCCCACGAGTCGGATGTCGATCGAGCGATCGCCGACGGCGACGGCGATCGAGTCACCGACTTCGAGCCCGGTACGGCTGAACACGCTCGACGTCGCGACGGCCTCACCCGGGCCCTGGAACCAGGCCCCATCGATCAGCTCGTACCCGATCCAGCTCGAATCGCCTTCGTAGCCGACGAACGGGATCGGCCCGAGGCCGCGGGCATCGGCGTTGATCTGTCCAAGCGCCACGGATCGCGCCGTATCCGTTCGGGCATTGATGGTCGATCCGATCCGCGCCGGGTCCACAGTCGGATCGACGGATCGCACGCGGACCGGGCTGGCGACGCTCCGGTCGATCTGGGTCATGACTCGGGTCAGGGACAAGTCGAGGCCCAGCGCGAACGTCATGGACGCGACGCCGACCACGAGCGCACCAAGCGTCATCACGGCCCGGACCGGATTCGACAGGCCCAGGGCGAGGCCCAGCCGCGTCGGGAGCCCGAACGGCATCCGCAGTCCAGTGGGGCGGAGACGACCACCACCATGGCGCGACGACGGCGCGGTCCCGTGGGTGATCGCCGCTACCGCGCTCAGCCGTCCTGCCTTCAGCGCAGGCACGACCGCGGAGACGACGGCGACGGTGATCGCGATCAACGGAACCGACACCATGACCGACAAGTCCGGGGCGAATGTGCCGGGGAGCCCGAATGCGGAGGCGGTGTCCTGGACGGTGGGCCGGCTGGCGACCGTTCCGGCGATCACGCCGGCGATGGAACCCAGGACGACCGGCACGAGGATCTGGCCCAGGAGAGTGCTCGTGACCTGCCCGGGGGTGAACCCGACCGCCTTCATGACCCCGATCTCGCGATACCTCGTGAGGGTGATGCCGCTGACGACGTTGGCGATCGTGAACGCGGCCGCGAGGAGTGCGAACCCGGAGAACGCAAGCAACACGGGGACGTATAGCTGGGCGATCCGATCGACGCCCGTCCTGGTCTGGAGATAGGTGGCAGCGCCCGCGATGGCGTCGGCCGGGAGATCCTCGCGGATCATCGAGAGCGCGGCCGACAGATCGGCCGCCGTCGCCGCCGGCGCAACGCGGTACAGCATCTGGCGGTGAAGGCTCGGGCCGCCGCCCGCCAGGATCTCGATGTCCGCCGGGCTCATCCATGCCGCCACATCCGGCGTGCTGACAGACGCCGCGATCCCGACGACGGTCAGACGGACCGTGGGCTCGCCCTTGCCGGCGGTCGCCGCTGATCGGTAGAAGCCGACCTGCTGTCCGAGCGAGGCGCCAAGCATCGCGGCCGTATCCTGATCGAGCACGACCTCACCGGGCTCGGCCCACCACCGTCCGGCGATGACCGCCGCGCGATCGATCGAGTCCCCCGGAGCCGGTCGTCCGGAGATGATCTGGTCCTCGATGTTCCCGATCTTGCCGCGTAGCGCGGCCGTGGCGACCGGCCACGGGCCGGCGCTTTCGGTGACGACGGACGCTGTCGTGGTCTCGGCAAGGAGCCTGTCGGCGACCGACGCCTCGTAGTCGATCACCAGATGCGCGCCGTTCGCGCTTGTGAAGGCGCGTTCGAACGGTTCGTTCGTCTCGACCATGACGCTGAGAGCGAGCGTGGCGGCTCCCGTCGCGAGGAACAGGACGATGGCCAGGACCACGGTCTGGGCGCGCCGGTGACGCAGGTCGGCGACGGTCTTGGTGGCGACCGCGCCCATCACGCCACCTGCCGCGCGTCGTCGTGGGCGATCCGACCGTCCACGAGCCGTACGATCCGGTTCGCGCGAGTCCTGGCCAGGGCCTCGTCGTGGGTCACAAGGACGACAGTCTGTCCGCGACGATTCAGGTCCTCCAGGAGCGCCAGCGCCAGTTCGCCGTTGTGTCGATCGAGAGCACCCGTCGGCTCGTCAGCAAGCAGCACGCCCGGGCGGTTGACGATCGCCCGGGCGATCGCCACTCGCTGCCGCTCGCCGCCACTCAGGGTCGCCGGGAACTGACCCGTCTTGTCAGTGAGGCCGAGCTGACCGAGGAGTTCGGCCACGTAGCGCCCCGTCTCCGCGCGCGAGCGCCCGGACAGCAGGGCGGGGACGGCGACGTTGTCGGTGACGCTCAGATCGTCGAGCAGGTGGAAGAACTGGAACACGAACCCGACGTTCGTCCGTCGAAAGCGAGCGGCACCGGCTTCGCTCAGCCGATCGACGCGAACGCCGTCGACGACGATCTCGCCACTCGTCGGCCGGTCGAGCCCCCCGATCAAGTTCAGGAGCGTCGACTTGCCGCCACCAGACGGGCCCATGATCGCGGTGATCCGACCCGCCTCGACATCGAGGTCGATGCCGTCGAGGGCGGGCAGCGACGAACCGTCATAGCGCTTCGTCACGCCCCGGAGCGAGATGAGTGGTGGCATGGCCGGTCTCCAATGTGGGCCTCTGACGTTGCTACCCGAGACTCGAGATCACATCCGCCGTGGGACGGGATGCGAACCGGCCGATCGGATGAACGCTCGGCCGCCTCCGCCATTCGGATGAGCGTCAGTCCGCCGTGCGGCCGAGGGAGCGGGGACGACTTGGGGCTACAGTTGGGCGATGGCCGAGGAGACCGTTCGAGCGCCCGTCGATGACCCGCAGCCGGATCGGCGTTGGCTCGATGTGTTGCAGGCTCTCGGCCCCGTGGTCGTGCTCGTCGTGCTCGGTCTCGCCACCCAGGACCGACCGCGGTTCGGTGGCCTGGAGTCCACCTTCGTAGTCGTCGTCCTGCCGTTGCTCGCGCGACGCGTCTTCCCACTGGCCGTCCTCGTCATCGTGGCGGTCGGATCCCTGCTGACGGCTGCCGGTTCGCCCGCGCCCTGGGTCCAGGTTTGCGCCGTCGCGTTGGCCAGCTATACATTCGGGGAGCGAGCGGAGAGCCGGACGGCCGCTGGTCTGGTGGTCATCGCGGTGGCCTCCGGCATGGCGATCGGCTTCATGGCCCAGGACGCGGACATGATGCTGGGCCTGGTCCTGCCCTTCGTGGTGGTCGTCCCGACGTGGTTGCTGGGCGACCTCGTTCGCTCGCGCCGGATCGACGCGGAGCGGCGAGCGGAAGCGGTCGAGCGATCCTTGCGGGAGCGAGAGGAACACCTGCGGGCGGCCGCCGCCGAAGAGCGACGCCACGTCGCGCGCGAGCTGCATGACGTGGTCGCGCATGCCGTGAGCGTGATGGTCATCCAGGCGGGCGCGGCGCGACAGGTCCTGCGGACCTCGCCTCAAGAGGCTGAGGCGTCGATGCTGGCGGTCGAGTCGACCGGTCGCCAGGCGATGACCGAACTGCGCCGTTTCCTCGGAGCGATGAGCGATGACGACGAAGCCGCCGGGCTCGCGCCACAGCCCGGGATGAGCGAGTTGCCGACGCTCGTGTCGCGGATCCGCGACGCAGGTCTTCCAGCGACGCTCGAGGTCGATGGCCTGCCGTGCGCGGTGCCGCCGTCGCTGGACATGACTGTCTATCGCATCGTTCAGGAGGCGCTCACCAATGCCCTTCGCTACGCTCGCCAGGCAACGACGTTGGTCAGACTGACGTGGGAGCGTGACCAACTCCGGCTCGAGGTCCTTGACGACGGCCCACCGACATCCGACGCAGGGGACGGCACCGGTCGCGGCCTGACCGGGATGCGCGAACGAGCCTCCCTGGTCGGCGGCCGACTCGAGGCTGGACCGAGGCTCGGTGGCGGGTATTCGGTCCGCGCGTGGCTGCCGCTGGACCGGCCGTCCGCAGAGGCAGAGGGATCGTGACCGGCGCCGCGCTTCGGGTGCTCGTCGCCGACGATCAGGCCCTGGTAAGGGCAGGCTTCCGGCTCATCCTCGAGGCACAGTCGGATATCACGGTCGTCGCCGAAGCTCCCGACGGCGAGGCGGCGGTCAGGCTGGCTCGTCGGCATCGTCCGGACGTCGTGCTGATGGACATCCGGATGCCCGGCCTCGACGGACTGGAGGCCACACGGCGGTTGCTTGCTCCGCCCGAGGACGGACGCGTCACGGACGTCGGCGCGCCCCGAGTGATCATCCTGACCACGTTCGATCTCGACGAGTACGTCTACGCGGCCCTCCAGGCCGGAGCATCAGGGTTCCTCCTCAAGGACGGCTCGCCCGAGCATCTGATCGCCGCGGTCCGGACCGTGGCGATCGGCGACGCGCTGCTCGACCCGGCGATCACTCGGCGACTCGTCGAGCGGTACGCGCGGCCCCACGCGGGGCGACAGGTCGCCCCGGAGGCTCTCGCTGGGCTGACCGCGAGGGAGACGGAGGTATTCCTGCTCGTCGCTCGCGGGATGAGCAATGCCGAGATCGCCGAGGCACTCGTGGTGAGCGAGGCGACCGTCAAGACCCATGTCGCCGGGATCCTCGCGAAGCTTGGGGTCCGCAACCGCGCGCAGGTCGTCGTTTACGCCTACGAGTCGGGGTGCGTCACCGCGGGTGCGCCGGAGCTTGATCGGGCCTAGTCCGCATGCCTAGGCGATCTTGCGGCGGTAGATGCGCATGGCGAGGAAGTACGCGACGAGGAGCAGGCCGACACACCATGCGAGGGCGATCCAGATATCGGAGCCGACTGGCTGTTGCGTGAACAGGCCCCGGATCGCGTCCACGATCGAGGTCACCGGCTGGTTTTCGGCGAATGCGCGCACTGGGCCAGGCATCGTCTCGGTGGGTACGAAGGCTGAGCTGATGAACGGCAGGAAGATCAGCGGATACGCGAACGCGCCGGCGCCATCCGGCGATGTCGCGGTCAGGCCGGGGATCACCGCGAGCCACGTCAACGCCAAGGTGAACAGGATCAGGATGCCGGCGACCGGGAGCCATGCCTCGACGCCCGCCGGCGAGCGGAAGCCCATGACGACGGCAACGGCCACGACGACCACGATCGAGACGAGATTGGCGACCAGCGAGGTCAGTACGTGCGCCCAAAGCACGGCCGACCGGGCGATCGGCATGGATTGGAAGCGCTCGAAGATGCCGCTTTTCATGTCGAGGAAGAGCCGGAATGCGGTGTAGGAGATGCCCGATGCGATCGTGATGAGCAGGATGCCGGGCAGCAGGTAGGTCACGTACGGATCCGACCCGGAGTGGATCGCGCCGCCGAATACGTATACGAACAGCAGCATGAACGCGATCGGCATGATCGTCGTCGTGATGATGGTGTCGAGACTGCGGGTGATGTGGCGCAGCGATCGTCCGGTCAGGACAGCAGTGTCGCCGAAGAAGTGAGTGGTCATCGTCGTTCCTTACCTTCCCTTGGCACCGTCAGTGCCGCCCAGATCCTGGTCGCCGACGATGGCGAGGAAGACGTCCTCGAGAGTCGGCTGCTTCTCCACGTACTCGATCCTGGCCGGCGGCAGTAGCTGCTTGAGCTCAGCGAGGGTGCCGTTCACTCTGATGCGACCCTCGTGAAGGATCGCGATCCGGTCGGCGAGCTGTTCGGCCTCCTCGAGATACTGCGTCGTCAGCAGTACCGTCGTCCCCTGCTCGGAGAGCTGCTTGACGGCTTGCCACACCTCGATCCGGCCCTGCGGGTCGAGTCCGTTCGTCGGTTCGTCGAGGAAGATCACCGGCGGATCCCCGATGAGGCTCATCGCGATGTCGAGACGTCGGCGCATACCACCCGAATAGGTCGACACCCTCCGCTCGGCCGCCTCGGTCAGACCGAAGCGATCGAGCAGGTCATCGGCGATCGCGTCGGAGTCCTTGAGGTGTCGCAGGCGGGCGACCAGCACGAGGTTCTCCCGACCGCTGAGGATCTCGTCGACGGCCGCGAACTGGCCCGTGAGGCTGAACGATTCCCGGACGTTCGCAGCCTGTGTGCCGACATCAAAACCGTTGACGATGGCGGTCCCCGCGTCGGCCCGCAGCAAGGTGGACAGGATCTTGACGACCGTCGTCTTGCCCGCTCCGTTCGAGCCGAGCAGGGCGAAGATGCTGCCCCGCGCCACATCGAAGTCGACGCCACGGAGGACCTGCAACTCCTTGTATGCCTTCTTGAGGCCCTGCACGTGGACCGCAGGCCCATGGATCGACATGGCGGTCATCCGATTTCTCCTTCTGTTATCACCGTATGCATACGGTGTATATGTAATGGCCGGAGTCTAGGTATGCGGCGTATACTTGTCAAGCGATGAAGGAACAGAAGGCCACGCAGCACGCCGAGACGCTTGGACGCCCCGCCCTCACCCGGGAGGTGGTCGTGGCCCGTGCGCTCGAGATCGGTACCGCCGAGGGGCTCGAGGCGGTCAGTCTGCGACGTCTGGCGCAGGAACTCCGGGTCACGCCGATGGCTCTCTACCGCCACGTTCGCGACAAGCAGGACCTCTTCAACGCCATGACGGAGGTCGTGCTCGAGGGAATGGACGCAGTCCCCGACGTGCGTCCGGACATGACCTGGACCGAACGGTTGCGCCTGGAGATCGACAACTACAAGGAGCAGATCGACGCCCGTCCGCTTGCCTTGCCCCTCAGCATCGCGTACAACGCCGAAGGCCCCCCGTCTTTCTGGAGGGTGCTGGAACGTCTATTGGCCATCCTGCTGGATGCGGGTTTTGCGCGGCGGGAGGCGATCATCCTGATCCGCATGATCTCGAACCTCCTCGCGGGCTACCTCCTGCTGCTCCAGCAGGGCACGCCCGCGGACGCCACGGCGCTCGACGCCCACGAGCTCGACCTGATGCGACGGCGACTCGCGCTCGCCCAGCTGAGCCTGCCTCGCGACGAATTCCCGAATCTGGTCGAAAGCGCGGAGGACACGGCAGAGGTCTGGCTGACCGACCCGAACCACTGGTGGGGCAGCACGGTCGACGTGATCACGTTCGGCCTGGAGCGAATGCTCGAGCGCAGTCGTGACGGATCAGAGAGGTAGCAAGGCTTGAGGGCCTGCCAGGCCACCGCGGCTTCCGGGCGATCGGTCACCGGCGCCGTCGGCGACTCAGGCGGTGACCTCCTGGCCGGCCTTCCCCTGCTGGAGGATCCGGATCGGGTTGCCGAACGGATCGCGAAGGCCCATGTCGGTGCCGTAGAAGTGCTCCGTGGGTTCCTGGGTGAAGTCCGTCACACCCCTGGCCTTGAGCGTCTCGTAGAGGCCCCGCGTGTCGTCAGTGGTGAACACGAGGCCACCCAGCGCGCCCTTTGTGATGAGCTCCCGGAGTTGCGCCGCGGTCGCTTCGTCGTGCAGCGGCGAACCCGGCTGCTCCAGCGAGACCTCGGTGCCGGCCTGGCCCGGGACCCGCACCGTGAGCCAGCGGTAGTCGCCCTGACGGACGTCGTTTCCCTTCTCGAGCCCGAGCTTGTTGACGTAGAAGTCGAGCGCCTCCTCCTTGTCGAGGACGTAGATCGAAGCGACGTTGAGGCTGGTGATCATCTCGTGAGTTCTCCCTTCGGCAGGTCTCATGTTGACGTTCGTCACCCTACGGCGTAGCCGCGGGACCCGCTTCTCCAGGACTGCTCAACCGTGTCGCCGTTCCGGCCGCTTCGCGTGGCCGCATCGCCGTGAGCTGGACGCAATGCGGCACCACGATCGGCCCGTGCCCTCGGCGATAGTCGGACGGCGACTCGCCAACGATCGCGCGGAAGGTGCGGCTGAAGGTCCCGAGGCTGGTGAAGCCGACGTCGAAGCAGATGTCGGTGATCCGGCGGTCGGTTTCGCGAAGCAGGAACATCGAGCGCTCGACCCGCCGTCGCTGCAGGTATCGATGCGGCGTCTCGCCGAAGACCCGACGGAAGCTGCGGCTGAAGTGCGCGGCCGAGACGTGGGCCACCACCGCGACGGTCCGAACGTCCAGCGGCTCCGCGAATGAACGGTCCATCGCGTCGCGGGCGCGGAGCAGGCGCCGGTTGAAGTCCTCCGTCTCGCAGCTCACCAGACAACCCTACGCCATCGCCAGGTCGCTGGCTGTCGCACCATTCGCCGACATGCTCTGGGCCGACCTGCTCTGGATGGAGACCAAGACGGCCGACCGCGCTGCAGACCGAGGCGCCCAAGCGACTGCCTGAGGACTGGCTGACGCTGTGGTCAGATCACGGGGAACCGCGTACCGTCCGCACCTCGAGCAGTTCGAGCTCGGCCGTCCGCCGCAAGGTCGAGACATTCCCGCACATCGGGCACACCGCCACGGAGCCGCCGATCAGGTCGTCATGCCCGATGGCGCCGGCGAACCCGCATCCACAGTCGAGTGCCACCGGAAACGACTCGGCTGCAAGGGTGGCGTCGGCCATGCTGCTGCCCTCGGTGAGCATCCGGAACGCTTGCTGCAACGCCGGCTCAGCGATGCTGGAAGCGTGCCGCACCCGAACGAAACGGACAGGCTGGCCGGCCGATCGACGTTCGCATTCGGCGATGAGGTCGGCGACCAGCGACACCTCATGCACGTCGATGATCCGCGACAGGAACGTTCGCTGGCCTCGTGACGTGGTCCTCGATGAGCTCCGCGACCGCGTCGACGAGGCGTGGCATGGCCTCCTCCACGATGGGCGACAAACGGTCTCCGACCTCCACCGACTGCACGCCGACCCTGACGACGATGGCTTCAGGCGCCCGTCCATAGAGCTCGCGCGCCAGCTCGACCAGGCTCGACGGACTCAGGATGTGCGACCAGCCCGGACCCTTGCTGGCCGTTCGCTTCATCCACTCGATGGTGAACGTGCCTGCCGGCGGGCCATGGTCCGCGTCCACGAAGACCACGAGGCTCGCGCGGCTGACGTCGAGGGCGAGCTCGGGCGTCAACTGATGGCGCCCGAAGACCGTCACCCCAGCCAGCCGGGGATCCTGGGCGAGGCGTTCTGCGGCGTGCCATCCGATCCCATCGTCCGCTCGCAGCACGTTGCCGTAGCCGATCGCGAGGACGGCGCGACTCATCGCTTGAGCTCGTCGATGATCGATCCGTCCGGCCCGACCAGTTGGAGATGCAGGGCCATCTCACCAAGGGCGTGAGTCGAGCATGACAAGCACGGATCGAAGCAGCGGATCACCGCCTCTACCCGGTTGAGCATCGGCTCGGTCAGCTGGGCGCTCTTGACATAGCGCTGGGCGACCTGGCGCACGCTGCGGTTCATGGCCAGGTTGTTGTGCCCGGTCGCGATCACGAGATTCGCCCACTCGACGATGCCGTCGTCGTCGACCCGGTAGTGGTGGATCAGGGTCCCGCGGGGGGCCTCGGATACGCCGATCCCCTCGTTGGCATTGACCTCGGCGAAGGAGCGCACCCTGGGCGACAGGATGTCCGGCCCGCGCAGGAGCTCCTCGATCCGCTCGGCGGCGTGGAGCGTGTCGATCAGGCGGGCGTAGTGGTAGTGGAACGAGCTGCTGGGCACGCGTCCGAGCCGCCGGCGGAACTCGTCGAGCTCGATGTCGGCGCGCGGCGTCCCCATCTGCGCGGCGACGATCACCCGGGCCAGCGGACCGACGCGATAGACACCCGCCGGGTAGCCGAGGACCTTCCAGTAGGTCGACTTCAGGTATGACCATGGTTCGACCGCCTCGCCCAGGTATTCATCGTAGCCGCGCGGATCGATGCGATCGGCAAGGAGGCGGCCATCGGCGTCCATGACTCGCAGCCAGCCGTCGTAGTAGTCGACATTGTCAGCCGAGTCGACGAGGCCCATGAACGCGGACCGGAAGTCGCCGAACGACGCCGCCTCGTCCTCCCACTTCAGGAGCGATGACTTGTACCAGGCGAGCGCCCGCTCGATCGCGGCGATCGCCTCGGGGATGGTCGACAGGATCCGGTCACGAGTGTCCGCCGAGAGGGGCGCGTCTACGCCACCGGGGACGACCCAGGCCGGATGGATCCGTTTCCCACCGAGCCATTCGATGATCTGTTGACCGAACCGCCGGACGCCGACGCCATCGCGGGCGAGGCCCGGGTTCGCCTGGGCGACCCCGATGATGTTCCGCTGCGCCGGATCGGCATCGAATCCAAAGAGCAGGTCTGGCGACGAGAGGTGAAAGAAGCTGAGCGCGTTCGACTGGACGATCTGGGCGAGATTCATGATCCGGCGCAGGTCGGCCCCCGTCGGCGGCGGCTCGACCGCGAGGATCTCGTCGCACGCCTTCGAGGAGGCGATCAGGTGGCTGACCGGGCAGATCCCGCAGATCCGGGCCATGATCGAAGGCATCTCGTGGATCGGCCGTCCCTGGACGATCCGTTCGAAGCCCCGAAACTGGGTCACGTGGAATTGCGCGTCGGTCACCTCGCCGGCATCGTCAAGGTGGATGGTGATCTTGCTGTGCCCTTCGATCCGGGTGATCGGGTCGATGACGATCTGGTTGGTCATTGGCTTATCCTCAGCGCCCGAACCGGGCGCCTGTCGTGTCCGGGGCGCGGCCTTCCATGAGATCGATCAGCACGCCATAGATGAGATCGGCCGACGGGGGGCAGCCGGGCAGGAAGACATCGACCTCGACGACGCGGTGGATCGGTCGAGCCGTCGGGAGCAGAGCCGGCACGACATCGAGCGGGATCCGCGGGTTGAGCGTCACGTTTTCGAGATAGGCGCGCTCGAGGAGCGGTGCGACGCCGATCGGGTTGCGCAGTCCCGGGACATTCGCGGTGACAGCGCAGTCGCCGAAGGACACGAGGGTCCGCGTGCGCTCCCGCACGAGCCTGATCCTGTGAAGGTCGTCCTCGGACGAGACCGCCCCTTCGACGAGGCAGACATCGACGTCGGCCGGGTACTCCTTCACGTCGATGAGCGGGCTGTAGACGATGTCGGCACGGTCCGCGATCTCAAGCAGCCGTTCGTCCATGTCGAGGAACGACATGTGGCAGCCGGAGCAGCCGTCGAGCCAGACGGTCGCGATGCGGGGCTTCGTCATCGGGTTCCCACCTCGCCGCCATGCGACTGGAGGTAGGGCAGGAACGGACGACGCGCCTTGCTGCCCTCCGCGATCGAGCGACCCTTTTCGAACAGGGCACCGGTCGGACAGACCTGGACACACTTGCCGCAGCTCGTGCAGGTCGTCGATTCCCCCCAAGGGCTACCCATGTCGGTGACGACCCGCTCGTTGATCCCGGAGCCCATGACGTCCCAGGTGTGGGCACCCTCGATCTCGCCACAGACCCGGACGCATCGCACGCACATGATGCAGCGGTTGTGGTCGATCGCGAACAGTGGGTGGCTTGCGTCGATGCCGACGGAGGGGTTGATAACGGGCAATTCGAAATGATCGACCTTGAGCTCTTCGGACAGGTCCTGCAGTTCGCAATGGTTGTTGGCCACGCAGATCGCGCAGATGTGGTTGCGCTCGAGGAACAGCATCTCCGTGATCGTCCGCCGGTAGTCGACGAGCTGGTCGGAGATGGTCGTCACCTCCATCCCCTCGGCGACCGCGGTCGTACAGGCCGGGGCGAGCTTCTTCGAGCCGGCGATCTCGACGACACACAGGCGGCAAGAACCGGTGTCGGACAGCCCGTCGAGGTGACACATCGTCGGGATATGGATCCCGTTGTCCGTCGCGACCGAGAGGATCGACTCACCCTCGTTCCCCGCCACGTCCGCGCCGTCGATCTTGAGGGTGTGAACACTCATCCGACCGCCGCCTCTGACTTCATCGCGCAGACCCCGGCGGGGCAGTGGCGATCGATGATGTGGGCCATGTACTCGGCACGGAAATAGCGGAGTGTGCTGAAGACCGGGTTCGGGGCGCCCTGGCCCAGCCCGCACAGGCTCGTCTGCTGGACCATGCCAGCGAGCTTCTCGAGGCGGTCGAGATCGTCGGGCCGGGCGGATCCGCTCGCGATCGAATCGAGCATCATCCAGAGCTGGGTCGTGCCGACCCGGCACGGGACGCACTTGCCGCATGACTCCTCGCGCATGAAGTCCATGAAGAATCTCGACACGTCGACCATGCAGGCGGTCTCGTCCATGACGATCATCCCGCCCGAGCCCATGAACGATCCGATCTCCAGGAGTGACTCGTAGTCCACCGGCATGTCGAGGAACTGGGCTGGGATGCAGCCGCCGGCCGGGCCTCCGGTCTGGACGGCCTTGAACGCCTTCCCGCCGACGATCCCGCCGCCGATCTCGAAGACGATCTCACGCAGGGTCGTGCCCATCGGGACCTCGACGATCCCGGTGTTGACGACCCGTCCAGCGAGCGCGAAGACCTTCGTGCCCTTGCTCGTTGGCGTCCCGATCGACGCGAACCAATCTCCGCCATTGCGGATGATCGGCGCGATATTGGCGAAGGTCTCGACGTTGTTGATGAGGGTCGGCCGCTTCCACAGGCCGGCAACAGCCGGATATGGCGGTCGTGGGATCGGCGTCCCGCGCCGGCCCTCGATCGAGGCGATGAGCGCGGTCTCCTCGCCGCAGACGTAGGCGCCGGCTCCGAGCCGGACGTCGATCTCGAAGGAGGACTCGGTGTCCATCATGGAGGTCCCCAGGTAGCCGGCGCGAGTCGCGTCGCGGATCGCCTTTCGGACTCGGCCGACGACAAGCGGGTACTCGCCGCGGCAGTAGACGTAGCCGGCGCTTGCCCCGATCGCATACGCCGCGATCGCCATGCCCTCGAGGACCCGATGCGGGTCGCTCTCGAGGATGTCGCGGTCCATGAACGCGCCAGGGTCTCCCTCGTCCGCGTTGCAGATCACGTACTTCGGCGACCCATCGGCCTTGGCGACCGTGTTCCACTTCAGCCCGGTGGGGTAGCCTGCGCCCCCGCGTCCACGCAATCCGCTGCGGCTGATCTCGTCGCGGACTTCGGCCGGGGTTCGCTGGGTCAGGATGGTCCTGAGTGCCTCGTATCCGCCACGATCGACGTAATCCGCCACACTCTCAGGGTCGATGCGACCAAAGTTCTCGGTGGCGATGGGCAGCTGCCTTGCGAAGAAGGGCTCGACTGTCCGAGGCTCCTCGGGCACGGTCGTCGTAAGCGCATCGACGATCTCCCCAAGGTCGTCGGGCCGGACCTGCCTGAAGAGCCGGCCGGTCTCGGCGATCCGTACGAGCGGGCCGGCCGCGCACAGCCCGAGACAACCGACCCGCCGGATGGAAATGTCGGTGCCCCCTGTTTCCGCGATCGTCTCGCCGAGCCCCAGCAGGATGTCGTGCGATCGGGCCGAAAGGCAGCTCACGGCCTCGCATACCTGGGCCGTTGCCCGGACGTGGCCGGGCGCGTTCGGGAGATCCAGCCCATTCACAGGCGTTCCAGCCGCGCCACCAGCGCATCCGCCTGCACATGACCCTGGACCTCGCCATCGACGATGGCGGCCGGGGCGAGGCTGCAGGAGCCGAAGCACCGTCCGGTCAGGAGGGAGAGGCTGCCGTCAGCGGTCGTCTGATGCGGATCCACGTCGAGACTCGTCTTGATCGCCGCCAGGATCTCCAGCGCGCCGTTGATGTAGCAGGCCGTGCCGGTGCAGACGACGCAGGTGTGATCGCCCTGGGGCTTGAGCCTGAAGTAGTGGTAGAAGGTGGCGACCCCGAAGACCGTCGACGGTGGCACCGCGAGGCTGTCCCCGACGTATCGGAGGGCATCGTCGTCGATGTGACCGAACGCTTCCTGCACGGAATGGAGCGCCTCGATGAGGGCGTCGGGGCGGTTGCCGAGGCGGCGCATCCGGGTCTCCACGGTGTGCCAGCGGCGGTCGTCGCTGGGAGCTTGCACCTTGGCTTGAGCGACCGGCATGAACCCCCTCCGAGCCGCTGACGGGAGAGACGCCGGACCTGGTCGTGGCCTGGCGTGGCTGCCTGTGTCGGAACATAATAGTGGTCCACGGTCGCGTCACGGGCCCTTAGGCTCTGAAATACGCATCTTGTGGCCTTCGCCCCTTGCCATCAACGCCGCACATACTCGAATTCGGGTTTGGATCCGACTGACCGGTCCGGTCGCAACCCGAACCCCGCCGATTCCACGAAGGGGGAGCGTTCTTTGGCTCATCGGTACGAGTGTCTCGACGGCAATGAGGCGGCAGCTCGCATCGCCCATGCCGTCAGCGAAGTGATCGCGATCTACCCGATCACCCCGGCATCCCCCATGGCCGAGCACTGCGACGATTGGTCCGCGGCGGGGAAGCCCAACCTGTGGGGCAAGGTCCCGGACGTCGTCGAGATGCAGTCCGAGGCGGGCGCCGCCGGGGCGCTTCATGGCGCCCTGCAGAAGGGTGCCCTGGCCACGACCTTCACGGCCTCGCAGGGCCTGCTGCTGATGATCCCCAACATGTTCAAGATCGCCGGCGAACTGACACCCGCGGTCATCCATGTCGCGGCCCGGACCATCGCGACTCATGCCCTCTCGATCTTCGGCGACCACAGTGACGTCATGCACGCCCGTACGACCGGCTGGGCGATGCTCGCGGCGGGCTCTGTCCAGGAGGCGCACGACTTCGCACTCGTCGCCCACGCCGCGACCCTGCGCGCCCGCGTTCCATTCCTCCACTTCTTCGACGGCTTTCGGACCAGCCATGAGATCAACAAGATCGCGGTGCTGGAGGAGGACGACCTCCGGGCATTGATCCGAGACGACGACGTCGTTGCCTTCCGCGAACGCGGCCTGAACCCCGACACCCCGGTCGTTCGCGGCACGGCACAGAACCCGGACGTCTTCTTTCAGGCCCGCGAGGCTTCGAACCCGGTCTACCTTGCGGTCCCCGGGGTCGTCCAGGAGGTCATGGACGAGCTCGCCGCGAGGACTGGGCGCCAGTACGGGCTCGTGGACTACCACGGCGCACCGGACGCGGAGCGGGTGGTCATCGTCATGGGTTCGGCCGCCGGCGCGGTCGAGGAGACCGTCGACACACTCGTCGCCGCCGGCGAGCGGGTCGGGATGTTGCGGATCCGCCTATTCCAGCCGTTCCCGGCCGACCAGATCCTGGCCGCTCTTCCGTCCACGGTCCAGGCGATCGCGGTCCTGGACCGGACGAAGGAGCCGGGCGCCGTCGGCGAGCCACTCTATCTCGAGATCGTCGCGGCGCTGGCGGAGGCGATGGATCGCGATGCCCCGCCGTTCGAGACGGCCCCGCGGGTGATCGGTGGTCGATACGGACTTTCCTCCAAGGAGATGACGCCGTCGATGATCAAGCCGATCTTCGAAGAGCTCGCCGCGCCACGGCCCAAGCGGCACTTCACCGTCGGCATCTACGACGATGTGACTCACCTAAGCCTGCCCATCGACGGCGAGTTCCGAATGAAGCGGCCGGCGGGCGAGGTCCAGGCCACCTTCTTCGGGCTCGGCTCGGACGGCACCGTCGGCGCGAACAAGGCCTCGGTCAAGATCATCGGCGAGAGCACCGACCTGTTCGCTCAGGGTTACTTCGTGTACGACTCGAAAAAGGCGGGTTCGATCACGGTGTCGCACCTGCGCTTCGGCCCCGAGCCCATCCGGTCGACCTATCTCGTTGAGGAAGCCGACTTCGTCGCTTGCCACCAGTTCGGGCTGCTCGAGAAGGCGAAGGTACTCGAACATGCGAAGCATGGGGCGACGTTCCTGCTCAACGCTCCATACGGGCCCGACGAGGTCTGGCAACACCTGCCCGGCAGCGTCCAGCAGATCCTCGTGGACAAGGCGATCGACATGTGGGTGATCGACGCCGTCGCGGTCGCCGACGATGTCGGCATGGGCAGCCGCATCAACACGGTCATGCAGCCGTGCTTCTTCCACCTTGCAGGCATCCTGCCGCCGGAGGAGGCGATCACCCGGATCAAGGGATTCGTCCAGAAGACCTACGCGAAGCGAGGTGACGCCATCGTCCAGCGCAACTTCGCCGCGATCGACCGTTCCCTCGCGTCCCTCTCCCACGTGGCGCTCGGCCGGGCTACGGACGACCTTCCGTCGTCGCCCGTCCCCGAAGGCATGTCCGACTTCGTGGCCCGGTTCACGACGCGGCTGATCGCCGGCGAGGGCGACCGCCTGCCTGTCAGCGCGATGCCTCTCGACGGCACCTTCCCGACCGGCACGACCAAGTACGAGAAGCGAGCGATCGCCCAGACGATCCCGATCTGGGATCCCACCATCTGCATCGACTGCGGCAAGTGCGCGATGGTCTGTCCACACGCGACGATCCGGATGAAGGTGTACCCGGCTACGGCGGTCGAGGGGGCGCCGGCTGACTTCCTGCACAAGGAGTTTCGCTCGCGAGACCTGCTCGACCACCGGCTCACGATCGCGGTCGCCCCCGACGACTGCACGGGCTGCGGGGTCTGCGTCGACGTCTGTCCGGCGAAGAGCAAGACCGACACGAGCCACAAGGCGATCAACATGGAGCCAGTCGCCGAGCATCGCGATGTCGAGCGAGTCCGGTGGGACTTCTTCCAGTCGATCCCACCCCTCGATCGCAGTCTGATCCCGGTCGATTCGGTCAAGGGCAGCCAGGTCCTCGAGCCACTCTTCGAGTTCTCAGGCGCATGCGGCGGCTGTGGCGAGACCCCCTACATCAGGCTGGTCAGCCAGCTCTTCGGCGACCGGATGATCGTGGCCAATGCGACCGGCTGTTCGTCGATCTATGGCGCCAACCTGCCGACGACACCCTGGACGGTCAATGCGGCCGGACGCGGCCCGGCGTGGGCCAACTCGCTCTTCGAGGACAACGCCGAGTTCGGACTGGGGATGCGTCTGGCGCTCGATGCCCAGACCGATCATGCGCGCCAGCTCGTCCAGCGCCTCGCCCCGGCGCTCGGCCCGGACCTCGTCAGGGAACTCCTCGGATCCGTCCAGGAGACCGAGGCGGAGATCGAGCTCCAGCGCGGCCGGGTCGGCCGCCTCCGCGAGGCGCTCGCCAGTGTCGATGGTTCGATGGCAGCCGACGCAAGGCACCTGGCGGCGCTCGCCGGCGATCTCGTCCGCAAGGGCATCTGGATCATCGGGGGCGACGGCTGGGCCTACGACATCGGGTTCGGCGGCGTCGACCAGGTCCTGTCGTCCGGTCGCAACGTCAATATCCTCGTCCTCGACACCGAGGTCTATTCGAACACCGGAGGCCAGGCCTCGAAGGCGACGCCGCGCGGTGCCGTTGCGAAGTTCGCGGCCGCCGGCAAGGCGACGGCGAAGAAGGACCTGGGAGCGATCGCACGCTCGTATGGGAACGTCTACGTCGCCCAGGTCTCGATGGGCGCGAATGATCTCCAGACCACGAAAGCACTGCTCGAGGCCGATGCATGGTCAGGCCCCTCGCTTGTCATCGCGTACAGCACCTGTATCGCTCACGGGATCGACATGTCGAAGTCGATGACCCACCAGAAGGACGCCGTACGGAGCGGCTACTGGCCGCTGTACCGCTTCCATCCCTCCGAGATCGAAGGCGGCCATCCGCTCAAGCTCGACTCGAACGCACCGTCGATCCCCATCCGTGATTTCGTGTCGACCGAGATGCGCTTTGCCATCCTTGGACGGACTCAGCCAGAACGGGCCGCCGAGCTCGCGGAGCTGGCGCAGGCCGACGCCGACGAACGCTGGCATTACTACCAACAGCTCGCCGGCGTCGAACGCACCGTGCCCCACGTCCACCAGCCCGATCCTGACGTCGTGCCCGACGGCGAGGAGGACCAGACGTGACCGTCGATCTCCAGACGCGGTACCTGGGGCTGGACCTCCGCTCGCCGATCGTTGCCTCGGCAGCACCGCATAACGGTGAGCCAGCGGTGGCCCGACGCCTGGAGGCCGCCGGTGTCGGAGCGATCGTCCTGCCATCCCTGTTCGAAGAGGAGATCCTGGCCGAGGAGCTCGGGCTCAACCGCTCGCTTGAACAGGGGACCGAACACTTTGCCGAGGCGCTCGACTACTTTCCACGGGTCGTCGCGTTCGTGGGCACGGCCGACCGCTACGTCCACGCCCTCGAACGGGTCAAGGCACAGTCAACGGTTCCGATCATCGCGAGCCTGAATGCGACGACTGCCGGGGGCTGGGTGCGATACGCGCGCGTGATCCAGGACGCGGGTGCGGACGCGCTCGAGTTGAACCTGTACCGTCTCGCCGCCGACCCGCGCCGGACCGCGGATGAGATGGAGGCGGCCGATCTGGAACTGATCGCCGCCGTCCGCGCTTCGATCGACATCCCTCTCGCGGTCAAGCTGAGTCCGTACTACTCCGCCTTCGCGAACTTCGCACCCGCCGCAGTGCGCGCCGGCGCCGATGGCCTGGTGCTGTTCAATCGTTTCTACCAACCCGATCTCGACCTGGACGCGCTCGAGGTCGTCCCCCGCCTCGAGTTGAGTCAACCCTGGGAGATGCGGCTGCCCATCCGCTGGATCGCGATCCTGCGGCCCCAGCTCGGGGCGGGCGTATCGATCGCTGCCACCACGGGTGCCCATGCCGGGACCGACGTGGTCAAGGCGCTCATGGTCGGTGCCGACGTGGTCATGATGACGTCGGCCCTCCTGCGGCATGGTCCGGAGCACGTGCGGACAGCGGAGGCGGAGCTACGAGCCTGGATGACCGACCATGAATACGAGTCGGTCGCTCAGCTCCGGGGTAGCGCCAGCCATGCCACCGCCGAGAACCCGTCGGCATTCGAGCGCGCCAACTACATGGAAACGCTTCGATCGTGGGTCGCCCCACGAGAGCTGACCTCGGGCGCCCCGAAGTCATGACGCCGAGCGCGGATCTCCTGTCATGTGCGTGACCTTTCCAGGGCAGGTCCTCGAGGTGATCGACGGCATGGCCGTCGTGGACATCGAGCATCACCGCCGACGGGCATCGCTCCTGCTTGTCCCCGAGGTCGTGGTCGGCGATTGGGTCATCGTTTCGGCGGGCACCGTGCTCCAGATCGTCGACCCGGACGAGGCCACCGAGATATTGGCGCTACTCAACGAACCCCAGCCGCGGGAGGACCGATCGCGATGAACGGAGAGCGACCCATTCCACATGTCGAACGTGGCGTCCTGCTCGCCGTCGCGACGGCCGCGATCAGCGGGCTGTCCGTCTATCTCAACGCATTTGGCGTCAAACTCGTGCCCGATGCCGCTGTCTACACGACTGCCAAGAACGGCGTGGCGGCGATCATCCTGGTCGGGCTCGTCCTGGCACTCGGCGGGGCTCGCGAGGCGCGGATCCTCGACTGGCGACACCGAAAGGGTCTTCTCGCGATCGCCATCGTCGGCGGTAGCATCCCGTTCATCCTCTTCTTCAGCGGTCTCGCGATCGCCACGGCGCCGACCGCGGCGTTCATCCACAAGACCCTGTTCGTCTGGGTCGTCGTCCTGGCAATACCCTTCCTTGGCGAGCGCGTTGGTTTGATCCAGATCGCGGCGCTCGGTGTATTGCTCACGGCGCAGGTCCTCATCGCACCGCCGACCGGCGTGAGCTGGGGGGTCGGCGAGACGATGATCGCCGCGGCCACGATGCTCTGGTCGGTAGAAGTGATCATCGCCAAGCGACTCCTGGCCGATGTCTCGGCACCGCTCCTGGGTGCCGCGCGGATGGGGCTCGGGTTCGTCGTCCTGATGGGGTACCTCGCGTTCAGTGGTCGGCTCGGTGGGCTGGCCGCGATCAGCAGTGAAGCGCTCGTGTGGGTCGTCGTGACGGGCGTCCTGCTCGCTGGGTACGTCGCGACGTGGTTCGGCGCCCTTCGCCTTGCGCCGGCCTCGACGGTGGCGAGCGTCCTTGTGCTCGGGGCCGTGGTGACGGGCGTCCTGAGCTCGGTCTCGGCTGGCGCGGCACCCGATCCGCGGATCGTGCTCGGCTACGTCCTCATCGTCGCCGCGGTCGCCCTTGTGGTCGCCAGCTCGCGTCAGGTCGGTCGGTTGGATGCAACTCGGGCGTTCGCGGACCGCTGAGGCCGTCCGGACCAAGGCCCCGGGTCCGGTCGTCTTCGCTCGCTACGCCTATGGCCCGAACCGGCTCGGACTCTGCGGTCCGGACGATGCCGAGGACCTGTTCGGCGAGACGAGCGACGGGCGCGACGAGCGCGAGTTGCGCGAGCTGGCGCTCGGCTTCGAGGGCGCCTACCCGTACCTCGAACTCATCGCCCGCGCGAATGAGATCGCCGACCCGCTCGACCGTCGTGTCGTCGAGGCCTACTGGCTGGGCAGCCCGCTTCTGGAAGCGGTGACGCCGAACCTGCTTGGCGAGTCGCTGCGCTTGCGCTTTCGGCCACGGCTGGGGCGATCGGCTTGGAATTGGCTGCAGTCGAGCGCTCCGACCGGCGCCAAGCCGGTCCACGCGTTCCACGTTCTCGACGTCTTTCCCAAGGTCGGGCTCATGCGCGCCGAGCAGGCAGACAAGGTCCTCGAGACGATGGACTCGTGCCGGATCAGATGGGGTCGTGTCCAGGATCGGGTGGGTGACACACTGGTCGTCAACGTCGTGCCCCTGGCCCTCGTCGCTGGCAAGTTGGAGTTCGGGGCGGCCCGCATCGAACGAGTCGCGGGTTGGCGTGACGGTCACGGGTTCCTTGGCGAGGTCCATCCAGGCGACGTGGTTTCGATCCATTGGGGCTGGGCATGCGACGTACTCGACGCCGAGCAGATCGCCGGGCTCGTCGGTTGGACGCAACGACACCTCAGTATCGCCAACGAGACGATCTGATCGCGTCCTGGTCGTTGGCGTCCTCCGGTTCAGCGACCAAATGACGGTCTTCAGCCGTCGTCGCAGCAGTCAGCGATCTCCCGGACGATGTCGCTCTCGGAGATGACGCCGATCGGCGTGTGCCTATCGTCGACGACAACGAGCCGATGAACGTGTTCAGCGGTCATCCGCCGGGCGGCCTCGTCGAGCAACGCCGATCCTGCGATCGTCTTTGCCGGTTTGGTCATCAGGTCGCGGACCGCGAGTCCGTGCCATCCGGCCCACGGCAGCGTCGTCCCACGGAGTCGGACAAGGTCGGTTTGGCTTATGACGCCGACCAGCCGATCCCCGGAGTCGACGACCGGCAGGCCGGTGATCTCGTATCCGGCCAGGAGTTCGGCAACCCCGGCGACGGCATCGTCTTCGGATACGACCACGGGGCTCCGGCTCATCAGGTTCGCCACCGTCGGCCCGCTCGAATGTCCTGTCAACATCTCGCGCTCCTCGATCCCGGCGCCACCTCAGGCACGAGCTGGTAGGCGATGACGCCGATGCGTTGAAGCCTGGCCGGAACCGGGTGCGCCGGTCGAGGTCCATTTGGCACACTACGGCGATCCCGATGGCCCGTCGCCGATGGTCAGTCTCGCTCGACGGCGGCCACGACCGAGCCGCCGCCCGCAAGGAGAGCAAATCGCGGCAAGATCGTGACCGCGTTCCTGATGGGATCACAATGGCTCTGCGGGTTCGTCAACGACAACCCGATGGTCGAGATGCGCGCGGTCGACTTCACCAATTAGCCGGGTCGGCGGCCAGATGGACTTCATCCGAGGGGCGGCCCTGGCAGAGCATGGAACGGCGATCATCGCCCTCCCGTCGACCGCGGCAGGTGGGACACGATCGCGGATCGTCGGGAGCCTCGTGGCGGGTGCTCGGGTGGTCACGACGCGCGCCCACGTCCGGACCGTGGTCACCGAGTGGGGCATCGCCGAACTCTTCGGCAAGGGTGTCTCCGAGCGAGCCCAGGCGCTCGTCGCGATCGCCCACCCGGATTTCCGCGACCAGCTCCGGTCGGAAGCACGTTCGAACCTCGAACTTTGAGTGCATCCGTGACCAACGGACGTCCATCAGGGGCCGTCCGGCCGTCGCCTGCCACGGTGGTCGCGCCGACACTCGTGCCATAGACGCGTGGAACATGACCGTCGGGCAGCCAGCCAGGAGCGAGACCATGAGTAGCGAGCGTGCGGAGACCTCCTCACAGTTGCGCTTCGACCGCCTGGTCGTCGCCGATCTCATGACGATGGATCCGGTTTCGGTGCAGATCGATGCCAGCGTGGAGACAGCCGAGCAGATGCTTGCCGCGTACGGGATCAGCGGTCTGCCGGTCGTGGATGCGGACGGGCACCTCGTCGGGGTCCTCAGCCGGACGGACCTGCTGCTCGAGGGCGGGCCGGTCGTGAGCCAGCTGCTGCGCGGACGGGCGTCCGGGCTGCGGGTCGGCGAGCTCATGTCGCACCCGGCCCTGACCGTTTCGCTATCGGCGACCCTGGCCGAGGCCGCTCGGATCATGCGCGACGAACGGGTCCATCGACTCGTGGTCGTGAACGAGCAGGAGACACCGATCGGAGTCCTGAGTGCGACCGACTATGTGAGGTTGATCGCCGACGAGTAGTTCGGCGATCCAGTGCGCAGACCGACTTGACGATCTTCTTGATCGGCCCGACGCCGCGCATGTCGAAGTGCATCCGGTCGAGCGGGCGCGTGTCGAATGGAGCGCATCGTTCGATTGTTCGCCCCACAGGCCACACCCCGACAGGGTGATCGGGGTCGCTCGGCTGATGTATGCCCAATCGGCAATGAGCCGGCATCCCTGGCCAGCTAGCAGGCGGCGTCCCGAGTCACCTGTCGCTGGCGCCCATCGTCGATCGACTCGGCGCGGATGACGACGTCCCTCCGTCAGCCACGTCTAAGATGAATATCATCAAGTATCCGTTCTCAGCGAGGAGATACCGGGTGGGGATCGTGCCGAAGGCTTCCGAGATCGACCTGTCAGATCCGGAGTTTTGGTTACTCCCACGTGACGTTCGATTCGCTGCATTCGATACGCTGAGGCGCGAACTCCCGGTGTCCCGGCATTCGCCACCGTCCACGTGGTCTCCCGCCGAATATGGTCCGCCAGGGGCATATTGGGCGGTGACGCGTCACGCGGACCTCTGTGCGGTCACTCGAGATCCGGGTACGTTCATCGCCGGCGAAGGCGTGATGTTGTTCGACAATCTGCCACGTGATGTGCAACGCCTCTACGACGGATTTCTTGGGCTTGATGACCCACGGCATGCACAGATTCGTAGGCTTGTGTCGTCGGCGTTCAGCCCACGGGTGATGCGACGGATCGAAGATTGGATCACCGACCAAGCCCGACGCTGCATCGCAGCGGTGGCGGAGCGAGGTGAATGCGATTTCTACAACGATCTCGTTCGCCCGTTCCCGGCCAATGTCATCTGCGACATGCTCGGTGTGCCGGAGTCCGATCGTGCTGGGCTCCTGCACACGATGGAGATCGGGGTCGAGTTCGGGGTGGGCGACACGACGATCGAGGATTCGATCGCGGCCGCGCGTGCCGTGATCGACTACGGCGCAGACCTCGCGCGACATCGGCAGGAGCACCCGACGGACGATCTCACCACCGCGCTCGTCCAGGCCGAGATCGACGGCGAGCGTTTGAGCGACGCAGATATCGGGTCGACCTTCTGGACCATCCTGACGGGCGGCAGCGAAACCACGGGAACGACAGCGGCCCATGGCATGGTCGCCCTGAGCCACGATCCCGCAGAGCGCGCTCGTTGGCGATCCGACTTCGACGGGCTGGCCCACTCAGCCGTCGAGGAGATGCTCCGGTGGGGGTCGCCGATCATCCACTTCCGGCGGGTGGCGACGCGCCAGACCGAGATCGCCGGCCAGGCGATCGAAGCTGGAGACAACGTCCTGATCTTCTACCAGTCGGCGAATCGAGATGAGACCGTCTTCGAGGATCCCTACCGGTTCGACATCAGCCGGAGCCCGAACCCTCATGTCGCATTCGGAGGCGGCGGCCCCCACCATTGCCTGGGTGCGGCGCTGGCGCGAACAGAGCTCGCCACCTTCTTCCGTGAACTCTTCCGTCTGCTGCCGGACATCGAGCTATCGAGCGAGCCGACGTACACGCCGAACCCGTTCCTCGACATGTTCGAGCGCGTGCCGTGCTCGTTCTCGCCGACCGACGCAACGGCCTGATCAGCCGGGTCGCGACACCGCGCGCCGCCATCCGATCATGGCCATTGCAGGCGTTGGCGCGCCGCCGGGGTCATCTCGAGCGTTCCGTCCGCGACGATCCACCATGCAGCCAGGTCTCGACGGCGAGCCTCCGGTCCGATCTCCCTTGGTCCGGCGAGGAACAAGGTTTTGCTCCAGATCTCGGCCCATGCCGGATCGGCCGCGGCGACCGTCACTGACCTGAGGCCGCGACCCCCGGGCTGGCCGGTCCCCGGATCGATGAGATGGTGGACCGGCTCACCGTCCGGTCCGGTCCAGGCCGCGACCTCGATCGACGACGTGCACAGGCCACCCGATGCCAGCCCGATAACGGCCACGGGATCCACGCCACCGTCCGGATCGTCGATCCCGATCAGCCACTCACCGCCGGTCGGCCCTGGTCCGCGACCGACGAGGTCGCCCCCAGCCTCGATCAGGCCTCCGCGGTCGTTCCGATCGAGTGTTCCCGCCAGACGATCCATGGCCCAGCGCAAGGCCAGCCCTTTGCCGATCCCGCCGAGGTCGATCGGTGTCGAGATGGCGATCGCGGATCGATGCGGATCTCTCCGGATCCCTGATCCAGTGGGCCAGGTCTCCTGGGTCGCGATCCGCACCGGCTGGATGCCGGGCCGCCCAAGCCCTTGCAGGATGGCCAGGATGCGACTATCGAATCGACCGCCAGTCTGGCGCCACGCTCGATCCGCCATCGCGACGGCGGCATACAACCGTCGATCGACACGGATCGCTTCGAGCTGTCCAGCACGACCATTCAGCTCGAAGACAGCGCTGTCCTCGCGGTACGCGGACATGGCGCGGTCGACGGCATCGAACTCGTCGACGACGGAGCGCCAGCCGGCTTCAGCCTCGGACCGCGGGACATTGTTGAACGTCAGACGCAGTTTGGAACCGAGCGCCCGGCCCTCGAAGATCTGTTCGCCGAACGATCGGCCGGCCGACGGGTCACGGCCAAGGTCGTTAGGGAGCGTTTGAATCACCCGACGATCAGGGTTTGCCCGAGCCGCCGGTCCCACCGCTTGTCGGCGGCGGCGCCGACTTCGGGGCGGGCGGGGGAGGGAGTTTGACCGAGGTGTGGCCACCCCTCGCCGAACCGCCGGTCTGCCATCCCCCTTGCGGCATCGGCCCCAGCGACAGACTGCCGGGGAGAGCGTCGCTCAGCCGCTCGACACGCCCGACTCGCTTGCCGACTTTGGCGAGTCGAGCTTCGAGGATCGCCAATCGGTCCGACAGTGCGACGTATCCATCCGTCCCGTCCTGGTACCTGAGCCTGGCCTGGAGGAGACGAGCTTCCTGCAGGTCGTGATGCTCATCCAGCGTCTCGATCGCCGCGCGGACGGGGGCCCGATCCTCGAGCAGCGCCCGATCCTCAGTGATCTGCATGGAGGTCGTCGCGAGGAGGCTGATGGCGTACACGCCCGTCGTCAGGCCGATGGCAACGCCGACGTGGTACGGGCGCTTGGGGTCCGATGGCGTGGGACGCGACCGCTCAGCTGACATCGGGATCCCTCACGGCACACTGATCTGGACGGACGAGGTCGCCGCCCCAACGCGGGTCTCGCCGTCTCGTCGAGTCAGGCAATACAGTCGATATGTGAGCGTGCCCGACGGAGCAGCCCCATCGGGGTACGCGGTGGTGCCGTTCGAGGAGATCTGGGTCACGAGCGTGTCCTTGTCCTCGGGCGGGTAATGGATCTCGTGATCGGTCGATCGGACAAGGGCATAGCCGTAGAAGTTGCTGACGGAGCACGTCGACCAGGTGGCCTTGACCCCGCCACCGCCCAAGGCCAAAGAGAGACTGAAGCTCGTCGCCGGAGGCTTCGTCGTCGGTGTCGGCGCTCCAGATCCGCCACCGCCGCCACCGCCGCCACCACCCTTCTTGCCCGATGAACCACTGCCGACCGAGAGTCCGGCAGTCGCCGCCCCGAGCGCAGCGAGTCGGGCCTTGGCCTTGTCGAGCAAGCCATTGACGACGGCGAGCTTGGTCTTGGCAGCTTTGAGCCGATCCTGCAGCTCCGCCGCCGTGAGCCCGTCATCGACGACTTGCGTCTGGGTCGCATCGAGGGCCTCGGTGAGCTGGCCGGTCACATCAAGCAGGTCCGCGAGCTGCTGCTCCAGTCCTGTCGCCCGATCCTGCTCCGCGGTCAGTTGAGCCTTCAGCGTCTGGAGCGAGATCGGTGGAGCCGGCGGCGGGGCCGCGGCTGCGGCGAGATCGGCGGCCACGCGGATCGAGGTGAGCCCCAGGAGCAGGCTGGCGGCGACCCCGAGGACGACGACGCTGCGCCGGACCCGCCGGTCCATCAGCCGGCCTCCGAGGGTTCGCCGGCTGCCCGGCCGATCGGGGTCACGACTGGTGCGGCCCGGTCTCCTGCCTCACTCGGCAGACTCGTGGCAAACGTCGGTCGGCCCTGCTTCCCGACCCAGTACCGGTAGGCCGCCGCGCCGAGCATCACCAGACCGGTCGAGACGTAGAGCGGGGCGAACCCGCCGGCATCGGTGCCTGCGAGCATCCCGTGGCTCCAACTCAGACCCCACACGACGATGCTCAGACGGTGGATCTTGAGCCACATCCCGGGCGGGAGTAGTTTCGTGTAGCGCGCCGTGAGCCCGGTCAGGAGCAATCCGTACATCGCCAGCGTCCCAAGGGCGACCGGCACACTCCGGAAACTGGACAGACCCGGGATGAATGTCCCGAAGACGCCCACACCGGCGTACGGATCCAGGATGATGGCCACGATGTGGACCGCCGTGAAGGCGATCGTGAAGATGAGCAGGTTCTCGTGCCACGGGAAGATCCGCTTGGACAGCTTCCAGGTGGACTTGTTGACCGGATGGCTGAGCACCAGCCCGATGGCGATCACGAAGGTCAGGATCAGGTAGGCGGTGATCCCGGCTGCGCGCGCAAACAACCAGATGCGCATCTGCGCTTGATAAAGCGATGCCGCCGGCACGATCTGATCGGAAGACCAGACGATGATGATGCCGAGCAGCGCGCCGAGGACGATGATGGCCCTTGAGGTCAGCCGCACGTGTCGTTCACCTTGCCTTGATGATGCCCGCGATCGCCGCTCGTGTGGCCGGTCCGATGGTCCCGTCCGGCAAACCGCTTGTACCACGGCGATCGCCACGCTCCGGTGCCCTGCGTGGAAGGGTCGTAGACGTGCGTGAGAACGCGAGCGTTACCGCTACGCTACCCGTATGCCATTCGGAGTGATCGCCGGTCTTGGCGCCGCTCTGTCCTGGGGCATCCTTGAGATCGTCAGCGCGCTCGCAAGCCGCCGGATCGGCAGCATCGCCGTAACCGCGGGCGTCGTACTCATCAGCTGCGCCTGGTCTGTGCTGATCGCCTTCGTCGTCGGGATGGACAGCGACATGAGTGCCGATGCAGTCCGGGCCTCGGCATTGCTGGGCATCCTCGGCGCGGCGGCGTATGCCACCTATTTCACAGGTCTGCGAATCGGCCCGATCTCCATCGTCAGCGGGACGGTCGGCGCCTACGGCGGCCTCACCGTGGTCCTGTCCGTCATCCTCCGGGGTGAGTCGTTGACGTCCACCCAGCTCATCGGAGTGACGATCGCGACGGTCGGCGTGATCCTGACGGCGGTCGCGTTCACGAGCGACATCCGGTCGACGCGGTTCGCAGGTCCCGGCGTCGTCTTCGCGATCATCGCGTTGGTTCTCTTCGCGCTGATGGCCATCGCGACGGATGTCGCGGTCGAGCGCGCCGCCGTGCTGCAGGTCCTGGTCGTCTCGCGACTCGTCACGGCGAGCGCCGCCGCCGTCGTGTTGGGGATCCTATTCGCGCGACGACGACGAGCTTCCGGTGCGCACGAATCGCCAGCGCCTCATCGACCCATCGACGCCCGAGTGGTGGCGGCCATCATCGTTGCGGGAACGCTCGACATCTTCGGCCTCGCGTCGTTCACGATCGGCGTGGAAACGGCACCGACATGGATGGTCGGGCTCGCCTCGTCAGTCGCACCCGCAGTGACGATCCTCGTGGCGGTCGTTCTTCTCGGTGAGCGACTCAAGCCCATCCAGTGGATCGGGCTGTCCGGTGTTGCGGTCGGCCTCGTTGCCATCGCCGTCCCCTGATGATGGGGACCGGGCTGGACCACATTCGACGCGCGGAACGCCCCGAATCATCCGAAGCGGCGCATCCGCGTGACTTCGGCAGGTCCACTGACATCCGGCAAGACCACATTGAAGAACCGGGAAACGGGCGCAGAAGCAACGTGCGAGTCGAGCGCCTCCTGGCTGGCGAACGTGTCGAGCGCGGCCAGCATCCGTGGATTCTCGATCGACTCGTACAACTCGAATCGGAGTACCCCGGGTTCGTGGCTGGCTGGCTCGACTAGCGCCAGCAGCTCATCGCGAAGTTCCGTTTCTCGGCCTTCCTTGGCTGTGAAATAGGCCATCACGGTGATCTCCGTTGATGCCACGGCGTCTCCCTTCCAAAACTGCAGGCTAGGCGTGGACGCTCGACCGCGGTCGAGTCTAGGATTCGGCCCGGACGGTCTCGTAGAGCGCGAACGCCGCATCGGGCGTCTCGCCGTCATGCACGATCGCGCGCACCGCGCGGATCATGCCGACTGGCGAATCGGACTGGAAGATATTCCGGCCCATGTCGACGCCGGCGGCCCCTTCCTGGACTGCCCGGTAGGCCATCGTCAGTGCGTCCCGTTCTGGAAGCTTCTTGCCGCCAGCGATGACGAGCGGGACCGGACAGCTGGCGACGACGCTCTCGAATCCGTCCTCGACGTAGTACGACTTGACGAGATGGGCGCCGGTCTCGGCGATGATCCGCGTCGCCAGCCGGAAATACCGCGCATCGCGGGTCAATTCCTTGCCGACGCCGACGACCCCCAGCGTCGGGAGACCGTACCGGTTCCCGGCATTGATGACCTGGGCCAGGTTGCGGATCGAGGCGTGCTCGTACTCGGCGCCGATGTAGACCTGTGCGCACAACGCCGAGGCATTGATCCGGATCGCGTCTTCGACATCGACCGTAACGAGCTCATTGGAGAGTTCCTTGAGGACACTCTGGCCGCCGGTCGACCGGAGCACGACGGCCTTGTTGATGGACGGAGCGATCGTGGAGCGCAGGGCTCCTCGCGTGCACATGAGCGCGTCCGCATACTCCGCAAGGGGCGGGATCGCGAGATCCAGGCGCTCGAGGCCCGTCGTGGGCCCCTGGAAGTAGCCGTGGTCGAAGGCGAGCATGACGGTCCGTCGGCTCGCTGGATCGAAGATCCGCTCCAGTCGGTTGCGCATGCCCCAATCGAGCGCCGACGCACCTTTCAGCGCTTTGGCGCCGCTATCTGGCGCGGCGGTATCGACATCGAACCGGTCGTTCATCTGAAGGTCGTCGGCGTCCGGCAACTCGCTATTCCTCCGTCGTCAGGATGTTGGTCCAGCCGGCTGCGAGCCCGCGGAACAGGATCGCGACGGTCCGTGCACCTGGGTCTTCATGGCCCACCACCCGCTCACCAAGATGCTTGGCTCGTCCATGTCGCGCGCGGAGGTCAACGGTCGCACTGGCGCCGGCTTCGGCTGCCGCCGCGCCTGCATCCAGCGCCGTGGCGACGGATCCACCGCGTTCGGCACTGGCCGTGACCGCGTCCACGGCCGGGACGAGTGCGTCCATCAGCGTCTTGTCACCCGGAACCGCACGAGTCAGGCCACGAACCGCCTCGAGTCCGCCCTCGAACAGTGAGGCGAGCGACGACGGATCAAGGTGATCATGATCGCCGGCCGCCTTCGACATCCCAGTGAAGAACGTACCGAAGAGGGGTCCGGTCGCTCCGCCATCCAGATCGAGGAACACCCCCCCGACACCGCGAAGGATGGCGCCGATCGAATCCGGTGGTGTCTCACCGGTCAGAAGTTGACGGACCCTGACAGCGGCACGGGACACGGTCGTTCCGTGGTCACCGTCGCCGATGGCGCGGTCGAGCTCCGAAAGCGATTCCGATCGTGCCTGCAGGGACTCGAACGCGACTAGGAGCAGGCTCCGAAGTGCGGATGCATCCAGGAAAACGGCTCCCGGCCGCTCCGTGGCGCCGCGCTTCGTGTCACCGACCCCGTTCATGGATGGGTTAGCTGACTGTGAGATACGGGGAATCGCACGGAGCGTCCCACAGCCCCAGAAGTTCGTCGTCCATGCGGGCAAGGAATAGCTGGAACCCACCCTGCTCCTGCACGGTCAGATACTCGCCGACCAGCGCTCGCGCCGGCTCGATCCCGCGCTCGCGCAGGACCTGATCGACCCGGCGGTACACGATGAATTGTTCCATCAGCGTGGTCGACCCGCTGCCGTTGACGATCACGAGGACTCGCTCACCCGCCTTGGCGTCGAGGTCGGCAAGCAGCTGGTCGGTCATCATCGCGGCCGTCTCGTCAGCGCTGCGGAGCTTCATCCGCCCGGTACCGGCCTCGCCATGTTGGCCCATCCCGACTTCCATCTCGTCATCGCCGAGGGCGAAGAACGGGGCGCCGGTGGCGGGGTGCGTCGCCGGCGTCACGGCGACCGACAGTGTCGCCATGTTGCGCTCCATCCGCTCAGCGACCTCGAAGACCTCGTCCAGGCTTCGGCCTTCCTCAGCCGCTGCGCCGGCGATCTTGTAGACGGGCAGGCAGCCGACCAGGCCACGCCGATCCTCCGGGTTACTTCTCGGCGCCGAGGAGATGTCCTCCGCCGTGACCAGCGTCCGGACCTGAATAGACTCCTGATCGACCATCTGGTTGGTCAGCTTGGCCGACATCACGTCGCCCTCGTGGTTGAGGACGACGAACAGGACGCCGGCACCGCGGTCCGCCAGTTTGATAGCTTCCAGACAGCGATTGGGTCCGGGTGCCGCGAAGATCTCGCCAGGGACGCTCACGTCCAGCAATCCTTCGCCTACGAATCCGCTGAGTGCGGGCTCATGGCCGCTGCCACCGAGCGTCACGACCCCGACCTTGCCTTCGGCCTTGGGATGTGCACGTGCAACGAGCCGATCGCCGGTCAGACGAACCGTGCGCGGGTTCGCCAGCGCAAATCCCTCGAGCAATTCGGCGACGATGTCGTCGGGGTCGTTGATGAACTTCTTCATCGCAGGTTCACCCTCCAGAGCCGATGGCGCCCCGACGGCTCCTGGGCCTCGGCGGCGTACTCGAGACTGATGTGCTACGCGACGCTCCGTCGCTCTGATGTTTGCACATATATCATGTGCACGCAACACGATGCGGCCCGGGGCAGGTGGCAGCCTCAGCCCTGCGGTGAGGCTTCCTCGATCACGAAGTCCGCCCACTGATCGAGGGCATCAACGATCCCTTCGCCCTGGATGATCCTGGCTCCGCCCTCGACACCGAATGCGCATGCGCGAGGCATCGAATGCCCGCGGGTCAGTGCCACGCAGAACGCGGCATTGAACCCATCGCCAGCACCAGCGGTGTCGACGATCGATTCGGGCGGCACGATCGGCGCCGGGACCTGCGTGACTCCAGAGGGATCAGCCAGGAGCACACCATCGGCGCCAAGGGTGATCACGACCGATCCGGCTCCGAGCTCGAGCAATCGGGAGGCGAGGGCCTCGGGCTCTCCGGCCATGCCGGCGAGTGCGGCGGCTTCGGTCTCGTTGGGCGTGATCACGTCGCTCAGCGCGATAAGTTCGGCACTGCGGTCCGAGGGCGGAGCGGGGGCCGGGTTGAGCACGGTCATCACACCGGCTTCTCGCGCGATACGCAACGCTGCGACCGCCGAGTCGATCGGCAACTCGAGCGACACGAGGCACAGGCTCGACGCTGCGATCACCGAGCGGTAGCGCGAGAGCTGCTCAGGCCCGAAGGCGTCCATCGCATTGAGCGCGACGACGATGCTGTTCTCGCCCCTGGCATCGACCTCCACTGCAGCCAACATGCTCGACTCACCCTCGAGGCGTGCAAGTCCATCCAGGCCCACGCCTTCTCGCACGAGCCAGGCGTGCAGTCGATCGCCGAGTGGGTCGTCGCCGATGGCACTGATGAGTTCCACCTTCTTACGCAGGCGGGCGATCGCCATGGCCTGTCCGGCGGCCTTTCCTCCGTCGATGTACGTCATCGTGCCGGCGAGAACGGTCTGACCCGCGCTCGGCAGGCTCGGCATCGTGAACAGAAGGCCGACACCGGTGCCGCCAACGACTGAGATCGGTTTCGTGCTGATCAATGCATGCTCCTTCCACCGTCCACGTTGATGAGCTGACCGGTCAGATAGGCGGCGTCGTCGGAGGCGAGGAAGGCAAAGACCCCGGCGATGTCCACGGGGTTCGCAAGGCGCTTGATCGCCTGGGATCGACGCGAAGCGACCGAGGCTTCGAGCGTCGTCTCTCCTTGATCGAAGTACGTCTCGAGGCCTTCGGTGAGCGTTCGCCCAGTCGTGACCGCGTTCACGGTGATGCCCTGATCACCCAGCGCCAGCGCCAGTGACCGAGTGAGTCCGATCACGGCCCCCTTGCTTGCGGAATAGTCGACGAGCCGCGCGCTTCCAGTCAGGAAGGTTCCGCTCGACATGAACACGATCCTTCCCCAGCCGCGCGGCGCCATCTCGTTGGCCGCAGCACGCGCAGCGAGATATCCACCCCTCACGTTGACGTTGAAGACGCGCTCCCACTGCTGGGGTGTCACGGCATCCCAGTCGCTCAACGGGAAGATCGCGGCGTTGTTGACCAGGACGTCCAGACGGCCGAGCCCATCGACGGTGGACCGGACGAGCTCCGTCGGGCCGTCGAGTGTCCCGACATCGCCCTGCAGGATCAGGCCGTCACCACCCGCAGCCCGGACCTCGTCAAGTCCGCGCTGGGCTCCGTCGCGATCGGTCAGGTAGTTGATGGCCACGGCGAATCCATCCCGTGCCAAACGCGCAGCGACGGCCCTGCCGATCCCCTTTGAGGCACCGGTGATCAGCGCCACGCGTTTGGCCGGCGCCACGTCAGGGGACAACTTCGGCCACCCGCAGGAACCGGGCTGGATTTGCTACCAGCATGTCATCGATGGCTTCCTCCGTGATTCCGGCCGCGATGAGATCCGGCACCATCGAGGTCAGGACGCCGACGATACCGAGTCCGCCGGCCGAGCGTCGCATCGATCGGCGTCCGACGTCGCCGCCGAGGAGCAACTGGCCGCCGAACCCCTCCACGATGAGCTGCTTGATCAGCGCCGCGACCACCGGGAACGGTCGGTACTTCTCTCGGGCCAACCCGTCGTACCCAAGGAACGCTCCGCGCCGGGCGATCTTCCGATGCATCCCAAGGTCGGGCAGACGATCGAGGTGTCCGACCATGACCCGGGTTGGGTCGACCCCCTCGCCCTCGAGAAGATCCAACTGCCCAGACCCGAACGTGCCCCGCTCGGTGTGGGTAAGGATCGCGAGGCCAGTTTGTCGATGGACCCGGGCCACGGCCTTCAGCATCCGAAGCTCGAGCGGATCGATCGCGTCCTGACCGGTCGCGACCTTGAGCGCTCCTGGCCGGACCTCGGTGGACTCGACCGCAGGCGTCGCGAGGTCGTGACGATCGATGCCACCGACAGTCTCCGCGAGGACGACCGTTGCCATCTCGTCCACCGAACATCTGTGCACCCAGCTGGATTCCGAGTAGGCGGTCGAGCGGTAAAACCCGGTCGTGGCGATGACATGGACGCCGGCCTCGCGACTGATGACCTGAAGCGCGCCCGGGTCACGCCCGCAGCCGGCCGGAAGGGCATCCACGATCGTGCCGCCTCCCGCTGCCCGGAATGCCGATGCCTCGGCGATCGAATCGTCGACATCGTCGAGTCGGACATCGGGGTCCCGCCCGGAGAGCGGCCCCTTCGCGATCATCAGATGCTCATGCGCATCGACCCGACCCAAGGTCGCGGTGTCGACGTCACCGAGCACCGTCCGTGCGGCGTTCACGGTGGGGATCCAGGCATAGGGCCATCGGCCGGCCTCGGCGTACTAGGATGCTCGGCATGCTCGGAGAACCACGCGCCTGGGTGTTCCTGGACCTCGACGGATGTCTCGTCGACTCGTCCACGGCCATTCCTGATGCGATGAATCTGGCGCTCGGCGACATCGGCCTCCCGGCGGTCCCCACGTCGATCATCGTCCCGATGATCGGTCCGCCCCTTGAGCAGTTCGCCGTTCGGCTTATGGGTCGGCTGGGTGGCTCCGAGGAGCAAGCGGGTCGGTTCGCGCAGGCGTACCTCCTGCGCTACGAGGAACGGATGGTCCCGGACTCGAGGGTGTATGTCGGGATCCCCGAGGCCATCTCGAGCCTCGCGGTGCGGGCGAACCTCGCCGTCGTGACGCTCAAGCGACAGGGGTTGGCGGAGCGTCTCCTCGATGCACTCGACCTCGCCGCCCACATCGAATTCGTGGTGGGCGCGGACGGTACCGAGACTGACAAAGCGCCGCTGCTGGCGCGTGCGACTGACCGTGCGAGACCCATCCGGTCCGTCATGGTCGGGGATCAGCCGGACGACATGACCGCGGCACGCATCGCCGGGGTCCCGGGTCTGGGAGTGTCGTGGGGGTTCGGCTCTCGTCAGGACCTGATCGCGGCCGGTGCCGTCGCCGTCGTGGACGACCCGAAAGGACTCCCGGTCACCATCGAACAGGTGCTGGCGGGACCCTGACGAGACACCTGGCGCCCGCCTCAGCCGTCGGTCTCCGGATCGTGTCGTGGGATGAGTCGAGCGGCATCCCGGGCCCAGGCCACCCCGACCCGCGCCCCGACCGTGAACGGCTCGCCCGAACTCGCGGCCATCTCGACCTTGGCGATCTGCTCGACTCCGTCAAGCGTGACCTCATAGGTATAACCGGTGCCTCTGAAGGCGACATCGACGACGACCCCATGGCAGGCAGCAGACTCACTCGGCTCCTCGAGTCGCGCATTCTCTGGCCGAACCACGAGCCAGGCTTGGCCCGTGGCCGAGACCGTCCCAGCGTCCGCCTCGATCGGGCGGCCGCAGACGACGATGGCGGCGGTGCCTCCCGTGATCGAGACGACCTCGACAGGAAGTACATTCGAATCCCCGACGAAGCGCGCAGCGAACGGCGTGACCGGTGCGCGGTAGATCTCACCGGGCGTGCCGACCTGCTCGATGTGGCCGTGATCGAATACGGCGATGCGGTCCGACAGAGCCAGGGCCTCACGTTGATCGTGGGTCACGTACACGAATGTCGCGCCCGTCTCGCGATGCAGGCGGCGCAACTCCAATTCCATCTCGTACTTGATTCGAAGGTCGAGTGCAGACAGGGGCTCGTCCAGGAGCAATACCCTGGGTCGGTTCACCAGTGCCCGGGCGAGGGCGACGCGCTGGGTCTGCCCGCCCGAGAGTTCATGGCTCCGGCGCTTCCCATATCCGCCGAGCCGGACGAGCTCCAGCGCCTGGCCGACCCGCTCCCGCAGGTCCCGCTCCGGGGTGTGCGAGACGCGAAGCCCGAACGCGACGTTCTCGAAGACATCGAGATGTGGGAACAGCGTGGCGCGCTGGAACACCATGTTCATCGGTCGCTTGTGTGCCGGCATGTCCGTCACGTCGCGAGCACCCAACAGGATCCGTCCCGACCTTGGTCGCGCCAGCCCGCTGATGATGTTGAGAAGGGTCGTCTTGCCACACCCTGACGGCCCGAGCAACGTGATGAATTCACCCGGTTCGATGACCAACGAGACGCCGTCGAGCGCGGTGAATCTGCCGTACACCTGACTGATCTGATCGACGATCAGCTGATCGGCTCCGGCGATGATCGATGGGTCGTGTGTCGTGCCTATGACAGGATCACCTCAGGTTCGGCGCTTCGTCGACGTTGGATCAAGAAGTTCACCAGGAAGGCGATCGACCATGCTCCAAGCGTGATGACCAGCAGAATGGTGGATACGGTGTTGATCGTGGGATCGATGGTCCGCCGAAGGCTCGACCAGATGAAGAGTGGCACCGTCGAACCACCGCCAGTGACGAAGAACGTGATGATGAATTCGTCGAATGAAAGTGAGAACACGAGCACGGTCGCCCCAAGCAGCACCGGCGAGACCTGAGGAAAGACGACTCGTCGGAACGTGGCCCACGGTCCCGCCCCAAGGTCGGCCGCAGCTTCTTCCAGGCCGGGTTGGAGGCGATCGAAGCCTTGATATGCCAGCAACAGGAAGTACGGAAAGACGAACACGATGTGGGCGATGATGATCGTGCCCAGTGAGAGCGTCACGTCAAGGAAGTCGAACCAAACGAGCAAGGCAACGCCGATGAACAATCCCGGGATCGTGATCGGCATGAAGAACAACAGGAGCAGCAGGCCCCGCCATCGAATACGCAGCCGGGAAAGACCGTAGGCGGCCGGCGTGGCCAGCAGGAAGGTGCTGGCGGCCACGGAGACCGCGACGATGAAGCTGTTTCGCATCGCGTCGAGGAATGTCCCCGAGCTGAGCGTCGACTCATACCAGCGCAGCGAGAATCCCGTGAACGGGAAGGCGAGCGAGCTGCTCTCGTGGAAGGAAAACAGCACCACGATCACGAGTGGGAGAGCCAGGAACAGCAGGGTGAGGACCATCACGATCGTCGCAAACGGACTGCGGGTCGCGGTGTTCATCAGGCGGTCCACCGGACCCGGTCAAGGTGGAGGAGTCGCATCCCGAGGAGCGTTACGGCATAGCCGACAGCGAACGCCGCCAGGAGCACGAATGATGACGCCGCACCAAGTGGCCAGTTGCCCGACGATCTGAAGTTGGCCTGGATCTCGACGCCGATCATGACGTCTTTCACGGACCCCAGGAACTGCGGCGTGACGTAGTCCGACGCCGCAAGGACGAAGACGAACCAGAAGGATGCGACGGCTGGTGCTGCCATCAACGGCAGGATCACGCGCCGCCATCGCGTGAATTCGTTCGCACCAAGGTCTTGCGCGGCCGCGAGATGGCCGGGCTGGATGGGTCGGAAGCCCGCGTACAGGACGAGGATCACATAGGGCAGGAAGATGTGGACTAGTGCCAGGACGATGCCAAGTCGGCTGAACGCAAGATCGAGCGGATGGTCCACGATGCCCGATCCGACCAGGATCGAATTCAGGAGACCCTGGTCGGCCAGGATGGTCCGCCACGCATAGATCCGCACGAGATAACTTGCCAGTACGGATGCCGTGACGATGAAGAGGACCGGTATCTGCCACTTGCTCGGGCTGAACCGGATCCAATACGCCACCGGAAGACTCACCACGACCGTGATCACCGCGACCAGCAACCCGACGGTGATCGTGTTGCCGATCACGACCGGATTGAAGGAAAGCGCCTTCGCGTAGTTGTCGAGGGTCACGGGACCACTGACGGAGAAGAACCCTGGCGTCAACACGCTATAGACAGCAAAGACGAGGATGGGCGCCAGGAAGAACAGGAAGAGACCGGATGCGGCCGGCAGGATCAACCAGCCGGGGCTCGTGGAAATGCGTGCCGGGACCCGAAGGTGGGTCCCGGCACGTTTGCTCAGGCTGGCCATGAACTGAGGGTCAGCTTCCCGCCTTCAGCGCGGTCCAACTGTCGACCATCTGTGAGTAGGTCATGTACTGATCGGATTCCTGCGGTGGGATGCCGTAGAGCGAAACGCTTGAGAAGAGCGACTCGAGGTCGTCGTAGTACGGATAGGTCGCCTTGCTGGCGTCGCCCAGAAGATCGACTGAGTCGGCGACGACCGTGCCGCCGATGAGGTAGTCAGCTGCGGCCGCATTGATGGTCGGATCAAGCGTCTGATTGATCCAGGCGTAGGCCGTATCGGTATTGTCGGCGCCGGGTGGGAGCGCCCAGGCGTCGACCGTGACCATGCCACCCTCCTTCGGGATCGCCATCTTCACGGTGTCCTTGCCTGCGTCGGCAGCGAAGCTCGAGATGGCCGCCCAACCGGGGAAGATGTAGTCGACTTCGCCTGAAGTCAGCAGAGTCGTCGCGTCGCCGTACGACGGACTGACGGTCTTCGCCTGCGCCAGGACCTTGCCAAGGAAGCCCTCGACCTCCTTCAGCTGGTCTGGAGTGAGCGTGGTCACGTCGTAGCCGAGGATCAGGGAGCCGATCGTGTATGCCCCCAGTGGGTCATCTACCACGGCGACCCGGTCCTTGGCTGCCGGCTCGAGCAGGTCGTAGTACGAGCCCGGCTCGTCGACCGATGCCGAATCGTAGGTCAGGGCGTTGATGCTCCAGGTCCAGGGGACGCCGGTTCGCTCGCCCTTTTCGTTGATCCAGTAGTTGCCGACGTCAGAGGCAAAGAACGGCAGCAGGCCATCAAGATTGGGGATCTTGGATTCGTCGATCGGGGTCAGGATGTCCAGCTGCGTGTAGAAATCCTTGTACCCCTGGTAGTACGTGTAGATGTCGGTTCCGCCACCCGATCCGCCAAGGAGCTTGGCCTGGATCTCGTCGTGGTTGCCGGGGTACGTCGGGGTGAGTGTCACCCCATTCTCATCCAGCCAGCTCGTCATGATGCCTGGAAGGTCGTAGCCCTCCCACGACAGGAAGTCGAGTTCACCACCAACGTCACCCTGTGTTGGAGCATCCGACGCCTGGGAAGGGGTCGATGTGGCCGGTTGCGAGGCGGCCTGGGAGGCCGCTTGCGACGGGGCTTGCGACGCCCCGGTTGAACATGCGCTGATCGCGAGCACGGCGATGACCGCGATCGTTAAATGAGCGAAACGCCCTCTGATCGGCCGATGGGTAGAGGCGAACAGGAACCTATCGCGCTGCTTCAAGTTCTCTCCTCCTGTGCGTGGCACCAGATCGTGGTCGCCGGATATGAATGTCGCAAGCGGCAGTTGGCTCCTCCGATCCGCCCCTATGCTCGACCCAGCCGGGTAGGCCGGAGACGCTGGACAACAGCCGAACCAGATCGTGGCCTGCCTTCCAGAGCATCGCACCCATCCGGCAGGTCGACTTGACGCCGATTACGTTTGCACATATATCATGTGAATGCAAGCGAGAGCGGCGGCTGCCGCCCGATGTCAACGCGCCCCGCAAGGCCGCTCGATCCTTATCACCCGGGGCACCTGCCCACTGACGGTTTCGGCCTGATCGGATACGCTCGGCGCGCCCGCCCGATCGCCATTTGGAGGCACTGATGAAAGTCGGACTCATCGTCCCGCAGGGCCACAAGCACGAGTACGTCGGCTGGGACCCCGCGGACGCCTGGGAGCGATCGATCGAGCTGTCCCGAAACGCGGAGCGGCTCGGTTTCGAGTCGTTGTGGATGTTGGACCACTTCCACACTGCCCCGGACAGCACGGACGACATCACCTTCGAATCGTTCACCCTGCTGACGGCCATCGCGACGGCCACGACCAACGTGCGGCTTGGCCACCTGGTCGTCTGTACCGGATTCCGCAACCCGGCCCTGACGGCAAAGCTCGCTTCGACGCTCGACGTCGCTTCGAAGGGGCGTTTTGAACTCGGGATCGGGGCCGGCTGGAAGGAAGACGAGTGGGTGGCCTACGGGTATGGATTCCCGCCCGTCGCCGACCGGATGGCCATGCTTGGCGAGCACCTCGAGATCATCACGCGGATGCTCGCTGGGGGCCGGGGGACATTCGACGGGACCTATGCCTCGATCAAGGACGCGATCAACGTGCCCCTTGGGATCCAGACGCACATCCCGATCATCGTGGGCGGGAATGGCCGCGAAAAGACAGCGACGCTTGCGGCCCGATACGGTGACGAGTTGAATGTCTTCGATCTCACCCCCGATGAGGTCACCACGCGGATTCGCGAGGCTCGGTCCAAGTGCGAGGCGATCGGCCGAAACCCGGACACACTCAGATTCTCGCTGTACAGCGCCCAGGACGTGTTATCGGAGCCCGGGCAAGCCCGAGTGGACTATCTCGCGTCGTTCATCGACATCGGTATCGATCGGCTGGTCTGTGTTCCGAACTGGGGCCCGACCCTGGAAGGACAAAGCCAGTTCGCTGAAGACTGCACCGTCGCGGGGATCACCCTCGACGGCCCGTGATCGCCTGGGCCGCGGCAACTACGCCGCCGGATCCTCCAGGTCCAGGGACTCGACCTCTACCCACCAACTCAGCGTGCTGCCGGCGGCGAGGCCGACGGTTGTATCAGCTGATATCGCTTCGTCGAGTCGGTACGGTCGCGTCGTACACGGTTCGATGATCAGGCAGTCATCGAGGCCGTACGCGCCCGTGATGACGACGAGCCAAAGGTGCTGGAGGAACGACGCATCCCAACGCACCCGGGTGCACGCCCGACCATCGGGGGAGCGAACGGACGCTTCGCTGACGCCGTCGACGTAGACGAGCTCGCCGACGCCCGATATCACCGGAGGGATGGAGGAGACCGATTCCCACTCCTGACGACGGAGCGGGCGACCGACACCCAGGCGACCCGGGAGGTCGCTATCGGCTTCGAAGTGAGCCGCTTCCGATGGCAGTTCGATCCGCCATCCCTGGGCAACCCCAAGCATCGGATGGGCGGCCCAGAGGAACGGTCCAGTGGCTGCCGTTGCGGTCACTGTGATCTCTGTTCGGACACCTCGCCGTGGGGCGTCGAGCAGGGACACCCGTTTGGTGATCTCGACCGCCGGGTCGGGGATCGTGGCGGCAAGTTCCAGGGTCGTCTCTGAGGCGTTCCTGACCTCGAACGACGTCGTCCAGAGAAGCCCATGATCCGGATAGTCCCGCCACGCGGAGTCGTTGGGGAAGAGTTCATCCCAGCCGCCTGCGCACGACTCCAGGAAATCGCTTCTCGGGCCTTCCGCCGGGATCCTCTGGAGAAGCAGCTCACGACCGCTGCCCCGGTCGACGAGATGCTGGATCCTGGCCCCTTCTTCGGGTAGTACGACGGCCGAACTGACCGACGAAGTCAACTCGATTCGCGGGCCGGTCATGTCAGATCCCAGAAGGCCGTGGCTGGACACTCGTAGCCAGGATCAGTCATGGTCTGTTCCTCGATCGGAGACCAGTGGGCCGCAGTCGCGTTGACCTCGAAACCGTCGCACATATAACATTTGAAGGCAACAGCGTGGTGACCGCAACCGAGTCCGGCACGGCACACGGCGACACGTTCCCGGCCCGAAGCACTGCGACACCGCGGTCACCGATGGACCAACTCGAACGGAGGGCGCCGATGTCCGATTCGCTTCCGCCACTCCGATGGTTGCGGGCAGCCGATGTCGATGCAGCGATGCCGCCTCTGACCGATCGCCTCGAGCTGGCCGAGCTGACCATGGTGGCGTTGGCGACCCCGGACGGCGCAGAGATGCCTCCCAAGCTCGGGGTGCATCCCCGTCCCGCAGGATCGTGGCTCCACGCCATGCCGGCCTATCTCCATGCCGAAGATCCGGCCGGCGACCTGCTCGGGATGAAGTGGGTCAGCGGTTTCGCGACGAACAACGAGAAGGGCCTCTCGGCACTCAATGCGCTAGTCGTCGTCAACGACCCCGAGACCGGAGTCCCGGTGGCGGTCATGGATGGGGGACCGATCACGGCCCAGCGAACCGCGGCGATCTCGGGCATCGCGATCCGGGCATTCGCACCGCCGACCGGAGATCGACCGACGGACGTTGCCCTGATCGGGGCCGGTGCCCAGGGCAGAAGCCACCTGCCGGTACTCGGCCATCTGCTTCCCGGGCTGAACATCGTCATCTTTGATCGACACCCTGAACGCGCCGACGAGCTGGCATCGCTCGCACGGACGACGGACGGCATCGCGACGGTCCGCACGGCCAAGTCTGCGCGCGAAGCCATCGAGGCGGCCGACGTCGTCGTGACGGCTGCGTCGTTCACGAGTCGTGAGAAGCGGCAGGTGATGACCTCGGATTGGCTGCGACCGGAGTCGCTGCTCGTGCCGGTCGACTATGCGACGTACTGTTCTGCCGAAATCGCGCGGAGCGTGGAGCTCTTCGTCGTCGACCACCGGGAGCAGTTCCTTGCGAATCGCGACGCTGGCAATTTCGACGGGTATCCGGATCCAGCGACCACGCTCGGCGAGGCGTTGATCTCCGGCACACGACGTCCGGCTGGTCGCGTGGTCGTCACGCATCTTGGTGTCGGGCTCGCGGACGTCGTATTCGCGAACGCCATTTTGGCGCGCGCCGATCGGGACCAGCTCGGCCTCGAATTGCCTCGCTGATCACCGACGGACGAGCGATGGAGGTCGACCCCGAGTTTCGAGATCGGGTCGTGCTGGTGACGGGCGGCGGTCGCGGCATCGGCCGTTCGGCGGCGTTGCTCTTTGCCGAACGGGGCGCCCGGGTGGTCGTCGTCGACCGCGATGGAGCGGCAGCCAGTCAGGTCGCCGCCGAGATCACATCGACCGGCGCTGAGGCACTCGCTCTGGAGGTCGATATCTCAGAGGAGGCGGGGACGATCCAGATGGTATCGGATGCCATCGATCGCTTCGGTCGCCTCGACATTCTCTTTGCCAACGCCGGGACCCACGCGACAGGCACGGTGGTATCCACGTCGATCGAAACGTGGAACGAAGTGATCGGCATCAACCTGCTCGGCACGTTCTTGTCGACTCGAGCGTGCATCCCGCCGATGTTGCAGGCCGGTGGGGGCGCCATCGTCATCACGGCCTCAGATTCGGTGGTCCAGACGGCAGATGCAGAGGCCGCCTACACCACTGCGAAACATGCCCTCGTCGGGTTGGCGAGATCGATCGCGGTTGACTTCGGCATGGCCGGCATTCGAGCCAACGTGGTGGTCCCGGGTGTGACCGACACACCTGGCCTTCGAACGATCTTCTCGACCGAGGAGCGCTCGATCGAAGACGAGATCGAGCACGCTGCGACTCTCAGTCCGTTGGGGCGAATCGGTACGCCTCGCGAGATCGCCCAGGTTGCAGTCTTTCTGTGCAGCGATCGAGCCTCGTTCATGACCGGAGCGACTGTCGTCGTCGATGGGGGCATGACGATCATGTACCCAGCGGCTGGATCGGGTCAGTAGACGCTTCTCCAGTCGTTGCGCCGCAGCGGGGATCGGTCAGCGGGACGCCCCCGCCAGGGTGTCTTCGATGGCATGTGTCTGCGCCCACTCGGGCACCTCATCGATGTCGCCAAGGATGTGGGCGACATGTGCCGCGGTGCCCATCAGGTGTCCCGCCACGAGGGCGCGCAACAGGACCGCGTCGCCAGACTCGATCGCCGCGAGCATCTGTCGATGCTCATGTTCAGCATTCACGACGGCATCTCGATCGCGCATGAACAACAGCAGATATGGCTCCACGAGATCCCACAGGCCTTCGATGATCCGGACGATCCGTGGATAGCCTGAGCGCTCATACATGGCCGTATGGAATTGCCGGTTGAGCTCAAGCCAGCGTCTCGCGTCGCGGGTCCGTTCAAGCTGGCTTTGTATCCGACCGAGATCGCGAAGGTCGGTCGCTGTCAGCGCATCCAGCGCCTTCGATGCGGCGAGTTGCTCCAGTGGCAGTCGCGCGAGGAATATCTGCTCGAGGTCAAGCAGGGAGATCTGGACCACGTGCGCCCCGCGATGCGGCTGGAGCTCGACCAGACCCTCGCCAGCCAGAAGTCGCAGCGCATCGCGTACCGGGATGACGCTGACTCCGAACTTCTCAGCGAGCGCACGCATGGGCAAACCCTCGCCCGGCTGCAGCTCACCACGCATGATCATCTCGCGCAACGTATCGGCAACGATGTCCGGTATCTGCCGATGAACGATCTCCGAGTCGGTGCGCGAACCAATCCCCTGCGCGTATCGCTGGTCGCTGTTCCGAGTCATCCTGGAGCCGATCCTCCCTTTCTTTGCCCGACTAGGGCGGCAAGTCGCTCAGATAGTCGGCCCTGCTTCGTGATATGGTGCTACATCATATATATCATTGCAATGCCGAGATCGGAGGAAACGTTGTCGTATCACGGGTTTGATCTAGACGGCAAGGTTGCAGCAGTCGTCGGCGGAGGCAGTGGACTCGGCCGATCGATCGCTGGTGGCTTGGCTGATGCAGGGGCTCGGATCGCGATCCTCGATCTTGTCGTGGACAATGCCGATCAAGTCGCAGCCGAACTGCGAGCGCAGGACTCGGAAGCACAGGCCTTTGGCGTGGACGTGACGTCCACCTCATCCGTGGACGCCAGTGTCGCACAGGTGCTGGACGCCTACGGCAGGGTTGACATCTTGGTCAACAGTGCGGGGATCAGCCACAACGACGCGGCCGTTGAGATCTCGTCCGAGACGTGGGATCGAGTCATCGGGGTGAATCTCACTGGCACATTCCTGAGTTGCCAGGCATTCGGGCGGCAGATGGTCGAACAGGGGAGCGGGTCGATCGTCAACATCGCCTCGATCATGTCATTCGTGACCGTCCCGGACAAGGTCGCGTACAACGCCAGTAAGGGAGGCGTCGCCCAGATCACCAAGACGTTGGCCGTGGAGTGGGCACGGACGGGTGTCCGGGTGAACGCCCTCGCGCCGGCGCCGTTCGAGACGCCGATGTTGGAATTCGCACAAGGCAAGAACCCGGATCTGTTCAAATGGATGTGGTCGCGGAGCGCGTTCGGGCGGCCCGGCCGTCCGGATGAGATCGTCGGACCAGCGATATTCCTGGCCTCGGGGGCGAGCAGTTTCATCACGGGTCACGTGCTTCCCGTCGACGGTGGCTTCCTGGCCAGATAGTGGTCCCGGCGGTAGTGCTACGTCGTGAGTTCCGGGAAGCGTTCGACTAGATCCACGGGCCGTCCGGTTCGCGCAGACTCCAGGCCCGCCTCGATGATCGCAAGGGATCGACGCTCCGATCGACCATCTGTCGATCCAGGCTCGATCCCGCGGACCGCGCGGGCGAATGCTGCCAACTCGAGCGCGTATTCCGAGAGCCCAGGATCCGGGTATTCGTGGTGGGTCGACGGTGCCTGCGGGGCCTGCGGATCCCCGGGAGTCAGGTAGAGATCGTATCCGCCGTAGCGTCCACCGATGACAGCGCCACCTTCTCCGTACAGCTGCAGGCCGTTCATGCGCTGCGGGATGTTCGTCTCTGTCGTATGGACGAAGTGAACGGCGAGGCCGCTCTCCAGAACGATGAAGACGGCCATCGTCGCCTCGAGATCCGGCCGCCTGAAGCTTGATGTCCGGTGTTCATGCACGTGTACGCTGGCAACCTCGCCCAACACATATCTGAGCGCGGCAACCGCATGGATGCCCTGCAGGAACCACGTCCCCGTCCCCCCGGCCCCGGGTTCGGTCAGCCAGCCCCGGCGACCTGGATACCGAGGATCCGGCTGGCGATAGCCGGAGAACATGGTCGCGAACGTGATCTGGCCGATCGGATCGCCCGATCGGACGATCTCTCGCATTCGCACGGCGAACGGCATGTAGCACTCGCTCTCGGCCACGAACAGGACGACGTCGGACTCCTCGGCGGCCCGGATCATCCGGGTTGCGTCGACCACCGTCATCGCCATGGGCTTCTCCACCAGGACGTGGCGCCCGGCACGAGCGGCAGCGATCGCCTGATCCATATGGAGGCCGTGCGGCGTGCAGATGGAGATCGCTTCGACTCGTGGATCTTCGAGGGCGTTTGCCAACGTGGGATAGGTCTGCGGGATCCCCAGAACTGCCGATCGATCCGCGAGGTATTCGGGGTCACTGTCGACGATCGCCACGATCTCGACGTCACGTCCGAGCTCAACGGCGGCTTCCACCTGTCGCGTCCCGGCCCAACCCATCCCGACCACAGCCAGTCTCACTGGGTCGAACGGGTCGTTCACCGGATTGCCGCGACGGACGATCGGGCGTGCGCGAACGGCATGACGCAAAACACAATTCGAGCCTCCGGACGGGCCATCAGGTCGTGCAAGTGGTGCGACCGACCTACCCTGGCCTGTATCGTATTCGATACGGATCGAGTCCCGCTGAGGTCGGCGCCCTCGATCGTGGAGTGGCACGGAGTTGACAACGTTGCGGTTGCTCGACGATCTGCTGGCGGGCAGCCAGAACGCAGTCGAAGATCCCTACCCGATCTATCGACAACTGCGTGAAACGTCACCGGTCATCTACAGCGATGCGCTGCAGATGTGGCTCGTGACTCGATACGACGATGTCACGGCAGGGCTGCGGGACACACGCGTCTCTGCACGTCGGATGTCGGCGCTGATCGAATCGGTCGAGGCCACGCCTGCGCAGCGGTCCGTGATGGTCGACCGAGCGATGCGCCAGATGATCAACTCTGACCCGCCTGACCACGCCCGACGGAGAAGTCTGGTCGCTGCGGCCTTTCACCCTCGTCGCATCGAGTCGTACCGCGCCCGGGTCGAAGCGACCGCAGACGCATTGTTGGACTCGGTCGTGGAGTCGGGTCACATGGACCTGGTCGCCGATTTCGCGTTCCCGCTCCCCATGACCATCCTTGCCGACATCGTCGGCATCCCGGTCGCGGATTCGGGAGTGGTGAAAGGGTGGGCCGATGATGTCGCCGGCTTCATGTCAAAGGCACGGGTCGATGCCCGACAGGTCGCCGCTTACATGACGAGCTGGGGCGAGTTGGCAGGCTATTTCAGGGATCGACTCGCTGAGCCCGACCACGTTGCCGAACATGTTGTGAACCAGCTGGCGCTCGCGATCGCCCAAGGCGACACGACCGAGGAGGAGGCGCTTGCAAACCTGGTCCTACTGGCCGTGGCTGGGCACGAGACGACAACGAGTACGATCGGTCTGGGGGTCCTCGCACTGTTGCGACATCCCCGAGAGTTGGACCGATTGCGGCGGGATCCGTCACTGACTGCGTCCGCGGTCGAGGAGATTCTCAGATTCGAACCGGTCGCTCAGTGGGACTTCCGACTCGCGACCGAGGACACCTCGGTCGGGGCGGCGCCGATCAAGGCCGGCCAGATGCTCAACTTCGTGCTCGCCGCGGCGAATCGAGACCCTGAAGCATTCCCGGATCCCGATCAATTCGATATCGGCCGTACCCCAAATCGCCACCTGACCTTTGGGATAGGCGCGCACCACTGTCTTGGCTCCCAGCTTGCGCGTCTCGAGCTTCAAGTCGCGATCAGCCGCCTGCTGGCTCGCCTTGACGATATCGAATTGGCCGGCGAACCCATCTATCGTCCGAATATCCGGACGCGCGGGCTGGAGCAGCTACCGATCCGGTTTCGGACTGCCGCCTAGTCCGAATGCCCCGAGCCCGACGGCAACGTAAACCGTCGCCATCGGCGCCTCTGTGGTTGACCACATCACGTGCCGTTGGCCGGGTGGCGTCAGGATGGCATCTCCGTCCCGGATCGGGATCTCCCGACCGTCCTCGAAGAGCACGCCGCTGCCGCTGATCACGTAGTGGACCTCCGGTACGTCGTGTGCTTCGGAGGCCTGCTCGGGGTCGAATCCGGGAGGCGGCTTCTTCCACATCGCGACGCCGATGCCCACGTTAGCCGGCGAGTCCCGGCGAAAGTGTCGGAAGACCGTGACGGACGGATGCTCCTCGGCGTCGACAGATCCTCGACCAACGATGGACGACATCAGCGGCTCCCTTCCTCCATGGCAGCCCCGCCGGGGGCCGCGCCGCGCTCGCGTTCTGCCACCAGACTCGCGATGGTCTGTTCGTGCCGCCAAACCATGTCAAATCGGTCGGGCGGCAGCCGATCGCCGATGAACTCCAGGTACGGGGCACTCACGATCAATGCAGGCAGATCCGCCTCCGGCCGCGATACGACGAGGTCGCGGCAGCGCGCGATGTAGTCCGCCGCCCACAGGATCGACGCCCGGACGGCGGAAGCACCGTGGACGACCGGTCCATGACCTGGGATCAGGACGGCGATCCGCATCGTTGCCAGCCGCCGCAGTGTCGACTCAAGGGTGAGGCTGTCGCCATCCTTGAACGTCGGCGGGATCCCCGTGACGATCGTGTCACCGCCGAACAGCACCTGCGAGTCCGGGACATAGACGGAGAGCGCGCCAGGAGCGTGGCCCGGGGTCGGCACCAGATGGACCTGCCGGCCACCCACGTCGATCTCCGTGGTTTCGTCGTCGCGGACGTACCGAGTGGGGAATCCGAGGTGCGCGCCCAGCCGGATCGGTGTGGTCGACTCTCGGGCCGCGAAATCGTCGACTTGGGCGCGCATATGCCGGTCGATGCCGCTCGTCCCGATGATCTCCGCGCCAGCGAATGCGAGGCTGCCGAGTACGTGGTCGACGTGACCGTGCGTGTAGACCATTTGATCAGGTTCGAAGCCAGCGTCGCTGATCGCTTGGTTCAGCCTCTGGCCCTCCGATCGGTCGATGCCCGCATCGACGGCCAGGGCGGCGTCGCGGCCCGCGATCATCCCGATCTTCCCGTCCGCCGTGCTCGTGGCGACCACGAAGATGCCAGTGGCGACGTTATGTGCGCCCATCAGGAAGCCGGGTGTAACCGGATCGGCAAGGTATCGGGTGCCGAATCGAGGACTCGCCGCTCCACCCCGAGATAGGCGACTCGCGCGGCCTCGGCGACCGACGTGACGTGATCTCGTACGATCTGCCAATCCGGCCGGCCGAGGGCGACCATCGCGACCGTGAATAGCTCGGACCCGACAGCCGAGGCTTCGACGGCGTCGCCTGCCTCCACCCAAAACCGGACTTCGACCAGGCCATCTCGAGCGTGCCCGCTGCTGTCGGGACCCAAACGCTCAAGCATCGCGTCGAGGCGCCCGACTTCGAATCCCATCGCCGCGGAATCGCGCCTCGCGATGGACCGAAGCATGACGTGCCAGGTCCGTGGATCTCCGATCTCCACGCGTCGTTCCAGACCGATCGGCCCCTCGGTCAACCGTTCGCCGGCCGTGGTCACGTGAACGAACGTGGGGTCGACGTCCAGCGACCCGATGGCCGCGACAGCGGATATGTAGCGCTCAAGCGCGTCGGCCCCGGCGGTGGCCGCGTCCGCACTTTCCTCCGATTCCCACCAGAACCGCGTTTCGAACCCATGTCCGCGTCCGCTCGCGGGCGGGTATTGGATCCACTTGTCGTCACCAGGCAACGAAGCCAACAAGGCATCCCTCTGATCCGGGGAGATCGGCGTGGAGCCAGATCTCTGGGCCACGGTGACCAGCACGCTCCACTCGCTCATCGCGTCTCTTCCGTTTCTGAAAGCACTCGATCGTATGCGCCGGGGAACGTGTCCCCGTCGCGGGCACCTGGCGTCACCACCTGGGCTCGGACGATCGTCCAATCGTCGAGACCAGACGCTGCGAGCGCCCGAACAAAACGGCTGCGGCCCGCTCGCAACGCGGTCCAAGGTTCGATGCCCGTTGCCCAGAACCTCGCTGTGAACGAGGTGCCATCACTGACCAGGAACTTCTCCTTGTCCCCGTGGAAAGTGATCAATGCGTCCGGCTCGCCCAGATCGACGCGGAACCGTTCGAGGACGGGTTCTTCGATCGGCCCCTTCCCGACCGGGGCACGGGCCCGGAAGAGCACACTCCACACGTCGACCGAGTCTCGACGCACTCGCGTCCCCGGGAACGGTGACACGCGTCCGTTGGTGGATGCGGAGTGCGATCGGACCACTCGGATCTCGGGCACCCCCGCGTCGGAGGCTGCCGAGCGGATCAGGTCCGCGCCACGCTGGGTCGCGTGGCTCGCATCCGACGCCGACACCCAAAACCAGAGGGTGAAGTCGCGACCTGAGCCGGTCAGCAGCTTGTCCTGAGGCGGGCCGGGCAACGCGCGGAGGAGGCCATGGAGTCGCGCATCAGTCGGTGCTGGAAGCGCCATGGAGGTCTCACATTTGAAGAGGACGCCCCAAGACTCCGGACCGGACATCACGTTTCTCCTCAGGCGAAGCGGCTACCCGTGGATGCCGACCCTCGCAAATCCCTGGATGATGTAGCGCTGGGCGATGACAAAGACGATCAGGATCGGCAGGATGCTCAGCGTCGACGCCGCCATCTGGACCTCCCAGAGCGGGAACCCGTACGCGTCCGCGTAGAGCGGTATCGCGACTGGCACCGTCAAGAGATCCGGCACACCAGACACGAAGACCAGAGGCTCCAGGAAGGCATTCCAGCTGGTCAGGAAGGTGAGGATCGCGACCGTGGCCAGGGCGGGTCGGGCCAGAGGCAAGGCGATATGGCGGAAGATCCCGAACCTGCCGAGGCCATCGATCCGTCCGGCGTCCTCCAACTCGACCGGCAGCGAGAGGAAGTACTGGCGCATCAGGAATGTGCCCACGATCGAGTCGACCCCGAAAACGGGCAGGACGATCAGGGGAAGGTGCGTTCCTAGCCAACCCAGGTCGCGCATCAGGGCGTACAGCGGGACGATCAACACCTCGAGAGGGACGAGCAGGGCGCTCAGCATGAGCACGAAGAGGATGTCCCGGCCCGGAAAGCGGATCCGTGCGAACGCGTAGCCCGCGAGGGACGAGAAGATCAGCGTCCCGCCCACATCCAGGGCGGCGATGTACAGACTGTTCACGAACTGTCGAGCGAACGGCTGTAGATCGAAGACCTTTGCGTAGTTCTCCCAATGCAGGCCGTCGGGGAGGAGGTGCGGTGGGTAGGCGAAGATCTCGTTCAGTCCCTTGAAGGACGAGGTCACCAGCCACCACAGCGGAAACAGCAGCGGGATGGCGCCGATGATGAGCACGATCGTGAGCACGATCGCCGACCGGTTCCTTCGACGCCGCGGATGGGCTCGGACCGCCTCATTCCTCATAGAAGACCCACCGCTTTCGGACCGCGAACTGCCCGGCCGTCAGGATCATCACGACGACGAACAGGACGATCGCCAGGGCGCTGGCGTATCCCATGTCGAACTCCTGGAACGCCTTCTGGTAGATGTAGAAGGGCATCGTCGTCGTGTCGTACCCGGGGCCGCCGCGCGTCAGAAGAAAGATCAGCGCAAACGACTTGATCGAGCTGATGATCGATAGCACGATGATCAGGAAGATGAAGGGCGTAAGCAGTGGCAGGGTCACATGCCAGATGACGCCGCGGCCGTCGGCCCCATCGATCCGTGCTGCCTCTTCGTACTCGGGCGGGATCCCTTGGAGCGCCGCGAGGAAGATGACCATGCTGAAGCCGATGTCTTTGAGCACCTGGACAAAGACCACCATACCGATCGCCCAGCCCGGGTCCCGGAGCCAATTCGGGCCATCGATCCCGAATGCGCTCAGGAAGCCGTTCACCGCCCCTTCGTCCTGCAGCATGAAGCGCCAGACCAGGGCCCACGCAACAGCACTGACGACGACGGGGACGAAGTACAGGGTCCGCATCGCTCCTGCGGCGTGCGCCGCCTTGCTGACCGCGAGTGCTGCGAGCAGACCCAGACAGACGCTCAGTGGGACATAGCCCGCAGCGAAGACGATGGATGCGCCGATGACCGTGGGGAGGGACTGGTCCCGCAGCATCGCCTCGAAGTTCGCGGTCCCGACGAAATCGAAGGTGTCGTAGATGATGTTCCAGTCGTGGAGCGCGAACCATCCGATCGCGACGACCGGCCCCACCACGAAAAGCAGGAACCCGGCCAGCTGCGGGGACACGAACGCGACGCCCTCGATGGCGTCGCGTTGCCAGTAGGTCAGGAGCCGACGTGTCCGCGGAGGAGGTGGCGGCACGTCGGCCCGGACCTCAGGTATCACCCCAACAGGTCTTTGATGTTCTCGCAAACGTCATGGAGGACCGCCGGAACGTCGGCATCAGGCGTCCACATCTCACCGTCGAATATCTTCTGGGCCGTGGTCGAGATCGGACCGAAGTTGGCGTGGTTGTACTCGAGGACCTGGTTCGGGGAACCGAATGCCTTGATCACGGTGCCCTGGACCTGTTCGGGGGTGAAGGCGGGGATCGATTGGAGGAGCAGCTCGGGAGTCTGAAGCGAGACGCGGTTGCCGGGTGGGAAGACCGGGTACTGCGCCATGTTCTCCTTGCTGAGCATGTCGGCGACGAGCAGGGCAGCGATGTCCGCATTCGGGCCGTCGAAGACCGCCAGGCCGTTCTGGGCGACGGAGGGAACGTAGCCCTTCGGGCCATCGGGCTGGCTCACGACGCCCCATTCGAACTCGCCCGTCGGATCCCATTCATCGGGGCGAGCGAGGCTCATCCCGATATCGCCTGTCAGGAACAGAACGTCCACGCCCGGCCCTGGTGAACTCTTGTCCTTGTAGATCATGTCGTGGATCAGCTGGGTGGCCTGGACCGTCTCGGGCGAGTCGAACGTGCAGGTCTTCCCGTCCGCGGTCCATGGCCCGCCGCCGTAGGCGTTCCAGATCTCGATGAGGTTGCGCCAGCCATTCACGAAGATCTCGTTGTTGAAATAGAAGCCGTAGCGCACGGCGCCACTGTCCTGGAGGGCCTTGGCCGTGCTTTTGAGGTTGTCCCAGGTCCACGTCCCTGCGGCGACCATCTCGTCGGGCGTCGGGATCCCGGCCTTGGCGAAGGCCGCCTTGTTGTAGAAGACGCTGTTGGTGGCATTGGTGAACGGCAGCGCATAGATCGCGTCCCCGTCACTCCAGCCAGCCAGTGAGGCCGGTGTCCAGTCGGCGATATCCCATCCGTCGATGCTCTCGAGGGTCGGTCGCAGATCCTTCAGTCGACCCGATTCGACGTAATCGCGTGCCCGCTGCGCGTTGATCCAGGCGATGTCGGGCGGATGATCGCCGGCCATCTTGACGTTGAGGACGTCGTGATAGCGCTCGAATGGTTGGACTTCGACGGTCACGTTGGCCAGGCGGGGGTCCTTGGCTTTGTAGTTGTCGATGATCGCGCTGTACTCATCCTCGTCGCCGGGTCCCCAGTACCAGTTCATGAAGCTCAAGTCGACCTTGCGCGTGTCCTCGGTCGGAGCGGCGCTGGGCGCCGTTGCGGTCGAAGGCAGCGCAGTCTGTGCGGTCGACTCGATCGGGGTCGGCGTGGCCGATGAGGCGCACGCCGCCGCGATCAGTGCGAACGTTGTCAGGGCGACCCATGACCGGAATTTATGGCGAGTCATCCGTCTCCACTCCTTCCGCGATGTCGTAGCCCAGAGGCCTATCCGAGAAGGTCTTTGACGTTCTCGCAAACGTTATGAAGTGCGGCCGGGACGTCGGCGTCAGGCGTCCAGATCTCGCTATCGAAGATTTGCTGAGCCGTGGACGATATCGGTCCGAAGTTGGGGTGGTTGTACTCGAGGACCTGGTTCGGGGAACTGAACGCCTTGATCACGGTGCCTTCGACCTGTTCCCGAGTGAATGCAGGGATCGATTGGAGGAGCAGCTCGGGAGTCTGAAGCGAGACGCGGTTGCCGGGCGGGAACACCGGGTACTGCGCCATGTTCTCCTTGCTGAGCATGTCGGCGACGAGCAGGGCAGCGATGTCCGCATTCGGCCCGTCGAAGACCGCCAGGCCGTTCTGGGCGACGGAGGGAACGTAGCCCTTCGGGCCATCGGGCTGGCTGACGACACCCCATTCGAACTCGGCGCTGGAGAGATCCGTGTCCGGGCGGGTCAGGGCCATCCCGATGTCGCCAGTGGCGAAACTCACATCGACGCCCGGGCCTGGGTGACTCTTGTCCTGGTAGATCATGTCGTGGATCAGCTGGGTGGCCTGGACCGTCTCGGGTGAGTCGAACGTGCAGGTCTTGCCGTCCGCGGTCCATGGCCCGCCGCCGTAGGCGTTCCAGATCTCGATGAGGTTTGCCCACCCATAGCCGGACACGAAGATGCCGTTCTGGAGATCGAAGCCGTAGCGCACGGCGCCGCTGTCCTGGAGGGCCTTGGCCGCGGTCTTGAGGTTGTCCCAGGTCCACGTCCCTGCGGCGACCATCTCGTCGGGCGTCGGGATCCCGGCCTTGGCGAAGGCCGCCTTGTTGTAGAAGACGCTGTTGGTGGCATTGGTGAACGGCAGCGCATAGATCGCGTCCCCGTCACTCCAGCCAGCCAGTGAGGCCGGTGTCCAGTCGGCGATATCCCATCCGTCGATGCTCTCGAGGGTCGGTCGCAGATCCTTCAGTCGACCCGATTCGACGAACCGGCGTCCGACGGAAAGATCGAGCCACGCGATGTCGGGCGGATGGTCCCCGGCCATCTTGACGTTCAGGACGTCGTTGTACCGCTCGTACGGTTGGACCTCGATGGTCACGTTGGCCAGCCGCGGATCCTTGGCTTTGTAGTTGTCGATGATCGCGTTGTAGCTTTCCTCGTCGCCGGGTCCGTAGTACCAGTTCATGAAGCTCAAGTCGACCTTGCGCGTGTCCTCGGTCGGAGCGGCGCTGGGCGCCGTTGCGGTCGAAGGCTGCGCACCGGTGGTTGCGGCTGGGCTGGTTGAAGCGGGCGTTGAGCCGCAGGCCACGGCGACCAGCGCCGCCGCCACCAGCAAGGTCACTCGCTGAGCGCGTTGTTGGACCACTTCGCCTCCTCCTGGTGTTGCGGCCCGATCGTCACCTTGGACGCTCGACGCAACCGACCAAATCAAGCTCGATGAACTATATACTTCATATATCGTATACATCAATCCCTGGTTTTCGTATCCGCTCGGGGCGCCCCGACTGACGCGGATCGGAGGATCTGGCCACCGGGACCCGAAGTGCCTCAGGAGGGACATGATCAAGCTCGCGGCGAACCTGTTCAGCATGTATTCGGACCTTGAACCGCTCATGCGCTTCGAAGCCGCGTATCGGTCGGGATTCGATGCCGTCGAGGTCTTTCGGGTGGGGTCGATCCCTGCTTCAGAGGTACGCTCCAGGCTCGACGAATTCGGGCTCGGGCTGGTTCAGATCTATTCGGATTGCGGTGCCTTCGATGACGGTGAACGCGGGATCGCCATCTTCGACGCGCGACGTGACGAGTTCCGCACCTCGATCAGTGATGCCATCCGCTACGCCCTGACCGTGAACTGCCTGTCGATCAACTGCCTCGCCGGTCTCGCGGACCCCATGGAGGAGCCGGCGCGATATGAGGCGACCCTGATCGAGAACCTCGGATGGGCGGCGCAGGCGTGCGCCAGTGCCGGGATCAGCCTGCTGCTCGAGCCGATCAGTAATCAGGGGCCGCACTTTTTCGTGCGCCACACCGCACATGCCCGTGCCCTGATCGAACAGGTCGGCGCCCCCAACCTGCGGATGCTGTACGACGTCTATCACGCACAGATGCTCGAAGGGAATCTCGCCGAAACCATCGGCTCGAACCTCGATGTGATCGGGCATATCCAGATCGCCGACGTGCCGGGGCGTCACGAGCCGGGCACGGGCGAGATCCGCTTTCCGTACCTGCTTGAGCGCATCGACGCGGGAGGGTACGAGGGCTGGATCGGGCTCGAGTACTTTCCGTCAAGTGCCTCTGACGAGACCCTTGCGTGGGCTCGACCATTCCTACGCCGATGACTCGATCCGCGTCTCATCTCGCGTGTGAACGAACGGGGACTGAACGCCCACGCGGTCGGTCGTGACCGAGGGATCGGTCCGATACCAAGCCTGGCTTGTCGACGGGCTTGGGCTGGCGCTCCACGACGACGACCCAGTCGTCCGACGGCACGCCGCTGACGCGCTAGGCTCGATGGGTGATGACGCCGAGCGCGCGTTCCCGACGCTGGCGAGGGTCTCGCTGACAGACCGAGACTCTGGCGTCCGGGCGGCCGCAGTGAACGCGTTGACGGACGCCGGAGCTTCCGAGCGCCAGCTGTTGGCGAATGCCGTCGGGCTACTTGATCATCCAGATCAGACGGTGCGTGCCCGTGCCGCGTGGGCGATCGGCAAGCTTGACCCTGACATCGCCGTCGAGGCAACGTCCGACCTGAGCTTGCTCATCGCGACCGATCCAGCGCTCGACGCTCGATTTGGCGCCACATGGGCGCTCGGGCGGATGCGCGTCTCGACTCGTGAGGCGATCGAAGCGCTCCGGCGAGGATTGCAGGACTCGGAAGGAGATGTGCGGGCGGAGGCGGCCAGGGCCGTCGGGCGCACAGGTGAAGCCGCCGTGGCCAGCGTCGTTCAAGGGTTGGTGGCACTGTTGAGCGATAGCGATCCCTTCGCGCGCGAGCAGGCCGCCATCGCCCTTCGTCGCCTGGATGCTGGTAGAGCCGACGCGATCGGTGGCTTGCGAACCCTGCTGGCGGACCCCACGGGGTTCGTTCGCGAGGCGGCCAGGGAAACCCTCGAGTCGTGGTCCGAGTCGGCAGGATCCGACGGCGCGCCGGTCAAGGTCGGCGGATCGGCAGACGACGGAACGGGCGCACGGCGTGACGCCGCCGCGCCTGACCCGGGGCTTGAGGAGCGATTGCTCGATCCGGATGATTTCGCCCGAGCCGAGACACCCTGGAAACTCGCCAAGATCGGCTCTATCGTCGGCGACGACACCACCGCGCGATTGATCCTGCAAGCTTTCGTGGACCGGGATTCTGATGCACGCTGGTCAGCCCTGTTCGCGATCGCCAGGATCGCGAACCGCTCGCCCGAACTCACACGGTCCGTCCTGTGGATCTTGTCGCACGACCGGGATCCGGATGTGCGCGAGGCCGCCGCCGCCGCGCTCGGGGAACTTTGGCGCGAGTCACCCACGGATGCGGTGTCGGGGCTGGCGGCCGCCCTGAGCGACAAGGACGCGCTCGTCCGGGAGGATGCAGCGGAGGCGCTCGGGCGGATCGGGCCGGCGGCGGTGGATGCGACTGACGCGCTCCGGATGGCGTTCCGCGATCCTCACAGCGGCGTACGCGCACGGGTAGCCGAGGCGTTGACAGAAGTCACAGGTCGGGGTTGACGGTTCGCCCACGCAAGTCGCGCGGCTTCGAGCAGGCTCGATGGGGGACGCCGGCCGCGTCAGCCGGAGAGGCGCGGGAACGGGCCGCAGTGCGGGTCGCCCGTCGTGAACGCGCCAGCCCGAACCAGCGCAACGATACGCAGCGGCGCTGACGAACCCGCTGGAGCGGAGCCCACGCCCCAGAAGGCGAGATCGGCCCGACTGCCAGGTTCGAGGGGACCGCCCTCGCCGAGCAGGCCGGCCTTTCGCGTTCGTTCGAGCCTCTCGAGCTCCGAACCGGCGCCGGTCACGCCCTGGACGGCGTGTTGTGCCTCGATCGGGTCCGCGGGCGCCTGGGTGATGATGCACCCGCGGACGTCGATGAACGTGGAATCCCCCCGCGAGATCGACCGGACGTCAGTGTCAGACCCCACGGCCAAGACCCCGCCTGCGGCCCAGCCGATCGCGGTGGCGACCGGTTCACCCTCGGAGTCCGATCCAAGGACACGGCCCCCGAGGGCGATGACGTACTGGTGCGTCACGATCGGCCGCCTGCAACCATGGCTGGATTGTGGCGCATGGCGCCGGTCGAGAGGTCGGGCGAGCAGACGACACCCGACGGTCGCTGCAGGGCGATCGGCGGGCTCGCTCGAATCGCGGACAGCGGAGGATCTAGGATCGACGCACTACCCGATCCCGACGAGGAGGCACCCGCCCGATGTTCACCGCGACCAAGGACTTGATGCTCCCGGCGACCGTCACCGGCTCGTGGCCGCGGCCCCGTTGGTATGACGGCGGCCTGTGGGGTCGGCCGCTCGACACTGCGCTGCTGGACGTCAAGTTCCGCGAGCAGTTCCTCGACGCGCACGCGGTGGTGCTTGCCGATCAGGAGCGGGCCGGGCTCGACATCCTGACCAACGGCGACTACCACCTCGACGAGGACTTCGCCGGCCGGTCGTGGCATCACTATCCGCTCCAGCGCTGGAAGGGGCTGGAGCACGAAGAGCTCCAGTACGCGCGCTCGCGTGATTCGTTGCTCGCGTTTGCGCCGGGGACGCTGATGAACGAGATCGAGACGACCTGGCGATGGCCGCGCGTGGTCGGCAAGGTCGAAGCCGACCCGCGCAATCCGCTCGAGTACGCCAAGCTCTGGCGGATCTCGCAGGCCCGCGCCGGCTCGGGCAAGCCGGTCAAGTTCGGGACCTGCTCGTCACAGGTCCTCTCGATCTTCCTGGACAGCCACACGGCCGATTACGATCTCGACGACAAGAAGCAGCTGATCTGGGACATGGCCGGCGCGATGAACCTCGAGCTGCGCCAGCTCGCCGCCGCCGGGGCCAAGGTGATCCAGATCGAGGAACCGACCATCCACTTCACCGCCTGCTTCCACCCCGAGGAAACGGAGTTGCTCGACTTCATGGTCGACGCGTTCAACCATGAGGTGGAGGGCCTCGACGACGTCGAGCTGTGGATCCACACCTGCTGGGGCAACCCGAACATGCAGAAGGTCTACAGCGGCGAGTCATACGCGAACTCGATCGAGATCTACCTGGAACGGCTCAAGGGCGACGTGTGGACCGTCGAGGCGACGGAGAACGAACTGGCCGAGATCGACCTGTTCAAGCCCTACGTCGGCAACCTCAAGAAGAAGGTCGCCGTGGGCGTGGTCAACCACCGCACGCTTCAGGCCGACATGGCTCCGGTCGTCGCCGGACGGGTGCGACGGGCGTTGGACGTGATCCCGGCGGACAAGCTGATCCTTTCGACCGACTGTGGATTCGGTCGGCAGGGCTTCAACCGCACCGTGGCGTTCTACAAGACGACCGCCATCGCCCAGGCCCGGAACATCGTGCTGAAGGAGCTGGGGCTCGAGGAGCGCTACGTGCCCGCGGCAGATCCGGCACTGCAGGCTGATGTGCTGCCCGACTACGAGCCGCTGACCCACCTGCCATCACCCTGGACATAGCGGCCGCGTGGCCCTGACCGCCCGCCAGCTCAACCGCTCCACGCTTTCCCGGCAGCTGCTGCTCAGGCGCGAGCCCCTGGGCATCGGCGAGGCCATCCGTCGGGTCGTGGCGCTCCAGGCGCAAGAGCCGGCATCGCCCTACATCGCCCTGTGGAATCGGCTTGACCCGTTCGATCCGATGGCACTCGACACGGCATTCGCCCAGCAGGAGGTCGTGAAGGCCCAACTCATGCGGATCACCCTGCATGCCGTCGCCGCCGACGACTATCCGACCTTCCACGAGGCCATGCAGCGGACGTTGCGGGCGGCGCGGTTTCACGATCGGCGCTTTGCGAGCGAGGGTGTCTCGATCGCGGAGACGGAGGCCCTCATACCGGATCTCCTCGCGTTCCTCACGTCGCCACGGATGAACCAGGATGTCGAGCGCTGGCTCGAAGATCGGTTCGGCTCGCCCAAACCACGCATCTGGTGGGCACTCCGCCAGGTCGGACCGTTCGTCCACGCCTCCACCGGCGGGCCATGGACTTTCGGGCCCCGGCCGTCGTACGTCGGTGCCCGCATCCAGCCGCGTCCGGGTGACCCGGCGGCATCGATGCGGTCGTTCGTGCGCGCCTATCTGCGAGGTTTCGGCCCGGCCAGGAAGGAGGATATCGCCCAGTTCGGGACCATCTATCGGCCGCCGGTCCACGACGCCCTCTCGTCTTTGAGCGACGAGCTCACACGTCACGTCGGCCCGAACGGCGAGACGCAGTACGACGTGGCTGATAGTGATCTGCCGGCCGAAGACACACCGGCCCCACCGCGATTGATGGCGATGTGGGACAGCACCTTGCTCGCCTATGCGGACCGTGCTCGGATCATCCCGCACGACTACCGTCGCTTGGCGATACGCACGAACGGAGACGTACTCCCGACGCTGCTGGTCGACGGCTTCGTCGCCGGCGTCTGGCGCCCGACCGAATCCGGCATCGAGGCGACCGCGTTCCACCGACTTACCGAAGCCGATTGGGAGGGGCTCGACGTCGAAGCCTGCGCCCTGCGGACGTTCCTTGCCGACCGGCAGCCGATCGTCTACAGCCGCTACGGCCGCTGGTGGGACACGCTTCCGAGCGCCGAGATCCGCATCATCGGTGGTGGCTGAGACACATGGACGTATCCTTCGAGCGTGGACACGGCGGCGCTGTCACAGGACGACCTGGAGGCGATCCTTCACGCTCCATTCCGGGTATTCAGCCTGGTCGCCTCGGCCGATCGTCCGGCGGACGAGGCGCAATTCCGTCGGCTCGGTGAGGAGCTCCTTGCCGCCCGGAGCGTCTTCGTCGAGGCCACGATCGGCCGGACCATGATCGAGGCGGTGGCGTCGAACCTGGAGGTCCTTTGGACGACCTATCAGGCTTCCGATACGTCCCCGAAGAGCGGGCTGAAGCGGGCCATGAAGGCGCTTCGGCGAGTCCCGGAGGCCGAGGGGATCGCGGTCCGCGACTGGCTGATCGCCCTTGGCGTGGGGATCGCCCAGGCGCGCCACACGATCGGCGAACAAGTGATCTCGGACGCCGAGCATGGAGCCATCCGAGATCTGGCCAAGTGGCTTGACCGACCGGTGCCCTGAGCGATTCACGAGAGGAACTTCGGTCCTATCAGACGCGGGCAGATGGTCCACTAGACCCGCGGCCCGATGCGGGACATCCTCCCTGCACGTTCACACTCGTGTCCGAGATCCGGGGAGCGTCGTGCGCAAACAGTTCGTGATCGTGATCGTGGCCGTGGTCGCCCTCGCCCTGGTCGCTGCCGGCTGCGCCGCCGCCGCCGCGCCATCTGCCAGGGACCTCGAGACAGCGACGCCGACGACACTGTCCGTCTCAAGCCCGACACCGAGAGTCGTGCCGGTCGCGACAGCCGCCCCGATCGTCACTCCGATCCCGACCCCGGCTCCGACCGTCGAACCGAGCCCGTCCACCGCCGCCCCCGTCGGCAAGATCGATCCGTTCGCGGGTCAGCCGTACCGGTTGCGACTGCCCGCTGGGTGGCAGACATATGACCTGAACGATGCGGCCAGTCAGGCGGCGTTCGACGCGTACGCTCATTCGAATCCGCAGATGGCCCAGGCCATCGATGCATTCCTGACCAACCCGAACGTCCGGATGGTGGTCAACCCGCTGCTCGGGAATGCCGTGATCGTGATGGCACTCCCGTCCCAGGGATTGCCGCTCGAGACGATCGGTGCAAGCCTGACGGCCCAGTTCCGGATCGTCCCGAATGTGACCAGGGTGCCTGTCGCGAAGTCTGTCACTCTCCCGGCCGGGGGCGGCCTGCATTGGAATATCGCGATCTCGAGTCCCAATGGACTGGGCAGACCGATCCGGGTCAACGAGAGCGTCTATCTGGTGATCCATGGCCCGACCGCGTTCGTCGCCGTCTTCGTGAAGCCCAAGGGTGGCGTGCTACCCGATGAGACGAAGATCATCAAGTCGCTCCGCTTCCGGTCCTGATCCCGGGTTGGCGTTGGATGGCCGCGTGACTCCGATGCCCGCGCGATAGACTCCATCCGGTGAAGCCCCCGGCGAACGGACCGACGCTGGCATTCGTCGCGCTCGTCGTCCTGGTGGGGACGAACCTGGTGGCCATCCGCTACACGGACACCGAGCTCGCGCCCCTGTGGAACGCTGGCCTCCGATTCGCACTCGCGGCCGTCGCCTTCGCCATCATCGTCGGCGTCCGGCGACCCGGGCGACCCGACAGCCGGTCGACCATCGATGCCGTCCTGTACGGCGTGCTGGCCTTCGCACTCTTCTTCGGATTCCTGTACGCAGGGCTCGTGGAGGCATCTGCGGGTCTTGGTCAGACCGTCCTTGCTGTCGGACCACTGATCACGTTGTTCATGGCGGTCGGTGTCGGCCTCGAGCGATTGCGGCCACTGGCCGTCGTCGGCGGGATCATCGCACTCGTCGGGATCGCGCTGTCGTTCGGAGTCCAGCACGAGGACCGGGTCCCGATCGCCTCGGTCCTCTCGATCCTGGCGGCAGCCACGGCGTTCGCCGCCGGCGGGATCGTCGTCAAGGCGTCCCGACCGATCGACCCCTATGTTCGCAACCTGGTTGCCACGACCGTCGGTGCGGTCCTGCTCCTGTTCATGTCGGCCGCGGTCGGCGAATCGTGGACACTCCCCGCGACGAGCGCGACGTGGCTCGCCTTCGGGTACCTCGTCCTTCCGGGGACGATCCTGGTGTTCTCGATCTTCCTGTACCTGCTGCGGACCTGGACTGCGAGCCGCGTGTCGTACCAGTTCGTCCTGGCCCCGATCGTCGCCATCGCGCTCGGTGTCTGGCTGCTCGACGAGTCGCTCAGCGCGGGGGTCGTCATTGGTGCCGCATTGGTCATCGCGGGGGTCTATGTCGGGGCCTTCCTCCGCCCGGAGCAGAGCCCCGCCTGGGGCTCGCAGTAAGATCGGGACAGGCTTGACCAACGGTCCGGCCCCAAGACTCGACGAGGAGGTGCCGGCATGACCGAGACCGAGCGCCACGACGCACGACCCACAAACGGGACGACCGGCGCAACGACGACCGGCGGGACGTCCAGCGCACCGGCTGGCCCACAGTCTGTCCTCGTCTGCACGAACTGTGGCAAGCGCAACACCATCCGGCCGAGCGCGAAAGGTGTCCCTCATTGCGGTTCGTGCGGCACGGTCATGCCCTGGCTCGTCAACGCCACCGACACGACATTCGACATCGAGGCCCGCTCCTCCGTTCTAGTGTTGGTCGACCTGTGGGCACCGTGGTGCGGGCCGTGCCGATTCGTCGGCCCGATCCTTGTGGACCTGTCCCGCGAGTTCGCGGGAAGGATTAAGGTCGTCAAGGTGAACGTGGACGACAATCCGGTCCTCGCCCGTCGGTTCGACGCGACGGCCATCCCGACCCTCGTCGTCCTCCGGGATGGCCGTGTCGTCGACCGGATCCATGGCGCGATGCCGAAGCCGGACCTGACGGTCCGCTTGACGCCACACCTCCTCCGGGCCTGACCACGGTGGAGACGGCTATCGCTATCCGGGTGGATGGGCTGACCAAGCAGTATGGGTCGGTCGAGGCCGTCCGTGGGATCGACCTCCAGGTTCGCCACGGCGAGGTGTTCGGCTTCGTCGGGCCGAACGGGGCCGGGAAGAGCACGACCATTCGCTGCCTGCTCGACCTGCTCCGGCCCACCGCCGGCAGGATCTCGGTGTTCGGTCTCGATCCGCGCGCGGATGGTGTGGAGGTTCGTCGCCGGACCGGCTATGTCCCGGGTGAACTCCGCCTGCCCGACCGGATGACCTCGGGCCAGTTCATCGCCTCCATCGCACGGTTGCGCGGCGGGATCGATCCGGCTCGCCGGGATGCCATCGTCGAGCGCCTCGGGATCGACCTCGATCGCAAGATGCGCGATCTGTCGAGCGGAAACCGACGAAAAGTGGCGCTCCTGGTGGCCTTTTCCATGCGCTCTGACCTGCTCATCCTCGACGAGCCGACAAGCGGCCTCGATCCGCTGATGCAGCACGAATTCCTGGGCATGGTGAAGGAAGCCCGGGCCGACGGCGTGACCGTCTTCCTGTCGTCGCATGTCCTGAGCGAGATCCAGCGAGCGGCCGATCGGGTCGCGGTCCTGCGGGCGGGCAGGATCGTGGCCGAGGGGACGGTGGACGAGCTGCGCGGGCGCGCTCGCCAGCGAGTCGAGGTCTGGTTCGTGGACGACGCACCGGCTGAAGCGCTCGGCGCGGTCCCTGGCCTGGTCGACCCGATCATCGACGGTCGTCGACTCGAGGCGACTCTGTCCGGAGCGGTCCAGCCCCTGCTTGAGGTCCTCGGCCGACAAGCCGTCGCGAGCGTCGTGATCGAGGAGCCGAACCTGGAGGACGCTTTCCTGGAACTCTATTCGGAGCCGTCGTGAGCGCTCGCACGCTTGAGCTGGTGATGGGACCGCTCCGCCAGCTTCGGCGATCGACCATCGGCTGGGGTCTCGGCCTTGCCTCGCTGATCGTCGTGACCGTGGCCTTCTGGCCGCTCTTCCGGGATGCGAGCGGGATCACCGACGCGATCAACCAGTTGCCGTCCGGGATCATCGACGCGTTCGGTCTGGCCGACTTCGGGTCACCCGCGGGCTTCCTCCGGGGCAACCTGTACGAATTCTTCGTCCCGCTCCTGCTGGCGATCGCAGCCGTCGCCACGGCCAACAGCCTGACGGCGTCCGAAGAGGATTCGGGCCGGATGGAGGTCTACCTGGCGCAACCGGTCACCCATCGGTCGGTGTTCGTCGGGCGGACCATCGCGGCGACCGTCTGGGTCATCGCGATGACCATCCTGTTGGTCATCGTCCAACTGGCCAGCGACGTGATCTTCGATCTGGAGATCGCCACCGGGCTGGTCGTGTCGACGGTCGTCCTTTGTGGGCTGCTGGCACTCCTGTTCGGCGCCCTCGGGCTGGCCATCGCCGGCTGGCTCCCACGCCCGGCGCTCGTTCTCGGTGTCGGCATCGCCGCGGCCGTCGGACTGTATCTCGTATCGGCCTTGTTCCCGCTGAGCGACACCATCAAACCGCTGAGTGATCTGTCGCCCTGGAAGTGGGCGCTGGGCGGCGACCCCCTGGTCAACCAAGCCGAACCGTGGCGCTATGCCGTCCTCATCGTGCCGGCGATCGGCCTGGCCATCCTCGGCGCGATCGGCTTCGTCCGGCGCGATGTGCGGGCCGCCTGAACCGTCACGGGAATGTTTCGATTCGGTGCTACCATCCCGGTTCTGCGCGGGCGGGTTTCTCGCCGCGTGAGAACTCGGGGGACAACACTGGATGACGACGGCGCGCGATCGACCGCCTGAGGAAGCCGCCGAGGATTCCTCCTTCGCGCGGGGCCTGCGCCTCCTTCTTATGGTCGCGGATCGCGGCGAGATCCGCGCGGACGAACTCGGGTCATTGCTCGACATGCCCCTGTCGACCGTCTATCGATACCTGCGAACGCTGACCGAATTCGGGTTCGTCGATCGCAATGGTGGTCAATTCCGGCTTGGTCCAAGGTTGCTGATCGGGACCGGCGCGAACGTCAGCAGCGAGGACCTGATCCGGGTCGCTGACGCGCCGCTCCGGATGCTGGTCGAAGAGACAGGCGAGACGGCCGTGGTCGTCCGGCGCATCGGACTCTCCAGCGTGTGCCTTCACCAGGTCGAATGCGACGCGGCCCTGCGGGTAACGCTCGAGCTGGGCGGTACGAGCCCGCTATACGCCGGGGCGCTTGGCCGATTGCTGCTCGCGTTCGCCCCTCCCGAGGTCCTCAGCGAGGTCATGACCCACGATCTCGAGCGGATCACAGCCCACACGCCGACCGAGGCCGTCCTCCGCGACTCGCTCGGAGAGATCGTCCTGACCGGGACCGCCACGAGCCAGAGTGAATTGATCGAGGGATCCGTCACGCTCGCCGCGCCGATCTTCCGGGAGGATGGCATCGTCGGTGCGATCGGCCTGCTCGGTCCGGTCTTCCGATGCGACGCACGTTGGCGGACTCGCGCGATGCGCCGGCTCCAGGAAGCGGCCCGGGCGATCAACGCGGCCCTCGCAGCCGGGTCGCCCAGCTAGTCCGGCGCAGGTCCGGGGCGCCGCCCTGGACTATCGTCTCGCATCATGGCAGACGACTGTCTCATAGCGTGGTAATCGCATCGGAAACACGCTATGCTCTATCAGATGAGCGAGCACGGCAGCACCCGTTTCGATCGATTGGTCCCCGTCTCGGACCAGTATGCGCACCTGCCCATCGCCGAGGCGTTCGATTGGGCAGCCTGCACCGATGACGTCGAGCCCGGTGAGTGGTACATGGTGGCATTTCGCTCACTTCGGCGGCCGAGCGCGGACGAGGATCGCCTCGCAGCCTACGACGACTGGGCCCATACCGAGGCCGAGGGCGCCCCCGGCTTCGTGCACTATTTCAAGGGGCCGACCTGTTCGGATGGTCACTGCATGTCGTTCTGCCTGTGGGACAGCCGTGCCGAGGCGCGGGCTGCGGCCGGGCGACCGGCCCACACCGACGCGGTCGCGGTGACGCACGAGAGCTACGCGGAGTATTCGCTCGAGTTCCATCGCGTCACCCGCCTGCCAGACGGCGGGTTCACGTTCGAGCCATACGACTCGACACCGAACCTTCAGCTGGTCGAACCGCATCCGGCAACCGCCTTCGTGCCCGAGCTCGCCACTTCCTGAAGGCGAGGGTTCGCGTGGGCTGATGGGGGTCGGCCGGGTGGATCGGCCCGTCCTGCTATCGTGCGGGCGATGGCGATCGAGACGCAGACCCCGGAGCGGCGCGGGTCGACCCCCGACGCGGGGCCGATCACCGTCTCGTGGTTGGGTCGGGTCGACTATCGCGATGGCCTGGTTCTCCAAAAGCGAATGGCCGCGGATCGCGCCGCGGGCCTGATCGGCGATCGACTGCTGCTCCTCGAGCACCCACCGGTCCTGACCCTCGGTCGAACAGCCGACCCGACCCATATCAGAGCAGACACGGCGACGCTCGCAGAACGCGGGATCGAGGTCATCCAGGTCGAGCGCGGCGGGGAGGTGACCTACCACGGGCCTGGTCAACTCGTGGCCTACCCGATCATCGCCCTTGCTGCACGCGGGCTCATGGTGCGACCCCTGGTCCGGGCCCTGGAAACGGCCTTGGTCGAGACCTGCGCGGCGTACCGCGTAGCGGCGGCCCGGCGCGATGGTCATCCGGGCTGCTGGTGCGCGCCGGAGGGTCCGGCCCCCCGCAAGATCGGCGCGCTGGGCCTGCGCATCGAGCGCGGCGTCAGTTACCACGGGATCGCCCTCAACGTGACCGTCGACCTGGCCGACTTCGAGCTGATCGACCCGTGTGGGATGCCAGGTTTGATCTCAACCTCGATCTCGCACGAGCTCGGGAGAACGGGAGCATTCCCGTCGACCGCGTCGGTCGAGGCAGCCGGCCACGTGTTCGCCGCGGCCCTCGCAGACGCGCTCGATACCTCGATCGAAGGGCCGTAGTCGCCATGGCCGCCGGGCTGTTCGAGCTTCGCAAGGACCCGATCACCGGCTGGTGGGTGGCGACGATGGTCGACCGGGCGTTCCATCGAGACCGGTTCGCTCGAGCCGCCGAGCCGGTCGATGATCGGTTGTTCGGTTGCGCCAACTGCTCCACCCCGGACGGTTCCGGGATCCGCGTCCGGATGCTCAAGGATTTCGCGTTCCATGTGGTCGGGACCGGCGACGACGCCCGAGAACTCGACAAAGGTCTCGGGCAGGTCGCCCTGGCCGAGGCGCGAGCGACCGGCAGCTGGCGGACGGTCGTGGCCCCTCCGCAGGAGCATCGACCGCTGTACGCCGTCGGCAACGCGATGATCGAGGCGCTCGTCGCAACCGCCCGTGACACGCTCGCCGCCACCAAGTCGACCGCACAGACCGACTATGTCCAGGTCGTCCAGAACTGGGGTGCCCAGGCCGGGGCTCGAACGAACCATCTGTGCCTGGACCTGTACGACCTGCCCCAGATCCCGCATCGGATCGGCGAAGAGTTGGGTGGCGCCGCCCGCTTCGTCATCCGCGAAGGGGAGTGTCCCTTCTGCCGGCTGGTTCGTGAGGAACCGCGACGCCCCGAGCGGCTCGTCTGGGAGGACGACGCGAGCGTCGCCTTTGCCCCGTACTCATCCCGTTCTCCGTTCGAGATCTGGATCGTCCCGCGACGCCACGAAGCGGATTTCGGGCGGCTCAGCGATCAGGATGTCGGCGCCACCGCCGAGGCCCTGCGCCAGGTCCTCGCCCGACTGGCCGCCAGTCTCGATGGGCCGCCCTACAACCTGGTCCTGCACACGGCGCCACTCCGCGAGCAGGTCGATGCGACCTATCACTGGCATTGGGAGATCCACCCGCGCCTCCGTGAGATCGCCGGGCTGGAGCTCGGGACCGGGCTGCCGGTCAATCCGGTCTCGCCGGAGGATGCGGTCGAGGAACTCCTCGGCCGGGCCGCACAGGGTTCGGGCGGTCCCGGTTGAGTGAGCGGATCCGTTGCGGTCGTCGGCGTCACATCGGCCGCAGGCCCATCGTCTCCAGCCAGACGAGCGCGCGCCGCCCATTGACCGCGTCTCTGACAACCCCTCGTTCGGAGGACCCGTGGTCGCCGATCCCAACATCGCTGTCCTTCGCGGATCCCTGTCGCGCGACGTCGCGCTCGACCAACAGGGCCGCGCCGTGAGCGGTCGATGGGATCACACAGAAGCGGACGCCTTCGTCGAGACGCTGTTTGCCAAGCATCACGCCGAGATCTATGCCTACCTGCTGCGGATGTTGCGCGACCCGGAACTCGCGGCCGATCTGACCCAGGACGCCTTCGTCAAGGCCTACAAGAACTACGACACCCTTGAGAAGCCGGAGAACGCGCGGGCGTGGCTGTACCAGATCGCCCACCGCGTCGCACTCGACGACATCCGGCGCCGCAAGATCATCCGGTTCTTCCCCTGGTCCGGCGAATCGCGTGGCTCGGCACCCTCGGCGGAGCACCTGGTGATGGATGCTCACCTTTCGGGCGACATGCAACGCGCCCTGGCACGCATCCCGGAACGTCAGCGTGCCGCCCTCCTCCTGGCCGAGTTGCATGACTTGACCGGCGTAGAGCTCGCGGCGGCCCTGGGGGTGAGCCACGTGGCGGCCCGTGCGTTGCTGACCCGGGCGCGCGAGAGCCTGCGCCAGGCGCTGGCCACGGAACGTGAAGCCGACGCGGCCGCCGAGGCCGAGCGCGACCCTGCCCCATCTCGGTCCGCGGAGCATCGACGATGACTCGCTCGGGACGACTCAAGCGGCGCCGCGCGAGACATTCGGCGCCGACCCACACTCGAGCTCGGGACCTGGCCGCCCGGCAGCTGGACGGACCGATCCCGCCGGAAGACGTCGCGTGGCTCGACGCGCATCTGGCCGACTGTGCGGACTGTCGCGCCGTCGCCGATGCGTACGCGGCGGACCGCCTGGCATTGCGTGGCCTGCGTGCCACGGAGCCGTCCCCACCACGCGACCTGTGGGCACGGACATCGGCCGCGATCGATCGCGAACGGGCCGTTCGCGGCACATCGATCCCGGAAGCAAGCGGGGCTCGAGGCCGGCCACCACTCGGTGTGCTGTCCGGTGTCGCCGTCATCGCCGTGGTCATCGGGGCCAGCGTCATCTCCGGTGGGTGGCTGGATGCTCCGGCCACGGGCGGCGTCCCGCCCACCGCGTCGCCTGTGGTCGCCCTGGCCACGCCGGGACCGACCGCTGGCCCGACCCCGATCGTGGTCGGCGCCGGGGATGTCCGATGGATCGGCACGGCTGCTGATGGCGCCCTCGCCTACAACGTCACGGACATCCAGGAGGTCTGTGCGCAGGAGCGCCAGACGGACTGCGCGCCGGTCGATGGCGGTGACTCGACGCCAGTCGACCTGAAGATCCGACCGACGTCGATCTCCAAGTCACCGGTCGGCAATGACGCCGTCGTGGTCGGTTCCGATGGGGCTGGTGGTGACAGTGTCGTCGTCTTCGCCCTGCCGACCGCCAGGGCTACGAGCGGGGCCGGCCCGTCACCGACGGCCGCGGCGACGGCCACGCCGACACCGACCGAAACACCCGAGGCGACGCCGACGCCGACACCCAGCTCCAGTGTCGACCGCCGAGCCGACGACGACTCCGACAGAGTCACCGAGCGCGACGCAGACGCCGTCGGAAGCACCGACCGAGACACCGACGGAGACGCCGGCTCCGACCAGGGCCGCGAACCTGGCCATCGCGACCGGCGTCAAGGTCGTCGGCGGATCGGCATCCTATTCACCGGGTGGCGGGTGGTTCGCGTTCACAGCACGGGCCTCTGACGGATCGACCGGCCCGGACATCTACGTCTGGCGGGTCGGTGACGCGACGGCCCGCGCCGTGACCGACGATCATGCCAGCGTCTTCGCTTCGTGGTTCGGTGACCAGCTCGTCGGTAGCCGGGCGCCCGGTCTCGTGGCCGGGGCGACCGATGGCGTGACGCCGGAGTCGTTCCTGCTGGACCCGGCGACCGGCCAGCAGACCGATGCCATCGATCAAACCTGGCGGCCCGTCGTGGGTCCCCGCGGGCGCTGGGCGGTCGGCTGGGACGGGACCGTTGGCCTGGCGGCGGATGGGACCTCGTTGGCTCCCGCCGAGGGGTCGCTCGTCCTCGAGCGGTTCCGCGCCAGCGATGCCGATGGCGGCAGTCAGGCGGAACCCGTCATCGCCGGGCCGATCGGAGACTTCGACGTCCGATGGGATGAGTCAGGGAAGTGGCTGGCCGTCTGGGTGGCAGATGCCAGTGACCCGACGCTCGGTGGACTTGAGCCTGTTCCACCTCGACCAGACAGACGGCACGCTGGAGCGACCGAAGGGTGCACCCGATGGCGTGACCGCCTTGTCCGGGTTCTCGATCGGAGATGGACGACTGGCCTGGGCCACGCCGCCTGGCCAGGGCGGTGAGGGCAGTCGAGTCCAGATCGTGGCCTGGACGGATGAGGCTGTCGGCGCTGTCGAAAGCGGTCCGGTCGAGGGCGTCATCCTCGTCCACTGACCGGTCCCGACCTGGTCCGCCCGCCACGCGCCGCCAGGCGCACCAGGACCGTGCGACCGGTCGCGATATCGCGTATCGTCACGGTCTCGTGCGACCCTCCAGGTTGGTCGTAGGGTCGCTGCTCATCGCGGCCCTCGCCCTGGTCGCGCTGCCGGGGCTTGCCGGTTCTCGGGTTCCCAGCCCGGTCGAACCGCTCCCCGTCGGAGCGTTCCAGACAATCGATGTCCCCGCGAACGTGACGCGATCGGCGCCCGTCGTGACCCTCGATGTCGACGCGTCGGCGGCCGGGACCCTGGACAGCGCGACGGCGATCAGTGAGCGACGGACGGTCGTTCGCGCCGTACCACAGGAACGAGCCGTGACGGACCAGCCCGACGCGTCGGCTCGGTCGGTCCGAAAGCCGCCACGGGACACCCTCACCGGATACGCGACGTTCTACGACAACGGCACGACCGCGATGCGGCTGCCGCGAGGGACGGTGGTCGTCATCTGCGGAGACGGCGGCTGCATCCAGCGCGTGGTCAGCGACTACGGCCCGCAGAAGCCGTCAAGGATCGTCGACCTGTATCGGCCGGACTTCTTCAAGATCTGCGGCTGCCCGTCCTATTCCGGGACGACGAAGGTCAAGGTCTTCGTCTACTGACGCGCCACACCGCGTGGACGAGGCGCGGTATCCTCTGTGTTGTCCCTTCAGCCACGGCCCCGTGAGGTCGCCAGGAAGGCCCAGTGAGGCCGGGAAGGAGCGATGAGCGGCCGTCAGATCATGACCGCCGACGAGATCCGTCGTGCGACCATCCGCCTGTCCCACGAGATCGTCGAGAAACAGGCCGGAACGGACGGACTGTTGCTCATCGGGATCCAGCGTCGAGGCGTGCCACTGGCCCACCGGATCGCCGCCGCGATCGAGGACAACGAAGGCGTCGAGATCCCGGTCGGAGCCCTGGACATCACGTTCTACCGAGACGATTTGTCGATGGTCGCTCAGCAGCCGGTCGTGAAGGGCACCGAGTTGCCGTCGGGCATCGACGGTCGGACGATCGTGCTGGTCGATGACGTGCTGTTCACCGGTCGGACGATCCGTGCGGCCATGGATGCGTTGGTCGATTTCGGACGCCCACAGGCGATCCGGCTGGCCGTGCTCGTCGATCGCGGACACCGTGAACTCCCGATCCGGGCCGATCACGTCGGCAAGAACGTGCCGACCTCGCGCGAGGAGCAGGTGCGGGTCCATCTCGAGGAGATCGACGACGAGGACGGCGTCGAGATCGAACGGTCGATCGCGCAACCGGCGGAGTCGATCGCTTGACGATCGTGGCGGTGCCGTCAGTCGACGCGGTCCCGGGTAGCCAGCCAGTCGCCTGGCGCCACCGTCACCTGCTCGACGTCGACGGGCTGACCGGTGACGACCTGGACCTGGTCATGCGCACGACCGATGCCATGCGCGAGGTCCTGGCCAGGCCGATCGCCAAGGTCCCGGCCCTGCGTGGCCGCCAGGTGACCATCTTGTTCTACGAGGCCTCAACCCGGACGCGTGTTTCGTTCGAGGTCGCCGCCAAGAACCTGTCAGCCGACGTCGTCAACATCGCCGCGGCCAGTTCGTCGGTGTCGAAGGGCGAGTCGCTCGTGGACACCGTCCGGACCGTCGAAGCGCTTGGCGCGCACATGCTGGTCATGCGCCACTCCGTGTCGGGAGCCCCGTATCTCGCGGCCGAGACGTTCGGCGGGTCGGTGCTCAACGGCGGCGATGGCTGGCACGCCCACCCGACCCAGGCGCTGCTCGACCTCTACACGATCCGCGAGGGGCTGCCCGGCGGCTCGCTGGTCGGCCGCAAGGTCGTCATCCTGGGCGACCTGCTCCACTCGCGCGTGGCGCGATCGAACATCTGGACGCTGACCGCCGCCGGAGCTGACCTGTGGCTATGCGGGCCGGCGACACTGGTGCGCGGCTTCGAAGCCTGGGCGCGACGCGGGGCCGGCGGTCGCCGTTTCCAGGTCACGACGTCAGTCGAGGAGGCCCTCCGTGACGCCGACGTGGTCATGGCGCTGCGCATCCAGCGCGAACGGATGGCGGCCGGACTGCTGCCGTCCCTGCGCGAATACGCCGCCCGCTACGGTCTGACCCGGGAACGGCTGGCGCTGGCTCGACCCGGGGCACTGGTGATGCACCCCGGCCCGATGAACGAGGGCGTCGAGATCGCCGCCGACGTTGCCGCAGGATCGCAATCGGTCATCACGGATCAGGTCACGAACGGGGTCGCGGTCCGGATGGCGATCCTGTATCTCCTCGCGGGCACGCATCCGGGCGGCATCGGCGCGGCGTGACGGATCGCGGACCGGATCTCGAGATCAGCCGGGCGTGGCTCGTGGATCCCGCGTCGGAACGCGAGGGTCCTGGCGAGATCGTCGTGCGCGACGGCATCGTTCAAGCCGTGACCTGGCTGAGCGGCAAGGAGGCCGATGGGATCGCTCCAGATGGCGTCGTCGTGGCGCCGGGCTTCATCGATCTCCACGTCCACCTGCGCGAACCTGGCAACGAGGATGCCGAGACGATCGCCTCGGGGTTGTCGGCCGCAGCCCACGGCGGGTACAGCACGGTCTGCGCGATGCCCAACACCACGCCGGCGCTGGATGAACCGGGCGTGCTCGGTCGGATCACGGCGTCCGCCCTCGCGTCAGGGTCGCCGGTCGAGTTACTCGGCTACGGCGCGGTCACGGTCGATCGGGCAGGGGACCAGCTCGCCGCACTCGGCGAACTCGCGGACGCCGGCGTCGTCGGCTTTTCCGATGACGGGGCGCCAGTCCGATCGGCGTCGATCCTGCGGGCTGCCCTGGCCTACGCGGGAGCGCTCGGGCTGCCGGTGGTCGAGCATGCCGAGGACGCGACACAGACAGAGGGCGCCGAGGCGAACGACGGCTATGTCGCGACGGTCCTCGGCCTTCGCGGCTGGCCGGCCGCGGCAGAGGAGGCCGCCGTCGCCCGCGACCTGGCGATCCTCGCCGACGTGTGTCGCGACATCCCGGGCGCCCGGCTGCACCTGACCCACCTCTCGACGGCGGGTGCCCTGGACCTTGTCCGACGGGCCAAGGCGGCCGGGCTTCCGGTGACCTGCGACATCACCCCGCACCATCTCGCGTTGACCGACGAGTGGCTCGCAGGCGCGCGCCGGTGGGCGTGGAACGCCGGTGGTGATCCGTGGTCCGATGGGGCGATCGTGACCGGTCCGTATGACCCGTCGCTCCGCGTCAATCCGCCGCTCCGAGCGCTGGACGATGCGGCGGCCTGTCTGGTGGCCCTCGTCGATGGCACGGCCGACGCGATCGCCACCGATCATGCGCCCCACGCCGAGGTCGACAAGGCGGTCGAGTTCGGGCTTGCCGCGAACGGGATCAGCGGCCTTGAAACGGCGCTGGGCGTCGTTCTCGCAGCGGTCGACGCCGAACGCCTGCCGCTACTACGCGCGATCGAGGCCCTCACCGTCGGTCCTGCGAGAGTCCTGGGCGATCGCACGAGAAGGGCTGGGTCGGTGGGGCTCGTCGAGGGCGCCCCAGCAGACCTGGTCGTCTTCGATCGTTCGGAGCGTTGGACCGTCACGACTGATGGGCTCGTATCGCGTGGCAAGAACACGCCGCTGCTCGGGATGGACCTCGCCGGGCCGGTATTGCTGACGATGGCCGGCGGCCGGATCGCCTACGAGGCGCCCGGAGACTGACCCGTCAGATGTGGATGACCTCGAGTCCTGGGGCGTGCAGGTAGTCGTCGTCCTGGGTCACCACCGGGATCCCGAGCGTCATCGCGGTCGCGGCGATCCACGAGTCGTTGACCGGCATTCGCAGACCGAAGTCCCGGAGTGCGACCCGCAGGCGAGCCCAGGTTTCCGCAACGGCCTGGTCGATGGGGATCGGATCCAATGCGAGGGCCCTCGTGAGCGTCGCCAGGCGGCGGTCACGGATCCCGACATCGGCCGTCGCGAGGACGCCGGCGCGGAGCTCACCGATGGTCACGACGGAGACCGCGAGACGGTCGGGGAGTCGATCCAGACGGGCTGCCCGACCAGCCCCGGTCGCGATGAACAGACTCGTGTCGGCGAGGCCGGTGGTCACGGGGATGGAAGATCGTCCGTCGTGTCCGGGGCGAGTTCGTGGAGGTCCGCGCGTAATCCCGGATCGGCGCGGTGGGCGAGAACGTCGCGAACGAAGGCCTCACGGGCCATGAACCGTGGGCGACGGCCCGCCGGCTGGAGGATCGCCACCGGTCGCCCGTCGACGGTGATCGTGATCGCTTCGCCCGCCTCGACCCGATCGAGCAGGGCCCGCGTGTTGTTGCGCAAGTTCTCGTGAGGCGACATCCGTCATGCGACGACTGTAGCACATGCGCTACAGGTCAGGGTTCGTCGGGCCGGACCTACGGAGAGACGCAATCGACGGTGGTGGCCCGCACCGAGTCATCGTCGAATCTCGCGGCGTAGGATCCACAGTCACCCCAGAAGACGATCGAGACGACGTGGACCGTCGGGTCCTCGAGGCGCCTCGCGTCGATGATCTCCCTGGCCTTCGTCGCACACGTGTCCGGCCCCAGCGATCCGCAATCGAGCACGTAGCCACCCTCCGGCGGTGCGATCGGACCCGCGCCGGCGTCGAGGAGTTCGATGCTAGCCACGTCGACTGGCCGATCGAAATCGAGGACCACCTGGCGTTCGACCCCGAGCGTATCGCAGTCCGAGGGCTGCGGGCCCATGTCGAACACGATCGAACGGATCCCGGCTGTGACCGTGACCGTGATCCGGCTGTCGCAGATGCCACCGACCCAAACGAGATGGACCCGCCCGGGATGACCGGGCTCGGCGTACGCGCCGAACCGACCGTCGAGCTGGACGGTCGACGGGTCGATATCGCCCGTCTCGGCCACGTGGGTCAGCCGCTCGGACCCATCGACGACCGCCAGCCTGACCGGCGGGGCGCCCGCGGCCACCTGGCTCGTCAGGTCGAACGTGATCGCGCCCGATGGTGGCCACGATCCGGCCTCGGCGGAGGGGGTCGGCGCCGCCGGCGAGCCGCCGACCAGGATCGCGTCGCCGGCCGGATTCATCTCATAGATCGCGTCGGTCCCGTCGATGACGAGGTACGTCACCACGTGGTCGGTCTCCAGGACTCGGACGAGCCACAGGACAGGTTCGTTGGTCAGGACCGAGGTCCCGGCGAGGGTCGGCTCGAACTGGACGAGGCCGGACGGGCCATCGACGATGGTCGTGGACAGGATCGGTGAACCCGGTGACTCGGCGGCGACGACGCGCGAGATGTCGTCGGTGGTCGATCGTGGCGTGGCGCTGCCCGTGTTGACTTGATCCTGGGGTTGGGTCGGGCCATCGACCCAGGCGACCCGATCCACGACGAACCGATCCCGACACGCACTGACCTCGTCCGGCGGGCAGAGTCCGGCGCGACGGTCGTCGAAATGGCCCACAAGGACTGCGTGGGGAACCGCTGAGTACCCGTCCACTGGTGCCCACGGATCATCGATGCCGTCGAGATCCGGGTGGATCGAAAACGGACCGAGTGGCTCGTCGATGTCGTCCATCAGCCACCAGAACTCGTCGGGACACCGGAGTTGTACCGGACTGAGGATCGGATTGACCGGGGCAGGGCAATCGTGGGGACTCGCCGGACCGAAGAACCACCCGGCGACGGCCAGCTCGCGATCGTCCCTACCAGCGTCGCGGAGGGCCAGGGCAGCGCTCACCGACATCGTCGGGAGGCCGAAAAATGAGGTCGGGGGCGTCGGTGATCCCTCGGAGGCTGCTGGCGATGGCGACGTCCCCGCCAGGTGACCCCGATCCTCGAGCTGCCCGAACCCGATCAGCGCGACCGCGACGACGACGGCCGCCAGCCCGATCACGCCAAGGGTCATCGGTCGGCCCCAGGGACCCAGCCATCCTCGAGCCGGTCGGGTCCCGATGATCCGGTCGTGGATCGAATCGGGCAGCGACGCGGGCGCGCGTCGATCGGCGAGTCCGCGGAATGCGGCCGCCAGGCGCTCGTCGTCCCAACCCGGTCGCTCGCTCATCGCGTCCGCCCCTCGGCGACGAGGGCCGCCTCGAGCGCCGCCCGCGCCGTGTGCAGTCGGGATTTCACGGTCCCGACGGGAATCTCGAGGATCCCGCCCAATTCGGCGACTCCGTGGCCCTCGAGGTGGTGCAGGACGAGGATCGTCCGTTGGTCGACCGGCAATCGCTCGAGCGCCGCCCGAAGCATGTCCGTGTCGGATGGTTGGGGTCGCGGCAGGGGATCGCTCGCGGCGGCCAACGCCGCCACGTCGCCCGACGGGATCTCGCGGACTCGCCTCCGCCCGCGCGCCCGGAGCGTCATCCGTGCCGAATTGACCGCGATGCGCTGGAGCCACGCGTCGAACCGGTCGGCGTCGCGCAGGGTGCGGATCCGACGCCAGGCCGCGACGAATGTCTCCTGGGTCGCGTCGCCGGCATCGGCGGCGTCGCCGACGATGGCGAATGAGAGGCGATAGATGGCGTCGATCCGGGCGTGCATGATCTCCTCGAACGCGCCGAGGTCACCCTGGCGTGCCCGATCGATGAGCGACCGGTCCGGTACGGGTTCGATCGGTTCCCTCCGATGCGCGTTCGACCATCTGATGCCGCTCGCGAGCCCGAGGTTCAGTCTGACGCGGATCGATGTCGCGACGCTACGCTTCGGTCCACATGCCGACCTCGACCTTGAACCGCGACTACGAGCGTCGCTCCCTGTGGAGCGCCACCATGCCGGCCTTGCCGGATCGAAGCGGCCGGGACCTGCCGGACACCACCGATGTGGTCGTCATCGGCGGCGGGTATGCCGGGATCAATGCGGCTCGCGAACTCGCCCGGCGCGGGGCGGGGGTCTCGGTCCTGGAGGCGAACACGCTGGGCTGGGGCGCCTCGACACGGAACGGCGGGATCGTCCACGCGGGGTACAAGTGGGGCCCGCGGCAACTCATCAGGCGGTATGGCGAGGAGCGGGGGCGGGCCCTGTACGCGGACACCCTCGCCGGCTATGAGACGGTCAAGCGGCTGATCGCCGAGGAATCGATCGATTGCGACTTCCGGGAGGTCGGCCATCTCGAACTGGCTTACGCCGCCTCGCACGTCCGGTTCCTCGAGCAGGAGCGAGACAGTCTGGCGGGCGTCGGTGTCGCGTCGTTGCTCGTTCCGCGAGAACGGATCCGCGAGGAGATCGGGTCTGACGCGTACTACGGCGCGTTGGTCGTGCCCGACAGCGCGCTCATCCATCCCGGTCGCTACTTCGCCGGGCTGGTTGCGGCCGCCGACCGAGCGGGAGCGGACCTGCATGAGGGCGTCCGGGCGAAGGCCATCCGACGGCAGGCCGACGGCCGATTCGTCGTCGAGACGGACCGTGGCGCGATCCTGGCCCGGGACGTCTTCGTCGCCACCAATGGCTACACGGACGGCGTCGCCCCGTCGCTGCGTCGCCGGGTCATCCCCATCGGGAGCTACATCATCGCCAGCGAGCCGCTCCCCGACGACCTCGTCGCCGAGCTGTCGCCGAAGGGTCGGGCGTTCTTCGACACCAAGAACTTCCTGTACTACTGGCACATCTCGGCCGATCGCCGGATGGTCTTCGGTGGCCGCGCCAGCTTTCTGCCGACGTCGATCGACCACACGGCCGAGATCCTCCATCGTGGGCTACTCCAGGTCCACCCGCAGCTGGCCGGTCGCCGCATCGACTATGCCTGGGGCGGCAATGTCGGCTTCACATTCGATCGGATGCCCCACGTCGGCCGGACGAACGACGGCGTGACCTACGCCCTGGGCTGCTGCGGGACCGGCGTCGCCCTGATGACCCATCTCGGGACGACGGTGGGGGAGTGGCTTGCCGGCGGTGCGCCACCGGTGCTCACGAAACTCGGCTTCCCCCTGGTCCCGGCGCCGTACGAGGGTCGACCGTGGTTCCTGCCCTTCGTCGGGGAGTGGTACCGGATCCAGGATCGGCTCGATGCCCGCTCGCGGCCACGATGAGAGTCGGGTTCCGGACGTCGCCGCAAGCCACCGACTGGGCGAGCCTGGAGGCGGCCTGGGCAGAGGCCGGTCGACATGGTGTCTTCGATTCGGGCTGGCTCAACGACCACCTGACCGTTCCGGGACAACGGGCGTCGTGGCGCTGGCGCGTGTCACAGGCGCGGTTCCCGAACGAATGAGCGCGGCGGGGTCCCAGATTCGACGATCTTGGTCGAATCGCGGCCCCGGCCAAGCAGGTTCGTGTCGAGGGCGCGTGTAGGTCACGCACTCGGGGTGCCGCGGGGATCCGTCGCCTGGCCACCGAGATCGCGGCTCCGCTTCGCGACACGTTCGGCTGACCGTCAGGCGAGGCGGCGGAGGGTCTCGAGCAGCCGGTCGATGTCGGCCTCCGTGGCGAGGTAGTTGACGATCCCGGCCCGCAGCCAGGTCGACCCCCGGAGCTCCGTGGTCGTCAGCCAGCCGTCACCGGACGTCTCGAGCGCGCGCTGGAGCCGATCCTGGTGCGCGTCGAGCTCGGCCGGCTTCAGCGTATCGGCGACCGCTCGGCCCCCCGGCAGGTGCCGGAAGCACACGACCGACAGTTCCGGCTCGGTGGGCATCGCCTCGAAGTCGGTCGCCTCGGCACAGCGACGAGCGAGGTACATCGCCAGGTCGTCGTTGTCCTCGATGAGCCGGCCGAACCCGTCGGTGCCCAGGTGTTTCCAGGACATCCAGAGCTTGAGCGCGCGCCAGCGGCGGGTGCCTTCGAAGCTCAATTTGTAGAAATTGAGCTGGTCGGCGTGGTCGTGCCGGTCAGGCTCGCCGGTCTCGCCGCCCCGGTAGTACTCGGGCGCACGACCACCGAAGACCTGTCCGAGGTGCGCGCCGTCGCGAACGAGCAGGCCGCCGATGTCGTAGGCCTGGAAGAACCACTTGTGGGGGTCGACCGTGACCGAATCGGCGCGATCGAGATCCGGGACGCGGCCGCGATCGCGTTCGGAGAGCCTGGCCCCGCCGCCATACGCGGCGTCGACATGGAGCCATAGGCCTTCGGCGCCGGCGACGTCGGCGAGTTCGCCGATGCGGTCGACGGAGCCCGTATTGGTCGAACCGGCCACCGCTGCGATCGCGAAGGGCGTCAGGCCGGCGGCTCGGTCCCGGGCGATGGCCTCCACGACCGGGCCAGCATGGAGGCGGAAGCGCGCATCGGACGGAACGACCACCAGTGTCTCGGTCGGGAACCCCAGCAGGTCCAGCGCCCGGGCCACCGAGAAATGGGTCTGGTCCGACGTGTAGATACGGGCGCCGTCGAGGGCCGCCCCGCGGGGTGGTCGCCCGATGCCGAGCGTCCGGGCGAGATGGATGTCACGGGCCAGTGCGAGGCCCATGAAGTTGGCCATCACCCCGCCCGACGTGAGCAGCCCGAACGACGATCCCTCGTAGCCGACGAGATCACACAACCAGCGGACGACCTCCTCCTCGACGAATGTCGCCAGTGGCCCCGCATGCCAGACATCGACCCCCTGGTTGGTCATCTGGGCAAGGAGTTCGCCCATCATCGAGACAGGGAGCGGCGGTGGCGTGAAATAGCCGAATTGGCGAGGATGCTGGGCGTTCATCTGGCCGCCAGCCAGGCGAAGTCGAAACTCGTCGAGGATCGCGGCGATGGGGGTGGGGGAGGCCGGTGCCGGGGCCGGTCCCCCATCCGGTCCGAAGAATGCGGCTCGGAGCGCGGCATATGGAGCCGGGTCGCCCATCGCCCGCTCGGCCGCCTGGTCGTACAGGAAGTCGAGGGCGGCCGCCCAGGTGTCCGCGCCGAGGCGTTCCATGGCCGGACGCGAGGTCGGCTGCCCGTAGTCGATGAGGTCGGGTTCGGGGTGCCAGGTGAAGCGCGAGCGCGGGTCAGTCATCGGACCGCGATGGTACCGGCGGTTGCCTCACTTGACACGTCATGGCCAGATGTGGCTATATCAGGCCATGAAGTCGGTACGGATCGCCGAGCTCAAGGATCGTCTTTCCGAACATCTCCGCGCCGTCCAGGAGGGCGACGAGGTGATCGTCCTGGACCGGAATCGCCCGATCGCCCGGATCGTGCCGATCTCCCCGTCAGTCCGCCACGTCCGACTGCTTCGACCGACGCGTGACTTCGCGACCATCCGCGACCAACGTCGAAGCCGTTGGCACGGCCAGGTCTCGTCGACCGAGCTGCTGCTCGAGGAACGACGCGAGCGTTGAACGTCTACATCGACTCGTCGGTCCTCCTGCGCGTGGTCTTCGGGGAGGCTGGTCGCCTGCCGATCTGGCGGGCCATCACGAACCCGGTCGCCAGCGAACTGATCCGACTGGAATGCCTGCGGACCATCGACCGCGCGCGACTTCGCCTCGGCCTGGATGACCGGACCGTCGCGAGGTATCGGGCAGACATGCTTGAGGCGGTCGAGACGTTTACGCTGGTCGCGCTGGACTCGGTCGTCCTTGAGCGGGCCGCGGAACCATTCCCGACCACCCTGGGCTCGCTCGATGCGATCCATCTGGCCAGCGCCTTGTTGATTCGCGACGAGACCGATGCCTTGAAGTTCGCGACGCATGATGACGAGTTGGGTACCGCCGCACGGGCGACGGGATTCGAGGTGTATGGGGTCCATCGCCATGGATGAACACGATCCTGCCGGTCGAGCCTGGCTCACCGCGCGACTGGACGCCCTCGGCGTCCCCTACGAACTGTTCGCCTGCGACCCGTCCCTCGCCGACACCGCCGCATTCTGTGAAGCCTATGGCTTCGACCCGGAGGACTCGGCCAACACGATCGTGGTGATCGGCAAGTCCGATCCGCCCAGGTTCGCGGCCTGCGTGACGCTGGCGCCGTACCGGCTCGACGTCAACCGCATGGTCCGCGACCGACTCGGGACGCGCAAGGCGTCGTTCGCCCCGGCCGAACAGACGACCGAATTGACCGGCATGCAGATCGGCGGCGTGACGGTCTTCGGGTTGCCCGCCGACCTGCCGATCTGGATCGACCGTCGGGTGATGGGCCGGGAACGGATCGTCCTGGGCGGTGGTTCGCGATCGTGGAAGGTCATCGCCTCGCCGGTCATCCTCGAGCGGATCCCAGGGGCGGAGGTCGTCGACGGGCTGGCCGGCGATCCGCGACCGTCGGGCTGACGGCGATCATCGTCGCTCGCGTGCGGCATCGCGACGGCTCCCGTATCGTTGCGGCCCGTGACCGACCAGCCTGCCGACCCTCACGCTGACCCGACGCCACAACGGCGACCGCGAACGACCGGTCCGGTCCAGTACAAGGGCGACGATCTCGAGGCCGAACGCGGGCCGGGTCTCGGCTGTTTCCGGTTCCAGGTCATCATCCTCGTCGTATTCATCGTGCTGACCCCGCTGAGTGTCGCCTGGAACTGGCCGCCCATCGTCAGCACCGTGCTGTTGTTCGCAGTCATCGGGCTGCTGCTCGTGACCGGACAGACGATCATCTTCCTGCTCCGGCTGGTCAGTGCCGATCGCCGCGGCCGCCGTCGACCGCTGGCCAGCCAAACGCCGACGGTCGGCGAGCTGGAGGACGCGGCCGCAAGTTCGGCGGACGTCATCGACGTTCCGGCCGGTGACGAGTCGCCGCGCCGCGGCTGACCCGGTCGTCCGGCGTGCCCCTCCCGGCGGGCGACCCCGTGCGACAATGCGCATCCGTCTAGGAGGACCACTCAGCCGTGCCCGTGCTCGCGACGTACTTCAGCGTTCGGCGTGGCCGTGATCCGTTCTTCAAGTTCTTCATGCGCACGCTGTTCCCGAAGCAGGTCAAGGAGTACGAGGAGAAGTTCGGCATCCGGTTCATCGGCTGGTACAACGTCGCCCACGGCTGGGACTTCGACAACGTGATCCTGCTGGACCTGCCCGATTACGCCACGCTAGACAAGCTCGAAGCCGATGAGGCGACCCGTGCACTCGGCCATCGGGCCGGTGAATGGATCTTCGAGCGACACCATTCGATGTTCCTGCGCGAACGGATGGGGCCGGACCTCGAATACCATCCGTAGACTTCCCGACAGCACGGAGGCGACCACATGGACAGCCACAACGATCTGCTCGGGGAGCTGGCGGGCGATGCCGCCCTGGAACGCTCCGACTTCATCGTCCAGTCGACGGAGCAGCTCCACAAGTTCCTGAACCGGCACAAGGACCGGATCGCCGTTTTGGGCGGGATGACGCTGATCGACGAAGAGCCTGACTTCCTGTCGATCGCCCCGGACTTGTCGTTCCGGAGCCGGAGCCGCTACCTCGACGACATCACCGGTGAGTGGGTCAACGAGACCGAGGTCATCGAATCCGTTTCGGAGCTCGTCGAGCTGTACAACCCGGCTGACGTCTTCGCCGCGTTCGCCGACGCGGCCCGGGCCGTTGCCGGCCTGCCCGCGGAACCGACCGCCGAGGGCGACCTGCTCGAGACGGCCGGCATCTCGGCGGACGAAGGCATCTCGATCAGCGAGGATCCGTACGCGGCTGCGGCCGATTCGTGGGCAGCAGGGCAACCTGTGTCACTGACCGAGGACGATGACGAATCCGCTGCCCGCCGGCTGTACGACCTGTCGCTCGAATACCAGGAGCGAAGCCAGCGCAATGAGGCCCGGCTGCTCGACGAGTTCGGCGGCGTGGCCGCCGGCCTCGTGTCGGTCATCGGCGACCTGGTCATCGTGGACGACGACGACGAGCGGCTGTCGCTGACCGCGGCGGGCTTCCGGGCCGAGGTCATCCCCGAGGACAGCGACGACGAGTGGCGCACGCTGGCCGGCTCGGATGAACTCGTCGAGTTCTACGATCCGACCGACGTGTTCGGTGACCTGGCCGACGCACTGGCCGAGGCCTTCCCATCCGTCGCCCCCGAACTCGCGGCGGCGGCCGACGCGGAGGATGCGGACGAAGGGACCGGGGATGGCGAGGCGGCGGCCGGAGACGAACCGGCCGACGAGTCCGGCGCCGCGGACGGTGACGCCGAGGACGAACCCACCGCGTGACGATGCGACTGGCTGCGGCGGAGCTGGTCGAGAGTCGGGAGATCCTGCCGGGCCAGTGGTTGCAGGCCTATCACGCCCCGGGGCTGGCGTCCGGCGCTCGGGCCGGCCAGTTCGTCCATGCCCGACCGGGCGACTTCTCCGGGATGGTCCTGCGTCGGCCGTTCTCGCTCAACACGGTCGATCCGGCGACCGACATCGTGACCATCCATTTCCGGGTCATCGGGCGTGGCACCGACTGGTTCACCCGGCTGCGGCCGGGCGACGAGATCGACCTGCTCGGTCCACTCGGTCGGCCGTTCGAGGTCGATCCGCGCAGTCGACACCTCCTGCTGATCGCCGGTGGGCTGGGCATGGCCGGGGTCCGGATGCTGGCCGATGAGGCGATCCGTGATGGCCGCCAGGTGACACTGCTGTTCGGTGCCGCCTCGGCTCGCGAGGTCTACCCGTCGACGCTGTTGCCCGACGAGGTGGAGTACATCGTCGCGACCGACGACGGCAGCCTCGGCCATCACGGCTACGTCACCGACCTGGTCGCCGGCTACGAACGTTGGGCGGACCAGGCGTTCGCGTGCGGTCCGGCGCCGATGCTGGCCGCCCTTGCTCGACTGGCCGCCGGCCGACGCGAACGCCTTGGCGTGGCCAAGCTCGGCAGGAAACGAGGCGGCAAGACCGCCCCGGCTGGTTCGCCGGCTGCCCGGCGCAAGGCATTCCTGCAGGTCTCGATGGAGCAGAACATGGGCTGTGCGGTCGGCGCGTGCCTCGGTTGCGTGGTCCTGTCCACGTCCGGGACGCCCCAACGCGTCTGTCGAGAAGGACCTGTCTTCGCCGCCGAGGAGATCGCCTGGGACGGAGCGTGGTCGTGAGTCTCGCCGGCGAGAATCAGCAAATGCGATCAAGCGGCATGGCCTGGTCGGCGACCATCATCGGGTCATGACCACTGCGACCGATACCTTCGTCGACTTCGTGGATGTCCTGGCGGACGCGCTGGACGACCACACGGTGACGGGCGGAGACTTCGCGGCGCGTCTGTGCCTGTCGCGGTACCACTTCGATCGGATCATCTCGTCGGTCGCCGGCGAGCCACCGGCGTCATTCCGGCGCCGGCTGCTGCTCGAACGCGCCGCCTATCGACTCCTGACATCCCGGCGGGGCATCCTCGAGATCGCGTTGGATGCCGGCTATGGATCGAATGAGGCGTTCTCACGCGCGTTCGCCCGCGCCTATGGCGTGACACCCAGCCGCTGGCGACGGCGACCGACCCAGACCCAGATCGAAGCGCCGAGCGACGTCCACTTCTATCCACCCGGTGGCTTGCGGCTGCCGGCAAGGAACAAGGAGACTGCCATGGATCTCGTGACGAAGATGATCGAACACCATGTCTGGCTGACCGGCGAATTCATCGCCCGGGCCACGCGCCTGGACGATGCCGCGCTCGACAAGCCGATCCTCATCTCGGTGGAAGGCGTCGACGATGACCCGACCCTTCGCTCGCTCCTTTCCCGTCTCGTCGGCCAGATGGGGATGTGGAACGCGGCGATGGCCAGCCGCGACTACGACTGGTCTGTCGAGGAGCATGAAACAGTCGCTTCGATGCGCCAGCGGCTGGCTGTGGAAGGCCCGACCTTCGTGGGCCACGTCCGCGAGGTCTCGTCCCAGGGTCGACTCGACGACACGTTCGTCGACGCCCTGTGCGACCCGGTCGAGGTCTTCACCTACGGTGGGATGATCGCCCACGTCCTGACGTTCGCGGCGCACCGTCGGACGCTCGTCGCCGGGGCGATGATCGATGCCGGTATCCCGGATCTTGGGGCTGGCGATCCGAGACGCTGGGTCGAGCCGGCCGCATGACCGTCGGATCCGTCGACCTGCGCGTCGAGATCGGTCGGGGGCTCGTGCTTCCGAACCCGATCCTCGTCGCGTCCGGGACGTTCGGCTACGGCGTCGAATATGGCGATGTCGTGGACGTCGATCGGCTCGGCGGGATCTGCTGCAAGGGGACCACGCTCAGGGCGCGGATCGGCAACCCGACCCCGCGGGTGACCGAGACACCCGGTGGGATGCTGAACTCGATCGGGCTCCAGAACCCGGGCGTGGACGCCGTCATCGAGAAGTATGCCGACACGTGGATGGCCTGGCAGGTCCCCGTCATCGTCAACGTCGCGGGCGAATCGGTGGACGACTACGTCGAGGTCGCGCGGCGCCTCGACGGCGTGCCCGGGATCGCCGCCATCGAACTCAACATCTCGTGCCCGAACGTCGGCGCGGGTGGACTCCAGTTCGCCATCGATGCCGGAGCCGCCGCCGAGGTGACCGCCGCAGTCCGGCGCGCGACCGATCTGCCACTCCTTGTCAAGCTGTCGCCGAACGTCGCCGACATCCGGCCCATCGCGCGGGCGATCGCCGACGCCGGCGCAGACGCGCTGACCGCGATCAACACCTTGTCCGGGATCGCGGTCGGACCGGGACGGACCCGACCACTGCTGGGCAACATCTACGGCGGGCTGAGCGGGCCGGCCGTCAAGCCGGTCGCGTTGCGCGTCGTGTACGAGGCGGCCCAGGTGGTCCGCATCCCGGTCATCGCGATCGGCGGAGTGACCGAGCTCGCTGACGTGTTGGATTACCTGGCCGTGGGTGCGGTCGCGGTCCAGGTCGGAACGTCGATCTTCGCGGACCCGTCCATCCCGGTCCGGCTGGTCGACGAGCTCGAGGCGGAATGTGCGCACCGGGGTCTGACCTCGTACCGCGACCTCATCGGGACGGCGTTGCCGAAGAAGGCCGAGCGCCCTTCTTCCAAGGGCGTGGAGTACCGCCCGTAGGCACCTGCACATGGTATGGTATGTGCATGTATAGCGAACGGACCCAGGTGTTGCTCTCGCCGGAGCAGCTGGCCGGACTCAAGCGCATCGCGGAGCGTGAGGGCAAGTCGGTCGGTGCCGTCATCCGCGATGCGGTCGATGGCTTCATCTTCGCGGAGCCGGATCGCCGCCAGCGCGCAGTCAAGGCCATGCTCGAGATGAACGCGCCGGTCGAGGATTGGGACGTCATGAAAGCCCAGATCCAGAAGAGCCAGTTGGGCGGCTGGTGACCGTTTTCATCGATACGGCCGTGGTGATGTACGCGAACGGGGCGGAACACCCGCTTCGCGAGGCATGCAGGATGATCATGATCCGGGTCGGCGACGGTGAGCTGGACGGGGTCACCTCCGCGGAGGTCATCCAGGAGATCGTGCATCGATTCATCAGTACCCGCCGTCCGGAAACAGGGGCGCAGATCGCGCGATTGGCCCTCGATGCATTTGCACCGGTCCTGCCGATCACGCATGCCGTCATGCGACGGCTGCCGGATCTCGCCCACAGGTATCCATCACTCGATGCACGTGATCTCGTCCACGTCGCGACGTGCATCCACGAGGGGATATCGGAGATCATCTCGCCCGACCGAGGCTTCGACCAGGTCACCGAGGTCAGTCGGATCGACCCGACCGCGTTCGCTGCCGAGCCCGGCTAGACTCACCCGGTGACCACCATTCGACCGGCCCTCGATGTCGCCGTGCGCAAGACCGTCGCGCTGCGGACCGAGGCCCTGTTCCGCAGCTCCGGCGCACTCCGGGAGGGTCACTTCCTGCTCAAGAGCGGGCGCCACGGCGATGCGTACGTCGAGAAGTTCCAGGTCCTCCAGGATCCGGAGGCGACGAGCGAGCTGTGCGGCTACATGGCTGCGCACGGGCGCGGCCTCGATGGCGAGCCGCTTGTCGATCTCGTCGCCGGACCGACCACGGGCGGGGTCATCCTCGCATTCGAGACGGCTCGACAGCTTGGGGTCAGGAGCATCTTCGCGGAGGAAGTCCGTGCTGATGACGGCACGACCCATCGCGAATTCCGGCGGGGCTTCGTCATCGCGCCGGGTGAGAAGGTCCTGCTGGTCGACGACATCCTGACGACGGGCGGGTCCTTGCTCGCGATGCTGCCTGCGGTCGAGGCCATGGGTGGCGAGATCGTCGAGTGCGTCGTCCTCGTCGACCGGAGCGGTGGCCGGACGACGCTGACCTCGTCGAGCAGCGGCCGCGTGTATCCGCTTCGGTCGCTGTGGCAGCTCGATCTACCGACATTCGAGCCCGGGGCCGGGACCTGTCCTCGCTGCGCCGATGGGACGCCACTGCACGCTCCGGGGAGCACTGGAGCCGTCGCGGCAGTCTCCTGAGCCGACGAGATGGATCGTCGGACCCGGAACGTGTTCGTGCTGGTCCTGGTCGCTGTCATCGGGGTCGCGGCGTTGTCCGTGTTCGTGCTGAATGGTGCCGGGACCGGATCTACGGGGCCGGCCGGTTCCGAGACCGTCGTCGGCGTGATCGTCCGGGTCGAATCCGAGGGATTGGATCAGGTGACCGGGTTCGACCTCAGGACCATCGATGAGGGAACGCTGCAATTCCGCATCGGCGTCCTCGAGAACGGGGCGCAGTTCCCGCCCGGACACCTCGTCGAACATCAGGCATCGGCCGTTCCGGTCAAGGTCTGGTACCTGACCGAGGATGGAGCTCGAGTCGCGGTCCGCCTGGAGGACGCGCCGTAGGGGCAGTCAGGCCGGGGTCGCCGCTGATCGCCGCCGCGTGTCGACGCCGGTCGCCCGCGCGCCGCACTGGCCAAACATTCGTGGGGTGGCTCATAGGCACGCTCCGACGGTGGGCGAGGCCGAAGACTTGGTCAATCCACGCTCAGACCCGGATCCCACGGCACCGATCTGGGCTCCGAACGGCCCGATCAGTGGCCCAGTAGTCACGTGGCAGATATTTGGCCAAGTCGCCCGCGGCTCGGGCCCCGGCCGGTCAGGCTCCGGCTTTGATGACCGGCAGGATCGCGTCGAGTTCCGCCGGCGTGATGGTCACGGCGTATGAGCCCCGCACGATCCCGTCTCGATCGACCGCGAAGATCCAGGGCTCGGAGCGCAGACCCCACTGGTCGGTGACGTCCGTGGCGATGAGCTGGTTGTTCGCATCGAGGACCGGCTGGAGCTGGCCGTCGACGTCGTGGAGTTCGTACGGCTCGACGTTGATGAAGGTGACCTCCGGGTTCGCCGCGGCGATCGGCTTGAACGAGTCGAGAGTCGGGCCGCACTGGGCGGTCTGGCAGAACTTCGGCGTGGCGAAGATGAGCATGAACGGGTCGTGGGCGGCGAGGGCATCCGCGACGGACGTCTGGTAGAAGGCCGGGTCGGGCGTCGCATCGGTGGAGATCTTCGTGATGTCGCCGCCGACATCTGCCGCGGTCGGGGTCTTCGACGCTGGCGCGGGCTGCCCGATGGCGATGCTGCTGGCCGTGTCACTGACCGGGAAGGTCAGCCGGACGGTCTCAGCCGGCGAGCCCGGTGCCTCGGTCGTGAACTCGGCGCCCCAGATGCCGGCCTCCGGCAAGTCGACGTCAACGACGTACATGCCGCGCTCATCGGGGATCGTCCACACGAACGCCCCGTCCGCGCTGGCGACGACCTTGTTCGGGTCGCGGGCGATGTCGTAGAACGACACCTTGGCGGTCCGATCCGGTGCGCTCTGGACCCGGTTGTCCGCGTCGAGGTACAGGAACAGGATGCGGGCCTTGCCGCAGGTCACGTCGTTCGTGACCATGATCGGGGTGAGGGTCGGAGTGGTCTCCGGCAGGCCCCAGCCGTCGACCTGACCGGCATCCGGGGCGGTCCCGCACAGTCCGGCGGTCGCGCTGCCTGATGTGTTCGGCGTCGGAGTGGTCGTCGCAACCGCCGAACCGCAGCCCGCGACGACGATGGCCATCAGCACGACGAGGGAGCGGCTCAGGGCACCGGGTCGCGACGACATCATCGTGAGGGTATCGCGGTCGGTCGAAACGCGCCGCCGCGCTAGAATGGCGGCCCGTGAACCGCTTCCAGAAGCTTGCCGCGCTGACCCTTGCGACCGCTCTCGGGCTGGTCACGATCGGGGTCATCGTGCGTGCCACCGATTCGGGTCTCGGTTGTCCGGACTGGCCACTCTGCCACGGACAGCTTGTCCCGCCGCTCGACGACACCAAGGCCTGGATCGAGTGGATCCATCGATCAGTGGCCGTCCTCATCGGGTTCGAGATACTCGCCCTGGCCATCCTCGCGATCCGCGACTACCGTGACCGCCGCTCGATCCTGTGGGGCTCGCTCCTTGCTGTCGGCCTGGTCGGGTTCCAGGCGTGGCTCGGGCGAGAGACGGTCCGCCTCGGCAACAGTGGCGAGTCCGTCACCGCGCATCTCGCATCCGCGCTCATCCTCGTCGCGCTGCTGGTCTTCCTGACCGTCCGTGCCGGCTACCCGGCCAGGATCGGCGGTCACGGAGGGAGTCAGCGGTTCACGCTCCTGGCCGCATTCACGGCCGCCATCACCTTCGCGCTGCTGCTGTTCGGATCGCACGTGACGGCCACGTCGTCCGCACTCGTCTTCCCGGATTGGCCGTTGATGAACGGAACGCTCGTTCCCGCAGTGACCGACGTCACTGCGGCCCATGTCCTCCATCGCTGGGTCGCCGGGATCGTCGCCTTCGTCGTGCTCGTCCTGGCCGTCGTCGCGTGGCGCACCCAACGCGAGCACCCGATGCTGGTCCGATTGGCCGTCGGGACGGCCGGGTTGTTCGCCATCCAGGTCGTCGTCGGTGGCGCTCAGGTCCTGACCCAGCTCGCCGAATGGACCCAGGTGTTGCACCTGGGGCTTGGCGCGGTCATCTGGGCGATGTTGACCGGGCTGACCATCACGAGCTACTACACGGCGCGGGTCGAGGTCCGGACGGGGACGGATGCGGTGGCCGGAGTGGATCGGGACGAGCCGGACACCTCGTCCGGGCGGACGACCGGCGACACGATCCGGGCGTATGTCGCGCTGACCAAGCCGCGCATCATCGAGCTCCTCCTGGTGACCACCGTACCGGCTATGGTCCTGGCCACCCGGGACCTGCCCGGCGCGGCCGGTGGCATCGACTGGACCGACTGGGGTGCACTCGTGTTCTGGACGATGCTTGGCGGGACCCTCGCTGCCGGCAGCGCCAACGCGATCAACTGTTATCTCGACCGTGACATCGATCTGCTGATGACCCGGACCCGCCGCCGGCCATTGCCCGCCCACCAGGTCGATCCCGACCGGGCGGTGATATTCGGACTGGCCCTGGGCGTCGTCTCGTTCGCCGTCATGGCCTGGTTCGTCAACATGACGGCCGCATTCCTGACCCTGCTGGCGATCGCGTTCTACGTCGTCGTGTACACGATGCTGCTCAAGCGCTCCACGCCACAGAACATCGTCATCGGGGGGGCCGCGGGAGCCTTGCCGCCGGTCATCGGCTGGGCGGCGGTGACCGGCAACGTCGGGATGCCGGCGATCATCCTGTTCCTGCTCGTCTTCTACTGGACCCCGCCCCATTTCTGGGCCCTGTCGTTACGGATCCGGAAGGACTACGCCGCGGCCGGTGTGCCGATGCTCCCGGTCGTGAAGGGGATCCCGGAAACGACGCGCCAGATCGGCCTGTACACGATCCTGATGGTCGCCATCTCACTCGTCCTGTTCGCGGTCGGTCGAATGGGTCTCATCTACCTCGTGGCGGCGGTCGGGCTGGGGGCGATCTTCCTGTGGCAGGCGTATGGGCTATGGCGGCGGGGAGCCTCGGAGGAAGCATCGACGGCCGGCGCCATCCGGCTCTACAAGTACTCGATCAGCTACCTGAGCCTGCTGTTCCTGGCCGTCGCCGTGGATGCCCTGGTGCTCATCCCGGTCTGACCCGGAGCCGGTAGACACGACCCACCTTCTGGTCGAGATCCTCGAGTTCGGTCGTGGTCTGGACGGCGTACGTGGCGATCTCATCGAGCGCGTCGGTCGGCAGATAGCGACGTCCCGGGTCGCCGACGAGTACCTCGATCCCACGATCGTGGGCGCGTCGCAGCCAGGGCAGGACACGCTCCGCGAGCGAGCCCTCATACCAGCAATCCCCGGCCAGGATCACGTCGACGTCGGGCGGTGGATCGTCGAGCACATCCCGGGCGACGACACTGATCCGGCAGCGGTTTGCCCGAGCGTTGCGCTCGATCGACGCCGCCGCGAAGGCATCGATGTCCGTCGCGCTGACCGCCTGTGCGCCGGCCTGCAGGGCGGCGATGGCGCACAGCCCGGAGCCCGATGCGAAGTCGAGCACCCGCCGACCCGCGACGATCTCGGGCTGATCGCGGAGGTGGCTGGCGACCGCGAGGCCGCCGGCCCAGGCGAACGCCCAATACGGCAACGCCGCATCCGGGTCGTCCGTCTCGACCTGGATCGCATGCCATAGCGGGAGGATCTCGTCGGCCAGGTGAAGCCGGATCGTGGGAATACCCGGGACCGGGCGGAGGCGAGTGTGACGGAGGACGAAGGCGCGGGGCGAGCTGGCCACGGTGTCAGCGCCCTCGCCGAAGGTCCGCCAGCAGCGGTTCGGCGGTCAGACCGCTACCGAGGAAGGCACGGAGCAAGTCGGTCGGCGACCGTGATGCGCCGGGCGCAAAGAGGGCTTCGGCAACGAACGCGTACCAGCCGGGATCTCCGTCCCACCACGGCCCTCGGACAGCGGCGATCCTGGCCCGAACGGCAGCCGCCATGATCGCCGAGAGCGCGTAATTGGCGAGATAGCCCGGCCCGTCGATGAGCTGGCCACGGATCGCCCACCAGGACCATTCCGGATGCGGCGCGATGCCGAGACCATCGGTCGTGATCTCGGCCCAGACGTCGTTCGGACGTCGATCCGGGTGACGATGGACCTCGATCTCGAACAATGCCCAACAGATATCGAGCATCACCGCGCCGTAGCGATCCAGCAGGGCCTCGCGCGGCTTGGCCGCCTCGCCCAACCAGCGTCGCTGCCAGGCGGGCTCGCTGACGTCCCAGCCCAGCACATCGGCCGTGCCTTCCAGGAATCCGGCACTCGATTCGGGGAAGTCGAGAAAGGCCGGCCGGGTCCGGATCGCGGCCATGTGGATGGCGTGGCCGCTCTCGTGGAGCAACTCGAGCATGTCGCCGAGTCCGCCTTCCGCGTACGTCGCGAAGACCCATGGCGGGCGAGGGATGAAGCCGACCCCGCGGTCGTCCGGCAACGGGGTGGCCCCCATGCCCAGGGTGAACGCGACCGGGATGATCGGCCGGCCGGGTCGAGGCAGCACGTCGTATTCGATCCCGAGCCGGGTCGGATCCGCACCGAGTGACGCCAGGTACCGCGCATTGAGGCCGAGCAGACGATCCGCCGGAACGAGCGGATCGAGCCGTCGAGCGGCCGCGCCGACCTCGAACCAGAAGTCCCACGGCTCGATCCGGTCGGGGCCGATGACAGCCCGCCACGCCCGGAGGATCGACTGGAGCGTCGCCTCGATCGAGCCCGAGGGCATCCCGAGCGCCACGGCGTTGGCCTCGATCGGCGAGCCGTGGGCGGCCCATCGCGCGGCGCTGGCACGAATCAAGCGACGATACGGGCTCGCCTGGCCGCCGTCGCCATCGACCGTCCGCCAGATGGGCTCCATCGCCAGGAACAGGGCTCGGCGCGTCTCAGCGTCGGGTTCCGTGGCAAGTCGGCCCAGGATGGTCGATCGGTCCAGGGTCACACCATCGAAGCGGACGTTCGCCGCTCCCTCGCCGTAGCGACGGAAGAGCCTGGCCCGAGCCCGTGCCACGGCCGGATCCTCGTCGGTGACGCCGCCGGCGAGCGGCTGTGTGCCAGGTGTCGGTTCGAGTCCGTCCAGCCATGCGAGTGTCGCCCGCATGTTCTCGATCGCCCGGTCGTCCTCGACGGAGCGCCGGCCGGGCCGCGTCGCAGCGAGGTCGTCGAGGATCCCGTCGATGGCCCGTCGCTGGGTCCGATATCGCCTCGCCAGCGCTCGGGCCGACCCTCCGCCAGCCGCCGGCGCCCCGCGGGTCCGGGCCACGACGAGGTCGCCGAAGGCGGCCAGCAACGCTCCGTACGCCTGCTCCGCCACCTCGATGTCCATCGACCCGCAGGATACGCGCCGGTCTCCGGCAGATCCGGGCCGGCGCTGTCACCATGCCCGGATGCAGATCCATTTCCTGGGCGGCGCGACGACCGTGACGGGTTCGCAGTATCTCCTCGTCACGGAGCGTGCCCGGGTCCTCATCGATTGCGGGATGTTCCAGGGCAGCCCGAATGAATCGATCCGGAATCGGCTGCCATTCGCGTTCGAGCCGGCCAGCCTGGATGCGGTCCTGCTGACCCACGCCCATCTCGATCATTGCGGGCTGCTGCCGCTGCTGGTCAAGGATGGTTACCGGGGCGTCGTCCACGCGACGTCCGGGACGATCGAGCTGGCGACCCTGGTCCTGCTCGACTCGGGCAAGCTCCACGAAGAATTCGCGAAACGCGAGGCGCGCTGGGAGAAACGACACCCGGACAAGGTCGAGGCGGATGACCGGCAGGAGGCCGACCGCTTCCAGGCCGCGGTCGAGCTGGCTGCCGCGGGCGAGCACGTCGAGACGACGATCGAACCGGCTGGCGGGGCCGGTTGGCCGACCGACCCGGAGGCTGACCTGCGCGCACAGCCGGCCAGTCTGGACGTCGATCTTGATGCGCCCCTGTACACGGCCAAGGACGCCGAGCGGACGCTCGCCCAGTTCAAGTCGCTCGAGTACGGCGAGGAGGTCGAAGTGGCGCCCGGTGTCCACGCCACGTTCCAGGACGCCGGCCATATCCTCGGTTCGGCCATCATCCGGGTCCGGGTCCAGGATCGCCCGGACGGTGAGGAGCGGATCATCGTCTTCTCCGGCGACGTCGGCCGGCCGGGCACGCCGATCCTGCGCGATCCCACGCCGATGACCGGCGCCGACTATGTCCTCGTGGAGTCGACCTACGGCGGGCGCGAGCACGAACCCGAGGCGGAGGCGATCCGTATCCTGGCCGAGACCGTCCGGATGGTCCACGAGGCGGGCGGCGTCCTGCTCGTGCCCTCGTTCGCGATCGGTCGGACCCAGGAGATCGTCTGGGAACTCGATCGCCTGATCGAACGCGGTGAGATCCCACTGCTCCCGTTGTACCTCGACTCGCCGATGGCGTCGAAGGCGTCCGACATCTACCGACGCCATCCGGAGGACTACGACGAGGAGACGGCGAAACTGCTGCGCGACGGTGCGACACCGCTCGACTACCCGGACCAGACCGTCACCAATGACGTCAAGGCATCGCAGGCCATCGAGCAGGCGCCACGGCCGTACATGATCGTCGCCAGCAACGGGATGCTCACCGGCGGCCGGGTCGTGGGCCACCTGCGCCACCTCATCGACGATCCCGATGCGACCATCCTGTTCGTCGGGTATCAGGGCAAGGGGACGCTCGGCTCGCACCTGCAGGCCGGGGCCGAGAGCGTGAAACTCGATGGCCAGGTGCGCAAGGTCCGCTGCAAGACCCGCTCGATCAGTGGGTTCTCCGCGCATGCCGACGAGCACGAATTGCTCGACTGGCTGAGCCACTTCACCGCCGGTCGCCGACCCGGCGATCCCGGCTACCCGCGACGGGTGTTCCTCGTCCACGGCGATCCGGACGCCCAGATCGCGATGGAGCCGAAGGTGCGGGCCCTGGGGCTCGCGACCCATGTCCCGCACTGGCACGAGCATGTCAGCCTGGACTGATCGAGTCGTCGCCGCGCCGGCCTGGCTGGCTCATACCGCGAGGCGGATCCTGGGGGGGTCGGGCCGCAGGGTCTCGGTCCTGATCGGGGTCCTGCTCCTCGTCTCGGCGATCCCGACCTTCGCGATCGGGGTCAGCCAGCGCCCGACCGACCTGACGTTCGAGGACGTGCGAGTCCAGCGCATCCCCGCGAACACGACCTGGGTCCGGCTCGAGGGCGACCTGCGGGCCAGCGACACGACGAACGGGACGATCTACAAGCTATACGCCGATGGCGATGACGCGCATGCGATCCTCGTCAGCGCGCTCGTCCCGCTCGAGGTCGGCCGACAGGTCATGACCGGCCACCTGGCACTCGGCGCGCAGGGCGCCGGGACGATCGGGTTCCTCGACGCGGATGTGCCGGCGGTCCCACGTCAGAACGAGCCGTTCTGGCTCATCCTGCTCCCGGCGGTCATCGCGATCGTCATCTTCATCGGGACGCGGCTGGGCTACCCGGTCGTTCGACGCGACCGACGGCACATCGTTCGAGCTGCAGGCGGTGACGTCGAGGACGCGATCGATGCGCACTGGAGTGGCCGGATCGGGCGCGATCAGGTCCCCAACGACCGCCCGATACCGTGCCTGATCCGCACCGTCGCGGTGGCCGGCCTGCCCGAGATGGCTGATCTCCGGATCAGCTCCGAGACCCGCGAGTGGACGGTTCGCGTCAGACGCGCCACGCCGGTCCGGCCAGTCCGCCTGTGTCGGATCGATCGGTCGACGCTCGGGCTGGAGATCCATGCCAGCACGGCCGATATCGTCTGCGCATTCGCTGACCGGATGACCCGCGATCGACTGGTCGCGATGCTCGGCCAGTCAGGCTGAGGGTGTCGCGCCTGATGGGACCGGCGGGAGCATCAGGCGCGACGTAGAGGGCAATAGAACGCCCATCCCGGACCATCGGTGCGTGAGACTGCAGGTACGCTGGCCATGATCACCATGGCACCGCCACAAGGGAGCTCGATGCGCCCGTCGCTCAACGTCCTCGACGAGGACCTCATCGCCCGGATCGTGGACGAGGCAAAACGCGTCCTTGCCGAGGTCGGCATGGAGATCCGTGGCGCCGGGATGCGCCGCCGATTGCTCGACCACGGGCTGCCGCTCGACGCATCCGGGCAGCGCGTCCTGTTCCCGCGCGAGGTCGTCGAGGCGGCCATCGCGTCGGCTCCGGGCTCGTTCCTCCTCTACGACCGGGACGGGACCGAGCACGCCGATATCGGCGGCGACCGGGTCCATTTCGTGCCCGGCTCGTCCGGACTCAAGGTGCTCGACCATCGGACCGGCGAGACGCGGCTGGCGAACTCGACCGACTTCGTCGAGTACGTCCGGCTGGCCGATGGGCTGGCCAACATCCCGTATCTGGCCACGGCCTTCTCGACGAACGACGACATCGAAGCCGGCGTATCGGACGCCTGGCGGCTGTACATGATCCTGACCAACTCGAAGAAGCCGGTCGTATCGGGGGCGTTCACCGAACACGGCGTCCCGCGGATGGTCGAGATGATGCAGCTCTTCCGGCGCGACCGGGCCGACCTGTCGGCCAGGCCGATGTCGATCTTCACGATCACCGCGACCGGCAACTTCCGGTACAGCGAGGATTCGTGCCAGAACCTGATCGACTGCGTCGAGGCGGGGATCGCGGTCGAGATCGTGCCCGTCACGCTGATGGGTCTCATCGCCCCGGTCACGATCGTGGGTGCGACCGTGTTCCACACCGTCGACGTCCTGGCCGGGATCACGATGGCCCAGATCATCCGGCCGGGTGCGCCGGTCCTGTTCGGTGGTGCGCCGGCCACGTTCCACATGAAGATCGCCAGTTCGCCGATGTCGGCCATCGAGGCGCTCCAGCTCGACGCCGCCTATGTCGCGGTGGCGAAGTCGCTCGGCTCTGCCGACCCAGTCCTACATGGCCCTGTCGGACGGGCCGATCCTCGATGCCCAGGCCGGTGCGGAGACGTTCGGCAGTGCGCTGATCGCGGCGCTGGCCGGCGTCAACTCCGTGTCCGGCCCGGGGATGCTCGACTTCCTGCTCGTGTTCAGCCTGCCGAAGCTCGTCTTCGATGACGAGATGTGCGGCCAGGCCCTCCGCTTCGTTCGCGAGATCCAGCCGACCGACGACCTGCCGGTCGGCGACCTCATCGACCACCTGATGGCCGACCAGCACTTGATCATGGCCGAGCACACCACCGCGCACTGGCCGACCGAGCTGTACCTGCCGAGCGTCATCGTCGACCGCGACAACCGCGAAGCGTGGCTCCGGCAGGGTGGCAAGGACACGTATCAGCGCGCCTGCGACGAGGTCGATCGTCGGCTCGCCGAGTACCGCCAGGTCGAGACCGATCCGGCGCTCGATGCTGAATTGCGCCGGATCATCCGGTCCGGGCTGAGCGACCCGGCACGGGCACTGCCCGAGACCCCCAGGGCCCCGGAGCCCGTCGTCGCGAGCGGCCCCGGGACGGGCGAACGTCGCCACAATCGTCGCCGCGAGCGCGGGCCTCGACCGCCCGCCAGTTTGGAGGACGCCGCATCATGACCAGTCAGTCGACCGTGCCCGCCACGACCGATTCCTCGACCCTCTATTTCGGGCCGTGGTATCGCCGTTCGCCGTTCTTCGAAAAGACCCTGGCGGCTGGCTGTTCCGCCTATGACATCTACAACCACATGTACCTGCCGGGCTACTACGCCGACCCGATCGAGGAGTACTGGGCGCTCCTCAACGACGTCACGGTGTGGGATGTGGCGGTCGAACGGATCGTCGAGATCACCGGTCCCGACGCATCGGCCTTCACCAACATGCTGACCTGCCGCGACCTGACCAAGTGCGCCGTCGGCCAGGGCAAGTACGTGCTCATCACCGCTGAGGACGGCGGCATCGTGAACGACCCGGTCCTGCTCCGGGTCGAAGCCGACCGGTGGTGGCTGGCCCTGGCTGATTCCGATGCCGGGCTGTGGGCACGCGGTGTGGCGACCCGCGCCGGGATGGACGTCACGGTCCGCGAACCCGAGATCTACCCGCTCCAGATCCAGGGCCCCAAGTCCAAGGATGTGATGCGCACCCTGTTCGGCGACGCGGTCCTCGACATCAAGTACTACTGGACCATGACCACCGAGCTCGACGGAATCCCGGTCGTCATCAGCCGGACCGGCTGGACGGGCGAGGTCGGCTACGAGGTCTATCTGCGTGACGCGTCCCGCGGTGGCGAGCTCTGGGATCGGATCATGGATGCGGGCAAGCCGCATGCCATCCGGCCGATCGCGCCCTGCGAGGCCCGGCGCATCGAGGCCGGCATCTTCAACTACGGTTCGGACATGACCATCGCCGACACGCCGTTCCACGTCATGGGTCTCGAGCGCCTGGTCGAGACGCAGGCCGCCGACTACATCGGAAAGGCCGCGCTCGAGGAGCTGCGCGTCAAGGGCGTCGATCGCAAGCTGGTCGGCATCGAGGTCGCCGGTGACGCGCTGCCGTTCGAACTATCGCGCAAATGCGAGGCACGTTCGGATGGCAAGCCGGTCGGGACCGTGACCGACCTCATCTGGTCGCCCCGGCTCCAGAAGAACATCGGTTATGTCTGGGTCCCGATCGGGCTTGCCGAGCCCGGCAACGCCCTCGAGATCGTCGCGCCGGACGGCGGCATCTGGCCGGCCCTGACCGCGGCCATCCCGTTCCTCGACCCGAAGAAAGACCTTCCCAAGAGCTGAACCGTTGCAGGAGATCCATCCGTGACCAACCCGTCCCCACTGACCGCCGAAGAGATCGCCGCCGTTCGAAAGCCGTATCGAGCCGCTTCCCTGTTGCCGGGTCGCGCCTACCACGACCCGGGCATCCACGAGTTCGAGCGGACCGAGTGGCTCCGCCGCGACTGGGTCATGGTCGGACGAGAAGAGGACGCGGCCGCTGCCGGGACGTACTTCCTGGCGACGGTCGATGACGAGCCGCTCATCGTGGTCCGCGGTCGGGATGACCTGCTGCGTGGCTTCTACAACGTGTGCCGGCACCGCGGGACGGCGGTCGTCGAGGAGCCCTGCGGCAAGGCCGTCCGGTTCCAGTGCCCGTACCACGCCTGGATCTATGACCTCGATGGCTCGCTGATCCGGGCCAAGCACACGGAGGATCTCGAGGACTTCACCTTCGAGGGCTACTCGCTGGCGTCGGTCGGTCTCGCGACCTGGCAGGGGTTCGTGTTCGTCAGCCTGGATCCCGAGGCGACACCGCTGATCGAGTGGCTGGACGATCTTGTCCCGCACCTCGACCGGTTCGATTTCAGCGCGCTTCGGGTGGCGCACACGGAGACGTACGAGGTCGGCGCCAACTGGAAGTTCATCGCCGAGAATTACAGCGAGTGTTACCACTGCCCGGGTATCCATCCCCAGCTCAACAAGTTGACGCCATACGACCTGGGCGGCGACTACTCGCCGAACGGCCCGTGGCAGGGCGGCTGGATGGAACTCGTCGACGACGCTGAGACGATGGCGATCGACGGCGGCCATCGGGGCGGGCGCCCGGCGATCCACGGCATGACCGCGATCGACGAACGCCGCATCGACTACTACCTCGTGTGGCCGACCACGTTCCTGTCGATCCATCCGGATTACCTGCTGGTCCATCGGCTCGAACCTGCCGGCCCGGATCACACCCGGGTGATCTGCCAGTGGCTGTTCGAGCCCTCGACGATCGCAGCGGCTGACTTCGACCCGTCCGATGCGATCGCGTTCTGGGACCTGACCAACCGTCAGGATTGGCATGTCTGCGAGCTCCAGCAGCGGGGCACCCGGTCACGCAGCTGGACGGCCGGTCGTTATTCAAACCAGGAGCCCAGCGTCCACGCCTTCGACTTGATGGCTGTGGACCGCTATGCGGCCGATGGTGTCGGCACGCAGCGGACGGTGCGGTCGCGCTACGACATCCCGCCGCCGCTCGAGGAGGAGGATCACGGCCAGCCGGAGCACGGCGCCGTCCCCGCGATGCGGCTGCCCCGCGATGCCGAGTCGACCAGTCGCCGTTCGGGCGCCCGAACGGCGGCAAACACACGAGCCCAGACCTAGGTCGTGAGCGGCGGGCGAGGTCCGGGGCGGCCGGGACGGCCGCCGCGCGGGGACGGCCCCGGCCCGTCCCAGGCGGTACACAGACCCTCCATCGGCCCGAAACTGACAAACGCTCGTCACGCGAGCGCACGTCACGAATCGGGTGTCATTCGCTCGTGTGATGAGCATCTGTCGGAACTGTGCGGTCTCACCGAGACGATCCACGCTCAGCCGGCGTGGCTCCAGGCCCGACCGCGATGACGAGCGCTCGTATGGCGAGCAAATGACAAGAATCCAGGCGAGTCGGCCGTCGAGCTCGACCGGCAAGCGTCCGGGTCGGGCCTGCTTCGCACGCTCCTCGCGCCGGTTCGGAGCCTACTGAGACGGGACCAGGGGGGCCACCTCCGTGGCCCGGACCGGAACGAACCGGACGGCGATGGAGCTCGCCGCGATCGTCACGGCGACCGCGGCGATGATGGCGACGAACAGGACCTGGTCGATCGTTCCCGCGGCGAGGGCCACTGACGCGAGGACGAAGCTGAACTCCCCGATCTGACCAAGGCCGACGGCGAGTTGGAGCGGCCGGACATCGAGCCGCGCCAGGCGGACCAGCGCCCAGGCCACAGCGACCTTGGCGACCACGACGAGCCCGAGGAGGAGGGCCAGCTGCGGGGCGGCCTCGATCAGTCGGCTTGGATCGACCAGCGTCCCGATGGCCACGAAGAACAGCACCGCGAAGACGTCCCGGAACGGCCTGAGGCGTCGGCGGGCCTCGGCTGCCTCATGGCTCTCGGTCACGGCCAGGCCGCCGACGAATGCTGCGAGCGCGAGCGGGATCCCGAACACGGCGGCACCGAGCCCGGCCAGGGCCAGCCCGACGCCGACCGAGGTGATGAGGAACAGGTCGTGCTCGTCGTGCAACCGGCTCAAGACGGCCGGGAGCACGAACCGGGCGGCGATCACCGTCACGATCCCGAACCCGGCCAGCCCGAGAGCCGCCTCACCGAGCGATCGGGCACCGGGGTCGAGCAGGGCCAGGACGATCGCTGCCAGCGCGACCCCGGCCAGGTCCTGCATGACCGTCCAGCCGAGGAGACCCTGCTCTGTGGCTCGATCCGTGGTCCGTCGTCGACTGAGCGTGATATTGACGATGACCACGGACGACGACATCGCGACGCACAATCCGACGACGGCCGCGGCGATCGGCTCGAGGCCCGTGGCGGCGAAAGCGAGTCCCGGCGATCGCCATCGACAGCAGGACCTGGGCGGGTGCGGCGAACAGGATCCGGCCATGGTCGCGACGGAGTCGGGTCAGGTCCACCTCGATGCCGACTTCGAACAGGAGCAGGACCACGCCGACATCGGCAAAAAGCTCGAGTTGCTCCCGATCGGCGACGTACCCCGGCGTGAACGGCGAGAACCCGAGCCCGACGGCGAGATAGCCGACGATCGCCGGCAGGTGAAGTCGACGGGCCACCCAGCCCGCCGCGACCGCCGCGAGCAGGATGAGCCCGATCTCCAGGATCGGGGTCGTCTGGGCGTCCACCGTCCTGATGGTATCGGGTCAGTCGTCCTCGTCGGCGACGACGTGACCGTCACCGTCTTCTCGGAATGAGCCGATCCGCCAGGCGACCAGCACGGCCACCGCGGTGACGGCCACGATGATCGTGGAGATCGCGTTGATCTCCGGGGTGATCCCGAACCGGATCTTGCCGTAGATGAACAGGGGCAGGGTGGACGAGCCGACCCCCGCATTGAACGTGGTCACGACGTAGTCATCGAAGGACAGGGCGAACGCGAGGAGCGCACCGGACCAGATGGCCGGCGCGATCAGGGGCAGGGTCACGAACCGGAACGCGCCGACCGCGGACGCCCCGAGGTCTCGGGCGGCCTCCTCGAGATGGGGGTCCATGTTGGCCGCTCGGGCGCGAACGACGATCGCCACGTAGCTGATGCAGAACGTGATGTGGGCCAGCGCGAGCTGGGTGAACGAACCACGACCGCCGAACAGGGCGAAGAAGAAGATGAGCAGGCTGAGGCCCATCACGATCTCCGGCGTGACCATCGGCAGCAGGAGCAACGTCTCGGCGGCGGCTCGCCCGCGGAACCGCATCCGTGCAAGGGCCAGTCCCAGGAGTGTCCCGATGACGGTCGAGCCGATGACCGTCACCAGCGCGAGCCGCATCGTCACCGAAACGGCGTCGATGAGGGCATCGTTCGCGAACAGGACCGGATACCAGTCGAGGGTGAATCCCTCCCAGCCGAAGCTGAACTCGGACGTGTTGAACGAGAAGACGACCAGGATGACGATCGGCGCGAACAGGAACAGATAGACGAGGACCGCATACGTCGACAGCCAGCGGTTGCGGGCGGTCATCGGGCCGCTCGGATCATCGGGCCGCTCACGTGCCCGCGACCTCGCGCCGGAGCGGACCGAGGGCCAGCAGCGTGCCACCCAGCGTGACCACCATGACCAGGAACCCCAGGGAGGCCCCATACGGCCAGTCGCGGCCCTGGAGGAACAACTCCTGGATGATCTTGGCGATCGTCGTCGACTCGGTCCCACCCAGCAGGTCGGGCGTGACGAAATCGCCGAGGGCCGGGATGAAGGTCAGGATCGAGGCCGCGATGACGCCCGGCATCGTCAGCGGCAGGGTGACATGCAGGAAGGCCGCCCGCCCACTCGAATACAGGTCCCTGGCGGCCGGGACGAGCGCCGGGTCGAGCCGGTCGATCGACACGTACAAGGGCAGGATGGCGAACGGCAGGAACCCGTACGTCATGCCGAGGATGACCGAGAAGTCGGTGTTGAGCAGGATGATCGGCTCGGATGTCAGTCCGAGTTCGGAGAGGATCGAATTGACGACCCCGTAGTCGCTGAGGATCGTCATCCAGGCGTAGGTCCGGATCAGATAGCTGGTCCAGAACGGGAGCATGACGATGATCAGCAGGAGGGTCTTGTTGCGCCCGCCGTAGCGACTGATCCAGTAGGCGATCGGGTAGCCGATGACCAGGCACAGGACGGTCGTCGCCACGGCATACCGGATCGAATTCCAGAAGGTCGGCAGGAACACCGGATCGAGCGCGCGTGCGTAGTTGTCCAGCGATGGCCGATCGAGGATGAGCGAGTCGGCTTCACCTCTCGACCCGAGACTGACCACGAACATCATGGCCAGGGGCACGAGGAAGAACAGCGCCAGCCAGACCACGCCGGGGACCAGGGCGATGCCGCCCAGAGCCCGGCGCATCGTCGACGGGCGCGACGTCGGGCTGACGGTCACGAGGTCATCCGCCGGGATCCGCGTCGACGTTCGAACGTGCTAGCGGCCGAGCTGATGCCAGCGCTTCAGGTATTCGTCACGCACCGCCGGGCCAAGGTCGAGTAGCTCCTGGAGCTTGGCGACCAGGGCCTGGTCGGGGTTCAGCGTCGGATCGTCGAGGATCTCGGGCAGGATGAACTCCTTGGCGGCCGCGTTCGGCCCCATGTAATAGATGTAGTTGGTGTTCTCCGCTGCCACATGCGCGTCGAGCATGTGGTTGATGAACAGGTTGGCCGCGACCGGATTCTCGGCCCCCGACAGGACGACCATCGTGTCCGAGCCCTTGACCCCGCCCTCCTCGGGGATGTAGTAGCGGGCCTTCTTGACGCGCTTCTGGATCCGATACAGGTCGGCGCCCCAGATCTGGCCGATCCACACGTCGCCGCTGGTCATCATCCGCCGGGTGTTCGTGTCCCACACGCGGACGAGTGGCCGCTGCTCCTGGAGCCGGTTGTACGCCTGATCGATCTCCGCCGCGTCCGTCGTGTTGGCGCTGAGACCGAGCTGGATGAGCGTCATCCCGAAGACTTCCTGCCAGTCGTCAAGCATCCCGATGTGCTTGGCGAATCGAGGGTCCCACAGCGCCGTGCTGCTGGTCAGGTTCTCGTTGATCTTGTCCTGGTCGTAGGCGATGCCCGTGGTCCACCACATGTACGGCACGGAATGCGCGTTGCCGGGGTCGTAGCCCGGGTCGGCCCACTCCGTCCCGAGATTGACGATGTTCGGGATGAGCGACATGTCGAGCTCGGAGATGGCCCCCTTGGCCATGAGCGCCGGGACATCGACGCCGGTCGGGAAGGTCAGGTCGAAGCCCCCGCCGTCGTTGCCGATCTTCGCGTAGGCCTCATCGAGGTTGCCGAAGTAGTCGACATGGACGTTGATGTCGACGCCGTAGTCCTTGGAGATCATCTCCTTGAACGACGGGATCGCATCCTCGCTCAGGTACTCGGTCCAGTTGTAGATCCGAAGGTCGCTCTCCGGTTGGGGGACAGGCGTGGCCGCGGGTGCTTCACTTCCGGCCGCCCCGGCGGTGGCCGACGCGGCAGCGGTCGCGGACTGGCCTGTCTGGCTCGGGGCGGGAGCATTCGTCGGCGCACCGGAACCGGCCGCGCTCGCGCACGCCGCGATGACCGGGGCAAGCGCCGCCGCCGCTCCGACCTTGCCGATGAGTTCGAGCAGGTCCCGTCTGGTCAGGTTCCGTTCGACCATGTAGCGGACGAGCTGTTTCTCCAGGTCGATCGATGACCCATCGTGACGCTCGATCATGTGGCGGCCTCCTCCGATATCGTGCGCTCGCCGGCGGGGCCGTGGCCGAGGACGAGTGCCTCGGCAGGCGACCATGCGACGGCCACATCGCTGCCGACCGGGAACCGAAGCCCGGCCTTTGGGGAAAGGACGGTCAGGCCAAGGCCGCCTGCCGTCCGAAGTCGATACGAGATGGTCGATCCGAGATAGGCGGCCTGTTCGACGACGGCCGGCAGGGCGCCCTCGGCGCTGGTCGGCACGAGGGCGATGGCCTCGGGCCGGATGCTGATCTCGATGTCGGTGCCGCTCGGGAGCCCGTCGTGGGCGATCGGAGCGAGCTCACCCGATGACAGTCGGACTCGATCGCCGTCTTCGAGGGTCCCGTGGAGCAGGTTCGTCGAACCGATGAAATCGGCCACGAAGCGAGTGGTCGGTCGCTCATAGAGCTGTTCCGGGGTCCCGAGTTGCTCGACCTTGCCGGCGTGCATGACCGCGATCCGATCGCTCATCGTGAGCGCCTCTTCCTGGTCATGGGTCACGTACACGAAGGTGATCCCGACCTCGACCTGGATTCGTTTGAGCTCGTGCTGCAGCTGGCGGCGAAGCTTCAGGTCGAGCGCACCGAGCGGTTCGTCCAGGAGCAACACGTTCGGCCGATTGACCAGGGCTCGAGCCAGCGCGACGCGTTGCTGTTGTCCGCCCGACAACTGGTTGGGTCGGCGCCGGTCGTAACCACTCAGATGGACGAGTTCGAGGGCCTCGCCGACCCGTCGAGTGGTCTCGTCCTTCGCCACGCCCTTGCGCTTGAGGCCGAACCCGACGTTGGCGCCGACGTCGAGGTGGGGGAACAGGGCGTAGTTCTGGAAGACCATGTTGACCGGCCGCTTGTCGGGTGGATCGTTAGTGACGTCGCGACCGCGCAGGAGGATCGTGCCGCCGGTCGGCAGTTCGAAGCCACCGATCATCCGCAACGTCGTCGTCTTGCCGCAGCCCGATGGGCCGAGCAGCGAGAAGAATTCGCCCGGCGCGATGTCGAGCGACACGCCATCGACGGCCCGGACCTCTCGAAACCGCTTTTCGAGGCCGAGCAGCTGGATCTCCGGTGCCGCCTGGGACGTCATCGCGTTGCGAGGCTAGCCGACAGCGGCGAATCGCGCTGGCGCGCGTCCCGGTCAACGGAACGTATCACGCACGAGACGTAGGACCCGCCGTCGCCAAAGGTACCGATCCGGCCCGACTACGGGCCCACTTACCGGCGAGCGCCTGATGCCTATCGTCCGAACGGGACAGGGAGACCGCCGATGGCACCCAGCGAACAACATCGGATCCGGACAGGTCTCGTGGGCGCGATCGCACTCACGATGCTGTTCAGCGCGTCCCTGTTCGCGTTCGCCGTGCCAGTCCTGGCGATCGGCTGTCCCGACAATGGAAGTCTGAATGGACCGGCTGTGTCGCCCGGTACGGGAACGACCAAGACCAACTTCGACTTCTCCGTGACATATCAGGACAATTTCGGTGAAACGCCTGACTACATCAGGGTCTTTCTGACTCCAGGCACGGTCGCCCAGGATCTGACGCTCCAGTCAGGGGACCTCAAGACCGGCGCGATCTACGCGGCCACATTCAAGGTCGCCGTCGGCACCTGGGACGCCACGTTCCGTGTCCAACCGGGGACCCAGGGGCCAAACCCGAAAACATGTGAGCTCTCCGCAGGCTCCATCACCGTGACGCCTGCTCCGACCCCCAAGCCCACTCCCAAGCCGACGCCAAAACCGACCAAGAAGCCGACCCCGAAGGCCACCCCGAAGCCGACGCCGAAGCCGACCCATCGGCCGACTCCCAAACCCACCCCGAAGCCGACTCACAAGCCGAAGCCACCCAAGCCGTCCGCCAAGCCGACGGCGACGCCGGCCGCCGCGCCAGCGACGACCGAATCGACACCGGCCCCGAGTCCGAGTCCATCACCGACCCCGACCGCATCGGCGGTCGCCGTCGGCCTCGTGACCGGTGGCGCCTCGAACTCCGGTCCCGGACCACTTGATGCAGCAGCCGAGTCGGGTCCCGGCCCGATCTGGCTATTGGCCGTGATCGCCTTGGCCGGCGGCCTGTTCGTGATGGCCCGGCGTCGCCGTCGTCGCGACGAACCGGACAGCTCGACAGCGTCCGACGCGTCCGGTGCGCAAGGCGCGCCTCTATCGCCCGTCTTGGTCGCGGCGGCCCGGGGAGCCGATCCGTCGGTCGAGGATGAGGCCGCGGCGATCGACGAGGGCGCACCCCTCGAGGAAGTCCGCCGGGCGACCCGCAAGGCGGCCGATCCGAGGGGCGCCGCGGCGGCCGCGGTTCGGACGTTCTCTGCGCCACCGAAGAAGGGCATCGAGCGGGCAAAGGTCGGCTACCGGCGCGTTCGGATCAGCTCCGAACCGGATGCCATCCGTTCGACCGAGCTCGGTCGACTGGATCGTGGGGACGAGGTCGAGATCCTCGAATCGCACGAGGGATTCCTGCAGATCCGCACGCCCGACGACATCACCGGCTGGATCCTGCGCCACACGATCGTCAGCGCACCCTCAGCCTGAGCGAGGCTAGCGCTTCGGTCGCGTCCGGGCGGCGATCCGCGCCAGGGCTCCCTCCCAATCCGGGTCGATCGGCTTGCCCGGCTCGTCGAGGTCGATGAGCAGCGGAGCGTGGTCCGATGGGACGGGCGGACCTTTTCGTGCCGCGCGGTCGATCTCGGCATCGACGATCCGATCCGCGACCGACGGCGACACGAGCAGATGATCGATCCGCATCCCGAAGTTCTTGTGGAACATCCCGGCCCGGTAATCCCACCAGGAGAACCGCCCTGTCTCGTCGTGTCGGCGGCGGTACCCATCGATCAGACCGCGCTCGAGCAGTCCCCGGAATGCTGCCCGTTCCCGCTCCGAAACGTGGGTCCCGCCGTGGACAGCACCGGCATCCCAGACGTCGTCGTCGGTTGGGGCCACGTTCAGGTCACCACCCAGGACGACGTCACGTCCCGCTCGGATTTCCTCATCGACCCACCGCGCCAACCGCTCGAACCAGGCCAACTTGCCGGTGTAGAACGGCGAATCGACGACCCGGCCATTGGGCGCGTACAGGCTGACGACACGGATCCCGGCGACGGTCGCGGCGACCATCCGGGCTTCGTCGAACGGATCGAAGTCGTCCTCGCTCGTGACGTCCGCGCCTGCGCCGCCGGGACCCGAGTCGCGGACCGGTCCGTCCCCGAAGTTGGTCACGACATCCTCGAGGCTCAGTGCGTCGCGTGTCGCGATGGCGACCCCGTTCCAGCGGCCCTCGCCGTGATGGATGAGCCGATACCCGGCCATCGCGAAGGCCATGACCGGCGCGTCGCCGTCGGTCAGTTTCGTCTCCTGCAGCAACAGGATGTCGGGGGCGGCCCGGTCAAGCCAGCGTTCGACGGCCTCCTGCCGGGCCTTGAGCGAGTTGACGTTCCAGGTCGCGATGCGCATCCGGTCGTCCAGCTAGTAGCGCCGGCCGCGCTGGCGCGCGAGGTCGAAGGTGGCCGTTTCGGCGACGGCCATGACCGCCATCGTGCCCGCCTGGACCGGGTCCGACACGACCAGATCGACATGGTCGGTGATCGAACCGACCATGTTGAGGGCGATGATCGGGATGCCGACAGACCGGAGTTCCTCGGCGGCCACGCTGATGTCGCCGCCCATGATCGAGCCGGCGAGAACGAGCAGACGCGCCCGAGGCAGGTCGGCCACGGCCCGCACGGCTGCGGCGATGTGCTCCTCGCCGACGAGCGGGATGGTATCCACGCTGATCCGCTCGCCGCGGAGGTTGTGCCGGTCGGCCTCGCTCACTGCGCCCAATGCGACCTGGGCGACCTGGGCACCACCGCCGACGACGATGATCCGCTTGCCGAAGACCCGTTCCAGGGCGCGGGTCAGGTGGACGGTTCGAACGTCATCGAGGCCATCGAGCGCGGTCACCAGCGCCGCCTCCGTGACGCCCTCGACCTCGAGTTCGACCTCGACCTGGGGTGGATCGGCCTCGATCGGTCGGACCGTGGCCAGGGCCCGGATCCGGCCATCGATACGGCTGACCGCCTGGCCCACCGATGCCAGCGCGGCCGCCGAGTCGACGATGTCGAACCGGATCGCCGCGGTCTCGACCGGTCCGCGTCGGGGCATCAGCCGAGCGAACCGCGGCCGGCGGCGCCTGGGCGCAGGTCGTTGACGGACATCGCATCAGGCTCGATGCCGGCGGTCGGGTCGTGTTCTTCGAAGGGCTGAGCCAGGCTCGTGAACGCCTCGCGCGTGGCGGCCGCATCGGAGGTCGTCAGCATGAGCGCGCCGTCAGTATCCTCGGCGACTCCGACGATCCCGGTGATGTTGACACCACGTTCCGCCAGTGCCGTCGCGACGCGGGCGAGCGCGCCGGGCCGATCGTCGAGCTTGATGGTGAACCAGACCGTCACCTGCCACCTCCTGTGCGGCCGATGGTACCCGGTCATCGGGGTAGGCTTGCGCGCATGGCAACGGGACCGGTGAACGCTCCGGCGATCCAGGTGTTCGGCCTCGATGGGGACCGATCGACTCGAGCGGCCGTCCGGTTCTTCAAGGAGCGTCGGACGCCGATCTCGTACGTCGACTTGCGCAAGCGATCGATCGCGCCGGCCGAGCTCCGACAATTCGTCGAACGACTGGGAGCTCAGGCCCTTCTCGACGAGTCGTCGCGAGCGTATCGGGATGGCGGATATGCCTATCTCCGGTTGGACGACGGGGAATTGGTCGAGCATCTGCTCCGTGACGCGGACCTGTTGCGGCTGCCGCTCGTGCGGTTCGGGGTCGAGGTCAGTGCCGGCCCCGCCGACGCGACATGGAAAGCGTGGCTCAAGCGCTCGGACGGCGCCTGAGGATCGTGGCCGCGACGACGATGCCCGCGACAAGACTGACCGTCCCGATGACCGCCCAGCGGAGGTCGTCGGTCATGAAGCTCGAGCCCCGGATGAACCCCATGCCCTGGCCGATCCAAACCAGGCCGACGACGATCAGGATCCCGGCCACGATCCATCGAGTGCGCATGTGTACCTCCGCTGAGGCATCCTAGCCCGGTGGACGAGATGACGGGCGGGCCGCGTCGGGCCGGGCGGATGTGGGTCACTCCCAGGGCAGCCCGGATCCTCGACGGCGATCCGGGAGCGACCGAGGACGAGAAACTCCTCGAGCGGCTTCCGCCTGTCGAGTTCCTGGCAACCGATCCCTGGCGAGCCTTGCGGATCCTGGCCGAATTCGTCGACGGGTTCGATGCGATGGCCCGAGTCGGGCCGGCGATCACCGTCTTCGGGTCGGCTCGGACGCGGCCGGATCATCCGCTGTACGAGCAGGCGCGGGCGATCGGACAGCAGCTCGCCGAGGCCGGCTTCGCCGTCATCACCGGTGGCGGACCGGGCACGATGGAGGCGGCCAATCGAGGGTGCCGCGAGGGTGGGGGACTGTCGGTCGGGTGCAATATCGAGCTGCCACACGAGCAGGGGATGAACCCCTACGTCGACCTCGGTGTCGAGTTTCGCTACTTCTTCGCCCGCAAGGTCATGTTCGTGAAGTACGCCGACGGGTTCGTGATCCTGCCCGGTGGCTTCGGGACGCTCGACGAGCTGTTCGAATCATTGACCCTTATCCAGACGGGAAAGGTCCGCCACTTCCCGGTCGTGCTGATCGGCCGGGCGTACTGGATGGGCCTGATCGACTGGATGCGTCAGACATTGCTGGGCCACGGGGCCATCGCTGCCACGGACCTGGATCTGTTCCACATCACCGACGACACGGCCGAGGCCGTCGAGTTCATCCGCGAACACCGTCTCGAGGGCGATCGCGGGTAGGGTCACGTGGGGGCACGAACGCGGCGCCTCGGCGCCCTCGACTTGTCCTCAGTCCTGCCCGACCGCGACCTCGATCGTGTCGCCGACGATCCGGACCGGGTAATAGCGCATCCGTCGGACTCGAGTCAGCCGCCGAGCCTCCGCCTTCTTGCCGGGCGGGTCGACCTTGGGGTCTCGACCGGCCGGGGACCAGGTCGGATGATAGACACCGTCGGGATCAAGTCCCCCCGTGGTCGGCATCTGCACCGGTTCGCCGGTCGACAGGTCGAACCGACCCTCGTGGAGCGGACAGGCCACGACGCAGCCGTCGAGTTCGCCGATCGACAGGGGCGCACTCATGTGCGGACAACGGTCGTCGGTCGCGACGATGCCCATCGATGTATGTGCCACGAGGATGTCGCGATCGCCGCGGCTGACCCGGCGCATCGCCCCCGGTGGCAGCTCGGCGAGCGAGACAGCGAGTTCGAATGGCGCGCCCTCGCTCCCCACGGCCTGGAGGCGGGTGGGGAACGGAGCGAGCGTCACCGACACGAAGCGGCTGTCGTCGACCGAATATTCACTCGGCGCTCGGCGAGCTGCTGACGATGGCCGAGGCATCGGCCCCGACTGGGCTGGGATCCTTCACTGGCTGCGCGGGTGCCGAAGCCGGCATGGAGTCGCCGATCGCTTCGCGCAGCGGGTACTCATGCATCGCAACGGCGGACAGTGCTGACACGACCGCCGCTCCGACACCGATCCAGAACGTCTGCGCCACCGCAAGGCTGAACGCCTCGTGGATGCCGGTGACGATGGCGTCAGCCGCGGGCGCGGCAGCCGGGATGGCCGCCACGATCGCCGCACCGAGATCCACCCCGACCCCGACCAGTTTGTTGAAGTCGAGCAGGCCGCTGGCGGCCGCCTGACCGAACAGACCGAGGATGTCGGGCGGCACGCCGGCGCCGGCCAGCGATGGTCCGATCTGGTCGCTGAATGAGGTCGCGAACACGGTCCCGACCACGGCCAGCGAGATCGATCCGCCGATCTGGCGGAAGAACGTCAAGTTGGAGGTGGCCACGCCGAGTTCGCTGAACGGCACGGAATTCTGGACGATGATCGTGAACACCGAGAAGGTCGGGCCGACGCCCAGACCGGCCAGGAACATCCACAACGCCAGGATCGGCAGTGGCGTTTCCGCGGTCAGCTGGGTCATCAGGAGCATCGAGAAAGCGAGCAGGATGATCGCGGCCACGGTCATCCACTTGTAGCGACCGGTCCTGGACACGATCAGGCCGGACACGATGGAGCTGAGGATCAGGCCGACCATCAGCGGCAGCAGGGCGAGCCCGGAATCGGTCGGCGAGAACCCATGCACGAACTGGAACCAGCGCGGCAGGAAGATCACGGCTCCGAAGAACGCGAATGCCGCGAAGAAGACCGAGATCATCGAACTCGAGTAGGTCCGGTTCCGGAAGAGACCCAACGGGATGATGGGTTCGACCGCACGAGCCTCCGCCAGGATGAACATCACGATGCCGATCAACCCGGCGAGGATGAGCCCGCCGACCGCCGGATCGGTCCAGTCGTTGAGTTGTCCCGTCGAATTGCTCAGGCCCTTATTGGTCAGTCCGAGCAGGAACAGGCTGATCGCGATCGTGAAGATCACGCCGCCGAGGACGTCGAAGTTTCGCGTCGCACGGGCCGTCTTGACGGTCGGAAGCAGGCGGGAGATCACGAACAGGGCGACAAGCCCGATCGGGATGTTGACGTAGAAGATGAGGTGCCAGCTGAAGCTCTCGGTCAGCCAACCACCCACGAGCGGGCCGACGATGAAGGCGATGCCGAACACGCCCCCGAACAGGCCCTGGTACTTGCCGCGCTCCTTCGGCGTGAACAGGTCGCCGATCACCGCCAGTGCTACGGGGAAGATCGATCCGGCACCGATGCCCTGGATCCCCCGGAACAGGATGAGCATGGCCATGTTCTGACTCAATCCGCACAGGGCGGAGCCGACCAGGAAGATCGAGATGCCGATCATGAAGATCGGCTTGCGGCCGTACAGGTCGGACAGCTTGCCCCAGAACGGCACGCTGATGGTACTGGTCAGCAGGTAGATGGTGACGGCCCAGACGTAGTAGTCGTTGCCGTTCAGTTGGGTGACGATCGTCGGCAGGGCCGGGCCGACGATGGTCTGGTCGAGGGCCCCCAGGAACAGGCCGAGCATGACCGCGAAGAGGATCTCCATCTTCTCGCGATGGCTCAGTCCGAGCGCCGGATCCTCTTCCAGTGACGGCGCGGTGGTCGGGAATGCTTCCATCGAGTTCAGTGTCCCCCCAAGGATTCGTGCGAATGGCGGATCCCGGACGTTGGATCCAGGGTGGTCTTTTCCAGAGCGGAGCGGATACTGGCCAGGGCCGAGGCGACGCCCGCGATCTGGTCCTCGTCGAGCTCGTCGAGGACCTGTTCCATCAGTTCGGCCCTGACGAGTTCGACATCATCGAGCATCCGCCGGCCCGAGTCCGTGATCCGGGCCAGGACGACTCGGCGGTCCTCCGGGACGCGGATACGCTCGACGAAGCCACGCTCCTCCACTCGATCGACCAGGCCGGTCGCCGCCGACATCGAGACATCGAGCATCTCGGCAAGGTGGCTCATCGGCAGTTCGCCGTGACGCTGCAACAGGTGCATCACGTGCAATTGCGTCATGCTGATGCCGAGTCGCACGAGACGCTCGCTGCCGAGGCATTTGAGCTCCCCGAGTGTTTCTCTGACATCGGCGATGATCGCGGCCTTCGAGTCGGCTCGACTGATAGTTTGCATGGCGCGAACCATCATACTCGTGGCAACGATCTCGTCAAGCTGAACAGTCGACACAAGCTGGAGGAATCCGCGTGCGCTTCGCTCTGATGCTCGAATCGCAGATGGGACTGAGTTACGGCGACCACGTCGCGATCGCCAAACGAGCCGAGGCGAACGGACTCGAGGCCCTCTTTCGGTCCGATCACTACACGAGCTTTCCCGGCCCGGCCGGTCAGCCGACGACCGACGCGTGGACGGTCATGGCCGGCTTGGCCCGGGATACCGATCGGCTCGGACTGGGTGTCCTCGTCTCGCCCGTGACGTTCCGTCATCCAGGTTCGTTCGCCAAGGTCGTCACGACTGTCGACGAGATGAGTGGAGGGCGGATCGAGGTCGGGGTCGGGGCCGGCTGGAACGAGCTCGAGCACCGCCAGCTCGGGCTGGACTTCCCGCCGATCAACGAGCGTGCGGACCTGATGGAGGACCAACTGGCCATCCTGCACGGACTGTGGGGCGAGCCCGACGGCTGGTCGTACGCCGGCCACCAGGTTTCGATCAACGAGGCAGATTTCCACCCCAAGCCGGTCGACGTTCCCGGCCGGCCCCGGACCGCGATCGGGGGAGCTCGACCGCGGATCCTCGTCGGAGGGCAGGGTTCGCCCCGGTCGTGTCGGCTGGCCGCCCGCTATGCCGACGAATTCAATCTGAGTTCGTCCGATGCGACAAAGGCCCGGGCTGTGAGTGTCGAGCTCGATGCGGCGTGTACGGCGATCGACCGCGATCCGTCGACGCTCGCACGGTCGACGATGGCCGGTGTCCTGCTCGGGCGGAACGAGGCCGAGCTGGCGGATCGGCTCGAACGCGTGAGCCGACTGATGGATCCGGACGGGACGGACAGCGACTGGCTCGATGAGCGACTCAACCGCTGGATCGCCGGGACCCCGGACGATGCCCGGGCCGCCGTCCGCCGGTTTGCGGAGGCCGGGATCGAACGGATCATGCTCCAGGATTACCTGCCCTGGGACCTCGACATGATCGATGTCATGGGCGAGGTCCTCGTCGGGTCGGTCTGAGGCGGGTCTGGCGGGGATCTTCCCGGGGTCGGCCCATGCGGTCCCTGGGACCGGCCCGCGGCGCTTGACGCGCGCCGGCACGTCAGCCGGGATCGCGGATCCGGATCCTGACAGACCCCGGATCCTGACAGATGCTCGTGAGGCGAGCGTTCGTCCGGGATCTTCTGACAGATCGGCACCTGAGCGGGCAAATGACAGGATCAACGCGTCAGCCGAGGCTGGACTGAGCTCGAAGCAGCAACCGCAGTCCTAGACAGTCGTGACCAAGGCTCGTGTGATGGGCATTTGTCAGGAGATCGGACGGCCGGTCCGAACCCACAGCCGGGCGGTACCCCACAGCCAGGCCGGACCCACGGCCAGGCCGTATCTACGGCCGCGCCCTACTCCTCGGCAGCGACCGCCGCCTCCAGATAGGCGGGATCGTCGCGACGGATGAGGTCCGGATTCGTCCCGATGGCTCGGGCCAGCCGTTCGGTCAACAGCTGCAACGGCGTCACGCCACCCACCAGGGCAGCGACCGCGGCCGGGAGAGCAGCCCCGTCGCCGACGATCAGGCGGCCGGCCGGCGTCAGCGTCCGGTCGAGCCCTGCGTCGGCGTCCGGGATCAGGATCGCCGCCGCTCGGAGCCCGATGATCCGCGCCGCCTCGAGCGCCTGCCGAGCACGAGCGACCCGTTCGTCGCGTCGATCACGATCGGTCAGGATGAGCACGAGACCGGTCGTTGGACCGGTGGCGGGTAGGTGGCCGTGAAGGAACGTCTCGAGGTCGCGATACGCTGACGGCAGCCAGGCGGCCTCCTCGACCTTGAGGACGAGTTCACGGCCGGTCGGTCGGTCCGCGCCAGAAGCGATCACCAGCAGGTGGTCCGCGCCGGCCAGCTCGGTGGCGATCGCCTCGGCCGCAGCCTCGTCGCGCGCTCCGTCGGCGAGGACCCGTGCCGCGATCCCGGCGTCGATCGAGCGCCCGGTCATCGCGGCGCCCACGGCGGTGGCGGCCAGGATCGGACTGAGATAGCCGACCGTGTGGCACCAGCCGTGGTCCAGCTCGGCGGTCTCGACCACGACGTCCGTGGCAGCGCCGATCGGTGATCGCCGGCTCACCGTGATGGCGGCGGTCAGACATCCCACGCCACGTGCCGCCGAGAGGGCCGCGTTCGTGGCCGGCGTCCCACCGTCGTGCGAAACGCCGATGACGAGACCGCTGCCCGGTGGATCAAGGGACAACTCGAAGGCCTGCTCGGACTGGATGTTCGCGCCGGTTCGTCCGTCGGATCGGACCGCCTCACGCAGGATCTCGGCTGTCGCCATGGCCGCGTGTTCGGATGTCCCGCAGCCGGTGACCGTGACCGGGTCACCACGTGAGACGGTCGCCAGGATGGAGTCGGCCAGGGCCTTGACCGCCGGATCGCCGGCCAGGCGGGTCAGTATCCGCCGAGCCAGTGCGGGCTCCGCCGCGATCATGTCGGTCATGTGATACGGCGGCCCATCGCGCCGCGACGGCATCGGTGCGCTCGCCCATGGGTCGGGCGGACCCGCCAGGGGTGCAGTCGGGTCGAATGCGGGATCGGTCGCCATCGGAGACACTCCTTGTCGAGGGATCGAGGATAGGCTGGGGGACGGCCGCCGACATCGTCGGCGCGCGAGATGCGACAACGCGGGAGGCAGGATGCAGGTCGGATTGCTGGCGCCCCAGGGCTGGAAGGGCGAGTACGACGGTTGGGAACCGGCTGCGGCGTGGGCCCGGACGGTCGAACTCGCCGGTCAGGCCGAATCCCTGGGCTTCGAATCGCTCTGGGTCTTCGACCACTTCCATACGGTCCCGAAGCCGACCGATGAGATCACCTTCGAGTCCTTCTCCGTGCTGGCCGCACTGTCGATGGCAACCGATCGCGTCCGGCTCGGTCATATGGTCGTCTGCGCGGGCTTCCGCAACCCGGCGTTGACCGCGAAGCTGTCATCGACGATCGACGTCATCAGCGGTGGTCGGTTCGAGCTCGGGATCGGTGCCGGTTGGAAGGAAGAGGAGTGGCTGGCATATGGCTACGGCTTTCCGACCATCGGGGAGCGGTTGGGCGCACTGGGTGATCAACTCGAGATCATCAGCGCGATGTTCGGGCCGGACCGGGCGAGGTATGAGGGTCCCTACCACCACGTTCGGGGCGCGATCAACGTCCCAGCCGGCCTCCAGAAACCGAGGATCCCGATCATCGTCGGCGGCAATGGCCCGAAGGTGACCGCCGGTTACGCGATCCGGTATGCCGACGAACTCAACTATGTCTTCCTGTCCGCTGATGAGGCCGCCGTCCGGATGGCGGCCGTCCGGGCACGCTGCGAGGTCGAGGGTCGCGATCCGTCAACGCTTCGGTTCTCGATGTACGTCCTGGACGAGGATATGCGGGCGGCCGGGCAGCAACGGGTCGATACGCTCGCGGGCTTCGAGGCCATCGGGATGGACCGGATCGTGTGCTTCCCGACCCGCTGGGCACCGACCCTCGAAGCCCAGGCGGCCTTCGCCGAGGACTGCGAGAAGGCCGGGATCGCCCTCGGTTAACCGGCGATCACTGGCGCGAGACGCGACCGATCCGGCCGATCCGACGCAACGGGGCGTAGCGAAACCAGGCGCGGCCCACCAGCGACTCGACCGGGACCGGCCCATAGCGCCGGGAATCGATCGGTCCGCCGAACCCGGCGGCGGCCGTGACCTCCGCGTCGGCGTCGCTCAACAGCCACGCCTCGTCGTCGGCCAGTTCCAGGTAGCCATCGGCGAACCTGACGCGATCGCCGGGACGACCGGCCACCCGCTTGATCGCCAGTTCGCCGCCGTCCGGCTCACGGAAGACGACGATCGACCCTCGCCGTGGCCAGCGCACGATGGTCGGGTCAACGAACAGCCAGTCGCCGGCATCGATGGCCGGTGTCATGCTCGTTTCGGCGACGGCGACTCGCCACGGCCCTCGAAAGCGACGAAGCCCCGTCGAGCGACGGGGCTTGCCGATCATGGTGTGCGCGAGAGAGCTCGAACAATTCAGCCAGGTCGGCCCGCGACTCGTGTCTTGTCCTCGCCGCCGGTGGCCTTCCATGCGGCATCGACCTTGTCGATCAGGTCCAGGAGCTTCTGGCCGTCGGCGGGATCCACCGAGGCCTTGACCTTGGACGCAGCCTTGGTCGCATCCCAGAAAAGCTCATGCAGGTTCGGGACCTTCTCGAGATGCTCGGGCTTGAAGTAGTCGTGCCACAGGACGTCGAGGTGATGCTTGACGAGGTCGGCCCGCTCTTCCTTGATCCCGATGGCCCGGGCTCGGAACGTATCGTCCGTGTTGGCCTGGTACTTCTCCATGATCCTGAAGCAGGATTCGGCCTCGATCCGGGCCTGCTCGGGGTCATAGACACCGCATGGCAGATCGCAATGGGCGTGAGCTGTGGTGGTTGGGGCGAGCCAACGCATCGTTCGGGCCATGGGGTACTCCTTCGCATCTGGGCTGTTGCCCGTCCACGGTACCGCGTACGCGGGTCACCCGCTCTTTCGAAAGGTCGAGCCGATGTGACAACGACATGCGGATGCATGTGCAATCCAACCGATGTTCGAGCCTCACGAGATTGACCTTTTAGTGACTTGAAGGTGTAGGCTCCGCCGATGAGGGTGTCCGAACTCGCGGAGCTTGCAGGCATCGCGCCGTCCGCGGTGCGCTGGTACGAGTCCGCCGGCGTGCTCCCGCCGGCCACCCGGCAGGCCAACGGGTATCGGGCGTATGCAGACGAGGACCTCGCGAGGCTGCGCCTCGTCGTGACTCTGCGCCGGCTCGGCGTCGGCCCGGAGGAAGCGGGGCGGATCGCTCGACTCTGCCTCGACGACGCCGAGATGGATCGCGACCTCGCCCCACTGATCGCCGAGCAGCGAGCGGCCATCGCTCGCGAGCGGGACGACCTCGACCGACTCGATGACGAGCTGATCGATCTCGAATCGACCATCGCGGCAGCGGGCCACGCGCGCGGCCGAGGACAGGAGCGGCCTCGACCCGGTACGCCGATCCGGGTGCTCTTCGTGTGCACCGGCAACAGCGCTCGTAGCCAGATGGCCGAGGCGATCCTCCGAAGGCTCGGCGGCGCCGACTTCGAGGTCATCTCTGCCGGCACGGCGCCCAAGGGCGTGAACCCATACACGATCCAGGTCCTCGCCGATGTCGGGATCGATTGGTCAGGTGCCACGAGCAAGTCGGCGGATCGGTTCGTCGGCGAGCCGTTCGACTACGTGATCACCGTGTGCGATCGAGCCCGTCAGTCCTGCCCCGTGTTCGCGGGCCCCCACAACACGCTGCACTGGGGTCTCGAGGACCCGGACGAGGTCGAAGGGACCGATGCCGAGCGACTCGCGGCGTTCAAGAAAACCTACGGGGAACTGCAACAGCGGATCCGCCCGTTCATCGAGGTCGCCCTGCGGGCATCCGGCCGCACACGCTCGCCGGCGATCACCGGTTGAAGGCGCTGCCCCTCGGACAAGCCCTCGTCGCCGAGGGCATCGGCACGTTCGCCCTCGTGTTCGCCGGTTGCGGTGCCATCGCGGTCGGAACCCTGGGCGACGCCGGGGTCGCGGCGGCGTTCGGCCTGGCGATCATGACCATGATCTATGCCCTCGGCCACGTCTCCGGAGCGCATTTCAACCCGGCCGTCACCGCGGCGTTCGCGGTCGGGCGGCATTTCCCGGCGAGCCGGGTCGTTCCGTACTGGACGGCCCAGGTGGCGGGTGCGATCGCTGCCGCGCTCGTTCTGCGAGTCAGCCTCGGCGATGTCCCGCTGGGTGTGACCCAACCGTCCGGCACGGATGCCCAGGCGCTCGTGTGGGAGGCCATCCTGACCTTCTTCCTGATGCTGGTCATCGTGTCGGTCGCGACCGACACGCGCGCCGTGGGGCAGGCGGCCGCGATCGCCATCGGCGGCACGGTGGCCCTCGGCGCTCTGGTCGGCGGGCCGGTCAGCGGCGCCTCGATGAACCCGGCTCGCTCGATCGGTCCGGCTGTCGTGAGCGGCGACGTGTCGAACCTGTGGATCTACCTTGTCGCGCCACCGGTCGGGGCCATCGCCGCGGTCCTTGTCTACCGCTACCTGAGGCCCGCCGCCTAGACGCCCTCAGCTCGGCCGGTCGGCCAGGAGTTCGGCAAGGAGCCCGCGGACTCGCTGCTCGATCTCGTCGCGGATGGGCCGAACCTCGTCGATGGGCTTTCCCGACGGGTCTTCGAGCTCCCAATCCACGTAGCGCTTGCCCGGGTAGACGGGGCATGCGTCTCCGCAACCCATGGTCACGATGACATCGGCGGCCCGGACGATCTCGTCCGCCCAGGGCTGGGGCAACTCCCTGCTGATGTCGATGCCCTTTTCGGCCATCGCAGCCACCACCGCCTTGTTCAGCGACGCAGCGGGCTCGGAGCCGCCGGAGAACACGTCGATCCGGTCACCACCAAGCTGGCGCATCCAGCCGGCGGCCATCTGCGAGCGACCAGCGTTGTGAACGCACAGGAACAGGACGCTCGGGTTGAGGTCCGTCCGATCGGATCCAAGGCGGACGAGCGCGCGCAGGCGGTCGTTGGTCAGCTTCTCGGCCAGGACCGGCGTCCACATCAGGATGCGGGCACCCTTCAGCAGGTCGAGCGATTCGAGCAGGAAGCGCTGGATCGTCTCGACGTTCATCCGGCCTTCCCAACGGCGCTGGAGGACCACGGCCGACTTCCGGATCTGGAGCTGTTGCTCCATCGGCAGGTCGGCCAGGACCGGGGGTGTCGCGCCGGGGCGGTCGAAGATATCGGTGGTCATGGGGTCGGACTCCTATCCGCGGTCGTGCGATGACTGATTCGTGGCTGGAGGCTAGACCATGAAGTGACTTGAATGTCAAGCGCCGGTAGCCGGTTCGGAAGCCTGGTGGCGACTATCATCGGTGGCCTTCGGTGTAACCCGTCGCCCTGTCCGTCCCTGGAGGTTCGACTCGTGGCCAAGCGTTTTTCCGGCGTCGTCAACGTCGACATCAAAGACTCCACGCCGGACTGGACCCCGTTCGAGCAGCCGAAAGCACCGGATGGCGCTCCGAACGTCGTGTACATCGTCCTGGACGACGTCGGCTTTTCGGCGATGGAGACGTATGGCGGCCCGATCGCGACGCCCAACATCCAGCGCATCGCCGATCAGGGACTGACCTACACGAACTTCCACACCACCGCGCTCTGCTCTCCGACGCGGTCGTGCCTCCTGACCGGGCGCAATCACACGACCAACGGGATGGGCTGTATCACCGAAGCCACATCGGGCTTTCCGAACGCGAATGGCCACATCCCGTTCGAGAATGCGAACCTGGCGGAGCTGCTCGTCGAGCAGGGCTGGAACACGTACATGGTCGGCAAGTGGCACCTGTGCGCTGAGGACGAGATGAACCTGGCGTCGTCGAAGCGCCAATGGCCGCTGGGTCGCGGGTTCGAACGGTATTACGGCTTTCTCGGCGGCGAGACGAACCAGTGGTACCCGGATCTCGTGTACGACAACCACCCGGTCGCCCCGCCGAGCACGCCCGAGGAGGGCTATCACCTGACCGTCGACCTGACCGACAAGGCGATGGAGTTCATCCGCGACGCCAAGGCCATCGCTCCGGACAAGCCGTTCTTCCTGTACTACTGCCCGGGTGCCGCCCACGCGCCGCATCACGCCCCGCAGGAATGGATCGACGCGCTACAAGGGCAAGTTCGACATGGGCTACGAGGCGATCCGCGAGACGATCTTCGCCCGCCAGAAGGAACTCGGGATCCTGCCCCCGGGCGCCGACCTGTCGCCGATCGACCCGTATGCGGATACGACCAGCCACGACGGCAAACCCTGGTCCATGGGCGACCGCGTGCGACCCTGGGATTCGCTGACCGTCGATGAGCAACACCTGTTCTCGCGCATGGCCGAGGTCTACGCCGGGTTCCTCAGTCACGCGGATGACCAGATCGGTCGCCTGCTGGACTACCTCGAGGAGTCGGGCCAGCTCGAGAACACGATCGTCGTCCTGGTTTCGGACAACGGGGCCTCGGGAGAGGGCGGCCCGAACGGCTCGGTCAACGAGAACAAGTTCTTCAACGGGATCCCGGACACGATCGAGGAGAACCTCAAGCACCTCGACGAGCTCGGCAGCGCGACGACATACAACCACTACCCGACCGGATGGGCATGGGCGTTCAACACGCCGTTCAAGCTCTGGAAGCGCTACGCGAACTTCGAGGGTGGCACGGCCGACCCGATGATCGTGTCGTGGCCGAGTCGGATCGACAAGCCCGGCCTTCGGCGCCAGTACAACCACGCCGTCGACATCGTCCCGACCCTGCTCCAGAGCCTCGGCCTGGAGCTGCCCGAGGTCGTCAAGGGCTACACCCAGCATCCGATCGAGGGCGTCGACTTCTCGCACACCTTCGACGATCCGGACGCGCCGACCCGGAAGCAGACGCAGTTCTATTCGATGCTCGGTACGCGCGCGATCTGGCACAAGGGCTGGAAAGCCTGCACCGCGGTCCCGGCCGCCCCGGAGTCATGGGGCGACTTCGCCCAGCAGCGCTGGGAATTGTTCGATACGGACAACGACCCGAGTGAATGCCACGACCTGTCGGCCGATCAGCCGGTCAAGCTCCAGGAACTCATCTCGCTGTGGTGGGCGGAGGCCGGGACGTACCAGGCGCTGCCACTCGAGTCGCGTGATGCGGTGGCGATCCTGACCACGCCCCGCCCGGAGATGTCCCGACCCCGGAGTCGGTACGTCTACTACCCGGGCGGCGCCGACATCCCGGAGTCGCAGACCCCGAACATCCGGAACCGGTCGTACACGATCGCGGCCGAGGTCGAGATCGCGATGCCGGAGGCGAGCGGCGTCCTGTTCGCCCAGGGTTCGCGGTTCGGTGGCCACTCCCTGTATCTCAAGGATGGCGTCCTCAAGTACGTCTACAACTTCATCGGCGAGCGGCTCCAGACGATCGAGGCCGATGCGCCCGTTCCCCTCGGCCACGTCGTCCTGTC